>NZ_JBJKJI010000003.1:0-552582 GCF_056175685.1 Bdellovibrio sp. MYbb2
GCACGACGCCAGCTCTATTTTACTTGAACCCGGGTTACGAAAGTAATCCGGGTTTTTTTATGCCCGAAATCTGACGATAGACTTTTTCCTGCCTGAAACTTTCGTGCTGACGTCGCAGACGGCCCGGATTCGGCTTTATCGCCTCAATCAGAAGCAGAAGTTTATCAACGAGAGTTCTTGCCTGGGTTGGTGAGTGCGCTCGCTGGCGAGGCAACTCGGATCTTTTCTTTCATTTTCACTTCATTCAGAGACGGCGAACTTGCCCTTTGGAGGTCCTTTTTTGTTTCAAAAGGGGAATATCTATAAACACAGAAATGTGTAATCAAACAAAATTTGGACTAAAAATATTCGCTGTGTCTCACCACTAAAGCTATGAAATGACTGCATAATCTCATTGGAGTCGAGTCGTGAGAGCTTTTTTTAAAGGGCTGTGGTATTCTAGTTATATCAAATACAGGAGCTTTCTCCTGTTCGCTTTTTAAGTCTTTTTTGTCGACTGGTTCAAAAAAAGATCTCTCGGAGGTTCATCCGAGACACGGGGTAAACACAATTTAATACGATAGAAAGGGTCGAGATGCGACAGGGTGTCTTATGGCATACGTGTATCTTGCAGCAGCAATTATATTCGAGGTTTTCGGTACGATCACAATGAAGTACTCAGAGGGGTTTACAAAGGTGCTCCCATCCGTGCTCACAGTAGCATGTCATGGAATCTGCTTTATAAGCCTCACTGTGGCGCTTAAATATCTTCCCGTCAGTAACGTGTATGCGATCTGGGCGGGAGTGGGAACAGCCTTGATGGCTTTCCTGGGACTGGTTATTTTCAATGAGCCTTTACCGCTGCAGAAAGTGGTGGCGACGACGTTGATTATTGCCGGCGTGGTCATTCTGAATTTGGGCGAAGGCAAAAAAGCCGAAGAACAAGTGGCGAAAGTTGAAACCACACACATTGAGCCGATTCCATCGGCCGTGGTAGTGCCGGTTCCAGCCGCTCCTGTGGTCTCGGCGGCGCCGCGCAACGCGGGTTGAAGGCTTTTCTCGACGCTGAAATTTAAAAACATTTTAAAAGAAATCAAAAGAGTGGTGAACAACCACTCTTTTTTTATTTCTACAACCCGTCTTTTCAACTTTAAATCAGGTTCATCTTAAGATCAGATGTTTGGCGATCGCGAGTATAAATGGGCCGCAACAGGTTCGGATTAAATTAAAAAGAACTGACGGTTGTTCGGCAGGTGCTGGGACGTCGGCGTATTGGATTGTCGGAAAGTCGGCAGGGCGGCCCTCAAGGCGACGGTGGTGGATTTGGACCTGGATTTTGGATGGCATTGGCTATGCAATTCAGTTAGACATAACCAATCATCACAAAGGTGTGTTTATGAAAAAGAAATTTATGACGGTCTCTGCACTTCTTCTTCTGCAACTGGTGTCCACGGTTTGTCTGGCCTGGGACGACCCTTTCCGCAATGAATGTGACCTGGGGGAAGTGAAGGCGTTTGTGGCCACCGTACAGCCGAATTCAGAAAAATGGGCGAAGGCCGACGGTCGGGTTATTGATTTGATGAGTAACGTCACGTTGTTCTCGATTTACGGAAATAAATTTGGCGGGGATGGAATCAGAACTTTTGCATATCCATTTATTAAGGATGTCACTGCCGATGCTTTGACCTTTTCATATTACGTTTGCACCAAGGGGATTTTTCCAACCACGACTGGCGGCTCCAGCTCTGTTTCCTTTATCAAGCAATACCCGCTGAGCATGCGTTATGATTTGAGTAACTTCAGCAGGCTGGATGATCATAGTGCTCTGGCTGAGAGTTCTGGAGCCTATAGCCTGGCTGTTTTTGATGATTTGAAGTTTACCAATCATAGGGCAGATGACCTGGTTCGTTTTCCGAATGTGATTCTGCCGGGTGGAATTGAGAATAACGATGATGGACGCTCGAAGCTATACAACTATGTGGTTGTGAATGGGGAATGGCCTTCCGGTGGTGCCAACTGCGAAAAAGGGGAAGTGTTGTTTGGTTTATGGAAGCACGATGCTCCGGCTAACACCAAAGAATTTGTGCCTTCGTCTCCGATCACGGCATCACTGGCTGATGGCCAGCTGAGAACGGCTCCACGCATCTTTGTTTGTCAGTAAACTCAGTGAATTATTCACAACGGTGATTCAGAAATATAAAAGGGGATGAGTAAATCATCCCCTTTTTTAGTTTTGCAGGCAGTGCAGGGATTAGATCCCGGGGATGTGGGTCCGTCTTGCGCGAGCGCTCTAGTTGTGTTGTTGGTGGATCTTTTCATCCACAAATTCTGTGAGCTTTTCAAATGGCGTCTCTTTTCTGGAGGCAAAGTGGATAAAATCCGCAATCATTGCCTGCAGCTTTTCAATCTGCTTTTCGTCTTTGAGCTTTCCATCTTTGTCAAAAGCGTCGTCGGCTTTCGCCACGCCAAAGTATTCTGGATACACATAGGATTTTAGAACATGCAAGGGCACACGTGCGTGCAAGTTTCCCCGCACGGCACCTAATGCCCCAGGCGAAGCGCCCAGCAGCAGGATGTGCTTCTTTTCAATGGGTACCGGTTTTAAGCGAGACAGCCAGTCAATGGCATTCTTGAATGTACCAGGAATGCTTCCGTTGTATTCAGGACTTGAAATGATAATGGCGTCGGCCTCGGTAAATTTCTTTCCCAGGTCCTTGGCACCTTGAGGAATGCCCTTGGAGTTTTCCAGGTCAGCGTCATACATCGGCAGGGGAAATTCGTTGAATTCGCAAAGATCCACCTCGCAAAAAGGCAGATCTTGCACCATTTCTGCGGCGACCCGGATCAGTTTTTTGTTGTAAGAACCGTGGCGCAAAGACGCCGCAAACATAAAGACTTTCATGCGCACCTCACTGTCGTGGACAGTGTCTCACTGTGGGTCTGTTAGGCCGATGAAATAGCGGGGAATATTCCAAAATACAAATTGGCCCGGGGGATTTTCGGGAGGAACTTTAGTGATCTTGTAATTTACAGGAGAGCGAATTTTGGGCGAGGCTTCGCGTGGAAAGATCTTTGATGTGGAGATTGACGCCGACCTGCGTGATCGGCCTCAAAAAGATGGAACTATTTTTTCAGGATGGATTTTTTCAAAGTGGCTACACCATCATCAGATGGTTTGCCCAGCCAGATAGAGAACACCTTTTCGATAAATCCTGCAGGACCTTTGATTTCAGAAACGTTGCCGGAAGTTGTTTCGTAAAGAACAGCTTCAGATCCGTCTTTCAATTTAGCACCCAGTACAGTCAGCGCTTTGCCTTCTTTGGCTTCGCCACCTTTTGCCACAGAGTCCAGGAATTGTTTCACGGACGCTTCGTCAGAACTCACGCCATTGGCTTTAAGTGCTTCTTTGAATGACTTTTGCACGTTATCGGCATCCACACCACGCAGGAAGTGCATTTGGATGGCAACGGCTTGCTGATCCTTTAGTGAAGTCAGGGCTTCAGCATCGGTTTTCTTGAAGGTTTCTGGATTGCTGACGAAAAGCTGGCCCACATAAACTTTCACGTTCACGAAAACCACTTTCTTGGCGCGCAGGCCTGCGCCCACTGAAGTCAGTTTCAGGGATTCGCTTTCAACATTGGCAGTCGCGGAAGTGGACAGGGTCACTTTTTCCACTTTTTCGCCGGTTCCTTCCGGAGTCAGCAGGGCTGCCATGGAGTTTACAGACAAAAGAACGGTCGCAAGGGCTGCGATAAGGTGTTTCATACAGGTCCTTTCTCGAATTGGTCCAGATAGGATTGGTTGAGGGGGATTAATTGTCAACCCGGAAAAGTTTTGTTGGCAGCTCCCGTGCGGAAGTTTAGAATTTTTAAAGCAATGACTGACACCCGGACGCAGACCTTATTCAGACAAAAATTGGAACTTCTGATCCTGTCCGAGGATGAGGCGATTTTAAACCGCGCCAAGGAAGTGATTTCCCGTCACTATCTGACCTTCAAACAAATGCCTTATTCTGAACTGGATGCGGCTTCGCGCTCGGACCTGATGCGCGCGCAAATGGTTTTGATGGTGCAAGAGCAGAATGAGGATCTGTCCGCATTTGCGGCGCGAGTGGATCAGGTTTTGAATCTGTTCCCTCGATCCCGGATTGTGACCGTCATGGCGGCTTCCCTGTCGCGCGAGAATCTGGAAGGAACCCAGAATCCGCGCGTGACACCACTTTCGCAAAGTGAATTCAACCGCACCCTGAAGTTTGAGTATATCTGTCTGTATCGTTGCCGGGCCCAGTATTTTGAAATTCAAATCGGTGACTTGTTCCCGATGACCACCATGACATTCCCGGTGTTTGTACGCATGCCGCTGAATCAGCGTTATCTGGCGGTCGTTTACAGCAATTCAGTTCTCAGTGATGAACGCTTCCAGCGGGTCGGGAAAGCCGACAACACCTTTATTCAAAATCGCGACAGTGAAAAGTATCTGGATTACATCACGAATTACTATGACACCTCCGGGCATGGTTTGAAAAAGCGCGCACGTGCGCTGTTTCTGTCCCTGTGCCATGGGGCTTTGTATTTGAATGAAATTCTTCTTTTTGATTTCAAATCACCAGGGCCTGGGACATTCCGTTCCCGTTATGAAGCTCTTCTTAAAACGGCTTCGGATCTTTTGCAGCTGCTGGGAACTGAAGAGGACCTGTGGGATCTTTTCCGCGAAGTGCTGGAAGGAGAGTTCTACGAGATTTGGCGCGCGCCGTGGATTGCGGTGTACGGGGCTATCATCTCGAGGAAAAGCGGACAGGGGGATCCCCTGACGGTGCTGATAGCCGGCCTGCTGACGGATGTGGGGCTGTTTGATATCGACGACAGGATCAGCCGCGAGTTTTTAACTTCCGAAGGCAGAACTGTTTTGGAAGAACAGCAGCGTGAATTTAACAATCATCCGATTCTGTCCATGAATCGCTGCCTTATCAAAGGCTTGCCGTTGACTGAAGAAGTCAAGGCCGTGATGGTTTGCACCCACGAGCGTTTTGACGAAAAGGGATTTCCGAATCAGGTTCCAGCAGACAAGATTCCGGTGGAAGCCCTTATCCTTCAGTTTGCAGAAAAGATCGATCAGGGTGTTTTGACGACAATGAAAAAGAACGGCGTGGGCTTTCGCTTCTTGAAAGAGAAAATCTGGGAAGCCGAGAATAACTCCGGCGTGGCATTCCCGCCAGCGTTCCTGGCAGCCATTGCCGATTCTTTGCTTTAAGGGCAGATTTCGATCATTCCGCCCAAATCCATGTTTGCGTAAATTTCTTCAATTTCATAATCACGAACAGCCATGCATCCCTTGGTCCAATCGCGGGGATGGCGGATGACTTTGCGTTTGACCCAGCTGTTGGGCAGACCGTGAATCAAAATACTGTCGCCCGGATTTTTGATGCCGTTCTTTTTGGCTTCCGCAAGATCTTTGGCATTGGGATAATTGATACGAAGGCCCAGATGATATTCGCTCTTTTCTTTTTTCAGATCAAAGAAGTAACGGCCTTCCGGAGTGCGCTGGTCGCCTTCGTTTTTCTTGTGGCCTTGCGGGTTTCCGCCAAGAGCGACAGCATATGTTGCCAGTACTTGCCCGTGGCGCATCACATGCAGCAGACGGCGTTTTTTATCGACCAGCACGAAATCCAATTTTTGCGAAATGGGGGCGTGATCCCAGCGGGCATTATCAGCGAACTCTTTGGCGCGCGGGCACAGGCTGGGAAGCTCTGAAGATTCCAAGCCCACTTCCAGCATGCGGCTTTCATCAGGGCTGAGCATTTCAAAGCCATCGCCCTTGATGATGGCAAAAGAAGTCGTGGGGGCAAGAATCAGAAGTGCGAACCAAAGGGATTTCATGTCCCTGATTTCCCACGAAGTGGGGGCTTTGCGCAAGGGGGCTTTTGGCAGCTTTGACACTGTCCGTAAGAAGGAAAATCCTTTGCGCCAGCTCGTGGTTTTGCCTTTAATAAGAGGGCTTAAAAATTCGATCACAAGGAGATCAAAGTGCTTAAAAAAGTGGCGTTGGCGCTATGTTTGGTAACAGTTGTTTTTGCAGCTCAAGGGGAGGCCAAGGAATTGACCAACCGTTTGGGTGTGGGTGTTAAAAGTCACTCTGCTTTGGATCTGGCTCAGTTGGCAGCGGTTTATTATATTGCTCCGGATGTTTCCATCGCGGGTGGTTTGGGTATCGATACTCAGGAAGATTATTCCAAATTTGCTTTCAATGCGGGGATTCGCCGTATCGTTTTCAAAGAAGACAACATGAACTTCTATATGGGTGGTACTTTGGGCATCCTGAACAATGAAGTGGCTGGCGATAAAGAATCCGGTTTCGAACTGAATGCATTGTTCGGTGGTGAGTTCTTCTTCACCGGCCTTGATTCCCTGGCATTCACCTTTGAAGGTGGCGTGGGTGTGATCTCTGGCGACAACGTGCGTTTCAGAACCATCGGCGACGGTCCGTTCAGCGCCGGAATCATTTTCTATTTCTAATCCTCAACCAAATTTCCAATCTTGAAAAAGGATATTTATGAAAAAAGTTATTCACACAGGCAACGCACCTAAAGCTGTTGGTCCTTATTCTCAGGCGATTCAGATCGGCGACATGTTGTTCTGCTCCGGTCAGATTTCCATCGATCCAAAAACCAACGAAGTTTTCACTGGCGACATCAAAACCCAGACGGAAATGGTTTTGAAAAACATCGAAGCGGTTCTGGCAGCCTCCAACATGAAATACAGCAACATCGTGAAAACCACGATCTTCCTGACCAGCATGTCGGACTTTGCAGCTGTGAACGAGATCTACGCAAAGGCTTTCACGGACGCTCCTCCGGCGCGTTCCACTGTTGCGGTTGCCGGTTTGCCTAAAGGTGTGAACGTGGAGATCGAAGTCATTGCGCATCGCTAAGTCCCTGTTGAAATCCCGTTCATTCTGGGCTCTGGCATTCCTGAGCGCAGTGGTGCTATACCGCTTTGTCGACGAATATCAGAAGGTGCAGAGTGAGCGGATTCAATCCTGGACGAAAACTCCTTCCGCTGACTGCGCGGTGGTCCTGACGGGCGGCGCAGGCAGGGTGAGGGAGGGGTTTGACCTTCTGGCGAATCAGAATGTCAAAAAGCTCGTTATTTCGGGCGTGTATTCCAATGCGCGTCTGCGCGAGATCATGCCGGTGTGGCCCTTTTATGGGAACCTGAGCGAAAACGATGTGGTCTTGGACCGCCGTTCAGAAACCACTTATGGAAATGCCCAGCAAAGCCTGCCGATTGTGGAGGCGCTGAAGTGCCGGGACATCCTGCTGGTGACATCACGTCTGCATATGTATCGTTCTTACCGGACGTTCCGGGCCACGTTTCCTGAAAACATCTACATCGAAAAGCATGCGATTATTGGCGGCCGCTTTGAGTCTTCCGTCTGGGAGTCGGGGTTTGAGGCTCTGAAATCGCTGTTTTACTCTATCTGGGCCTACTAAAACCAGACCTTTGACCAAGACATCTTTTATCCAAATGAACCGATAAATCCTTGAGAAATCGAGGGTGAATCATGACTTCTTTACTGGCGCAAATAGACTCGCTAGGAAGATCAGTAACAAAGAATGTGGAGTACACGGCACGTGTTCTCCTGATGGTTTATCTTTCTCTGCGTGCCACGGTTTTAGATCGTGCCCAGGGCTTCCGCCAGATCGTCGGCGTTATTTCAGCACAAATCTATTTCACCGGCTGGCAGGCGCTGCCACTGATTTCGGTTCTGGCTTTGGGAACCGGGTCTATCATTTTGCTTCAGTCCCTGTCCAATCTGTCACTGCTGGGCGGCACCCAGATGATCGGAAACTTCCTGATCGTCATGATCGTCCGTGAGGCCGGTCCCTTGCTGGTGGCTTTGGTGGTGATCGCGCGCTCGGGTACAGCCGTGGCTTCAGAAGTCGGGAACATGCGCGCCAATCGCGAGATTGAAGCGCTGGAAAGCATGGGTATCAACCCGCTGAGTTTTATTGTGTTCCCGCGTGTGCTGGGTGGAATCATCAGCGTGCTGGGGCTGGCGTTTTATTTCAATTTTATCGCTTTGATTGGCGGATTCCTGGTCACGAAATTCGTGCAGGATCTGCCCCTGGCTTTTTATACGGATTCATTGATGCGTGCCTTTGCCAAAGAGGACGTGCTGATCTTCCTGCTGAAGAACGGTTTCAGCGGGATGATTATTTTTGTGGTGTGCTGCTATCAGGGGCTTTCTGTGAAGCGCAGTCCGCACGAGGTTCCACAGGTCACGACCCAGGCCGTGGTGAACAGTATCATCTTTGTGGTCGTGTTTAATCTGATTGTGACAGCTTTGTTTTATCTAAATCAACTTCGTAGTTTAGGGGTGGTGTGATGAAAATCGAAAATCTAAAATTTGAAGGCGTGTCTTTCACTCATGAAGGGCAGGAGCCAATTGTTCAGAATGTGGAGTTTGATTTTCCAATGAACGAAATTCTGTGGGTGAAAGCCGATGAAGGGGCGGGGAAGAGCTCTCTGTTGCAGATTCTGGCAGGCCTGCAGATTCCCCAGTCCGGGAAATATCTGATCAACGGTGAAAACGTGGTGGATATGTCCTTTGAAGAATTTTTGCCATTCCGTCTGAAGATCGGCTATTCCTTCGATTACGGCGGTCTGATCAACAATCGTACTTTGTATGACAATCTGATGCTGCCTCTTTTGTATCATAAGGTTTTGACGCCGGAAGAATGCAAAGCCCGCGTCGAAGCGATGATCAAGGAATTTGGCATCGAGAAATTTGCCCACGAAAGACCGGCCCATGTCCCGGGTCGTATTCGCAAGCTGACGTGCCTGATGCGCGCAGTGGTGATGCAGCCGGAAATGCTGCTGTTGGATGATCCAAGCGTGGGCCTGGGGCAGGACAGTGTCTATATCTTTGCTGATCACGTGCACCGTCTGCGCAAAGAGGGGCACCTGAAACATATCTTTATCAGTTCCTATGATGAAAAGTTCATGAATCTTTTCAATTATCAGATCATTCACCTGGATGACGGACAGATTTACTTCCAGGCTGTGGATCCCGAGAAAAGAGTTGTTCACCTATGAAGGTAAAATTCAACAAGTTTGAAAGAGTCGCCGGCCTTTTTGTTGTTCTGGCCATTGTGGGTGTGATTGTCACAGCCATCAGTGCGGCAGTAAAACAAGGCTGGTTTGAGCCGAAGGTGCGCTTCACCACGACCTTTGAGAATGCCGACGGTATTCATCAGGGCACACTGGTGCAGATGGCAGGTCTTCGTGCCGGTGCCGTTGAAACCGTGGAACTGGAAAGTGACAACCGCATTCGTGTTGGCTTCTATGTTCTGGGGAAATTCCAGAATCGCATTCGTGAAAACAGCACGGTGCAGTTGATTCGTCCGTTCATCATCGGTGAGAGGGTGCTGGAGCTGACGGTGGGGAACGAAGAGTTTGAAATGATCCCGGATCACAGTGCAGTGAAGTCCATCGAAACGGTGGATCTGATGACATTGATGAGCGGTAAACACCTGAATTCTTACCTGAGCAAGTTGGGCGGGATTTTAGAGAGTGTGCAGGTCCTTGTGGATGCGTTTGCGGATAAAAGCCGCGCAGAAAGCCTGGTTCGTGTGATTGACCGTTTGGATCCTTTGGTGAAAAACCTGAACACGATGTCAGTGGAAGTGATTAAACTTTCCAAACAGGCCACGCATGATGATGGTGTGCAAAAACTGGTGGGAAATCTTGCCGTGACCACGCGTGAGATTAACAAAATCCTTCCTGAACTGAACGAACAGAATCCGGAAATGGCCAAAGACCTTGCCGTGATGACCCAGAACCTGGCAGTAATGACCAAGGCGCTGGGACCCGCGGTGAAACAAGTCGAAGGCGAGCTTCCAGGGGCCAGTGTGCGTTTGGTACAGGCATTGGACGAAACAGTTGTTGTATTAAAGGCCATGCAAAAAAGCTTCTTCATGAGAAGCAGTGTTAAAGAAGTCAAAGACGAGGAAACTCAAGATCGTCTTCCAGCCGGTAAATAGATCTGAATCGTTGTGATGTGTCTCGCTTTGGGGCACATTACAACATATCAAAAATTCTTTATTACTCTTCAGTAATACTCCGATTCGCACGATAATACTTCAGCTCACAATGTTGAGCATGGGGATGGTTGATCATGCGAAATGTTTTTCGCTTCCTGACAATCTTACTTCTGAACGTATTACCGGTACAAATGGACGCCAAAACCTTGAAGGTTGCTTTTGGAAAAAGCAAGCCGCCTTATATCTATGAGGAAAACGGCGTGGTCCACGGCATCGAAGTGGATCTGGTGCGGGAAATTTTAAAATCCCTGCAGGCTCCGCATGAATTCAAAAGCCTGTCCTATTTGCGTTTGGAAACCGAAGCCACTCATGGCGACACCTTTGATATGATTGTGGGTGTGCGCAATCGTGAGGGCGGCCGCTATTATTCCCAGGCCTTCATGGATCATGAGGTTTGCGCTTTCAGTCTGAAATCCCGGAAGATCACGATCAAAAGTGCCAAGGATCTGCAGTCTTTGAAGGTCGCCGTGTGGCGCGGGGCCTGGAAAGATCTGGGAGCGGATTTTAAAAGAATCTTTGAGCCCGGATTCAACGGGAAAGTTCCGGCGAATCTTGTCGAGTATCCGCAGACCAAAGATCGTTTTGCCAGTCTGTACAAAGGCGAAGTGGATGTGCTGATTATGGATCGCTATATCTTTGAGTGGCTTCGTCTGACGCCGCAAGAGGGGGGCACCTTCACGCAAGATGTGAAGGTGCATGAGATCTTCCCTGAAAACACGCCAGCTTATGTGTCCTTCCGTGAAGAAAAGACCCGTGATGCTTTCAATCGTGAGCTGAAACGTTTGCGCGACAGCGGGGACTATGCCCGCATGGTGAAAGCCTATACGGGTGAGCGCCTGGCAGGATTGGGTAAAAAATGAAATTGATTCTGGCACTTTTGTTTTTCTGTTCAGGTGTTCAGGCGGAAGAGGCTAAATCTTTGTCCGTGGCCTTTGGCAAAGGCCGCCCGCCTTATTCCTTTTCAGAGCGCGGGAACACCCGTGGCATTGAAGTGGATCTGGCGATGGAGATCCTGAAGCGTCTGGGTTACAAGGTCCGCCAGCAGGTGATGTCGCCATATCGTATCGAAGCTGAGGCCAAACACGGCAACACATTTGATGTGGTGGTCGGGGTTCCGCAAAACGGGGATGGTGCTGGTCACTATTACTCCAAACCCTTTGTCGCTTATGAAAATTATCTGATCGCTTTAAGATCCCGCAAGCTCAGCGCCAAGAAGGTCTCGGATCTGTCGGGTGTGCGTGTTGGGGCCTGGCATAATGCCTGGAAAGACCTGGGGAAGGATTTTGCCCGGGTGTTTTCGCCTAAAGCCAACGGCCGGTTGCCTGACAACTATCGTGAGTTTGTTCGTCAGGAAGATCAGGTCAAAGCCCTGTGGGCTGGGGACATTGATGCGTTGGTGATGGATCGGTATATCTTTGGCTGGTTCAGAATGACCATGGCTTCCCAGGTGAACACCGGAGCGGATGTGGATGTTTTTGATCTGTTCCCGGTGGTAAATCACAGCCATGTGGCCTTTCGGGATGCTAAATTACGATCGGCTTTCGATAAGGAACTCGAGCGCATGCGCCAAAGCGGCGAATACGACAATATCGTGCGAATTTACGTGGGCGAGCGCCTTGCCGCCATGCTTAAAAGTGGTCCGAAGCCCCATTGAGGCTTGAATCCAGGTCCCCAGGCTCTATTATGGGGGGATGTTGGTAGGCCACCTTTTCCGTCATTTTATATTTTCTCCGCGAGCGGGTTCTTTGGTGAAACGCATCGCCTGGTTGTCCATGGTTGGGATCACAATCAGTGTGACGGCGTTCCTAGTGGTTTTGTTTGTCATGAACGGAATGAATGCCAGCATTCATAAGCGCATTCTGGGGCTGGAGCCGCATCTGTATGTGCAGGTGGCCGGAGCCGACACCGCACAAAGCCTTGAATCCAGTCCTGCGTTTCAACGTCTGCAGGAAGATCCGGCCAATCGTGCCTATGTCTATGAAACCATGGATATCATCATCCGCAGTCAGGATGGACAGTTCCGTGGTGGCATCGCGCGCGGTGTGACCCGGGAAAGTCTTGAACACTTCATTGAACAGCTTCAGCGCATTGATCGCAAAGTCACGGACCGGGATTCTCAAGCCTACTTCTGGGATCCGCAGGATGTTCCGGGGCGCGGGGAAGTGGTGATGGGCGTGGATCTGGCCCAGTCCCTGGGTGTTTTTGAAGGGGACTTCCTGACCGTGGTGTCGCCTTCAGGATTATTGCTGCCTCCGGGGGAAACCCCGAAGTTTGAACGCGTGCGTATCAAGCGCATTGTCACCACCAGTTTGCCGGATCTGGATGGGCAGTATCTTTTTTATCAGCGCGGTGAGGCTTTGAATGCGCTGGTGAATGAGGGCTTGCGCAAAAACGGAATTGAAGTGTGGCTGCCGGATGAGGGGCGCATTGAATCCGTGAAAGAGGATCTGTTGAAGTTTGAAGGTGTCAGTGTTGAAACCTGGATGGATCGCAATTCGGCGTTGTTGTATGCGCTAAAGCTTGAAAAGCTGACCATTGGGATTTTTCTGGGGCTTGCCGGCATGATCGCGGGCAGTTCGATTCTGACCGTGTTGGCGTTGCTGTTGTCGCAGAAAAAACGCGATATCGCGATCTTGCGCACGATCGGTTTTTCTTCGCATCAGACGGTTCGCACGTTCACCCAGATCGGCTTTTTCCTGGCCGGTATTGGTGTTGTGGGGGGCGTGGTTCTGGGAACAGGTTTGAGTCTTTACATTCAAGCCAATCCGATTCAGTTTTTGCCGTCGGATGTTTACTATGATTCTTCCATCCCGGCTTTGGTCAACTATGGCCTGGTCTTTGGGGTCTTGATTGTCAGTGGATTGATTGCTTTGCTGGGCTCTTATATTCCAGCAAGAACGGCTGCAGAAGTGCAGCCGTCCGATGCTTTAAGAATGAAATAATACTAAAAATTAAACACTCACCTGATGGTCGCGAAGGGCGTCGGTCAGGGAAGTTTTCAGGTCTGTGCTGGCTTTGCGTTTGCCGATGATCAGTGCGCAAGGGACGCCATAGGTGCCTGCCGCGAAGTCCTTCATCTGTGTGCCCGGAATCACCACGGAATTGGCAGGCACGCGGCCTTTGTATTCAACAGGGGATGAGCCCGTCACATCGATGATTTTGGTGCTGGCCGTGATGGTCACACCCGCACCCAGAACCGCACCTTCTTCAATCACAGCACCTTCTACCACGATGCAGCGGCTGCCGATGAAGGCATTGTCTTCCACGATCACCGGAGAGGCCTGAATTGGTTCTAGAACGCCGCCGATACCCACGCCGCCGGACAAGTGCACGTTCTTGCCGATTTGAGCGCAAGAGCCCACTGTAGCCCAAGTGTCGACCATAGTGCCGGAACCGACGTAAGCTCCGATGTTCACATAAGATGGCATCAGGATCGCGCCTTTTTCAATGAAGCAGCCTTTGCGGGCCACGGCTGGTGGAACGACGCGCACGCCGTCTTCTTCAGACCAGCGTTTCAATGGGATTTTGTCGAAGAAGGCGATGTCGCCTGCATTCATTGGTTCCATTTTTTGAATACGGAAATAAAGCAGGATGGCTTTTTTGATCCATTCGTTGGTGATCCATTTGCCATCTTGTTTTTGGCAAACGCGCAAAGTGCCGGAATCCAGGCCTTCGATGGTTTCAAAAACGGCTTTCAATTCAGTAGTTGAAAGTTGATCGATCGTTTTTCCGCCTTGAATTTCGGTCCAAAGTTTTGAGACTTGTTCTTGCATGGTGTTCCTTCCTTATTCCAGTACTTTCAAAGATTCGAGGATTGCCGGGACGTGGACTTCGATGATTTTTTCAGCTGAAAGACCGCGTTCGATTTCGTAAGTCAGTGTCGGGCAGTTTCTTTCAAGGCCCGCATAGGTGCCCAGACAGCCCGGAGTTGGGTATCCGATGTCGTCGTCAATTTTGTAACCCGTCAGGCGGGACAAAACTTCCGCCACCGGACGACAGTCGCCGTTGACATTCAAAACCGGATGCCAAGAGTGCAGTGATAAAACATAGACAGGCTTTTTTTTATCCAGATAAGTCATTAGCCCGTGATTTTCTTTTTCGCTGCCCGCAGCCGGTCCCGGGTGATAGCGCGGAGTTTTTACTTCCGGAGACCAGTCCTTGGTTGGCAGGTTGCGGTTCAGATCCACGCCGTTGCCGTTGCCGCGGGTTTTGAAGATCACACCTTCAAGATTGAATTGCGGCACCAGGGTGATGTTAAGTTTGTAGGGGTTGGAGTTCATGAAGTGCTTCAGCAGCTCTTGGGCTGCGATAACACCTTCGACCTCGTCACCATGAACGCCGCCCAGGATCAGAACTTCAGGGCCGTTGTTGTTGAAGTGCCAGGCCGGTACCGGCAAACCTTTGGAAGTGTAAGTAAAAATAGAAGTTTTCATGACAAATCATCCTTCATGGGCCATCATACTAGCACGAGGTTTTCGTGGAATACATCAATAATGAATTGTGTCTTGGTCCGTTAAAAAAGCCACTTTTGCCCCTGGTGGCCAATTACATGCGCCCCATTTATGTCTACGATCTTGATTCTGTCGCCCAAAGGTATCAGGCGATGTCTCAGGCCTTGAAGGGGACTCGTCTTTTTTTCGCGGTGAAATCCAATCCCAATCCTGGTGTTCTGCAAAAACTAAAAAGCCTCGGCGCCGGGGCGGACGTGGTTTCTTTGGGAGAAATCAAGCGCGCCCTGGAATGTGGTTTTTCCCCGCAGGACATTGTCTATAGCGGCGTGGGTAAAACCAAATTTGAAGTGACTGAAGCCCTGAAGCTCGGCATTTATCAAATCAACGTGGAAAGTCTGCCGGAACTTGAACGCATCGGCATGTTGGGTCGTGAACTGAAAAAGAAAGCCCAGGTGGCTTTGCGTCTGAATCCTGATGTGGATATTAATACGCATCCCTACATTGCCACGGGTTTGAAGGACAACAAATTCGGCATGGAGCGTTCCATGGTTCCGGCTTTGGTGAAATGTCTTAAAAACTATTCTGATTCTATCGATCTGGTGGGTGTCAGTCTGCATCTGGGATCCCAAATGTTGGAGTTCTCTGGATACGACGAAGCATTGAAAAGGCTTAAGACCGTTTATCTGGAACTGCAGGCTGAATTCCCGACGCTGAAAAAGTTCGACTTTGGCGGAGGCTTGGGGATTTTCTATGACCGTGTGGATCTTCAGCTGGAAGAGTCCCTGTTACAGAAATACGCGCAAATCACTATGGAAAATCTGTCAGATCTAAACTGCGAACTGCAGGCCGAACCCGGCCGCTGGCTGGTGGCCCATTGCGGGGCTTTGATCACGCAGGTGCAGTACATCAAAGAAACCAGCGCGAAAACTTTTGTAATCGTGGATGCGGGGATGAATCACCTGATTCGACCGTCGTTGTATGAAGCCACTCATCGCATTGAGCCGCTGAAAAGAAAAGATGCGGCTTTTGTGGTGGATGTAGTGGGCCCGATTTGTGAGTCTTCGGATTTCTTTGCCAAAGAGATTTCACTGACGAAAGTTCAAGAGGGCGACTTTGTGGCGATTATGGATTCCGGGGCCTATGGGTATTCCATGGCCAGTGTCTATAATCTGCAGGAACTGCCTTTGGAGATTTGTATCTAAACGTCGACGACCGCGTATTGATCGGCTTTGGCGGGTTTTAAAATCCGCTGAGCCATTTCAGTGAAGTGCGCGGAAGAATCCGTCGTCATTATATCAATGCGACGGGGTTCATTGCTTTTATTCGGGCCCAGTCGGCCGCTCTTGAAGTCGCGCGACAACCATTGTGCAATCGCTTCGCCGGAGTCCACCAGTTCAATCGAGCTTCCAGTCACCCGGGCAATGGAATTTTTCAGAATCGGATAATGAGTACAGCCCAAAATCAAAGTGTCGATATGGTTCTGCAGCAGCGGGCTTAAATAACGGAACACAATCAGATTGGTTACGGGATCAGCGTCCCAGCCTTCCTCGGCCAGTGGAACAAACAATGGGCAGGCTTGATCAAAAACCTGAGCCTGCGGATCCAGGGCGTGAATTTTGTGAGTATAAGCCTGGCTGTTCACCGTGGCACGCGTGGCCAGTACGCCGATGCGTTTGCCGGAGGAAAGCTCCAGGGCACGTTGGGAACCAGGCTCAATCACGTTGTAAATCGGCAGGCCATCGATTTCGCGTTCGGACACCTGGCTTGAGGCCGTGTTACACGCAATCACGATGGCTTTGACGTTTTGTTTTTCCAAAAACTGAATGATCTGTTCAGAGTACTTGCGAATGGTTTGCGGGGATTTCGAACCATAGGGAAGGCGAGCGGTGTCGCCTACATATAAGAAACTTTCATGAGGAAACTGCAGCGCCAGCTCTTTTAGAACTGTCAAGCCGCCGATACCTGAATCAAAGACGCCTATGGGACGGGAATCCTGGTCTGCCATTCTTAGTTTTTCACTCCGTGTGCGCGAGACTCAGCAATACCATTGGAAGACATTTCCATAAAGAGGGCTTTGTCTTTAATTTCGGCAATGCTTGTTGCATTGACGTAGCTCATGCCGCTGCGGATGCCGCCAGTGACTTCCAGGATCACGTCTTTAACGTGGCCCTTGACGCTGACTTGGGTGGATTCCCCTTCGGGAGCCATACCCTCAGGCACGCCACCGCGCCATGAATCCTGAGCGGATCTGGAGGCCATGCCACGGTATTGTTTTTTACCGTTTTTGATTTCCCCTGGGGTTTCGATCGTGCCAGACAGCATGCTTCCAAGCATCACAGTGCTTGCGCCCGCAGCAAATGCTTTCACCATGTCGCCGGATGTGCGGATACCACCGTCAGCGATCACAGGCACACCGTATGATTCACCGATCTCTGCGCACAGGCCGATTGCTGTCAGTTGTGGAACTCCGCAACCGGTGATGATACGCGTGGTGCACATGGAACCAGGGCCGATGCCCACTTTGATTGCATCAGCGCCGGCTTCGATCAAATCGCGAGCCGCATCCGGGGTCGCCAGGTTTCCGGCAATCAGATCCACCTGCGGGTATTGGTCTTTCAACCACTTCATGGTTTCCATCATCTGCACAGAGTGGCCGTGAGCGATGTCGATCGTGATAATGTTCACTCCGGCTTCGACCAGTGCTTTTGCACGGGTTTTGAATTCTTCACCAACGCCCACGCTGCCAGAAATAACTTTTACGCCATTTTCTTTCAGGCGACGGGCTTGCGCGGCTTGTTCTTCAATATCCAGGAAGCGGTGAAGAATCCCCATGCCACCCAGTTGGTTCATCGCAAACGCCATGTCGTATTCAGTGACCATGTCCATGTTCGCACTGACGATCGGAGTTTCAATCGTGAAGTTCTTGGTCACTTTGGAAGTCAGACGCGGGTCACGGCGGGAACGTACGTCAGATCTTGCCGGGATGATCAGCACGTCATCGAAGGTCAGGCCTTTGCCGCGATTCTTGATATCTTTCCAGTTAAACATGAGCGTCATGACGTCTTACCTCGCTTCTAAAAATATTGAACAGAATGTGAGTTGAAACCAAAAGCAAATAAGTATCCAGGGCGGAAAGCAGCAGGCTTTGCACCGGAGTCTTCCAGATCAGGCGATAGGCATCAAAGACGGTGGTCAGGATGCCCGGAATGAAAAGGTGGAATAAAACCAAAATCGACAAAATCACAAACCAGCGGCGGCGCACGACTTGCGCGGAACCTTTCAGTGCATCGATCCTGCCTTCATCATAGACCTGGCTTGAGGTCACCACAAAAGGCACCATGGAAAGCTCTACGTACTTCCAGATCCCTGGCAGAATCAGCAGGATTGTCCACTGCAGGGTCTTTCCCCAGGCGCGCAGGGTTTCGATGTACATTTGATTCAGGTGCTTATCCCAGAAATCCTGAAGAGTTCGCGTCGTGGAATCCAAGTTGTTCAAAGCATACAGGGCGATGCTGATCAGCAGAACCGGAAACAGAACGCTGCTTAAAATAGAAAAGAAGCCATAGTAAATCACCTGGGTTTGAACTCCCAAAGGGTCACGAAGGGCGGTTTCCATTTTAAGATTTAGGTACTGGTCTATGTTGCTCGACAGAACGACCAGCGCGAACAGGGGCAAGAAAACTTTTTTAAAGACCTTCAGGTTCTCGGCAAAAAAATTCACTTAAGTATTTACATCCCTAAAGCCTGTTTGAGTCAAGCGGACTCTTGCTAAGAAACAGATGACGGTCCGAGCGAAGAATTTGTCATAATAAAGGCTCTGGGAGGCTTTATGGAACTGCGAATTATGGTGACGGGCGCCACCGGAACCATGGGGTCGGAGTTGGTGCGCCAACTGCATTCAAAAGGCGCAGAAGTCGTGGCTATCAGCCGGGATTTGGAGCGCTTGCCAAAGGATATCAAGGGGATGCAGGTCCCACTTGAGAACCGCTATCTGTTGGAGCAGGCTTTCCGGGATGTCGATGTTTTGGTTTTTATCCAGCCTCTTTGTGAAAATATGATTCAGCAGGCCGAAAACGTGATAGGCGCCGCCCGAGCTTCGGGGGTGCAGTTTGTCTTGAAAGTCTCAGGTTTAGGGGCGTCACCGGTGTCTCGCTATTTATATCAACGGATACAAGGTGAGGCTGACGACATCTTGATGCAAAGTGGTCTGCGCTATTGCCTGCTGAAACCCAATATCTACATGCAATGCTTCTTAAAGTCGCATTATGAGTCCCTGATGGCCGGCACGCTGTATCTGCCTCAAGGGGAGGGGCGAACGTCTTTTGTGGATGCCCGGGACGTGGCCGACGTTGCAGCCCTTTTACTGCAAAACCCCTGGCGCTATCAAAAACGGGAACTGGTGCTGACCGGGGAAAGAGCCCTGTCCAATGCGGAAGCCGTGTCGATTATTTCTCATTATGCCCGAAGAAGGGTTTCGTATGTGCCTGTGACCGAGGATGCGGCCCGGAAGACATTCAACCGGGAGCAGTCGCCGTGGATGATGGAGGCCCAGATGAGTCTGCACCGAGCGGCCCGGGAAGGGGCGGCGGCCGAAGTGTCGGGGGCCGTCGAAAAGATACTGGGTCGGGATCCTCGCAGCTTTGAAGAGTTCTGCGAGGATATGAAAAAAGCCTGGGTTTTACCCGAGCCTCAGGAGGGCTTACTCTGACCAAAGTTCGCGAACATCCAGAATTTCACAACGTGGGCTGGTGGTCACTTCAGAAGCGGCATCGCCACCATGATAGTTTGTGCGCACATGGTAGACCTTGTCGCCAGTTTCCAGTTCTTTTTGGAACTGCACCAGGCGAACCTGATAACCCTGCTGAAGGAAGTGAGTTTCAATCTGCCAGGAGCAGGATTTCGATTTTGCGAAAGAAACAGAGGATAGCAAAAGAGTTGCGATAACTGCGAATGTCTTCATGAAAAGCCCCTTATTACTTGTGTGAAGTGACTTGGTTTCGGGGCTTTTATAAGAGGCCTTGCGGCCGTTTGCCAGTTAGGATTTTGTTTGGAAAACGTTTCCAAAAATCCTTCAATCATCCAGATACGATTTAAGCTCTTTCAGGTGATAACCCCAGCCTACTTTGAAGTCCTTGATTGTTTTGGTGCGGATTTCTGCTGGCAGGGTGTCCCAGCCGGAGTGTTCCAGTGACAGAACACGTTCTTTGCCATTGTCTTCAATGGTGAAGGTGCATTCCGTGGTGGCGGTTTTGGGCCAGCTTTTTTCCTTCCAGGTGAAAGTGATGAACTGTTCTTTTTTCAGTTTCACCACTTTGCCCGAAGCCATTTGTTTATCGCCTTCGTCATCGATCCACGGCTCTTTGAAGGCACCGCCGACTTTGGGTTCAAGGACAACCGATTCACTCCACCAGTTTTCAAGTTCCCCGCGATCAGTCAGGGCATTCCAGATCCAGCCGCTGCTGGCTTTAAGTTTAATGGATAATTCAATGCTGTCTTTCATCGGGAACTCCTAAGGTGAGGAACTGCATTGATCTTGCGACAGATATTCCTGAGAGGCAAACACCTGTTTTTTCAGGAACTGGTATTTTTGCGGCTGATGTTCCTTCAGACGTTGCCCGGTGAAGCGATAGGCCACCACGGATTCGGCAAAGTCTTCAGAAGGGTTCAGTTTGCCGTATTCAGAAACGGCTTTGGAAGGATCCGTCAGTGTGTATTCACGGTAAAGAACGCCTTTGACCGTGCGGCGGGTTTCTTGCCAGCCCCCCAGGCGCAGCCATTCTTCCGAAGTATCGAGCTTTCCACGGTAAGCCAGGGTGTGTCCCAGTTCGTGCAGGAAGGTCTGCTGGCGTTCCGGGGCGGAAAGTTCATTCCACAGATCAAAGATTTCCATGCTGGCATTGGCGACGATGTCCTGGCCGAAACCATAGCGTGCACCGCGCGGGAAGTGGATCAGACGTTTGTTGTATTCCACCGGGTAAAGATGCAAGGGATAGTCCGCCAGGGCCTGCAGAATCTCGTTCAGTTCATCGGCGCGCCACGGGGAAGCAAGGTTCGTGCGCAGGTGCGATCCATTAAAGCCGAAGGTCTTTAGCAAATACAGCAGTTGAACGCCTTCGCTGTCGCCAAATATTTTTTTAACGGCGCAAAGAACCTTGTCGCAGGGAACAGTGAAAGTCAGTTCCGGGCGGCCACGCAGGCTGATGTCGAGCTTATGCAGATCCGAGAAAAGCTCCAGCAGGCGGGGGCTTTCGTTTTTGAAGCTGATGCCGTTAAGAACTTTGGAAGCCCGGGCACCCGGCAAAGCCAGCAGGGTGGATTCCATAGCCGCCAATGAGGGGGCGCTTTGGGTTTTGCATGGCGCCTTTTCCACATCTTCGGCGGTGGCCGCCCACCAAGTCAGCTCCTCGGCGCTGGCAGAGCCGGCGACGGTTAAAACTAGGGCTGTCAGGAGCAAAAGGACTTTCATAGGACCTAGATCGCAGGAAGCCCGCTTTGAGTCAAGAAAGGGTCCGAGTCAGCGGGGCTAATTGTAGGATTTGAGGATTTTTTCCAAGGTGCCGTTTTTCTTGATGTTGTCGATGGCCCGGTTCAGCTCGTCAAGGGTGATAGGGGCTTTACGCGAAAGGGCGCACTTGGTGATAATTTCGTCCATCCCGAGGTCGGCGGATTCCAGGCTGGGATAGACTTTTTTGTAGTACTCAAATTCCAGGTTCGACATGATGACATAATCGATGCGCCCGTTGAGCAGCTTTTGGATATTGCTTTCGTTGTTCGGACCGTCTTCACGCAGGATCAGGCCCTTTTTGAAGTAGTCATCCATGTACTGATAAATGAAATTCAAGACTCCGCCCACGCGCTTGCCATAAAGGTCTTTGGCTTTCAGAATGGGCTTTCCGCCAATGTACACAATCAGATTTGAACTGCGATAAAGATCGTGGCTCCAGAAAACAGCCTCACGGATCGCCGGCTGCCAGACTTCATTCAGATGACAGACCAGATGCACATTACCCGAGGTGAGGTTCGAGGCGACCCGGCTTTTTGGTAAAAGGATCCACGTGGGGGTGAGGTTGAGTTCTTTAAACAGTGCTTGTCCCAAGTCCCGCAACAGTCCGCCTTCGAGCTTGGGGGTGTTCTGAACGCGTTCTACGTTTATCAAAGGCATGGCGTAATTGGAGTTGATGCCATAGCGAATGGCCTTTGGCTCCGGAGGTTTTGCCAAAGAACATAATGGGGTCAGAATGAAGGCCAAAGCCATCAACGCGTTCATAGAGCTAAGGTCATACACCCACTGACTGTTGTCACTGCCTTTTTCGGGGGAGAAACTATTACGATTTGGAAATTTAGGACGGCTTTGTTAGCGCAAGTGAACGAAGCGAAGAAAACGTTCCAGCAAATTAGCTGGAGGCGCGGATTTCACAAGAATGTCGATAATTTCCTGTCGGTTGAAGGCTTTGGCGGCCTGTAACGGGGTCATATTGTCGAACTCGGACAACAAAGTCGGGTTGGCTCCATGCTCTAACAGGAACTTGGCGATTGCCAGATGTCCATAGGTGATGCTGGCGACCAGCGCGGTGGACAGGATTTCGGGATGTTGATAGTTGGGATCCACACCGTTTTTGATGTGGTATTGAACCAGCTCCATATTGCCGGTGGCGGCGGCGTTGTACATTTCTTTCCAGTCCCCAGCTGACATTTATTCTCCGATACTGCCTTGTGGAAGGCCCAGAGCGCTTTCGATACGGGTTTGCATCACGGCGCGCTCGGCAGGTGTGGGCTCTTCGCCCCACTTCATCTTAAATCCTTCCAGGGCCTGGCGGAAGGCATTTTTTCCTTCTTCCAGTTTTACCTGAGGCAGAGCCTTATCCAGGGACTCGCGCTGCTGTTGCAGATCCTTGATCATGGTGTCGACAGCGTTATTGATTTCGTCCTGATACTGGTCGTAAGAGCGTTCGATGATAAAAATAAAAATCAAGGCAAAGACCACGGGTTTGTAGATCTTGGCAAAAGTGCTGTAAGCGTCCCGGTAATTCTGGGACTTCAGAGCGATGGCGACCTCTTTTTGATGAGCGGTGTAGCCATCACGGATGACCTTGAACATCAGCTCTTTGCTGATGGCTTTGTTGGGCATTTTCGGCAGCCAGTAAGGAATGCCGGCAAATTCCATGATGCGACTGTGCTGAAAGCGCCAGACACGGTCCATGACTTTGGAAAGAGCACTTAAGGTGGCAGCGTCGTGAGTCTGGCCCCAGGTTTTAATCAGGCCTTCTTTCAGAAGCTGTTCTTTGACGATCAGAACGGCGGATTCCTCCAGGCGTTCCTGACCATTCTTTTTTATCCAGCGGGAGGGGGCGTCTTTGGCGCCAAACATCAGGGTGCCCAATTCCACGGCCTGTCTTTCCAGGGTGACTTGGGACGGGACATTTTCGATTTCCAGTTGATTCAGAATTTTACGGATTTTTCTTTTGCGGTTCCAGGACAGGGTGGACGTGTGTTCCTGAACTGATTTGCCATTGAAAAGATACTGCGAGTTTTCGCGGTCAATGGTCTGCAGAACTTCTTTCAGGCTGGGAATGAAAACGGACTCGCAGCGCAAAGCCGCGGCTGGGGCCTTCACAGGAAGGCCCAAAGACAGTGCCAGAATAAAGCACAAAGTCCGCTTCAGCATCAGAGATTTATTCCAGTACGGTGGCTGCTGTGCGCAGGCTCATACGGGTGGCTTCGATTTCTTTCAAGACGGATTCAGCCTGAGAATCACTGAGTCCGGCCACAACACGGGTCAGGTTCCCGGCACTTAACAGAAGACCGCCGACAAGTGTAGCCTTGTTGCTGTTATGCTGAGTCAGAGAATAGAACAGCAAAGCCGTGCCAATCCCCTGAGTCAGGTGGGCCAGCATTTTAGTGCGATCGGTGTCGTCTTCAGCCTTTTGATATTCTTTCAGCGAGGCTTTCATGCCAGAAACAGAGTCGGAAAGTTGATTTAGAATTGCGGAGGCCTCTTTGCTTTGTCCAGCTCTGTTTGCCGCGATTTCTTTTTCGATGGCTTCAAGCTGGTCAGAAAGTGCTTTGGTGTCGACATCTTTTTTCAGCAGTGAACTGCCCGTGCCGGTAACAATGGAGGTCATTGAAGCGATCAGAGAACCAGCCACGCTGAACATTCCCAACAAGCCGGATCCCGTGGTGCGGGAATTCACGGCGAAATAAGAAATAACAGAAAGTCCCAGTCCGGCGGCAGCACCTGCAATAGTCAAAGCGTTGGTGATACCACCAGAGTTGTCGCGAGCATCAATGGTTTTTGCGGTTTGTTCAAGTGCTGAGTCCAGCTGAACCAGATTGGTTCTGAGGGCCGTGATATTTTGCTGGGCCTGATTGATGGCCTGTCCGGTGACTTCGGCGGTGCGGTCCACTTGTGCAAAGGCAACGCTTTGGGAAATCATAACTGCAGCAACGGACAGTGTGATTGTTCTTTTCATGGGTTTCTCTCCTTTTATTTGTTCTTTTCTCTGTCTCAGAATGAGACGTGCGAGGGCTCTCTCTGCCAATGCGATAAAGATTCAAGCTTTGGACCAGCTGCTTTGCATTCAGTAACATCTGGCCAGGTTGTTTGAGATCGATGGACAAAAAGTGCAACCGGCTGAAAACTTGCTTTTCAGCGATTGCTGTAATGGGAGTTGTGGCAGGTTTGAAAAAGAAAAAGCCGCTTTGGGGGCGGCTTTTGTCGTTAAGGCAATTTGTCGAAGGCTTCTTTGAGTTTTTGTGATTCCACCATCAGCTGATGGCTGAGGGGATAGTTCTCCGGGGACCTTTCGCGGGTCAACTGTTCCAGGCGTCCTTGGATGCCTGCAATATTCTGTCGCCATTCGATCAGGGATTTTTTTACGGCTTTATGGGGCAGGCCGTATTCCACCAGCACTCGCGCGCTGTAACACTGGCCGGGGTTGCCGACAGTGTTTTCCCAAATCATCACGGCCGGGGCTGCGATGGTTTTTTGGGGTGCGGCCTGATACTGGGGGGTGTAAGCATCGTAGTTAAAGTAATCAGAGTTCACTGTGTAGGCAGAGCTGGGACTGGCGTTGATCGCCAGGGAATATCCGCCCATTTGCAGGCTGCCGATACCCAGCGAGCTCATCTGGCCGCACAGCTGCCACACGTTCACACGGTTGATCACCAGACCGACTTGAGCGCTGTCAACACGAAGAGTTTGCCTGTCGGTCAGAGAGTCATAGAGATGGGCGTCGGTCATGCCACGCAAAGGGATGATGGCCTTAAGTTCGTTCAGCTGGCGATTTAGGAATTCCTGCTGGGTAGGGGCCAAAGTGCTTTCGCGGTCGTGGGTGCGAATGGTGGAATCAAATGAGGCCATGACGAATTCATACTTTTGCTGGAATTCAGCTTTGATGGACGGGACTTCTTCTTCAACCTTGGTGCAACCAGTAAGTGTCAAAGCCGCGATCAGCAGCAGGTGATATGTCTTCATGTTGTTCTCCCTGTCTAAAACTATAGGCAAAGGATGGGGCGTTGAGCAACTACTTGTGCCAGGAAAACGCAGGGAATAAACTTTGCCGTAATAAGGAGCTTTTATGAAATCTGTTGTGGGGGCGGTCTGTGATTAATCTGTCTTCGGGGTCCTGCCTTTGTCAAAGTGTGACTTTTGAAGTGACAGGCGCCTTTGAAAGTTTCTTTCTGTGTCATTGTAAGCACTGCCAGAAGGACACAGGCTCTGCCCATGCGGCAAACTTGTTTTCTTCCAGTGCCAAGCTGAACTGGCTTTCTGGTGAAGATCAGATCACCACCTACAATCTGCCGTCGACAAGACACGTAAAGAGTTTTTGCAAGCAATGCGGAGCGGCCGTTCCCAACTTGCAAATGGATGGAAAGTTGCTGGTGGTTCCCGCGGGAAGTCTGAATACAGAGGTTTCGATCAAGCCCACGGCACATATCTTTTGTTCAAGTCAGGCCAGCTGGACCGTGGATTTGGACAAGATTCGAAAATTTGATAAACTTCCTTCGTAAGGTGCGACGTATGCTTTCTTTGATGTTTTCTTTATTGATGGGTGGCGGCGCTTTTGCCGCTGATGTTCCCGCAGGTTGTGTGTCTTCTCGCAATTTTACGGCGGAAGCTTATAAAATCTGGATCAGCGAGGGGACAAAGGTGTCTGCGAGTGTCGAGCAGGTGCGGGGGCCCGTCGTTGCCACGGGCCAGAGGATCGATCTGCAGTTAGTGTCGGGCGAATCCAGTTCGAATGGGTTTGTGAAGTTTGAGGTCGCGACACCTGGATCGTACGTGATTGTATCTGATGCCTATCCACGCATGGATGTGACTGAACTTGCTTCTGGCGCTTCTTTTAATCCGGTGGATTTTGGCAAGATCCGCGACTGCGGAACTGTCATCAAAGCCCTGCGATTTGAATTCGCCAAGACCGGAAGCTACAGTCTGGGTTTTGTAACCAGTCAGGGGCCGGGTTTGAACTTTATGATTATTAAAATGCCTTAGACGAGTCCGCAGTTTTACCAAAGAAACTGCGGTACACCGACCATTCGATCAGGATGACGGCAAGCAGGACTAGAATTTCTGCCACCAGAAAGGAATAGCCCCACACGGTGATTCCCTGAACCGTCAGCATCACAGCCCCTGAAACAAGAACATAAAGTGCATTGGCAAAGAGGATGGTTAAAAGCATCCATGGCTTTTGGTTTCGCTGTCTGTAGCAGATAAAAGAAAACACACAGTAAAGAAGCGGGAACGCCGCTAAGAAATAGAGAACACTCGGCTGCAACCCTGTCCATGTCGACAGGAACGGCAAAATCCCCGCCGTCAGGGTCAGGCTTAATAAGGCGCCCACGGCATCCATCAGAAAGATGTTCTGAACATTCAAAAATCTAAGATTCACGCAAGACCTCTTTGGATATTTATAATGTATTCGATTCCAAAAATTGTTGAGTGCAAAAATAATTTCTGACCTGCGATGTCGGATTTTACTCTTGTTTGCAAGTTGTGAGCCCGATAGCATGAGTTATGCGACAAACTTGGATTATCCTGGCTGTTTTGGGGACCGTTGTCCCATTTTATTTTCTGGTTCCGTTCTTTGCAGAGCCGGGCGCGAGTGTTTCTCTTTTTCTTGAACTGCTGTTCGCAAACAGTGTTTCCAGATTCTTCGCGGTGGACTTGGTCATTTCGTCCCTCGCATTTCTGATCTGGTCGTTCGTTGATTCCAGGAAAAACAGCATCAACGGTTGGTGGATGGTTCTGGCAGCCAATTTGATGGTAGGCCTGTCACTAGCCCTACCACTGTATTTCTATAAGCGCAGCTCTTCCCAAAAGTAGCCAAGCATCACGCCTTCCGCTCGCAAGCTGAGTGGAAGCACCATTCCCTCTCCAAATTTCAAGTTCCGCAGGCCTTTGTAGCCACAACGAAGCCACAGAAAAACCATTGAACCAATCAATCAACAGAATGAAACAGAAGAAAAAAAGAACGAGGACTGTCCGAAGAAATTTGGAGAGGGAATGGTGCCCCTTGCTCGAAGATTATCGAACTGCGGTCTTATCTCAAATTGGTTAGAAATGAAGCAATGTCTCTATGCGTTGTGTGTCTTAAAAACAAAGCTGTGTGGACTTTTTGTAAGTATTCCTATAAAGAGCTGCGTATCTAGGAGGCATATAATGAAAAAGAACGTTGATGCAAAACCTGCTTCTAAAAGTAAAATGACCGTCATGCTCCTTCAGTTAGAAGGAAGTGATGACACAATTCAACAAGGTTTCAAAGCGCTCGAAACCGCTTTGGAAAAGATGAGCCCTAAGGTCATCACAGTTGGCGGCGCGAGCTTTAAGACACTTGCTCAAAAGGCAAACGCAAACTCTTCTCATGCTGAAGGGCCAGAAACAGATGTGATTGACGCGGAAGTGGCAGATGCTGAAGAGGAAGAACAAGTTGCTGTAGCCGAAAAGAAGGCTGCAAAAAAACGTACTTATGCTACTCCGAAGATTCTTACCGATGTGAACTTTAATATTGGCACTCCCAACTTCAAAGACTACTACGCTCAATTAGGAAGCCCGGCTTCAGACCGTCAGAAATATCTGATTGTTGCAACTTGGTTTAGCCAGCAAGGGACGACAGAGATTTCGACGGACCATATTTATACGGCATTCAGATTTATGGGTTGGTCTGTACAAAAAGATGTTTCTCAGCCATTTAGAACTTTGAAGAACGAAGGTCTGTTTGTTTCGGGATCGACTACAGGAATGTACGCCGTTAATCATGTTGGTGAAGAGGCTCTTCGCAGAGTAACATCAAAGAGCTAAAGCTAAATGGGTCTTCAAGATATCACTCAAGAAATTCCGGGCTTTGGAAAATGGCTTCACGTCGAAAAAATAAAATTTTTCGGATGGTATCTACATACTCAGCAAGGCCTGGAACTCTTTTCGGGAGCACAGTTATTAAAGTGTTACAACGATCTACACTTGGATCCTCCTGGAAATATTCATTCCCAGTTAGCAGATTTAGTTGGTAGACGTCCTCGACAGATTTTGAAGATGAGTGCTGGATACAAACTCGAAGGAAATGTTAGAGAGAGTTTTAATAAGAAATATAGCGTGAATCAAAACACTATAAAACTAACTCAAATGCTTGAAGCTTTACCAGCTTTGATAAAAGATGAAAGCCAACGAGAGTATCTGGATGAAGCGATTAAGTGCTTTAAAGTCGGTTCGCCTCGTGCGGCGATTGTGATGACATGGAATCTTGCGTATTCCCATTTGTGCACTCAGATTTTAAGTGACGCGGTACGATTGGCGGGTTTCAACAAGGCATGGACTGCTAATTATCCCGGCCATCATAAAAACAAGATCCTCGAAATAAAAAAGATAGAAGATTTTTCAGAAGAACTGAAAGAGTCACAAGTTCTTGTGATCGCAAAAAGTGCTGGCGTTATTACTGGCGATTTATACAAGATCTTACACGAAAAACTAGGGCGCCGGAATTCAGCAGCTCACCCATCTAGAGTCGTTATTGGGCAACTACAAGCCGAAGAGTTCGTGGATGATTTGGTAAAGAACGTCATTTTAAAGCTTTGAATTCCTCTCTTTAAACAGTTTATTGTTGAGTGTTGGTGAATTATTTTGTATTCTTGGTCATGGCTTTAAAATACCAAGCGCAACTTCCTGGCACTCCTGAAAAACCATGTCCTTCTCCAACTAAACATTCTCCATCAAATGAAGTGAGGATGTTTAGGTTTATGAATCAGGCGGCTACTTCCAGCGACTTTATTCCACCAGCGATGTTGCCCAATTATACGGGCGACCGAAACTGCGACGCTTACGCTCTTTCATTTTTTAATTCGCTTGAAGCTGCTCAGACTAAAATGAACAGCTTCAGTAAAACTATTAACGCAGCGAAGAGATACGGCACCCATATCGGCGAAATGGACCTTGCAGTTGGAGACGGTCTTGTATCTAGACCAAAAGCCAGTGGGCATGTGAATTTACATCAAAATGAAGACGTCCTATTCTATGATAGAACCATCGTCTACCATGCGCACAGCCGAACACCTCCGGCAGTGTCGATAGCAGCACCAGCGAATGGAGGGAGCGACGATGCTCCATAGATTTCCCGAATCCTATAAAGCGACCCTAAGAAATCTTGAAGTCGTTCGAGTCCTCGAGCAATTCGACGGAGTTATCCTCGCTGAATACAAGGCCGTCGGCACGGGTGGGTTATATTTAAAAAAGTGGTGTGATTCTGAAGGGTCAGTGAATCGTTGGCTTATCGTTCGCTCTGATTATCGTGTGCTTGCGAGGTACCTTGCGGGAAAAGTAACAATGCTCGAACTACTAACCTGTATCGGTGATGGTGGCTGCTTTATCGTGGACGAAGAGGCTTCAAACCAACAGATAATTGAAACTTATTTTACGCGATTTAATGAGCTTCCACATTTGTATCTGCCCGAAGACGGAACTTATCATGATGAAGATTTGCGCCCATATTGGACGATGAGTCCTCAGAGCTTCTTGGTTGGTAGCGATTGGGATGTAGGAATATTTGCAGGAATCGAAAAGAGATATATGGAAGTTTCCTCTTTTGCATATTTCACGATGCCCGGCGCTCAACGACGACTACCCGCAGATATTTTGAATTATTATTACGACGGTGGTTTTGCTGTAGGTATTGCCTACCGCCGAATTAGAAAATCGGTTCCTCAATCAAATCGTGTAAAATCAGCAGGTGTGATTGCCAGCTCACCTGGCGTATTGACTATGGATGTGCCCGCTGAGTTAGCGAATCATGTTGCAACGGTGATCAGCGCGCTCAAAGAAAATATTGATAACTATAAAATTCTACATTCTTGGTCGAAATTAAAGCCAGAGGCCTCAGCACGGGTTCCAGAGGACGCTATGTCCGATCTGCTTAATTTATGTGAAGGCCTAAGCGTTGATATCGAAGCTATCTTTCCGCAGCCGACCGAGCTGGTTCCTAACCCGAAAAGCGATAAAAGATATATCCTTGCCGCTGGAAAACTCATCGCAGCACACTGCCGGCGACTATGGGAAGTTCTCAAGCCTGGTCCGACAGTCGAATATGTAAGTATAAAAACTGAGGCTGAGGAATCTGAGATTCCAGACGAAGTTTATGATTCGGATGACTCGGATGTTGATTGATAGCTGAATAAGCTATCAATATTCCTGGCATCCCAAGTCAGGCTTAACTTACCTTACTTTTAATTACCTTTTAATTGTTTTTAATACCCTTAGTATTCGCAATTCGTTGCCCTCAATATAAGAGCAAGGTCAGATCGCTATCGCTGGTGATTTTTACGAAACTAGCGAAAGAATTCTCGAACTGGCGAAGAACGCATAATCACTATGGAAAATGGCAAGTCAGGAAGAGCACATGAAATTCTTGAAAGCGATACTCTCGAGCCAGCAACTTGATGGCGCAAGTCTGCGATATAATTTAAAAAGACCGTTTGCTGTACTTGCTGAAATGAAGAAAAAAGAGGAATGGTGCGCGAGTCGCCGGAGTAGACGAACCGCTTTTGGGCAATCCCCAAGCTTTGATTGAAATAGAGTTTGATGAGGTTGCAGAACCTAAGGCCCTTTTGCCAGCCGATCTGCTGCATTTGGTTAACGTCTATGGGTCCTATTTAAAGGCGGGAGCGGCTATTGGGGCTTCGGAGGCTTTTGTTCGTCAAAACTGTTTTAAACAGGGCTCCTCCTGATTTTAGTAAAAATCAGGAGGTCTTTGGGATCAGGAAGCCAGTGCGAACCTATTCGTTTTAAGTATTAGAGGCATTACTTTGGTGATCAAATTTGGACAGATAACTATTACATGACAACAAGTTATCAATCGAGAAACTTCCGCACTTTATAGTATAAGTTTAGAAAAACTATCGTGCATATGAAAATATCGCATCTCGTAAGGAAGGAAATTTGAAAATGACTATCGCAATCCTAATTTTATCTCTTATATTCTCTAGCTCGGCTTTTGCCTCAACTTTTAAATGTACTGCAGCGGTTGCCAACAATTCCCACGTTTCAGTGGTCGAAGTGACAATCGATGAAGAAGCCAATTTCGTGAAAGTATATGAATTCAATGGTCAAGAGTATCATTTAGAATCTGGAACTTCAGGGTTTTATGTTAATGACAAACTACTTTCATTTGATAATTTTAGCATTTGTGCAAAAAGAACTGAAAATTTCTGTGAACCTCTAGGTACGACCAAATTAGAGGTCGGAAACTACCTTGCCACTAAAGACACAATCAATCAGGTTGGAATTGCATGTTATATTCTGAAATGACCTAAAAGTTGTTAAGACGCACCTATTTCGAACCCCTTGTGAACTAGCCAAAGTAATTATCGAAACCCGCTGACTTAATAAAAAATCAGCGGGTTTTTTATTTCCCAAATGCGTAAGCAGCATCCTTCAAAAAATTTGAAACCTTTTTTACATGCTAAATTCCTAATTCGTCGCAATAGAAATGAAAAATATTTGAGCTGGAAGTTCCTTCGATCGCGGATTCTCGGCGACACGACGTCCGCGCATTTCATCCGCATGTTTTACTGAGTTCCAAACACTGCGGAAAACTAACGGAAAGCTTCCGCAGTAATTTAATTCGATCTGAAGACGAAAAATCCCCCATAAATATTCAAAATATTTGAAGAACCCGGAGTCCTGTCCATTCCATTTTCCCTCGCGAGCGTTCGTGACCACTCCCCCTCTACGAGCGAAAGTGGTCACGAAACGGGAAAATGGAATGGACAGGATAAGAAAAAATAATAAGAAATTTATAAAAAAATGAAGTAAGAGAGAGGGGAACAAAAGACAGGAGGAAAACGGCAAAAAAACAATCAATCAAAAAACCGGAGGTGTAGTTATGAAGGATAAAAGAAATTGATGCGAGTAGTAGGAATAGAAAACTACGAACTTGAAATGATCGAGGTGCATTTAAAACGAACTGAATACGAAACCAAAGTTGTGCAACTGGTAAAAGCCTTACTCGAAATTGACCGCTTGCTGAAACAGCAGCAGGATCAAGCGAGTGCCCCAAGCACAGCTTCAGAGATGAAGGAGGCTAGCTAATGAAAAGAATCGGAATCTATATCCGTGTGTCCACGGAAGAACAAGCCAGAATCCAAGATGGCTCACTTGTCTCACAAAAAAATCGCCTATTAGAGTACATAGAATTTCAAAACAAAAGAGAATCCAACTGGGGAACCCTGGTTGATATTTACTGTGATGAAGGAAAGTCAGCCAAGAACATGAATGGCCGTCCTGAGTTTTTACGACTCCTCGCTGACGTAAAGCTTGGACGAATTGATCTCATCATAGCGACGGAACTGTCTCGTCTTAATAGAAGCATTAAAGATTTTTGCGAGGTTTGGGATTTGCTCAAGCACCACAAGGCAAGCTTTGTCACACTCAGAGAGAACTTTGATACGACGACCGCTAGTGGCGAGATGATGGTCTTTAATCTCATTAACTACGCCCAGTATGAACGCATGCAAACCTCTGAACGAATCGCCGCTAATTGGCTATCACGATCTAAGCGTGGGCTTTTTAATGGTGGCACGATCCCTTTGGGATACGATCGGAATCCCAAGAACAAAGGCGAGTTGGTCGTTAACAAAGAGGAATCCGAAGTTGTTCAGAAGATCTTTAATTTATTTTTAGAAAAAGAATCTCTTCGTAAAACACAAGTGGCTCTAATCGAGTCCGGAATCTTCAATAAGAAGTTTACGAATAAGCATGGCCTGGAAAAAGGTGGAAAAGTCTTTACCGTTGATACTTTAAATTCTCTTTTAACCAACAAAACCTATTTGGGACTTAGAGAAGTAAAACACAAGAACGGCTCAGCGGAATTTATTAAAGCCGTATGGCCAGCGATTATCGGCGAAGAGACGTTTAGCAAAGTTCAAGAGCGCCTCACTAAAAACAAGAATAGATACAAGCCTGAGACTTGGAAGAAATACCCATTCCCACTCACAGAACTTGTTCAATGTGGTGAGTGCGGCAAATCCCTCGGTGGCAAGTCTGGCACTGGAAGAATCGAAAAGCACTTTTACTACGGCCATCCTCAGCTCAAAAATCCTTTAGCCAAAGAACACGCACATCAGTGCCAAGTAAAAAATGTTAGAGCACCGAGGCTTGAGGAGATCGTGACAAGGTCATTAAGGGCATTGCTCAATGATCCAAGTCTTATAGCTAAGTGGATTGAGATCTATCAAGCCAAGACCACAAGCGATCTTCCAGAAGTACAAATGCAAACAAAGAAATTAGAACTAGAAATCCAAACGACTTCCAAGCGGATCACAAACTTGGTTCAGAGAATCGCAGAACTTCCACCAGAAGTTCCGGCAGATGCCTTCTATGAGCAGATCAAACAGATGACTCAAAGAATGAACGAGCTAAAGCTTGCAAAAGAAACTCTGAAAACAAAAGAGATGGATCTACGTGGTCAAGAAGTCGACCGAGACGCCTTTAAAGCCAAAATCGAAAATGCTTTGCGAAATCTAGAGAAGGCTTCAAAAGAAAATCAAAGACCCATCTTCACAAATCTGGTGAAGTTCATCGAAATCCACCCAACCAAGATCAAAATGGGTCTCTACGCTCCCGCAAAGGAACAATTCAAAGCAACCGGAACCGATACCGCCACAGCGGCGGCAGATTTTGGACATAAAAAAAGCCGACTCGAAAGTCAGCTTTTTTGTCTCAACAGCTCAACCCGTGTGGGTTCGAGTACTGTTGGAAATGGTGCCCCGGGCCGGACTTGAACCGGCACGCCCGTTTAAACGAAGCTCAGGATTTTAAGTCCTGTGCGTCTACCGATTTCGCCACCGGGGCACAAGGGTCAACTCAATCATTTTTAGAGTGAAACGTCAATGTCTTCATGAATTGCGCCATGTCTGCGGGCATTGCACATTCTATACGCACAAATTCATTGGTGAACGGGTGAGTGAACTCCAGGGCATGTGCATGCAGCATCAGCCGTGGAGCCACAGGACTTTTCGGTGCCTGATAGATGTCGTCACCATAGATACCCATGCCGCGATCAGCGAGATGCACTCTGATCTGGTGCATGCGTCCAGTGAGGGGTTGGGCCTCGATCAGCAAAGCTTCGGGGAAGACCTCGAGTTTGCGGAACTTGGTGTAAGCGCGATCACCCCCGGACTGGGTGCGAACCATCTTGGTCTTTTTAAGTTTGTTGTCTTTCATTTCGACCAGATGGTTGTCGACTTCCCAGGCGTCGGCCGCTTTCTGGGTTCGTTTGGTCAGACAAAGATAGGTCTTTTGAATCTTGTGCGTCTTAAACAGGTCGGCCAAAGGTTCGTTGGCTTCTTTGGATTTGGCAAAGATCATCACACCGGAAGTGTCGCGGTCAAGACGGTGATGCAGGGCCAGATAGAAATCATCGCCCCGTTCGCTGCGCAGCTGGTTTTTAAGGGAAGTAAAGAAGTCCAAGCGGCTTTTATCAACAGTGGCTTGGGAAGGCATGCCAGCCGGTTTGGCAGCAGCCAGGAAGTAATCGTCTTCGAACAGGATTTCGATCATCTTTTGTTGATCATGCAGAAATCAAGGTTGGCGTTGATGTTTTCACGCTGGCCCTCAAGTTCGGCTTTGCTGAATTTAAAGTCAGAGGCTTTGCAGCCATAGTTGGTCACCACGTCGTGGATCGCCTGAACTTCATCCATGGTCATGTTAAGCTTCCAGATCAGTTTTACTGCCAGCCAGTCGCGAACGTACTGACAACGGTAAGCCAGATTGGATGGAAGGTATTTGTCTGGAGCACGATCGCCCTTGGACATGTTGGCGCTGGCGTCAGCCGCGACCAGGTGGTTTTTGTAGCCCATGTAGTTCGCATACAGGCAGCGGGTTTTATAATCCCATTGCCAAGCGCCTGACACGTAAGCATTTTTCAAAGGAACCATGTGGTCGATTTGAATTTCTTTGGCTACGACAACTTCTTTGCCGGCATAAGGATCGTTCCAGTGACCGGCATCCACCACGCACTGTCTGTTCCCGCGGTAAGTGACTTCCTGGTTGGACTCACGAACCAGAACTTTTGCACGGGTGTTCATGCAAGTGTCATCCGTAGGATCATTGATCCAGCGGCCGAAGTGAAGTTTGCGCATGTATTTTTCTTCTGGCGTGGGAGGCGCTTCTTCGTGAAGGGTCCATTTCAGAAGGTTGATCACCACTTTTTTCAGACCCTGGATGAACTGATCCGGTCCAAATTCAGGAGTGTACTCCATAAAAGAGTATTCATTTCTGCGGGTGGTGTCTGATTCCAGATTGTCCTCGTCCACTGTGAAGAATTCGTGGGCGGGAGCGGCGGTTGCGGGGGCTGCATAAACAGGAACTGCGGACATTGCGACCATTAACATAGTCACAAACTGCAAGCCGGCTGTCTTCAGTTGTAGGTGTTTCATTCTCGGTTCCCCCTCCGCGAATCGGACCCATTAAGCCCCAGATCGGAGGCAGTTTCAAGAATTCATTTTGTCAGGATTTGGTTCAATTTAGCCACCTTGCATTAAGTTCCCGATGGGACGTTTAAATGCCGTAAGTTTGCGCATTTTTAAGGGAATTTTCGCCTGAATAGCCGGTAAAAACGGAAAAAACTTGGCGCAAATTGTCACTGTTTTTGGGGTTTGAGGACCAGAAGCGGGGGTGTTTGCTTGCCCGCCGCCAAGCCCTGTCGCTAAGCTTAAGGTTCACTATTTTGGAGGATCGGTTCCATGAAAATGCTTTTGCTATCATCTGTTTTGGTTTTGGGTTTGGCTTCTTGTGCACACAAAGCACACAACCACGAAAATTGTGGCTGTGGTGCTGCGAAGGCTGAAAAGTCCGCTTGCTCCGGCACTGAGTGCACTACGAAAAAAGGCGGATGCGCTGACTGTGCAAAAAAAGAAGAGGCTGCTGCAGCAAAATAGGGCAGCGAATGCTCTCATCTCAGTTTGCTTTCAAAACCCCGCCAGGTGCGGGGTTTTTCATTTCTGGCGTATGAATTTACGCACCCCCGTCGGATTGAAATCAAATAATGAAATGTTTTGATTTGGATAGGCCCCTAAATTAGGTTTTCTTCCGTAGTTTGTATTTCGGAAGGAAGTTGAAAAATGAAAAAGGGCGCCCTTGTAGGACTTCTGCTCGGACTGTGGCAACCGCAAGCGCTGGCGATGAATCTTCAGGATTATCTTCAGGCTGTCGTTAATAAAAATAAATCCATTCAATCTTTGGATATCTCAAAAGAGGCCGCGGAAGACCGCCGCATCTCTGGCGATGTAGAGCTGGTACCAGTCTTTACCGCTGGTGTGAGCTACCTTAATGACAAAAGCCCTCTGGGGCAGTTTGCTCAGCTGGGGGGAACTCAAACCACGGCGACAGATCTGAAGCTGGGTCTTGCGAAAAGATTCTCTTCTGGTACGGATGTGTCTCTGACCGCCAACGCCACGGAAGTCGATAATGAAGGGGCGCTGTTAAATCCCAATTTCCAGAAATTCTCTTACGGCACTTTGGGGCTGGGGTTGAGCCAGTCTTTGTGGAAGAATTCTTTCGGTCATGCGACTCGTCTTCGTCAGGATCGTCAGGAAGCCGTGGCCTCTGCCGAGGTCGGTAAATTTGATCTGCAGAAAAAAGCCCTGCTGGTCAGTGCGGAAGCGGCGTACTGGGATTATGTCTATCAAAGTGAAAACCTGCGCATTGGCCGTGCTTCCTTGGAACGCGCCCGTCGTATCGAAGCCTGGACCAGTCGTCGTGTGAACGACGGTATCAGTGAGCGTGCTGATCTGTTGTCAGCGCAGGCCCTGGTGGCGGCTCGTCAGCTTCAGTTGGTTTCTGCAGAAGATGATCTGGCGGCGGCGAAACGCCAGATTCGCGATTATTTGGAGCTTCGTGATGATGAAGCTTTGCCGGAAATCTCGGGCGACATTTCCCGTTCCCGCACTTTGAATTCGATGGTGGATGGCAACGGCGGCAAGGTCGTGGCTTTGGATGCTTACTTGTCTTCGCTGAATGCCAAGGCCATGTCCTTGGTGGCTAAAGAAACGGAAGACGTCTATCGTCCGGATCTGGTTTTGGGCGGGTCTTATAACACCAACAACTTCCAGCCGGATAAAAGCATCCCGGATGCGACATCAAAATGGACCGACAACAAGCTTCCGACCTGGAAGGTGGGGTTGAATCTGATTTATATGTTCGACACCGATGTGAAGGGCTCTGCAAAGTCGGCCGCACGCAAAGACGCCTTGGCTGCCCAGTTGCAAAGTGAAAGAAAGATCCTGGACAGCGAAAGCGCGTGGATCGAGTTGAACCGTCGTTATTCTGAAATGAACAAACGCATTGATTCCGCCGGCGAAATTGCCCGTTTGCAGTCAGGTGCCGCCAAAGCCCAGGCTGATTTGTTCAACAAAGGCCGTTCGATCACCGCCAATGTGATCAATGCCGAAGAAGATGCCGCCGATGCGGAACTGAATTTGACCAAACTGAAATCTGAGCAGAGAAAAATGGAAGCTCAGGCCCGCTTGTTCGTCACTTTGGATGAAAACAAACGGGAGGAGAAATAGTATGAATTTGCCTGGTCTATCGATTAAACGACCTATTTTTATTTCCTGTATCGTGATCCTGATGCTGATCCTGGGTGCTTTTTCTTTGAGAAAAATGCCCGTGGACATGTTTCCGGATGTGACCTTCCCGATTTTGTTTGTGCAGGTGACTTATCCGGGGGCTTCGCCTTTGGATCTGGAAAAGCAGGTCTCAAAGCTTATTGAAGATGAAGTCGGCAGTATCTCGGGTCTTAAGAACTTAAGATCCAACAATCTGGACAGTGTGGCCATCGTCATTCTGGAATTCCAGTTGGGGACGGACATCAAAGAAGTCGAGCAGGAGGTGCGCAACCGCATCGGCAACATCCGCCGGGACCTGCCGTCCGAGATTTATGAACCGGTGATCCGCCGTTTTGACCCGGCCGATCAACCGATTGTGACCCTGGCCGTGACGACGGAAATGGACGAGGGGGCCGCTTATGATCTTGCGAACGAAGTGATTAAGCCGCGCTTTGAACGTATCAAAGACGTGGGCCAGGTGGACATTTTCGGTGGTCGTAAACAGGAAATTCACGTTCTGGTCGATAAGAACAAGCTGCAGGATCGCAAGATCTCGATGTTGCAAGTGTCTCAGCGTGTGATTGACACCTCCAAAGACATTCCCATTGGGAAAATTGAAAACCCGATTGATGAAACGACCTTAAGAACCAACGGGGAGTTTGAATCCCTGAAGCAGATCGAGGAAGTGAACGTCAACTTCGTGGGTTCCGACAAGGCCATCCTGGTGAAGGATGTGGGCCGCGTTGTGAAAAGTCTGGAAGACCAGAAAACCATGGGTCGTGTGAAGGGCAAGCGCGCCCTTTTGATGAACGTGTACAAACAGCGTGGTGCCAACACCGTGGCTGTGTCTGATGCGGTTAAAAAGAACATTGAAGCCGTCAATGCGATGCTAAAAGAAAAAGGCCTGAAGGGCACCGTGACAATGGTGCGAGACACTTCTCGTCCGATTCAGATGAACGTGTATGACGTGAAAGAGTCCATCATCATCGGTATCATCCTTTGCGTGATCGTGGTGTTTTTCTTCCTGGGGTCGGCGCGTTCGACCTTCATTACGGCCATGGCTTTGCCAAACTCCCTGTTGGGTGGTTTTGTCATTATGTGGGCCATGGGCTTTTCCATCAACTTGATGACTTTGCTGGCGCTTTCTTTGGCGGTGGGGCTCCTGATCGATGATGCGATCGTCGTGCGGGAAAACATCTTCCGACATCTGGAAATGGGCAAAAAACCCAAAGACGCCGCTTTGGATGGAACCAAAGAGGTGGCGATGGCCGTTATTGCCACGACCCTTGTGGTGATTGCGGTGTTTGGTCCGATTTCCTTCCTGCAGGGGATCGTCGGACAGTTCTTCAAGCAGTTTGGTCTGACGGTCGTGTTCACGATGCTGATTTCCCTGTTTGATGCCTTCACGGTGGCGCCGATGCTGTCGGCTTATATGGCGCACCCGAATGAACACGTCAAAGGCACCGGCGTTGTCGGTCGCATGCTGACGGCATTTGATAATTTCCAGACATGGCTTGAAGACTGGTATGAAAAAGCCCTGAAGTACACGCTGGGGAATCCGAAAAAGATTCTGGCCGGCGGGGTTTTGATCTTCGTGTCTTCTTTGGGCACGCTGGCCTTTATTCCGGCGACCTTCCTGCCAGCGGCGGATAACGGCGAGTTTGTGGTGAACGTCGAGCTTCCGGTGGGAAGCTCCCTGATGGCGACAAGCAAGTTCACGGAAAAAGTTGAAAAGATCTTTGAAAACGATTCCGCGGTGGACATGGTGATGACGATTGTTGGTAACTCCAACAATGAATCGAATAAATCCATGTTGTTCATCCGCCTGGTGGAACGCAAACACCGCAGCATGAACACGACTGATTACAAAGAATCTTTGCGTAAGAAATTCCCGCAGTTTGAAAAAGACGCCAATGTTTCCATTGGCGATATCGATGCGGTGAACTCGGGCGAAAAACCGCTGAATGTGAATATTCAGGGTGAGGATCTGGATCAATTGAACGTCTATGCCACCAAGCTGGTGGAGCGTATGAAAAAGATCCCGGGTCTGGTGGATGTGGATACGAACTTCCGGTCCGGAAAGCCGGAATTCCATGTCGTGTTTGATCGTAAAAAATCCGAAGCATTGGGGGTTTCCACGGTGATCGCGGGGGCGGAACTGCGCAACCGAACCGAGGGTAACGAGCAGGCGATTTATCGTGAAAACGGTATCGACTATAAAATCCGTGTGCGCTTTGAGGAGATGTTCCGCGATCTGCGCAGTCAGTTCAAGACAACCCTGGTGCCGAATGCCAACTACAACATGATTCCGCTTTCGCGCATTGCTCAAGGGGAAAACGCGTCGGGCTTTTCTCAGATCAACCGTATGAACAAAGGCCGCTACATTCAGATTTCCGGAAACCTTGCCAAGGGCGGGGCTCTGGGGAACGTTTCTGCGGAAGTTGAAAGAATCATCAAGAAGGAAATGCCACCACCTCCGGGCGTGGACTTTGCCTTCAAAGGTCAGGCGGACGACTTTAAAGAGCTGATTGAAAACATGCTTCTGGCGGTTATTCTGGGTGTGATTTTCATCTATCTGGTCTTGGCGAGCTTGTATGAAAGCTTCATCACGCCGTTTACGATCTTGCTGGCATTGCCACTGGCGATGACCGGGGCGTTCCTGGCGTTATTGATCTTTGGCAAGACCATCGACATCTTCTCGCTTATCGGGATTGTGTTACTGCTTGGGGTTGTGGCGAAGAACTCGATCCTGCTTGTGGATTATACCAATCACCTGATCCACGAAGGTATCGAGCGTAATGCGGCAATTATTAAAGCCTGCCGCACACGTCTTCGTCCGATTTTGATGACTTCGTTGGCGTTGATCGCGGGTATGATTCCAATCGCGATCGGCCTGAATGAAGCTTCCGCGATGAGAACATCCATGGGTGTTGCCATCATCGGCGGTTTGATCAGTTCGACATTGCTGACGCTTTTGATCGTTCCAGCGGCCTTTGGCTTCGTGGAAGATTTCAAAGCATGGTTCCGCGCAAAACTTGCGAAACTTGCCGGCTATCAGCCGTAAAGTCCCCGGAAGCTGCGAATTTCAACCAGCTTTCTTTCAAAGGGTCCCCAGTCGTCTTGTTCGGCGATGGGGGCCCACAGTGCTTCCAGTTCATCAATGACCAGGGCACAGGCCTTGCCGGTTTGCAGATAGCTGTGGCGGGCTTTTTCTTCATCATCAATTTCAAAACAAGACAGCGTCTCGCTTAATTTTTTGAAGGACTCTTTTTGGTAAAGGTCTCTTTGAACGGATCTTTGCAGACGCTCTGGCAATGCGCCCGAGTGCAGATCATACAGAGTTTGTTCAAAGGCGCATTTTTCAGTGTCCATGAACTGGAAAAGGCCTGATACCAGTTCCGCGTTGAGGTCATGAATCGCGCCGATGTCTTGCAAAGGATTTTTCAGATTCAGTCGTTTCAACAGACGGTTTTGCACTTCCAGATTGAAGGCGTCGCCAAAATCTTCCAAAAGCTCCGGCACCGGAAGTTCCGGATAAGCCACTTTCAGCGCGCCACCCAGTTGGTGCAGATTCCAGAGCACGGCTGAGGGCTGGCGGCCAAAGCAGTAAAGGCCTGACTGATCAAAGTAAGCGGCCGTAAAGGCCGGATCGTAAACCGGAAGGAAGCGGTAAGGGCCGTAATCAAAGCTTTCGCCAGTGATGTTCATGTTGTCGGTGTTTAGAACCCCGTGAACAAAGCCGGCCATCATCCATGCGGCGACAGTCTCGGCTTTTTTCTGAGCCACGGCACGCAGGAATTCGGCAGCCAGTTCAGCTTCGCTGAAGCCTGCAAGGCTTGGATAGTAATGGCGCACGCAATACTGAATTATTTTTTTGATGTTGTCTGTCTGATTGAAAAACGCCAGTCGCTGGAAAGTTCCAAAGCGAACGTGACTGTGGCTAAGACGCACTAAAACGCCCGCGCGGGTCGGAGAAGGTTCGTCATGTCTTTCCAAGTTTTCGCCGGTTTCAAACACCGAGAATGTTTTGCTGGTGTTGACGCCGTAAGATTGCAAAAGTTCAGTTGCCAGGATTTCGCGAAAGGCGCCTTTCAATGTCAGGCGTCCGTCTCCGCGGCGAGAATAAGGGGTGGTTCCGCTGCCCTTGGTGCCCAGGTCCAACAGACGGCTGTGGTCGCGGACTTGTGCGAACAAAAAGCCTCTTCCGTCACCCAGGTCTGGATTGTAGCTGCGGAACTGGTGGCCATGGTAGCGCAAAGCCAAGGGTGTTTTGATATTCTGAGGAAGGCTCTCAAAGGCCCAGAAATGATTTTGCCATTCTTGGGGGGTCAATAGACCCAATCCAACGCTTTCTGCAGCGTCTTGGTTGCGATATCGCAACAGGGCCTTGGGGAATTGGGCAGGGCGGACTTCGTCGTAGAAATCAGGCCCCAGTTCGTAAATAGGTGGAATGAATGGAGTGCTCACTTGTTCCTTATCTTCTTTTCCAAGGGGAAACGCAAAAGGTAATCTAGTTGACAGTAACTTGCATCTAGGAGACAACTGGGACTCCAAAGGCGGTATCCGTGGACGAAATCCTGAATCCAAATTCTGTAAACTCCGGCAAATCACATGATTCCTGCTGTGAGGTGGATCACACTCAGCACGAGGTCTTTGAAGAAAAGACGCTGACTTGGGATCGGATCGGGATTGTGCTTTCTTCGCTTTGTGCGATTCACTGTCTGGCGACGCCGCTGTTGATTCTGCTTCTGCCAGTGATGGGTGAAGTGTTTCATGCCGAATGGGTGCACATCCTGATGGCGGTGGTGATTTTGCCGGTGGGTCTGTTTGCGTTCTGGAGTGGTTACAAACATCACCGTCAGGTGAAAGTTCTGTCAATGGGAGTGCTGGGGCTAAGCATGATCTGTGCGGCATCTGTGCTGCCGCATGAGTGGGTGGAGGTGATGGAACACGACGTGGTGACCATCGTTGGAAGCTTCATTTTGATCGCAGCCCATATTCTGAATCGTCGCGCGTGCCTTTGTCACAAGCATGCCTAGAATCTTAGGGGTGACGGTCTAAAGTCGCCCCTGTCAATGCCGCTTTTTGCGGCGCCATATGCAACATTTCGTTGCGATTTTCATAACTTAGGTCAGATTTTTTCGCCGCAGGGTCGTTATTTGCCTTCTTTCTAATTGAAAACCAAGTGATTTCAGGTAGTGTCTAGTTGAAAACCAAATGATGGAGGCATCAATGACTGAGACGAATATGAATCGCCGTGGTTTCTTCACGACCCTTGCGAAAATCACCGGTGTGGCGGTAGTTGCACCAACTATGTTGAACGCTATTTTCTCTTCTTCCGCTGAAGCTCAGAAAAAACGTGGAGCTCCTGCTGCAGGTGGCGCGGCCGCTGGTGGCATGGCTTTGGTTGATCCAAATGACTCTGTAGCAAAAGCAGTGAAGTACATCGAAGACTACAAGAAAGCTCCAGAAGCTAAAGGCAATCACTGTGTGACTTGCGGCTTCTACGCGAAAAAAGAAGTTCGTAACGGCAAAGAAGCCGGCACTTGCACAATCTTCGCTGGCAAACTTGTTCTAGGCGACGCATGGTGCGCATCCTGGAATAAGAAAGCGTAAATTAAAAAAAAGCCGGGTTTTGACCCGGCTTTTTAGTTTTTAAATCTGAAGTTTTTTATTTTGCATTATCGCGCAAAGCACGACGCAGGATTTTTCCGACATTCGTTTTCGGAAGCTCTGTGCGGAACTCCACCAAACGCGGAACTTTATAGTTTGTCAAACTCTTGCGGGCGTGAGCGATCACATCTTCAGCAGTCAGGTTTTGATCTTTTTTCACCACGACAGCTTTTACAATTTCGCCAGAGTGCTGATCAACCACACCAATCGCCGCGACTTCCAGAACGCCAGGGTGGGACGCGATCGCCTCTTCCACTTCGTTTGGATAAACGTTGAAGCCTGAAACCAGGATCATGTCTTTTTTGCGATCCACGATTTTGAAGAAGCCATCATTGTCTGCCACAGCCACGTCGCCGGTTTTCAACCAGCCGTCATTCAATACCTGTGCTGTTTCATCCGGACGGTTCCAGTAACCTGCCATCACCTGAGGGCCACGGCAAACCAGTTCGCCGGGCTCGCCCATGGCGACTTCCTTACCATCGTCATCAATCAGCATGATGTCAGTGCTTGGGAATGGCAGGCCGATAGTGCCCACGCGGTCCGTGCCATCAATAGGGTTGCAGCACACAACCGGCGAAGCCTCCGTCAAACCGTAACCTTCAACAATCACGGACTTGGTCAGTTCCATCCACTTTTCAGCCACTGGTTTTTGCAAGGTCATTGCGCCAGCGACGCTGACTTTCACGCGCGTGAAATCAATCGTGGTGAAGGCTGGATTGTTCATCAAGGCGTTGAACAGCGTGTTCACACCGGCCATCAAAGTGAACGGAGTGTTCTTAAGTTCTTTGATGAAGCCAGGGATGTCGCGTGGATTCAGGATCAGTACGTTTTCGCTTCCATAGCGCAAAAGACCCAGGCAGTTCAGAGTCAAAGCAAAGATGTGATACATCGGCAAAGCCGCAATTGCGACCTCTTCACCTTCGCGAAGCTTTGGTTTCATCCAGTCGCAGATCTGCAGCATGTTTGCAGCCACGTTTCTGTGTGTCAGCATCGCGCCCTTGGCAACACCTGTTGTACCACCGGTGTATTGCAGGAAGGCGATGTCTTCCAGCGTTGTAGGAACTTTCGAGGAAGGTTTCATTGCACCCAGTTCCAAAGCCTGACGGAAAGTGTAGGCTTGTGGCAGGTGATAAGCTGGAACCATTTTCTTGATGTATTTTACAACCGAGTTCACCAGGATTCTTTTCGGAGTCGGGAACAGGTCGGCCACTTCGGTGATCACAACACTTTCAATGTCTGTCTCTTTCAGGATTTCCTGAAGCAGATGAGCATAGTTCGCCAGAATCACGATGGCTTTTGCGCCCGAGTCCTTGAACTGGTGACGCATTTCTTTTGCTGTGTACAGCGGATTGGTGTTCACGATGGTCAGGCCCGAGCGCAAAGCTGCGAAAGCCACGATCGGGAATTGCAGAAGGTTCGGCATCTGAATGGCGATGCGATCGCCTTTTTTCAGTTTCAGTTCGTTTTGCAGGAATGATGCAAACTGATCCACTTTGCGATCCAGCTCGCTGAAGGTGAGACTGACCCCCATGCTGGTGAAAGCTTTTTTGGACTGGAATTTACCGATGGCTTCTTCGTAGACATCCACCAGTGATCCATATTTGGAAAGATCCACCTCGTGGGGAACGCCTTTCGGGTAATTCTTAAGCCAAATTCTTTCCATGAGAACCTCCTGCAAAAGTGCTTCAATTTGATTCTTAGAAAGTTTAGAGTAAAGATTCAAACGAGGTAAAGTAAATTCTTGTTTTCACAGGGCCTATTTGCAAGACTCTAGATATGAAGCTTTGCCGCCTGAATATTCTTTTTTTTGCTGCACTTATTGCCGCACTGGGGCTTTCCTCCTGTTTCTGGAAGAAAGAAGAAACGCCCGTCGTAAAAGAACAAGCCGCCAAAGTGCCTACTCCGAAGGCAGAAGACACCTCGCACAGAGATAAAAGTCTGGATCTTCTGGTGCGCTACCTGGCTGAGGCCGACGGTATTCACCGTGAAGCGTGGTGGGTTTTGACCGCAGCACGCCCACCGGTCAGCAAATCTCCATTCGGAAAAGTTCAAAGGGCTTTGTTGGCCTCACAAAACATCAAATTGACCAACAAGTCGATGTTCCGCTGTGACCGCTACGTCGTAAAGCGCGATATCCTGGGTCTGTTGGGCTACCCGCAAAAGGGCGAGGTCTTTGAAAAATGCAGCGACAAAGCCGACGCCAAACGTCTTGCCAGTTTTGATGTTCCGAAAGAGGGCGAGCTGAATCTGGTTTTCTATCCTGAAAATCTGCAGGAGGTCCTGGGTCTGGGGGCCGGTATTTTGAACCGTCAGATTCACTGTTCACTAAAAGGTAAAGAAAAACTGGAAAGCATGAATTGTAAAGACTGGGCACAGGATCGCACGAAAGAACAAATGATCCGCCTGGATGTTTATGACTATCAGAAATCCGGTAAAAATCTGATCAAATTGCGCGGAAAAGTTTATGAGAATCTGACCGACATCCGCAAAATCGAAGCCGATGTTCCCATGGAAGGAAAGATCACCGTCACGGAAACTGAACTGTATGCTCCAGAAGAGCCGCCTGTGGCTCCGGCGCCAGCACCGGGGGCTGCTCCGGCTCCCGGTGCTCCGAAAGCCGGTGGGCCTGTGCCAATGCCGTCAGGCCCTGCTCCTGCGGGCAGCGAACCTCTGCATCCGGGAAATCCAGAGCTTGGAATGCCCGCAGGTCGGGATGTGGATCCGGATGTATTGTTGCAGCGTCAGCGCAGTCAGAATCCCGGGATGGATATGATTGAAATGCCTGAAGATGCGGATCCATCGAATGAAGGTTTCCCGGAAGGATATGATCCGAACAATCCGCCGGAGCCTGAGCCTCAGGACGAACAGCAGCAACAGCAATTGCCACCGCAAGAACAACCACAAGGAATTCCAAATGGCCGCTAAAATTGAACTTGGTAAAAAAGTCCCGAACTTCAAAATTCCATCCTCCAGCGGAGAGACCTTGAGTCTTTCTTCATTGAAGGGGAAAAAGGTCGTGCTTTATTTCTATCCGAAAGACAGCACGCCGGGCTGCACGACGGAAGGAATTGAATTTAATGACCTGCTGGCGCAGTTTAAAAAACAAAACGCCGTGGTCTTCGGTGTTTCTCGTGATAGTTTGAAATCCCATGACAAGTTCATCTGCAAGTATGACTTTAAGTTTGAACTTTTGTCTGACGAAGAAGAAGAGCTTTGCCAGCTGTTTGATGTGATCAAAGAAAAAAACATGTACGGGAAAAAAGTGATGGGCATCGAACGCAGCACTTTTGTGATCGACGAGGATCAGAAACTTGTCGGGGAGTTCCGTAAAATCAAAGCACAGGGCCACGCGGCCGAGATGCTGAAGTTCATCAAAGATTTGTAAAGTTGAAATGAAAAAGGGCTCCTGATGGAGCCCTTTAAGTTTTAATCTGCTTCAGCTTCGCTCTGCCCGCACGGCGGAGCTTCGCTCTGTCCGGCAGGGCCGGCTTAATGCTTCGTGCTGTCTGCGGCCTGCACCATCAGTTCAGCGATTTGCTGAGAGAACTTCACAGGGTCTGGCAGGTTGGAGCCTTCGGTCAGCAAAGCCTGGGCATAAAGGATTTCCGCCCATTTGGTTTGCTGTTCCGGAGACGCTTTCAGCATTTTTTCAAACACCGGGTGATTCGGATTGATCTCCATGATGCGTTTGACCTGCTGGCCTGCGTACTCTTTGCCCATTTGCGCCATCAGCTTTTGCATGTGCGCGGATGGGTCCGCAGAAGAAGCCACCAGACACGCTGGGGTGTTGGTCAGGCGGTCAGAAAGAACCACGTCTTTCACATCGCTTTCCAAAGTCTTTTTCATGGATTCCAAAACAGGTTTCAAGGTGACTTCGGCCTGCTTCTTTTCCTGTTCTTTTTGCTGTTTTTCTTCAGCGGTATCCAGGTCCAGACCTTCACGCATGATCGAATGCAATTTCTTGCCTTTGAATTCGCTCAAAGCATCCACAACCCATTCATCCACAGGATCCACCAGCAACAGAACCTCAAAGCCTTTTTCTTTCAGTTTTTCAAGGTACGGGCTGTTTGAAACCTGAGACAGGGAATCACCCGTGATGTAGTAAATGTCCTTCTGCGCTTCCTTCATGCGAGAAACGTATTCATCCAAAGTCGTCATCTTGTCAGAGGACGTGGAATGGAACAGCAGCAGATCCTGAAGTTTTTCTTTGTTTGGAGCATCAGATGGCAGACCTTCTTTCAAAGTCGCACCAAATTCTGTCCAGAAGTCTTCATAAGCAGAGCGTTCTTTGGTCAAAAGATCTTTCAAAGTGGAAAGCGCCTTGTTGGTCACGTTCTTGCGAATCTGCGTGACCTGACGGTCCTGCTGAAGCAATTCACGGGACACGTTCAAAGACAAGTCACTGCTGTCCACCAGGCCTTTTACAAAGCGCAGGTAAGGCGGCAGCAAATCCTTACAGTCAGCCATGATGAACACGCGCTTGATGTAAAGGCTCAGGCCGTATTCCATGTCACGCATGTTGTAGTTCCATGGCTTTTTGCCTGGAACATAAAGCAGAGCATTGAACTCCATCGTGCCCTCAGCGCGATAGTGAACGGTGCGCAGAGGCTCGTTCCAGTCTTGCGTCAGGTGCTGATAGAAGTCTTTGTATTCTTCCTTGGTCACATCAGACGGGGATTTCAGCCACAGAGCTTTTTGCGAGTTCAGGGTTTCTTCTTCGGTTTTGCCCATCATCTTGATCGGGTGAGCGATAAAGTCAGAATATTTTTTCACCAGGGATTTTAGAACCCACTTGTCGGTGAAGTTTTGAACTTCGTCTTCTTCTTTGAAGTCCTTCATGTGCAAAGTGATGGTGGTACCGGTGCCTTCCGGGCGAGGCACGTTGTCCAAAGAATAAGTGCCATCACCCATGGATTCCCACACCGTGCCGTCATTGCTGCCAGCTTTTTGAGTGTGCAGGGTCACACGGTCTGCAACCATGAACGCAGAATAGAAGCCCACGCCGAACTGACCGATCAGTTCCGGTTTGGTTTTCATTTCGGCATTCATCTGCATAAAGGCTTTGGCGCCAGAACGGGCAATGGTGCCGATGAACTCGACAACTTCTTCCTGAGTCATGCCGATACCGTTATCGATGATTTTCAGGGTTTTGGTTTCAGAGTTTGGTTCCAGGCGGATCGCGGGCTGCCAGTTTTCCGGAAGCAACGACGGGTGAGTCAATGAATTGAATTTCAGTTTGTCGATAGCATCAGATGCATTGGACAGAAGTTCGCGCAAAAAGATCTCTTTGTGCGAATAAAGGGAGTGGATCACGATATCCAGAAGTTGTTTGATTTCAGCGTTAAAGTTTTGAACCTGCTTGGCCATGGTTTCTCCTTAATGCACTCAATTTGGGGCCGCGAAGCGGGTTTGGCAAGGTCGGTGCGGGTGTTTCTTATGGGAAATCTAAAAAAGTTCGATTGGTCCGGGCAGGAAGCTTTGTGTTATTGTCGTTTTTATGAGCTTTGACCCGTCTTTCAACCTCATTCTAGCTTTCACCACCCCGGCGACCACCCCGTAGGGGTCTATATTCTATTGGCTGCCCAGTTCGCAGCACCGACGCATTTTTTCCCTATTTTTTAATTTATTGAATCGGCCTCTGCTTTATCTGAAGTGCCGAAAGAGAGCTATTTATGTCTTCCTTAAAAAAAGGACAGGCCGGGGCCTGTCATGTCCAAAAAGATCATCGTGAGTTGAATCAGGATCTTTCGTATTTCCATAGTGATGAATCCATCGGCGCGGGCCTGCCGTTATGGCTGCCCGCCGGGGTGGTGATTCGCGATGAACTTGAAAAGCTGGCGCGGGAAATGGAATTCCTGGCCGGGTACCAGCGGGTGGTCAGCCCGCATCTGGCCAAAGAGGATCTGTATCATCAGTCCGGGCATTTGCCGTATTATGAAGATTCCATGTATCCATCGATGGATCTGGAAAATGTGCGCTATCGCTTAAGGCCCATGTGCTGTCCGCATCATCACAAAATATTTTCAGCCAGGCTGCGCAGCTATCGCGAACTGCCTTTGCGGTTGGCGGAATACGGTCAGGTCTATCGTTACGAGGGCTCCGGTGCGCTTTCCGGGCTGATGCGGGTGCGTGGCCTCTGTCAGAACGACGCGCATCTTTATGTGCGGCAAAGTCAGGTGAAAGCCGAAATTCACAAGGTGCTTGAAATGTATCAGAAGGCTTACCGGATTCTGGGGATCTCGAATTACCGTCTGCGCCTGTCGCGCGGGGTGGAGGCTGGCGAGGCTTCACAAAAGTATGTCGCCAATCCGCTGTGGGACTGGGCCGAAGGAATTTTGCGCGAGGTTTTGATTGAAAGCGGCCTGCCATTTTTTGAAGCGCCGGGTGAGGCGGCATTTTACGGCCCGAAGATTGATGTGCAGATCATGTCCGTGCATGGAAAAGAGGAAAGTGCTTCGACTGTGCAAGTGGATTTCATCAGTGCCGAGCGCTTTGATTTGTCCTTTATAAATGAAGACGGCCACAAAGAGCGTCCGGTGATTTTGCACCGGGCTCCGCTGGGTTCACATGAACGCATGGTGGCTTTGTTGATTGAACAGTATCAGGGGGCGTTCCCATTGTGGCTGTCGCCTGAACAAGTGCGCATTGTGCCCTTGGCGGACCGGCATCAAGAGGCGGCAGAAAGTCTTCGCTTGCTGTTACATAATTCTTTTATTCGCGTCAGTGTCGATGACCGCGCGGAATCTCTTTCGCGCAAAGTGGCTGAATGCTGGCAGGCGAAGGTGCATTCGGTGGTGGTGATCGGAGACAAAGAACTGCAGGCGGGTAAGTTCAGTTTGCAGCGACGGGGCGTGGGTGCGCAAAGTGTGTCGTCTGAAGAACTGCTGTCCCTGCTGCAGAGTGAAATTCGCGACAGGAAATAGTGTCATTGCTCAAAAACGGGATCGGATTCTTTCGCATTGTGGCTGGCAAAGTCATAATGATGTTTTGGGTCTTGATCCCGTGACTTGGAGGTTTAGCAATGAAGTATTTCAACAGACTGGGTACGACGGGCAAAGTGATTCTGGGAATAGTTTTATTGCTGGTGGTGGTGCGCATCTTTCTGCCCACGGGGATGAAGTATGCCATCAACTGGTATCTCGGGAATAAAATGGAAAACTATGAGGGTCGTATCGAGGATTTCGATCTGGCCTTGTATCGTGGGGCTTATCAGATTGAAGGTCTGAAGATCTGGAAAAAAGGCACCAGCCCCGAGCAGGCTTTGATTTCGACGGATCAAATGGATTTATCGATCGCCTGGCGGGGGATATTGAAAAAAGAATTTCTGGGGGACTTGTCCATTCACGGTGCCAAGATCAGCTTGAGCGACAGCAAGGATGAAAAGAAAGAGGATCTGGGGCAAGGACAGGACTGGCGTACGGTGTTTAAGAAATTGATTCCGATCACGCTGGAATCAGTGAAAATTGCCGACAGTTCTTTTCATTTTCTGAACCGTGATTTCAAAGTTCCAGTGGATGTGAAGGTCGACCGGATTGAGGGGCACATCGATAATATTCGTAACACCGACGACAACAAAGATCCCTTGCCCACGCGGGCCGCCGTGGTGGCGCGCATGCAGGGGCATGCTGATGTAAAGGGCAAAGCCCGTCTGAATCTGCTTTCAAAAGTTCCAAGCTTTGATACGGATGCGCAGTTGCAGAACTTAAAACTGCAAACCCTGAATGACTTCTTTATGGCGTATGGGCCATTCACGTTCACCAAGGGTCAGTTTAGTCTTTATGTTGAAAGTGTCAGTCGCGATGGACGGATTAAAGGGTATGCGAAGCCCTTTATAAAAGACCTGGATGTTATTGATGACAAAGAATCGTTCAAAAGTATGGGCCGTGCATTTAATGAAGTGGGTCTGGCATTGGTGAATCTGATTTTACGCGACGGGGACAGCAAGACCCTGGGGGCCAAGATCGAATTTGAAGGCGCTTCCAAAGCGCCCAGCATTGATAAATGGGGCGCTTTCTGGTCTTCAGTTCAAAACGGTTTCTTCGATGCAATCAAACAAAGCCTTGAACATTCCATTTCTCCCAAAGACCTGAAAAAACAGAAGTCGCCTTAATAATGGAAGCTCATGCGGTCAGCAATAGCCTTTGGCAGTGGGGGCACCTGAGAACGCGGGATGAAGAACGTCGTCAGGTTGAAGAAATCGCCAAAGATCTTGTGCTTCGCTGTCGCATCGGCCAGATACTTGTGACCGCTGGAACCACCGGTCCCGATTTTTTGTCCCAGCATACGCATCGCCATCAAGGCGTGGCGGTAACGCCAGGTTGTCATGGTTTCATCGATATCCAACAGCGCCCGGATGATGCGGAACGGGGTCTGCAAAATCGGCTGGTCACGGTGAAGCTGAATCAACAGGGCTGCGTGCATCGCTTTATAACTCAGACGGAACTGACCTTCGGCGCGAAGCTTGTTGAAGGCTTCTTCGTCAAACAAGGCATCAAAGCTTTTTAGCGTCTGTTCAAGGCCAGCCACTGTTCTGGCTTTTTCCTCGTCTGGCAGGCGCGGATTGTTTTTCACGGTGCTGATGTCATCCTGGAACATTTTGTTCACAGCTTCTTTGTAAGAATCCCAGAAGTTGAAGTTTTCACCCTGCAGGAATGGAGTGCGCTCCAGCCATTTTTCAACGGAATCATGCAAAGAAGGCTGGTTCATGATGTTCATCATTTCACCCTGCTGGGATTCGCTCAAAGACTTATAGAACGGGGACTGGTTGTAAGCCAGACGGTCTGTGATGCGCAGACCCAGTTTGGTTTCAATCAAACGCCATTGGTAACTTTGGAAGCCGGAGGCAGGATAAAGCATGTCACGGAAATCCAGGAAATCCAGCGGAGTCATTGTTTCCAGCACGTCCACCTGACCGATGATCAGTTTCAGGATGCTGACAATTCTTTCCAGTCGCGCGCTGGCGATACCCATTTCAGATTCCGCCACAGTGGGTTTTTGGAAAGTGGAAAGAACGGAATCCAATTCAAAAAGGATCTGCTTGAACCACAGTTCGTAAGTCTGATGCACGATAATGAACAGCAATTCGTCATGCGCCGGTTTTCCGTATTCGGTGCTTTTTGGGTGCTGGGCATTCAGAAGGGGGTTCAGCCCCAGATAGTCGTGATAATGAACCGGAGGGTATTTCATAGACGTTGCTCCTTTAAAAGTGCGACGAAACCATCGATATCCGATTTTTGCGTGTCCCAGGAGGTCATCCAGCGGCACTCAAATGTGTTTTCGTCCCAGACATAGAAAAAATATTTTTCCCGCAAAGGTTTCACCCAGTGGCTGGGAATTGTCGCAAAGACGGCGTTGCTTTGCGGGATTTCACGCACGGTCACACCAGCAAGTCCTTTGCACTGTTCATACAGATACAGCGCCATCTGGTGGGAATGATCCGCAATCTGCTGCCATAGACCATCTTTGAAGTAAGCTTCAAACTGACAGGCGATAAAACGCGTCTTGGAAGGCAGCTGCGCACTTTGTTTGCGGATGTATTTAAAATCCTGCGCCAGATCCTTATTCAGGATCACAACGGCTTCGCCCATCATCAAACCATTTTTGGTGCCGCCGAAAGAAACCACATCCACACCGAGGTCGGTGGTGATTTCTTTCAGGGTCTTTTTCAAGTACAAGGCCGCGTTGCCAAGTCGTGCTCCATCAATGTGCACCAGCAGCTTTTTGCTCTTCGCCCACGCGATCAGGGATTTAAGTTCTTGTGCAGAATAAGTTGTTCCCAGTTCTGTGGGTTGAGTCAGGCTAAGAACCTGAGTCTGCGAAAAATGCTGATCTCCACGGCGGATGAAAGCTTTTTCAAGTTCTTCCACAGACAGTTTTCCGTTGTGGGAAGGCAGTGGCAGAAGTTTGCAGCCACTTAAAAATTCCGGTGAACCGCATTCATCCACATTGATGTGGGCGACGTCTGAACAGAAGACGGATTGCCAGGGACGGGCCATGGCTCTTAAGGCCGTGACATTGGCGGCCGTGCCATTGAACACAAAGAACACGTGGGCGTCTTTGCCGAACTGGTTTTTGAATTCAGCAACGGCGCGTTCGGTCCATTCGTCGGTCCCATAGGCGGGGGCGTGTTCGGTGTTGGCGTCCAGGATAGATTGCAGAATCCGTGGGTGGACACCGGCATGATTGTCGCTGCCAAAACCGCGTTTCATGCTTTAGCCTTTTTTAAGTGTGGCGAAAATGAAGTTGTGACAGATCAAGGCCGCCAGTTTGCTGGTGCGATTGTCCTGATCCAGAGGCGGTGATACTTCATAAATACCAATCCCGCGCACATCGAATGTTTCAATCATCCACAGGAAGCTTGTCATGAACTCTTTCGTGAACAGCCCCGTCGTCCAGGACTGACTGCAGCCCGGTGCTTCGCTGGAAGTGAAGGCATCGATGTCGATGCTTAGGAAAATCTTTTTCTTTTCTTTGCCCTTAAGATAGCCGGCAAGGACGGACTGCAAGCCACGTTCATTGACGTCATCCAAAGTGAAAACATCGGCGCCGTGATTCTTCGCCCATTGAATGTGGGCTTTGCTGTTGCATTGGTTTTGGATGCCGACTTCGGCAAAATCCACCTGGCCTTTAAACTCAGACAAAACACGGTGGAAAGGGGTGCCGGAATTAAAACCCTTGTCCGTCGGGCGCACGTCCATATGGGCATCAAAGTTGATCAGAACGGCGTCGTTTTTAAAGACATCCAGGAAGCCTGCGCCATCGCAGTAACCATAGTCATGACCACCCCCCAGGGAAATCCAGTGTTTGCCACTGGACGCCAGTGTGCGCGTCGCCTCGCGGGCTTTTTCATGGCGTTCAGCCAAAGGTTTTTCTTTGTCGACCAGATCACCCATGTCCAGGATTTTTGGCAAGCGGGTGCTTTGCAGGTGCGGAGTCATTTTGTAAAGATAAGTGCGAATCTCGCGCGGAGCGACCTGGGCGCCGACGCGGCCACCGTTCAGGCCAATGCCTTCATCGTCCGGGAAACCCAGAACTGCAAAGTCGAAAGTGTGATCAGGAAGGGTATTCAGGTCACCTTTATGAAGGAGCTGGACGCATTCTCCAAGACGCGGATCTTCTTTGTCGTTTTTGGTGAAAAGAAGATGTTTGTCGATGGAATGAAACCAGCTCATTATTTCAGGTTGCCCCACTTATTAAGGTAAAGAGTGCGCGTGACATTGCCCGTGTCAGAATCATAGATCTTCATGGTCGCGCGGGATTTGTTAAAACGAATGGTCGCAAACGTCGTGCTGGTGGAATCAGACAGGAATAGCACCCAGTCTTTGCCATCAGAAGGAGTCATGCTGTAGCGATAAACAATCGGATCCACTTCACTGTAAGACTGACCGTTTTGGAAGTCTTTCATTGTGATCGGGTAGAAGCTCAGATTGTTGAAGTCACGAACAGTGATCAGACCGTCAGAGCTGTGCCAGTAACCCAGCATTTTTCGCAAACCCACATAATCAACGCTTTCGATGATTGCTGCGCAAGTGTTTGATTCAAGAACGCCGGAAGCAGTCAATGTGTCGCCCGTTGTAAGTTTGCGAACGCTGACTTCTGCGTCGTTGGATTTAGTGATGATCATGTATCGAACACAAGAGGAATCAGCTCTCAGATAAACGCCCGAAGCATCACGTTCCACTGTGCCGGAAATCGGACGAGCAGAATGCGCGGCGAAGCCTGAAATCAGAATGAGGACGAAAAGCAGAATTCTCATGCCCCACCTTTTTTCATGAGGAGAAATCCCGGTCAATAGTATTTCGACTCCATTTTCTGACTGCGCGAGTCAATTGCCAAAGAAATCAGCAATTTATGGCTATCTCCAGAGTAATGCTCGGGATTTGTCGGCCTCAAGCTTGCTCGCTTCAAACACCGCCCGTAGGATGGAATGAAATGTCCGACACTACCAGAACCCCTCAGCTTGTTTTTCCATGGAACGGAGTCCTTCCCGATCAGGACGCAATCGCCTTGCGCGATATCGATATCGTAGGGGTGGGGGCCTTCCGGCGGCATCAGCTGGAAATCCTGTCGAAGAGCAAAAATCTGATCGTACAAACTCACGGTATGCAGATTCCTGAACAAGTCAGCTCTATTTATCAGGCAGAACTTCTGCGCACGCTGGAATGGCTTCGTCCCTTCAAGGTGACGGAAGGGGAGCGACTGAATTTGCGTGAAGAGCAAGAACGTCTGTTTGAAAGTCTTTTCCCGCGCACGCGCGAACATCTGGGTGTGGCCGTGAATCGCCTGCGTGATGAGTATCTGGAAAACATGGAGTGGAGCAGCTGGCTTTTGCAGGATCACTGGCGCTACTTCGTTGGATATCTGCGCCAGAAGTTCCCGGGGCAGGCTGATATTCTGGAGCTGGCTCACTGGGAGTGGGTGCAAGCATGGATTGAAGTGCAGCCCTTTGACAGCGAAGGTGGTGAAGAACCCGGCGTGCTTTCACTGAATCCCAGTCTGCAGGTGGTGATTTTATCCCGAGACAATCTCGTCTTGAATCGAGACAAAGGTATGTATGCTTTTGTTTATAGTGGTACGAAGCATACTGTGGTGGAAAGGCCACTGGACGTGGTGGATTCGCTATTCATCGACTTGTTACAGGAAGATAGGAAGTATTCAAAAAAACAACTGCTGGAAATGGCCGCTATTTCCTTTAAATCCACACCCCCACCATCATCCGAGACACTGGAAAAAAAGTTTTTATCACTGCTTGGTGACGATATAATCAGAGACGTTCCGACATAAACCGAAACAAGGAGTGTTGAATGAATAAGATGATTCTGGCTTTGGCCGCTTTTATGGCAGGCAGTGTGGTTTCTTTGCAGTCGCAGGCAGCGACATCCAATGGTGTGTTGGTGAATGCAAATATCTTCATGTACAACAATAACACCGAGGCTTCTCCCGGTGGTGAAAGCAAATCCAATAACAGCATTTATGACATCAAACTGGGATACATCAGCGGCAATGGTTTGTATCTGGGGGGTATTTATACTCTTCGCAAGACAGAGACAGATTCCGGATCCGTGGATGGAAATGCGCTGGGGGCTTCGATCGGCTATGTCGGGGCCAGCGGCTTTTATGTGAAGGGTCATTATCTTTTGTCAGCTGAATACGATAATTTGAAAGAAGGCACGGGCCTTCAGGCTGATTTTGGGTACATGACCAATGTGACCAGTTCCTTCTTTGTGGGTGTGGAGCTGACGTACAGAAGCATTGATTATAAAAAGAGCGACACCAATGCGGCTTTGGACAGTTATAAAGTGACTGAAACATTTCCCATGCTGACAGTGGGATTCATCTTCTAACTTAAACTTAAAATGAAAATGAAAGGGCTTCCATCTTGGAAGCCCTTTTTTATTTCCTCAGGCCATCTATTTGGCTGCTTTGTGATGCTGGTGCATGAAGTCCTCTTTGACCAGGTCATAGAAGGATTTTTTATGGAATATTCGCGAGGTGCCGACGGCGATCGCCGAGCTGAGCATCATCGGAAACAGCGCGGAATGCCGATCTGTCATTTCAAAAATTAATATGAAGGCCGTAAACGGGGTCTGCATGAAACCGGACAGGAAGGAAATCATCGAGGTCATGATCAGCAGATGATGATTGTGCGGCCATACGATCTGGGCCATGAATGATCCCATCACGGCACCAATGGTTAAAGACGGGGCAAACAAGCCACCAGCCGCCCCTGCAATGGCCATCAGAAGAGGGCCGCCGATGCGCACTAAAATATCCTGAGCCGTGGCAGCGCCATCACGGAATAACAGATCCAGGATAAGCATTTTGCCGCCGCCCACACCGTGATTGCTGATAAAAGTAATGCCCAGCCAGAATAAAAAACCACAGCCCAGATTCAGCAGGCTTAAGCGGGTGAAAGACTGAATGCTTTTTCTTTTTTGATGCACGGAAAATAAAATCGACCCATAGCTTGCGCCAAGGATGCCGGTGATGGCTGATGTGACAATCACCCACATGTAGGTTTCCCAGCTGATGGATTCCAGACTGGGAAAACCAATGTAAAGATAGCTGCCTTGGACAGTCTGAACCAGCAGACCCGTGGCGATCACGGACCAGATCACATAGGTTTTAAAGTTATTGAAATAGTCTTTGGACAGCTCCTCAAGCGCATAGGCGATTCCACCCAACGGCGTGTTGAATGCTGCCGCCAGTCCCGATGCGCCTCCGGCCAGAATGAACGGGCGCATGGAAAGCTGCTGAATCCATTTTGTGGATTTTTCCCCGATGCGATAGAACAGCCCCGAGGCAATTTGTAAAGTGGGGCCTTCCTGGCCGACGGCGCCTCCGCCCAGAACGCAGGCGATAGAGGCGATGATCTTCATGGTGATGGTGCGAATACCGATCAGGGAGCGAATAAGCGGTTTGTCTGATGCGGGATCCAGTTCGTTGGCAATCAGCATCTGCGGAATGCCGCTGCCTCCGGCCTGTTTGGCAAAACGATAGGGCAGGTACCAGCTCAGATAAATCATCGTCAGGGTGATGGTCAGCGAGAGCGCCCAGTGAAAGTTATCAACCACATGCAGGGCGACTTCTTCACCGAAGAAAAAAGCCTGGGAATACAGCAGCGAGGTTCCAGCAGCAACAAGACTTGCCAGCAGATAGGGGACAACACGCAAAGTGTCCTGATATTCCAGCTTATGCAGAATGTGGCGCCAGTTCTGGCGTAAGTGTGTAAGGGTCATACATAACCCTTACTCCTGTTAGGGGGTGATGGAAACCCTTTTTTGAATAAAAAACTACAGACCTTTCAGGATGTCATTCAGATGCTGAATGTGTTGCAACGGGTGTTTGCCAACGTGATCGATCATCAGTTTTTTCGCGGCTTCGGCTTTGGCAACGCCTTCAAAAGTAATCAGGCGGTCCATCGCATTGGCTGATGAAACCAGAACCGCCAAAGGATCCATATCCTTTTCGCGCATTCCTTTCGGGCCCGTGCCGTTGATGGTTTCTTCGTGCTGACCGATGATATTGATGACCGTCTGGTCAAAGTGCTTTTTATCCTGCACTTTTTGCGCGCCTTCAATGGGGTGCTTTTTCCACAATGCCAGATCTTCCGGGCTCATGGTGGCTAGCGGCTGTGACAGGTTCAAAGTGCTGTGGTGGTGACCATAGTCATGCAGCAAAGCGCCCAAAGTCAGAAGCTGCGTTTTCTTCGGATCATTAAGACCCAGTTTCTGCGCCAGTGCAATCGACAGGGTCGCCACAGTCACGCCGTGGTGGGACACCGTCTTGTCCGTGTTCTCGATGTTCATCACCGCCGACATCGCCTGGGCGTTGCTCATGATAAAGTTCACATACTTGCCTGCGGCATCTTTGCAATAGTTGTAGCTTTCAACGTTCTCGGGATTTTCAAAAACCTCTTCCGCGTTGTTTTGTTGCGAACCCTGAATGATGTCGGCGCGGGTTTGGATGTCCTTCCCGGTGGTGTCGTCATAGGCCGTTTCAATATTCTTTTGCAGGTAACTGCGGTAGCTGACCTCTTCGTCGGTAAGGATGTACATTTTGCGCAGTTTTTTGTCCTTAAGACGCTTCAGGCGTTCCCCCTCAAAGCTGTCGCCGCGACGAAGGTAGAGTATCATCTTGTCGTTGATTTTAACGTAAGCGTTGAAGTCGATCTTTTGATCGCCGCGCAGGGTGCTTACACGTATAGAAACATAATCCATTGCCTCTGTATCCTTCGATTGCTATCTTTGAGTGGATGTCGATTGATAAAGAAATTGTAGAAGATTTTGTGAACGAGTCAAAGTCCTTGATTGAAGAGTTGTTGGACCTTCTCGAAGGTATTGAAGGCGACTTTTCTCAAGTTCGTAAACTTGCGGATTATGGCAATAACGTCGATCGAATTATGGGCGGTGCCAAGAGTCTTGCCCTGATGGCACCACCTGAACATGCATTGCACATGATTTCGGACTATGCGGCTCTGTGTAAAGCTGTCGGTTACAAGGCGTCCCAGATCACTGGCAATGAACAGTTCTTTCATGTTTGTGTGGGTCTTTTGCTGGACGCCACAGAGACTTTGGAAACCCTGCTTGAAAATATCCACAAAGATTCAAGCTTCCTGCGGGAAACGATCCCTCAGGCCTTTATCGAAAGACTTCGCTGGGTTTCAAATCAGTTCAATGAATCCTACAGTGCCAGCGTTGATACCGGTATGGCGCCGTCGAAGATGAATCAGTTTGAAATTGATGACCTGTTGAAAAAACTGGGACTTTAGTTTCCCAGTTTCTCAAGGCTCCACAAAGCCAGTTCCCCTAGCTTTTCATGTTCGCTCAGTGCTTGGATTTCCGGGCGCAGCTCTTTCAAACCCCGGTTGACGGCAACAATCATGGCATTGCGTTTTAAACCGAATGATCCCGCCCGGGCCAGCGGTGTTCCCAGAAAATCCCGACTGATTTTTTTGCCCGAGGCCGACAGAATGTAGCGCAGGTCCTCGATAAGCAGAGCTTCTTCCGATTCATTTAAGCTAAGACTTGTTTCGATGGAAAGCTGGCCTTTAAAGGCCTTCTGATTCCACGGGCAGACGGTTTGGCACAGATCACAACCAAAGAACCAATCGCCAATTTGCGAGCGCAGGCTTTCTTCCGGGATCTGGCGGGATTCAATAGTCAGATACGAGATGCATTTGCGTGCATCCATCTTGCGCGGCTCAATCAGCGCGCCGGTCGGGCAGATATCCAGACAGCGGGTGCAGGTGCCGCAGAAATCCGGCAAGGGTGCAAACTCGGTGTGAATTTTCAAAGAGGTGTAGATTTCACCGATAAAAAACAAGCTGCCTTTTTTCGGGTGGATCAGGCAGGTGTTCTTTCCCACCCAGCCAAGGCCGGCTTGTTTGGCAAGGTCCCGCTCCAGCACCGGGCTGCTGTCGGTGAAGGCCAGGAATTCTTCCTCGGGGAAAAGCTTTTGTAAATCTGTGCACAAAGACTTCATGCGATCCTTGAACCAGAAATGATAATCCATGCCTTGCGCATACAGGCTGACGCGGGCTTGTTTCAGCGGGAATTCAGATTTTTTCTCGGGATGGGGAAAGTAAGGCATGGCAAACACCAAAGCGCTCTGGGCCCGGGGCCATTTGCTTTGGGGGTTTTCCTTGATCTGGGCGTGCTCGGCCAGATAGGTCATGTCTCCGTGCAGTCCCTGGTCAATCCATTCCCGGTAGAAATCAAAGCTTAAGGGTTTGCTCAATGGCGCAAAACCGAAGTGGGAAAATCCCAGATCGGTCAAGGTTCCATCGATAAGAGATTTCATCTCCTGTGGCGTCACGCGAACAAACTCTTTCTTTCAGGCCTGTCTTTTTCTACAATCTAGGATGTGAATCAGGTGCAAAGTCTTATCGAATCTCATCCTCACTGGCCGGCTGTGGAGTCAATCTACCACAAGCTGCAGGCTCATGGCTATAAGGCCTTTTTGGCTGGCGGCTGCGTGCGCGACGCCCTGTTGGGCATTACCGCCAATGATTTGGATCTGGCGACGGATGCGACCCCCGAAAATGTTGAATCCCTGTTTAGTAAAACCGTCAATGTCGGCAAAAGTTTCGGCGTTATGCGCGTGATCGTGGAAGGCGCGGATATCGAGGTTGCCACCTTCCGCAATGACGGCACCTACAGTGACGGACGCCGCCCGGAAAATGTGGTTTTCTCAAGTCCTGAAGAGGATGCCGAGCGCCGGGATTTCACGGTGAATGCTCTTTTTTATGATTTGACCACGCACCAGGTGCTGGATTTTGTCGAGGGCCAGAAAGATCTTAAAGCGCGCATCCTGCGCACCGTAGGGCAGGCCGAGCGTCGTTTTGAAGAGGACAATCTGCGCCTGCTGCGTGCAGCCCGTTTTTCCGCCCAGCTGAATTTTGAACTGGAACCGGCCAGCTTTGCCGCCGTGAAAAAAATGGCCCCTAAAGTGAAGTCTGTCAGTGGTGAACGCATTCGCGATGAAATGACCAAGCTGCTGAAAACAGAACACGCCAGTCGCGGTCTGCAGGTCATGAAAGACTCAGGCCTGATGAATGTGTTGTTCCCGTTTCGTCTGCGCAAAAATGAATGGGTGAAGAACCCGCTGGCCACCGAATCCTGGCAGCGTCTGGCGCTGTTTGTGCGCGGGGCTCAGGGGACGGAGCTTTCCCCGGTTTTGGATATGCTGAAGCTTTCCAGCCGGGATCGCCGGGCGATTGAGGATGCCTGGAAAATCTGGCAGGATCCGCAACTGGTGTTGAAGAACTCTTTGGGAAAACAGCTGCAGATGCTGGCCAAAGAGGGTGTTGTTTTTGCTTTAAGAATCTTACTGTCCGAAGCGGTTGAAAAAGCTGCCATTGAACTTTTGCTGGCGGAATGGAAAAGCTGGCAGGAAATGCTGCCTCGGCCGTTTTTAAACGGCGAGGACCTGAAGGGGCGTCTCAGTGGGCCGGCCATTGGGGTGTGCCTGGACAAGGCCTTTGAACAGCAGCTGGAACGCCAGCTGCAAAGCCGCGATGAAGCGCTGTTGTGGCTGAAAAAATATCTGGAAAGAGAGTCATCTTAAATGGAATCCGCATTTGTTCCCAGCACCTGGAGACGTTTTTTCGCCTATGGCATTGATCAGATTATCAGTCTGCCGTTTTACCTGCCATTTGCCGGGGTGTTTTTAAGACTGATCTTTACTGAAGATGACGTCATCGTGACGTTGTTGCAGCTGTTTTTGCTGTTTTTGATTCCTGCAGTGTATGAATTCGTCTTTCTGGTGATGATGCAGGCCACGCCAGGCAAATGGTTTATGGGGCTTAAAGTGGTTCCGGCCACAAACTACACCGAAAAACTGCACTGGTCGCAGTGTCTGTTGCGCCCATTGACGGGGCGTTTGAGTTTCTTTTTCTCGTGGGGAATTTATGCCCTGGCGTTTTTCCGTTACGATCGCACGCATCTGTGTGACTGGGCGGCGGAAACGCGTGTGGTGCAGGATAAGCCTCGCGCGACTCAAGCGCGCATGCGCTGGGTGTTGGGACTGGTATTTGTGTGTCTTTATTCCTATGAAGGACTGGCTTCCGCCAAAATGATTCTGAAGTCGATTGACTGGTCCGAGCGTCAAGCCAACCTGCGTGAGGTGTTTGATCTTCAGGATTATATGGATGTGACGTTCGAAGATTAGATCGCTGATTAAGCGGCCGGTTTCCATTTCTTGAAAATGGTCGTGGTCATCAACAGATCGATGTTGCCGGATCCAGACAGGGCCTCGTCGCGCAGATCCTGAATCGCCTGGGTCGCTGTGCGGGCTTGCTTTCCACCTTCAGTCAAAGCGGTCATTTCATGGAAACGATAAGCAAACCCCAATAGTTTGCCAAACTCAGAAATATCCGCATTAATAAGCTTCTTAGGGAAGCCTGTGCCGGCGCCATTTTCACGGTGCTGGCCGATGGCATCGGAAATCTCCTGCGGCAGCGGTACTTTTTTAGCTTTCACCATGACCACCGAACGCTCGGGGTACAGCTGATACTGGCTGATCTCTTCCGGGGTGTAGTCATTCACGGGTTTCGAGCCCACGGTGACGGGCATCTGGGACAAGCCAATATTGTGCAGAAGGCCTGCGATGGCGGCAGTTTCGCGTTTGTCGGCGCTCCAGCCCAGCAATTGGGCGAAATAAGCGGCGTATGCCGACAGACAGATGCAGTCATGGTAAAGGGTTCGCACATTGCCTGAGAAACGGAAGACCTCATCAAAGATCTCCTGCGGGGGAAGATCTTTGGTCAGTTCAAAGTCGGCAACGATGGATTTGCATTTATCAAGGATCACTTTGCCTTCGGAATAATCCGTGGAAGCACCATTCAGGAACTGCGCCATGATTTCATAGATGACTTTTTTCGAGCGGTGGAATTTTTCTGTCATCGAAATCGGCAGGGGCATGTTGCGCATGCTCATCACCGTGCGGGCGTATTCAAAGAACGGTTTCATCTGGGTCTTTTTGATGTACATCTGCTGTTTTAAGGCATTGAACTTGTCCAGATGCTTTTGGTCGACGATGTCGCCGGATTTACGCATCATCACGGATCTGTGATTGGCGGGCAGGTGGACAAAGACATCAAAGTTGATGTTTGTTCCGGCGTCCATATCGCGCAGATCCACGGGCATTAATGCTGTGATCGGGATCTGGTCGCCTTCCATTTCAATCGGGGCCAGTTGCAGAACCATGTCGGAAATGAATTCGCGGTCGAAATTGATGTGCATGATTTCATTCGCACCGTTTTTCTTCACGACGGAGAAATCCAAAGGGGCGGCGGAGGAATGCAGAACGATGACCGGGCAGTCGGGATAGTTCATTTTGGTGGACTGCACCCATTCATTGGTCAGATTGGTGCCGTCCTGTCCGTCGACCAGGGCTAAAATAGGTTTGAAATTTTCGGAAGTGCCGTGATCCAGGGCTTCGTCGATGGATTTGAAGTGCTTGAGCTGGTACGGATAGTAACCCTTCAGGATAGAGGTGATGGCTTCCCAGAAGGAGTCACGGGGACTCCCGATGAGAACATCAACCGTCTTTCCTGAAGTGGAACTCATTGCTGCACCGAAATCTCCACATAGAAAGTGGAGCCGTTCGTCAGGTTGAAGGGGATGACGAGTGTGGCACCTTTATCAGCGTGGGTGATCTTGAAATCACCGGAAATCACGGTTGGAATTGCCATCTCGAAGTTGTAACCCAGTTGATTCAGAGTTGTCTTGGCAGAACCGTAAATCATGTTGGTCATTTCACCAACGGCGTCCGACACATCACCATTGATGGAGGTGTGCTTTTCGCCCAGCATGTTCTCAAGAATGTGGAAGATACTGTCTTTGCCATAAGAGATCAGCAAAGTACCTTTCAAAGGAGGTGCAACCATACCGACCATGCCGGCGATTTCCCCTTTAAGCACGAATTGCGGCTCAATGAAGGGCTTGCCAGGTGTTGCATCGGTCTGAGCGATGGTTTTCAGGGTCTTGATAACGCCTTCGACGAAAGCATTGATCAAGCGCTTGTCAAACAGGGGATTGATAGCTTCTTTTGGTGCTGCAGACATTTATTTCTCCAGATCCAGGTCTTAGGAAGCTTTTGCTTGCGCAGAAGGGTTGTGTTTGGCCCAAACGCGTTCCATCTTGCCCTTCAGAGTGGCAGAGTTGAACGGTTTTACCACGTAGTCAGAAACGCCGGCTTTAGCGGCTTCCAGGATGTGCTTTTGCTCGGACTCTGCAGTCACCAGCATGAATGGCACAGACTTAGTGCGGGGATCGGCTTTGCAGGCCTTCAAAAGGTCGATACCCTGCATTCCGGGCATATTCCAGTCCGAAATGACAAAGCCGTAAGGCTGGCCTGCATCATGAGCGGCCTGGATCATCGGCAGGGCTGTTTTACCGTCGTCAGCTTCCTCTACGTTGGTGTAGCCAAGCTCATTTAGCACTTTTTTAATGATTTTTCGCATAGTTGCGAAGTCATCAACGACCAAAAACTTCGTATTTGTGGGAAACATAATATCTCCTGAATGTTGGAAACTGTGTAAAATCCTCATGCTTATCGGTCTAGTTTTTTAAAACTAGAGTCCAAAGCTATTGCGAATTTCAGTTTTTGTTGTCAGACTTTATTACAGGTGGTCGAGGCTACTTTTGGACATGAGTCCTGGGTGGCGTTGAAGGTTTAGACGGATTTAAAAACAAAAACAATTAGCGGGAGGGAGCAAGGATGCTCAGAGATGTCCTGATTCAAAAAGGTCTTTCAAATAGAGAGGCAGAAGTTGCTGAACTTGTGTCTAAAGGCTTGTCCAACAAGGAAGTTGCGAACCAGCTTTTTGTAACTGAGAAAACAGTTAAATTTCACCTCACAAACATCTACAAAAAAATGAATGTGAAGTCTCGTGCACAGTTGATCGTATGGTGCTTGCCTCACCTGGGCTTCGTTGAAACTGAAGTTCGCGCTGAGAACAACAACCAAGCAGCTGCTGCAACTGCATTCAATAACAATGCAACACAAACGATCCCAGCTGGATCTGCGACTGTTGCAGGTACTACAACTCTACCAGGTAGCGGTTTGAACCGTGGCGGTAACTCCGATATTGGTATGGGCGGCATCTAATCTTTATTGATTAGATTGGTTCTAAGGCGCAGGATGTGGAGACACAGACCTGCGCTTTGTTTTTTCAGAAAGGGGCTGCATCTTGGCTGCTTCAAAACCCGTCTCATCATCTCAAGTGGTAATGACTCAATTGGTTCTTCCTTCCCATACCAACTCTTTGGGAAGTGTCTTTGGCGGAACGATCATGTCCTGGATCGATATCTGCGCCGCGATCTGCTCACAACGACATTGTAACAAGGAAACCGTCACGGCCAGTATTGACCGTTTGGATTTCGTGGCACCTGTTTACAAGGGCTGGGTGGTAAATCTGAAGGCCAGCGTGAACTACACTTCCAGAACGTCAATGGAAGTCGGGGTTCGTGTGGATGCAGAAAATCCAAAAACCGGAGAGTCCTTCCATACGGCTTCTGCGTATCTGACTTTTGTGGCTTTGGGCTCTATGGGAAAACCAACAGAAGTTCCGGGCTTGGTGCTGGAATCCGACGAAGACAAACGCCGTTTCGAACAGGCGAAAAAACGTCGCGAGATTCGCCTGCAGAATAAAACCAGATAATTTTTGTTTTTCATTTTCTATTATTGCTCATGTTCGTTGTTAGATTACATTTGCTAATCAACAGCGAACTGCCGAGTGCGTCTGCTTAAAAATCTCTTTGAAATGTTCGGGCCCTGGGTTAGAAAATACTGTGGGGTCAGAATATCCGGTTAATCCATTTGGCGAATACGCAAACATCAGTTTCATGGTTAAGGCCACGTTGGGCTTCGATTGGTCCAAAACTGAACTTGGCCCCATTGAAAATTGGGATTCCGGCCTTATCAATTCTTTGCGCATAGTATTTAGTTGTCCCGTGGGGATGTACTGCACTTGGGGACCCGAGCGTCGGGTCTTTTACAACGATGCCTATGCTCCGATTTTAAAACATCGTCATCCGCGGGCATTGGGGTCGCCTCTTCGTGAAGTGTGGCCTGAGGTTTGGGATCAGGTGGATGTCATTGCCAGCACTGTTGAATCCGGCGGTGTCGTCCTTGAGTCTGACGTGCAGTTCGACATCGAAGTCGATGGCAAGCCTCAGGGCAATTACTACACCTACGGAAATTCGCCACTGTTTGATTCCGCAGGAAAAATTTCAGGAATGTTGTGCACAATTCTGGATACGACAGTTTCCGTAACAAGAAATCAAGCAGCCGAAGAAAGTCTGGCCAGATCCAATCAAGAGGTCCGCGCTGAGCGCCGAAAACTGCGTTCTATCCTGGAAAAAGCCCCGATTGCCATGGCGGTTCTGGACGGGCCCGAGCACCGTTTTGCAATGGTGAATGATTCTTACCGGGAACTTTTTCTGGGGGACTGTGATGTGTCCGGGCAAAGAATGAAAGATGTTTTTCCAAAAACGGAAGATATCGGATTGATTGCGCAACTGGATGACATTTATCGAACAGGAAAGGTTTTCGAAGCCAGAAATTTTGAAGTTCGTGATCGCCGGGCCGACGGAGTGGAATTTTCTGTCTTTGTTGATGTGGTCTATCAGCCGATTTATGATTTTAACGACGAAATCGAAGGTCTTGTTCTTGCCGCCAATAACGTCACTGAACAGGTGATGGCAGAGCGTGCTTTGCAGTCAGCCAAAGAGGCCGCTGAAAATGCCAATCAGGCGAAATCAGCGTTTCTGGCCAATATGTCTCATGAAATCCGCACTCCTTTGGGGGTTATTCTGGGCTTCTCGGAAATCATCGGCACACAGGATCTGGATGAAGAGGATCGTAAAAAATACTTCGAAATCATTCATCGCAATGGCATGTCGCTGACTCGAATCATTGATGACATTCTGGATCTTTCCAAAATCGAAGCGGGCAAGTTTGAAATCGAAAACAAACCGGTCCGACTGAAAAAACTTCTTCAGGAAGTTCTGACCATGTTCTTTGATCAGGCTTCGCGAAAAAGTATTTATCTGAATTATGATTTGGCCGAGATCGGCAATCTGGTGATTTTGTCGGATGTCGTTCGCATTCGTCAGGTGCTGGTGAATCTTATCGGGAATGCGATCAAATTCACGCTGAAGGGTTCGGTAAAGGTTTCCTGCCGGGCTGAGCAGGTGAATGGTGTGCGCAAAAGAATAACCTTCAGTATCGAAGACACCGGTATCGGTATGACGACAGAGCAGGCGGATCGTCTGTTCCAGCCGTTCACTCAAGCTGACGCCACCTCAACCCGCCGCTTTGGCGGGACCGGATTGGGACTGGCGCTTTCCCGAAATCTGGCCCGAGCCCTCGGGGGGGATGTCAGAATTGCTCACTGCGAACCTCATAGGGGATGCACGTTTGAGTTTTCCTTTGAGGCCGAGGACGCCAGTCCCGGTGCCGCCACGGTTTTGGAAGGTGTCGAGGTCGAGACTGAAAATCCTTTGGCGGGTGTGCGAGTTCTGGCTGTGGATGATTCGGCGGACAACCGCGAGCTTATCAGTAAAATCCTCAGCAATGCGGGGCTGGATGTGACTGAAGCTGAAAGCGGTGAAGAAGCTTTGAATCAGGCCTTTAAGTCGCGTTATGATCTGGTTCTGATGGACATTCAGATGCCGGGATTGGATGGGTTTAGCACGCTGTCCGGGCTTCGCAAGCAGGGTTTTCAGGGGCCGATTATCGCCCTGACTGCACACGCAATGCGGGAAGATCGTGATCGGGCCTTTGCGGCTGGATTTGCAGATCACCTGACAAAGCCGATCAATTCAAAGCTTTTGCTTCAATCGATTCAGTCGCACCTGCGTTTGGCTTAAAGTTATTTACAAAGAAGTTCAATCCAGCGAAGGGCTTCCTTCGCGTTCGGACTGGTTGGGGCCTCGTCGGGCTGATTGTCGCCAGACAGGACATCCTGCTTTTTTCGAGCACAGTCCTTCTTGGTTTTTTCTTTTAATTTCGCCAGTTCAAATGCGGGTTCTAAAGTATAGAACAGACGCGCGACGTCCTGCTCTTTTTCGTCGCCTTCAGCGGGGTTGGACTTTTCATACTGATCCAAAGTGGCTTCAAATGATTTTTCCAAGGTCTTTAAAACAGAACTTTTTTTCTGAAAAGTGGTTTCCTTCGAGGCTTTTTCAAATGCAGTCTGTGACTCTTTGAAAAAGTCTTCGGTGTTTTTAAGTGTTGCTGCCTGGGCGGTCAGCAGGGTTAGGGCCAATGCTATTTTAAACATGTGTCGCCCTTTTTGTCGGCCGGGGTGTGAGGCACGCCGGGTTTGTATTCATCCAGCAGCTCATTCATTTTTACTTCGGTCTGACGAACATAGGAATTGTTTTTGATGATTTTGGAAACGGCCTCACCCGGAGCTGTCGTGTTGGACAGGCGCAGCTTTCGGATCAATGCTTTGGCTTCGGCAGGGCCTTGCGGTCCATAGGCCACCAGGGTCAGATAGTTCAGCACGTCCGGATTGGAGGCAAGTCGTCCTGCGCGGGAGGCAAGGGCGGGTTTCACAATGCTGTCGCGCACATGCACGTAATATCCGAGGGAATAAATCAGGTTGCGAGCGACACCTTTGCCGGGACTGACCCAGGTGCAATAGTTCTTGGGATTGCCGGGGCGGGGTGGTGGATTCACCAGATCATCTTTCATGATTTCACGGAAGGGTTTGCAGGCCGGGTTCTGGCTCTTCATCAAAGTTTCCAGAATGTTGCGACCATTGCCTTCAATGAATTCTCCGTCTTCTTTCCAGCCCGCCAGTTCTTTCACCGGATTGGAGGTCAGCTGGCCCATGCCGACGCCGCCGTTATAGGCGATGTAAAAGTTAAAGGCGGTTTCGTTGTTGATTTTTTTAAGAATGAAACGGGGGTCGATCGGCATGCGATCGGAAGACATGCAGTTCAGGGCCTGATTCAAAGAATACTCGATAAAGTCCACGGTGGAAGAATTCAGGCAAGGCGCTGATTTTCCGGCGTTTTCAAACTTCTTCGGAGTGTCTTTCAAGCAGCTGTAGCCCTGATTGCCGACCTCGCGTTGCAGGGAAGCTTCGATGCATTCGCGGCGGATGGCTTTGACATTGCTTTGGGCTTTGGTGACCTTGGCGATGTCCTTGGTGGTTTTCTTCAGGGATTTAAAGCGGTCTTCCAGTTCGCAGGCCACGACGTAGCCGGCTTTTTGGGACGCTTCAAAGTTGCTATAGGCAAAAGCCTGAGTCAGCGGATCCGTGGCCTGAACCAGAGACTGATTGACCTCGAGGTTTGAGACCCCTTTTTTGCCGGACTTGTCGTTCACACATTGAGGGCCATCGGCCGCAGCATGGAACGCAACAACGCATGAAAAGGCGACTATAAATAGTTGAATGCAAAGGTGTCTCACCAAAGGCTTATCGGACAGATTGTGGAAGAGATGAGCTTAAAAGACAAAACCTCAGGACGATGGTCCTGAGGTTTTCTGAGGTCATTCCATTTTTGTGTTCCGGAAGCTATTTAACAAGATAGTCCTTCCAGCGATTGATCAGGGTCGGAGTCAGCTGCGTATAACAAACGGTGCCTTCGGTGGCGGTTTCTTTGCGCAGGATCTGTGCTTCGCGGCCCAAATCAAAGATCTTGTATTCTTCAGCGCGTGGGAAGTACAGCTGCACATCCTGCTGCATTTCGCTCACAGTCTGGGCCATCAGTTTTTTAAGTTGTTCCATGCCCTGGCCAGTCAGTGCGCTGACGAACACGCGAGGATAAGCCTTCACTCGGAATTGTCGCTCCAAAGGTGCGACATCACACTTGTTAAAGACGTGGATGATCTTTTTATCCTGCCAGTTGAACTCTTTAATCAAAGCTTCAACCACCTCGATTTGTCTTTCCATGTTTGGGGAAGACAGATCCACCACGTGCAAAAGCACGTCGGCTTCAGAGGACTCTTCAAGTGTTGCTTTAAAGGCCTCGATCAATTGAGTCGGCAATTTGCGGATGAATCCCACGGTGTCCGTCACGACAGCAGGGGGCGCATCCGGCAGGAAGATCTTGCGGGTTGTAGGATCCAGAGTCGCAAAGACCTGGTTTTTCGTCATCACCTGAGCGCCGGTCAGGCGGTTTAGAATCGAGCTTTTTCCGGAGTTGGTGTAGCCCACCAACGCGAAAGAAGGGATCTCGTGACGACGACGGGATTGTCTGTGCTGCGCACGGTTTTGGCGCACACTTTCAAGTTTTTTCTTAATAAGGGCCACACGCTCACGGATGCGACGACGGTCGTTTTCCAGGGCGGTTTCACCCGGGCCTCGGGTTCCGATACCACCACCCTGACGGGAAAGTGAATCAAGCCAGGCGCCGACGTTGCGGGGCATTTGATCCAGAAGTTGTGCAAGTTCCACTTGAAGTTTTCCTTCAAAGGTCTGCGCACGCTGGGCAAAGATATCCAGAATCAGCTGATTGCGATCGATCACGCGGGCTTTCACGATCTGCTGCAAGTTTCGTTGCTGCACTCCGGAAAGCTGGTGGTCCATCACTACAATCGTGGCTCCGCTGTCGCGAACCATCTCAGCCACTTCCTCAACTTTACCGGTGCCGATCAAGGTCGCCGGGTTCCATTGCGGAAGAACCTGAATGATAGAGCCCACGACTTCGCCGCCAGCGGCAGAAACCAGCTCTTCAAGTTCCAACAGATTTTCTTTGATTTCAGTAAGGGGCTCGGTCTTAAGGCCGACACCAATGACGATCGCTCTATCCTGGTCTTTGACTTGGGCTTGATTATTCAATCAGGAATGCCCTCCCTTAGTCTTAATTTTAGCACGGTCAGGGGTGGGCACAAAGTTAAATTTACAGAAGCAAAGTCAGGATTCCGCCAGCAAGAATCAAGGCCGCGCTGGGCAGGCGTCGGCGCAGCAAAACCAGACTAACCAAAAAGAGTCCCCATGACAGGGGGGTGATTAATGAGTCCCGCCCCAGTTGTACCAGGGTTGAAAACAGCAATCCCACGGAAACCGCCACAACTCCTTGCAGGAATTGCTTCAGAGCTTCGGAATTCTTCATCCATTGATAGGCCGGAATGCTAAGCGCGACAAAGATGAAGGCCGGCAGAAATATCCCGATGGTCGCAATCAGGGCGCCAGTGGGGCCCTGTAACAGATAGCCAATGAAGCTTGCTGTGGTAAAAACGGGGCCGGGGGTGAACTGGCCAACGGCAATGGCGTCCATCAGTTGGGTTTCGGTAAGCCAGCTGCGTTTTTCAATCAATTCACTTTTCAGAAAACTAAGCAGAACATAACCACTGCCGAATAAGACGGAGCCCACTTTGAAAAACACCCAGAAAAGGGCGCCCGCATTCCAAAGGCGGGTGTTGGTTTTTAAAAGAGGCAACGCCAGAATTCCCCCTGCCAGCAGCAAAGGAATTTCTGCCATCCCTGATGAATGCAGCAAGGCTGAGGTCACTACCAGCAACAACAGAAACAGGACAGACGGGGATCTTAGTGAACGAAGGCTTTCCGCATTGAGCGAACTGACTTTTAAAAGACTCAGCAGAAATCTTGAAGCGGCCTGAAGAATCACCGCCAGCACTACGGCTTTGACTCCCATTAGAAAGCTTTCCATTTGCGGAAGTTTTGCATAATGCACATAAAAGGCGGCAATCAGAGTGACGATCAGGAACGCGGGCAGAATAAAGCAGACACCCGCCACACCCAGGCCTTTCCAGCCGGCACGGCGATAGCCAATGTGAATCGCAAGTTCTGTAGAATTGGGACCGGGGATCAGATTGGACAAAGCCAGAAGTTCCAGAAACTCAGGACGGGTCATCCATTGGCGGCGATGGACAAATTCATCTTCCATCAGTGAAATGTGTGCGGCGGGGCCACCAAAAGAGGTGGCTCCCAGTTTAAGAAAAATCCAGGCAAGCTCCCAAAGGGACCCTTGAAAGCGTTCCGGATTACTTTTTGCCACGGGCTTTCAAAGCGTCCTTGATGAACTGTGCTTCTAAAGCCGTGAACACCACGGAATTCACGATGCCATCGACAGTCGTGGTTCTTTGCAGAACGTTGGCAGAGCGGCGTATGCCCGTCAGGAATGGCCCGATCACTTCCGCTTTGCCGATTTGTTGAATCAGCTTGTAAGCGATGTTGGAGGATTCCAGATTTGGGAAGACCAGCACGTTTGCGCCACCCTTAAGGCCCGAGAACGGGAACAGGCGTTCCATGATCTCTGGATTCACAGCCGTATCGGCCTGCATGTCACCTTCGATCATCAGATCCGGGCGCAAAGAGCGGGCGATTTCGGCCGCTTTTTTCATCTTGCGAGGAGTGCCGTCGGCACCGCTGAAGTTGGAATAGCTCAGCATCGCCACGCGAGGCTCGATACCGAAGTACTCAACAATCTTTGCTGCTTGCAGGGCGATTTGCGCGCACTGCTCAGCCGTCGGGTTGAAGTTCACGGTCGTGTCAGCCAATACCAGGAATTTATCCTCAAGCAGGACAAAGTTCAGACCCGCGGGAATGCCTTCTTTGTAAGTGCCGATAGTCTGCAGGATCGGTCGAACCGCATCCGCATAGTTGATGGAAGATCCGCTGACCATGCCGTCAGCTTCACCCTGATTTACCATCATCGCCGCGAAGTAATTCGGATCCGCCATCAGGCGCTCGGCCTCACCCAGATTGATGCCCTTGCGCTGGCGCAGGGAATACAGCTTTTCAACAAAGCTGAAATACTTCGGATGAGAAGACGGATGGACGATCTGTACATCGTTCAAAAGCGGAATATCCAAAGCTTTGATTTTTTCTTTCACGCGCTCTGGGTAACCCAGCAAAATCGGCTGGCAGATTCTTTCTTCAACCAAAGTTGCCAAAGCTTTCAAAACCTTGGTGCTGGTGCCTTCCGGGAAGACAATGCGGGGCAATTCGCCGCCGTTGGCTTCAGAATTCTGGTGCACGCGGTTGATCGCTGAACGGATGAAGACTTTGGAAGGGCCCTGTTGGGCTTCCAGGGATTCACGGTATTGATCCCAGTCTTCGATTGCACGAGTTGCCACGCCGGATTTCATCGCAGCTTTCGCCACTTCCGGTGCCACCCACAGCAACACACGGGTGTCGAATGGTTTCGGGATCAGGTAATCGCGACCGAATTTGAAGCTTTTTCCGCCGTAAGTGGCCGAAACTTTATCCGGCACATCCATACGGGCCAGCTTCGCCAATGCATGAACTGCTGCCAGTTTCATGTCTTCGTTGATTTGGGTGGAGCGTGTATCCAAAGCCCCACGGAAGATGGACGGGAAGCCCAGAACGTTGTTCACCTGGTTCGGATAGTCAGAGCGACCCGTGGCGATAATAGCATCCGGACGGGCTGCGCGAGCTTTGTCCGGAGTGATTTCCGGCTCTGGGTTGGCCATGGCAAAGATGATAGGGTCTTTAGCCATGTCCTTCAGCATTTCAGGGGTCAAAGCACCCGCCACAGAAAGGCCGACAAAGACATCCGCACCACGCAGGGCTTCTGTCAATGTGCGCGCTTCGGTTTCTGATGCGAAGTATTCTTTGTACTTGTTCATGCCGGCGGTGCGGCCTTTGTAGATAACACCTTGAGAATCGCACATGATGATGTTTTCACGGCGAGCACCCAACGCGATAAAGATCTTCGCGCAAGAGTTTGCAGATGCGCCCGCGCCATTCACGACGATGCGAACTGTTTCCATTTTACGGTTGGTGATAGAGCACGCATTCAATAGTGCGGCACCGGACACAATCGCAGTTCCGTGCTGGTCATCGTGGAAGACCGGGATGTTCATTTCTTTTTTCAGGCGCTCTTCGATTTCAAAGCACTCGGGTGCTTTGATGTCTTCAAGGTTGATACCGCCGAAGGTTGGTTCCAGAACGCGAACCGCATTACAGAACACGTCCACATCGGTTGCTGCCACTTCGATGTCAAAAACGTCAATACCGGCAAATTGTTTGAACAAGATGCCTTTACCTTCCATTACCGGCTTGCCTGCTGCAGGGCCGATGTTTCCCAAACCCAGTACCGCAGTACCGTTAGAGATCACCGCCACCAGATTGCCTTTGGCAGTGTAATCGTAAACTTTTGCCGGATCCTTCGCGATGGCTTTACAGGGTGCTGCCACTCCCGGAGAGTACGCCAAAGAAAGATCTTTTTCCGTAGCACATGGCTTGGAAGAGATGACTTCGATTTTGCCCGGTTTGCCTTGCTGGTGGTACAGCAGGGCTTCTTGGTCGAAGTTCGTCGTGCCTGTTTTAGACTCGGGTTTGGTTTCAGTTTTGTTGTCCAAGGATTCTCCTTTGGTGTTGCAGTTTTTGGGCTCCCGAAGCCAGGGATTTTACGACCCATTTCAATGGGTTAGAGGGAGTCCAGTTACAAGTGCCATTACTCTACCGAGGGGGGTGAGGTGGGTCAATGAATGGGGGACTTGGCGCGCTGAGCCTTTGAGGCAAAAAATATTTCTCCGAGCGAAAACTGCTCACTTTTAGAGCAATATTTCTAGTAATTGCGGAAAATCCGCGATCTGTGGGCATTTGCTGTTCCTAGACCAAAATCCTCGAGTGTTCGATACTTCGGGGGGAGATCCAGAACAGCCTTTTACTATTTGGTGGAACTGCCGAAAAGACATATCATTTTAATGGTTTATACAACTAAGGAGACTGTTCATGAAATCACCACGTGATGTTGTTCTTGTAGAAGGTGTTCGCACTCCCTTCGCGAAAGCAGGAACAAAACTTAAAAAAGTACACCCGGCTGAATTGGGTAAAGTCGCTCTGAAACAAGTTATCGCCCAGACAAATCTGGATGTGAACCTTGTTGATGAAGTGATCATCGGGAACACTGGAAATCCTCCGGACTCTGTGAATATCTCGCGCGTGGTGGCATTGAACGCTGGCATTCCTTTGAAAACATCTGCATACACAGTTCACAGAAACTGTGCGTCTGCACTTGAGTCCATTTCCAATGGTTTTGAAAAAATCAAATCCGGCACCATGGATGTGATCCTTGCGGGCGGGACTGAAAACATGTCCCAGATGCCGACGCTGCCGCCGAAAAAATTCCAGGAAATCTACGAAAAACTTTTCGCTGCGAAAGGGCCGAAACAAGCATTGCCGCTGTTGTGGTCTTTGTTCAAAGCAGACGTGAAACAGATCAAAGCTTTGTTGTCCGGTAACATGCGTGATGAATACTTCCCGGTGATTTCCGTGATGATGGGTCTGACAGATCCTTTTGTCGGCATCAACATGGGGCAAACAGCCGAGATCCTGGCAAAAGAGTGGGGTCTGTCCCGTGAAACTCAAGACAGATTCGCTCTGCGCTCGCACCAGTTGGCGTCCAAAGCCATGAAAGAGGGCCGCATGCGTGAAGAGATCGCGCCTGTCTATCTGGCTCCTGAATACAAAGAAGTGATCAGCGATGACATCGGTCCGCGTGATACGCAAACAATGGAAGCCCTGGCGAAGCTGAAGCCGTTCTTTGATAAGGCGACAGGTTCTATCACGGCAGGGAACTCCTGCCCGATCACAGATGGCGCGGCCATGGTGCTTATGATGTCCCGTGAAAAAGCCGAAGCCCTGGGTTACAAGCCACTGGCAACAATCCGTTCTTACGGTTTTGCGGGTCTTGAACCAGAGCGCATGGGCTTGGGCCCGGTTTATTCCACTCCGGTGGCGTTGAAGCGTGCGGGTCTTTCCATGAAAGATATCGGCCTGGTTGAATTGAACGAAGCTTTCGCGGCTCAGGTTCTTTCCTGCCAAAAGGCATTTGATTCTGACAAATTCGGTCAGGAAAAATTGGGATTGTCTTCCAAGATTGGTGAAATCCGTGATGATATTCTGAATGTCAACGGCGGAGCCATCGCACTTGGTCACCCAGTGGGCGCAACCGGCACCCGTATCGTTCTGACTTTGGCCAAAGAAATGAAACGCAGAAACACCCAGTTTGGTCTGGCGACTTTGTGTATCGGTGGTGGCCAAGGGGGATCCATGATCCTTGAGAACGAAGGCTAAAAGAAGCTCTCGGTACCGAAGCCCTTGGGACAGAGCCCGGCTCTGCGCTCATAGGCTTCGGACAGTCCTCGCGGACGCCATCCCTTTGGGATGAGCTGCTGCGGAACTTGCCTCTGAGCACAGATCCAGGCTCTGTCCCAAGGGCTTCGGGAGAGTTTCTTTGAGCTGGTTCGCAAGGACTGATTGTTGTGTGATTTTTTAAGTATGTTTTTAGATTTGCAACTTAGGAGTTTTCAGAATGTCTATTCAGGAAAGTATTAAAATTGTTCCTCAGGGTGAGGTTGCTGTTGTTGAGTTTGATCTGGTGGGGGAAAAAGTTAATAAGTTTTCTACGCCGGTGATGATGCGCCTTAAGGAAGTTGTCGAGGAGTTGAAGAAGTCCTCGTACAAGGCTGTTATTTTTAAATCCAACAAACCCAAGATCTTTATTGCGGGTGCGGATATTGAAGAAATCAAAAGCATGACCAAGGCTGAAGAATTTGAAGCTGCGGTGAAGGGTGGTCAGGAAGTTATCAGTATGGTTGAAGACCTGCCGATGCCGACGATTGCTGCTGTGAATGGTGCTTGTATGGGTGGGGGTTGTGAATTCATCCTTGCTTGTGATTACCGTATTGCTTCCGAGGATTCTTCCACGAAAATTGGTTTGCCGGAAATTCAACTGGGCATCCTGCCTGGTTTTGGTGGTTGTATTCGTCTGCCTCGCGTGATTGGTTTGCAGGCGGCTTTGGATATTATCCTGGCTGGTAAGTCTGTGAATTCCAAAAAGGCTTTGAAACTTGGTCTGGTGGATAAAGTTGTTCACGCGAACCTGCTTGAGTCCTTCTCTTTGAAATGGGCGAAAGAAATCATCGCGGATGGCGCTAAAAAGCGTCGTAAAACATTCAAGCCACAAGGGGCTGTGAATGTGATTTTGGAAAGCGCTTTGGGTCGCAGCATTGTCTTTAAGAAAGCCCGTGAGGGTGTGTTGAAGGCGACGAAGGGTCATTATCCAGCACCTTTGCAGGCGTTGGAAGTGATTCAGAAAACTTATGGTATGTCTGATCGCGATGCGGCTTTGCGTGTAGAGCGTGAAGGCTTCTGCAAGCTGGGTGTGACTGATATTTCCAAAAACCTGATCCACGTTTTCTATTTGACCGAGATGGTGAAAAAACAAAACGGTGTGCCGGGTGTGGATGTGAAGCCACGCGATGTGAAAGGTCTTGGTGTTTTGGGTGCTGGCACCATGGGTGGCGGTATTGCTTACGTGGCGGCAGACAAGGGCATTCAGGTTCGCATGAAGGACTTGAACACCGATGCGCTGGGTAAGGGTTTGAAGCACGCCAGCGATCTTTGGATGAAACTTGTGAAAAGAAAATCCATCGACAAGTATCAGTTCCAGCAAAAAATGGATCTGGTGTCTGTTTCCACTGATTACGCAGGTTTCAAAAATCTGGATGTTGTCGTTGAAGCCATCGTTGAAGACATGGGTGTTAAGCAAAAAGTTATAGGTGAGTGCGCAGGTCAAATGCGTCCTGACGCCATTATCGCGACCAACACCAGCTCCCTGTCTGTGACTGAAATGGCCAAAGGTCATCCACGTCCGGAGTATTTCGCGGGTATGCACTTCTTCAATCCGGTGAATAAAATGCCATTGATCGAAGTCATCCGTGGTGAAAAGACTTCTGACGAAACAATTGCAACTATTTACGAGCTGTCCAAAAAAATGGGCAAGATGCCAGTGGTGGTAAAAGACGGTCCGGGCTTCCTGGTGAATCGTTTGCTTTTGCCTTACATGGGCGAAGCGGCGTTCTTGCTTCAGGAAGGCATGAGCATCGAATTCGTCGACAAGGTTTACGTGAAAGAATTCGGTATGCCGATGGGTCCATTTGAATTGATGGATGAAGTTGGTTTGGATGTTTGTTTGAAGGTTCTTAAAATCTTCAAAAAAGCCTTCGGCGAGCGTATCGAGCTGGCGGCTTGTATGGAAGCTCTGGGGAATTCCGGTCGCCTGGGTCGTAAGAACGGCAAGGGGTTCTATACATACGGTGAAGACGGTAAGCGTGGCGCTGTGGATCAGACTGTGTATGCAGCTTTGGGTCTGGGTCAGCCGACCAATCCATACGATGGCAAAGAGTGCATCGAGCGTGGTGTCTTTGCGATGATCAATGAGTGCTCTTTGGCGCTGGTTGAAGATCGTATCGTGGAAACTCCGCACGAAGTGGATCTGGCGATGATCATGGGTACGGGCTTCCCGCCGTTCCGTGGTGGTCTGATGAAGTACACCGACAGCATTGGCACTCAGTATGTGGCCGACCAGCTGGCGATGTACGCTTCCAGCCGCAAAGCAGCTCGCCTGAAACCGGCGACTCCGCTAACGAACATGGCAAAATCAAACAGCAAGTTCTACAAATAGTTTTTTAGTATTTTTGTAAGCAACAGCTGTTGGTTTTTTATTCGACAGCTAAGCTGGTTTTCAAAAAAAAAGCCTTCAACAATGTTGGGGGCTTTTTTATTTCTATTCATGATTTCTGCACGCCGCCATCGCTACGGCGGCGGAAAGCGTCAACTATCCCGTGATTTGATCCTGAAATCGAGATAATTGTAAATGCGCCGGAATCTGTTTGCCGGAAAGACTTTCTGCCAGCACGCGGGCAGCGTGAAAGCTTAATCCCATGCCGTGTCCAGAGCATCCCGCCATCACATGCAGACCCTGACGGTTGGGAACTTCGCCAATCATCATTTGTCCATCCGGGGAATAGCCCATAATACCAGACCACTGATAGGCAATGCGCGCGTCTTTGCCGTGTTTAAAGTGACTGCGCACAAAATCAATCAAAGCTTGCTGAATCAGCGGTGTGGTGGCATCAGTCCAGGTGTTTTCGGTTTCAACCGATAGATTTCTAAACCCACCAATCAACAGGTGTCCCGACGGCAGTTGGCGGAAATAACAAAGATGCTTCGTCAGGTAGCACGGTCCTTTTACGAACGCTGGCAGGGGTTCTGTGACCAGAATCTGTCCACGGCCAGCGCGAATAAGGTTTGCGAACTCGGGCGCCACCAGGGGCAAATAGGCATTCAAAGTCAATAGCACTTTCGGTGCGCTGAACAGGCCTTGGTCCGTTTGCAGGACATGGCCTTGAGCTTTGTGAACCACCGAAAACACTTCTGTGCTTTCAAAGATTTCAGCCTTCAAACGAGCACGCATTTTTTCAATCAGCTTTACCGGATGGACGTAGCCATCCCCCGTGTACTGGATGCCGCCGTCAAAGCCCGTGACGCCATAGTCGCGTTCCATATCTTCCGGGCCCACTTCCAAAACATCTATACCGACAGAGCGCATGATTTGCGCGGCTTTCTGATATTTTTCCCAATGGGCAGCGCTCGGGGCCACCGTGCAGGATCCCGTGTGGCGGAAGTCCACAGCATCCAGATCCTTGCCGATGATTTCGTCTAAAAGCAGTCGGCGGTTTTCTTCAGAAAACTTCCAGATCTCGGCGGCTTTTTCCAGGCCGAATTGTTCCTGCAGTTTCATGAAATGTTCCGTCGATCCGCAGGTCACAAAGCCCGCGTTGCGGCCCGAAGCGCCAAAGGCCACGCGGTGCTTTTCAAGGATCGCAATTTTTAAATCAGGATTTTCTTTTTCCAGCCAGTACGCAGTCGACAGCCCGGCAATACCCGCGCCGACGATGACGACATCAAATTGTTTTCTTTTTTGCGAAGCGGATTGGTCAAGCCACAGCGAGATACTCATAAAAGTCCTTAAAGATACTTGATCATTTCTTCGGCCGTGCAACGGCAGGGTTTTCCATCGCGGATGCAGGTGTAATCGACATCAATCCAGTAATTCGGGTGCGTCGCCACACTTGTAAAACCGTATTTCGTCAGATAGCGGATGGAAGAATTGTTCGGGGATTCTTTCCAGGCGTGGGTGATCACGGCTTTCGCGCCCAGTTTGCGGAAGCATTCCAAGGCCGCATCAGAAAGTTTCGGCCCCCAGCCGCCACCCTGAACTTCCGGCGCAATGAAAAGACTTTGAAAATAGGCGGCACTTTCCAAGGGCACATTCCAAAGCTCCGGATGCAGTTTTGAGCCTTTGCCTTTGCTCCACGCGCCGGGAGGATAAGCCAGACGGAAGCCTTTGATATGGTTCTGATCATCGATCAAAACAAAGGAACACATCACGCCTTGGGATTGGGATTTATTGAAGCAGTCTTGCAGTTCGCTTTCGGAAAAGTAGCCCATGCCGATCGTCGAATCGGTAAAAGCTTTCACCAGAGGCAGGTCGGTCAGTTCCAGCGGGCGCAGTTTCATGCCCTCATAAACTCATATCCCGAAAACGGGGTCAAGTTATATGGGCATTTCGTCATAGCCATCGCCGCGGCCGACGTTCAGGGAAAAGCGACGGTGTTCCTGATCCCAGTGCGCCTGAATGGCGATAGGGTGGCAGCACACTTCGCAGTCATAGATAAACTCCTGATCGTCGCCGTCCTCATGGTAAAGGGTCATCGCAAATTTTTCCCGGCAATGCGGGCAGATGACTTTATAGTCCATAGGGCCTTCTTTCTGCTTTCATTGTCTGAAATCTGAATGAACAAGCAAAGAAGGCCTGCTAAGAAACAGCGCTTAAGTCTCTTTTCCCAGGGCTTGAGTCAGGAATTTATGGCAGGCAAAGAACATAACTCCGGGGATCAGACTTAAGACTGCCAAGAGCAGCCAGAACTGGTCTTTCCCCATGGTCTCATAGAACATGCCCACGTAACCTGCGACGTAGTTTCCGAAGAAGGCCGCCAGGAACCACACACCCATCATCATCGATACAATTTTGGCCGGGGAAACTTTCGTCACCACCGACAGACCGATCGGTGAAATGTAAAGCTCTGCCATAGTCAGCAGGAAGGTCGAACCCAACAGCCACATCACAGATCCTTGGCCGCCGCCCACGATTTTTGCCGCGAAGTACATGACCACCAAGGCCACCGCACCCAGCACACAACCCAGGGCCATCTTGGTGACCGTGGAAGGAGCCTTGCCATACTTAGCCTGCCATGCCCAGAAACGGTCCAATAGCGGCGCAAACAGAATGATGATAAGAGGGTTGAAGCTTTGATACCACGTGGAAGGAATCTCCCATCCGAAGAAGTTCCAGTCGGTCTGCTGATCCGCCCACAATTGCATGGTGTTACCCTGCTGTTCGTAAACCCCCCAGAAGAAGATCGTGACCATGCACAGGACCGTCAGGGCGATGGTGCGGGTCCATTCTTCGCGGGTCATCGGTTTGTGCGCGACAGCTTCGACTTCCCTGATGGATTTTTTGTGTTCAGTTTCAGGCAGGTGTTTGCCGCCGAAGTGATAGATCGCCAGGGATAAAAGCATGCCCACGCCCGCAGCGCCAAAGCCCCAGTGCCAGCCGACTTTTTGCCCCAGAGTTCCGCAAATCAGTGGCGACATAATCGCCCCCAGATTGATACCCATATAGAAAATCGTGTAAGCCCCGTCGCGGCGGTTGTCGCCTTGAGCGTAAAGGCCGCCCACTTGGGTCGAGATGTTGGGTTTAAAGAAGCCGTTCCCCACGATCAGGAAAAGCAAGGCCGGGAAGAACAGGCTTTCCACCGCCATCAGGAAGTGGCCGATGGCCATCAAAAAGCCGCCGACATACACCGAACGGCGCTGGCCGATGAAGCGATCGGCGATAATTCCGCCGAAAAAGGGTGTAAAATAAACAAGGCCCGTGTACAGCCCGTAAATTTGTGAGGACATGGCCTGCACGGACATTTCGCCATAGAAGTATCCCAGGAAGGATTTAAGGGCCGAAAAGCCCCAAATTTCTTTGCCGTGCTGAGCTTCCAGGAACAGGTACTGAGTCATGTAAAGCACCAGAAGCACTCTCATGCCGTAATATGAGAATCTTTCCCACATCTCAGTGAAGAAGAGTGTAAAAAGTCCTCGTGGATGCCCCATGAAGGTGGTGGAATCTGCGGCCATGAAACTCCTGTCAATGTAATGAACATTGCAATTTTCTTTTTTTCAGAACTCTTTTGATCTTGGCAATACTTTGGCATAAATGCACTGAAATTAAATGCATCAGAAATTTCAGAGGGGGCCATTCATGGCGGTTAAAAAGAACATCCTGGTTGTGGGCGCATTGCTTTCTTCGACGCTTCTTTCGGCGTGCACCCAGTTCGAGGCAAAGCCGCTGGATCAAATCATCCAGGCCAAGCAGGCTCCTGCAAACTCTCTGAGTACCTTCAGCAATCCGGCTGACATCCCGGCAAATGCCGCGTGCAAACAGGCTTCCTGTGTCACCATTCAAAAAAGCTCTTTGGGGAAGATCTTCCTGCTGATGGCTTCTGGTATCACTTCCGGAATGACGCCACAGTGGTACGACCTGAAACCTTTGGTGGTGAGCTTTGAAAAATCCGGCAACCGCCTGGCTTTGATCGGCGAAAACTACAACAGCATCTATTCTGAAATCCGCACCGTGAATCTGATCCAGAGCTTCGAAGTGATTTCTGAAGACGCAAATTCCATCACGTTCGACTGGGGACAGGGGCTTAAGAGTTTTGTCCTTCAGCGTTCCTATGACGTGGATGCCCCTCGCGGAAATGTGGATCTGACCGACAGCTCCTTGGCGTCTTTGCCGGTGATTGATTCTTTTGTGACTGGAATCAAGTTTGATGAAAAGAACATCGAGCTGAATCAGTTGTCCAAGATCCGCAGCGACAATATCAAAGTCGGTTCTGACAAGTCCCTGAATCACGAACCGCGTGAAGAAACTCTGAATATGAACATTCAGATTCGCGCCTATGATCTTTCCAAGAACTTCAAGGCCAAAGAATACGACAGCTCCCGCCGGGTGGGTTTCTTCGTTACCAAATACCGTAAGCTTGGCTACAGCAAGGAAATGACGAACCTGATCACCAAGTGGGATATTTCCCCGGAAAAAGGCCCGATCAAGGTGCGTGTTTCAGAAGCGGTTCCAGAAGACTATCTGACAGCTGTGACTGAAGGCGCGCTTTACTGGAATAAAGTTTTTGGCCGTGATGTGATCCAGGTGGTGACGGGTGTTCCTGTGGATGCCAAGCCGGAAGATCGCAGCATCATCGTGCGCTGGATTCCCTGGCTTGATTCCGGTGCGGCCTATGCAATTGGTCAGTCAGATCCTTTGACGGGCGAGCTTTTGCGCGCTCAGGTGTTTATGCCTTCCGTGTTCACCTCTGTGGGCTCTGCCGATCTGGTGAAGCTGAACGGTGATGTGCCGGTGGTGGCTGCAGGTGCGATTGCCTGTGACTTGACCCCGTCATTGCTGGCCCTGAATAAGATTGCCCGTGAAGCGGGGGATTCTCAGCGTCTAAGACTGGCTCAGGACAGTGTGCGTGCCACGGTGGCGCACGAACTGGGGCATGCTTTGGGGATGCGCCATAACTTCGCGGGTTCTTCTTCCGCGAAAGTATCCACTCAGGAAATTTACGAATCAGCCAAGACTTATTTGCGTGATCCAAATCACCAGGGTCTGGAAACATCCACCAGTATCATGGACTATGTCAGCGGTATTGATGACATCCTGATGTCGGGCCGTATCAAGTATGCGGCGCTTTCTTATGACAAGATGGCGATGGACTGGGCTTATTCTGACAACAACACGGCTTTGGATGAAAAAATCAGCCGTTATTGCACGGATGATGATATCGCCGTGGCGAATTCTCAAGGTTTGCAGATCTATGGTTGCGAGCGTTTTGATGCTGGTAACAACCCATTGCTGCGTAAGTATCTGGATGCGGTGGATGAGCGTGATGATCTGGTGAAGGTTCTGTTTGCCTCCATCATTGGTCGTTTGTACCCGGCTGATCAGCCGGGCGTGGTTCGTAATCTGGAAACGGTATTGGCGGACACTGTAAAATGGGGTCGTGCGAATATTGATCTGTCTTTTGTTTCTCAGGTTCTTTTTGACAGTACAAAGGCGGGGCAGCCGGCAGCAAGCTTTGCTTCTTTGACGGCAGTGAAAACCGGCAAGATCATGTATGCACGTCTGGGTCTTGATGAACAGCTGATGAAAGAGCGTGCGGCATCCTTGAAAGAAGTCGGCGGCTATGCGGCGATGCTGAATGGTTTGATGCGCGATAAAAACGGCAACATCAACATGAAATGGCTGGATCAGCAGATTGAAGAGCTGAAAGCGGCCCCGTACCTGGCTGGTGGTAAAACTTTGGGTGGTCGTGAGTATGTTCTGACCGAGGCCCAACAAAGAAAGATCCTGAAGTTCATGGACAGCCTCCGTCCGGTGAATGACAAGATTTTGTTGGCTGGTGGCGCGACCTTGTTGCCGAAATTGAACGAAGCCGTGGAAGATGCCAATGGCGCTAAATCCATCGTGACCTCTTTGCTGGGTCAGAACCTGTTGGATGAAGCGGAAGCAGAGTCCCTGACGGCGTTGTATCTGGATCTGGCGCAGGCAGCGACGGGGACAGTGGTGGTGAAAGTGGGCCCGGGCCTTGCTAAAGAAGTGACCTTGCCCTATTCCTGGTTGAAGGCGGATGAAAAGGCTTACTTCGGGAAGTTATTGTCTTCTCAGGGGCTGCGCTTTGATATGACTTTGCGTGTGGCGAAAGCCCGCTCTGAACAGCTGCAAAAGATCGCGGGCTTGTTATCTGAGATTGATCCATCTTTGGATCCGGTGACTGAGCCGAACCTGACCGCTTTGCCATTGCGTCTTTTGACCGGAGGTTTGGTGGATGCCGCAGCGGCGGCTTGGTTGAAGGCTGAAATTGAAGTTCTGACAGCTTTGAGCAAGATTCAATAGCATCTATATATAGAGCACGTTTTGATGAAAAGGCCGGCTTTGCACCGGCCTTTTTTATTTGTCTCAAAGCGAGACGGGAATCAGTGACTGTCGAAAGTTTTTGCGCCTGCGTCCCTGAAATGGCGCCCTTGGCATCTTCGTATCAGCGCGAAACGAAAAAGGGGTGCCAGATCGATTATAGGTATGGCACGACTGGTCCGCCTCTTGCCTTAGGGATATGCAGGAGGCGATTATGACAAACTCTATCTTTAAAAATAAAATGCTGGGTGTGTTGCTGCTGGCGGTTCTTTCCCTCAGTGCATGTGCCAAGAAGGATAGCAGCTCTGTTCGCGTCGCAGGCCGCACAACCAACACAGGAACAACTTCCGGTGGCGGTGTCAGCCAGGGTGGAACGACAACAAGTGGTACTTGCGGTACTTCCTCTGCCGGTAAAATCTTTGATCAGTATGCTTCCCCTCAATTTGAAACTCAGGTGAAGAACTTTGTTTCTGCTACTTTGGACCCACAATCATTGGGCACGGTGAGCGGCAACATCAATGACAGAACCGGTGTGGATCTTTTTGCAACCTTCAAATTCGACAGCGCGGGCAGCCTGATTCCGGCTGAATCCAACATGTTGATCAAGATCTTCGATTCTTATGCGAATCAGGTTTATCAGGGGCAAGTGATCCAGCCTTACTCTGTGTCTTTCTCTCAGGCTTCTGAGGGCATGATTGATCGCAATACGCGTCAATTCCAGGTTAAATTCAGAGACGGTTATGGTGAAATCATCTTCCAAGGTGCTTACGATAACAGCATCGCCGAAGGCACTGTTTACTACCAGAACTATACAGCGGTTTCCGGTTATCAGCCAGCCAGCGGTACTCTGGGTAACTTCCGCATGTATGCCTGCTCCTTGATCAAATAAGCGCCGCGTCTTGCTTCACCCCCTATCGAGTTTGAAGATAGGGGAATGCCTCAACGTTTCATTTTCGAATCATCTATTTTAGACTCCGTTGTCGGAGGACATTCAGCCATCGATATTCCAAGGCTGAATATTCATTCCCTCGAGGCTGCCAGTTCCTTCTTATTAAGCTATGGCTTTGATATCACCCGCGAAGACGACCTGGAAAGGTTGTGGTACTTCCATCGTCGTGCTTTGGTGTTGATGCTGGAAAAGCTGGGTTTTCAGGACACCGATCTTCCTGAAGTATTCCGTGACCGCAAAAAACTGGGCGACATCCGCCAGCTTCTGATTTTTGCAAGTTCCCAAAATCCGGAAGAACAACAGCTGCAGCGCTGGGCCTGTGCGATCATCCGCTGCATGCACGTCTTTGTGCATGCGGAAAATGACCTGTTCAGTTCATTTTCTGAAGAAATCCAGTCCCAGATCCTGACGCCTTTCCAGAACTGCATCCTGCATGACGGAAACACCCATCGCACCTTTATGAAAAGCCCCACCGACCAGTTGGATCAGGTGGAGCTGATGGGCTTTGAAGTAAAACCCTTCAAAACTTCATCCAGCACCGTGATCAAACTTTTGGCCAAGCCCGATGCGCTGGCAATGAAGATCTTTGACAAGCTGGGGGTTCGCTTTGTGACCCGCAATCTGTTTGATTCCTTCCAGGTCGTGCGCTTCCTGATCAAAGAAGACATCATCAGCTTTCCGCACATCATGCCGGATCAAAGTTCGAACAATCTTTACCCGGTGAATCTGTTCATGAGCGTGTGTGATGATCTGTCCCACCGTCTGGACACCCTGGATGAAAAAAGCATTCAGGAAGCCTTTGACCAGAAACTGGCCGAAGAAGGCGAGAACGTAAAGTTCCTGCGCAAGGAAAACTTCTTCTCGGGTGAAGACTATAAATTTATCAAATTCATTTCCCGTAAGCTGGTTCATATCAAACCTCAGGGGGGCAAAGAGGCCTTTAGCTTCTTCTATCCATTCGAGGTGCAGATCATGGATAAGTCCGCTCACGATCGCATTTTGTCCGGTCCCAGCGAACATCAGGCTTACAAGGAACGTCAACGAACAGCCGCGAGAAAACGCCTGTTCCCGGATCCAGGTTAATTATGTTTTTAAAACTTCTTTCTTATCCTCGTTCTTTGCTGGGTGCGATTCTGCTGCCGATTCACACGGTGTTGTGTTCAGCGGCGATGGTCATCTGCAATATTCTGTTTAACAACCGCAAGCTGGAAGACCACATTGTCGAGTTCTGGACCCGCAACTGCTGCCGCATGTTCAATGTGAAAGTGGAAGTTAAAGGCCTGGAAAACCGTCCTGATGGCGGATTCCTGTACGTCTTTAATCACACCAGTTTCTTCGACATCTTTGCCATGAACGGCTGGTTGGGATCTTTCCGTTTCGGGGCTAAAATTGAACTTTTCAGCATTCCGGTGTTTGGCGCCGGCATGAGACGCGCGGGCATTTTGCCGATTGCAAGAAATCGCCGTGATGAAGTTTTCAAAGTCTATCAGGCCGCCGAAGCCCGCATTAAGGCCGGGGAGCGTTTTGCCCTGGCGCCGGAAGGCACCCGTCAGAAAACTGAAACTTTGGGATCATTCAAATCCGGTCCGTTCATCTTCGCTATCAGCGCCAAGGCACCCATCGTGCCGGTGATCGTGAAGGGGGCGGCAGCGATCATGTCCAAGGGGCAGCTTGTGCCTAACTGGGGCGTGTGGAGTCGCACAATAACGCTCGAGGTCCTTCCTCCGGTCAGCACCGAAGGATACACTATTGAAGATCGTCCTATTCTGCAGGAAAAGGTTCGCAAGATGATGGAGCCGTACTTCGCAGTGGATAACTTCTAACGTCCAATTTCCAATTTCCAAACGGGGGTTTGGTGAAAAGCTTTCAGGAGTTCTGGCCTTTTTATCTGCAAGAGCATTCCAACCCCTTCAATCGTCGTCTGCATTTTGTCGGGACGCTGCTGGTACATCTTCTGATTCTGGCAGCTGTTCTGACTAAGCAATGGAACCTGCTGTGGTGGCTTCCGGTGATTGGCTATGGCTTTGCCTGGGTTGGTCACTTTATCGTCGAGAAAAACCGTCCGGCGACGTTTAAACACCCTTTGTGGTCCCTGTGTGGGGATTTTAAAATGTTCTATCAGATGTGTTCAGGAAAGCTTTGGTCATGAGCAAGTTTCGTCTGGCGCTGGGATCAGCCTCTTGTCGTGATAACAAAAGCAAAGACCCTCAAGTGCAGGAAGTCTGCCGCATCCTTTTGGAAAAGCTGGAGGCCTTGAAATCGTCTGATCCGATTCTCCTAAAAAGCTTCCCATTGGATCACAGTGAAATCATGGAAATCAACGGACGTGAAGTACTGATGACCGTCTTTCATGATCGTCTGCCGCAGGAAGAATCCCTTCTGGTGATTCAGGCGTATTATTCAACGTGGAAGTTTCCAAATTTCATTTCTATGGGCGGGGTCGGAAAAGTCTTTGCCGAAGGCTTTTTGCTGGATAAAACCGGCGAAGTGAAAGAGGCCCCTGAATCCCTTTTGTGGGATTATCGCTAGGGGCTTGTCTTAGTTGCGGACCACATTCCAGGTCGTGCCTTCCAGTGAGCTTCGCAGTTTCACGCGCGAGCTTCCGGTGTCGACGGAAATCTGAATCTGGGAATTAGGCAGAGCTTCAATCTGCGTCAGACGCAGGATTTTTGGATTGCGGTGATAGGCGGATTCAATGGCTTGGGCCAGTTTGTCCCAGCGGATAAAGGGCTCAAAACTTTTTCCCTGGTTTGTGGACTTGAAAGATCCCACAAACCACACACCACTTGGATGAATGCTCACAGGATAATTCTGTTTTCCAAACTGGGGAATGGCGGTCCAAGTCAGGCCATCATCCGTGCGATAGATTCCTTCTGAAGACACCAGGCCGCGGACCGAGGTTTTGCTTTCAAAAGCGATGGAATAGATTTCGCGCTTAAGAAGCGTGTCGGTCAGAATTTGTTTTGATGGCTCCACAACGGGGTTTTGCGGCAGCAGCAAATCTGTTTTCTTCCACCAGACTTCACCATGACCGTCCACGCGGCTGACACCCCAGATAACGGCTTCAGGTTTTTGAATCTCCACACGGGCGCGCAAAGGCGGGCCGTAGCTTGTGGAATCAGGTCGGATCACAATCGCACGCAACGGGCTGGTCACGTAACCCAGCACCTCGGACATGTCGACGTTTTCGCCTTTTTTAGTCAGGATCTTGTTGTTGTTTCTAAACGCCACGGTCAGCCAGTTTTTCTTTGGGTGATAAGCCAAAGTGGCAAAGTCAGCGCGGTTCACAAAGTGCGTGATATCCACGAAGCCCACTTTGCCGTTGTATTGAATTTTTAAAAAGCTCGCGGTCACTTCCAGCGGGATCACGCGTTTCAGGCGTGGCAACGTGGTCAGAACTTTTCCGAAACTGGAAGGTTCGGTGCGCACATAAGTGTCGATCAGATTCATGTACACGCCGGGATCATCGTGACGGGTGGTCAGCAGATGCAAAGGCAGCCAGCCTTGCGTGTTTGAATTTTTCTCTTTCACGCGGGCCCAGTAATCATCGCATTCCAAAAGTTCCAGTTGATGACCGCCAGGAACGGATTTCACCAAAGAAGAATCACTGCGATTCAGGCTGAGCAACGTCACCGGGGTGCGGGTTTCCACGAAACGGGCCACCTGGATGTCGCGAATCAGACGATCCCCCGAAAGAGAATAGCTCTTACGGTCCCAAGAGACGGTGAAGGAAGCTTCCATTTCGGTGCGACGAAGAGAGTTTTCAAGGGATGTTCGACTCACCTGGCCAGAGGGAAAAGCGCTGGTTTTACTGCGATAGAACGACATGGCCTTAGAGGCATCCGTGGCTAAAGCCGCAAAAGTGCTGGGAGAGCTGAAAATGAACGACAACGAGAGAAAAAAGGCTGACCGCATATGCTTATTTTGAGGCTTTAGGCTCGGTGCTCTCAAGGCCAGAAGTTTTGACCTCTGGCCTAAAGTAAAGTATCTAATTCAGGCTGTTTTAAATACAAATTAACGCGGAGTGATAAATGAATATCAAAACGATCGGCGTCGTAGGCGCAGGACAGATGGGCAATGGTATCGCACAAGTGGCGGCAAACTTTGGTTTTAACGTCATCATGATGGACGTAAACGGGGCTGCTCTTGAAAAAGGGATCGCAACCATCTCTGGAAGCTGCGATCGTCTTATCAAAAAAGGCACTATGGCAGAGGCCGACAAGGCCACTTTGCTTGGTCGTATCAAGACCGTTCAGGAAACTGCAGGCTTGAAAGATTGCGATATCGTGATTGAAGCCGCGACTGAAAACATCGACCTGAAACTCAAGATCTTCAAGGATCTGGACGCGACCGTAAAACCGGAAGCATTGTTGGTGTCCAATACATCTTCCATCTCCATCACTAAAATTGCGGGTGTGACCAAGCGTCCAACAAAAGTCGCTGGTATGCATTTCATGAATCCTGTTCCGTTGATGAAATTGGTGGAAGGTATCCGTGGTCTTCAGACTTCGGATGAAACTTTCGCGACTGTTAAGGCTTTGGCAGAAAAAATGGACAAAGTGTTCGTTGAGTCCGTGAAAGACATGCCAGGCTTCATCGTGAACCGTGTTCTTATGCCGATGATCAACGAAGCGGTTTACACTCTTCACGAAGGCATTGCTTCCGTGGATGCTATCGACAACGCGATGAAATTGGGAACAAACCAGCCAATGGGTCCTTTGACTCTGGCGGATTTCATTGGTTTGGACACCTGCCTAGCGATCATGAACGTACTGCATGATGGTCTGGGTGATTCCAAGTATCGTCCGTGTCCGCTGCTGGTGAAATACGTTGAAGCAGGCTGGTTGGGTCGTAAAACAGGTCGTGGTTTCTACGACTACAGCGCGAAGTAATTGAGGTCTGATAATGGCAAGCAATTATAAAACAATTCTTCTTGAACAAAAAACACACGGGGTCTGGGTTCTGACGATCCATCGTCCGGAATCTTTGAACGCTCTGAATTCCACCGTTCTGAACGAAATGGGCGAAGCCCTTCGTCAGATCGGTGAAATGGACTATTCCGATGCGCGCGCTTTGATCATCACAGGTTCTGGTGAAAAAGCTTTCGTGGCGGGTGCTGACATCAAAGAAATCCATGACCTGGATGAAGAAAAGGCGCTGGTCTTTGCTCAGCGTGGTCAGAGCATCTTCCATGAGCTGACACTTTTGAAAATACCAGTGATCGCTGCGGTGAACGGTTTTGCTCTGGGGGGCGGCTGTGAACTGGCTTTGGGTTGTGATTTCATCTATGCCGCGGAAAATGCAAAATTCGGTCTGCCGGAAGTTTCTTTGGGATTGATCCCGGGCTTCGGTGGGACGGTTCGCATGGCGCGTGCAGTGGGTTCCCGTCGTGCGCGTGAGCTGACTTACACTGGTGGCATGCTGACTGCCGCGGAAGCTCATGCAGCAGGTCTGGTGAACAAAGTCGTGCCTCAGGCAGAACTGATGAACACTGTGATGAAAACTGTAGACGCTATTTTGGCCAAAGCTCCGATTGCCGTGGGTTCTGCGAAGTTCTCCATCAATCAGGCCTGGGACATGGATGTTGAAGAAGCTCAGAAAAACGAAGCAAGAATCTTTGCAGAGTTGTTCTCTTCTGAAGACGTTAAAGAAGGCACTGGTGCCTTCATCGAGAAACGCAAAGCTGAATTTAAAGGTCGATAAGACATATGGCATACACACCGAAGAATCCGATCCGAATTGTCACTGCAGCCGCTCTATTTGACGGGCATGACGCCAGCATCAATATCATGCGCCGTATCCTTCAGGATATGGGTGCTGAAGTCATTCACCTGGGGCACAACCGCTCGGTGAGTGACGTGGTGAAGGCCGTGTTGCAGGAAGGCGCCCAGGGCGTCTGCATCAGCTCCTATCAAGGGGGCCACATGGAGTACTTCAAGTACATGAAGGATCTTCTGGATGAAGCTGGTGCCGGTTACGTGAAAATCTACGGCGGCGGCGGCGGTGTGATTGTCTTTGACGAGAAAAAAGAACTTGAGGCCTATGGCATCGCCCAGATCTTCCACCCGGAAGACGGTCGTCGCATGGGTCTTGAGGGCATGATCGAAATGATCATCAAGGGTTGTGATTTCGACCTGCTGGAAAAGCAAAAAGAATTCAAAACCAAAAAGAACATCTTTAACGGCGACACCGTTCCTTCTGTGGAACTGGGTGTGGCTTTGACCGCCATTGAAAACGGTCACAAGGATTTCTCTTTGAACGCCTTTGGCCTTGAGTCCTTCAAGGCCGGTAAAGAACCTCTGGTTCTGGGTATCACCGGTACGGGTGGTGCGGGTAAGTCCTCTTTGATTGATGAAATGGTGCAAAGATACCTGAATGCGTATCCGGACAAGAAAATCGCCGTGGTGTGCGTGGATCCATCCAAGCGCAAAACCGGTGGCTCCCTGCTGGGTGACCGTATTCGTATGAACTCTTTGTCCCGCAACCGTGTGTACATGCGCTCTGTGGCGTCCCGTGGTTCAGGCCGCGAGATTGCTTCTTCTTTGCCGGATATTTTGAAATTCATCCGTCAGCTGGACTTTGATTTTGTTATCGCTGAAACCTCGGGTATCGGTCAGGGTAATATGGCAATCACTGAAGTCAGTGACATGTCCATGTACGTGATGACATCTGATTTCGGTGCGCAATCCCAGCTGGAAAAAATCGACATGATCGATTTCGCGGATCTGGTGGCGGTGAATAAAGCCGACCGTCGCGGGGCGCTGGATGCTCTTCGTGATGTGACCAAGCAATACAAACGCTCGCGCAAGATCTTTGATGAAAAGGTCGAGGTGCCGGTCTTCCTGACTCAGGCCTCCCAGTTCAATGATGGCGGAGTGAACAAGCTCTTCTTCCGTTTGGCTGACATTCTTGAAAGCAAGCAGGCGGGTCGCTGGGTTGTAAATGCCCAGTACAAGAACAACATCCTGTCCGCGGAAGAGCATGTGATCATTCCGGCAGATCGTCAGAACTATTTGGCGGAAATCACTTCGACAATTCATAAATACAAAAAACGCACAGAAACTCTGGCGGAAAAAGCATCCCAATTGGGTGGCTTGCAAAAAGTCGCGCCTTTGTTGAATGCAGATCCTGCGACTGTGAAAAAAGTGGAAGCAGACCTGAGCTCTGACTTCACTGCGGAAGAACTGGATCAACTGAAAAAATTCGATGGTCTGATCAAGACCTATTCCGGCGATGAGCTGGTGTTCAAAGTCCGTGACAAAGAACTGCGCCAGCCCATGGTGCGTGAATCCCTGTCCGGCACTAAAATTCGCCGTGTGGTGGTTCCTAAGTTCAAAGACTGGGGCGATCGCTTCCGTTATTTGAAACTTGAAAACGTGCCGGGTGAATTCCCGTTCACGGCCGGTGTGTTCCAGCTAAAACGCGCCGATGAAGATCCTAAACGCATGTTTGCGGGCGAAGGAACTCCAGAGCGTACGAACCGTCGTTTCCATTACCTGACAAAAGGCGAAACAGCACACCGCCTTTCCACGGCGTTTGATTCCGTGACCTTGTACGGTCAGGACCCGGATCAGCGTCCGGATATCTTCGGTAAAGTCGGGGAATCTGGCGTTAGCATCTGTACTTTGAATGACATGAAAAAGCTGTATGCGGGCTTTGATCTGATCAATCCAAATACATCTGTATCTATGACTATCAACGGTCCGGCGCCAATGATTCTGGCGTTCTATTTCAACACGGCGATTGATCAGCAGGTTGAGAAGAAAGAAAAAGAACTGGGTCGTAAGCTGACAGAAAGCGAGTGGACAGATCTGGCGATCTGGACCCTGCAGCAGGTTCGTGGAACAGTTCAAGCTGACATCCTGAAAGAAGACCAGGGTCAGAACACGTGCATCTTCTCTATTAATTTTGCGTTGAAGATGATGGGTGACATTCAAGAGTACTTTGTTCGCAGCAAAATCCGTAACTTCTATTCTGTCAGTATTTCCGGGTACCACATTGCGGAAGCGGGTGCGAACCCGATCTCTCAATTGGCCTTTACGCTGTCCAATGGTTTCACGTTTGTTGAATACTATCTGGCGCGCGGTTTGAAAGTGGACGACTTTGCTCCGAATCTGTCCTTCTTCTTCTCTAACGGTCTGGATCCGGAATATTCCGTGTTGGGCCGTGTAGCTCGTCGTATCTGGGCAGTGGCGATGCGTGACCTTTACAAAGGTAATGATCGCTCTCAGAAGTTGAAGTACCACATTCAGACTTCCGGTCGTTCTCTGCATGCGCAGGAAATTGACTTCAATGACATCCGTACGACTTTGCAGGCTTTGATTGCTCTTTATGACAACTGCAACAGCTTGCACACGAACGCGTACGACGAGGCAATCACCACGCCGACGGAAGAATCCGTTCGCCGTGCGATGGCGATTCAGCTGATCATCAACCGTGAATTCGGCATGACCATGAATGAAAACCCAATGCAGGGTTCTTTCTTCATCGACGAGCTGACCGATCTGGTTGAAGAGGCGGTCTTGAATGAGTTCAAAAAAATCAACGAGCGTGGCGGTGTCTTGGGTGCAATGGAAACGCAGTATCAGCGTTCCAAAATCCAGGAAGAGTCTCTGTATTATGAGCGTCTGAAACATGACGGCACTTTGCCAATCATTGGTGTGAACACCTTCATCGATCCAAAAACGATGGCTGCAGACTATGTTCCACCAAAGATTGAACTGGCGCGTGCCTCCTACGAAGAGAAAAATGCCCAGTTGGACAACGTTCATAAATACCAGGGCGATCACGCCACAGAAGGTGCGAAGTCATTGCAGGCCTTGAAGGACACCGTCCTGAACGGCGGCAATATCTTCGGCGCCTTGATGACCGCTGCAAGATACTGCAGTCTGTACCAAATGACCCAAGCCCTCTACGAAGTCGGCGGCCAATACCGCAGAAATCTGTAGCGGCGGCTGAAAAAGGCCCATCTGACTTCGTTGTCGGAGGGCCTTATCGCTTCGACGTGCTTGGAGCACGCCTGCGCTGCGAGGGCACTCCTCCGCCTCGCATCTGGACCTTTTTGAGCCACCTTGAACGGGTGGTTTTTTTATTTTGTGGTGGGTAGGGTGATCTTGAGGGTGGCGCCTTTGATTTCGCCGCCGCTGGTGCGGTTTTCGATGGAGAGGATGCCGTTGTGAAGGTCGGTGATGGCTTTCATGATGACGGATCCCAGGCCCAGAGAGAAATGGCCGTTCTTGGTGATTTTTCTGCCGCGGAATTCGCGGCGCTGACCGAAGCTTTTCAGTGCTTCCGCATCCAGTCCTTGGCCATTGTCAGAAATCTCGATAGTCAGGGAATCAGAACCTTCGTGGACGCGCACGTCCACCGTGGAATCCGCATAGCGTTCCGCGTTTTCAAGTCCATTGCGAATCAGGCGTTGAATCAGATGGCTGTCGCCTAAAACTGCAGGCACGGTGCCGCCGTCAAGGCTCCATTTGATTTTCGTGTCGCTGTGCTGGCGATGACGGACTTCCTGGGTCAGCAGGTTCATCACGTCAATGCGTTCGGTGCTGGCCTTGAAGTGCGGTTCATCCAAAGACGCAATAGTCATCAGTTGCTCAATCAGATCCTTGAAATAATCAATTTCGCGAATCAGGACATCAAACAGTTCGCCGCGTTTTTCGGCTGACAGTTTGTCGTGATGGATCTGCAGGGTCTCAAAAGAGGTCTTAAGACTTGTAAGCGGTGTGCGCAGGTCATGACCCATTTCCTGCAGCAACTGCTTGCGGGTTCTTTCGGTGGCGTGAATGCGGCCGACCAGTTTTTCAATTTCTTCAGCCATGCGGTTGAAGTCCAGCATCAAGCCGCCGAATTCATCCAGACGATGAATTTCAAAGCGCGCTTTAAGATCGCCTTCCTCCAGTCGGTGCAAGACCGAACGGGCTTCCAGGGATTTTTTGCGCATATAGAAAAAGATCGCGGCAATGGCCAGAATCAAAGCAATCACAATCATGGCGGCGGTGAGCACGGCCTGGGTGATGATCAGATTTCCCAGCATCGGACGGACAGGTTCTTTGATCACCAGATAAAGTTCGGCCTCGGTGTCCAGTCGAATTACGATGGTGGGATTGCCCAGACGGAAAAAGTTTTCTGTCGTCAGGATTTCCTTGCTGGTTTTCGGGTGCGGCAGTTCGTCCCAGTTTTGCGCCAGAGTCGGTGATTTCTTATAGATCAATACCTGACCCTGGGAACTCACAACCCAGGCATCCATATCCATGTGCGGAGGACGGTGGCCACCAGGCCCCGGGCCCGGTCCGGGACCTTTGAAAGGGGGACGGGGGCGATGGTCATCTCCTCGCGGAGGAGGTGGCGGCATCATTCCTCCCATGGGTGGTGGAGGCGGACCCATCATCGGCGGACGGAAATCGCGATCCATACGCAGCAGATCTTTGTGTTGAGAAATCTGATCTGCCGGAACCTTGTGAAGTTTTTGTTCGATGGAAGAAGCGTAAAAGCGCAGGAAGTCATCCCGGAATCTGGCGCCTTGAATGGACATGATTCGGTTCATGAACAAAAGTGAAATCAGACTTAAAACCACTGCGATGGTGATGCTGAAAATCGAAACTTTGATGAGAGCATTTTTGTTCATGGCTGAGACACCTTCATGAAGAGTATCGGATAAAAAGTCATTCCACTCATCATAAATTTAAAGCCACAATTGTTGAGTGTTTGTGGAATGCCCCGAACTTCCCCTGAAGAGAGGCCTTAACCAGAGTCTTTGTCTTGTTTTGAGATGAAAAGGTCCAGTGTTAAAAAAAACGGCCCCGTTCCCATAGGTGGAGGAACGGGGCCGTAACCTTCAGGACCGTTAGAAGGTTTTATTCACGATAAATTGAACTTTTTGAGAACCCAGGTACTGAGCGCTGTCACGACGAACCACAAGGTCCATGTAAAGCTTCGTGCCTGCTGCCGGATTCACCGGGATGGCTTTCAGGGCAATGCCCAGTTCGCCGTTAGCCAAAGTGATGGCTTCACGGGTGAAGTTCTTTTCAGCCAGCCATTCGATTTTGCCGTTGGAAAGTTTTTTCCACACAACCAGTTTGTACTGGGACTGAACTTCTTCCAAAGCCGCCGTCTGATCGCGGATGATCACCACGCGCTCAGCGCCAGCACCATCAATGCGAACCAGTTGAACCATGGCAGAGTTTTTCAAAGTCTGAACCTCGTCCTGATCCAGCTCTTTTTTCTCGTAGCTGGAAGTTTGGTCAAAGCTCAATGCACCTGAAACCACATTGGCGCCGTGGCGTTCAACATGCAATTGCACGGTGTATTTTCCCTCGCGAGCCAGACCCGGAGTGGCGATTGCAAATGCTTTCGCTTCTGTGGACTGCAGACGGTGTTCGAACAAAACGGCCTGGCTTTGCTGATCGCGAACTTCCAAAGTATACACGGAAGTCACGCGAGGAGCGGCCACGGTTTCAGTGAACAGAATCTGTCCCTGACCTTTGGTGAATTGCAATTTCAAACCTTGCACAGTGCTTGTGCCGGCATTGGTTTCATTCCACTTTGGGGACGTTTTCAGAACGAAGACTTTTTCGCGACCATCCTGACGAACTTCAGCAATTTCATAAGCAAAGATGCCAGAGTTCACTTTAATCTGAACTTCCGGAGCCGCCTCAGTGCCGCGCAGAACAACCTGAACGGTTTCTTTTTCTCCAGCCAATAGTGCCGCTTCCTGAGGGAAGATCACAGCCACAGGTTGAGTGTACTGATGATCAAACACATCACGGTAACGAGTCACGCAGCAACGAACTTCGTCACGGTATTTAGTGACAGTGCGGGTGCGGGCTTCAGAACGGTACTTGGTCACAGTGCGAGTGCGCTGTTCTTGACGGTAGTGAGTTTCGTCGCGCCATTTGGTCACAGCACGGGTTTTACGAACGCGCTCGTATCCGCATTCGCGGTCTGTGTACGGAACTTGACGGCAGGAAGGAACATCACGACAAACGCGTGGGCCTTCAGTGCATTCGTTGCGGGTTTTACAGATGCGCTCACCGTGGGCGTTGGTGCCACACTCAGTGATCGGTTGGCAGGTGCGGCCACCTGGTTCACAAAGTCTTTGATTGGAGCATTCCTGGCGGTATTTTGTGACGTTTTTGCACTGGTATTCAGAGTCCCAGTATTCCTCATAGTCCGTGTAGGAAACACGTTCCGTGTAAGGAACTTGTTCGTAGTACGTTTCAGTCGTTTGATAAGGAACGTCTACATAATAGGTTTCTTCAGCCTGATACGGAACTTGCTCAGTATAGTTGTCCTGATAAGGCTCCTGGCGATAAACGTTTTTAGAAAGTTCACCGCGAACAGTCAGGGCGGTGTCAGATGTGCGGGTTAGTAGATCTTGAGTCTTTTCTTGCGGAGCCGCAAACGCGGAAACTCCGATCATCAGAGTCACAATGACTCCAATTAGTGGTTTAAATTGCATTTTCCCTCCTCCAATTTGGACAATCGAAGGAGTTTGCAATCATCAAGCCAACCCAAAATGCCCAAAAGGTACCTGCTTACTTTTGCTGAAGCAGCGCATAAGAAAAAGTCACCAGGCACCTTTTGGAAATAGCTTTTATAGTTGTGCGATGATTTTTTCGGCGATGCGGATGCCGTCGCAGGCTGCCGAGGTGATTCCTCCGGCGTAACCAGCGCCTTCACCTGCAGGGTAAAGACCCTTGTGTGATACGCTCTCCAAAGTTTCATCGTCGCGGGTCACACGAACCGGGCAACTGGTGCGGGATTCGATGCCGTACACTTGAGCCTCTTCAGTTAAGAAGCCTTTCATGCTGCCTTGGAATTTTTCAAAGCCTTCACGCAGACGAGTCACCATGTTCTTTGGCAGCAGCTCATCCAGGCGAATGTTCAATGCTCCCGAGGGGGAAGAACCCGGGCGCAAAGCGCGGGGACCTGTCTTGGAATTGGTCCCTTGCAGGAAGTCCAACAGGTTCTGAGCAGGAAGCTCACGTGTTCCACCAGCGGCAACAACGGAGTTAAAGGCTCGGGTTTCAAGTTCACGGCGCATCTTCATGCCCCCGAACACGTCATCTCCAAAGTTCTTATCGTGATCAATACTGATAACAATCGCGGCATTTGCGTAAGGCGAGTTGCGATTGTAGTTACTCATCCCGTTGCAGACGATGCCATCGGCTTCAGTGCCGGAAGAAAGTACGTAACCACCCGGGCACATACAGAAGGAATAAACTCCGATGCCGGTTTTGTTGTCGTGATGAGCCAGTTTATAGTTGGCGGCACCCAGTTTAGGATGTTCCGAGAACTGGCGGTATTGAATCTTATTGATGGAGGCTTGGGAGTGCTCCACACGAAGCCCCATGGCGAAGGACTTGCCATCCAGTTTCACGCCAAGGTCACGCAGGTGATTGATCATGTCTTCGGCCGAATGGCCCGTTGCCATCACCACATGCGGGGATCTGAATTCAGTGCCGTGTTCGGTGCGCACACCAACAACTTGGGAGCCTTCGGTCAGGACCTCAGTCACTTGAGTGTTAAAATGAATTTCGCAACCATTGGCGCGCAGGAATTCACGCAGTTTTGGAATGACTCGGCGGATACGATCTGAACCCACGTGCGGATTCGACAGCCACTGGATTTCTTCCGGAGCGCCGAATTGCACAAGGCGGTTCATCACATAAGGAATGTGCGGGGACTTGATACGGGTGATCAGCTTGCCGTCAGAATAAAGACCCGCACCGCCTTCACCGAAGCAGACGTTATTGCGCGGATCAAGCTTTCCATAACGCCAGTATTGATTGATCCCTTTGATGCGCTCGCCGCTGTCAGAGCCACGCTCAAACAGCACACAAGGAACGCCTCTTTCTACAAATCGCAGCGCCGCAAATAGACCTGCGGGACCTGTGCCGACGATCAGGGGCTTTTCTTTGGGATTTTTGATTTTCTCCAGCTTGAATTCTGGCAGCTCCAAAGTTTCGCCTTTTTCGGCGACCTCAACGGTATAAACGAAATGCGGGGAGTGGGAACGGCGGGCATCCACGGATTGGCGCAGAATGCGATAAGGACCATGTTCAGGGACAAGCCACTGCAATTTTTCTTCAAGGTCGTTATCAATAGGGATTTCAAGATTCTGAATAATCTTGGACATTCTGCCTCCGGGACCTTTTTAGGGTCCAAATTAGGGTCTGATTTCAATACACTGTACTAGAAAGTCCTTTAGGTGACAAAGGGGTCTATTGCAGATATAAAGATTTCTATGTCAGCAATTACCAGAATTCTACCAAAACGTCGTCTTAGCCGCTGGGTCGGTCACTTTATGCACTGGAAGGGGCCTTCTTTGTGGGCACGCCTGTCTATCCGGGGCTTTGCGTGGCTTTATAACATCGATCTGGCCGAGGCTGAAAAATCCTATGACCAGTATCCTTCCATTGGCGAGTTCTTCGTTCGCCGCCTGAAAGCAGGCATTCGTCCGGTGGGCACGGGCTGGGCGGTTCATCCGGCAGACAGTAAAATCACTCAGGCTGCGGCTATTGATAATGGCACCCTGATTCAAGCCAAGGGTCTGACTTACAAGCTGAAGGACTTCACGCAAGATCCGGACTGCGATAAGAAATGGGCTGGCGGCTTCTTTATGACCTACTATCTTTGCCCGACAGACTATCACCGCGTGCATTCCCCGGTGGACGGCAACATCACGGATGTGCGCTATATGCCAGGCGAACTGTGGCCGGTAAATGAGTGGAGCACCACGAACGTTCCGGATTTGTTTTCGGTGAACGAGCGTGTTCTGGTGGAGATTGAAACAGATCTGGGCCCGGTGGGTGTGGTCTTTGTGGGTGCTACCAACGTCGGTCACATTGTGCTGAGCTTTGATGAAAGAATCCGCGGCAATCAAAAAGGCCCTCATATCTTTGAGCATAAACACTACAGCCCTGAGATCCCGGTTCACAAAGGATCCGAGCTGGGCATGTTCCGCATGGGTTCCACCGTGGTGATGTTGTATCCTCCAAGCTTCCGTCAGAAGTTTGAAGGTCACATGAACCTGGGGCCTTCTGTGCGTGTGAATGCGGATCTGATCAAAAATCCATAAAACTCTCAAAATTATCAAGGATGGTAATGATGAAAAAGTTAAACGTTTTGATTTCTTTGGCAGCCCTGGCGGTTTCAGCGGGCTGCTCGCACACTCCGAAAAAAGCGGAAGTGGTTGAAGTGACTCCAACGCTTGTTCTGATTCATGGCTCGCACTTTGATGGCAGCAGCTGGGATCAGGTTAAGGCTCAGTTGGGGGATAAGTACAAAGTTCTGACCCCGGATCTGCTGGGTCGCGACCCAAAACAATCAGCGACACTGATGGAAATGGCTCAGGATGTTTGTCCAAAGATCCCGGAAAAATCCGTGGTTGTCGGGCACAGCTTCGGTGGGGCCGTGATCAACCAGATGGTGGGTGTGTGTCCCGAGAAAATCATGCGCATTATCTATTTGGCGGCTTTGGTTCCATTGAAAGGCGAAAAACCGTTTGATTCTTTGGAAAAGTCTGACGGAAAAGTCTATGCGAAGGCTGTGACCTTCGGTAAAGAGCGCATCACTCCTAAAAAGCCAAAGCAGTTCTTTAAAAACATGGATTCCACTCTGGATCAAAAGAATCTGCCTCAAGTGAAGCTGTATTCTGAGTCCTTCGCGGCGGGCGCAAATCCGGTGACATATGACGAAGTGATTTTTGCAAAGATTCCTAAATTCTATATCTTTACGACTCAGGATAAAATCGTCAGCCTGGCTTCTCAGAAAAAATACGTAAAACGCACTGACATGGCAAAGACCGGCGAAATCGCCAGCGGCCATCTGCCGGCCCTTTCCAAGCCGGCTGAAGTGGCGCAGGCCATCTTGCAGTCCTTCCAGTAATCACGGGCATTTTTGAAAATTGCGACAAGTTTTAGAGGAGGTGTTTTGCACCTCCTCTTTTGTTAGAAGCCTTCGACGATTGTCGAAATGATATTGCACGGTGTTTTCAAACACCTCGCGTGACCAGGGCAAAAGGGGTTTGGTCGGGGAGGCGTGACCCCGAACATCCCATTCACGATAAGCGCCACCCACCCAGTGAAACATTTTTTCCGGATCCCAGAACCTCAGAACAATATGTTCTTCCTGAGGTGAAGCCCAGGGGCGGTCTTTTCCGCGCAAGTATCCCAGAAAGCTGATGCGGGCCCGGTCGTATTTTACGCTTAATAGTTCTAAAGGCATGTGCAGGGTTCGCTGCCAGGCTTTGCGCAGGTCTGCTGATTCCAGCCCCAGAATGCGCAGGAAGCTCACGGCAAAGGCCGAACATCCGGCGCCTTGTCCCAGCAAAGGATCGGACCTTAATCCGCCGTAAATGTTAATTAAACCCGTAGATTGATAAAGATCCACATAACGGCGCAGGCGTGCGCATTGGTCTGAATTCAGAAGCAATCGAAGCTGTCGGACATAACCTTTTTCCGTCAACGGCTTTAGCCAAGTCAGGATCTCTTGTTCTGAATAGCTGCGCCCGGTTTGATTAATCAGCATCGTGTCCAGCGAAACGCCTTTCACCATAAAGTCCCACAGATAAGCGCCATTGGATTTAATTGAAGTCATGCCTCGATAGACAGGCTTGTCCCGGCCACATTGCAGACGGATGTTCACATGAGAAATCGGGTGAGGATAGTCTTTGCCGCTGACTTTGGCGCTGAGATTCCTGGTCATACTGCGCACCAGGCGTCCTGGGCTTTGCCAGTTTAAAGGTTCCGGCGCGCGGTAAATTAGCAGATCCAGATGATCTGCGAAGCTTGGAAATGGAAAAAGGAATAAAATCAAAATCAGAAATCCCGGCATAGGCCCCAGTATTTCATGGGGCGATTTCGCCGGGACAGAGGGGTGCTTAAATTACAGGGTAAGAGCACTCGGTGGCTGGAGTTTCCGCCACTGTGACTTTCACCAGCGTCGGCAGAACCGGGCGGGCCTTGTCATACAGCCATTTTGCCAAAAGTTCGGAAGTCGGGTTTTCAAGGCCCGGAACTTCGTTCAAAACGCGATGATCAATCTGGTCCAAGAAAGGCTTCATCAGGGCCTGGATGTCGTTGTAATCGATCACCCAGCCAATTTTGGGATCGAGGTCGCCCACCAGAGTCAGAATCAACTTAAAGCTGTGCCCATGCATACGAGAGCACGGATGGCTTGCCGGAAGGTGAGGCAGGAATCGCGCCGATTCAATTTGAAAATGCTGTTTCAGTTCGAATTTCATGCTAATACTATAGTCATTCCGAGGTGAGTATGTCCACGACCACATTGCATTTGGCAAAACAAAATTTCAAGTTCTCTGCCGCGCACTTTCTGATCTTTGATGAAACACACGCAGAGCGCCTGCATGGTCATAACTACCAGGTCAAAGTCGACATCAAAACGCCTTCCGAAGAAGAACTGCATTCTGACGGTTACTTCATTGATTTCAATGTGTTTAAAAAATACATCAAAGCCCGCCTGGATCAGTGGGACGAAATGGTGCTGTTGCCAGAAAATCAAAAAGACATGAAGTTCAAAAAAAACGGCAATTCGCTGGAAGTGACTTTCCGTGATCGTTTTTATGTGTTCCCGGTCAAAGAGGTGTCTTTACTGCCGGTGACCAACACCAGCGTGGAGCAACTGTCCCGCCTGCTGGCTGAAGAATTCCATGCGGAGTTCAAACAGTATGGTGTGAAAAGTGTGCGCGTCTATGTCGCAGAAACCGCAGGGCAGGGTGCCTCTACGGTGGTGCCGTCCAGGGCTTAAGTTTGCCGCTGGAAACTTCGCTGGCGGTCAGTTCGCGCACCACACGGTAGCGCCAGAAACAAATACGTCCGCCTTCATTCAGCTTCTGTTCCAGACGTTCTTCGGTCAATTCAGGACTGCCATCACAATCGATATGTGCAAAGTCTGCAAAGGCATCCACGCGGTTCACCGACCATGAATAAGGGGCCTTGTCGCGGGAAAGAAACGCTCGGTTGAATCCGCCATTTCCCAGTTCAATTCCCGCCACCACAATTTTTTCCAAATTCGGATTGCGAATCTGTTCGCGAGCCGTGGCGATGGTTTCAGGTTTGTCCAAAGCAATCACAAACGCTTCATCCGCTTGGGGGTCTTTGGTTGAAACCAGGAAGTAAGTTTTTGCGGTATCCACCGGCAACATCACAGGTTTCAGCGCCACCGAAGGGCTTACTTGTTCACCCGAGCCATTGTCGTAACTAAGCACTGAGTGCAGACGTTCTGCGCCCCGAACTTCAATACGGGCTACGGATTGGTCCAAGCTCCATTTGAATGCTGATGTATCATAATACTTTTCAAGCTTGAGTTCTTTTTCGCCAATCACGGCGCCCAGGCGGTTGAAGGCTTTCAGGCGAACAGTGTTGGGTTTCAAGTAAAGGTTCAACAAATGAAGTTTCACACTTTGTACCGAAGAGGGCAGCCAGTGCGTGATTTCTGGGGATGTCGTATCAGTTAAAGGAGTACTGAAAGAATCCGCGCAAGAGCTGGTGACGTGAACGACATTTTTGTCCCAGGCTTTGACGGAAAAGGCCTGAGCTTCCGGCAGGAAGCTGGTGCCGCGAATTTTGATCTGGGTTTTGGCTTCCAGGTCGTGGTGTCGTTCGTCGATTTCGGCGCCGTAGCGCACTTGGGTCCACACACGCTGAGGTTCGTTGGTGTTGTTAGTGACAAACAAGGTCAGGTGCTCCGGTGCGCACAGCGACGGGCTGTAAAACACCTGCGAGGCTTCCGCTGTGAAGGAAGTCATAAGGATCAAGCTGCCAATACCGATTGAAGTCTTAATACCAAAATCCATATAGACTTCGGATCGGTAGGCTGGTTTTGAACTTAACCAAAGGTCCTAAAAACCAGACTTAAGGCGGAATAAAGTGAGGCTATTTTGGACTTATTTTCAATTGGCTTTCAATGATAAAGGGGGTGGTCAAAGGACTTCCCTTTAGGTCCTAGACCCCGTAACTAAGCATATCGTCAGGGGAAAACATGAATTTACACGACATGACAATCAAGTCAGGCCAGTCCGTCGAAATCACCGGTTTTGCTGGTGAGGACATTTTGCGTGAACGTCTGCACGAAATGGGTTTAAGAGTCGGCTCTATCATCACTATTTTGGGGAAAGCTCCGTTTGGAGGTCCCTTGCTGATTCGTTTCAACACCAGTTTCCTGGCTTTGAGAAAAGAGGAGGCGGCATGCGCTCTGGTGACGCTGAAGTAACTTTGGCTAATAAATGTGTGGCTTTGGTTGGGGCTCCAAATTCTGGTAAAACAACTCTTTATAACTGGCTGACGGGTTCTCGTTTTAAAACCGTGAACTATCCGGGCGCCACGGTCGAGTTTTCCTTGGGGCATCTGGCTTCTCACTTGGGTGAAGGTCTGCAGGCCATGGACACTCCGGGCACTTACAGTCTGCACCCGAAGAGTGCTGATGAATGGGTGACTCTTCGTTCTATCTATGAAAATCCGAAGGTCGATAAAATCGACGGCATCATCGTGGTGGTGGACGGCACTCAGCTGTCCCGTCACTTGCAACTTGTGATGCAGATGAAGGAAACCGGATTCCCGATGATGGTGGTTGTGACCATGTCGGATCTTTTGCGCCGTGAAGGTGTCGAGCTGGATTTGACTTATCTTGAAAAAACCTTCGGCTGTCCGGTATTGACCTTTGATGGTTTGCTGGCTGGCGGATTGCTTGAGATCGTGTCGGCAGCCGGGAAGCTGGGTTCTTCCCAGAAACCATCCCGTCCTGTGCCATGGGGCTTTGCTCAGCAGGAAGAAAAACTGAAAGAGTGCGAGCGCATTGCGCAGGAAGCTCTTCAGCATAAAACTGATCATGCGCAGGAACGTTTGAATCGCATCGTGGCCTCGACGGAAAAGATCGATCGCGTGTTGTTGCATCCGTGGTTTGGTATTTTGTTCTTTATTCTGATCATGGGCGGATTGTTTGCCAGTGTGTTCTGGCTGGCAACACCTTTCATGGACTTGATCGACGGCTGGTTCACGGGCTTTGCAGAAACAGTGGCAGCGTGGGGTCCGGGCACTTTGTGGGCGGATTTCCTGGCTAACGGTGTGGTCACAAGCTTTGCGGCGTTCATGGTCTTTGTGCCGCAGATCTTTATTTTGTTTGTGGCTATCGGATTGCTTGAAAGCACTGGCTATCTTGCCCGTGCGGCGACGTTGATTGATCGTCCGTTCTCGGCTTTGGGCATGAGCGGTCGTTCGTTTGTTCCGTTGCTGTCAGGCTTTGCCTGTGCGGTGCCGGCGATCATCGCCACTCGCAATATCCCGTCCACCAAGGATCGTCTGATCACGGCCTTTGTGGTGCCTTTGATGAGCTGTTCGGCACGTTTGCCGGTCTATGCTCTGTGTATTGCGTTCTTGTTCCATGGTGAATCGGCACTTTATGCCGGTCTTGCGATGGCGGCGCTTTATCTGGGTTCTATCGTGGTTGGGGCATTTGCCGCAGGTATCATCAGCAAATTCATTCCGCGCACGGAGCCGTCCTTCTTTATGATGGAGCTTCCGATTTATCGCCGTCCTAAGCTGCGCGTGATTTTACGTCAGGCGTGGACTCGTACTTTATCTTACGTGAAACGTGCCGGTCCGATCATCTTCACTTTCGCGGTGATCATCTGGGTGGGAACAACCTTCCCGAATTATCAGACCGAAGACGCGCATCAGAAGCTGGAAGAAAGCTATGTGGGTCGCGCGGGTAAGTTCATTGAGCCCGTTGTGCAACCGATGGGTGTGGACTGGCGTGTGGGTGTGGGCTTGATTTCAGCCTTTGCCGCGCGTGAGGTGTTTGTGTCCTCTATGGCGGTGACCTTCAATATCACGGACACTGATGAGGATTCCCAGCAGCAGGCGTTGTTGACTCAGATGAGCACAGCCACGAACTCGGCCGGTGAAAAGATCTTCACGGTCAGCTCGGTTATTGGTCTTATGATCTTCTTCCTGATTGCCCTTCAATGCATGTCCACCGTGGGTGTCCAGATTCGTGAATCCGGCTCCTGGAAATTTGCGATGATGCAATTGGTGGTCTTTAATGTCGCCGCTTACGTTTTGGTTGTGGTGGTCGTACAGTCCTTAAGATTCCTGGGCGTTCCCTAACGGACGCCCTTCATCAAATCTTTGTACAATTTAAGAGTCTGTTCTTGGGTACTTTGCCAGCGATGCTGGTTCAGTGTCCAGGCGCGGGCCTTTTTGCCCTGTTCGCGGGCTATATCTGGGTTCCGAATATAGAACCTCAGGGCCTCGGACAAACTCTTGGGGTCTTTCGGCTGAACCAGATAGCCGCGTTCGTTCTTGCCGACCTGTTCGGTCGTTCCGCCAGCGTCAGTGCCAATCACAGGCTTTTCCATCAGCATGGCATCAAGCACACTCAACGAATAGGTTTCGTTGTAAGAGGCCAGAATAAACACGTCCAAAGCATCAATGTACGGGATGTAGTCGCGCTGGAATGGAATGCGATGCAAATGCCCTTTCAGGCGAGGTTCTTGCTGCTTTTGTTCAATCCAGTTTTTTAGCTCCAAGGACTGCGTTTCATAGGTGACTTGACCGTTGCTGTCGCGGCTTTTAATTGTCGGATCACCCACAATCACCATGTGAATTTTTTGAACTTCGTCGTCTGTCAGGTGATCCAAAGCTTCGACCAGCTCACGCACGCCTTTACCGGCATCCAGGCGGCACAAAGTTCCGAACGCCAATTCAGAAGGTTTCAGGCCCAGCTTTTCACGCAAGGCCATGCGGGCTTCGGGGTTGGAATTAAACTCTTCAGTTTTTCGTCCATAGCGCATCAGAGTCAGTTTGGATGGATCAATCGGGAAATTCTTGCTGGCTTCGCTCAGTACAAATTCAGACGATGAACACAAGGCATCGACTTTGGAAAACATCCAGCGATGGAATAAATCATTTTTCGCCGGGGCGTTCATGTACAGATTGTAGACGTGCTTGGGGGTGGATGAATTCCAGCGCGCCAGCACGCAAGCCCACATATCCAGACGGGTGTGGGACTGCAGGTGAGTGATCCCGTTTTCGCGCACAATCTTGCGAATCAAACGGGCTTCCTGCAGTTTCGAGATTTTTTTCTCTGGGAAGGTGATGACCTCGACCGAAGTTTTTTTTAGTTCCTCGGCCACACGCGAGTGGGCCGAGCACAGCACGCGCTGATTCAGGCCGGTTTCAGCCAGCTTCTGAATCAGTTCCGTGGTGTATATTTCAAGCCCGCCCCAACTGAGGGACTGGATGCAGTGAAGAACCTTTATTTCGCCCATAGGGATTTGAAGTGCTCAATGGTCTTGCCAAGGCCTTCTTCTTCAAAACGCACCGTTGGCTGCCAGTTCAGTTCTTTTTGTGCTTTGGAGTAATTGATCGCATAGCGGAAATCATGTCCCTTACGGTCCGTCACAAAGCTTAGCAGGGATTCCGGTTTGCCCAGATGTTTTAGAATCATTTTGGCCACATCCAGATTTTGGCGTTCCGAGTTTCCACCCAGATTGTAGACTTCACCGGCTTTGCCTTTAGTGAAGGCCAGCCACACACCTTCATTGTGATCATCCACATAGATCCAGTCGCGAATATTCATGCCGGTGCCATAGATCGGCAATTTTTCATTGGCCAAAGCACGTTTGATCATCAGCGGGATGAATTTTTCTTCAACCTGGTAAGGGCCATAGTTGTTGGAACAACGGGTGATCACCACTGGCATTTTATAAGTTTCAAAGAACGCACGGCACATCAGGTCCGCACTGGCTTTGGAGGCGCTGTACGGGCTGTTCGGCGTGATCGGGGTTTCTTCAGTGAAGGCCGGATCTTCCATTTGCAAAGTGCCGTAAACTTCGTCTGTGGAAACTTGCAGGTATTTGAAAGACGGATTCTTTTCAAAAAGATTCAAGCTTTCTTTCAGCAGGTTCAAAGTGCCCAGAACATTCGTTTCAACGAAGATGTTCGGATTTTCAATAGAACGGTCCACGTGGGATTCGGCTGCGAAATTCAAAACACCGCTGAAGTTGTATTTTTGGAACAGGTCATGAACCAGCTTCGTGTCGCGGATATCGCCTTTAACAAAAGTCAGGTGTTTGTGTGCATCCAGTTCGGCTTGAATATTTTCCAGACGGCCGGCATAAGTCAAAGCATCCAGGATGACAAAGTCATACTGAGCCTTGATGCTGTCACGGCAGGTGATGGTCTTGATAAAGTTGGATCCGATAAAGCCGGCACAACCGGTCAGTAGAACTGTCTGTTTCATAAACTAGATTTCCTCAGAGATGATTTTTTCAAGGTAGCTGCGGTAAGAACATTTCGGCAGATCAGCCGTGATCTTCTGCAGTTGTTCCAGAGTGATGAATTTCATACGGTAAGCGCATTCTTCCAGGCAGGCCACTTTCATGCCCTGGCGTTCTTCGATGGCGCCGATAAAAGACGCGGCATCCAGCAATGAACGCGGAGTGCCCGTGTCCAGCCACGCCAGACCACGGTACATCATTTCCACACCCAGAGTGTCTTCGTTGTGATAACTCAGGATCAGGTCCACGATTTCGGTTTCACCACGCGGGGAGGGTTTCAGGGATTTCGCACGTTTGGCCACAGTTTTGTCAAACAGGTACAGACCCGGAATGGCGAACTGGGATTTCGGAACTTTTGGTTTTTCTTCGATGGATTTGACTTTTTTGGTGTTCTTGTCGAATTCAACCACGCCGTAAGCAGACGGATCCGCCACATAGTAAGCAAACACACGTCCATTCAGGCCACCGGCTTTTTCTTTCTGGGCCTTGATCGCCTCGCGGAAGAAAGTCAGATCGCCATAGAACAAATTATCACCCAGCATCAGACAGACATCGTCATCACCAATGAAATCCTCACCCAGCACAAAGGCTTCAGGCAGTCCGTTTGGTTTTTCCTGAACCACGTAAGAAAGGTTGATGCCGAATTGAGAACCATCACCCAAAAGTTTTTTAAACAGGGGCTGGTCGTCAGGTGATGTGATGATCAGAATGTCTTTGATCCCACCCAGCATTAAAATACTCAGCGGATAATAAATCATCGGCTTGTCATAGATGGACTGAAGCTGCTTGGTCATGACCCGGGTCATTGGGTAAAGGCGAGAACCGGCTCCTCCGGCAAGAATAATACCCTTCATTTATTTCCCCTTAAAAAATTTATTAACTTCGTCCAGGACGAACTGCGCATCCGCCGCTGTCATATCCGCCCACAAAGGCAGGCGCAGCAAGCGGGCCGAGTGATCATCAGTGACAGCCATGCTGCCGCTGACTTTTCCATATTTCAAACCCGCAGGTGCGGAATGCAAAGGCACGTAATGGAACGTGGACTGGATTCCGGCATCTTTCAGGTAGGACCAGAGCTCAATGCGGGTCTGCATGGTCGGCAGCAGGAAATAGAAAATATGCGCGTTGGCTTTGGCATCTGCCGGAACAGTCATGCGCTGAACTTTGCCAGCGGCTTCAAGGTCTGCCATGCCGTCATAGTACTGTTTCCAGATGGCCATACGGCGAGCGGTGATTTTTTCACCCTCTTCCAGTTGTGACATCAGGAACGCAGCGGATAGCTCAGAAAGCAGATAGGAAGATCCCTTGTCCTGCCAGGTGTATTTATCCACTTGGCCATTCAGGAACTGCTGACGGTTGGTCCCTTTATCGCGCACGATTTCAGCGCGAGCCACCAGGCGGGGGTCATTGATGGTCAGTGCACCACCTTCGCCGCAGACGATGTTCTTGGTTTCATGGAAACTGAAGGCCGCCATGTGGCCCCAGGCTCCCAGTGCTTTGCCTTTGTAGGAAGCAAAGATACCCTGAGCGGCGTCTTCCACCACCCAGATGTTGTTCTTGTTCGCAAGCTCCATGATTTTGTCCATTTCGCAGCCCACGCCCGCATAGTGCACCGGCATGATCACACGCGTGCGTGCGGTGATGGCTTTGGCAATGGCATCAACATCGATGTTCATGGTCTTGGGATCCACATCCACGAAAACCGGGATGGCACCATAAAGGGCCACGACGTTTGCGGTGGAGGTGAAGGTGAAAGATGGCAGAATAACTTCATCACCCGGGCCGATGTCAGCCAAAACCATGGCCATTTCAAGGGCGGAAGTACAAGACGGGGTGATGACGGTCATCAGGGTGGGAAGATTCTTGTTGAACCATTCCGTGCATTTTTTGTTGAACTGACCTTCTCCGCTGAGTTTTTTATTGGAGATGGCTTGAGAAATGTACTTCTCTTCGTTCGAGCTTTTAGGCGGTAAATTGAATGGAATTTTCATGCTCCCCCATAGTAGCGCAAGGGGTATGGGGGAGCAAAGAATTAAAAGCCGTCGGTTGTGCCGACTTTGCCACGTGGTTCGTCGTCATCAAAGGGGATGACCGAGCTGCTCTGTGACTTTTTCTCCACGCGTGGGGTCGGACTGGCGGGGCGGGTTGCTTTCTTCGCAAATGGAATGACTTTTTTGTCAGCAGACGGGCGAACGGGTACAGCCGCAGCTGGTGCTGGTTCGTGTTGTCCAGACCCTTGGATGACCTCGTTCAGACTGACAACCATGCTTTGCATCTGCTGGGCCTGGGCGCTGATTTCTTCGGAGGAAGCCGCAATTTCTTCAGAAGATGCCGCATTCGCCTGAGAACCCTGATCCAATTGGTTCATGGCTTTGCTGATTTGCTGGATACCGGTGGTTTGCTCAGAGCTTGCCGCTGCAATTTCGTTGTTCAGGTCCGCGACCTTTTTCACGGAGGTCACGATGGTCTGCAGAACTTCGCCAGAACGGTCGGCGATTTGTGAGCCACGGTCTACTTTTTCAACGCTGTCTTTGATCAAAACATTGATGTCTTTTGCTGCAACTGCGGAGCGTTGCGCCAGCGCGCGCACGGCCTCTGCCACGACCGCAAAGCCTTTGCCTTGTTCGCCGGCACGAGCGGCCTCGACCGCCGCATTCAGAGCCAGAAGGTTGGTCTGGAAGGCGATATCGTCAATAACGCTGATGATTTCCTCAATCTTTTTAGAAGAATGGGAAATATCGTTCATGGAAGAAATCAGCAAAGTGATTTCGTTCTGACCTTGTTCCGCAGAATATTTGGATGACTGAGACAGGGAGGCTGCTTGTTTCGCGTTGTCCGAATTCATCTTTACCATGGAAGACATTTCTTCCAGAGACGCGACAGTTTCTTCCAGAGAAGCGGCAGCTTCGGTAGAGGACTGTGAAAGCGTCTGACCTGCGGCGGTCAACTGAGTGATCGCGCCGGAAACCTGAGTGCCAGCCTCGGAAAGACCGGTGGCAATAGAGCTCACGGTGTTGGAAACACGATAAGCGATCCACATTAAAATGCCGAACACCAGGGTCGCGCACAGGGCTGAGATCAGCATTAGTAGTTGCGTCTGAAATTTACGTTCGTCTTGTTGTACCTTGTCATTGGCAGCAGAAATTTCGCGGTAAAGCTTCATGTTGGCGGCGATAGCATCCTGATAAGCGATGGCCATCACATGCCATTCACCACCGTTCATTGCGGTGTGAACTTGTTTGTTGGCGACAGCATTATTTTGATCAAGCAGATAGATCATCTGTTCTGTTAACTTATAGAAGGAGTCCTGGATGGATTTTGGTTTTGCCCAGTTTTTGGCTTCGTCTTCAGTGAACTTGGTGCTGGCGTAAACCTCTTCGAACTTTTTGAATTCGTCAAAGGCACTGCGGGCGCGCTTGATAAAGTTTTCGCGGGATTTTTGGTCTTCATCGTTGGCCAGGGCAGCCCAGATGAAATAACCAATGCGAGCACGCTGCATGCCCAGCTGACCCAGGGCGTCCATGTTCGGAACGACTTCGGTGTAAGCGCCTGTCAGCATGGATCCAAGACTGTCCATAGAACGCCAGGAAATGGTAGTGAGGACAGCAAATGCGATCACTGGCAAGATTGCAGAAAACAACAAACGCCCGCGCAAACCGCGGAACCAAGACGAGGACGAACTCATGGGCGACTCCTTAAATATGGAATAACTTTGATAAGATTCTGTTCGTCACTTGGATTGCAGTTCTTTAATCAAATTTGGTTGATGTAATGCAGGACTAAGGTGCAGTGCTTCATAACTTATTTAAATGTTTGAGTTTGTCCGCATCATGTTGATACGCTTTTTGAACGTCTAGACTCAAGGAGGGGAAAGTCATGACAAAATCGACACTACGTCGTGCGTTGGCCGTTGTTGCATTGGTTGCAACTGTAGGCTTCACACACCAAACAGCTACATCAGAATCTGTGACACTGTGCTCCGGATTCGTTCCTGAGAACAATTTGTACATCCCAGCGGGTGTTTTCACCGTGGGTGGTATCACTGAACAACAATTCAACATGGTTTTGGACCGTCTTGAAAGATTGTTCGCCAAAGACGTTGAAGCGATGGGGGATCGCTTGAAAATCAACCGTCTATGGAATGATGGTACTGTAAATGCTTCTGCACAAAGATCCGGTAACACACAAGTGTTGAACATGTACGGTGGTTTGGCTCGTCACGCGGCGACGAACATCGAAGGTTTCGCACTGGTTGCGTGCCACGAGTTCGGTCACCACAACGGTGGTGCTCCAAAAATGCAAAGCTGGTTCGGTGGCGCTTGGGCGACCAACGAAGGTGGCTCTGATTACTACGCTTCTTTGAAATGTCTTCGTCGTTTCTTTGCTGAAGACGACAATGCAGCCATCCTGAAAGATCTGGATTTGGATCCAACGGCTGAAGCAGCTTGTTCTGCTCAGTTCCCGGATGAACAAGATCGCCTGATCTGCCTAAGAACTTCTTTGGCTGGTCAGTCTGTAGCGAACCTGTTCCAGGCTTTGCGTAAAGAAACCTCCGCTCCAACATTCGGTACTCCGGATAAGAACGTGGTTTCCCGCACTGACGACAGACACCCAGCGACTCAGTGCCGTTTGGACACTTACTTCGCAGGTATGTTGTGTGTGGCTAAAGAAAGCGAAAAACTAAGCAACTCCGACTACAAGTCTGGCTCTTGCTACGCGCCTCGCGACACAGCGGGTGTTCGTCCTCGTTGCTGGTTTGCTCCAACCAACTAGGAATTACGGGATTTTCGTAAATGAAAAGCCGGGTGACCCCCGGCTTTTTTATTTCCGCAATCCACCCCGGTCGGCATTGACCCGGATCGCGAGGCTGTCTAGGCTTTTTGTATGTCTAAGAAAAAGCTGATTCCTCTTGTAGCAGTTCTTCTTATTTTGCTGCTGGCATATCTGGCCAAGACTTTCCTGTTTCGATCCGAATTTTCCTATGCAGGCACTGTCGAAGTGACCAAGGTGGATATCCCTGCCAGGGTGTCATCAGTCATTTCTGAATTTCCGGTCAAGGAAGGGCAGATTGTTGAAAAAGGGCAGTCCCTGGTCAAACTCGACTGCGAAGAGATCCGCTTGGGTTATGATCTGGCAAACAAGAACTATGGCCGTGCGGTGAAGCTTTATCGCGGCGGCAGTATCGCTCAGGAAAGTTACGATCAGATCAAAAACCGCAAAGATGAAATTGAAACCCGCTTTAAGTGGTGTGAGGTGTCGGCCCCGATCAAAGGCACCGTACTGACCACCTACTTCGAACCCGGGGAAATGGTTTTACCTGGGGCGAAGCTTTTGACGTTGGGGGATCTTTCAGAGGTTTATGCCTATTTCTATCTGCCCCATGATCAGATATCGCCCTTGAAGATGGACCAGAAAGTTTCAGCCCGTCTGCCTGAAATGGGCGATAAAAAGTTTTCGGGTGTGATTGCCTATATCAATCCGGAAGCCGAGTTCACACCTAAAAACGTACAGACCCGGGATGAGCGAACAAGACTGGTTTACGCTGTGAAGATCCGCTTTGAAAACCCCGAGGGCATTCTGAAGCCAGGAATGACTCTGGAATGGGTGGCGGAGGACTGATGCCAGGAACTGTTGCCATCGCCGTCGAAAGCTTAGCTAAAAAAATGCGTACGACGGAGGCCCTTAAAGGCCTGACGATGAACTTTTCCCCAGGGATCATCCACGGCGTGATTGGGCCTGAGGGGGCGGGTAAAACCACTTTCCTGCGGCATTTGATGGGGCTTTTAAAGGCCGACGCCGGCAAGATCGTTTTTTTGCGCGAAGGTCGGCCGGTTCTTTTTTCGGATTTGCGTGAAAATATCGCCTATATGCCTCAGACCCAAAGTCTTTATCCGGAGCTGAGCATTCATGAGCACCTTGAATTCTTTCGCACCCTTTTTCAGGTTCCAGATCAGCTGTATCACTCGCGCCGGGAAAAACTTCTGCGCATGGCAAGACTTGAAGAATTCACCGACCGTCTGGCTTCGCAATTGTCCGGAGGGATGTATAAAAAGCTGGGTTTGATCTGTTCATTGCTGTCTTCGCCCAAGGTGCTGCTGCTGGACGAACCCACCAACGGCGTGGATCCCTTGAGTCGCCGGGATTTCTGGGAACTTCTGCATGAACTGATTCAGGAAGAAGACATTCTGATTCTGGTTACGACCTCGTACATGGATGAAGCCTTGAAGTGCGATGAAGTGCATCTGCTTTTTGATGGAAAGTCTTTATTGGAAGGAACTCCCGATCAGATTTTAAAAGATCGCCAATGCAGCACCTTTGATGAGGTGTTCTTGCAGTACGACGCCATCGAGGAAGCGCCATGAATTCAGTCGAGGTGCAGAATTTGTCCGTTAAATTCGGGGACTATTACGCCGTGAAGGACATAAGCTTTTCGGTTCAGAAGGGCGAGATCTTTGGTTTTCTGGGGGCCAACGGCGCGGGGAAGACGACGACGATTCGTGTGCTTTGCGGACTGTTACTGCCATCGCATGGCGAAGCCCGGGTTTGTGGTCTGGATGTGCAACAGCAGGCCTTTGAAGTGAAAAAGAAGGTCGGGTACATGTCCCAGAAGTTCACCCTGTATGATGATATGACCGTGGCGGAAAATCTGGCCTTCACTGCGGCCTTACGAAAACTTCCTGATCAGCAGCTTAAAAGCCAAAAAGAACGATTGCTTGATTTCATTCGCTTCAAAGCCTCGGAAAAAACTTTGGTGAAAGATCTGCCGGGCGGGATCAAGCAACAAGTCAGTCTGGTGTCGTCACTATTGCATGATCCCGAGATTGTGTTTTTAGATGAACCCACGGCGAGTGTCAGTCCGGCCTATCGGCAGCGATTCTGGGCGCTGATTCGTGAACTGGCCAAAGAAGGCAAAACCGTTTTTGTCACGACTCACTATATGGATGAAGCCGAACACTGTGGCCGGATTGCTTTGATGAGATCCGGGGAGCTGATTGCCCTGGATTCACCTGACGGGCTGAAGGCTGCGAACTTCCCTGATCGCAAGCCCGATGAAGTCAGTTTGGAAGAGGTCTTTATTGCGGAAGTGGAGGGGCGATGAAGATTCGTTCCATCTGGGCCATTGCGCAGAAAGAAGTTTTTCATATTGTACGGGACCCCTTCACGCTGGCGCTGGCTTTGGGGATGCCGGTTATTATGGTGCTCTTTTTTGGGTTTGCCATTGAATTCAATATGGAACGCATTTCATTGGCGATTCACGATGCCAGTAAAACCCCAAACTCGCGTCTGTTGGAACAAGCGTTTACCAGTTCTGATTACTTTCAGTCCCGCTATGTGCACAGTCCGGCCGAGGCCCTGCAATATTTGGATGAAGGCCGGGCGCATGCCGCTCTTTTGGTGCCGCCGGCATACGCGCGGGATCTGAAGCCCCTGCAGGAAAGTGCGGTGCAGATTCTGATCGACGGGGCGGATAATTCTTCAGCCGGATCAATTCTTGGGTACCTGGGCGGGGTTCAAAAGCGGATGTTGCAAAATGAATTTGGTGAATTTCGCGAGCCCATTGAAATCAAAACGCGGTATTTATTTAATCCAGAGCTTAACAGCCGCTGGTTTGTCGTGCCGGGGTTGGCGGCCGCGATCATCGCCATCTTGTCTATTTTACTGACCGCCCTGACCGTGGCACGCGAATGGGAAAATGGTTCGATGGAATTATTATTGGCTACACCGGTGCGTCCCATTGAAATCATCCTGGGAAAGCTTTTGCCTTATTCAGTGATGGGAATTATCGCCGTGTTTTTTGTTTTTCTGATGTCGCAGGTGGTGTTCTCGGTCCCGTTCCGGGGGAATTTCATTTTGTACCTGCTGGCGTGTTTGATCTTTCTTTCGACCTATCTGGCGCAAGGGTTGCTGATTTCAGTGGTCACCCGAAAACAGCAGCTGAGTATGCAGTTTGCGATGCTGTCGGGACTTTTGCCGACGATTCTGCTTTCAGGTTTTATTTTTCCGGTGGAACATATGCCAAAATTCTTTTTCTATTTCACCATGCTTTTGCCCGCGCGGTGGTTTATTGAAATCAGTCGTGCGCTGTTTTTGCAAGGCGCAGGGTTTTTCAGCATTCTGCCGTCATTTTTGGCGCTTTGTGCGCTTTTCACGTTGATGATCACCCTGGCCACCAAAAAATTTAAAAGAGACGTCGAACCATGAAAACACTGCTGGGGTTTATCCGAAAAGAATTTCTTCAGACCCTGCGGGATCCGCGCATGCGTATTTTACTTTTCCTGGCGCCCTGTGTGCAGCTGACCATCTTTGGCGTGGCCTTGTCCACTGAAGCCAAAAACATCCGTCTGGGGATTTTTGCGGCCCCCAACGACAGTGCCTTGCAGGAAATTCACCGCAAAGCTTTAGCCTCGGGCTGGTTCATTCCGGCCAAGACCCGGACGACGGATCCTTATGAACAAATTCAAAAAGGTGAAGCCGACGCCGTCTTGGTGGCGCCAACCGGGGGGCTTGATCGCAGCATGGGTCGGCGCGAGGGCGAAGTGCAGCTTCTGATCAACGCCACCAACGTCACCCGGGCCCAGGGGATCGAGCGCTATATGGGAAGCATTGTACGATCGCTGTACCCGCAGGATCCGCCTTTGCGTTTTGATGTGCGGGTTTTGTACAACCCGGCGATGCGTTCGGCTTTGTTTCTGGTGCCGGGTGTGATGAGCATGCTGGTGTGTCTGATCACAATTTTGCTGACCAGTATGTCGATCACAAAAGAAAAAGAGATGGGCACATTTGAAACTCTGATTGCGGCCCCCGTGTCGCCCGAGGAAGTCATTCTGGGTAAAACCGTGCCGTTTGTTTTGCTGGGGTTAAGCAATATTCCTTTGATTGTCGGCGTGGCCATGGCGTTGTTTGATATGCCTTTGCGGGGAAGTTTATGGATGCTGCTGCTGGCGGCGGTGGCCTTTGTGTTTTGCACGGTGGGGATCGGATTATTTATTTCTACGATCGCCAAGAACCAGCAGCAGTCGATGATGGGTGGTTTCTTATATCTGTTCCCGTCGGTGCTTTTGTCCGGAATGGTCTTTCCGGTGGAAAACATGCCGTGGGTGATGCGGATTTTTTCTTACATCAATCCGCTGACATATTTCATTGAGCTTCTGCGAAACATAATGCTTAAGGGTGGGGATCTGCGCCTGATAACGACGAATGTTCTTATTTTGGTGGTGATGGCGGTGATTGCCATCACCGCCAGCTGGCGTCGCTTTAAAACGACTCTGTCGTAGGCCCTGGTGCTGTATCGGGTGCTGGGCGGGACATGGTTGTCAGGCGCTCTAAATCCATTTCAATCACATCCAGAGTGCCATAGTTGTCAGCGCGTAAGTGGATGGACAGGTGATACAGGTCATCTGTGGTGCGCTTCATGATCATGACTTCACCTTGGCCTTGAGAGACGCGTTCATAGGCTGCATACACGTCGCCCTTTTCGCAGTAACGGCTTTGCGGGTGGTGACGGGTCGAAACAGGCAGACCGAAAGAGCGGACATGTTCCTGTTCGCCTTCCCAGCGCGAGAAATAAATCGCGGTGGCATCGCTCATCGGATGCACGCTCACCTGGGAATACTCGCACAGGGATTCGTGGGGCTTGGCGCCCAGGTTTTCACAGGAAAGCATGCGATAGGTGCCTTCCATGTTGGAAAAAAGCGCCGCGTTTGCCGACGGGACGGCAGACAGAAGGGTCAAAGTGCAGAGCCAAAGCTTCAACATGGGGTCTCCTAAAATGTGTTTAGGGACCTTTTATGCGATTAAATGCGAGAGTCATCTTTTAAGCAGGTAACCTAGATGACGTTTTCGACAGGTCTATTCAGGATTACTCAGAACCGGTGGCGGCGATGGAGACTTTTGTTTTTGATGTTGCCCCCAAATATAGCCTGTAAAATAGGCAACGCAGCCTATGAGAGCAAAAACCATCCATTTTTTGATGCGACCAACCAACAAAGTTTTCATTTTTTTGATTTTTACCCGTTGACAATAGGGTCAGGCAACAGTAATTTTGTGTCTCTCGAAACGATGCGGGAGTAGCTCAGTTGATAGAGCGATGCCTTGCCAAGGCATAGGTCGCGGGTTTGAGCCCCGTCTCCCGCTCCAATTTTTCTTTAAATTGGAGTGACCGCATCCGAGATATTCTAAAAAATTTAAAACCCCTGAAGGAAACTTCAGGGGTTTTTTTATTCCCAAAATCCCGTATTCTTGCAAACAACAAAGGAGCCTCTGTCGTGGGACTTTTTTCAGTGATCTATGCGGTGATATTCAGTGTTGCGGTCGTGATTTATATCGCCTCCACGATTCAATACCAGCGCCTTATGCGCAATATGGAAAAGATCGCTCAAAGATCCGGCCTGCGGGTGGATGATTCCTTGCAGGGCGTGAAAAGAGCTCACGAAATCCATGCGCGCCTCGGAACGGCCGACTCTAAACAGGTGCTGGATAGAATTGAAGCCATCATTCCGGCCTTCATGATGCGTTTTCGTGTGGTTGTAGGTCTTGGGGTGGTCGGTTTGGTTCTGGTTCTGTTTGAAATGTAAAATCCCCGGCTGCCAAAGAAAAGTTGCCTCCAGGTGGAGTCTCAGACACTCTGATAAAGATTCTGTTTCAATAATCTGATGAAGGAGAGTTCCAATGACTGAGTTAGTGACTTGTGTTTGGTTCGATCACGGCGAAGCCAGTAAGGCTGCCGCATTTTATGCAAAGACTTTTCCCGGCAGTGAAGTGGGGCGTGTGAACACAGCTCCGGGTGATTTTCCTGGTGGCAAGAAAGGGACCGAGTTGACGGTGGAGTTCACCGTGATGGGGCGCAAATTTGTGGGCCTGAATGGCGGTCCGATCTTTAAGCCCAATGAATCGGTCAGTTTCATGGTTATCACCGAAAATCAGGCTGAAACCGACCGCCTTTGGAATGCCATTATCGAAAACGGTGGCGCGGCAAGTGACTGCGGATGGTGCAAGGATCGCTGGGGGTTCTCGTGGCAGATCACGCCTAGAATTTTGCTGGATCTGACGACCAGTAAAGATGCAGACAAAGCCAAGAAGGCTTTTGAATCCATGATGACGATGCAAAAGATTGATATCGCCAAACTGGAAGCCGCAGTTAAATAATAAGTTTTAAATCGGAATGATTTGAAAAAGAAAAAGGCGCAGTCTCCTGCGCCTTTTTTATTTAGTGCGGTTGTACGTCCGTCATTTCAAAGAAGCTGGTGGACAGGGCGAACAAAGAGTCTTTGTTTTCGCTGTTTTGCAGATCGGCCATCACTTCCAGACGGAACTGGCGAATCTTAGCAGCGATCTCTTTGGCTTTCTCGCGGCTGGTGGGAACCATGGTGCAACCCATGTCCCAGCGACGTTTGTTTTCGCCACTCATCGCTTCTGTCGCCTTGGTCTGCATCTGCAGGAAATAGTTGCGGGCTGCCACGGAAGAACCGCCATAGCTTGAAGAGTACTTCGCATCACTGGAAACCCATTTGCCATCAGCAGTTTTTTCAACCAGCTTCATGGCTTCCAGGCGCTCCAGGGCTTTTTCAGTCACATCCGTCAGAAGTCCCAATCGGCGGGAGATGTTTTCAACAGTAGGCTCGAAGTCTTTCAATTGCAGAATCTGAGTGATGGCTGTGTAGTACCAGTCAGAGATAACCGCGAATTGGTCTTCACCGATTTTTTCAAACGCTTCTTCACGGGCATTCACACGTTGCAAAGCCATTTCACGAAGAACGGCGCTGCGGGCGTGTTCAGACAAAGCCAGATCCACGAAGAATTCACGCTCGGACGGGGAAAGGTTTAGTTTTGTTGCCAGATTCACCGCACGGCTTTCAGACAAGCCGACTTTGCCGTTTAGAATCTCAGACAGACGAGAGCAAGGAACTTCCAAGTCACGGGAAAACGCGCGAAGAGAATAGGAAGGATTTTTGCGCTGGCGACGCTCAAGTTCTTTCAGGATAAAGTCTCTGTAATGATGCTTTTTGGTCATAAGAGCTCCTCTTTTGTGACGCCCTTTATATATCTGAATTTCGCTGTGTCATCTAGAGGAGTGACTCTAATCCTGCAATTTGTTCCAAAAGTTTCCACGAGATTCCGATTTTGGAACCTGTCGTGAATCTAGACACTTAAGTAAGAATTGCAAGGACGGCTCGGTTGCGTGGTGAGGACCCTTTAAATGCGATAAGAAGGTGTTTTCACTTCCCAAGGGTGGCTTATGAATTCGTTAAAATCGGGTGTTTGTGTTGCTGTGGTTTTGTTTTTGTCTTCGCTGGCGTTTGGTAAAGATTGCACAGTTTTGGTGTCCTCCCATTATCGTGATGAGCTTCGCGAAGTCATCCGCACAGAACTTTCCGGTCAAGGAGTGACGGCGCTTTTTGCTGATGAACTTCAGGTGCATGATCTGGACACGCCCTTTGAAGAAGTGCCACCGGAAATTCTGCCGGGTCAGGAATTCAGTTATCTGTATCTGCCAACGCCCAAAGCCCTGCCTTCGCTTTATCTGGGGCAGCTTTATACAAGTTATGAAGAAGGTCTTTATAATATCACCACCATCACCGAGTTTACTTTCGGAGTGGGGCGCATTGGTTCTTGCAAGAGCACCAAGCATGAAGGTGTTCGCTGTTCAGTCAGGCTGGTGGAGCCGGGGTTGACTTATGAGCGAGTGGTGGCTGAATCCACGCGCGACCTGGTGGTGGTGGATGGGCGACTGAAAAGTCTGGATCGCACCAAGGCCACTTCGGCTGACGTGCGAGAGTATTTACGTCAGTTTGCCACGCGCGCCTGTCAGAAATAATGCTGAAAAACCTCTTCCTCTGATGGCGCTTAAAGCATATCCTGTTTGTAAATTCAAACCGGGGATATGAATGAAGTTACCGCATGTGAAGATTGTACCGGCCGTTATCGCTTTTTTTGTGACCTGTCTTTTCTGGTTCGTGATTTCTCCGCCGGAAGGGGTCGACATCAATGCCTGGCGTTTGCTGGGGATCTTTGTAGGCACCATCACCGCCATCATCGGTAAAGCGCTTCCAATCGGGGGTGCTGCCATGATCGGGATCCTGCTGGTGGGTATCACGCAAGTCACCAATCCCGGAAATCCCGGCAAAGCCATGGGTGATGCACTCAGTGGATATTCCAACACCCTGATCTGGTTGATTGGTATCTCGTTCTTTATTTCCCGCGCTTTCATTAAGACCGGCCTTGGTTCCCGCGTGGCATATTACTTTGTTCGCGCCATTGGGAAAAAGACTTTGGGTATCAGCTACGGACTGTCTTTTGCCGAGTTGGTGCTGTCTCCGGTCATGCCAAGCAACACTGCTCGTGGTGGTGGCGTGCTTTATCCGATCAATCGCTCCATCTCAGAATCCATGGGATCACTTCCGGATGAGGCCACTCGATTGAAGGTCGGTGCGTTCCTGACTTTGGTGGCCTATCAGATCAACGTGATCACTTCGGCGATGTTCATCACTGCGACTGCGCCCAATCCTTTGGTGACGGCTGGGATTCGTGACATCGCCAAGATCGATGTGTCTTGGGCACAGTGGGCGATGGCGGCATTTGTGCCGGGCTTGCTGGCGATTCTGATCATCCCGTGGGTGTTGTTTAAGCTTTATCCGCCACAAATCAAAGAAACTCCGGATGCTGCGGGTTATGCGAATAAAAAATTGCAAGAACTGGGGCCGCTCAGACTGGATGAAAAAATTCTGATTGGTGTCTTTTTCCTGCTTCTGTTTATCTGGGCAGGTGGACCTGAGTTGTTGTCGTCAGATCCTTTGTTCAAGGTGGATGCAACTGCTGGCGCATTTGTGGGGCTGGGGGTGCTTCTGTTTAGTGGGGTGCTTACTTGGGATGACCTGTTGAAAGAAAAGGGCGCCTGGGACACGGTAACGTGGTTCTCGTCCCTGGTGATGATGGCGACGTTCTTAAACAAGGTGGGCGTCGTGGCGTGGTTTTCTAAAACCGTGGAATCCTCGATCGCACATTGGGGTCTGGGGTGGATGCAGGCAGCCGCTATTTTGGTTCTGCTTTATGTGTTCATTCATTATTTCTTTGCCAGCAACACGGCCCATATCTCGGCATTGTTTGCGTCGTTCTTTGGAGTGGGTGTGGCCTTGGGGGCTCCGCCATTGATGTTTGGTCTGTTCCTGGGCTTTGCATCCTCGTTGTGTGCGTCCTTAACCCACTATGGAACGGGGTCGGCTCCGGTGCTGTTTGGTGCTGGATATGTGACCATGGGAGAATGGTGGAAGTGGGGCTTTGTGGTGACGCTTCTGAACCTGCTGATTTTCGCTGGCGGCTGTGCCATTTGGTGGAAGGTTTTGGGGTATTGGTAAGTTTAAAAGCCTAAAACTTGGGCAACTTGTAAATCCTTTTATGACCTTCTGCGAAAACTGTTTTCAAAGCGGGGGAAAGCGTACAAGATAGTTCTTCATTCCAGCGCGCGGGTGGTGGAATTGGTAGACACGCAGGTCTCAGAAGCCTGTGGGAGAAATCCTGTGGGGGTTCAAGTCCCCCCTCGCGCACCAAATCTTTCCGAAGGAAAGATTCTTTCAACAAAAAAAGCCGACAACTGTCGGCTTTTTTTTATCTGTCTGCACTCCAGCTTTGCTAGAGTAGTTTCTGAAGTTTTCCGCCTTCGATGTTTGTTTTGGGGTTTGTCGTTTGCTGTCGACGGCAGCAAACTCCGTATGAGTCCTCTCCTGCGATCATTATTTAAATATCGACAGTGAGGTTTCTGTTTTACTAGGACTCCAATCGTTTTTTATGCAGTGGAGTCCGTGAACACTTGAGAAAGAGCAATTATTGAAATAAACGGGATTCGGCACCTCGGTCACAAATGTGGTCGATACTGGTGCTGAAGTGATATTTATTTTGCTGAAGGACATTAAGAAGTTCTCGTCTTCAGTTTCTGTGTAGTTAGCAGCAATAATGTTCTTTCGGACTTCGTCGTAATAAAAATCGGCACTATGCCAGATTCTGTCTGTTAGATTTCCACCCGGGTGCACAAGGCCATCTTCTCCAAAGCTCGTGTCCACCGCGCCTGTGTTCGTAAGCTTCACTAAAGCACTCACCCCAAAGTCTTCGTTTTGTTCATAGACCGAAACATAAAGATCGCCATTGAACAGATGTATCTTGTTGATCTCAACGAATTCTGTAAATTGTCCGGAAAATTCAGTTTCTGCAAGAGCTCCAGTTGAATTGAAGTCTGTGTCCGGAGAGAGGTCTAAATTATACCGTCGTATGATCATGGTCTCGCTTCCCGGTGCGTCGCCACTCATAAGGTAAACCTTGTTATGGATATCATCCACTATGATCGTGGGATCGTTACTGCGCCCATTGTCTGCGGGTGCAAGGATCTTAATCGTTTTTGATGTTTGGGGATCTTCCCAGGGCGCTCCGGTCTGCGAGTGGACTTTCCAAAGGGCGGTATGAGGTTCTCCGTTAGCAATATCAAAGATATATGCTGTCACATACAGATGTAGATCAGGTCCCATCGCCATTTGACCGTTTCTGGTTGAGGTCTCGAAGTCCTCGTCCCAGGGCAGTTCCATGATGCCTCCGACGCCAAAGTTCGAATCCGGACTGCCATCAAGTGAGTACTTGAAGATTCTGAGATTTAATTCGTAAGAATTGCTGTCAAAGTACTCAGCCAACAAATAGATGCCATCACTGATGATCATCTTTGCCGCGAGAACTCTTTTGACAACGAAGAATCCTGAGTCACCAAAATTTGTGTCTGAGTTTCCATTGGGAAGTGTTTTGTGAATTACCAAAATGGGGCCGTCATTGCCGGTCTGTGCAGAATAAACGGCATAAAATGCACCATCGTGGAATTGTGAGTGCGTTGGCTCCAAGTTGACCATTTGCAGATACTTTTCAGAGTTTTCTTTGAATCCGTTCTCTCCATAGGTGTTGTCCATGGTTCCTGAGGTTAAAAGCTTTGCAGAAACCAGATTGCCTTTTTGGCTCGTCGATGCGTCTCTGATGACGAAATTATTGAAAACTGTAATGGATTCGTCACTGTTGAAGACGGCAGCACGGGGATAGTCCCAGGCATCTCTTTCGAAATCTATAAATGCGATTCCGGCGATTCCGTAAGAGGCGTCAAGGTTTCCATTGGGTAAAAGCTTGGCGATAAAGGTGTAATTTGAATCGGCGGCATCCAGAGAGGTGCCGTGGATGAATATGTTTCCTGCAGAGTCGATAGCCAATATTCTCACATAGTCGGCTCCACCGCCAAATCCCGCGACGTCTTTTAACCTTTGTACGCCGTCGCCGTCAAAAGTGTTATCTAATGTGCCATTAAGATTGTATCGCAAGATAACTCCATCCAGATCTGGGAAATTGGGGCCTTCGCCTGCGATATAAATTTTATTGTCGTGAATTTTGATGTCGTGGAATGTGTCCCGGGCCTGGGCGGGGCTGTCATAGCGTACAAGGCCTGAATTACCCCAGGTACCGTCTATGGCACCCGTAGCTAGAACTTTATAGATTACGCCAGAGTATCCAGAAATGTCGCCATAGATCTGCCCGGTGATATAGAGTGAATTATCAGGAGCAATAGAGGCGGCACTCAAATGCATATCCCGAAAATTCTCCCCAGCGACAACAGGAGGATTGAAAATCAGTCGGCCATTGTTAGCGTAGTTGGTGTCAAACGTACCGTCTTCTTTAATTTTAAAGATATACCCTAGGTATCCAGTGCCATTAAAGTTGCCGGGACCTATTATGAAGTATCCTGAGGCATCCGCCAGAATTCCTCTGACATAGATCGGCTCGGGTAGCTCAAAAACGAAAAGTCCGCTGTTGCCAAAGGTGAGGTCAAGGCTTCCAGATGAACTAAATCTGGCTATCGCAATCGCGTAGTCACGTCCGTTGGCATTCCAGTCACCTTCCAGACTCCAGCCCACAAGAATGTTTTGATTGGAATCCTCACTGACATAGATCCCATTGAATCCGTTGTATGTTGGAACGGTTGGTAGCGAGATGAGACCATTGTTACCAAACGCCGTGTTGACACTGCCGTCAGAGCGAATTCGCATCACGACCGGGCCACTATTCACTACAGCAGCGACAATTCTGTCGCCCGAGGCACTCAGGATGGCGCGTTCCACGGATTCAGTGGCGTCGAATTCATAACTCCAGTTTATTGCACTGGTTTTTGATAGCTGTCCTAAAAAGTTGCTTCCGGAGGGAACGGAGGGGGCTTCGGCTGAGCCTGTTAAATCGGTAAAGCTCGCGCTAAGAGTGCAGCCAGAAAAAACGAAGACTGATCCCAAAAATATCAGAAAATTTCGTAAATAGGTGTACAAAGTTCCAGATACGTCCATGCTTTCTTTTCGGATTTTTATTCGGCTTTAATTAGTTATTAAGGATTTATTGAGTTTTATTTCATTTTACTGTCTCAGGTGGAGACGGAGGGGTTTGTGTACCTTTGGAGGCAAGTTTCTGGGGTGCAGATCGTGACCCAGAAACTTGCTGAGGACTAAAACAATTTAATCAATTGGACCGGCGCGGACTTATTTTTTCTCGATGGCTAAGACCAATCCTAAGATTCTGCTTTCGTCGTTATAGCGAAGGATGATGTTCGACTTTGGAGACGAGAATTCATTCAGCAAATCACCCATGGTCATGCCCAGGCGAACGGCGCTTTCTTTGGTCAGGACTATTTTGCCTTTTTCAGTGGCGACGACGATCGCAGGGGAAGCATTTATCAGATCCCCTGACTTGTTGTAAAAGTCGGCGTTGCTAACCAGGGTGGCGCTTTTGACTTTTCCGTTCAAATACCCGGAATTAGGTTTCTTGGCCTGCTCCAGGCAAAACACATCCGAAACGGAAGGTTCGCAATTAAACCCCAGATCCATGACCTTCACCGTGGAAGCCAGGGATGTAGAAGAAATAGCCAATAGACAAAAAGCGGCAATCGACGCTCTCATAAGACAACCTTTGTTTTAATTTAAACTCAATCAGTCGTCTAAAGTGCATGAACCGTGCTCATTACTTGGCCTCAAGAGCGGTCAGAAACTGCTTCTGTTTTTTGTAGGCTTTGAACAGTTCATAGTACTGCTTCAGCTTTCTTTCCTTGATGCTTTGTACGGTTTCTTCGTGGGCTTCCTGCCACAGGAATCTCAGTTCACGATCCATGCGATCTAATTGTTGGGGAACGTTGTCTTTGTTCATATTTATTCCTTTTGTTTATTTCCAAAGTTTCATGAACTTAAACTGCTATTCCCGGGCCCAAGTGTAAGGGCTTGAAAACTTTTAGGTCTTAAAATGGAACGCCCACAATTGGTGGCTTAAATGTGGAAAGTGCAGTTGGCAGCCTACTTTCGTTGGCAGGACCTGCCGATAACAAGAACATGTCAAAATCACATGAGCTTCTTAAGTTTATAGGCGACTCCGCGCAAATTTTCTTTGAACAACAGGCGGGGGAAAGTCTCATTTCGCGAATCTTGGATCTGTGTATTCAGGCTACTGGCGCAGATCGGGGGACGATCTTCTTTGATTCCCAAATCAATCTGGAACAGCACTTCAAATATCTGAACAGTTATATTGCGACGGGCATCCGCAATCAGACTATCGTGATCAACACAGATCAGGGAATTGCCGGGAAGGTTTTTCGAACCCGCAAAAGTCATTTCTCCAACTGTGTGGCTCAGGACAGCGACTTCTATCTTGGCGTCGACAGCAAGACGGGCTATCAGACGGAAAAAGTTCTGGCGGTTCCGCTGCACTGGAAAGATGGCAAAGTCATCGGGGTCATCGAAGTATTGAATAAAGCCGACGGAGATTTTGACGAATCCGATCAGCACGCCCTGGAAGCGCTTTCCATGCTGGCGGCCGTGGCTTTTGAAAACTATGAAGTCCATCAGAAGAACGAAGAATCTGAATCCGCCATCGAGCACCGCAAGAACATCTGGCGTAAAAGTATTTCTTCCGTCAGCCTGCACTCGAAAGCTCCTGAGCTGCAAAAGATATATGATCACATCGGGGACTTCGGCAAGTCGGACTCAAACATCCTGATTACTGGTGAAAGCGGGGTGGGTAAAGAGGTGATCGCAAGGCTTGCGCATCATCACTCCAGCCGTCGTGACGGTCCATTTATTGCGATCAACTGCGCGGCAATCCCAGAGTCTTTGTTCGAGGCGGAACTCTTCGGTGTGGTCAAAGGGGCTGCGACCGGGACAGTGGCTCGGCAGGGGCAGATTGAGCTGGCTCACCGGGGAACGCTGTTCCTGGATGAAATCGGCGAAATGCCGGTCGAGATGCAGGCCAAACTTTTGCGGGTTTTGCAGGAAAGAAAAGTGCAAAGACTGGGTTCCACCGATTCCCCGAAGGCTGTGGACTTCCGTTTGATCTGTGCCACCAATAAGCATATTGAAACCCAGATCCAGCAGGAAAAATTCCGCGAGGATCTTTTCTATCGTATCAACGTGGTTAACTTGCAGATCCCGTCGTTGCGTGATCGCAAAGGCGATATTCCAGAGCTGGCTCAGGCCATTTTGGAACAACTGCATAATAAGCGCGGCTGGCGACTGAAAAGTATCAGTCCAGAAGCCCTGGATCGCTTGATTGACTATCACTGGCCGGGAAACATCCGCGAATTGGAAAACAAAATTGAAAGTGCCTGCCTGTCGGCCGGGGATCGGGCAGTGTTGATGCCGGATGATTTTCAATTCAAGGCCCGCCCGCAGCTCAGCGTCGTTCCGGATGTGCAGGAAGATTCCCTGAAGCGTTATGAAAACCTCAGCCTGCGCGAAGCGCGGGAAGCCTTTGAGACTGAGTTTGTTCACCGGGCTATTCAGGGTTCTTTGGGCAACAAATCCGAGGCAGCACGTCGCCTGGGTGTTTCCCGCGAAGGTCTCAGAAAGATACTTATTAAGAAACCCGCCTAGATTCCACCGCTAGTTGGCGCCAACCTGACAACCACAGTGGGCGTCTTGATTTAAGACTGTAGTGAAATTGTGGAGTTAGCCGTTGGCCGGATCCTTGCCTTAAGGAAAGTAGCGCAGACGAAATTGCGTGAAACTTTAAACAAGGAGAGAGTTCGTGTTCTTTAATAACGAAATCAGAAAAGTCCTGTCCGTAGTAGTTCTGTTCCACGTTGCAACCCTGGTGGCCTGTCAAGGGAAAGTCGACGAAGTCGTTGAATCCCCATCCATCATAGTTTCTGCTGACAAGCCATCCACAGTTGTTGGGGCGGTCCAGGGAGTGATTGTTGAGGTCGGTAACGGCCTGGTCAGTGATGGGTCATCTCAAAGCGTGCAAGGCAAGATTCAAGCGCAGAACGTGAATGCTTTGTGCAATGAGCACGCCATGCCTTTGGATGAACAAGGCGGCTATATGGACAGTCAGGGGCCGGATTATCCGTCGCGTTTGTTTTACTGTAAACTTGCTCAAAACAGCGGATCTCCGGACTCCATTCCGGGTTCGTTCCAGCAGATCAAAGCCATTTCCTGCATGCTTGAAAAAGTGGGCATCGTTTACGACGATCAGGAACGTCAGGTCAGTGTGACCCCGGACACATCCTGCTTCACGGCTCAACAGCTGGAGAATATGCAGATCCAGGCCATGACTATCTCGGTGCGGGCCTCAAAGCCAGCCTTCTTTAATACCTACTATGACTCCGGTATTTCGATGACGATTCCAGGAATGGGTTTTTATCGAGTCGCAGCGAAACTGAGTGGCACTAAGATGGAGTTCCTGACTCATGAAGATCAGACTTCTGTTCATCCGGATAAAACCGGGACTTTTGCTGCCAGCTTTGATTTGCTGACGGGTGAGCTGAAGTACGAAAGTCGCGGCGATCGATTCCAGTGTACGGAGCAGGGTGGTAATTGCGGTTGGTCCCGTCACGAGCGTTTGTTGGCTCAGGTGGGTATGACCAATGGTGAAATCACGTCCGTATCTAAAATTGAAGCCATCGCCGGGGAAATCTATGGTGACGGCAATTGGTACTCGGCTCGTGTTTCCACAATCAAAGGCAGTCTGGCAAATGGTCTGAAGGCGCGCTATTTCATGGTGAATTCAAACACCAGTGCAGACTTGGGTGATGCGACCAAGTACTCTGAGGTTGTGAACAACCGTTGTTACACTCATGCATCTGATCAGGCGGATTGTAGCGCGAATCCAGGTATTGAATTGCCACAAGAGGCTAGTTTCAAATTCAACCTGCACCCCAGCACGCAGTACACTTCGACTCAAGCCTGGGTTTCTCAGCTGACGGGCTTGAGTTTCACGGGTGTTAACTTCAATGATGTTCAGTAACTTCATGAAGGGGGCTTCGGCCCCCTTTTCTGGTCTTTTTGATTATCGAAAGGGGCTGTTAGCATGGAGTCTATGAAAAATTCATTGATGCAGTTTTTTGTGTTTTGCAGTTTGCTGGCTGGATGCGGTCTGAAAGTTATTAATCCTGCGGATGAAAATCCGAACAAAGGCACCCTGGCGGTGGACTGGTCCGGCGACGGTCCAAAGGTTGTGGGGACCTACACCTGCCGAATGAAATCCATGGGGAACCGTTTCTTCGGCTTTGGAAAAACCGAGGACGAAGCCCGCAAAGACGCCATGGGCAAGTGTCAAAGCCGCACGTTGTTGTCCTTCTGTGAGAAAGAAAAGATCACCTGTGAAAAGAACTAAAAGTGTTGCAACTTCCAAAGTTTGCAACGACTTTATTACCTGAACCTGCTGTCTGGCAGGTTTTTTCTTTATTCAGGGCTGAATCGTGGTTATTCCTCCGTTCATATTTTTGGAGGAAACTATGCGTATTCTTGTACTGTCTTTCGTCGCTTTGATTTCTTTGTCTGCCCAGGCTCAGTCTGTGTCGTTGGACGCTCCAGAGCATGCCAAGTACTATTGTTCAAAACAGGTTGATGCCCAAGATATTGTGGTGCTCTCTGTGGGTATGGTGATCCGAAAAGCCTATACTACGCAGATCCTTCTGGATGTGCTGGATGCAGAATGCAAGGACGGTAAAGTGGTTCCGAATACCTCCAACCGCTTTGCGAAACCTTCTTTGACAGACTTAAGTGATGTGCACGCAATCGCGGCTTCACCTCGTATCTTCCGCGTGAATGAATTCACTCATCAGGTTGTTCTTGAGTTCTATTCCGATACTTTGGCGGTGAGCGAGCGCAACTTCCTTTTAAAGCTGTACGCTCACGACGGTGGTGTTTATCAGATCATCGTGACGACCAGTAACGGCGCTCATGGTTTCATGATTTGGGAGCCTTCCTGGCTTAAAACCAGTGGTCCGGTATATTCAGAGCTTTCAATAGTTCCTGTGTGCAGTTGACCGTTGGGCCAGAAGGTCACGGCCCCGTTCAGATTGGACAGCAACACTTGTTTGCCGTTTAAGATGAACGGGGTTTTGTTTTTTATGGATACGGACATCAGGTTTCCGTTGTCATGGAACTTGAGTAAAATCATGCGGGACAAGGAGCCATCATGGCCGATTGGGAAAGTCTGCCCGTTGAGGTTGAAGGTGTAGGCATCGGCACTGGTGTAAAGGAACGATTCGATCTTTCCGTTCGGATAGAAATTCACGTACTTTCCGGTGATGTTTTGTCCGTGCAGGCTTCCGCCCCAGACCGTCGCCGTCCGGATACTGCCGTCATCATGGTATTGAGCCGCTTCAAGTCCCACGGCAAAGCCGTGATAGTCGACGTGTTTTAAGCCCGCCGTGCGTACCAGATCCAGCATCGTGCGGCTGTCGAAGGACTTCATCAGGTAAGAGCTGATCACCTGATTGAAGTAACGTACTCCCGGGGAGGAGGCGGTCCCCAGCTCAATGGCCTCCCGATAGATCAGCTCATGTAAAATCAGACCGGCTTTGTCATCTTCGCTGAGTTTTTCGAACAAACGAAGGTCAATGACGTAGCGCCGGTCACCCGGCATGATCAGAGGTGTCGGGCGCTGGATGGCGACTTGTTGAATATTGCAATCTTCTGGGATAATCACCACGCCCGAGTCGCGAATCGGCAGAAACTTGCCAACAATGAACCACTGGGTTTCTTCATCGAAAGTCCGGAACCATTTTTTATACATTCTGGCCCGGGTGGGGTTCACATCTTCAAGGCGGTGTAATACATAATACACCTTCTGCTGAAAGCTCATGTGTTCTGGACCCAGTTCGGGCAGAATGCGGCGCTGCTCTTCGCCTTCATAGTAGTCCAGCAGTCGCAAGGAGTCTCCGCAGGAAATAACATTGCCGCCATTGCCGACCCAGTCACCGCCGGCCATCGAAATCACAGAGTAAAAAAGAAGATGAATCAGTGTCGTCATGATGAAGCTCCTATTTGGATTTCGGTGAAAGGATGGGGAAACACTGCAGATTCACGCGGTAAAGCTCGCCCTTTTTGGATTGTTCATCCAGGTCAAAGACGTCATCACGAAACTTCAGGGTCAGTTTTTTCAGTTTTTTAAATCGTTTTTCGTCCAGAGCCACGGTCAGGAACGAATAATCCCGCTCCGGTACCGGCACCCGTGAAAGCATCTGTCTGGCCATGATCAAAGAGTTTAAGTGTGCTTGTTGCAGTGACCGGGACGGGATGTCGTGAGTTGAATACAGGTTCTTATGGCTGCGCACCCAGACAGCACCTTTTCGGGAGATGATCGCCAGATCCTCCATTGTTTCCAGGCACTCATCCACGCGAAGCTCGGTGATTCCGGTTTTGTTTGCAATCCAGCTGGTGGTGCTTTTAAAGTCCGCCAGACGAAATGCCGCCAGGACCACAAAGTACTCCCACTCATCAAAGATCACAGCATAGCGGCTGGGATCCAGTTTGTAGGATGCGGAGTCTGGGGGTGTGTTGACCCCGAGGCTTAGAAGGAACTGCTCTTGATCTTTGGGGGCCAGAGAAAGCTTTTGCATAATCTTGGCGGCTTCCTGTAAAGGCACCAGGCGTTTACCTTTGATGATCGAGGACAGAGTGCCGGGATTCATCTCCAGAAATTGCGCATAAGAGCGCAGAGAATAGCGCTTGTTTCGGGCTTTCTTGGCCTGAAACTGTTCCTGAAGTTTGAGTGCAAAATACGGCAGATTCTCAAGTCCCGACATAAGGATCGCAGAATTAGCAGCCCCTCTAAGTTCGAGCAAGTGTACATTGGGGAGCAGTTCTAATCTGTCCGGTATTTGAAATTATTTGCCGCTTTCCAATGAAAAGAAGAGCTGAAAAAACATTTCCTAAATGTAAGGAACACCTGATTCATGCGCTCAGTGTGAAGGTAAACGTTGAGCCCTCGCCGGGAATGGAGTCTGCCCAGATTTTGCCTCGATGCAGTTCCACGATTCTTTTGCAAGTGGCAAGTCCGATGCCGGAACCCTGATACTGTGAAGGCGCGTGAAGCTTTTTATAGAGATCAAAGATTTCATCTTTTTTCTCTGGATCAAAACCGATTCCATTGTCTTCGACGGTAAATTCCCAGGTGTCGCCGTTAAGGTGTGCGCTGATTTTTATCTCAGGTGTTTTCTGGCTCCGAAACTTTAAAGCGTTCGCTATCAGGTTCTGAAAGAGCTGTGTCACGAGAGGTGCATCGCAAAGAAGGGTGGGGAGCGGTTCAATCGTGATACGGGCCTGAGTGGTCTGGATCTGGTCATTCAGATTCTCGACGGCGGATTGGGCCAGGACTTCTATAGGTGTCGCTTCAAACAGCCTTTCTGTGGATTCAATTCGTGCGTACTCAAGCATGGTGTCTATCAGGGTGTTCATGCGATGCGCTGCCGAGCTGACTCGGTGGAGCATCTGGCCCCCTTCGACTCCCAGCTTTTCTTTGAATTCGTCGTCTTGCAGGGAATCCACAAATCCGATGATAGTCGCCAAAGGGGATTTCAGATCGTGGGCTGCGATCGCGGCAAAGTGGGTGAGCTCCTGGTTGCTGGACTCTGCATTGGAAAGTGCGTTGTGAATCTCAGCATTCTGGTTTTGTACAAACTCTTCTGCCGCCGTGGTGATTGCAATGTCGATTGCCTGGTCAAGCAGCGACCTGTCAGCATGAGACAGATGGCCTCTTTGCAGTAACACCTCGATGATTACTTCACGCAGCACACTGAATTCTTTTAGCAACGAGGCCAGGCGGTGGTTTTCAGAGGTTGGCTCCTGGCTCTGCTCATGAGCGATATTCGCGGCGACTTTTGCTGCAATCGAGGGGTCTTTACGGGTTAAAACGATACTCAGATGCTCAACGAAACTGCCCACTGATTTTTGCAGGACAGACAAAGTAGTGGCTTGGTGCGGGGACTTTTTCCTCCGCACCCGTTCGATCCAAAGCTTCTCAATGGACTCTCTGTTCTGCCTAAGCAGTTCAGCCGTGGAGAGGGTCTGTGGCTCAATCATGGGCTCACCTATGGCCAGATGTTTCCCTGAATGATCTTCTACTTTTAGGATATTCCCAACGTGTTTGTTGGCACTATTGCTTTTGTTGTTGGTGGCAATCTTTAAATTTCAGACTGTGGTTGCTGGATCCGGCCTGATAGTAGGAGTTCACGATATAATAACCGTTCTTTTTATCCTGGTCGTACCGGAAGTCCACGGTAAGATAGTCAAAACTGTGAATGGCCTTGTCAAGTTGGCAGGTTGTCAGAATCTGGTTTATGCCTTTGAATTCAAAGACACTCTGATCGCAGGAATCGTTTTTTGGGTGAATGTTTATACCGCCCACAAGCCCTTCGCCATGCAGGGTCTCTGACTTAAAGATATTGCCATTTTCATCGTAGATATCATGGCGAATAGTTTGAAAGTCTGCAGAAAAAGCAACTTTTTCGTTATCCCATTGTTCCAGAGTGCAAACAGTCTCGCCGGCCCAAGCCAGTGAAGATGATGCCATTATCAATGCAAACAATGTTGATTTCATACAGGCCCGCCTTGTTTGGAAAGTGACTCTATGGTTGTAGCGGCCGTGTCGAGTGTCAATACTGAGATATAATGAGTGACAGAGTGTCATTCGATATTACCGGAAATTTACAATAAAAACCGTTTCGGCGTACAATGTGAACATGAGAAATCAGGGTTTTTCTTATTTGAAACGCATTGTTCGAGTTGTTGCCATTTCGTATTTGGGGCTGAAGTTCACAGCCTTCTTTTTAAGGTCCCTGCTCCCAAAGCAGTGATTCTGTATTTTCACGGTAATGCGGGGGCTATGGACAGCTGGGGGGATGTCGCCGCTGAACTTTCGCAGAAAACCGGATGCAATGTGGATGATGGATTATTATCTATGGTCGCTCCGTCGGTTCTGGTGTGGCGGTAAAAACCGCCGCGGATAACAATGTCGATGGTCTGATTCTGGAAACACCCTATACCAGTTTGTATGAGATGGCGAAGTTGCGTTTTTCGTGGTTCCCGCAAATTCTGTTGAAATATTCAATGCCGTCAAATCAGTGGATTCGCGATGTGGAATCACCGATTGTGATTGTTCATGGGGATCAGGATCAGGTTATCCCGGCAGAGATGGGCTATAAGCTTTCTCGGTTTTCCAACAGGAGCTCATATGTTCTTATTCCGGGGGGAGATCACAACAATCTCTCTGAATTTGAATCCTACTGGGATGCCGTGAACTCCCTTCTGAGATAGTTAATGTTCCGTGATCTTCGTTGAATGAAATGATGTGTTCCCTCTGGTCTGTGCGAGGAACTAAACGATTATATAAGACTTGCCAGTACACCCAAAAAAGTTAAAGAATTCCACAAGATTTTTTTGGAGATTTATGTCGAATCCATTCGGTAATTTTTTGAAAAGCAAACTCGATGAAATTCAAAAACGAAATCCACGTTTTTCGTTCCGCTCTCTGGCAAAGAAAGTAGCAATATCCCCGGGCTGTTTGAATGAGCTTATGCATGGGAAAAGACCTTTAAGTGAGTTTTATGCCAGCAAAATTGTTCTGGGACTCGAACTTGGTGTGGAAGAGCGCAATCAGGTTTATTCCATGATCGCCACACGCTCACGCAAGTTCGGTGTGCAGAAGCGATTGACCGAGCAGCAGCTGGAACTGATTTCCAGCTGGGAGCACTTTGCAATTTTGAATCTGATGCGCATCCCGCAATTTCAATCCAGCGAAAAATGGATCAGCCAGCGATTGGCAATACCGGTTGAAAAAGTGCAGCACAGTCTGGATCTTTTGATGAACCTTGGCTTTATCAAGATGCAAGGGGCGACTTTTGTGCGCACTGTAGCCAGCTTGGGGACGACGTCCGATATTCCAAGTCATGCCCTGGTGCAGGCCCACGTTTCTGACATGAACAAGGCGATTGAAGTTTTGAAAGTCACCACTCCGGACCGCCGGGACTACTCCGCAATCACCATGGCCTTTAATCCTGACAAGATGACCGAAGTCAAAGCCCTGATTAAGAAGTTCCGTCAACGTCTTTCATTGCTTGCTGAAGAAGGTGAGCCGTCCGAGGTCTATAATCTGAATATTCAGCTCTTCCCGCTGACGGTTCCCTTGCAATAATCCGCCGGCGACTTGATGTTGGTTCCTTTTAGTGCCAAAATCATTTCTGAGGTGAGTGATGTGTGCCAGGTATGGATCTGCGGACGAATTTAATTTGTTGATGCGGACGTATCATTTGAAGCTGCCAGAGGTGATGACCCTGCCTTTGCAGATCATCTATCCTCACACTCCAGCTCCGGTTATTTTAAGGGGACGGGAGGGAATGCAGGCAAAGATGATGAATTACTCCCTGATTCCGTCTTGGTCTGAAGTTCGAAAGCCCAAATTTGCCACCTACAATGCCCGCATTGAAGAGGTGCTGAATAAACCTTCATGGAGAGAGACATTTAAAAGCCGTCATTGCCTGGTTCCGGTGAAATTCTTTATTGAATCCGTTTACGAAGGTCGCTACGCCGGTCATAATATTGCAATTGCCGCCAAGGACCGGCGTCTGCTCAGTGCTGCTGGTATTTGGGATTCATGGACTGATCGAAAAACCGGTGAAGTGATCGAATCCGTTGCTATTCTTACGGGGCCGCCAACGGAAGACGTGTTGGCGGCGGGGCATGACCGTTGTCCCATTTTTCTGGCTGAGTCTCATTGGGACGAGTGGCTTTCTGCCCGCAAATCCGCCCAGCAATACGTGGATTTTTTGAAGAACACACGTGAGATCGTTGAATTCGATTTCACCGAACGTGAGGCTTTGAAGAATCACTCCGGACAGATGGCTCTGTTCGACGATGGTGAGTGAAGAGTCTATTCTCGCGGGCGGGCTTCAATCAGTTCGACATGAAAAATCAAATTGGAATGGGGCTTGATGAACTGGCCGATCTGGCGTTCGCCATAGGCCAGGTGCGCCGGCACAAAGATCGTGCGCTTGCCGCCCTCTTTCATGCCCAGGAATCCTATACTCCAGCCGGCAATGACCTTCTTTGAGCCCACGACAAATTCAAAAGGCCGTCCATGGTCATAGCTGGAATCAAACTTTGTTCCGTCTTCCAGAAAACCTTCATAATGGCAAAACACCAGAGCGCCTTTGCTGGCGGTCTGGCCGGTTCCAATAACGGTGTCAGTGATTTTTACTTCAGGCATTTCAGATGTCATGGGGACATCCTACGAAATGTGGGGGGCCAGGGCAATCGTGAAAATAAAAAGGCGCTGACTCTTCAGCCAGCGCCTTTGCAAAGATCCTTGGTCAAAGGGTCTTATTTGCAAGTTTCGATGTATTTGTTTACAGCAGAAATAGGACGCTCACGTCTCCAGTCAGCCTGCTCATATTTGTACTGAGTGTAGGAAGTGGAGTACATTGTGTCTTTCATAACAGAGCTTACGCAACGTGGGTAAGCAGAGTCATTGCGGTTCCATTTTTGGCAAACTTCTTTTTTAGTGAAAGCAGATACTGTTGTTGTCGTCGCAGGAACAGTAACCATTTTGCGGCCTACGCATACTTTTTTAGGACGAGTGGAGTCAGAGTAGTCTGTTTTTACAGAGTCGCAAGTTTCAACTGTGTGCTGAGCCACGAAGATTTTGAAAGAATCTTTGTTGGCGTTCAGGCAGATTTGCTGAGCTGTAACATAGCCACGAGCCGGGATGTATGGGTTGGAAGAGCTGTTGTAAACGATTTCAGTGGCAGCGGTAGCCAAAGTCGGCAACATCATAAGCATAGCGATCATCAGTTTCATAAAAACTCCTTTTGTTTTGATGTCGAGATGTTTGACATAGATAATTTTCCAGGACAAGCGGTGCTCCATGAAAACCTTTCACTTCCCTTGTGAACGTTCACTAAACCTGTGAACGGTTGGTGGGACCTTGAGGTATAAGGGTGCCACGATGAACAAGTCTGATATTCTGAACTACAAGGACTATCGCGCCTTTCTGGCGGACTATAACAGCTGGCGCAGTGAAAACCGCGCAGGCTGGAGTCTGTCCGTGTGGACTCGTCATCTGGGTCTTTCCTATCCATCCGCTCTGTCGATGATCCTGAATCGCAAAAGACATATCGGCGACAAGCTGCTGGATACCATGTGCCAGTACTTCGAGTTCTCTGAGCTTGAAAAGAATCACTTCGCCAATCTGGTAAAGTACGAAAAATCCATCGAAAGCAGCACACTTCGTATCATGGTCCTGAATCATCTCGATGGGGATAAGAAGAACTCTCTTGCTCGTTATATCGTGCGCGAAGGACTTCGCATGCCTCGCTTTGAGGACACCGAAAGCCTGGCCGAGATGCTGGCACCGATTCTGGGGATGAATTCTTCAGAGGTTCTGGCATTGGAGCCCGGGATTCCGGAAAAGCCAGATCCCAAGTCAATGCACCAGGAAGTTCTGGGTCTGCTGGAACGATCTTTTGATTTGGTTCCGAAAGAGTCCCGCCAGTATTCGACCAACTTTATCCGCATGGAACGTTCGCGCCTGCCAGAGGCTATTGCGCGTTTACGGACCTTTCAGCGCGAGTTCATCGCAGAGTTTGACTCAGAGTCCGGGGATTCCCTCGTGTGCTTCCAGAATGCCGTTTTTGCAATGCTAAAAGAGTCTGCTCCAAGCGAAGAGACCCTGCCATCGTCCAAAAAACTGACCTGATCGTTCCGCGAATTTCCGCCTATATTGCGCTTTTCAGAGCTGCGGCATCTATTGAGCCGGGCATCTATTGTTCGTATAGTTTTTGGCGTGAATAGAGAATTGGAAATTTTAACGAAAGGTTTTCCTGTGAAAATGCTTCTGACTGCTTTTGTTTCTTTGTTGTCTTTGTCCGTGACGGCGCAAGCCGCTGTTATGCAGGTGGACTGTGTTGGTGATGACACCCAGATTACTGCAAACCTGATCGTTGAAGGTCGCAAGGTGACAGGTTTTGTGGCTGCGGCAGGTTCCGGTATTGATGCCTTCCAGGCTGATGCCAATGGTTCCTACATCTTCTATAAAGCGGGTGAGTACTACACAGATTTTGATCTTGAGATCATCGAGTTCTGGGGTATTTCCGGTGATCAGTCCGTAGGCTACAAATCCTACACTGATAAAAACGGCAAATTCATCCAGACTGTCCTGGTGAATAAAAAAGCCGTTAATGCCCAGTGCATGATCGGTAAGCAATAGTCCCTGTAAAATACAAGTATGACTCTGAAAAGGCGCTGGGTTTACCTTCAGCGCCTTTTTTATTCTATTTGGGCTATGCATAAAGTGCATATCTGAATTCTTTCTATGCAGTCGATCTGAAAGGGGCTTTTCTGTATATTGCTTTCAAGAAGCAATTACGAAAAAAGGAGGCTTCCATGATGGGATTTATTGAATCTCTTAAAGTGAAACTGTTCGGACCATCCGTTCTAGAATGCCTGGCACACTTAGACTAGGCCCACTTAGGCCGTAGACTGTGGCCGTGAACAAGCCCGCTAGTGCAGCGGGCTTTTTTATTTTCTGGACACTGGACTTTCGATATCGCTGCTTTTGCACAGCGGTCCAGTACCATCTGACTCCCCGGGGCTTATCATAGGGTAGGTTTAAAGGGAGGTCTTTATGGCTACCAATAAAAACTTTAACGAAAAAAGCGCGGATAAAAGCAGCAGCGTAAAACAACCTGCTGCCAAACCCGCTGAAAGAACCGAAAGAACTCAAAAGCCTTCCCATAAAGAAGGCGATAATAGAAGTTCCCGCTCAACCACTGAAAGATACTCACGCGATGAGGAAATGGAAGAGTGACGAACTTGTGAGGTTTGCAGAAGAGGGGCGTTATCGCCTCTCTTTTGTTATGGAGGTGTCTTATGAAAGAAGCCATTTCTGTGTCGTCTGCGTCCCGCCGTCTGCCGCTGACTGCGTTGCTGGGGATATTCGGTGGCGCTGCATTGGGGCTTTATGCTTACAGCAAATACAAGTCTTCCTATCGGGAGGTGCGCGAAGAAACCCATCCCCATGAAGAGCACGAGGTGGACACCTCTTCGGAGGATTCATTCCCGGCCAGTGATCCTCCTTCATGGAGCAGTGGGCACGCCGCCCGCTGGGAGGATTAGAGGGGGCTTGCGTCTTTGGGTGCGAGATGAGAAGCTTTTCTTTTCGGAGGCGGTCTCATGCGGATCAGGCAAATGGGTTTTTCTTCACGTTTGAAGGCGCATCGCAAACTTCTCACTTTGGAAACATTGAAATTTATTGTCGAGTTTTTCAAGGACCGCGATGCCCGGCTGGCGGCTTTGCGATCCGGTGTGCCTGAAAACTACGCTTCCCGACAGGGGCAGTGGCTGAAAAAGCACCCCATTGTAGTGGCTGCGATGGAAGCTGACCTGGATGATCGCGACATGCTGAAGCTTGAAAAAGCCCTGACCGAAATTGACCGTCAAATGGAAGCCTGCAAAGAGATTCTGGGCCTGCAGGACTTTTAGGCGCCCTTGTATTTTCCCCTTCAAGCTACCGTCTGAAGATATTGTCACTACACTCAAGGGCAGAGAGGTGATCTATGGCGCATGGCTTTTTCCTTTCAACGATCCTCGGTGTTCTTCTTTTCAGTTTGCAAGTTTTTTCGGCCACCCCCAAAGAGGCGGATCTGGTGTTGGATCAGGCTCATCAGAAGATGCTTCTGCTGGTGGACGGACTTTTTAATTCAGGACAGATCACTGAAATCGACAAGTTGCTTCTGGTGTCGGATCTGAATGGTTATAAGACGGCTTACAAAGCCTATTCCAATTCGGCAGCGCAAACCCACACATATCTGAAAAACAAAAAACAGCGCGAGGATCACTATGCCAGCAAGATTCTTTACATATCCACTCGCCTTGAAAATCTGGCGGCCAATCCGTCAGGCAACATCGCAGACCTTACTGAAGAGGTGACGGACTTTGTTCCGGCGGATCAAAAGTGCGGGGTTCCTGTGGATCTTCCCTGTGTGGCGCACGAGGTGGAGTTGCGTATGGATATAATATATCTGAATATCAGCAAGCGAAGTTCGAAGGTTCGCGCGAAGTTCAAGAATGTGGCAGATCAGGGGTTGCATGCGGCCGAGCTCTATGCGCGCATTCTGGCGTCACTGCGAACTGACGGCGGGGTTTTGTATCCGACCGAGTACATATACAATAAAGACCGTTTGGTCATGAGTGTTAAGCAGGAAATCGAAGAGGGATACTAGTGCAAAAAACCCTGGGTTTGCTAATGCTGATCTTCTATGCCACTGGCATGATTCTGGGGGCGGGTGTTTATTCGGTGATTGGCAAGGCTGCCGGCGTTGCTCATGAAGGATTGTGGCTGAGTTTTTTGCTGGCCGCCGTGGCAGCTCTGTTGACGGCGCTTTCCTATGCGGAACTGGCGGCACTTTTTCCCAAAGCGGGCGCAGAATATGTCTATATGAAAGAGATCTTTCCGCAAAGAAAGATCCTTTCTTTTTTATGTGGATGTCTGATGATTTTTGCTGCAATTTGCACGGCGTCCACCGTTGCTCTGTCCTTTGCCGCCTATCTGCAGGACTTTTTCAAGGCGTCGCAAGCACTGGTTGCGGTGGCGGTGCTGGCGCTTTTTACCCTGGTGAATATCTGGGGCGTGCGTGAGTCAGGCTGGATGAATATTTTTTTCACGCTGGTGGAGCTTTCGGGGCTGGTGATTTTTGTCTATTTCGGCATCAAGCAGCCGGGCTTCGGTGAGGCTCTTTCGGCCCCGCTTTCCTGGGGAGTGGCAACAGGTGCATCGCTGATTTTTTTTGCCTACCTGGGATTTGAAAGCATGGTGAATTTGGCGGAAGAAGCCAAAGAGCCAGAAAAGAACATCCCCCGCGCGATATTAGTCAGCCTTGCCCTGACGACCGTGCTCTATGTGGCGGTCAGTCTGGCAGCTTTGGCGATGATGAGTCCTGATGGTTTGCAAAAGTCGGATGCTGTTTTGAGTGGAGCTCTGATGAGGCATTCGCCCGAGGCCGCCAGGGCATTGGGAGCCATCGCCTTGTTTGCCACTGCCAATACAGTGATGATTGCTCTTTTGGCGGCCAGTCGGATCGGTCTGGGGATGGCGCGCGGCGGGGATTTGCCCAAAGTTTTCTCCACAATTCTGCCAAAGCGGCAAAGTCCTTGGTTGGCATCACTGTTGGTGTTTGTTTTGACATTGCTGTTTCTGCCATTGGAGAAAATTGAAATCATCGCCAGCGTATCTTCTTTTGTGACGATTGTGGTTTTTATTATTGTTAATGCAGCAGTTATATATCTGCGCCGCAAAGATCCGAAGCGGAAAAGACCGTTTCAAGTTCCGGGATCAGTGGGTGGATGGCCGGTGCTGCCGGTGTTGGCTGCCGGGATTGCTTTGTTCTTTTTATTTCATTTTGAAGAGCAGGTTTACTATGTCGGAGTGGGAATTGTGACTTTCGTTCTGGTGGTGTATCAGGCGCTGCATCGGCGCCGCGCCTGATAAATGAACTACTTGGCTTTTTCTTTTTTGCAGGTTGGGTAAATGGCCTGGCCGGACCAGGTGCCGTCTTTGCAAGTCAGTGTGTCTGAGATGCATATTTCATCCGCAGGTACAGATGGTTTAAGCCAGCCTGTGGCTTTTCCTCCGTCAGGGATTGTGCCCAGCGGAGTGTCGCAACTTCTTTTTTCGCTGACTACGGGAGCAGCTTTGGACGGAGAGGCCTCGATGGCTGTAGGAGCTGCGCCTTCGTACATACGTGTCCCGCCGCCAGGAGGTGGAGATGCCTTAGGCAGCTCGGCTTCAGCAGACGGTGTGGTTTTAGGCTGACTGGAGCAGCCTGCAACAAAAATCAGAGTGGCGATCATCATGAGTGTTTTCATATTCTAAGTTTGCTTTCAATGTTCACCAATTAACAAGTTCCAATTTGTATTTTTGTGGGGAACACAGGTCCAAGGTTTGAGTTTGACCGTGTTATTAGTCTGAGAGCTGACAGAGTGAAATCTTGTCTCTTGGTGTTCGCAGAAAAATGGCATGTACTCAAAGGCAACAAGAGAGGTTTTTTATGGTTCAGTGTGCACTGTTGGTTCGTCTTGAGGCCAAGCCGGGTAAAGAGGCTGAAGTGGAAAGATTTTTAAAGGATGGTCTTGCTTTGGTGGAGGATGAGCCAGAAACCACGGCGTGGTTCGCCTTGAGATTGAATTCCCATGAATTTGGTATCTTTGATGCTTTTCCGGATGAGTCCGGGCGAAAAGCTCATCTGGCCGGTAAAGTGGCAGAAGCGCTGTTTGCACAGTCGCCGGATCTGTTTGCAACCGAACCTCGTATTGAGCAAATCGATGTCATTGCCGACAAGCTGCCGGGGTCTGGCAAGAGTGCGCGCGAGCTTCCGCCGGAAGCCTACGCACCTTAAAGTCTCTGAAGCCGCTTCCAGCCTTCGTAAAGTCGGTCTCTGGCGCCGACCAGCGGGGTGTGGGTGATCTTGATGGATTGTTCGGGAAGGGCTTTTTGCATTTGTTCATAGATGCGTGCCGTGGAAAGTCCCACGGCTTCGCCATCGTCGTTTGAAAGCGCGTAATACACTTCCTTGATGCCGGTCATGTGCATCGCTGCCAGGCACATCGGGCAGGGTTGGCCGCTGGCATAAATCACGCAGCCATCCAGACGCGGGCTTTCCAGCACCTGACTTGCGGCCCGAATGGCAGAAAGTTCGGCGTGAGAGGTGGGATCTTGTGTCAGCAGGATCTGATTCACTCCGGTGGCGATGACTTCATTGTTTTTAACCAGCACGGCTCCAAAAGGACGGCCATGGTGTTCCTGCAGATTTTCTGCGGCAAGATTCACGGCCATTTCCAAAAATCTGATTTGATCGTTGTTCATGAAGAACTCCTTCTTAAGTAAGAAGTTTTGGCAGGATTTCTTTCAGCAGGTCTTTGTCTTTTTTGGACAGGGGCGAAAGGAATTCGTCTTCCACCTGTCTTTGGGTTTTGGCGATGGTGTCAAGGTCCTTCGCCCCTTTCGGGGTCAATTCAATGACCTTGATGCGGCGGTCTTCTGCGCCCGGCACCCGGCGCACATATTTCAGTTTTTCCAGTCCATCGATGAATTTTACCATGGAAGCTTTGTCTATATACATTTCCTGACCCAGAGCGATTTGACTCTTGGGCCCCTGAACTTGAAGAAGCTTCATAATTCCCAATTGAGGGCCGACAATCTTATGTTGAAGCAGGGCGCGTCCCATCATGTCCTTGTATCTAAGTGCACACTTATTGAGACAGTACCCAAAGAAGGCCTTTAGAACAGGATTGAACGAGGTGGCATCGCAGTTGGAAGGGGTTGCGGATGATTTTTTCAAAGAAGACCTCCTGTTTGATAGATTGTAACACAAACCGTTTGCAACGCAAACCATTTGGGCGTACAACCAATAAAGGTTAGGTGGCTTATGATCACATTGAAAAACTACGGCAAAGTTCTTGTTGTTGGTGCGTTGCTGGGGTCTTGTCTCCAGTCTCGGGCGGCAGGTCTGCATCTGCAGGATGCCTTGAGTGAAGCACTGAATAACTCTCCAAAAGTGCAAAAATCCGAATCCCAATACCGCGAAACCGGCTGGAAAAAGACAGAGTCCTATTCAGGATTTCTGCCCACGCTGTCAGCTCAGGCCAGTTACCTCTTTGACAAGAAGTACGCCCTGGTGGATGTAAATCTTAATAATGTGCCCTTGGCGATCCCGCAGGTGGTGCCGACGACCAATGCCTATTTGACGGCTCAATGGTCGATCTTTGATGGCTTCGCCAGTACGAACCGTTACCTGAGTGCGGATGCATTTAATGAATCCGCCAAGAGTGACTTTGACTGGACTCGGTTTCAGGTTCAGCGCGAAGTGACGGTGCTTTTCTATAAGGCACTGGCTGCAAAAGAGCTTAAAGCCGTGGCTGAGCAAAACGTGCGCGCCCTGGAAGATCATCTGAAAGACGTGCGTCTGTTTAAAAAAGTCGGATCTTCCACCAATTATGATGTCCTGCGTGTGGAAGTTCAGATGAGCGAGGCTCAGTCTGAACTTTTAAATGCCACCGACAACGTCGAACTTTCCCGCGGACGTTTAAGTGAGTCCTTGGGGATGGATCAGGACGTGCCGGAGGTCGACGGGACTCTGCCGCGCTTGAGTCCGGAGGTTGTCGCAAAGCTTGATAAGGCGACCTTGGAAGATCGCAAGGATTTGCAGGCTCTGCGTCAGCGCGCCGAAGGTTTTAAACATCAAGAGGACTCTGCGGAAAAATACTGGGTGCCGCGTATTTCTTTGATCGGTCAATATCAGTACTACAACAATCGCAACGACCGCTTTGATGATTTCGATCAGTTCCGTGATGCTTATCAGTTCGGTGTGATACTGAATTGGAATTTGTTCGACGGCATGACTTCGATTTCCCGTTCCAAGCAAAGCATTGAACAGAAATACCAGGCTGAAAAGACAGTGCGTCAGGCTGAGCTGAAAAGTCAGCGCGACTTCGACATGTGGAAAAAGAAGTTTCTTTATTACTGCAAAGTATATGAAGCCCGTTTGAACGATATTTCCAAATCAGAGGAAAGCGTTCGTCTGGCCCGCGAAGGTCAGAAGGTAGGGGCCCGCACCAATACGGACGTGTTGGATGCCGAGGCCGAACTTTACCGCGCTCGCGCGGGGGCGGTGAATGCCCAGGTCGGCGCGATCGAAGCGATCGTCAATCTGGAGCTTAGCACCGGTCAGAAATTGGTTAATTTTAATTAAGGATCAGGACAATGGATAAAAAAAAGAAGTTATTGGCAGGTTTCGGAACTGTGGCGGTGCTGGTTGCAGGATATTTTCTGTATGAACACATGATGTACGTTACGACTGACAACGCGCAGGTCGAAGCGCACTCGGTGATGATCGCTGCCAAAGTGGGTGGTTATATCAACGCGGTTCATATTAATGAAGGCATGAAAGTTAAAAAAGGCGATGTGCTGATCGAGATCGACGATCGCGACTATCAAAATCACCTGCGTCAGATCAAAGGCGAGCTGGCCTCTTTGGAAGCGAAAAAAAGAGACGCGGATAAAAATCTGCGCCGTATCTCTGAATTATTCTCCAAGGGCGTGGTTTCCCAACAGCAGTTTGATGGCACGATGACATCTTTGGCAGAAGTTAAAGCCAAGTACGAAGCTGTCAGTGCTCAGGTGGCTCAGGCAGAATTGAATTTCCAGAACACTAAAATTCTTGCGCCATCAGATGGCTTTATCGCCAAGCGCGCCGCAGAAGTGGGGCAGTTGGCTTCTCCGGGTGTTCCTTTGGTCGGTTTTGTCGACGCGGGTGAACGCTGGGTGACGGCAAACTTCAAAGAAACTGAAATTGAAGGTGTGGTCCCGGGCAAGAAAGTGAATATCGATGTGGATGCGATTTCGGGCCACAGCTTTGTCGGAGTGGTGGAGTCCATCAGTTCTGCAACCGGGGCGACGTTCACTTTGCTTCCGCCAGACAATGCCACCGGGAACTTTACCAAAGTGGTGCAGCGTGTGCCGGTGAAAATCCGTTTTGAAAACGTCACTGCTGAACAAGTTGAAACCCTGAAAGCGGGGCTTTCAGCATTCGTGAAAGTGCATAAGCACTAAATCCTCCTGTTAGAGGGCTATATGAAAAGAGAATCCGTACTGATTATCGTGGTGGCCGTGATGGCCTCCCTGCTTGAGATCGTCGATGCGTCCATTGTGAATGTGGCGCTGTCGTCGATGATGGGAAATCTGGGGGCGACCCTGGAGGACATCAGTATGGTGATCACCGGTTACGCCATCGCCAATGCCATCATCCTTCCCGTATCGGCTTGGCTGGGCGAACGCATTGGCCGCCGCGTGTATTTCCTGGGATGTATTGCGCTCTTCACGGTCACATCGGTGGCCTGTGGTCTGGCGCCGAATCTGGAAACGCTGACCGTGTTTCGCATCCTGCAAGGTCTTGCCGGGGGCGCGCTGCTGCCGACTTCCCAGACCTTGATTTACGAACAATTCCCGAAAGAAAAAGCCGGTATCGCCGGAGCCATCTTTGGGATGAGCGTGATGATCGGCCCTGCATTGGGTCCGGTGCTGGGTGGTTACCTGACTGATACCTTCGGCTGGAGATCCATTTTCAACATCAATCTGCCCTTGGGATTGCTGGCGCTGTTCATCGGAAGCCTGGTCATCTTTGATCGTGAAAAAGAACCGGGGAAAGAAAATCACAAATCAGAGCTCGACATCTGGGGTCTGACGTTCCTGGTGCTGGGCATTGGCTGTTTGCAGTATGTTCTTGAGCGCGGTGAGGCTGATGACTGGTTTGCTTCGAATATTATCTTGTTCAACGCCGTCATTGCAGCAGTCGCATTGCCCCTGTTTGTATGGTGGGAATTGCGCGTGAAAAATCCGATCATCAATGTGCGCCTGTTTCTGCAGCCCTTGGTCAGTAATGGCGTCTTTTTGATGGGTATGATCGGCTTCTTCCTTTACGGTGTGGTCTTTATTCTTCCGGTGTTTGTTTCCAGAACTCTTCACTATGATGCAACCCAGATCGGGGTGCTGTTTATTCCGGGTTCGATTCTGACGGCGGCGTTGATGCCGTTTATCGGTCGGGCCATGGTGCAAGGGGTGGATCCAAGAAAGCTGATCTTTGTGGGGTTGTTGTCCTTGGAAGTGTGTCTGTACACGATGACTTTGCTTTCGCCACTTTCTTCAGAAGGCGAGATTTTACGCATGCTCTTTATCCGCGGTTTCGGCATGGCCTTCTTGTTTGTGCCGATCAACTCAAGCATCTTAAGTCAGTTTAAGGGGGTTGAAATGGGGCAGGTGTCGGGGTTGCTGAATCTGTCCCGTCAAATCGGGGGCAGCGTCGGGATTGCTTTGATCGGCACGATGCTGAACAAAAACAGTCATCAAAACTATTTGGATCTGACTTCGAAGGTGTCTCTGTTGAATGCCAACACTCAAAGCGCTTATTACGGGGCAGCCAATACCCTGGGCTCTAAAATGAGTGAAGGTCTGGGGATGGCTACGGGGAACGAAGCAGCGCTGAAAAGTCTTTATGGGCGCATTCAGAATCAGGTGTTTATGTTGAGCTTCCGCCAACTGATGTTCCTGATGATGATTATTTTTGCGACGGCTTTCATCCCGCTGGCGCTGATCCGTTTTAAGAATAAAACCAATACGGTGGTGGATGCGCACTAAATAAAAAAGCCCTCGTGAAGAGGGCTTTTTTTATCGGATCGCCGAGATGATTGTGGCGCTGGCGAATTGGATCGGGCTTTGCGGTTTACCGGACGACAGCTTCACCCAGCTGCATAGAAGCAAAGCCAGGAATATAAAAAACCAATTACTTGGGGTCAGCTGCAAAAGCATAAGTGTCCGTTAGTCTTTACGACTTTTAAGATAGCCTAAATAGTACTCAACTCCGCTTGTTATACTCAAAATGACGCTTACCCACAAGACTCCGTACCCAATTTTGTCCAAATAAGGGATATGGGGCTCTAGGTTTCCAATAATTACAATAGGGATGGCCACCATTTGCATAGCGGTCTTCCATTTACCGGCTGGTTTGGCCGCGATAATGATTTGATCTGCCGCAGCAACAGAGCGGATACCCCCGATAAAGTTGTCCCGGGCCAGGATAATGATCACCATCCAGGCGTCAATTTTGCCCTGAGCCAGCAACATAGCCAGAACGCTGGTGACCAGAATCTTGTCAGCGATCGGGTCCATGAATTTGCCGAAATTGCTAACGGCGTTGTATTTGCGGGCGTAGTAACCATCATAGTAATCGGTGATGGAGGCCAGAATGAAAAAGCAGGCAGCAGCGACATTCCATCCCAGAGTGTTGGGCCACATCAGTGCCACAATAACAGGCACAAAGAACACCCGGCTTAAGGTGATTCTTGTTGGAAGATTCTTCTGAAATTCTGTAACTGCCACAAACACTCCAATCGCTTCGCGCTGGACTAAAGGTAGCAATTTAGACTAGAAAGAATCAATGTTTATTCATCGTCACAAAGTGCAGTTTTACGAAACAGATCTTATGGGAATTGTTCACCATAGCAATTACCTTAGATTTTACGAGGAAGCCCGCGTTGCCTGGGCCCATGCTCACGGTTTGTTGGATTACCAAAAACCGGGTTCGGCGAGTCATTTTGCGGTCTATGAAACTCAAGTAAAACATGTGAAACCGACGTTCTTTGGGGATGACCTGGAGATCGAAGTGCAGGCGCGCACCGAAGGCAACAGACTGGTGTTTCAGTACCGTCTGCGTGGACGCGGCCGTGATGTGTGTTCTGTTGCAAAGACAGTTCACGTCCCACTGGGGTTGGATTTAAAACTACTAAGATTCCCGGCAGATATGAAAGCCATTGTGAATAAAGAATTGGAGAAAGAAGCATGGATCGAAACCTGGCTTTAGAATTCGTACGTGTGACCGAAGCAGCTGCTCTGGCATCCGCCCGCTGGGTGGGTCGTGGCGAGGAAAAACCCGCTGACGCTGCTGCCGTGGACGCCATGAGAAAAGCTTTCGACATCATCAATATGGATGGCACCGTGGTTATCGGTGAGGGCGAGCGCGATGAAGCTCCGATGCTTTATATCGGTGAAAAAGTCGGCACCAATTCAGGTGATGCACCGGCGTTGGACATTGCTTTGGATCCATTGGAAGGCACAACGATCTGTGCAACAGGTGGAGTGGGCTCCATTTCCGTAATTGCTGTCGCGGAAAAAGGAAAGTTCCTGCATGCTCCGGATACTTACATGGATAAAATCGCCTGTGGTCCTGCGGCCAAAGGTGTGATCGACATTGATAAATCTGCGACTGAAAATATTCACGCGGTGGCCAAAGCTTTGGATAAAGCGGTGAATGACCTGACGGTTGTAATTCTGAACCGCCCTCGTCATGAGGCTTTGATTGCTGAAGTTCGCAGAACCGGCGCACGTATTCACCTGATCGGGGACGGTGACGTTTCCGCGGCGGTGGGCGCGGCCTGGCCGGATTCTGGTATCGATCTTTTGATGGGGGTCGGTGGGGCGCCAGAGGGTGTGATTTCAGCAGCGGCGATGCAGTGCCTGGGGGGAGACTTCCAGGGGCGCCTGAAATTCCGCAACGATGAAGAGCGTGCTCGCGCCACTCGTATGGGTCTGAAAGATCTGGACAAGAAATTCACCGTGGATGAACTGGCTTCCGGGTCCGTGATGTTTGTGGCAACGGGTGTGACAGATGGTCCTTTCCTGAAGGGTGTTCGCTTCCTTCCGGATGGCAAAGCAAAAAGTCATTCCGTGGTGATGCGTTCTCAAACAGGCACTATCCGTACTATTGAAGCTTTCCACGATCTGTCCCGCAAACCGAGCAAATAGATGGCGACATCGCTTCACTGTTTTAGCTGTAACAAAGAGCTGACATTCCCCGGGAATGTCGGCCGTCGCGATGAGTGCCCGCACTGTCGCGCAGACGTTCATGTTTGTAAAAACTGTGAGCACTATGATCCCAAGGTCTATAATGAGTGCCGCGAAACTCAAGCCGACGTGGTCCGCGAAAAAGACCGCGCCAACTTCTGCGATTACTTCACGCCTCGCAAAGGGGCTAACTCTGCGGAAGACAAAAAAGCAGCGCTCAGAGCTGCGGCAGAAGCATTGTTTAAGAAAAAGTAATCCTGTCGCTCCATTCTGAGTCACTTCATTCGAGGGCCCCCATCGAGCCTTAGAAAATGAGTTCAAACTCACAAAATAAATCCAGTTTATAGTGCTAATTACCGAAATATGAGTATGGGCACACTTTGGACGTATTTAGCTCGTGTTTTACTGCTGTTTTTTTCATGTTTACAGCTCGGCTGCACGTTGTCCGCCTCGCTGGTGAAGGAAGGTTTTTTCTCCTCCACCCAGGATATTCGCATCGTAGAACAGGTCAGCTCTTTTTCTGTTTCGCCTTTGGACAGTTTTAAAAAGTACAAACTGATTTCTCAACAACCCATTCGTCCTGAATCCCTGACGGCTGCTGATTTCCTGCGGGGTGGTTCGGCCGAAGGGATCGTGATTGTTATTGAACCCACAAGCTCGGCACTGGAATTTGACGTGTTCGTCTCGGTGTCGGCCCAAGCCGGTACGGTGGTTCTGGAGTTGCCACCCGGAGTCGTGCAATTTCAGGATGGGACGACAAACTCCCTTACGCGTTCAGAAGAGTCTTTTAGCACTGGTGCCGCCAAGCAATCCCGTGTCGCTCTGGGGGAAGAACATTTATGCTATGTCGATCAAGACAAGGCGCTGCGGTGTCAGGGGTATTACTATGGAGGGCAGACGGGCATTGGCGACAGCAGTTCCGGGTCCTGGTATACGGGGCGCACGGTGGATGCTTCTCTTGTTGGTGGTTCTGGTGAGTTTGTGAAGGCCTCCGGTGCCAGCTATAGTTCCTGTGCTTTGTCGAAAGACGGCCAACTGTACTGCTGGGGTGACAACTATGAAGATGAGCTGGGTATTGGCGCTGGTATCATTGAAGTTCTGTTGCCGACTCTGGTTTTGATGACGAATGTGACCGGCGAGGCGCGATTAATTGATTTCGCTCTGGCGCATGAATCCTTGTGTGCGATTTCCATCGCCGGGGATTTGTACTGTGCCGGCAAGGTCTCATCTGCGACCACGGGCCTGCTGACAAAGATTGATTGGACAGGCCTTGCGCAGTCGGCTGCGCGAGTTGTACAGGTGTCGGTGGGATATGATTTTGCCTGTGGCCTGACGGAACATGGTCGTATTTTCTGCTGGGGAGTCAACGATCAGGGGCAGCTGGGAGAGGGCGGCTATACTGATTCAGCGACGCCCGTCTTGCCTGATTGGAGCGCACTTTCCAGTGAGCCCAAATTTATCCATTTGGCGTCAGGGGAAAAACACACTTGCGGTGTGACTGTGGAGGGGTTGATTTACTGCTGGGGCAGCAATTCATACGGTCAATTGGGGGATGGCACGGGCGACAACAGCGCGATTCCGGTGCTTGTTGATAGTTCCATGTTAAGCGGATCAGAAAAGTTCCAGGCCGTGACGGCCAGTCATGACGGGACTTGCGCAACCTCTTCGGCGGGGAAGATTTATTGTTTTGGCGCCAACTGGCATTACCTGTCCGGGAATGGCAGTTCCGACGTGATTTTTGTTCCGACTCTGGTTGATTCATCCATGCTTCCGTCAGGACAGCATTATCGCGAAGTTTACATGCATGAAGGCCGCACGTGTGCAGGCAGTACCGGTGATGAATTATACTGCTGGGGAAGTCCTTACAATGAAGCTTTCTTCAGGGATACCGAGGCCTTTATGCCGGTGGAGGTTGACACCTCTGTTCTGCCGTCTGGACAGTATTGGTCCGCCGTCACCCAGTATTCGGGCGGGCGCGGTTTGGTGCTGCGTTCTTCCGATGGGACGGCCTATGCTTTGGGAAGTGGTTCACCGGGAACAGAGAATGGAGATTTAGCTCCACGACTTTTGGATACTTCTACGATGAGCGGCAGCACTAAGTTTAAAATGCTGACCCTGAATCGCGGGGCGATTTGCGGAATCAACAATGATGACATTTTGCATTGTATGGGATTTGGCGCCGTTGTGGGGCAGGGAGGCGCGATAGTCGAACAGGTTACTCTGAAGGCTGTCGATACAAGTTCTATGACGGGTGCGACGACTTTTGCTGATGTGGAAATAGGAGAAATGGTTGCCTGTGGTGTGGCGACAGACGGGGTCGGGTACTGCTGGGGGGGATCCTCATTTTCTTCCGGACTTTATAACCCCGTCATGGGTAACGGGTCGGCAATGATACGCTACAAGCCCCACCCTATAACTGTCACGGGGATTGCGGGTGCCAAAACTTTCAAAAAGATTTCAGTCGGTCAGTATCATGCCTGTGGTCTTATGACCGACGGGGAAGTTTATTGCTGGGGTAACTCGGTCTACAGTCGCCTGGGTCACAGCAGTATGTTTTCGGTATACACTCCGGCGGCATTGGATAAGTCGGGTATGGTTGGATCGACCTTATTCAAGGATATTCACGGCGATGATGAAACTTTCTGCGGGATCACTACGGATAACGTCACCCATTGTTGGGGTGAAGGGTATTACGGTAATTTAGGAAACAACACGGCAGTGGTGTCTAATTCTCCGGTGCCGGTTTCTGTCGGGGGCTTGTTGACGCCGGCGGCTCCACTGATGGTGAAATCATTTGAACGTTTTGCCTGTGGGATTCTGGATTCAGCACTTAATATTTACTGCTGGGGTCGTGATATACCTGCGGGCCTTTCAGACAGCGTGAATCCACTTCCGGTCGCAGTTCAGAAAACCGGCATGCTGGGAACGCCTGTCAGCATCAATGGCGGGGATAATTTGTATGTCACAACCTCGGCCAATAAGATTTACTGCATCGGGCGTGATTGTGGTCTGGAAATGGACAGAACCATGCCCCACAAGCAGTTTTTCGAAAACTACTAAGAGGTTCCTGGTTCTTTTTTAGGCCCACACTGCGTTATCTGTGTTTGTTCTTTAGTCTGATTGTTTTTTGGATATGCTTTAAAGCATGAAAAAACTGATCGCATCCATTTTCGTTTCCGTTCTGATGTTGGGTTCTGGTGCTATGGCCGCATCCCAGTGGGAAAACCTAAATCAAATCATCAAAGACACCGGCACGATTTCAGAAACCCAGTTTGGGATTTATCTGACATTGTCCAGTATCGTGCCGATTGGGACCGAAGGGGCTCGTCAGGCAGACTATCTGAGCGCTGTGGGCGGGTATGATGAAAACGGGAATTTCCACTCTGGACACCTTGAAGGCGTTTCCGAGCAATGGTTGATTAACGCTGATGGCAACTGGTCGATTGATCAATGGTTGTTCCGAGTGTCTGTCGATGGCGAGATTGACTGGATCGCGCACTATCACATGGTGCAAAAGCCCAACGGCACCATGATCAGTCATGATTCATTGATCGTGGACGATGGCGAGGGTGAGTCCAAATGGCATTCCTGGGTTGAGGATTGGTACGCACGCGTGGGAGCGAAATAGCAAAGGCGATGTAACATAATCGTTTTATGGTCTAGGCCCGCGTTGACTCGATGCTTTGAAATCGACACACTAAGGGCCTATGGCAAAAGCATCCACAACCGAAGTTTTCAACTGCAGCGTCGAACAATTCTTCAAAATCATCTCTGACTACGACAAGTATCATGAGTTTCTGCCGGAAGTGAAAAAGTGCTCGGTTCTTAAAACCGAAGGCAACCGCAAGCTGGTTGAATACAACGTGTCTGTCGTAAAAAGTTTTAAATATTCTTTGTGGATGACTGAATCCGCACCCAAAAGCATCTCCTGGGAATTTGCCTCTGGCGATGTGTTTAAAACCTCTGTGGGTTCCTGGAAACTGGAAGATGAAGCCGGTAAAACCCGTGCGACGTACACGGTTGAAGCCACTTTCAGCATGTTTGTGCCAGGTCCGATTGCCAACGCCTTGGTCAGTGTGAATCTACCGAATATGATCAGCAGCTATCACAAGCGAGTGAAACAACTTTATGGCAACTGACGGAAGCAAAAAAGACGACAAGGACAACTCGGGGGATCTGAAAGGTCTTCTGGGTGACACGGTAAAAAAGGTTTTCACCGCGGGTGTCAGTGCCGCGTTTATGACCGAAGAAAACCTGCGCGCCTATGTCTCTGAACTGAAGCTTCCCAAAGAAGCACTGAATTTGCTGATTCAAGGGGCGCAGAAGTCCAAGGACGAGGTCACTCAGCGCGTGACCAAAGAAATCGTCGGGATCATTCAGAAGATCGACTTCGTCAAAGAAGCTTCGAAGTTCGCTGAAACGCACAAATTCAAAATCACTGCTGAAATCGATATCATCAAAAAGGATACGCCTGCTTCCAAGGACGAATCCGAAGATAAAGCCTAAAATACAAGACTTAAGTCTGTCTCAACTTGAGACAGACTTCTGCCGAAGAGTTCAGCATGGAACAACTTATTCTAAGCCTGATCTCTGTCGTTTTATTCTGTCTGTGCTGCCATCAGTTCATTCGCACGATGGTAAAGCCTATTCCTGTGCTGGCGTCGGAAAGACCTTATGCCCGGGGCGCCATGCAGCTTGGCAAGTTCTATAAATCCATGGCTTGGGGCACGATGACCATGGCATTTCTTGGAGGCCTTGTTGTTTCCTTCCAGCAGGTCTTTTTGACTTTGTAGTTTGTTTCTTTGATGCGCTGAGAGAGGCGCATCTTTCATTCTTGTGGCAGCCTTGAGTTTTCGGAGGTTGTTATGAGTGCTTTTCAAACCGTGAATCCCGCCACTGGCGATGTTCTTGGATCCTACAATCACCTTTCCTGGTCCGACACAGAAAAAAATATTGAACAGGCAGCAAAGGATTTTCAAATCTGGCGTAAAGTTTCGTTCAAAGAACGCGCGGAAGTTTTGCTAAAGCTTGCGCAGGCCTTGCGCAGTCATAAATCTGAATTGGCGCAAGTAATGAATCAGGAGATGGGAAAACTCATCGCCGAAGGTAAAGCTGAAGTTGAAAAGTGCGCCGTTACATGCGAGCACTACGCCAAAGAGGCTGAAACCATGCTGAAAAATCAGGTGGCAGCGTCTTCTCCGTACAAACATGCCGAAGTCAGCTTTCAGCCTGTCGGGGTTGTTTTCAGTGTCATGCCCTGGAACTTCCCTCTGTGGCAGGTGATCCGTTTTGCGGCGCCGGCATTGATGGCAGGGAATGTGATTTTACTGAAGCATGCGGATTTGACCGCGGGCACCTCTGAACTGATTGGTAAAATCTTTAACGATCTGACGCCGGACTATAAACTTTTGCGCAACATTCAGGTCAATCACGACGTGGCAGCCCAGGTGATTGCGCATCCGGTGGTGCATGGTGTGACGTTCACTGGCAGCAGTCAGGGTGGCAGATCGGTTGCGACTGAAGCGGCCAAGAATCTGAAAAAGATCGTTCTGGAGCTGGGTGGCAGTGATGCCTATCTGGTTTTGGAAGATGCCGATGTTGAGGCTGCCGCCAAGGCGTGTGCGAAAGTGCGTCTGGTGAACTGCGGGCAAAGCTGCGTGGCGGGGAAAAGGTTTATCGTGAACGAAAAAGTCGCCAAAGATTTTATTCATCACTTTAGTAAAGAAATGAAAGAAGCTGAGCTGGCCCCTTTGGCGTCAGTGAAATTTCAAAAAACCATCGTCGATCAGGTGGAAAAACTGAAAAAATGGGGCGGCAAAGTTGTCCTGGGTGGTTCGGCTCCGCAAGGGGCGGGGGCCTTTTATCCAGCAACGGTGGTGGTCTTTGAAAAAGATCATCCGGAAGTGCACCGCGAAGAAATATTTGGTCCCGTGGCGTCGGTGTTCATCGTAAAAAACACGGAAGAGGCCTTGGCCGTGGCCAACTCTTCGCCGTACGGTCTGGGCGGTGGAATCTTTACTCGAGACGTGAAAAAGGGCAAAGAGCTGATTGAAAAAGAGTTGCAGGCGGGATTTGTCGTGGTGAATGATTATGTGAAGTCGGACCCAAGAATCCCGTTTGGCGGGATCAAAGAATCCGGCTATGGCCGCGAGTTGGGTCATTTTGGAATCATGGAATTCGTGAACATCAAGACCGTCGCGGTTGCAGGGGAGTAGAGTGAAACTGTCAAAGGCCAAGCAGGATCTGGATCACCACGTATGGAAGCTGATAAAACTTCATTCGCTGCAGGATAAAAAAATTCTGGTGGCGCTTTCTGGTGGCACGGATTCAGTGGCTTTGCTGCGCAGCTTGACGAAGGTGCATAAAAAAAATCTTCTCGGGGCTTGTTACTTTCACCATGGCGAGGACTCCAATCAGGAATATCGCAAAGAGGCGCAGGAGTTTTGCGAAAAGCTTTGCAAGAAGCTTGAGATTGACTTTTACCCATTGCGCGCCTCGCAAATGGCTAAATCAGAGGCAGAGTATCGCGAGCTGCGTTATGAGGCTTTGGACCGCCTGAAGAAGGAAGAAGGTTTCGAACTTGTGGCTACAGGGCACCATCGGGATGACCTGCTGGAGACAAGATTGATTCGTTTGATTCGCGGCACCGGGGCTCAGGGGTTTGCGGCGATGCATGTTTTGCGGGATGGTTTGTTTCGCCCGCTTTTGGAGATTTCCAAAAAAGAGCTTAAAAAATATCTGCGTGAAGAGCGGCTTCGAAGCTTCGAGGACCCAACTAACAAGGGACTGGACCCTTTGCGCAATTGGCTGCGGGAAGAGTGGCTAAAATCCCTTGAAAGGCGCTCCAGAGGCTCGACTGCGGCCTTGGCCCGGTCTCTGGAAACCATTGCGCAAGAGATTGAAAATCGCCCATGGGGTGACTTGCTGGGGCAGAATGAGGCTTATAAGACACAGGGCTTGCGCCGGTCTTTTTACCTCACACTGAGTCCGTTTGAGCAAAAAAGATTGTTGGCCCAGTACCTGTTTTCCCTCGGAAAACGAGATTTTTCGCAATCTCACCTGGAAGAAATTCAAAAGCGCCTGGACAAGTCGCAAAAAGTGATCACATTCAAAGTCGCTGGATGCCAATGGGAAGTTAACGCAGAGCAAATCAAGGTCCAGTCCTGATTTGAGAGGACTTGTTTCTCACTCTAAAGTTTCTTTTTTTGAGAGGGCATTCATGCTACCCTTTGAGGGGTATTAGACCTTCGACCGAAAGGAACTGAAATGCGATCAACCCAGAAAACGCTGGCTCTATGGTTCTTCCTGATCATCATGGCTGTGTTTCTATTTCAAGCCTATGAGAGCAAGCATCAAAAAGCGATTGCTGACTTTAATTTCTCCAAATTCACTGAAGCCGTAAAGGCTGGTGAGGTGGCAACTGTCACCTTCCGTCAGGATTCCAGCGAAGTCGTTGGTGAAATGAAGCCGGAATTCGAAAAGAAATACAACGGCACTCACTTTGCCATCATCGGGAACACCCAGGATGAGGGCTATAAATTCCTGCAACAACACGGCATCACGCCAAATTACGAGCGCGCTGACAACGGCGGTTTCTTCCAGTCTTTGCTGGTGAACTGGCTGCCGCTGATTCTGATCGTGGCGATGTTCCTGTTTATCATGCGCCAGATCCAGGCCGGTGGCGGTAAAGCCATGTCCTTCGGTAAATCCCGTGCACGTCTTTTGACGGAGCATAAAAACCGCGTGACCTTCAAAGAGGTTGCCGGTGTGGACGAAGCCAAAGAAGACCTGCAGGAAATCGTAAGCTTCCTGAAAGACCCTAAGAAGTACACCAAACTTGGCGGCCGCATCCCTAAAGGGGTTTTGCTGGTGGGTTCTCCGGGTACTGGTAAGACGTTGCTGGCTCGCGCTGTTGCGGGTGAAGCGGGCGTTCCATTCTTCACAATTTCCGGTTCTGACTTCGTTGAAATGTTCGTCGGTGTTGGTGCCAGCCGTGTTCGTGATTTGTTCGAACAGGGTAAAAAGAATGCTCCATGCCTGATCTTTATTGATGAGATCGATGCCGTAGGTCGCCATCGTGGTGCTGGTATGGGTGGTGGTCACGATGAACGTGAGCAAACCCTGAATCAGTTGCTGGTAGAGATGGATGGTTTTGAATCCTCTGAAGGCGTGATCATGATCGCGGCAACCAACCGTCCTGACGTTCTGGATCCGGCGTTGCTTCGTCCAGGTCGTTTCGACCGTCGTGTGATCGTGAATAAGCCCGATCTTAAAGGACGTGAGCAAATCCTTGCGGTGCATATGCGTAAAACTCCACTGGGTCCTGATGTGGATGCTTCCAAAATCGCACGTGGTACTCCGGGCTTCTCGGGTGCGGATCTTGAGAACCTTGTGAATGAGGCAGCCCTGGTGGCGGCTCGTTCTGACAAGAAGTATCTTGAAATGGACGATTTCGAAAAAGCGAAAGACAAAGTCACAATGGGTGCGGAAAGACGTTCCATGGTGATTTCTGATGAAGACAAGAAAGTCACGGCTTACCACGAAGCAGGTCATACTCTGGTTGGTAAAAAATTGGCTGGTTTGGATCCGATCCACAAAGTGACCATCATCCCTCGTGGTATGGCACTGGGTGTGACTCAGACTTTGCCGGAAAAAGAAAGCGTGTCCTTGTCCAAGTCCAAAGCTGAAAACATGATCGCCTTCCTGTTTGGTGGTCGTGCGGCTGAAGAATTGATCTTTAAAGACATCACCACCGGTGCCGGAAACGACATCGAGCGTGCGACTGAAATCGCCCGCCGCATGGTGTGTGAATGGGGTATGAGCAAGCTGGGTCCTTTGGCTTATGAAACCCGCGACAATCCGGTGTTCATGGGTATGGGCTATGGCAACAAGTCCAAAGAGTACTCTGATGCGAAAGCTCAAGAGATCGACACTGAAGTCGAAAAGATCATCAAGGACGGTTACGAGGTTTCCATCCAGATCCTTCGTGACAACCAGGATGCTCTGGAGCGCCTGACTCAAGCGTTGCTCGAATACGAAACCATCGACGGTCATGAAGTCGACATGCTGGTGAATGGCGCGGCAGTTGCGGAAATTGAAAAATACCGCAATACCAAGAAAGACACCAACGCGGCAATTATGAACGCGGCGGAAAAGAAAGGATCTGGAGATCCGGTGGGTAACACCGGCCCGGTGACGATCTAAAAATTCTGAAACCCAATCTGCCGACACTTCGTCGGCAGAGCCTTTTTGACGACAACAATTTTTTATAAAGGCATCTTAGATGTTGCAGCAGTTTGTCGACAATCTCGTGTTCATCGTCCAGCACTTGCGGGTGCAGGATGCTATCGACATGCTTCTGGTTTGGATGGTTGTTTATCGCATTCTGGTTCTGATCAAACGAACCGGGACGATTCAAATGCTTTCCGGCCTGGGGGTTCTGGCGATCGGGTACATCCTGAGTATCTGGCTGGAGCTCTTCACCTTTAACTGGATTCTTGAAAAATTCTTCTCCAACCTGTTTGTGATCGTGGTTGTCCTGTTCCAGGGCGAGATTCGTCGTGCACTGGCTCATATCGGCAGCAACCCGTTCTTCAGTGATGCCTCCACAATCCAGGAAACCCAGGTGATTGAAGAGATCGCCAAGGGGATTATCCTGACTGCTCAAAAAGGCTTCGGCGCGTTGGTGGTGGTTGAGCGAGAAATCGTCATCGATTATCACATTGAATTCGGCACCGAAATGGATTCCAAAGTCTCTGCTGAATTGCTGGCATCCATCTTCCATCCGGAAAGCCCGATGCACGACGGAGCGGTGCTGATCCGTAACGGCAAGATCCATTCTGCGGGCTGCTTCCTGCCTTTGAGTAAAAATCCGGCTCTGGACAAGAACCTGGGGACGCGTCACCGTGCCGCCATTGGTTTGACTGAAGAAACCGATGCTTTGGTGTTTGTGGTTTCGGAAGAAAACAAATCCATTGGTATCGTGCAAGGCGGTCACTTGAGTCCTAACGTGGAACTGGGTGATATCCGTAAAGCTCTTTATGAAACCTTCGGTCTTAAATACAAGGCCTTCTCTCAGCAAGGGGAGGTCTGATGAGACGTCGTTGGTCGAATGTCATCACCGAGAACTTCAGCTACAAAGTTGTGGCGTTGTTCATATCGTTGATTCTGTGGCTGACCATTTTGGGTCGCCGCGATTTTGTTCTAAGTAAAAATATTGATATTGAGCTGATCACGGCGCCGGGCACCCATGTGGTGGCTCAGACGACGGATCATATCAAGGTGAAGGTTTCAGGGCCTCGTTCTTCATTGAAAAAGTTCCTGGAAAGCTCACTGGCTCAAAGTATCACGCTGGATATCTCGCAAAGAGGTGAAGGTGTGGTGAACGTGGATATCCCTCTCAGCAAAATTGAAGTGCCGCTGGGTGTGCGAATTCTGGGTGTCCGTCCAAATCAAATTCAAGCAGAAGTGTTGCTGATAAAGGAAAAGCCCCGTGACGAACAAGAAAGCCGATAAAGTGGAAAAGAAAACAAGACTGTTTGGGACTGATGGTATTCGCGGGACTGCGAATCAGTATCCTATGACTCCGGAAATGGTCGTTAAAATTGGTCAGGCCATCGGTTATCTTTTGCGCAAAGAGGCTGAAGAAAAATCCTCCAGCGTGCGCAAAGTGGTTATCGGAAAAGACACGCGTCTGTCCGGTTATATGATCGAGCAGGCTTTGGCTTCCGGGTTAAACTCCATGGGTGTGTTCGTGCAGCTGGTGGGACCACTGCCAACTCCAGGGATTGGTTATTTGACCCGCACCATGCGTGCCGCGGCGGGGATCGTGATCTCTGCGTCCCACAATCCATTCCATGACAACGGGATCAAAGTGTTTGGTTCTGATGGTTTCAAAATCTCTGAAGAGATGGAACGCGAAATCGAGCGCCTGGTTCTGGAAGAAGACCTGACACCACTTCTGCCGCCAAGCAAAGAAATCGGTCGCACTCGTCGTATTGAAGATTCTCAAGGACGTTATATCGTTTACGTAAAGGGCACATTCCCTCTGGAGTACACTCTGGATGGCATGCGTATCGTTCTGGATACCGCTAACGGAGCGTCTTATAAGGTTGCTCCATCCATCTTCCAGGAGCTGGGTGCGGAAGTGATCCAGCTGGGTGATGATCCAAATGGCACAAACATCAATGACAAGGTCGGTGCGTTGTATCCGCAAAAGCTGGCTGAATCCGTTTTGCACTATCGTGCGGACGTGGGTATCAGTCTGGACGGGGATGCGGACCGTGTGATCATGGTCGATGAAAAAGGCGAGATCGTGAACGGAGACCGCATTTTGGCGATCTGTGCTTTGCATATGAAAGAGCGTGGCCTGTTGAAGGGTGACACTCTGGTGGCAACTCAGATGTCGAACTTCGGCCTTGAAAAGCGCATGAATGAAGCGGGTATCAAGCTTGTTAAAACCGGTGTTGGTGATAAGTACGTGGTCGAAGAGATGCGTAAAAATGGTTACAACCTGGGTGGCGAACAATCCGGTCACATTATCTTCCTGGATCACACCACAACGGGTGATGGTTGTATCGCGGCGTTGAGTGTTCTGGCGGTGATGAAACAAACCGGCAAAAAGATGAGCGATCTGAATCATGTCTTTGAAGACGTTCCGCAGATTCTGATCAATTGCCGTGTAAAACGCCGTGCCGAGCTTTCTGAGCTTGCCGGCTACAACGACATGATTCGCAATATTGAAAAGAAACTGGCTGGCAATGGCCGCGTCTTCGTTCGTTTCTCTGGAACTGAGCCCGTGATTCGTGTGCTGGTTGAGGGGACTGAGAAAGCTCAGATCACTCAATTTGCAGAAGAGATCGCCTCTTTCCTGGAAAAAGAACTGTCTTAAATATAAGGGGGGCGACATTCTGTCGTCCTAAAAGTCTATGAAACATAAAATTCGTTTGGGTGTAAATGTGGACCACGTGGCGACGCTTCGTCAGGTGCGTGGTGGGACAACGGCTTATCCTAATTTGCTGGATATGGTGAAAAAGTCCGTCAAAGGTGGCGCAGAACAAATCACGATTCATCTTCGTGAAGACCGTCGTCATATTCAATTGGAAGATCTTAAGGTGCTTTCCAAGCATTGTTCAGTGCCTCTGAATCTCGAAATGGCCGCGACCTCTCAGATGGTGGCTTACGCCAAGAAGTATCGTCCTGACTGGGTGTGTTTCGTTCCTGAGAAGCGTGCTGAACTGACCACCGAAGGTGGTTTGGATGTAAAGAAAGGCTTTAAGAAAATGTTCCCGATGGTTGAAAAGCTTCAGCGCATCGGCATTGAAATCTCCATGTTTATTGAGCCTTCTATCGAACAAGTTGAAGCTTCTTACGAAATCGGTGCGGATGCCGTTGAATTCCACACGGGTAAATGGGTTATGCTTAAAGGAGCTCGTAAAGCCGCTGAATGGAAGCGTCTTTGTGATGCTGCTGAATGGGCGCATTATCTGGGGTTGAATGTGCACGCAGGCCACGGGCTTGATTATGAACATTCCAAACTTATCAATAAGTTGCCGCATCTTCAGGAAGTGAATATTGGACATTCTCTGGTGTGTTATGCGCTTGAGCATGGCATGGAAGAATCTGTTCGTAAGATGAGAAAAATCCTGAAATAATATGACCATCCTGAATTCCCAACACATCGTAAAAAACCTCCAGGAGCTGAAAAGATTCTGGCAGGAGTTTTTGCCCCACCTGAATGACCGCTGCATTTTACTAATGAGCGGCGATGTCGGTGCTGGCAAAACGACCTCGGTGCAAATGATTGCCGCCGAGCTGGGAATGCGCGATGTTCAGTCACCAAGCTTTGCCATTCATCTGCGCTATGAAAATGCTGAAGGCAAAGCCCTGGATCATCTGGATCTGTATCGTCTGAAGGATGACGACGATCTGGAAAGTTCCGGTTTCTGGGATCTGTTTGCCCAGAAAAATTCACTGATTATTATTGAATGGGCGAACCGCCTGGATTTCGATTACCTGCCGCTGAACTGGCAGCGTGTCGAGGTGCGCTTTGAAAAGCTCAGCGACACCGAACGAAAAATCACCACCCGCCAAGTTTAAAAGGCACCTCTTGCGGCACCCTCCGCAGGAGGGCCCACCGCAATTTTGCATAAGCGTTGCGTTAGTTGTAGCCGTTTTGATAAGCCATTTCGTAGTTCGGGAAGAATACGCGTTTCCAGACCGGGATCTTGTTGATCTCTTCAGGTGGAACCACTTTTTTCAGCTCCAGATCGCCCACTGGATTTCTGCCGACTTGTTTTTGCACGCGCATGCGGAACTGATAAGGTTCCTGGGTGTCACGATAGTCGTTTGAGAAAATGCCCAGACGGTTGTCGAAGGCTTCCTTCGAGGCTTTGCTGTAATCACTCACCACGCGTTTTTCAAACGGATAGATGAAGTAAATCATACCCCAGCCATTTTTAAGCATTTCGATATTGAGTTCAGTTTTTCCATTCAACAAGCGACCCAGGATACGTCCGTGTTTGTCGATCTGGCTGTCTTCACTGAGAGTGATAATGCCATCAGCCGGGATCAGGGAGCGCAGGAAGTCGCGAGCGGCCAGCGCCACATCCCCTTGGGTTTCTTTCATGAAGTCCACTTCCGGGGTGTCAACGCCCATCAAGCGCACTTTGACTCGGGTGTTGTTTGAAACGTCCACGGCTGTCAGTGTGTCGCCGTCATGAACGCTGAGAACTTTAATGCGTGTGCCTTGAGCCCAAAGAAGAGAAGGAAGAAGCAGGACAATGAAAAGTACTGAAAGGTTTTTCATGGCCCTGAAAAGTAACGGCATTAAGGTTAAAACTCAATAGGGGCAGGGGGATAACGTATTAATTTCCCGGCCCATTTTGTGAGACGGGCTTATCTTGTTCCTGAGGCGTTCTTGGTTGGATTCGCTGGGGTGGGATGGAATTTATTTCCAATTCCGTGGGCCTTCAGGTTGTTCGTGGTTTCCTTGCACTCGGAGCGAGCCCCACGATGACGCCAGGACAGCTGGGCTGATCCTTTAGCATCGGGATGGGCATCAACAAACAGCTCCACGCGACGGCGCAAATTGCGGTGGAAGAGTTTTTCCTGAGGTGAGCACCCTGCCGGAGTCATGCTAAAAATAATACGCGCGATACGGCTGCGGGAGGCATCCTGAACTGTTTCAACCGCCATCGGGCAGACCACAGTTTCGGATGCGGACTTGATTGTGATGGTCGCGTGGTCGAGGTCTTCGATGTTAATTCCGGCCGAGAGGCTTTTGGCTTGAAGCCATTCGTCCTGCAGCTGGCAGGAATAAAGTGTTTTTTTATTTTGAGCTTTGGCCGCTGAAATGAATCCGAATATAAAAATGAAAATCAGAAGGTGACGGATCATTTGGTGCCTCCTTGAGGGCGGCAATAGCGCATGGTGTGGCTGGAACAATGCAGATTTCCATTCATGGAATGGGCAAAATGCGTGTCGATGTAATCAGTTTTAAGTCCCAGACTTTTGATTGAGGAATCGATGTCACTTTTAAATGCCGGATTTACCGGCTCAGGCAAAATGAAGGTGTCTTGCACGATGTCACCGTTTGTGGGATTGGGGAAAATCGAATCTGCAGAACCGTTCACGTATTTGGGAGGATTGCTGTCATAGTCCATTTCACCAATGAAAAGATCAGGAAGTTCCACCGTTTTCGGGTTGCATTGTGGATAGGACTTTTTAACTTTCGCCAGTAAGTCTTTTTTGAAATTTTGAGTCGCCTCTTCGATGGAGGCATTGAATTCTTTCAACTCAAAATCCTCTTCAATCAGGTTGGCCAGATCCTTATTGGTCATATTGTAGCAGTCCATGGTGTTCTGGATGCTGGTTGAATCCTTGATCATTCCCGCTTGGCGCATCAGTGCGCGGCGACGATTTAAGCGAGCGTACTTTTCTTCGCGACGGCTGCGTTCCAGGGCGGGATCGTCAATACCACCTTCAGAAATCCTTTCCAGGTATTCCTGCATGCGTTTGGATTCAGCGTCTTTTAGGGGTTGAACTGTGGCACCAGCAGAGACGGGCGGCAGCATGATTTCAAAAAGGAACTGACTGACTCCGCGCGAACGTTTTTCGCGGGATTTTTCCGGATCGCCACCGTTGTTTTTCAGAGCTTTGCTATAGGAAAATTCCTGACAGATATAGGTGTAAGGGGTCTGGCTCATGCGGGCCAGAGCTTCATCCGGTGTCAGGTGCGAAAAATCAAAAGCCCGGCCTTGCGGGTTTTTCTTCAGCAGGTCCAGACCTTTTTTGGGGCTGGCAAAGGCCAGGCTGAAATCGCAAGGGGCTTTTTGAGTTGGGTCCTTCAGGGTTTTGAAAAACTCATCCGTGTGGCCAACGCTTAAAAAATCGGAGGGGGTTTTCACAGCCATGGCGGGATTTTCGCAAGTGACTTTGGCGTATCTGTCCCATTCGGTGCCTTCGAAGTGATCCGAGCCAATCAGGCAAAGTCCGTTAACGGCTTCGATGTTGCCGCCGCTGTGCCCGGATTTGTAAGGATTGTTCGTCAGCTTTTTTCCCTCTTGAAACGAGCAATCCTTGCTGGATTGTTTCATCAGATCATTGAAGGCGTTGCCGTGGCGGCCATAGCCCTGAACTTCGCGCAATACCGGTTTCCCGGTATTTGGATCAAAGAAGCTTTCAAAATAATCCTGCTGCCAGTTCCAGCGACTGTTGGTTTTCACGCGGCTCAGGCCTGAGATCCATTGCTGGGCGGTGGTTTGATCCGGGGCTTGTTTTTTGATTTCCCGGACAACGTCGTCCCAGGTTTCATCAGTCACGGCCAGAAAGAATTGTGGTGGTTTTTGTGACTGGGCCTTTAGAACCTTGGTGACATAGTCTTTAACGTAACCAGGTCCTCCCATGTCATCAGAAACAGTGGCCGCCAATATGGGATAGTTTTCAGAAAGCAGTTTGCTGCCGCCGGCAGGACACAGTGGTACATCGGCAGTCATCGGATTGTGCTGGGAACAGGAATTTGCAGAAGCCTCAGTCAGAATGAAACTTAGCAGGATCTGCAGGAAAATGGTCATGATTATGCCGCCTGCAGACCTTTTGTGAATTCGCCGGAAAGCTTTTCAGCCAGAGTCAAAGAGACCTTGTTGTAAGCCGCTTTTTCAGCAAAGCCCATCAGCATTCCCACCAGTTTTTCATTGATAATGATGGGTGTGATGGTCACATGATCCGGGATGCGGCCCTGATTCCAGCCATCAAAGAATTTCTCGTTGATCGCATTCAGGGAGATATAGCCGTGATACGGTTTTTGCGTCGTCGCCACAATATTGAAAACACTTGGCGTCTGAAGCGGGAAGCGCATGGACGTGTCCTTCATGCCCTGGAAATTTTCATCCCAGGCAAAGGCGGTCATCTGCGTTTCCTGTTCGTCCAAAGTCAGAATCATGGACTTTTCAAAGTGCACTTTCATCTGGCTTAGGGCCGTTTTGATTTTCTCATTCAGCAAAGCAGCATTTTTCTTTTTGATTTTTTCCAAAGCAAAATGACCACTGGCCACCGGATTGATGGTTGGCTTAGCCACACCAGCCGGGCGCGGAGTGATCGCAATTGGTTTGTTGCTGAAGCTGTCCTCAAATGGAGGCGGTGTTTCAGCTTTAGGCGGAGGCGGTGGAGGTGTTGCACGTTTTGGTGCAGAACTTTCCACAGCGGTCGCCACAGCAGCCGGTTCATTCGGCATTGTTGCAGCTGGCGCCGGGGTTAGCGGAGTCAGCGGTGACAGAGGGGAAATCACAGTTTTAAGCTCAGTCTCTGGCGTTTCAGAGGAAACGGCCAACGGTTCAGGAGCCGGAGCAGCTGGCGTCGGTGTTTCTGCGGATGGGCTTAAAGCCTCAAGACGGATCACCGTGGGGCCATCAAACAGACCATCAAGTTTTTCGCCACCGGTTTCACCCAGTTGCAGTTCATCTTCACTTAAAGGCTGGAATTCCGGAGCCTCTTTGGAATCGGTTTTTACCCCCAGATCCTCGAAAGAGAAGCTGTCGGAAGCTTGTTTTGTCGTCGTGACCACGGAAAGATCAATACCCTCGGGGGCTTCTTCGGCCACCGGGGTTGCAGCAGGGGCTTGTTGTCTTTCCGGGTGCAGTTGTTTCCAGGTGGCTTCCAGATTTTCGTAGGTCGCCAGAACCAGAATACTGGAAGGCATTGAAGGAAAATCCTGCGGCGGCTGAAGACATGCTACGATGAGGGATCCATCCCACTCCGCCACAGGCAGACACTCCGCAGACCACGGATAATGGGTCGCCCACTTCGCGAACATTTCCTGGGACACGGGAGTTTCTGTAAAAAATCGTGACTGAAGCAAAGGCAGTTTATGGTGAGTCATCGCCCAACGAAGATAGTCCTCAGAGCTCAGGCGTTGCTCCTTGATGGCGTAAGCCAAAAGGCTCAGAGGCGTAGCACTTTGTTCAAAGGCTTCGGTAAGTCCTTGAAGTTGCTCTTTAAAATGTTCAAACCATAAATGATGACTCATCCCTGTGTTTATCGGAATTCCTGTTAAAAACCTGAGTGAAAACTGAGGTCTAGTCCAGTTAAGGACCGAAAAATCCCTGGTCGGCCTGGAAAACAGGCAGAAACGGGGTGTAGAAATTTCCTGATCTGTTAACGCAGTGGACACCCTAAAAGGGCAAATTATCTTAGAGGTTCTCAATACTTAAGAACTATGATAGGTTCCGGCAGCTTATGATACAGACCAAGGTCCTTCATTATTTCGATCACAACGCCACGACTCCGGTGTGCAAAGAGGTTTTGGAATCTCTGCCCGAGTTCGCACAAGCTTGGGGGAACCCAAGCTCCATCCATTGGGGTGGTCGTCAGCCGAAGAATATTCTGCGTGACGCGCGCAAGGCCGTGGCAGAAATGGTGAACGCAAGTCCGCTGGAAATCATTTTCACTTCCGGTGGCAGCGAAGCCAACAACACAGTTTTGAAAGGTCTGCTGGAATACTACCAGACAGCACAGTTCCTGACTCCGGAGCAGCGCAAGCGCACTCACTTCATGAGTTCTGAAGTGGAGCACCCAAGCATCATGAAAACCATGCAGCACCTGAAAGATCTGGGGGCGCGCGTGGATTTTATTCCGGTGAATCGTCAGGGGCAGATTGATCTGAAATTCTATGAAGAGCATCTGAGCGAAGAAACCGCACTGGTGTCTGTGATGTTTGCCAACAATGAAACGGGCACATTATTCCCGATCAAAGAAATGGCCGAGATGGCGCATAAAAAAGGCGCGCTCTTCCATACGGATGCGGTACAGGCTTTCGGTAAAGTGCCGGTGGACCTGAAAGCGTTGAATGTCGATTTTGCCTCTTTCTCTGGTCACAAATTCTATTCCGTCAAAGGAATCGGAGTTTTGTATGCGAAGAAGGGCAACAACGTCACACCTCTGATTCACGGAGGCGCTCAGGAAAGACACCGCCGCGGCGGCACTGAAAATACACTGGGTATCGGGGCGCTGGGTGTGGTTGCCAAGCGTGCGCCAATGATTGCGGAAAAATCCAAGACGCTGGCAGCTCTTCGTGATCACATGGAAGCCCGCATTCTTTCTGAAATTTCTGAAGTGACGGTGACTGCCGGGGAAACCCCTCGTCTGCCGAACACAAGTTCATTGGTGCTGAAAGGTGCTGATGGGGAAACCATGCTGATGTCTTTGGATATCAAAGGCTATGCTGTCTCCACGGGGGCTGCATGTTCTTCCGGGAATCCCGAGCCAAGCCCGGTGCTTTTGGCGATGGGTCTGTCCCGTGACGAAGCTCAGAACAGCCTGCGTTTAAGCCTTGGCTGGGACAGCACACTGGAGCAGGTGGATTCGTTTGTAGATACATTGAAAACAGTAGTGGATCGCTTGCGATCTTTGAACGACGACAAAGGAGAGACTTGTCATGTCTAAAGGAAGAGTCCTTGTTGCTATGAGCGGAGGCGTGGACAGTTCCGCCGCGGCTGCGCTCTTGGTCGAACAGGGTTACGAAGTTATCGGAGCCACGATGCAGGTCTGGGATTATTCCACCTGTGATATCGAGGAAGGAAACGGCACGTGCTGTTCCAGTATCGACGTGGATGACGCTCGTTCGGTTGCAGACCGTCTGGGTATTCCGTTTTATGTGATCAACTGCGAAGCGAAATTCCGTGCCGCGGTTATTGATCCTTTCTTGAAAGCCTACCTGGAAGGGCAAACGCCGCTTCCATGTGTGAACTGCAATACGTATTTGAAATTTGACCACCTGGTTAAAAAAATGCGTGAGCTTGAGTGTGACTATATCGCCACCGGCCACTATGCCAAAATCGTTTATGACGACAAAGGCAAAGCCTCTATCCATACATCCACAGATGACTGGAAAGATCAGACTTACTTCCTGTTTACAATTGATCCGGAATTGGTGCCGAAGCTTTTGTTCCCGGTGGGAGATATGAAAAAGCCGCAGGTGCGCGAGTATTCTGAAAGCCGTGGTCTGGTGACTGCGCGCAAAAAAGATTCTCAAGGCATCTGCTTTGTCGGCAATCAGGGTTATCAGAACTTTATCAAAGATCATGTGAAGTCCGAAATTCTGGCCAGCAAAAAAGGTCTGATCAAGCGCTTCCCGGAAGGTCAGGTGATGGCTTCTCATGAAGGCATTCACAATTATACCTATGGCCAATCAAAAGGCCTGGGCATGGATTATCACGAAAAACTGTTCGTGATCAAAATTGATGCTGCTGACAATACGGTCTGGGTGGGCGAAGAAAAACATCTTTTCGCCAATGAAGTCGATGTCGTCGATCCAAAGCTGCTGGATGAAATCCAGGACGGCGAAATCATGAATGTGAAGATTCGCTATCAGCACAAAGGGGCCCCGGCTCAGGTGATTAAAACTGACAGCGGCTTTAAATTGAAATTCACAGAGCCTCAGCGTGCAGTGACTCCAGGTCAGGCTGCCGTTTTCTATCGTGACAGACAGCTCGTGGGGGGCGGATGGATCACTCTATGAAGTATCAGGTCCACACTTTCGGCTGTAAGGTGAACACTTACGATGCCGGCCTGATCCAGAAAAACCTGAACGCCAGCGGCTTCATGCCGGTGGTGTCCGGCCAGAAAGACGCGCGCATCCACGTGCTGAACACCTGTGCGGTGACTGCGGAAGCCACGAAAGAGGCGGTTCGCTATATCCGTCGTCTGAAGGTGAAAGATCCTTTCTGCACGATCGTGGTGACAGGATGTGCGGCGCAAGTCGACACCGGGTCGTTCTCAGGTCTTCCGGGTGCTGATCTTATTGTGGCCAATTCCCACAAGAGCAGCCTGCCGGATCTTTTGAACAAACATTTCCGCGGTGAGCTGACTGAAAAAGTATTTAAATCCAACATCTTTAAAAAAGAGGATCTGGAAGCCGGCGGTGGTATTGAAAAGCAACACACCCGCACCTTCCTGAAAATTCAGGATGGCTGTAACAGTTTCTGCACTTACTGCATTATTCCTTATGCCCGCGGTAAGAGCCGTTCCATCCCGGTGGCGGATCTGGTGAATCGTATCAATGACCTGTATGCGGAAGGCTCGCGCGAAGTGGTGCTGACCGGTGTGCACATCGGCGATTATGAAGACCAGATCGGTGACCGTAAATATGTGATGGAAGATCTGCTGGAAAATCTTCTGGCGAAAACCAAGATGCCACGTTTCCGTCTTTCAAGCCTTGAACCGGTGGAAGTGTCTGAGCGTCTGTTGGATCTTTATCAGGATTCACGTCTGTGCCCGCATTTCCATATGAGCATTCAAAGTGCCAACACCGATGTGCTTTTCCATATGAAGCGCAAATACACGCAAGAAGACGTGCAAAAATCTCTGCGCGCGATTGCGGACCGTGTTCCCGGCAGCTTTGTCGGGATGGATGTCATCACGGGTTTCCCAACTGAAACCGAAGAGCAGTTCCAGGACACCTACAACTGCCTGAAAGATCTGCCGTGGACCAAGCTGCACGTATTCCCGTACAGCGAACGTCAGGGCACCCGTGCGGCGGCTATGGATGTTTCTGTGTATCCGCATGTGCGCGCGGAAAGAGCGGCACGTCTGCGCGAACTGAGTATCAGTCGTTACACCGAACAAGCCCGGAATCAGATCGGCAGTACCAAGCGTGTGCTGGTCCTGAAAAATGCCGCCAAAGGCGGACAGGGTCTAAGTCATGATTACTGGCCAGTGGATATTTCCGGTGCTGAAAGCTTCCTAGATCACTGGGCGGGTCAGGAAGTCGATGTGAAAGTGACAGGCTATGATCATTCCAACAAACAACACATGGAAGGTCATCTGATCGGCGAGGTTCTGTCATGAGTGATCAGGGCCGAAAGAGTCTTGAAGAGCGTGTAGGGTATCACTTTAAGAAACCGGCACTGCTGGAAAGAGCGCTGACCCACAAGAGTTTTGCCAACGAGCTGAGAAACACCGTTGAGCACAATGAAAAGCTCGAATTCCTGGGTGATGCTGTTTTGGATCTGGTCGTGGGAGAGTTTTTGTATGAAAAATTCCCGACCGACACTGAAGGTGGATTGTCAAAGAAACGTGCCAGTATCGTCAATGAAGAGGTTCTGTCCGAACTGGCACTGGAAATGGGTTTGAATAAACTCATGCAACTGGGAAAGGGCGAAGCCCTGACCGGGGGCGCGCAGAAACCGCGCCTGATAGCCTCTTCGTTTGAAGCCATTGTCGGGGCGCTGTACCTGGACGGCGGTTTTGAAGTGGCTCGCAGCTTTATTCGTCAGGAATTTGTTCCTTTGGCGGATCGGGTGTGTGGGCATGAGGACTTCGAGCGGGATTATAAAACCCGTCTGCAGGAACTGGTGCAGAAGTCCTCGAAAGAAACGCCACGCTATGAAGTGCTGGCGGAGGAAGGGCCCCCGCATGATCGGGAGTTCCTGGTTTGTGTAAAAGTAAAAGATGATGTCTGGGCTCAAGGGCGGGGCCGCAGTAAGAAAAACGCCGAGCAAATGGCGGCAAAGAATGCCCTTGAGATGAAGTACAAGGAGACGAATTAAGATGAGTTACAAAGCTGGATTTTTAGGTCTGATCGGACAGCCGAACGCGGGGAAGAGCACGTTGATGAACTTCCTTGTGGACGAAAAGGTCTCTATCGTCTCTTCAAAACCTCAGACAACCCGCCGCCGCATTCTGGGCATCTGGAGCACAGATAAAGGTCAGGTGATCTTTGTGGATGCTCCGGGTTTGATCAAAGCCGATGAGGGTTTGAATGGTTTCCTGGCACAGGAAGCCCATGATGTTATCAACAGCTCTGATGCGCTTTTGGCGATCATTGCGGTGGATGAGGAAAAACCGGAAAACGCTGAAAAGGTCATCGACCTGGTTTCCAAAAGCGGCAAGCCATGGATCGCCGTGATCACCAAAACGGATATTGAGGAAAAAGCCCACCGTGTGATGATTCTTCGCAAGATGGTCGAGGACAAGGGTGGTAAAGCCTTCTCTGTGTCCGTGAAAGACTCCAAAAACGATCAGGAAGAGCGTGAAGCACTTCTGATTGAGTTCATGGAATTGCTGCCAGAGTCTCCGGCTCCACTTTATGACACTGAGTTGTTTACGAACGAAAACGTGCGTGAAATGGCGGCGGAAATCGTCCGTGAACAGTGCTTTGAGGCGCTTCACCATGAAATCCCGTATTCTATCGCGGTTCGCATCGTGAAGTTTGAAGAAGAAGCCAAGCCGGTTCCAAAGATCTATGCCGAGATCGTGGTGTCCAAAGACAGCCACAAAGCGATCGTGATCGGAAAAGGCGCCAGCGTGATCAAGCAGATCGGTATGGAAGCCCGCAAGGAAATTGAAAAACTGATGGGAGAAAAAATCTTCCTGGACCTGAACGTGGCATCCAAGCCCGAGTGGTTCTCCAATAAACGCATGATGAAGGAGCTTGGATATGTCGTCGACTCTAAAGACTGATTTCTCGCCGAAAGTGGCGATCATCGGTCGCCCGAATGTCGGTAAATCAACACTGTTTAATATCATCACTGAAACCCGCAAAGCCGTGGTGAAAAACCAGGCGGGTGTTACTCGTGACATCATGATCGAACCTGTCGATATCTGGGGCAAGCAATTCGACCTGATCGACACGGGCGGTATCACGGAAGCCGGCGATATTTTCTCCAAGCTGATCAAAGAACAGGTGACTGAGTTCCTGCACTCGGTGGATCTGATCGTGGCAGTGATGGATGGGCGTGTGGGTCTGGTGCCTGAAGACCGTGACATCATTCGCGTGGCGAAACAAACTGGCAAGCCGTTCCTTCTGGTGATCAACAAGGTCGACAGCGATCAGGATCAGGATATGGCCAAAGCTGACTTCTATGAGTTCGGCGTGGACGTGATTGCGGCCTCTTTTGAGCAGCGCCGTGGTCTGGCTGAAATCCTTGAATGGGTTGTGGCGCAGATCCCTGAAAATCCAGGAACGGTGAAAGAGGGCATGAATATCGCCATCGTCGGTAAACCGAACGTGGGTAAGAGCTCTATCTGTAATGCGATTCTGGGCTTCAATCGTATGATCGTTTCGGATGTTGCCGGTACGACTATTGACTCTGTCGATTCCCCTTTCGTTTATAACGAGAAAAAGTACACTTTGGTGGATACCGCCGGTCTTCGTCGTTCTGCAAAACGTGAAGAGGATCTGGAAATCATTTCTGCCTTCAAATCCCAGGAAGCCATTCGTCGTGCGGATATCGTGCTGTTGATGGTGGATGGAACTGTCGGCCCGACAGATCAGGATGCGCGTATCATGCAGGCGATTCTGGAAGATCACAAAGGTGTGATCGTCGTGGCGAATAAGTCAGACTTGGGTGGCAAGGAAGTTCCTGAATACCGCAAGACCTTCCGTGAGCAGGTTGAACGTGTGTTCCACTTCTTCACTGACGTTCACGTTGTCTTCACCAGTGCCAAAACCGGTTACGGTCTGGAAGACCTGTTTGAGGTGATTGAAAAAGTCGCTCATCAGATGACCTTCCGTGTTCCAACGGCAGAGCTGAATGACTTCTTCTTCGAAACCATTCGTAAAGCTCCGGCTCCGGTTTGGGGTACGACGAACGTGAAGTTCTATTATCTGACTCAGACATATCAGCAGCCTCCGGCATTTATCGCATTTGCGAATCATCCGGATGGTGTGACGAATTCCTATCGCCGCTTCCTGATTAAACACATTAAAACGAACTGGGACCTTCACGGGATGCCGATTCGTATCTTCTGTATGAAATCACGCCGTGGTGGACCGGATAATGGCTAGTAAACGCGGCTCGTGGAAAACACGCTATGGATTCTATCTTCTGGCCATCGGCTCTGCCTGTGGTCTGGGAAATCTGTGGCGTTTTCCCTATGTCGTGGGCGAAAATGGAGGCGGTGCCTTCATTTTGCTTTATGGTCTGCTGGCTTTGGCCATTGGTGCTCCGCTGCTGATTGCCGAGCTGATGCTGGGTAAAGGCACGCGTCGTTCGGTGATCGTGGCGACCCAGCAGATGAGCGCCAAGACCGGCGTGAATTTCCGCTGGGTCGGGCGACTGGCCGTGATGGTCAGTATTGTCGTCTTGTCTTATTATTCGGTTATCAGTGGCTGGGTTTTGCACTTTCTGACCCAATTCCTGGTTTCTTTATTTTCCAGTCCCGAACAACTGACTGACAAAACCAATCTGGCGGCCTTGATGTCCAATGGCTGGCTGCAGTTGATGCTGGCCAGTGCGCACATCCTGATCACGGTTGTTGTGGTCGTAAAAGGGGTGCAGCAGGGGCTGGAGCGCTGGATCGGCTACACCATGCCGCTGTTTGCAGTGCTGGTTATTATTCTGGTCATGCGTTCGTTCTCGCTGCCTTCAACGCCGGAGGTTTTGCGCTTCCTGTTTTATCCGGACTTTTCAAAGCTGAGCTGGGATTCCATCAACCACGCATTAGGGCATGTGTTCTTCACGCTTTCAGTGGGCTTTGGCACGATGGTGACCTTTGGTTCTTACATGCGTGAAGAAGACCACGTTCCGACGGCGGGTTTCCGTGTGACGATCGTGGATACGGTGATTTCACTGGTTGCCGTGGTGATGATTTTCCCGGTGGCTTTCCAGGCGTCCAATGTGCCGTTGACTGATCCGGCGTTGATGTTTGAAGTCTTGCCGAAGTACCTGTTGGGGATCCGTGGCGGCACGCTGTTTGGTCTGGCGTTCTTTGCGTGTCTTTATATGGCGGCACTGAATGCCAGTATTGGTTTGCTGGAAGTTGTCGTGTCCAACTGGGTGGATGCCAAGAAAGAAATGGAACGTGGTAAAGCGACCTGGTATTCCGGAGCGATTGCTTTGATGCTGACGGTTCTGCCGGCGCTTTCCAGTTCGATCTTTAAGGACATCCGCGTGGGTGGCCGGTCACTGATTGAAAATCTGGATTCATTGCTGATCAACTGGTTGTTGCCATTGGTGGCGCTGGGTATTTTGATCGCCTTCAATCGCGGCGTTTCAGACAAGGAAAAAGAGCTGGGCTTTGTCGACAAGGACAAGTTCGTCAGCTATTCAATGTATCCGCATTGGATGTTTGTTCTGAGGTGGGCAGGCCCGGTTGTGATTATCGTGGGCCTTTTGCTGCAAGTCATTGGGGTCTTTGTCAGTTAGTCTGGTCAGAAATGCGGGATGATTAGAAGTTCATCCCCAGGATCACCAGGAAGTTATAGAAGTCACCGGTCAGATTCTTATCCAGCTTTTCAGTGCCGTCCACATAGGACTTATTCTCGTCGCTGAAGTTCACATAGTGATAGGTCCCTTGCAAGCCCAGGTAGGCTTTTTTGCGCATCAAGGGGATCTCTAAACCCGCACCGATATCAAAACCCATTGTCGAGTCACGGCTGAAGCCATCAAGGCCCGCAATTGTGTATGTGCGATAGAACTGACCCAAGCCGCCCAGGATGTATGGATTCAGATCCGCAAGACCGCGGGTCACGTTCTGGGTGTTCATGTAATATTTCAAATCAAAGTTCACGGCCGTGATGGACACGTTGCCTTCGTAGGTTTTGGCCTGGTTGTTTACAGAGAACTTCACTGCGTGGTCACCAGTCTGGAAGCCCAGGCTCATCGCCAGACGCAGGTCAAAGAAGTAAGTCAGGAAAATACCAAAAGTTGGCGCCGAGGAATACGCATCCGCAAAGTTGCCGGTGAATCCGCGCATACCACCCGCAAGACCAATTGTGAAGAAGCGGCCGTTGCGGAAAAAGTTGATGTCAGCTTCTTCGTCGGATTCTTCTTCAAATTCAGAATAATCAGTGAATGGATCATAGGCTTCGTCCGCGTCAACCTGGGAAATAAGGTAGGATTTGTGATCAGACTGAGCCAGGGATTTTGAGGGTAGGCTAAGCCCCAAAGCAAGTAGAATCAGAAGGCTGTATGTAAGTGATCGAGCTGTGGTTTTCACAAGGTCCCCCTCTTGATATTATCGAATCAAAAGGGGCAAAACTTCAAAGCAAAGTATCAAAACGGAGTCCAGAAATCGGCGGATTGTCTCGCTTTGGGACGCCGGACTTTTTAGAGGGGTTCGTTCAGGGCCTTTTCCACAGTTTTTGTGATGGAGTCCGAGGACGGTTTGGTGATTGAGCTCCAGCGTTCAACCACCTGACCTTTGCGGTTGATAAGGAACTTTTCAAAGTTCCAGGCCACGTCTTTGAAGATCAATCCTGGTTTTTGTGTCGTCAGGAATTGATAAACCGGCTGGATGTCCTTGCCACTGACCGGTGCTTTATCAAACAACGGGAAGGTCACGCCAAATTCCTTGGCGGCAAAAGTCTGAACTTCGTCGTTCGTTCCCTTTTCCTGTTTGAAGTCGTTGGAAGGAAAGCCCAGAACCACGAAACCGCGGTCTGCATATTTTTTGTACATTTCTTCCAGCTCTTTTAGTTGAGGAGTGAACCCGCATTGTGAAGCGGTGTTGACCACCAAAACAACCTTGCCCCGGTACGTGGAGAAGTTGACCTTTTTGCCGGAAAGCGAGTTCGCGGAAAGATCAAAGAAGCTGGATGGTGTGTCCTTAGCCCAGGCAAAAGAAGTGCACAAAATTAGGGCGATAAGAGTAAAAATACGCATGGTTTCCCCCTGATGGGCGTATTCTAGAGGGGGCGAAGGTAAATCACAAGAAAAAGCCCCGGGAAACCCTTTGGATGCAGTGCGCACCTTTGACTTTATCAATTCGTGATTTTCTAATCATTAAGAGCCTTTAGGATTCTAATTCAATTCAAAAACAGGAGATTATCTCGGCGATGGAACTGGGCAGTCCCGTTATCTTGATTTCAGCATTTGGTCGCGGTCATTGGCTGGCGGCGGCCTTGGCGAAAGAAGGTATTAAAACAACTCTTGTTGATGTGTCTTCAAAGCTGGGCGTGTGGCCCTCTGAAGACGTTGAAGGTCCTTTTGGTTTTCTGCGCAACGAACGCGTTTCCGAGTCCCAGCTTGAGCGTTTGTATTCGGATGATCCTTACGATGAGGTTTCCAACGGTTTCACATTGTGGCTGAAGGAAGGTCCTTTTGAATTCAAAGGTCCGGTCAGCAAATACAAACTGGATCAGTCTTCACTGGCAGCACCAGTCAAAGAATTCATCGCCGGCAGCAGTGTTGATAAAACCGCGAAAAATCTTTACAAGCATCTTGAAGCTTTGAGTTTTGATCAGAGCTGGATTTTGCATCTGGCGCATCAGTGGGCTGGTACCACTTATGCCCCGAATGCGCGCGGAGCTTCTGTGGGGGCGGCCGTTCCTTTGTCGTCGTCATTTCTGGTTCGTCAGGCGACTCGCAACGGTCTTGAGAAATCCCTGACCTGGCTTGCCAGCAAAGGTGTTGAAGTCATGCGCCCGCATCAGATCATGGACGTGTCCTTTGGTGGTGGCAAGTCTATCACTGGACTTGAACTGTCGGGTGAAAAACAAGGTCTGTTCCGTCTGGAGCAAATCATCTGGATGCTTTCCAGCGAAGAAACTTACTTCCTGAATGAGCGCCTGGGAAAATACTTCTTCCCTGAAGGGGCTTTAGAGCCTGAGTGGTGCTGGGTTCGTTACCGCGTGGGATTGCAGCAGTGCTTTGAACGCGATCGCCTGCCGCTGCACACACTGGTGGTGGATGATCTGTCTTCGCCATGGACTCATGAAAACATGATGGTTTTGCAAAGAACTTCATTGGCAGATCAATTTGATGTGTGGATGCGAATTCCGACGGTGCAGCGATTCAATAAAGAATACCTGACTGTGCGCAGTGATCGCATGAAGAAGCTGCTGACGGCGCGCATGTCGTTGTCGGATCCGCAGATTCTAAGCTTCCCTCAGGAGTATTACTATACTTATGCGCAACTGGGGGCTTCACGCTTCCCGGTGTTTGCTGAAAAGCAGACGGCCCGTCGCGGACGTGCTGGTTATGGCAACCTTCATCTGGATGGGCCCGAAGTGTGGCCGCATTACAGTTGGGGATCTTACTTTGACAATCATGAGCGCATCCAGCTTCAGATCGTCAACTGGTGGAAAGAAAAACTTCTGAAAGAGCAAAAAGAGAAGAAGCGAAAGGAACAAAATCCGTGATTGAGAGATACACCCGCCCGGAAATGGGCCTTCTTTGGGACGCCGACCACAAGTTCGGAAAAATGATGGAAGTTGAAATTGCGGTGGCGCAGGTTCAATCCCAGCTTGGCATCATCCCCAAGAACGCAGCCAAGATCATCGCTCAAAAAGCTCGCTTCAATGTAAAAAGAATCTCTGAAATCGAACGAGAAACCAAACACGACGTCATCGCCTTTGTTTCAAATCTGGCTGAAAACGTCGGCCCGCAGGGAAAGTTCATCCATTACGGTATGACCTCGTCGGATGTGCTGGATACCGCCTTCAGCTTGCAGGTGCGTGAAGCCGGGGTCGTTCTGATGAAATCCATTGTCGCTCTGGAAAAATCCCTGAAAACTCTGGTGACCAGGCATGCGGAAACCCTGTGTGCCGGACGCACGCACGGCATGTTTGCCGAACCAACCACTTTCGGATTCAAGATGGCGGGCTTCCTGGCTGAAACCCAGCGCAATAAAAAACGTGTGAAATCCGCTCTTGATAACATGATGATCTGCAAACTCAGTGGTGCGGTGGGGACTTATTCTTCTCAGGCTCCAAAAATTGAGTCCTTGGTGGCTAAAAAGCTGAAATTGAAAACTGAAACGATCGCAACCCAGGTGATCCCGCGCGACCGTCATGCCGAAATGCTTTCGGCCCTGGCCTTGTTCGGAACAGGGCTTGAGCGCTTGGCGGTGGAACTTCGCCATCTTCAGCGCAGTGATGTGGCTGAAGTGACCGAAGGCTTCACCAAGGGGCAAAAAGGCTCTTCGGCAATGCCTCACAAAAAGAATCCTATCAGTGCGGAAAATATCACCGGTCTTTCCCGTTTGCTGCGTGGTTATGCCATTGCTGGATTTGAAAACGTGGCGCTTTGGCATGAACGCGACATCAGCCATTCTTCGGTTGAGCGCGTGGTGTTCCCGGATGCTTTCATTGTGGCGGACTATGCCTGCAATCGCATGAGCATTTTGTTGGATGGTCTGGATGTGAACAAAAAACGCATGATGGACAATATTGAAAGTTCTCAAGGGCAGATTTTCAGCTCCCACGTGTTGCTGGCGCTGATCCAAAAAGGAATGATTCGTGAAGATGCGTATGCATTGGTGCAGCGTCTTTGTCATTCCCTGTCTTACGGAGAACATCTGAAAGACAAACTTCTGGTGGACGATCAGATCCAGAAGCTTTTGAAGCCGAAAGAGATCGACGAGATCTTTACCGGTAAGAAACACAAAAAAGCCATCAAAGACATCATCAAGAGAGTATAGACAATGACCTGGAAGTTTTTGAAAGAAAATGATGTGATTGATGTGGTGGCTCCGGGTTATCCTTCCAAACCTGAAGAGGTGGAAGGCGCGCGCGCGTTCCTGGAAAAATGGAATCTGCAGCCGCACATCCCCAAGGGCATCATCAAGCCGCATTTCCTGCACGCTCATGAAGATGAGGCGCGCTGGCAGTTTATGAAAGCCGCCATTGAATCCAGGGATTCCCGGGTGATCTGGTGTTTGCGCGGGGGGTATGGCAGCAATCGTCTGATTCCTTTCCTGGCAAAAATGAAAAAACCGAAAGAGCCGAAGCTGCTGATTGGTATCAGCGACATTTCCTCTTTGCACACATTCGTGAATCAGGAATGGGGCTGGTCCAGTTTGCATGCGCCGTTGTTGGATCGTCTGGGACGAAATCTTGTTTCTGCCAAACATGAAAAAGAGATTCATGACATTCTGTTTGGAAAAACCCGCCAGGTTGAATTTAAAAAATTGAAACCTCTGAATGAGGCCGCTCGTCAGGTGAAAACCCTGAAATCCAAAATCGTGGGTGGCAATCTGACGGTTTTACAGTCCACGCTGGGAACTCCGTGGCAGGTCGATGCAGATCGTCGCTTGTTGTTTGTCGAGGATATCGGTGAGCGCGGCTATCGCATTGATCGTATGTTTGAGCAGTTCCGTCAGGCTGGCATTCTGAAGAAATGTCACGGCATTGTACTGGGTGATTTCATTGGGGGCAATGAACCCAATGGCACCGAAGATAAAACTCAATTGGTCTTTAAACGCTGGGCTGCGGATCTGGAAATTCCGCTCTTTAAGGGTCTTGAAGCCGGACATGCTCCGGTGCAACGACCTGTGCCCTTTAATACTCCCTGTGAACTGGTGGTGGCGAACAACCGCACCGTTCTGACAATCGATACCGGAGGACGTCCCTAATGAAATTTTCTGTACTGGAAAAAAATCTGATCACCCAACTTGAAGACCGCATTCGTGACACCACTCCGGGTGTGATGGTGCGTGCTTATCAGGGCGGCCGTATCATCTGTGATGTGGCGGTGGGTAACACTTATGCCTATTATGATCTGGCAAGTTTGACGAAAGTGATTTTCACGACCCAGGCCATGGTTCAGGCTTTTGAGGCTGGCAAGTGGAACTTTGAAACCAAAGTGGCGGACCTTCTGCCATGGTTTGCGCATAAAGAAACCCGCATCACTGAGCTTTTGACCCACAGTTCAGGGCTGGCCTGGTGGTTGCCGCTGTATCAGGAGATCAACACCTCTTTGCCGCGTGATAAACGCCGTGAACAGCTTCAGGGCATGCTGCAAAACCTGAAAATCGAAAAGCAGGAAACTGCGGTTTATTCTGACGTGGGCTTTTTGGTTTTGGGCTTCATCATTGAAAAGCTTTATGACAAGTCTTTGGATGACGTCTGGACTGATATCAAAAATAAATTCTATCTGGGCACGACTTTGGAATTCCATCCGGATAACAAGGCTGCTCACAAGGCTTCTTTGTATGCGCCGACTGAGGAGTGTCCGGTTCGTCGCAAGTTGGTTCAGGGTGAAGTGCATGATCTGAATGCGTGGGCTCTGGGTGGGGTTTCAACTCATGCGGGTCTGTTCGGCAGTATTGATGATGCCGGCTGGTTCTCTTTGCATCTGCGTTCGCACTTGATGGGGATTGCCCGTTATTCCATCCGCCAGAAAACAGCTCAGTTGTTTGCCAAAAGAGCTTTGCCGGAAGGCAAAGGGGACTGGGCAATGGGTTACATGATGCCAACACCGGGTTCTGCAAGCTGCGGGACTTATTTCTCTTTGGATTCCATCGGGCATACGGGCTTTACGGGAACTTCCGTCTGGTATGATCCAAAGATGGACTTGAGTGTGATCATTCTGTCCAATCGGGTCCTGTACGGATCTGATAACAAAGCCTTTGGCAAATTGCGTCCGGAAATTCATAATTGGATTGTTGAAAACTACAGAAGAAGTGGACTTTAAGATGAATATCAAACCAGGCAGTCACATTCACTTGATGGGTATTTGCGGGACGGCGATGGCCTCCATGGCAGGTCTTTTGAAAGACCGTGGCTTTAAAATCACCGGCAGTGATTCCAATCCGTATCCTCCGATGTCGACCCAGCTTGAAGGCCTGGGTATCAATATTATGAAAGGCTACAAGGCCGAAAACCTGCATCCAAAGCCAGACTTCGTGATCGTGGGGAACGTGATTTCCGCGAACAACGAAGAAGCTCAGGAGCTGATGAAGCTGGGCATACCGTATACTTCTTTGCCAAAAGCAATGGGTGAATTCATCATCGAAAATCGTGAAAGCGTTGTGATATCCGGGACTCACGGAAAAACCACGACCACTTCGATGATGGCCTGGGTGGCGGAAAATGCCGGAGTAAAACCGGGCTTCCTGATCGGGGGGATTCCCAAGAATTTCTCGCAAAGTTTCAAAAATCCGGAAGGCAATTACTTCATCATCGAAGGTGATGAATACGACACGGCCTTCTTCGATAAAGTTCCAAAGTTCATTCACTATCGTCCAAAACACGTCATCCTGACTTCGGTGGAGTTTGACCACGCGGATATCTATAAGGATTTGGATGACGTGAAGAAATCCTTCGCTCGTTTGATGGATCTTATTCCAGAAAATGGAACGTTGCTGGCCTGTGCGGAAGACGCCAATGTGATGGAGCTTCGCAAGCTTTCCAAGTGCAAGAATTCTTTCACTTACGGTTTTGGTGCAGAGGCTGATTTCCGCGCGAAGATCATGTTCCAAAACGCCAATGGTCTGGGTTTTGAAGTTCATCACCGTGGCGAGATCATGGGCCCATATGCAATGCAGATCACTGGTGAATACAACGTTCTGAATGCGACGGCGGTGGTGGCGATGTCCAAAATGCTGGGCTTCTCTGAAAACCGCATTCAGATCGCCTTGGAATCCTTCGAAGGTGTGAAACGCCGTCAGGAAATTCTGGGTGAACCCAACGGTATTTTGGTGATTGAAGATTTCGCCCACCACCCAACAGCGGTGCGTGAAACAGTGAAAGGCATTCAGAAAAAATACCCGGGCCGCAAGGTGTTCTCGGTGTTTGAACCACGAAGTGCGACGTCCCGTCGTAAAGTCTTCCAGAAAGACTATGTGGAGGCTTTCAAGGGATCTCACGAAGTTCTTCTGGCAAAAGCTTTTGATCAAACCAAGATCGATGCGGAAAACAGATTCTCGACTCACGAACTGGTGGATGATTTGAAGAAAACCCAAGTGTCTGCGGCAGATTTTGATACAGCGGACGACATCGTCGCAGCCTTGAAATCCAAAGCCCACAAAGGCGACGTCATCCTGATCATGAGCAACGGCGGCTTCGACGGCATCTACACCAAACTCCTAAAAGCCCTCGAATAAATAATAAAAGGTACCTGCTTACTTTTTCCGAAGCGCTGCGCAAAAGATTGTTCAATACCAAGAATTGGACAGTCTGTGCGGGCGCTCATTCTTTTTTACCGTTGGAATTTTAAACTCGGACTTTCGAAGTGCTCTTTGAACCAATTCCTTATCTTCAGGGGCCGGTGCGGAATTTAGCCACGCTAGTATGGCGTCTGGTGATTCGAATAAAGTGTTGTCTGGGTATACTGGAAAATTCAGTCGATGAAATCCCAGGGAAATCGAAAGCGTGGAGTGTTGGTAGTCCTGCACTTGACCGCAGAGGCCTGCCTCTACGGGATTTCTGTATATGTATTTATAAGCGTGCAAATAATAGAGTGGATTGCTGATAAGAGTCTTGTGGTATCTGCCTCCATAGATTTGATTTATCATTCCAGCTTTTGTGCTTATGTGTCTGCTGGTCTCTTTCATGAAATAGTTCATGGCTTCGCCTAGCTTTTGCTTGGGGTCTCTGGCCATCAAATGGAAGTGGTTATCCATCAAAACGAATGACAATATTTCGATTCCGTAGGCGTAAGAAACAAAGAAAAGATAGTCTTCCATGATCGACCAAACCGCGGGGCGGGGGATTGGGAACCACTCTCGATTTCGGGATCGTGCGACGATATGGTACGGAAGATCGGCAGAAGCCGGAACTATCTTTCTTGGCATGGCAACACGGTTTTGCAAAAACAGTGAGAAATGTGGCTGCAAAATGGACAAATTTTGAATGAAAAATGCGTCTGGATTTCGGCGCAGCGCTTCGGAAAAAGTAAGCAGGTACCTTTTGAGGGGCGCGGTGCGTTATTTTGGGGTTTTTGGGTGAAACTCGGGCGGGGTTTCGTTAATTTTTTTGGCCTATGTCGAATCTTACGCCACTCATGAAACAGTTCTGGGACATCAAGTCTGTCCACCAAGATAAAATCCTTCTTTTCCGCATGGGGGACTTCTTTGAGATGTTCTTTGATGATGCTGTGAAAGCAGCTCCGGTGCTGGGAATTGCACTGACTCAAAGAAATAAGAAATCCCAGGACGAAACGCCGATGTGCGGAGTGCCTCATCACTCTATCGCAGGTCCGATCAATAAACTTCTGGCCGCAGGATTCAAGATCGCCATCTGTGATCAGCTCGAAGATCCAAAACTTGCCAAAGGCATCGTGAAGCGTGGTGTGACCCGCGTTCTGACGCCGGGGATGGTCTATGATTCCGACACGCTGGATGGCACAAAGCCGCACTATCTGGTCAGTCTTGACTCGGAATCCTTAAGCTTCCTGGACACCACAACAGGCGAGGCATTCTTCTTCCGTTCCAAAAAGACCACCGAGCTTTTGCGCTTCCTGCAGATTCTGCCGGTAGCCGAGATCGTTATCGCGAAAGAAGATGAATCTTTGCTGACGGGTGTGGATGGCGTACTGATCAGTCATCACGAGGACATCGCAGACCTGCTTCATCCGCTTCTTAAAAACGAGGCGCCGATGTCGGCAGCTCGTTTGGTTTCCTATGTCGGCAATATGTCTGGCGAAGAATCCTTGGCGACTATTTCTCCGTTTGTGATGCGTGACCTTGAACATCGACTGGAAATCTCCAGTACGACGCTTCGTCATCTGGAAGTTTTCTCGACCTACAAGGGCGAAGGCCTGGGTAGTTTGTTCCATGCTATCAACCGCACGCAGACTTCGGCCGGCAGCCGTTTGCTGCGTCAGTGGTTGAGCTTCCCACTGCGTGATTTGAATGCGATCGAACAACGTCTGAGCTCTGTTGAGTTCTGGCGCAGTCACGTTCTGGAATTAAAACGCGTTCGTCAGATTCTGGGCCAGATGGGTGATATCGAAAGACGTCTGGGTAAGATTTCCCAGCCTCAGTGCAATGGTCGTGATCTGCTGGCATTGGCGGGCAGTGTGCACGCGGGCATCAGTGCTTTGGAGGTTTTGGTTCACGCAACGGGTGGCAAGGCCAACTTTGAAGGCCTTCGTGATCTGGCGTACAAAATCGAACGCACCATGGTTGAGGATCCACCTTTGGCGACCAAGCAGGGTTATTTGATCCGCAATGGTGTGTCTCCGGAACTGGACGAGCTGATTGAACTTTCCACCAATGCGCAGGCCATGGTGTCTCGCATGGAAGCTGAAGAAAAAGAAAAGACCGGTATTTCCAGCCTGAAGATCCGCTATAACAACGTCTTTGGCTATTACATTGAAATCACCAATTCCCATAAAGACAAAGCGCCGGCGCACTATCAGCGCAAGCAGACTTTGACCAATGCGGAACGCTATTGCACAGATGAACTGATCGAACTTGAAAGAAAAGTTCTGAGCGCCAACACCAAGCGTGCCGACCTTGAATTTGAATTCTTTGAAGCGCTTCGCAAAGAAGTCCTGGCTCAGTGTCCGGGGCTGTTGGCACTGGCCCACGAGTGCAGTGAAGTCGATGTGGTGGCAAGCCTTGCATGGCTAAGCCTTGAAGAAAAATACGTTCGCCCGAAATTCTCGGCGGATGGTTCTTTGAAAATGAAAGCCAGCCGCCACCCGGTGGTTGAGCAGACGGTGAAAAAGAACTTCGTTGCCAATGATCTGGAGCTTCGCCAGCATTCCTGCCTGTTGCTGACAGGTCCCAACATGGCCGGTAAGTCCACATTGATGCGTCAGGTGGCGTTGAATGCCATTCTTGCGCAAATGGGTTCTTTCGTTCCGTGTGACGAGGCTGAAATGCCGATCTTTGATGCGATCTTCACCCGTATCGGGGCGAGTGATCAGTTGTCTGAAGGCCTGTCCACATTCATGGTCGAGATGACTGAAACATCCGCGATGCTGAAAAATGCCACCAAAGATTCTTTGGTCATCCTGGATGAAGTGGGGCGTGGGACCAGCACCTTCGATGGTATGTGTCTGGCGCAATCCATCCTTGAACATCTTTTGAGTGATGTGAAGGCTTTGACCTTCTTTGCCACTCACTATCACGAACTGACATCGTTGGATCAAAGCTTCGGTCAGATCACCAATGCCCACATGACGGTGGCAGAAAGAAACGGTGAAATCCGTTTCCTGCATACTCTTGTCAAGGGACCGGCACTGAAATCTTACGGGGTTCAGGTGGCCGAGCTTGCGGGCTTGCCGGCAACCGTCACCAAGCGTGCAAAAAGCCTTCTGCGTGATATCGAATCCAAACGTGTTCAGGCCAGCAGCCAATTGTCGTTGCTGGATTCTTTGACGTCGGACGAGGTTTACGTAGAACCCGTGGTGGTGAACGTGGATCCGGAAGCGGCTCGAGTGGGCGAGAAAATGAAGTCCCTGATGGAAGAGCTGCAAAAGTTCCCGCTGATGCAGACAAGTCCTTTGGATGTTATGAATCAGGTCGCTAAATGGAAAGAGATCGTCGAGCGCGTTTAAACTTGAGTCGGCTGGCAAATTCGGTGATCCTTTAAAGTCAGAGGACTTTATGGCCCACAAGACGTTTTTGACAGCCGAGCAGTTTCAACAGGCGCAGGAAATCCTGACTCCCCCTCTGATGACACCGGACGGGGATGTGCGCCAGGTGTTTTGTTTTTCCTCGGAAAGTCTGTCCCACTGGCTGGGCACCAAATTAGAAGAAATCCTGAAAGAAAATCCGCAGTGGCGCGACACCCATCCCATCATGCTGGGGTCCTGGGCCCGTGGTGAGCTAAGTCCCAAATCCGATATCGACATCCTTTTTTGTGGTGATGAAGCGCAAGTTAAAGCCTTCACCGATCATCTGCACGAGCGCGGTTTAAAGCTTCGCTATCGCATGCCTTTGAATATGGACGACTGGACCGAAGGGGTTGAAGCCTTCGACATTCTGGCGCTGTTAAAAGCAAAGCCTTTGACTGCCGAAGGGGCGCGCAAGCTGTTTGAGCAGCAAAAGAACATCTGGACCCGCAAAAAGCACTTCCGTCGCATCCTGCTTAAAGCCATCAAAGATGAACGCAAGAACCGCGAAAAGCGTTTTGATTCCATCACCAATTATCTGGAGCCCAATATCAAGTTCGGCCCCGGGGGCTTGCGTGATCTGGAGCAGGGGCTGCAGATCTATGAGCTGTTCGCGGAAAAATTCAACAATCCCGGCCACGCCCTGAATGTGCTTCAGTACTATCGCAGTTATTTCCTGAGCTTGCGGCAGAAGCTTCATCTGGACGGTCACGGGGACATTTTATCCAGCGCCGTGCAGTTTGATCTGGGAAAATGGATGGGCTTTAAGTCCCACAAGGACTTCATGCGCAACTTGCAGCGCGGTCTTTCCCGGGTCAGCTTCTATTCGGACTGGATTGTTGAAGTTGCCGAAGCCTCTGAAAAAGATCTGCGCAAAATTGAAAGTGGCACTTTTAAAAAGTTCGAGGATTTTTTAGCTGCGTTACATAAGAGTCCCCGCGTGCTGGTGCAAAAGAAAGTCCGCGAGAATCTGGATTCACTCATTCCCGATAAGCTGGTGAAAACCATGGCCAAACGCCGCGGTAAAGCACTGGATGAAGTTTTGGATGTGAAAGAATCCGACGAGTTTCTGGTCAGTGTGTTTCGTTCGCGCCTGATCGACAAACTGGTGCCGGAAGTGCGTCGCCTGGTGGGTTATGTTCAGCACGATCAATATCACAGATTCACTGCTGATTCCCATATCATGCAGGCGTGTCGTGAAGTAAAACGTATCTATAAAAAGCCCTCTGAACTGGGGCCGATGAAATTCATCAGCAAGGATCTGACCAGGGAAGACTGGAAGATTCTGACCTGGTCCTGTTTGTATCACGATCTTGCCAAGGGGCTGGAAAGCGCCGAGCATCACTCGGACCTGGGCGTGATGATTGTTGAAAGAGACTTCCGAAGCTATGGATTTTCAAAAGCGTTTACGGATGAAGTAAAGTGGATGGTGCAAAACCATCTGGAGCTTTCGCAAGCCGCCTTCCGCAAGAACCCGAAAGACCCCAAGGTCTGGCAGGAACTGCGGGAAAAAGGCATTTCCGATGCGCGCCTTTTAAGATTGGCGCTGTTCACGGCCATCGACATTCGGGCCACCAATCCCGAAGCGTGGAATGACTGGAAGGCGAAGCTTTTAAAGGACTTGGTCTTAAATCTTCAATCCAAACGTGCGCAGAACTATTTTGATTTCGAGTCGCTAAAGAAACGCAAGAAGTTGAATCTAAGTGCTGAAGTGGTGGAAGAGCTGGGCCTTCAGTTGCTTGAAAGTGTTTCTTTAACAGATCTGGTGGACGACTTGAAGAAAGCTGAAACCAGCGAGGTCTCGTTAAAACCACGCATGCTGAAAACGCGCAAGGGCGAGTTGTGGATCCGCTTCCATGACAAGAAAGACCGTCGCGGTCTTTTGAGTGACTATGTAGGCCAGTTGTATTCATTGGGTCTGGGGATTCGTCATGCCTCCATTCATACGCTGCCCAAGGTCGGTGTCTATGACTGGTTCCAGGTGACCAGTTCCCGCAATCTGACAGCATTGTCCAAAATGATCGAAAATGCGTCGGTGCAAAGCAAGCCCGTGCCGGCGGTGAAGTTTGATACGATTCAGATCGTCAGTGCGGATGACAAGGAATGGGTGGTCAGCTTTAAAGGAGCCGATCAGCCGGGGTTGCTCGCGTCTGCTGCCAAAGCCCTGAGTGATGCGGGGATGAGTATCAAGTCCGCCCGTGTGCATACGTGGGGGCGTCAGGTGGATGATATTTTTGTGGTGAAGCCGTCAGGCGATGCCCAGGAGCTGGTGAAAAGTCTTTCGGAGAAGCTCGGATCTTAGTAGCCCCTAAAAACAAAAAGAGCCCTCTTGGGGCTCTTTTAATTTCAACTAGAAACTAGTTGTTTTTCTTTTTTGCCGCACCAGTGATGCCAGTGTGGTTTCTCCAGTTGTACTCTGGATCTGTTTTGGTGCGATTGTGCCAAGCTTCCCATTTTTTCTTAGGAAGTTTATGAGAGACCTGACCCTTTTCATCAAAGATGTCTGGATCTTTACCTACCAAAAATTGACCGATGGACTTCAGAATACCCATTTATAACCTCATTGAATTGCTATCCCAATATAAGCGAGCAAGGGGGCTCGAGCAAGATAGCAGGTTCATGAGTGCGGCGCGTCTTAGGAGCGTGGGTTTGCGCAAACGTCGATGATATCCAAACCGCGGTCTTCTGAAACTCTGCCAGCACCTTTGTAGAAGCTGAAGCACTGTTGGGCTGCTTGTTCGTAAGCTTCTTCGTAGCTGCCTGCGGATTTTTTAAGTTCCAGAGTCTGGCCGGAAAGTTTGTATTTAAACGTGTATTCTTTGGAAGCGGCATCGCGGCTGCTCCATGCGAAGGAAGTGCAAGAGAAAGCCAGGATTGCGATAGTGATGAATGTTTTCATAAGTCCCCCTTGGTCAGGTTTCATGTTCTTGCTTTTACATAGAGCAAGGGGTGCGCCATAAAAACGGCGGATATGCCCTAAAAATGCCTCGTAACATATTGTAATAACGAGGTTATTTCATCTCATAGTGAGGCGTCTCAAAGGGGTATGCAGGAACTAGTCAGGTGACATGTTAGGGAATGCGGTTGATAAACTTTTGGACACTGCTAAGCTTTCATAAAAACCAACAAGGACGTTTCTATGAGAGTTTTTCTTTTTGCGCTTTTGCTTCTGACGGCGACGACTTCTCAGGCCGGAACCCGAGGTCAGTTCTTGGGAATGCAGCTGATCGTGAATATCGCATCGGTCATGTACGACGGCTCCAACGACAGTTCCCCGCACGTGCTTTTTGAGGCCATGAACAGGCCGGAGCAGGATTCTATGGTGGGACGGGGAAAAGTGCTGGAAGCGCCTCAGAAAGTGCTTAATTTCATCTGCGCTCGTAAAGGTGAAAACAACTATCATTGTGCCATCTACATCCATCAGTCGCCTTTGGCGCGTATTGGTCCGGGGATGGCGCATTTCGAGGCTCGGGGGGCTGAGGCTCGCGCCCTGTTTGAGCAGTTCCACACCCAGGACAATCGCTTTTCCTTCCGCGATGGTGATGGGCTGTTCCTGATTGAGGCCACGCCAGAGCGATTTGTGATGAAATTCAACTCGAACGGCGTTTAGTTTCGCGCCATTTCCTGTAATTACTTTGCCCCCGAAAAAGGCCCTTTGAGTGAGGGCCTTTTCTGTTATAGAACCTTCGCTAGTCGGAGGTTTAACCAAATGAAAACATGGATTGCTTTTATTTTGCTGTTTGTGGGCTTGTCAGCCCAGGCGCGCACTCTTTTGGTCAGCGATGTCGATGACACGATCAAGCTGGCCCACATCAAAGATTTGTCTGAGGCCGCCCGATACGCTTTTGACTCCAGAAGCCGTTTTGCCGGGATGAGCGAATTGTATCACCTGATCGCCAAAGATCAGCCAGATCTTGAGATCGTCTATCTTTCCCGTGCTCCGGACTGGTTTATGGGGCGCACCCACAGAAAGTTCCTGGAAAACGGAAACTTCCCGGATGGCGAATATATCAACCGCACCAATTATGATTCTGACGTTCACAAAATCTACACCTTAAGAGAAGTCATGGCGAAAGTCCGTCCGGATAAAGTCATCTTTGTTGGCGACAACGGCGAGCAGGATCCAGAGATCTACAAACAGATTTCCGAAGAATTCGCCGGTCGTGGTGTTGAGTTTCATCAGTTCATCCGCGTGGTTTATCCCAAGACCAGCATTTTACTGGTCTTGCCGGAAATGATGCTGGAAGGGCAGACAGGATTTGTGACTCCGGTGGAGGTGGCACTGGATCTGGAAAAAGCCGGCATTCTGAAGTCTTCTTCCGTGCAAAACCTGATCAAGACCGTGTTGCCGAAAATTCTGGATGAGCCCAGTTACACCGCCGAAGGCGAAGTGGCCTTCCCGTATTTTGTGAACTGCCGTGATATGGTGTGGAAGTGGGATGCGGCCATCCCGCGCTTTGACGGAGTGAAAAGCGTCAAAGACCGTATCGTGAACCGTTGCAAGCTTCGCCCTTAGGATAAAGATGTTATTAAAGTACCAGCTTCCCCGCATTTATGAAAACATCCTGCCGCGTGAAATTTTGCAATTCGCACCGGAAGAAAAAAAGGCCACCTGTGATGCCTGTGCGATGTCACGTCCACAGAACAAGGCCAAGATTCATTATCGCGCGGATCTGAAGTGCTGCACCTTCCATCCTTTTTTGGCGAACTATATGGTGGGGGCCACGTTCCTGGACAGTACTGCCACGGAAGCTCATCGCATCTTCCGCGACAAAATTGAGCGTCGTGAATACGCACTTCCCATTGGTTTGGTCGCGCCGGTGAAATACCAGGTCCAGTTCAACAATCGCGAAGAAGGCGACTTCGGTCAGCGCGAGGACTGGCTGTGCCCGTACTTCAATAAAGAAAGCCAGAACTGCAATGTGTGGCGCAACCGCGGTGTGGTCTGCACGACGTTCTTCTGCAAAAGCTCTTATGGCAAGACGGGCTTAAAATTCTGGGAAAAGTTCAGTAATTATCTCTGGTATGTCGAGCTGGCCCTTTTGGAAGAGGCCTTGGCGATGCTGGATTTTTCCCCGCGCCAGGTGATGACTTTGTTGGACTATCACAATCGATTTGACGGCACAGCGGCCGAAAAAAAGTCCTGGGTGATCCCGGAAAAGCTCTCTCGCGAGCTGTGGAACGGGTATTATGATGATCAAGAGGGCTTTTTCAAAAAGAGCTTTGAGATTGTGGCCAATTTGGATAAAAGTGCCTTCCATGAATTGATCGGTGAGCAGGGGCAGTCTCTGGAAGAAGAGCTATTCACCATACTTCCCAAACTGAAAAGTGAATAAGCAGGGTGAGATATATGACTATTCAAGAAAAACAAAACAAGGTTATCCAGGACTTCTCCGCACTTGCGCAGTGGGAAGACCGCTATAAGAAAATCATCGACATGGGTAAGGCTTTGCCGGAAATGCCCGAGTCTTTGAAGACCGAGCAGAACGTGGTGAAGGGTTGCCAGTCTCAAGTCTGGTTGTCGGCTTCGTTGAATGATCAAGGGCAGGTTCACCTTCAGGGTGACAGTGATGCTTTGATTGTGAAGGGCTTGGTTGGTTTGCTGTTGAATGTTTATTCCGGATCAACTCCGGCAGAGATTTTGGCGACTCCGCCAGAGTTTTTAAAAGCTTTGGGGTTTGAAGGAAACTTGTCGCCGAGTCGTGCAAATGGTCTTCACTCGATGCTGAAGCAGATTAAGCTTTATGCGACGGCATTCGATTATTTGTTAAAAACTAAAAAGTAGTTGTCTTTCCCTGTCACATTACACAAACTTGTAATGGTGGATGTTCATGATGAGCGTCCAGAGGGGACAAAGTGAAAAGGAATTCATTCGTCGCGGCCGTCAGTGTCGCGGTTGCAGCAACGTTCTCAGTCGGTTTTGTTAATATCACTCCAAAAGTTATTTATGGCGAAGACAACCGTGTGGACGTGTACCAGGTCCAGCGCTCTGACATTCGCGAAATTGCCGATTCCACCGTGGCTTTGATTCCGTCCCGCTCTGTGGTTCGTGATGCCCAAGGCAACTTCAAAATCAACACGACAACTTATGGTCACGAATTGGATCTTTGCAAATCCGAGCCATTCTTTGATCAGCCGACAGCAGCGAACTGCTCTGGCTCTTTGGTTGGTGAGGATTTGATTGCAACGGCTGGTCACTGCATCAGCACTAAAGATTGCGGCACTTACAGTTTTGTCTTCGGCTTCCGTATGCTGGATGCGAAAACAGCTCCACAGACGATTTCTGCTGACGATGTTTACACCTGCAAAGAAATCGTGGCGCGCGAATACACATCCGCTCAGGATTACGCATTGGTTCGTTTGGACAGACCGGTTCGTGGTCATCGCGTATTGGCGATCCAATCGACTCCAGTACAGCCAGGTGATGATATCTACGTTGTCGGTCATCCATCGGGTTTGCCAACCAAGATCGCTGATGGTGCGAAAGTGCGTTCTCAAAAGAACGGCTACTTCGTGACTAATTTGGATACATATGGCGGCAACTCGGGTTCTGCAGTATTTAATGCCCGCACGAATGAAATCGTGGGTATCCTTGTTCGTGGTGCTCAGGATTTTGCCTATGACCGTGCAAATCAGTGTACGATCAGCAACCGTTGCACTGATGAAGGCTGTCGTGGCGAAGATGTGACGAACATTTCTTTCATCTCTCAGGCTTTGAAACAGTAAAAGATTTTAAAATTTAAAAACGAAAAACCCACAGCTTCCTCCGAGTTGTGGGTTTTTTGTTTTTTCAGGACCGCGCTACTGATATCTCAGAGGGCGGCCTGGTTCAGCCGGATCCGCGGGTCTGATAGGCTGAGCTTTAATAGCTCCTTCAGCAGGGCAGTCGCGGGTCGTGCTTTCGAGTCGGGCCATATCACCCAGTTTATCCCGATGAGCTTCCCCCGCACACGGCAGGAGAGGGGATTCTTTCTGAGTACTGGCCGGTTTACGTTTCAGTTCTTCACTTGTCTCTGTGGCACTGGACGCGTTTTTATCAGAAGTCATGCGTTCCGGAGCCCCTTTGACAAATTGAGGAACGATCATCAGAAGAGCCGTTAGCCACAGGGCAAATTTCATAACGACCTCCTTTGCACCTTTATTATAGCGCACTGGGAACGATGCCGCTTTTCAAGTGGAAGAGGGTTGCTGCGAGGTTTGAAACTGCCAAAAGACAGGCTTTGTTTGCGCCGTTGGTCGGGTAAAAAAAAGGGGAGGTCTTTAAACCTCCCCTTTGGGAATGCCTGTTAAATTGTTGCGTGAACGCGGTGAGTGTCGTCCATATCGTCAAGATAGTTCAGGAACTCTGCGACGTCTTTTCTTTGTTCGTCAGAAAGTTCCGTGATGTTCTTGGCTTTGTAAGACAGCTCCCCTTTGGTGATTTTCCAACCACGGGAAGTCAGTGCTTCACGAACCGCATCCAGATCGTCAGCGGCAGTGAAGAACTCATAAGTGCCTTCGTCAGCAGAAACTTCATTGGCGCCAGCTTCGATGGCTTCTTCATCCGGATCAAACGATCCGTCCTTAGTGCCTTCAATCAGGCCCACGCGATCAAACATCCATGCAACAGAGCCGGTTTCACCCATGCTCCCTTCGTGGGATTTGAAGGCGTGACGCATGTCCGGAGCCGTTCTGTGTTTGTTGTCCGTTTGGCACTCTACGATGACACCAACTCCATGAGGGCCATAGCCTTCATAGGTCAGCTCTTCGATCACCTTGCCGTCATCCAGAAGACCCGCACCTTTTTTGATGGCGCGTTCGATAGTGTCATTCGGGCAGGAAACTTTTTTAGCTGCATCCACAGCCAGACGAAGACGGGCATTGGCATTGGGATCAGGGCCACCAGCTTTTGCAGCAACGGCAATCTCGCGCGCAAGTTTGGTGAATATTTGGCCTTTTTGTTGAGCTTTCTCAACTTTACCGGCGGTTTTCCATGATTTACCCATATATCTCCTTCTTAGGCTTGGGACTTATTGCACCAAATCAGGAAATATTTGGCAAGAAAGGGAGCGGGATGTAAAAGGGGCTATGTTCAGTTTTTTGGTCCCTGATGTGTGGGAAAAAATAGACAATATCGAAAAATCCTGTGAGGAAGCATTTAAACTCACTCAACCCTGGACTCAGATGCCTGAAGATCCGGCAAGGGACGTCCTTTTGCTGCATCCAAAGCTTCACCCCCCGAAAAAGGGCTTTTCTTCTGCTGAAGGGCAGGCCCGCATGCTGCACGACCTGGCCAATATCGAACTTCAGGCCATGGAGCTGGGTGTAAGAACCCTGACCGAGTTCCCGGACGCCCCCCAGGGCTTCAAAGAAGAGCTGGTGGCCATCACCATCAATGAATCCGAACATCTGCGCATGTGCCTGGAGGGTATTGAATCCCTGGGGTTTAAATGGGGCGATTGGCCGGTGCACTCCGCACTTTGGCGTGCGGTCGGTGCTGAAGACACCTTGTTGGATCGTATCCTGATCGTGCATCGTTATCTTGAAGGCAGCGGCCTGGATGCCGGGGATACTTTGATCCGCCGTCTGGAAGGCCTGGGGTCGAATGGCCCGATTCAAAAGATCGTAAAACAGATCAATCACGACGAAATTGGCCATGTTAATTTTGGTTCTGAATGGTACCGCGAAATCTGCCGTCAGGAAAAGATGGATGCCGGCGAGGACTTCTTTAAGCGCATGGCGGATTTGCGTCTGCGTTTGCCCAAGCGAATTGAGCCGGTGAACCGCGTTTTACGCTCCAAGGCCGGTTTCACGGATGAAGAGATTCAGTATTTTGAAAACCTGCGCCTTGATTTCATGAACAAGGACAAAAAGCCCTAATCCAGATCGTGGTAATACGACAAGGTCATGGACGCGAAGCTGTGGAAGTTGTCTCGTTCTTCAAACTCGGGTGAAACGGTCACAAATCTCCAGATAAAGCTGAAGTTCATGTACTGCACACCGTAACCAAATTCCGTTTCGGCGACAAAGGGTTTGCGGGTCACATGCGGGCCGTTGTGAAAGATACTGCCGTCGATAAAGATGTTATGCCCCACCAGATTTCCGCGGGCGGCACCGTAAACATATGCCCGCCATGGCAGATCGGCTTTGCTTTCGCGTGGATCTTTGATCATGTCACCATCTGAAGCTGAGGGGCGGGTGGGACCAAAGTCGTTCGGTATATTGACTCCCAGTCGTCCAATCACGCCGGTGTGTGCAGCAACCAGGGCATTGCCCAGGGATCCTCCGACATAGGGAATCACGTCAAACATGCGGCCGGTGGTTTTATCCAGCACATCGACAAAGCGCACTTTCTGAAAGTAGGAAGCCTGCACGATCGGCTCGGTGTCGATTTGATTGTCCCAGCCTTGTGCTTCGGGCACATCGACAATGTGGTGGAATCCATTTTGAACCTGTTCGCCCATGGCCGGAGGCCCGACGATACCGATATCAAGCTCCAGGCTGTGGCTGTGGGTTTCGGTTTTGTAGTTTGCTGTAAACCCCAGGTACAGCCAGGCCGCATAGGGGCGGTCATCCAGAATAGGTTCTTTGGTGTCGGTGTTTTCCGGAGTGTAGATTTTCTGATTCAGGGAAATGCCGAAGTTGGTGGTTGATTGCTCAAGTTCCTTCTTGAGTCCCTGTGACCACTCCGTCAAAGTGGGTGCCCAGGATGGAATGGTGTCTTCGGCATAGATGTAAGCAAATCTAAAACCGCTTGAATAATCATCATCGGAGTTCGGTCCGCCCATGCGGCGGGTGTCGTTTTCAATCGTTGCGCTGTAGGATTCCCCTTTGCTGGCTGCGATCGCCAGCGGGTTGAATCCTGCAAAAACCAATGCAGCCAGCAGCAATGCCCTAATCAAGACGTTCGTCCTCTTCAAGGAAGCGCCATTGGCCTTCAGGAAGCTGACCCAGGCGGATTTTCCCAATGCGCACACGTTTTAGGCCTGTGACTTTCAAGCCCACCAGTTCACACATGCGACGGATCTGACGTTTTTTACCTTCCTGCAAAACAAAGCGCAGCTGATCTTCATTCAGCCATTCGACTTTGGCAGGTTTAAGCTTTTTGCCATCCAAAGAAAGACCGAAATTCAAAAGCTTCAGTTTATCCGGTGGCAGCTGACCTTGCACACGCACGATGTATTCTTTTTCGACCTTGGATTCTTCGCCGATGATTTTTTTTGCGATTCGTCCGTCCTGCGTAAACAGCAGCAAGCCTTGGGAATCAATATCCAGGCGACCGGCCACAGCCAAACCTTTGAAATGTTCTTCTTTCAGGCGGGTTTTGGAATTTCCGAACTGATTTTGTGCTGTGATCAGTTTGATCGCCGGCTGGTAGGGTGGTTCCGGTTGGGCGGAAACATAGCCTACCGGTTTGTTTAAAAGAATTGTAGCCAGACGTTTTTGTTGTTTCAGCGCCTGAGCTTCCAGTGTGATCTTTACATCCGGGCTGACCTTGGTGCCCAGCTGATCGATGATCTCGCCGTTGACCATCACCAGCCCGCGGGAAATATAATCATCAGCCTCGCGGCGGGAACAGATGCCTTTTTCAGCCATCAATTTGGAAAGGCGTACTTTATTGTCTTCGCTCATAGGCGGATCTCCGTCCAGATGTTGTCCATCTCGTAAAGGCGCAGATAAGAAATTTCTTCGGCCTTCACCTGACTTTTTAGTTTTTCCAGAAAATACAGACAGATGTTTTCTGTCGTCGGAATGTTTGTTTTAAATTCCGGAATCACGAAGTTCAAATGCTCGTGATCCAGTTTTGTCGTCAACGAATTCAGGACAGACTGATAATGATCGGCCTGCGTCTGCCAGTTTTCATTCTGACCGTGAAAGCCTGCTTCCAGCACATAGTTGTGCCCATGTCCGTACTGCGTGTAGCAGCGGCCAAAGGTTTCGCGGTTCTTTTGTTCATCCCATTGGGGTTGAGCATAAAAGTGCGCGGCGCTAAAGGGGCTTTTAAGGGTGATGATCATGTCAGATTGATTCCGCCGTCGACAGAAAGCACAGCCCCTGTGGTCCAGGAAGAAAGATCCGAGCCCAGGAAGTAAACCGCACGCGCGATGTCTTCAGGCTTTCCGATGCGACCCAAGGGTTGCAAACCGCCCATTTTATCCAGGGTCTCTTTTTTCTGATCGTCCGGCAAAGCATGGAACTGGTGAATCGGGGTGTCGACCAGGCCTGGGCACACGCAATTGGCGCGGATATTCAGAGGTCCGCCTTCCAAAGCCAGACTTTCTGTCCAGTTCACCAAGGCGGCTTTCACCGCTGAATAAGCGGAAGTCGGGCCTTGAGGACGCAGTCCCAGTGTCGAGGAGATATTCACGATACTGCCGCCGCCTTGTTCTTTGAAGTACGGGAAGAAAGCGCGAACAATGCGCAATGGTCCCAACATGTTAACTTCAAACTGACGACTCCACAGTTCATCGGATCCCGAGTCAGTGGTGTTGCTTTCATAGATGCCGGCATTGTTCACCACGCATTCCACGCGGTGGATTTTTGCGCCCATGACTTCACCCAGGCGCTTGTTCAAAGCGGCTTCATCAGACAGATCACAGGAGACGATGGAAGCACCACTGCGGCATTTCAAAGCCACGTCCTGCAGGCGCTCTTTGTTGCGACCCATAAGATAGACAAAGTATCCGTTTTTGGAAAATTCGATTGCGGTGGCGGCACCGATGCCACTGCTGGCGCCGGTGATAAGGACGGCTTTTTTCAAGTTGGACCCCCGAACCCCACTCCGGCTTCGTCGGAGTGCTAATAGATTTGAACTGGACTTATGGTAGCAAAAGAGGGGGCCGAAGAGAAGTTATGTCCATGCGCGAAGCGACGTCTATCGGAATAAAGTTCTTCTTTGTCGGTCTTTTGATCTTCGGGGCCTTTTTCAGCCATTTTTAAACCCGGCCACGCCACTAACAAATAAAAAAAAGCCGGGTGGGAGCCCGGCTTTTAACGGATGAATTTGAAATAGGAACAGTGTTAAGCCACTTTTTTTGCTGCCGTGTAGTGGTAGAACTTCTTGTCGAAGTCCGGCGCCTTCATGCCTTCTTTGGTGATCAGGCCGGCTTTAAACCAATCAAAGTGCTCTGCACAGAAACCTGCTTTATCGGATTTCTTTTTGCAGCCTTCGCCGCAGCAGCGAGCAGATTCAAGGGAAACAACATTGTTTGGGATCTGTTTATCAAATTTTTTGTCAGCCATACGTGTGACCTCCAGATGAAATCTTAAGCTGGTTGATTGTCTTAAGACATAAGACTTATCGGCGAAGGTCTTGCAGACTTTAGGAAATCTTCTCAAGTTTAGAAGTCTCAGTTTGAGACGCCTATTGGCTAATATAGAGGAAATGGCGGCAAAGAATGCCCTGCCGCCTTAGTGGCTTAATTCACCGTGATCATATCGTTCACGTTAAAGTCACCGGGCATTTGCTTCAGGCCTGAGCCATCTTTTTGGATACGGAAGGTGCCCTCATTGGTGGTGAAGAAGACATGCTTACCCACGACATAGAAGGATTTGATGCCGGTTTGATTTACCAAAACTTCTGCTGTGGCGTTGGCGAAGTCTGTCAGATCAATACGTTGTAGTTTATTATCAGCTCCCAGGAAGAAAATAAAGTCCCCGGAAATAAAGCACGCAATGCTCGGTTTGATAACGCTGGAGTTAATGAATATGGACCATGCAGGCTGGGTGTTTTCTTGATAGCGGAATCGCTGGGTGACGGGAGCGGAAAGATCCACAGTCAATACACCCCTGCCAGTCACGATATGGCGTTTTTCCGAGTCGATAGTGTATTGTCCGCGGCATAGCAGGGTGCCGGTATCATAGTTCATGTTACTGGTGAAGGGTTTGATTTGTTCCACCGGCGTGTGTACAACTCCGGTCGGGTGAATATTTACTTCGCTCAGGGTGAAGTCCACATCTGTGATGGCAGGTGAGCTTGCTTGCAAATGATGGTACGGTCCGCTATTGGATCGTACCGAGAATAATTTCCCGTTGTGGTGAATATAAGAAAACTCCTGTGGGCCGCCATAGGGAGTGATTTGAACTTGGGTCATATCCCCATTGGGAGTCATAGCTATCGTTGGATAGTTTTCGTCGCCGTTGTCGAGGGTTCGTACTACTTGGGCTGCCACATTGTAGTTTTCATCAATCAGCATCGGCTCGCGGCTGCCGCCTTCGTCCGGAACATCTCCCTCATCATTCCACCACAGTGTTGACTGGGAGGTGAGGAATCGATCGCCTGGGATAAATGTGTAATTGGCAGGCAGGGTGATGTGAGTTTGAAGCTGTTTGGTTTCCAGGTTCATTCGTTTTAGATTTTTCAAATCACTGCTGAAAGCAAACAGGTGCCCATTAAACAAAGTGACGGATCGGGTATTGATATCCATTTCTTCCAGACGAATGATGGATCCATTCTGGATATTCACCAGACCGATAAAGGCATCCTGAATTACCACCAAAGCGTATTTCTTGGAAAGCCACTTTACCTGAGAAATGGACAGTTCAAGCTCATGTTCGATGCCTTGGTCATTCACCCAGATCTGGCGGGTGTATTCGCCAGAATCCAATAGATTATAAAGACGATCCATTTTTCCTGTGCTGGCTTTGGAAAGCCCTGTTGAAGAGGAATCCCCCGATGCGCGGAATAAAGCCGTCGTGCCATTCATTTTGAATGATGTGATGTCGCTGAGGCTGGAAGATTGATGGGCACTTTGCGGGGTGCATGCGGAAAGAACCAGTAGACCGGCCCACAGAAAGGAATTGTTTTTCATAAACGAACCTCTTTTCCCAGTACCTAAATTTTCGGCGGGACCGAGGTGTTTTTGCAGTCAAAATACGGGCAAAATCAGAGATGCTAAGTAGTGAAAAAAGCACACTCCGTATCAAATGAAGATATAAACTTAAAAGTATTTGCAAAAGAAAAAGCCCCTGGAAAAAGGGGCCTTGCCGGTTAAATCAGTTTCAGGAAGCGGCCCAGATCAACGGGTTTAGAGAACAAATACCCCTGGCCAAAACGAGCGCCCAGAGTTTCAAGCACCAGCGCTTCTTCGTGGTGTTCGATGCCTTCGGCGATGACTTCGATATCCATGGCGTGCGCCAAGTGGATGATCGAGCTGACGACCGCTTTGGATTTTGGATCACTCAGAATCTTCATTACGAATGAACGGTCGATTTTCAGAAAACTGATCGGCATCTGGGTCAGGTATTGCAGGCCCGAGAATCCGGTTCCGAAATCATCGATGGAAATCGCATAGCCCAGGCTGCGGCACTGGTTTAGAGCATCAATGGCGATCGCGCCATCCATCATGATTCTTTCGGTCATTTCAAGTTTGATGTTCTGGGTGTGCAGGTCATGCTTTTCGCGCAGATCTTCCAGATTGTTCACGAAATCAGAATGCGTGAACTGACGGCCGGAAATATTAATGCTCATCATGAAGTCATCAGACATGCGATCTTTTTTGTTCAGACGCAGCTGATCTTGAATGGTGCGCAGGTCTTTCAGGGCCTGATTGATAATCCAATGGCCAATCGGAATCACCATCGAAGAGTTTTCAATGATGTCGATGAAAAGATTCGGGGAAACCAAACCATGCTGCGGGGAGTTCCAGCGCAGAAGGGCCTCGCAGCCCGTGATGGTTTTGTTTTTAAGATTCACGATCGGCTGATAGAACAGTTCAAATTCCTTGTTCTGGAAAGCCTGGAAAATCTGATTTTCAAGTTTGATCTGATCCAGCGCACTTTGAGTTCCGTCATCACCCGCGCCTGAATTGTCGAATTCAGCTTCAGAAATACGGGAACCACCCGGGCCGCCGATGTTTTTGCGGCGCAGGCGTTTTAGCAATACACGCATCAAAAGCTGAACGACTTTGTCAGCAGTGGAAACGCGTTCCAAAACCTGTTGTTTGGTGACGATGGCCAGACGGACATCTTCCAAAGCGCGCACACTGGCAGAGCGGTTTTGATTGTCGATCAGGGCCATTTCGCCAAAGATTTCGCCTTCACCCAGGATAGTTAAGGGAATTTCCTCTTTGTCTTTGGTGATGTAAATCAGCACCCGTCCTTTTTCGATGATATAGGCGCAGTCACCTGCATCGCCTTCGCTGAAAATGATCTGATCTTTGTGGATGTCGACGGACTGAGCTGCTGCATTCATATGAGTTTTATTCTAGGGTCTTTGGTGCAGGTTGGACAAGTCCAGCTGATTCATTTGATTCAGTTTCCATCCCGTAAATTCAGGCTTGGCCAGCATTGAGAAATGAATGGCTCCCAGCGGGATCAGCAGGTGCTTTTTCATCAGGAAGTCCATGCCGGTTTGACACCATTTTTTCTGATCCTGGGGTTTTTCTGCCTTCGCAAGTGAGGACAAAATATTTTCATACTCTGTCGACTTCAGGCGGATGTAGTTTTCCGGGCTCAGCGGCGCAAATGTCTCTAAGGCTGCAAGACAGGTCGGACGATCCGGAGCCACGCCTTTACGGAACACTGCTGGAGGATTCTGCTGCAGAATTTGCAGATAGACTTTGTTTTCGCGGGACTCGAGATGCGTTTTCAGGCCGGCGTTTTTCAGCCACTGGTTTTGCATCCATTCCGTGGCGCGCTTGTGGTCTTCGCCCCCAAGGCTTGAGAACATCAAAGTAAAGGTTGAAGTGTTCTGAATCTTGGGAACTTTCTTTAAGTCAAAGTCGTAACAAGGCGCTTTTTCCGGAAACCAGGAATCCGGAACCCCCATGCAGCCGGGGCGGCCTTCAGACGAGAAAATCTTCTGAAGCTCTACGTAGTTCAAGGAATAGGTGAAGGCTTTTCTTAGGTCTTCTTTGTCTGCCAGTTCAGGTCCAAACCCCAGATAGTCCAGGCGGGTGACTGGAATCCAGTGAAAGTCCGGGCGCTTTTTATGGCTTGGAATGAATAACGTCGGGAGTCGGCGCAGAAACTGCAGTTCGTTCTTTTCATAAAGCTGCAAAGCCACGGTGTCTTCTTCAACGAACAAAAACTCCACATTCGGGCGTTGCGGGTGTCCGCCCTGATATGCCGAATTTGCCGTCAGGATGATCTTTTGGCCTTTTTTCCATTCAGCCAGTTTGTACGGACCGGAATAGGCGCCAAGGTCCGCTTTGGTGGGGGCCAGCAGGAAACTTGAAAGATTGTATTCAAAATCAGGGTCTGGATCCTGGAACTCAAAACGCAAAGTCAGGGCATCCGGGGCAAAGATTCCCAGATCAGCTGCTTTGGCTTTGCCAGCATAATAATCCTGAGCCTTTTTGATTTTGAAAAGCAAATCGGCACGCGGGGCTGCGGATTTGGGATCGAGAATCTTTTTATAGGTGCGCAGGAAGTCTTCGGACGTCAAAGGGGTGCCGTCGCTCCAGCGCAGATCTTTTTTCAGACGGCAGGTCAGATTCTTTTTCTTGTCACGGGTGCAGCCGCTGCCCAGATCCGGTACCAGGCCCTTTTGATCATCAAAGGTGAAGATATTGCGATACAGATTTCCCAGCAGATAGCTGGAGGCCGAAGTTTTTTGCTTATTCGGGTCAAGGCTTCCCGGTTCGTTGGAAAGGTGCAGGCGAAACGCCTTGGGGTTGGCAAAGGAAAGGACGGGAAAAACCAGAAGAAGTGCAAGGATGATTTTCATGCCTTTAAGATTAGCCTAAGGGCGGGATGAATTGAAGCACGAAAATTACCGGGAAAAATCATAAAAAAACGGCAGGGGATTCCTGCCGTTTTCGGGTTTCAACTTAAGGATTGAACTATTTGTCCAATTCCATTTTTGCAATCGTTTGCAACTGCATGTTGGTTGTACCTTCGTAGATCTGACCGATCTTCGCGTCACGCCAGAATTTCTCAACTGGATATTCTTTGGTGAAGCCATTACCGCCGAACAAGTCGATGGCTTTGGAAGTGATTTTCTCTGCCGCGCGGGAAGAGTACAGTTTAGCCATAGCTGCAGCTTCGATGAAGTCCAGACCTGCGTCTTTCAGGCGAGCGGCATTGTAAACCATCAAACGAGCGGCTTCCAGTTCAGTGCGCATTTCTGCCAATTGGAACTGAACGCCCTGGAAGTGAGCAATAGGTTTGCCGAACTGTTCACGGCCTTTTACGTAACCCAAAGCGGCTTCGTATGCACCTTGAGCGATACCGATCATCTGAGCGCCGATACCGATACGGCCTTCGTTCAGTGTTTCGATCGCGATTTTGTAGCCTTTGCCGACTTCGCCCAAAACGTTTTCTTTTGGAACTTCACAGTTTTCGAACAACAATTCGCAAGTGGAAGAAGCGCGGATGCCCAATTTGTCTTCTTTTTTACCAACTGTGAAACCTTTGAAGCCACGTTCAACGATGAACGCTGTGATGCCTTTGTAGCCTTTTTCCGGCGCCATGTTGGCAAATACGATAAAGATGTTGGCTTCGTTACCGTTGGTGATCCACAGTTTGGAACCGTTCAGAACCCATTTGTCACCTTTGTCTTCTGCTTTCAATTTCAATGCGAAAGCATCAGAACCGGAAGAGGATTCAGACAAAGCGTAAGCGCCCACGTCTTTGGAAGCCATTTGGCCCAGATACTTGGACTTCTGAGCTTCAGTGCCCCATTTAAGGAAGGCATTTGTTGTCAGAGTGTTTTGAACGTCTACAAGAACGGAAACAGAACCGTCCACGCGGCCGATTTCTTCAACTGCCAGGCAGGCCATGAAGAATGTGGAACCAGCACCGCCCCATTTTTCAGGAGTCTCGATACCCATCAAACCCATTTCGAAAAGCTTCGTCAGGATTTCTGGTTTCATTTTCGCTTCTTCGTCCATGTGAGTCACATGAGGTTTGATTTCGGATTCTGCAAAAGATCTTACAGCATCACGGAAAGCAATTTCATCCTCAGAAAGTACAGTCAGCGCCGGACGCGCATTTGTTGTATCAGACATCTTATTTCCCTTCGATCGGAAGCCCAGCCCCAAGGGCCTTACCTGCCTCTGCGGCTTCGGACAGTCCTCGCGGACGACCATTCCTTTGGAATGTGTCTGCTGCGGAACTCGCCGCATAGCCAGGTAAGGCCCTTGGGGCTGGGCTTCAGTTCTTGTTAAAACGTATTCAGAACCGTTTTAAAACAGTTTCTTAAAACGGGGGTCACGGTAGCTTTTTTGACTGATTTATTCAAGACCTTGGAATGACGAGAGCTTTTCTTTTAACAAGCTGTGTTAGACTGAATTGCACTTTAAATGTGCAAGTGTTTTATCGCACTAGACATGAGTCTAGGTGTGTTTTAGCGTGAGGTTGTATGGATATGATGGAAATCGGCGCCAAGATTGGTGTCTACTTTATTCCTTTTCTTTTTGCACTTTGCTTCCACGAGTTTGCGCACGGTTGGGTGGCGCGTCTACGTGGGGATAACACTGCGGAGCAGATGGGTCGTTTGACTCTGAACCCGGTGGCGCACATGGATTTGGTCGGGACGTTGATTCTTCCGATTGCGGCCATTGCGTTTTCGTCGCCGATCTTTTTTGGTTGGGCGAAGCCGGTGCCGGTGAATTCCCGCAATCTTAAGAATCCGCGCGTGGATATGTTCTGGATCGCTTTGGCGGGGCCGCTTTCGAACATCCTGCTGGCGCTGGTGGGCGCTTTTGCGATCGCTCTGGTGGCGAAATACTACTCCTTCGGCATGTATGCCAAGGGTGCGGTGACGATTCTTCAGACCTTTATTGTGACTAATATGTTCCTAGCTGTTTTCAATCTTTTGCCGATGCATCCGCTGGATGGTGGCAAGGTGCTGGCGCGCTTCCTGCCTGCCAGCTTGAATTATAAGCTTGAACAGAATGAACACATCACCAGCATGGTTTTGATGGTGCTTGTGTTGACGGGGATGTTGCGCTTCCTGGCTGAGCCGGTTTACTGGAGTTCTCAGCACCTGATCAATCTTGCGTTGAGTGGGGTGGGAGTTTAAGGCTTTGCTGCGGCGCAAACACGTCGGGTGGGGGCCTTAAAGAGTTGTTGAATAATCCAAAGCCGCTTGATTCAATCTTCGGCGTTTGGACGGGGACTGCGAAGTGCGTTCCGGTTTTAGTGAAAGGGTAGAGGGGACCATCTTTCATGAGTATTACAGTACAGTTGCCTAAATTCGAAGGACCTCTTGGACTTCTTCTTTACCTTATCCGTAAAGAGGAAATGGACATCATGGATATCAAAGTTCATGAGATCACCAAACAATACCTTGAATATATCAAATTGATGAAAGAACTGGATCTGGAAGTTGCCGGAGAGTTCGTGGCCATGGCTGCGACTCTGATCCAGATCAAATCCCGCATGCTTTTGCCTCAGTACGACGAAAATGGCGAAGCTATCGAAGTTGAAGATCCGCGCAAAGAGCTGGTTCAGAAACTTCTTGAATACCAAAAGTACCAGGAAGCAGCGAAGCTTCTTTACGATCGCCCGTTGGTGGGTCGTGATGTGTGGTTGCGTGGAACCCGTGAAAAGCTGGATGAAAAAGAAGAGGAAATTGTTCTTGAGGACAACGCCCTGTTTTCTTTGATCGCCAGCTACCGTCGTATTTCCCGTGCCGTTAAAAAGAAAATTCACCAGGTGGCGGCGAAAGCCCAGTCCATCTCCAGCCGTATCCTTGAAATGAAGGATCGTCTGATTGTCGGTCAAAGAACCACAATGATGGAGATGGTGACGGCAACGGAAGACCGTGCCCGCCAGGCCCTGATCACCTTCCTGTCCTTGCTTGAACTGGGTAAAATGGGCTTTGTGGGTTTGTATCAGACCGAAGCTTATTCTGACATCTGGGTTGATACCAAAAAACCGATCGAAACGGACGTTTTGAGCCGTGTTGAAGAGTACGATTCCATGCGCGCTGATGAAGTCGCGGCAAAAATGATGGAAGAAACCAAAAAGATCGACGCTGATGAAGATCTTTTGGCAGATATTGAAGAAACTGAAGAAGAAAACAACCAGCTGCAAATGGACTTGGGTGCTGGTCTCACAGACGACATCGCTTTTGTTGACACAAATGTTGATGATATCGCCACGGACGACGAAATCTTGGCTGCTGAGAGTGAATTGTTTAAAGATGACGTGACGGAAGTGTAGAGGGGACCATGTCTGAAGAAAAAGACGATTTGATCAACGAAGAAATGAATCACGCTGAAGAATCTGAAGGCTTCGAAACTGAAGCTGACGTTGAAACTGACGAGCTTTCCGCTGACGGCATCGAATCCGACGCCTCTGTATTCCTGCAGGAAGAAGAGGAAACAGAAGGTTTCCTTCCGGAAGCTTCTGATGATGACGTGGACGCGATGGAAGCCTCTGAAGAAGAGGACGAAGTCTCTGTTGATGGCACTGAGCTTGACGGTTTTGACTCCGCTGAAATTGAAGAAGTGGAATTCGTCGAGGAAGAACGCCTTGAAAGCATCGTGGAAAGCGTGCTGTTTGCTTCAGACAGACCGGTGAGTCTGGCTTCTTTGAAACTTCTGTTTAAAGGCACCAACATCCGTGGCGACAAAATCCGTCGTGCTTTGGATCAGCTGGCCGTTGAATACGCTGGCGGCCGTCGTGGAGTGACCCTGGAAGAAGTTCCGGGTGGATACCAGTTGCGCACTAAAATTGACAATATGGAATTCCTGAAGCGCACGCTGAAAGCGCGTCAGTTCAAACTTTCCGGCCCGGCTTTGGAAGTTCTTTCCATCGTGGCCTACAAACAGCCGACTGTGAAGGCGGAAGTGGATGAAATCCGCGGCGTTGAATCCGGTCACTTGCTGCGCGCTTTGATGGAGAAAAATCTGGTTTGCTTCGAAGGCAAATCCGAACTTCCAGGTCGTCCTATGCAGTACGGCACCACCAGAAAATTCCTGGAGATCTTCGGCCTGAGAAGCTTGAAAGAGCTTCCAACCCTGTCCCAGATTGATGAACTTCTGCCGGATGGTATTGATGAACAGCAGGCGGAGGAAAAACCGACTCTTTCCACTATCACGGACAGCATGTCTGAAACTTACATTGGTTCTTACTCTCAAGGTGAGGAAGAGCTGATGAAAATCCAGGAACAGCTTGAAGACATCGCGACTTCTTCCAACTTCTTTGAGGAAGAAAAACGCCGTCAGGCTGAAAAACGTGACCAGGAACGCGCTCAGAATATCCGTGATGCTTTGGCATTCGGCGAGCCGGTTTCCACACGTGATCAAAACTGGCTGACGAAGTACGATGAGGCTTTGGCTGCGGGCACTTCTTTGGTTGCCATGGCAGCTGAAAAGAAAGCCGCTGCTTTGGAAAACATGAAAAAGCCGGCAGTGACTGCGGAAAACGGCGAAGAAATCTCTGAGGAAGGATCTGAAGAGACTTTGGAAGCTTCCATGGATGAATCCTCTGAAGAGTCTGTGGACGAATCCACCGACGGGGATGATTCCGAGCTGGAAGAAGCTGTCGTAGCATTTGATAACGACGAAGATCTGGATGAGGCTTCAGACGATCAATTATTCGCTGACTCTGATGATGAATCTTCCGAAGAAGAAGAGTTGCCATTCTTGGGTGAGGCGGACGACATTGATGAAGAAGGTGAAGCTTCTGTTTAAGACTCTTCTGAGTCTTTGGATCGTATATAATATCTTTGTGATGTTGGTGATGCCCAATGTGGGTGCCTATTTCGGGCGGGTGACTGCAAACGTGGTCACCCCGTACGCCAACACGGTGGGTTTGAATGCCGGGTGGAATTTCTTTTCCCCCGAGCCAGCCCATCCCATGTATCTGAAATACACCATCAATTATCTGTACACTGAAGGTGAAAACGCCGGTGAAGAGGCCAAAGAGCCGGTTTACGGTTTTTTCCCCTTGGAGACCGCCAAGGACAACCGTCCTTTGCCGAACATCACCCGCAAACGTGAATGGGCATTGATGCGCTATATGGTGCTGGATCCCAAGCGTTTAAGGGTTTTGATGGGACCATGGTTCTGTCGTCAGTATCCGGGTGCCACGTCTGTGGATATGGAGCATGTGATTGAGACTATTCCATTCCTGGATCAGGCCGTGCGTTTCCGCGAAGACAGCGTCAGTGACCTGTCCAAAGAGGTCCAGTATGTTCGGGAATCCTATTCCTGCGCAGGTGGGGATGAGGAGAGTCTATGATTAAAAAACTCTGGGCTCATTGGGATCAGTTCTGGTTTGCGCCACAAAGTCTGCTGGGTCTTGCGTATATGCGGATCATGCTGTGTGCGACGCTGCTTTATATGAACCTGTCCCGATTCTATAATCTTGAATTTTACACAGACTCCAGCTGGATTCCGCGCACCCGTGCGCTGGAAGTGATGCCGGAACTGGGGCGTCCGCTGTTTCTGTGGACGTTCTGGCCCGACAGCATGAATTTTGTCATGAACCTGGTGCTGGTGGTGCTTTTGGCTCTGCTGACCTTGGGGATTGGCGGTCGCTGGCTGATGGGGATCGCGTGGCTCATTAATGCCGGATTCCTGCAAAGAAATTATGCGGTGAATTTCGGGGCGGATGTGATCGGGGCGTTATTCCTGTTCTATATGGCCTTCACCCAAAGCTGTGAACGATTAAGTGTTGTGAATCTGGTCCGTAAGAAAAGTTCATTTAAAATGAGCGACACCGTCAGCTCGATGATGATTCGCATGATGCAGGTTCAGATTTCTGTGATCTATGCTTACACCGGGTGGGAAAAACTTAAAGGTGGCAGTTGGTGGGATGGAACCGCTTTGTGGAGTGTCCTTGCTAACCCACAAATGACGACGATGGACTTTTCGTTCCTGCGCCATTTTCCGTGGGTGATCCCGGTGATTGGCTATGTGACGATTCTGTTTGAAATCTATTTCCCGGCGATGGTGGCCTGGCCCAAGACAAGATATCTTTGCCTGCTGCTGGGGCTTTCGTTCCATGCGGGGATCGGCATCTTTATGGGTCTGATTCCTTTTGCCACGGTCATGGTTTCGACGTACTTCCTGTTCCTGGACCCACAGCTTCTTGAAAGGGCTTTGATCAGAACCCGCTCTGTGGTGCGCATTTAAATGAACAAAGCTCTGATTGGAAAAATCGTGAATGGACTGCTGGTTGTCGCAGTCCTGTGGGTTTTGATCAATCGCCTTCCGGGCATTATTGAAAACTTCAAAAAACAAAACCAGCCAGCTCCTTCGTTTGCGGTTCCTTTGCTGGATGGAACCTTGTTTGAATCAGAAAAAGCCGGCAAGCCCGTGGTGATTGTGTTTTGGGCCACGTGGTGTGGTCCTTGTGAGGTCGAACTTTCCCGCATGCAAAAGCTGATCGATGAAAAGATCATTCCCGCAGAATCGGTACTGGCTATTTCAAGTCTGGAAGATCGCGATCTTGTTCAGGCCACGGTGGAACAGCGCCGTTATACCTTCCTGGTGGGCGTGGATATCAGCGGTCAGGTGGCCGGTCTTTATGGAGTTCGTGCCACGCCGACCACGGCCTTGCTCGATAAAGACCACCAATTAACCTGGATCACCACGGGGTTAAGTCCGCTGTTGGAAGTAAAAATCCGGGGTCTTTTTAAGTAAATCCGCCGTTATCGCATTTTGGGACGGGGAAATCGTCTCAAAACTGGACCTGATGAAAAAACTCGTTTAAGCGTCCCCGCACCTCATTTATTCTATAAAGGTGGGGGAGCTCATGAAATCAGTACGATATTTTGCAGGACTTTCAAGTCTTTGTCTTCTGTTGGCGGCCTGTCAGCCGGTGGAAGGCGATTCTCTGCTGACTGATAAAAAAGATGATTCCAGCACCCATACTTTGGATAAAACTCCGAAATCAGAAGAACTGACCGTTCAGCTTTTCTCTCCCACCATCAATATGAAAAACACAGACACCAAAGCCGAAATCACCGGCGAGTGCTATGTTTCAACATATCCGTCCCACAGGCTGATTGTGATGAATGGTTCGACACAAATGACCCTGGTGGATACAAATCCGGCAACGGCCTCCAATGCCAACTATGCCACTTGTAAAAACGGACGCTTTAACTTCTCGTTGAATATTGCGGCTTTGGCTTCTGGCGTTTACAGCATGCGAATCATCATGCAGGCCTTCGATGCGGACGGAAATGCCGTGATGAACGAAGCCCGTGCGGCTCCGACATTCACTCTTACAAAATAAAATTGAAATCGTTTTTAAGTTTCAAAGGCGCTTCCTGATCTTTGCTTTCAAGAATCAGGGTGTCTTTCAATTGCAGATCGCGGATAAAATCCGCACGTCTGTGCAGTGGAATCTCTTTTCCCGTCACAGTTGAAAAGGTCGAATTAAAAGGGGTGCCCAGCAATCCCTTTTCCTGGTGCTCCACATTCGTCAGAACCTCAAGAATCTCCAAAGCCAGTTCTTTCTGGGTGGAGTTCGCCGGAATGGCGGCTCCCCACATCAAAAGGGCACTCAAAAACGGGTGAGGACCGCCGCGGAATTCACGATTCTGCGGGGTTTCCACGGCCCCTTCATCACTGGCTTTGCTCAGTTGATCCAGCTGCAGGGTCAGAATTCTTTTTGTATTGATTTGCTCAAGCAACCCCTGCTCTTTCCAGGTCTGGAAGTGCTTGAGCAGCAGGTCTTCATCGGCCAGCAAAAACAGGAAGGTTTCTTTTTTGTTTTTCAGATAATCCTGGAAGGTTTCGTCCAGCGGAGTATCAATGCCGGTTTTCATCCAGTAAATGGGCAGGAAAGTAAAGGTTTCGGGATTGCGGCTTTTTACGAAGTCAGTGGAAACTCGTTGCAGCAATTCACCTTGAATGCCGGCGACGTTTGCCAAAAGATTCTGATGCGCCAGTGTGTTGGCCCAGTATGATGGCAGAAAGATCAAATCGGCGGAAGGGCTGGCCACCACGTTGGCCATCATTGATTCCCAGTCGCGGGTCACCGTGACGGAAAAACGCACGTGAAGTTCTTCTTCCAGTTCCTGACGCAAGTTCATCGGGAACAGGACTTCATCCGTGGTCAGTACAGAAATTTTACGGGGAGTGACGAAATAGCTTCTGGAAATGCCTTGGGGCAGGACTCCGTGCAGAAATCCCACCCCCATGCAGATTAGAAAAAAGAAGATCCAAAAAATGTTGCTTTTCAGATGAAGTCCAGTCTCCGCGGCCCGATGCACTCCGGCTTCGCCGGAGTAGCGCCGCTACGACATCCTAGCCGTAGGCTAGAAGGCCTCGTCGAAGGCAACTGCGCCGGATACGCCTGTTTGGTAGGCGGAAACGCGTCTTTCGAAGAAGTTTGCAAGCTCTTGCATGTCCTGAAGTTCCATGAAGATGAACGGATTCTTCACGTTGTAGCGTGGAGCAATGTTCAAGCTTTCAAGGCGTTGATCAGCGCAGTACTCAAGATATTGTCTCATGTCTTTGGCAGACAAGCCGGCAACACCCAGGTTCAGTACGTCGTGAGCAAATTCCATCTCGCATTCGATGGCGTCTTCAAGCATTTGCACAACCATGTCTTCCATTTGCTGGTTGAACAATTCTGGTTCTTCTCTGCGAGCTGTTTTAACAACTTCGATCGCGAAGGCCATGTGCATGGACTCATCACGGAAGACCCAGTTGGTACCAGATGCCAAACCAGCCAAAAGACCTTTGGAGCGCAGGAAGTATACGTAAGCGAAGGCTGCATAGAAGAACAGACCTTCAACGCAAGTTGCGAAGCAGATCAGGTTCATCAGGAAGCGGCGACGATCTTCGATCGTTTTCAGTTCATTCAGCTCGTTGATGGAATCAATCCATTTGTAGCAGAAATCCGCTTTCTTTTTGATGGACGGGATGTTTTCAACCGCAGCGAAAGCCTCCGCGCGTTCATCTGGATTTGGAATGTAGTTATCCAAAAGTGTCAGATAGAACTGAACGTGCAAAGCTTCTTCATAAAGCTGACGGGACAAGTACATGCGACCCTCTGGAGAGTTCACGTGCTTGTAAAGGTTCAACACCAGATTGTTACCCACGATAGAGTCACCTGTTGCGAAGAAAGCCACCAAACGACGGATCAGATGTTTTTCTGATTCAGTCATTTTGGAGTGCAGATCCACAAGGTCTGTAGAGAAATCAACTTCATCCACAGTCCAGGTGTTCTTGATCCCGTTTTTGTACATTTCGTAGAAAATAGGGTATTTCATCGGGCGCAAAGTCAGGTCAAAGCCAGGATCCAAAATCATAAAAAACTCCAAAAAAGTACGCGCTAAAAAAGCGCAGGTTCAGCTTCGGGGGCTTGTGCCCCCTTAGCACTCCGCGGGCGAGCCGCGATTACTGACAAGCTTCGCAGGCTTCCGGATTTTCCAGGGAGCATGCGATCACTTCTGCGTCAGAGTAAGACTTCTTGGCCTCTTGAGCAGGAGCTGCGTCCATCATGCTTTCAGAAGCAGTTGGATTTGCAGAGTTGCTGGAAGCTTTCACAGTCGTTTTTGCGATTTTAGTCGCAGGACGAGAGCGAAGGTAATAAGTCGTCTTCACACCTTTTTTCCATGCATACATGTACATGGAGGAAAGTTTGCCGATAGTCGGGCTTTCCTGGAACAAGTTCAAAGATTGAGCCTGATCGATGTAAGCGCCACGGTCCGCAGCCATATCAACCAAAGACTTCATCGGGATTTCCCAAACAGTGCGGTACAATTCCTTGATTTGTGGAGGAATCATAGCCACGTCCTGGATGGAACCGTCCTGAAGTTTGATTTCGTTACGAACGTCTTCAGTCCAGATGCCCATCGCTTTCAAGTCACCCACAAGGTACTTGTTGATCTGCATGAACTCTCCGGAAAGAGTCTCACGTTTGAACAAGTTGGAAACCTGTGGTTCGATCGCTTCGTAGCAACCCACGATGGAGGCGATAGTTGCTGTTGGAGCAATCGCGATCATCAAAGAGTTTCTCAGGCCGTGCTTTTTGATTTTCTCTTTCAACTTCTCGAAACGCTCTGGTTGAGAAGGTGTCACGCCCCAAAGGTCGTATTGCAACAAACCTTTAGCCGCTTTGGTCTGCTCGTAAGCGCCGTGAGGACCGTGCTTTTCAGCAAGTTCGCAGGAAGTTACAAGCGCATTGTAATAAATCTCTTCCTGAACTCTTGCAGAAAGGTCACGAGCCGCTGCAGAGTCAAACGGAAGCTTCATAAGGAACAAAGCATCCTGAAGACCCATCACGCCCAAACCAACTGGACGCCATTTGTGGTTGGAGTCCTGAGCTGTGCCGATCGGGTAGAAGTTGATATCAACAACGCGGTCCAGGTATTTCACAGCTGTGCGAACAGAACGAGCCAGTTTTTCGAAGTTGAACTGACCGTTTTCCACGTGGCGGGACAGGTTCACGGAACCCAGGTTGCACACCGCAGTTTCTTTGTCAGAGGTCACTTCAAGGATCTCTGTGCACAGGTTGGAAAGGTGGATCACGTTTCCAGCTTCGCCAGTCTGGTTGGCTTTCAAGTTCGCATGGTCTTTGAAAGTCATCCAGCCGTTACCGGTCTGAGCCAATGTTTTCATCATACGGCTGTACAGGTCACGAGCTTTAAGTTGTTTGATGTAAAGTTTCTTTTCCTCTGCTTCGGTGTAAGCCTTTTCGAACTCTTCACCGTAAGTGTCCACGAAATGAGGAACCACTTTCGGATCGAACAAAGACCACATTGCATCGGCTTCAACACGCTTCATGAACAAGTCTGGAACCCAGTTTGCCAGGTTCAGATTGTGCGCGCGTTTTGCTTCGTCACCAGTGTTGTCGCGAAGTTCAAGGAACTCCTCGATGTCACCGTGCCAGGTTTCAAGATAAACACAGGCTGCACCTTTACGTTTACCACCCTGATTTACCGCTGCAACGGAAGAATCCATTGTTTTCAGCCAAGGGATGATACCGTTGGAGTGACCGTTTGTTCCTTTGATCAAAGAACCACGGGAACGAACGCGGGAGTAAGCCACGCCGATACCGCCGGCGAATTTGGACAGAAGGGCGATGTCCGTGTATTTCTGATAGATGGCAGTCAAGTCATCGCTTGGAGAATCCAAAAGATAGCAGGAAGACATCTGCGGACGCATAGTTCCGGAGTTGAACAAAGTCGGGGTGGACGGCATGTAATCGTGAGAAGAGATCAAACGATAGAACTCGATAGCCTCTTCCACGGATTGCGCCAAACCGCAGGCAACACGCATGAAGAAGTATTGAGGAGTCTCAAACACCTGACGAGTTGTTGGGTTTTTCAACAGATAACGATCATAAACAGTTCTTAGACCGAAGTATTCGAAACGGTCTGTTCTGTACGGCTCGATCGCCGCGCAAAGAGCTGCTTTGTTGGCTTCAACGAATTTGTAAGTGCTCTCAGCAAGAAGGCCTGCCTGGAAGCCGAAGCTTACAGAGTCAGCGAAAGATTGGATCTTCTGAGAACGAACTTCTTCGTCAATATATGTGGAAAGAAGGCGAGCCGCCAGACGGGAATACTCTGGGTCTTCACCGATCAGCAAAGATGCTGTCTGGATACAAAGATTATCCAATTCTTTGGTGGAAGCACCATCATAAAGACCGCTGATAGCCTTAGTGGCAACACGCAAAGGATCTACCTGAGTCAATCCCTGGCAATTCTTGGTTACGCGCTCAACGATTTTCGTTACGTCCACTGGCTCCAGTGTGCCATCGCGCTTTTTAACTCTCATGATGTGAGCTGTTGTTTCCAACATGGCTGTATCCCCTCTGCCCAGTTCCGTTTGGGCAAAAAAATCCCGCCCCAAGATCTTCACCCCTCGTAAAGACTTAGGTCTGGTTAATGCATATATAAGTTGTATGGTAATTGGTGAGAACGAAGTTGCTAATCCTTAGCTGTTTCCCTTGAATCCCCCTTAGTTGCCTTTCGGCTTGCCACTATATCTAGTGGTCTCTAATTGGTGACATATCCATATGCCGGGTATCTCTCTCAATTCCGATCTTGTAATTCTTTCGGTGATGTTTCAAGAACAATTTTAAAAATAACGCCGATTTTTTTGTGACGTTGCCCATCAAATAGGCAAAAAAAACTTCCTCTTGACTGAAGTCGCGTGCAAACAAAACTGGCAAGAGCTTGTAATTTTACCTCGTAAAACTAAAGTCCAGTGCTGAAACCTTAAATTTGGGGGCTTAAAGCTGAAATTTCCCTGTACTGATCTTACACGATCTTAAATTGTGCAGAAACTAAGCACGGACTGCGTCTGTTCTTTGCGATTTTTCGAACAAGCGTTTCTGCAGAAGCAGGTCCGAGTCGTTCAAAGCTGCGAAATTCTGGGACTGATAAGCGCCGTGAGCGCGCAAAACATCAATAATGTGCTGGTGCATGCCCATCTTGTTTCGTGTCCACTCTGGCGCCACAAGCTCATCCCAGCGCGAAGAATAAGCTGCCAGACGGTGCAAAGCCAAACGCGGGGAAAGATGCTGCAGGAACAGCTCTACACGACGTGTGTAGGTGTCTTTGTCGATCGGGCTGAATTCACCCTTGTGATACATCTCTTCCAGCGGAGTGTTCTTCAGGACATGCAGGTTGTGAAGTTTCACGTTGGTGATCGGCAGGTCGTTACAGATCTTGGCCGTTTCGATGATCTGTTCATCAGTTTCCGTGGGACTTCCAAAAATCAGATGAATGCCCAGATCCGCCGTCGTGGATGAAGCGATTTTGTGAATGGCCGCGATGGAATCTTCCGCGGTGTGCCCCCGGCGCATGAACTCCAGCTGGTCATTATAGAAGCTCTGCACACCCAGTTCGACGGCCACGAAGGATTTTTCGTGATATTCCTGCCACAGGTCCAAGACAGACTTTGAAAGGCAGTCCGGGCGGGTGCCCACGGTGAAGCCCTTCACCCAAGGATAAGACAGGGCCACGTCGAAATTGTTTCTAAGGGCAGACACCTTGGTGAAGGTGTTGGTGTAGGCCTGGAAGTAAATCAAAAAGGCCTTGGCGTTATATTTTTTGCTGATAATGCCGTGGTATTTTTCGATTTGCGCACGAAGCTCCATGGAAAGGCTTTCGGCGTTGGCGGCAGAACCCCAAACGTCACAGAACACGCAAGTCTGCATGCCCTTCAGGCCACGGCGGTTCGGGCAGTCGTCAACGACAGCCACCGGCACCTTATAAACCTTTTCACCAAAGAGTTTATTGTAGTGCTCACTGATAGTATGATAGGGAACCCCTAACCAGCCTTTTTCCATAGGCACTTTTACAGGTTTTTTCTGCGGGAAGTCAATCAAATGAAGTCTTGGGCCGATATTGGTTTTGAAATTGAGATCACGGGCGATGCAAGCCCCAGTTTGCGTCTGCTTGAGTCTATAGACGGCGCCACCGATCGCGGCGAGACCATGCATCACTCGGGCGGAGCATGCGCTGAGACGTTGATGATCTACGGAGACCCTGCAAAACAGATCCTTCAGAAGGTGCAGAAACCTCATTTTCTAGTGGTGGGCCTGGGGCTTGCTTACATTGAACTGGTGATCGCGCGCGAAGCACTGCTTTTGGGAAAAACGTCTGCGGATGTGGGCTTGATCACAAGTTATGAAAGTGTCCCGGAACTGCGCGAATTTTTCATTCAGTGGCTGCACGAGGATCGCACGAATCTTCATCCGGAAGTGCTGCAAACTTATGATCAGGTTTTGCAAAGTGTTTGTGGTAACACGGAGCTTGATCCGCAGGATCTTAAGTTTTTCTTGAGAAATCATTTTTCAGATGTCAGCAAAATCAGCGGAGCCCTTGATGCAGACGTTGAGCTGGTGTCGAAATATCACTGTATTTTATATGATGCTTTCAGCTCCAAGACTTCTCCGCACCTGTGGGAAGAAGAGTTCCTGAACAAGATTTTGCGCGAAGGTACAGAGGAGAAAAGTCTTCTGACTACTTATGCTTGCAAGGGGAATTTGAAGCGCGCACTGAAAGCCCAGGGTTTTGAAGTGATTCTGCGCGAAGGTTTTCAAGGGAAGCGCAACTCCACTTTGGGTCTTAAAAATATCTGAATTTGTAACGTTGCGCTGGCTGAAAAGGCCTTGCTAATTACCATCAATAAATCTTTACTTAGTTATGTCTTTGATCGCGAACGTAACAGCATTGCTGCTTCTGTCGTCTGTAGCCTCGGCCAAGCCGATTGTTATGGCGACCTTCGCCATTCCTTTAATGGTGGAAAGTCCCGAAAAAGGCCTTTTCGTCAATCTGACCCGGGAAATCGCCAAGCGCAATTCCCGCCAAATCGAAATTCTGGTTTATCCCACCGGCAAAACTCTTTTGGCATTCACTAACAACAAGGTGGATGGGTTTTTTCCGGCACTGGATGTTTATGTTCCTCAGGCCTCTGCTAAATCCAGCGCTTTTTATCGCAAGGTGGATTATGTCTTCTACAAAAAAGACAAACCACTCAGAAGCCTGAAAGATCTTGAGGGCAAAAAAGTCGGCCTGACCTTCCGCTATCCTTACGTCCGAGAACTTATCGGCAACAAGAAAATCCGCTTTGAAATGGCGGCTGACGATGTGCTGAATATGAAAAAGCTGGGTAAGGGCCTGATTGATGCTTTTGTCGTGGAAGAGCGTTCAGGGTTGAAGGCGCTGCAACTAAGCGGTCAGAAACAGATTGAGTTTGACCGGAACCAGCCTCTGTCCGAGCAGGTTGTGTACTATGCATTTCAGGATAACGATGACGGCAAACGTCTTGCCGATATTTTCTCAAAAACCATTGAGACTATGAAAAAAGACGGCAGCCTCGATCGGGTCCTGACCGAGACTGTCGCCACCACACCGTAGTTATTCCACAGTTCCCAGGCGGATCTCGGCATCAAGGACAATGTATAATTGCGCCTCTTCGCCCAGACTCCACTGCAAATCATAAAGTTCACTTTGGCGAGGGTATTTGGAAATCAAACCTTGCAACAATCCTTGAGCTTCCTGACGGAAAGCACCCTGGGCGGCACGGGATTGTTTTGCCTGAGGCTTCAGGGTCTCTGCGCGGAATCTCCACAGATCCAGCTGAAAGTTTTCATAGTCATGAAGTCCTGAACCCAGGCGGGCCGAGATCGTGTTCAGACGCTCTTGAGCTTCAGTCAGATCGCTATAAGCCATGTCACGCTGGCCATTCATAATATTTTTGGCTGCACGCAAAACCTTGATTCGCGCCCACATGAATTCGTACGGGAATTCAAAAACGCCATCTTGAGCTGCGGTCGCAGACGCTGTTTCCAGCAAGGCCAGGGTGCGATCCAGACCTGTGATCGTGCTGTGATCCTGTTCATTGGCGAGATAGGCCTTCACATAGTATTTCATAGAGTCATACCAGGCAGGTTTCGTTGGATCTTCCCACGCTTTGGTGGTTCCCAGAATTTCCACCGGAGCTTTTTGTCCCGGACCCAGCAGGCGGAAGCCGACAAAGTGTGAACGGTTGGTCGGGTAGGTTTCTGCCACACTCATCCACCACTGCATGCGGCCTGGCTGCATTACATGGGTCGCGGCGGTGTAAAGTTTCGTGGTGGTGCGACCAAAGGATCTTGCACCCACCAGTTCGTCGCTGTGACCACTTAAGCGATTGATCACCCATTGAGTATCAATTTTTCCGAAGTCTTCATTCAGGGTGCGTTCGACATGCGCCAGACGCGCGCGGGTTTCCAGGGTTTTGTTCAGGCTGTATTCATAACCTTCCTGACTGGTTTTGCCACCCAGGAAGTGATTGCTCTGACCCAGGAATTTGTTTTGCGCGCGACGAGCCACCACCACAGTGTCGCCACTCAATTCAATGGAAGCGGATTCGTCGGTTTTGGCGTCAGAGATAAAGAACGTCCATGCTCCAAAGCCCTTGCGGGTCTGGATCATGGCAATAGCCTCATTAAGGGTGCGTGCTTTCAACAGAACAGAATGCAGCAGGTAAGGGGCGATGTCGGATTCACCACGATCATAGCGAATCTGGGTGCCCTCGGTTTGCAGTTCATGCAAGCTCACAGACAGACCGTGGTTGTTGATACCGCTGATACCGCCGGCATAGTGCAGCCCCGCAGAACCCAGCCCCACAGACGTGGTTCCGTTTTTCTGGCGATTGATCACGATGACCTGTTCAGGTTCATAGAAACCCAGAAGGCCCGTGTCGAAGTTGCGACCATGAACAAGGGCCCCATCCCTGGAGCTGCTAGCTGATGCACTGATCCCTGTACAACCCATTTTAATGGATCTCAAACCCTGAGCCAGCAACTTAAAGGGCTTGGCCAGAGTGTTCCCGATAAAGTAAGGCGCGCAGGAGGCAAAAACCTTCATGGCTCCTTTGCGGGGGCTTTCATCCATCTGTCTTTGCATGGAATCAGCAAAGATAGAGAATTCCACCATGTAGTTGGTTTCTTCAAACGCAGTCCAAGGCACCTGGCTTCCGGCATCTTTCAATCCTCGGTGCAGGTTTTTAAGGCCGGATTTAAATTCATCAGAAACACTGGCGCGATAGTTGTCGATCACACATTTTTTAATCAACAAAAGCTGATCCTGAGACTTTTTGTCCAGGGCAGAAAAAGCACGTTCGGTTCTGACCTGAACACCCTTCAAGACACCAGCCTCGATTTCTTTTTTCAGGAAATAGCCGTGGAAATAAGCGGTTTCAGAAAAACCACCCTTCAGATCCAGCACGTGCACCGATTTCGAAGTGCCCGGGGCCTGACAGACAAAATGCTTTTGGCCTTGCAGTTCATTCTTAAGAACACAGTCCGCAAAGGCAGAGCCGGGAAGTAAAAGAGCCAGGATAAAAAGACGCTTCATAGGATCCCCACAGAAAGATAAATTGAAAAGCAGAAGAAACCGCAGGCGGCCACGATTTCGATTTTTCTTAAGAATTGCTTGATAGGCCCGTGCAGTCTTTTAAGCCCCCACAAAAGAGCCAGAAAGCTGACCACGAAGGTCAGAAGATACACGAGGACTCCCAGCCACAGGGATTTTGCGTCCCGCAGGTGAACGAACAGACCTGCATAGATCAAAACTAGGTGGAAGTTGGAAAGGGTCAAAGCCAGGCTCTTGGTGAATCCCTGATGTGGGATCTCAATTGTGGCAGGCTGTTCTTTGGAAAGAAGAACCTTCAAAGAGTAAGCTGACAGGACCAGGGCGGTCATCCCTGTCAATGTAATCTTAAGCCATTCCTGGTGAAACAACGGGCTTTTTAGCAGGGCCATTGCCAGAAGGATGTAGGTCACATCCCCCAGTAAAAAACCTGCAATCGAGGACCAGGGCCAGGTGCGGCGGGACACCAGACTGCGAATGATGCTGAAGCTTGCAGGCCCCAGCGCAAACGCTGATAAAAATCCCACCGAAATCATCCACAGAATCATTGCGCAAGTCCTGTCTGTTCCAGGTTGTTGCGGATGAAGCTCAGGTATTCTTCCGCTGTTTCAAAAGTTGTTTTCATTTTGAACTGACCACGGCTGCGGTTTTTCTCGAAGTACGCCTGCAGATAATCAGCATTCATGATCTGCACCTGGGCCGGGCCCAGAACCCCCAATTCGCGGCAGTCGTGGTAGTCACCATTCAGTTTTTGCATCTGCTGATCCAGGGTCGCAGCCAGGGCTTCCATATTGATGTTTGCTTTTTCCGGAACGAACAAAGTCCAAAGATATGCGGCTTTGCCGTTGTTCAGGACCGGGGACAGGAAGAAGTGACGCAGATCCACGTTGTGAGAATTTTTGGTGTTCAAATAACAATCCAGAATTTCGTCGTCGCTGACTTTTTCCGCGGCCAGGTTCATGCCGGTGGATTTGCGACCCACGAATTCAAATACGAGATCGCCGTTATTCAGATCAAAGCTGACAACGTCTTTCATGCAATAGTGAATCATTCCGTTGGGAGTGCCGACATTCAAATAATAAGCCACGCCCATTTCAATCTGGTGCAGGCCGATGTTCTTTTTTGGTCCATTGACCGGAGTGAAAGAGTAAATCAGGTCCGGGTTCAGGAAATAGCGCTGGCGGCCGTTTTCATATTTTTCATAGGGCAGGCCGATAGCGGCTTCCGTTGCGGCATAAACACCGTAATAGTTCAGTTCGTGACCCACCAGACGGTCAATGCGTTCCTGGTATTGTTTGATCGGGGTGGCTGCATAGACAAAGACTTTCAGGTTCGGCCAGATTTCGTTGATGTGGGTTTTGCCGGTTTTTTGCAAAACGGCCTCAAAGATAGAAATGATATAAGTAGGGATTCCGCTCACCACTTGAATGTCCTGCTGGATGGATTCGTTAACCAGCATTTCAATCTTTTTGTCCCAGTTGGAAATAGCCAGCACCTCCCGGCAAGGGAAGGTGTTCTTGGCCAAAGCCTTTGGAACACGGGTGGACAGAATCCCGGAAATGTAACCAAATTTAAAACCATTCTGGGAATACAGATAAGGATCAGAACCAAAAGTCAGACGACCTGCTTTCAGCAGATTCAGATTCGGCTCTAACGTGGACAGTTTGCTTGCAATGCGCTTCTGGGATTTGATGAACATGCGAATCATGCGTTCATTATAAGGAACGCGCTTGGAGTCTTTCCCGGAAGTGCCGGAAGAAAGACCAAAATAGTCCGCTTTGTCTTTGAAAAGAATGTCTTTATGGCCTGCAGCGATCATGTCGACATAGGGCGCATATTCGTCATAACCAAACACCGGAACATGGTTTACGAACTCTTCGTAAGAGTGGATGTGGGACAGGCGCAAATCCTTATAGATGCGGGTGCCGGTCATGGAACGCTTCAGGCTGGCAAAGTTCTTTTCTTGTTTTGCCAGCATGTCTTGATGATTCACGGTCATTCTTTGACCGTATGTTTTCAGGTATTTTTGACCCAGGGACTGGACAACATGATTCACTGCGAACATAAAAATCTCCTTCGTTGGAATGAAGGCAATTTATTTCGATTTAAAACCTTTGTCGCTTTATGGCGTTGACAGGAAATGAGGGTTTTTGTCGAATTCGGCAGCTTCCATTGACAGAATTCGGGTATTTTTGTCAAAATTGCAGGATGGCAACTGAATCGAAAGAAGAAATCTATTTTGCGGTCTGTAACGCTATTCTGAAGATGGAAGTGGCCAAAGGTCATTTACAGTGGACCTTGTCTGATATCTCCAGAGAATCCAACGTCACCCGGTCCTTGATTTACTATTATTTCGGGAAGGAAAAAGACAAGGTTTTGGAAGAGGCCTATAAATTCGTTATTTCTCATATCTTCAATATGGAGCGCACTAAAACTGTCGGCATTCGCGAGCGGCTGCGCGCTGTTTTGCGGGATGTGAAGAATATGCCTTATTTGTTTGTGCTTTATTATCTGGAGAAAAACGCCGGAACCCAGTTCGGCAAGATGATCAATGAGGCGGAAGCGTTGTTGATGAAAGCGATGAAAATCGAATTCCCAACTTTAAGCGAAGTTCAGATTCTGGAGATCTATCTGAAAGAGCTTGGGGCCATCGCGTTCCAGCTGCCGCCAGAACGGGTCGATGACCTGTTTGCTGATTACATCAAAAAGAACTAATCCTCAGCCAGCGCTTTCGGTGTAAAGCGCGCGGCCGTCAGCCCCTGGTCGATCTTCACCTGGGCCAATCCAATAACCGTGGCTCTTTTATTCTGGACATTTTTAATGCTGATCTTGGAAGCGCGCATTTTGCCTCCAGAGACTTTTTTGTATCCCGTGAAATCCAGGGTTTTTAAAAGTTTTCCCTGTTTGTCGTAACATTCCATCTTCACGGGAACATACTCGACCGATGAAACGTAGCTGATAATTTTGGAATAGGACGAAGAGGTGGCGTTGACGTCTGATTCCACAATCAGATATTTCTTGCCGCCGATTTCAGCCTCTTTTTTGATGACATTTTGCGCCGCCTGGTCGCGATTGAAATCAAAATCCTCGGTGGAAAGCTCAGACCCCAGGATGCCTCCTTGGCCCGATTCGCCGGTCAGGCGGCGGGTTTGTTTGGTTGAGGGCAGATAAATCCATTTGTCCTCTTGTTCACCTTTCAGGGTGGCCAGCAAGGCGGTGCCTTTTAAATCCTGCGGCTTTTGCATGCGCACCAGAAGATAGTGCTCTTTTTTTTGAGGGCTGAACCGCCAAATCTTCATTTCGCGGTCTTTGCTTGAGCCGTCGGCCTCGATGATCTTCATTTTCACGACGAACTGCTCATCCCGGGAACGCAGGCGCTGGCTCATTTCTTCACCCAACTTTTCCGCAGTGGGAAGCTGGGCATGCGTTGGAATTGGGGCCATTGCCACAAATAGTGTCAAAAGTATCATTGCTGTTGTTGCCATGACTTTCTCCTTTTTCCACGGTACGGGACCGAGCAACCAAGGGCAACTTTTCAGCAAGGTTGGAAGAAGAATCAAATCACCAACCAGTCCAGCGAGCATTGACAGTAGCATGTAGAAGCCAAAGATCCTGTTCATTGCAAAATAAGACGCCATAAAGACAGAGAAGCCTGCAAGCAGGGTCAGGCTTGAGATAAGACAAGGATTTCCCTCGCGCCACAGAGTGCGTTCGATTTCAAGCTCTTTGCTCTTGGACTTTTTCTGCATGTAACGAAGCCGCTCCAGCAAATAAACTGTATTGTTAAATGCCAACCCCAGCGCGATCGAAAAGATAATAGCGACACTGGGTTTGATGGGTGTTTGTGAAATTGCCAGAAAGCCCAGTAAAGCTGCCGGCGGCACCAGATTGGGAATACAGGCCACGATGGCCCAGCGAACAGAGCGGAAGACCACCACCAGCACCAGGGCGATTGCAATCATCGAATGCCAGAAGCCGAAAATCAGTTCTTTGGAAAGTTCATTGTTCAAGTGATGAATGGTCGAACCCATGCCTGTGACCTCGACATTCATCTGCGGGAAAGCCGCTTTGGCCTTTTCACGAATTTGATCCACCACAGAATGCAGCTGATTGGATGGCAGATCATAGGTCCGCACTGAGATCCGCGTGTTGGCAGAATCTGTAGTCAGGAAGTTCTTAAGCGGGCTTGCGCTGCTTAAGGAATAAAGGAAAAATATTTCGGCCGTTGATGAACGGCTGGCTGGCAGGCGGGAATGGTGCAGATTGGCGGCGGCCACCAGATCCGGAAGTCCCACGACGCTGCCGACACCTTCGACAGTGCGAAGTTCAGACAACAGTTGATCCAGACGCGCCAGTAATTTTGGTTCATTCCATGAATCTGCAGGCCCCTTGACTTCAATATCAACCGGAATCATTCCACCCAGTTCCCGATCAATGGTTTCAGTGGACAGGCGCACCTGGTGATTCGCAGGCAGGTCATCAAACAACCGGGCGGACCAGGAAAGCCCCTGACCTTTGATCGCCAATGCTGAACACACCAGGATGATTAAAAATGCCCAGATGCCCGAGCGGCGGAACAGATACAAGCCCCAGCGTGCCTTAGCCCAGGCCCAGTCGCGGGCTTTGGGGCCTTGCATAAAATAAAGCATAGGGAACAGGGTCATTGTCGTGACCAGCCAGCCAATCACAATGGCTCCGGCGGCGGTTACGCCATAGTCACGAATCAACGGAACCTTGGTCATCAACAGGCTTAAGAAGCCGATCATCGTGGTTGTGGAGGCAAAGAAATTGGGTCCCAGCAAAACTTTGAACGTGTAGACAACACGTTGCTGATGGGTCAGGTGTGGCTGGTTCTTTTGTTCTTCGGCGTAGCGCAGAAGTGTATGAATAATCAATGACACCACATCCACGGTGGTCAGAATCGGAATTGTTGTAGACAGGACTGAAAACGGATATCCAGCAAGTGCCATGATGGCCAGAACAATGATGTTGGCAAATATGATGGTCACAAATGAAATAATCAAAGGGGACCAATTGGCAAATATCAATCCCAGCACCAGAAAGCACGCCAGAAATCCCAGAACAACAAAATTACGGATCTCGGTCTGCAGCAGGACGCCCACATCGGTCTGGACGGCCGGAGTTCCGCCAATTTCAATGTGAGCAAAAGGCACAGCGGCGGTGGCCGTGACCTCCAGATTCTGGCGCAGACTGAGCAAGTCCTTCGTGTTCAGGGACTTGATGTTGACAATAACAGAGGCCGTTTTTGCATCTTCTGAAATCAGCGTCGGCGAAATCAGGGGATTGGCCAGGGTTTCAGTCTGCCATTTTTCATGGGGAAGATTTTGCAGCAGGGGGCCGACGCTCAGGCCCTCTTTATTGTTTACAGCACCCTGTACGGTGGCCAGGCTTAAGGTGCCTTTGACGCCGGGATAATTTGCCAGCAGATCCGTGAGGGATTTTAAACTCTGAATTTTATCGTGACTGAACCAGGTTTCGCCGTCTTCTTTGATCTTGGCGGTGACAATAAAGGGCTGGGCTTCTGAAAGCTGAAACACCTGTTTAGTATGTTCATCTCTTTGTAGCAGCGGATTATCCACTGGCAAAAATTGCTTTAAACTGTACTGCGTTTGTAAACCAGGCAGAGCGAACAGACCAAGGACAGAGGCCAGAAAAACAAAAAGAAGGGTAGAAATGCAGACTGTTTTGACGGAAACTTTTGAAAATATTTTGGCGATTGTCGTATTTATCATTGGAATGTCTTCTTTCGATTCTGCTTAAAAAAGTTCCTTTAGATTTTTCAGTTGAAGCCGTAACTTAGAAACATGATGTCTGACATGATGAGGAAACGAAGTTCTATGATGACAACAAAACTATCGGCCACGCTACTCACATTCTTAATAACTGTACCTGCATTTTCCAAAACAGTTGTGGAATCAGAGTTCGAACTGAAACTACCTAGACAATTCCAACAAAGTTTAATTGAAGAAAAGTGGAAAACACTCACGACTCGCGAGTTCACCGCAAACTGGCAATTTCCTGATCAGCAGGTTGTAAGTCAGGAAATCCCAGTCCACATTAAAGGCATTTCAATTGATATTAAGTCCCGCCTTGAAAAGCCCGCCCTGAGCGGTTCTCAGAGCGCCCTGGAGCTTTCATCCAAAGGTCTGGCGGCAGAACTCAAGATTGCAGAGGTCATGGTTGATCATCTGGTGGAGCGCAATGTGGGTGGCATTATCGGCCGTTTTCGCGTTCAGGCTCAGTGTAAGGATATTGTGCTGAATTTGAAATCCGGTGAAGGTCAGTTTGCAATGAAAGTGACTCCGAACGTGGGAAGCACACAAGCGGGCGCCAATGTTGATTCTGTGGCTCTGTCCTGGAATCCGGGCGCGTGGGTTGTGGCCGGCAATGTGCAATGTTCAGGGGCTGAAGGGTTCTCGGACATCTTGATGAACGAAGTCACTAAAATCACAAATGACTCGGCCAGCTTCGTGGAACCGCAAAAAGAACTTATTAAAAGCTATGTTCAAAAATATCTGGAAGGGGTGACCTTTGATTTCTCCGGCAGCCGCAAACTTGTTGTGGCCCGCCCGGATATTGAAGTCACAATGTCGGTTCAGAGTTTTCAGGATCTGGGCACAGAGGGCTTGCTGGCCAAAGGAACTTTGGCCGTGTCCTTCACTCGTGTCGCAGAGGATTCCAAAAAAGTTTTGAAACTGGATGAAGGTTCCGCGGTGTCTTCAAGCTCGGCATCTTTGCGTCTGCCGAAGGACTTTATCAATGTGGTTTTAAGTGAGGCTTATAAAGGTAATACCTGGCTGCATCAGATCAGTTCCAGCAAACTTCCGGGTTTTTCGACGATCATGAATTCCCGCTTTGTTCAGCTGTTTATCTGGCCTGAGCTGATGAACTATTCCAAGTCAGCCAAATTCCTGTTTGATCTTTATTCAGACAAGGATGTGCAAATCACCGGAAAAGGTTTGCAGTATTCTGTGAAAACAACCATGTATGCGAAAATGCAGGCCCCAAAATCCGGATCTTATATTTCGTTTATGAACTTCACTTTGCCATTCAATTCCAAAGTGACTTTGAAACTGGATGACGGAAAGGTGCAGGCAAAGTTTGTGAACCCGACTTTGGGAATGACGGGGGTCTATGATTCGACTTATATTTCCCGTTACAGTCCTTCGCGCCGCTTTAAGTCTGCCACCATCCGGGATCGTATTATTGATTCCCTGTGGGGGCAGTCGGTCAGCATGACTTTGCCGGATATCCCTGTGGCAGAAGGTTTGTCCTTGCAGGTCAACAAGCTGCTGACGACGGAATCTTCGGATTTGGTATTGCAGCTGACTCCGTAAATCAGAAAGAACGGCTTAAGGACAACGAATAAGAGTCGTTTTTTCCATAAACTCCCAAAGGAGTGTCGGCGGATCCCTGAATAAGGTCCGCCGTAATCGTCAACACCCACGCATCAAAAAAACGGCGGCTCAGCGAATACTGCTGATAAGTGCTTCCGTGGACGCTGTCATACAGTCCCAGCAAATTAAATCCCCAGACTTCTTTCCATGTCAGGCGGCCCCCGGCCATATAGGCACTGCGGAAGATTTCCGTAATAGACAGATTGGAGTCATTCTTCTTTTCCGTGTTCACGAAAGAGTATTGAAGAATACCGATCAACAGACCGCTTTCACCCAGATTGAAGGTCTTCTCAAGACCCAGCACATTTTCATTCGTCCATTTTTGCAGAGCCGGGTTGTCTTCCAGGCTTTGAGTATAGCTGCCAACAGTTTTAAAAAGCATGTTCCACTGATTCATCACAAAAGAAAGTCCCCCCTGACGAATGCGATAGTTATAGGTGTTTAAAAGAACATCCGGATCGACATCAATCACAGTTTTGGGTGAAACCTGTACGATGGTTCCGGTCACCACCGGCTCCACAAAGGGAAAGCTGGCAGCCCCCTCGTATCCCGTCAGGGCCACATCGATAAATTCACCTCTGCGCTGCAGGCGAAAGGCATAATTGTTGTCCAGGGCATTTCCCAGGCTCTGTCTTGAAGAATAATCATAACGCAGATTTTCGGGAAGATTCAGCACCAGATCGTTGTCGGCAGTCTGGGGCACGAAGATCTCCCGTGGCAGCCAGCGGCTTTCTGTGCCCGGCAGAAGTGATCCGCGATTCTGTGGGATATAGATCAGCTCCAGCTCCCAGCTTCCCATGGTTTGGGAATATGAAAGTGACAGCGCGCCCAGTTTTCGGCTGCGTAAGGGATCGAAATACTGTTTCGAGTTCACGATATCCACCGGGTTGTAGCCATCGGTCACACCCCAGGTGAAAAGATTGTATCCCGCCTGCAGGGAAGAGCTTTCCGTCTGGTAGCGGAGGTAGGCTTCGGAGGGATCAAAGAAATAGCGTTCTTCTTCAGAGTTGTTGTTCGGGGTGGCGACAAAAACGGGGCGCACGAAAAAACGCCAGGACTCAAGATACTTCCAGCGGTAAATCGGAATCAGTTCCAGACCATAAAGTTCCGAGTTGGTGTCTTCACCGTATTCTTCCGGGAAGGCTGTGGCCTCAAGCTTTGAATCCAAATGCAGGCTCCACTCTGTTTTGCGGGCGGCAAACACAGAGCCGGGCAGAATGATAATCACAAGAAAGGGAAGCAGCCACGACATTCCTGATAGATCATCATAGCGCCGGACTTTTTTCTATTTAAAGAGCTTTGATAGATGGCAGTTTAAACCATGGCAAACTTGCGCACGTATTCGATGATCGAACTTTTGAATTCTTCTGGTAAGCCGACAAAACGAAGTCCGGCATAGCCGTCGTTTCCGACATAAACCACTTCGCAAGTCGTGTTGATAGTCACAAACAGATTGGGACTGGTCAGCGTCCCTTTAAAGCGTTCGCCAATTTGCAGGTTCTGAGCATCGTTAACGCCCAGTCCGCCTTCGCTGATGGAAATCACCCGGCAGCTGAATTCGCCCTTGGGGCTTTCACAAGCCAGGGTTCCCACCATCGGCACACGCGGGTGGGAGCGACGGCTGATGCCCAGATCATCAACAATGCGGGGAATGGAATAGATTTCCTTCCAAACATTGGAATTATCCGCACACACATCCACCGCAGAAAAATCGGTCATGCCTTTCAGGAAAGAAATCAGGGCTGAGTATTTCATTGGAGGGCGGTCTTTGCCTTCCACGCGAACTTTCCAAAGTCCTTCAGGCTCATTGGCAGAAACCGCCGCTTGGCTTGAATCCTTCAATGACTGGCGCCACTTGATAGGGGTCATCCATTCGCTTTGCCCACGCCCCCAGATTTGAGCTTCCTTGGCAGAGGCCACACGGGATTCCACTTCCTGAACATCGAAAGGGCCGTTGACCTGTCCTTCGGTAAGCACGAACCAGTTTTTTGGATTCACGATGAAGCTCCTCGCAGTTGAGTCTTGTGTTTTATTACAGCGAAAGGTATATGACTTTGTCTAGGAGAATTACTCATGAAATACATCATCGCCGGTACAGACCGTCCCGATTCCAACACTCTTAAAGTTTCCAAAATTATCCAGGGAATCTATAAAGATCTGGGTGAAGCTGTTGAAATCATCGATCTGAAAGATCTGAAGCAGCATCTGCATGACGACATTCACTATGGAAAACCTTCTGAAGCTTTGCAGCCATACTTGAACAAGGTTCTTGGCAGCGAAGGTCTGATTGTGGTGTGTCCTGAGTACAATGGCTCTATGCCGGGCATTCTGAAGTACTTCATTGATCACTTGAAGTTCCCAGAGTCCTTCGAATATCGTCCGGTTTGTTTTGTGGGTTTGGGCGCGATGTTTGGCGCGCTTCGTCCGGTGGAACATCTGCAAGGGGTTTTCGGATACCGCAATGCCTTTATCTTCCCGGAACGCGTCTTTATGATGAATGTCTTTAAGATCATCAATGCCGAAGGGCAGTTGACGGACGAGTTGATGAAGTCCCTGTTGGTCAAGCAAGCCAAAGGATTCCAGAAGTTCACAGAGGCTTTGAAAGCCTATAAACTGGATGCGAACTCGTTTATTGAGAGTAAGAAGTCGACGTAGGTTGTCGGCTCGCGATCAATCTGTCATGAACGCGGCCCTCAAAGTAGATCAATCCCAGGATCAAGAGGGCTGCCAAAAACCATTTCGAGCGAAAAAGCGCATTCCGTGCCATAGATCTATGGTCTCAAAAAGCTCAAAATAAAGGCAACTGAACTTCCTGTAATGTAGTCAACGCGCGTCAAATCTTCATGGGGACTGCTGACATCATAGTGTAATTTCACTAGACTAAAACCTTGTTTCGACAACTTAGACGGGGTTTTTGGTATCGAAAATTCAGGCCATCACAAAAATAATTCCAATGTTTTAATGCTCGCCTTAGGCGCCCTTGGTGTGGTGTTCGGGGATATCGGTACAAGTCCTCTTTACGCCATGAAAGAGTGCTTCGGTCATTATGGACTGGCACCTACGCCTGAGAACGTGATCGGGATTCTGTCTTTGATTTTCTGGACCCTGGTTCTTGCGATCTGTATCAAGTACATGGCGTTCGTCCTCAGAGCAGACAATAAAGGCGAAGGTGGAATTCTTTCGTTGATGGCTTTGGCTGTGCGCAGCCAGCACTCTAAGGATGTTTCGCGCCGTCGCTGGGTCATGACAATTGTCGGTCTTTTTGGGGCCGCGCTTTTGTATGGTGATGGAATTATCACTCCGGCGATCTCGGTCCTTTCGGCGATGGAAGGTCTGACGCTGGTGGCTCCACAATTCCATCCGTATATTATTCCGTTAACGATCTTTGTGATGAATGCTTTATTCTTGATGCAGAAATACGGCACAGCTCGTATTGGCGTTGTTTTTGGACCGATTCTTCTGATCTGGTTCACAGTGTTGGGGTTGCTGGGTATTCGCGGGATGGCTGAAAATCTACATATCTTCGAAGCTTTGCTGCCACACCATGGAATCGAGTTCTTAATAAATAACGGAATGGCCGGATTCCTGGTGTTGGGTTCTGTGTTTCTGGTCGTGACGGGTGGCGAGGCCCTTTATGCGGATATGGGTCACTTTGGTAAAAGGCCGATCCGTCTGGCGTGGTTCTTTGTGGCTTTGCCGGCGCTGATATTGAATTACTTCGGTCAGGGTGCTTTGCTTTTGAATAATCCCGAAGCGGTTTCAAACCCATTCTACATGCTTGCGCCCAAGTGGGCGTTGCTTCCGATGGTCATGCTGTCCACGATGGCAACGGTGATTGCCTCTCAAGCCTTGATCACAGGGGTGTTCTCAATCACGCGTCAGGCGATCCAGCTGGGATTCTGTCCTCGTGTGAACATCATCCATACCTCCAGTCAGGAGATCGGACAGATCTATATCCCGATCGTGAACTGGTCCATGTTCATCGGTGTCATCTGGTTGGTATTGACGTTTAAAACATCAAGCAATCTTGCTGCGGCTTACGGAATAGCAGTCACGGGTGCGACAACAATCACGACAATCCTGGCCTTTGAAGTGGCCCGTCAAAAATGGAAGTGGAGTCTGTTGAAAGCTTCCGCCATCTTTGGCAGTTTCCTGGTGATGGATCTGGCCTTCTTTGGTGCCAACGTTCATAAGATCCCGCATGGTGGTTGGGTGCCACTGATGATTGGCGCGATCATTTACCTGTTAATGACGACCTGGCAAAAAGGGCGTCAGATTTTGTTCCGACGTCTTAAAGAACGTTCCATGCCGATTGAGGACTTCTGTCAAAAGCTTCTGCGTGAGCCGCCTCTGCGTGCGCCGGGCACGGCGATTTATATGGCGGGTGACCCTTGGGGTGTGCCAGCGCCGTTGCTGCACAACATGAAACATAACAAGGTTCTGCATCAGCGCGTGGCGATTCTGACCATTCAGACCAAGGAAGTTCCGTTTGTTTCCAAACGTGATCGTATTTCCATTCAGGAAGTCATTCCCAATATCTATCGCATTATTGCCAACTACGGCTTTATGGAAATTCCCAAGATGAAACATATTCTTGAGGCCTGCCGTCAGCGTGATATCAACTTTAACGTGAATGAAACGACCTTCGTTTTGGGTCGTGAAACCATCATCGCAGAAAAAGGACCCAACCGTCCGGGTGAAACCGGCATGGCGCACTGGCGTGAACGTCTGTTTGCGATCATGTCCAAGAATGCCCAGCGACCGACAGCCTTCTTCCGCATTCCACCGAATCAGGTGATTGAAGTCGGAATTCAGGTCGAGATTTAATCTTCATGGAGCAGGCGCAAAACCTGCTCTTTGACGTTCATGCCGTCCTTGTATCCTATTTCAATCAAATCCGTGGAATAGGATTTTTCAAACAACAGAAAGCTTGCGATCTCGCTGGCTTCCTGCAAAGTCCCCAGACCCCGCAGCAGATAACGAATCATCGGCGGCAGGTTTTCAGTTTTCATCGAGGCGACTTCACCCAGATCCACTGATGGGGAAATCCACAGGTGTTTCACAGGTTTTACCGACACATTATCAAGTTCACTGGCAGCAATTTTCTGCAGATTTAAATTAATCCTTTCAATGCGTTCTATGTCGGCTTCCAGACCATCCATCATAACCGTGTTCAGAATCACACTGACGACCCGGGCAATGGACGGGGACTCGTGAGTGTTTACTTTTTGCGAGGCAAAGCAGATGTCCTGTTTCTTGCGAACACCGATGGCAATCAGTTTGCGCGCCCCCATATAAATCGCCGGCGCACAAGGGGACTGGTTGCGAATACTGCCATCTCCGAAGAATCGTCCGTCCACCGTGGTGGCGGGAAAAAGCAACGGGATAGAGGCTGAAGCCATCACATGTTCTGCAGTGATCTTTCCTGCAATACCCACTTTGCGCACACGGGTCCAGGTGGGGATTTTTTCTTCCCCTTGAATGAAAGTGACAGTGGAGGTTGTGAAATAGTCCAGCGCTGAAATCGCCACCGCACGGAATCGTTTGGCGTCGATGTTTTTTTGAATATTGCCGAAATCACAGTTTTTTCTGATCAGTTCGTGCAGCGGTTTTGTTTCCAGCAAAGATCGATGAGGCGAAGATTTTTTCATTCCGCCCATGGACAGATCCATCAGCCACTGAATGCCGCCTTTTGATAACGAAAAAATATCGCTGACATAAACTTGCTCGGCGCTGATGCCGGTCCAGAGCTCGGTGAGTTTGGCTGTCGCAGCACCAATGTGGCAGTTGTCGGCAGTCGTCAGGAAAGCTGTGTTGATGGCGCCCGCACTGACGCCGGTGTAGTAGGAAAAAGGATAAGCAATGCCTTCCTGGCGGCTGATTTCAGCCAGAGCGTTGATGACTCCTGCCTGGTAAGCGCCGCGGGCTCCGCCGCCTGATAAAACAAGACCGAGGGATGACAAGGTGGCCCCCTTTCTTTTGTCTTTGATTTTAAGAGGCAACAGACAGCGTGGACAGACGTTTTCTGGACTTGCAGAAAAATACAGATAAGCGATACTGAAGTCGAACAAGGCCACAGTAATCTTTATTCGGTTGCTGGTCCCATTGAAGGGAAACCTGCCTTGTAAAAGGGAGTCAGATCGACTCCCTTTCTATTTTGTCTGAACGATGCAGTTCACGGCTCCATCCAAATGAAAAAGAATTGAAACTGCGCCCCTTTGGTATTCCTTGAGTGCTAAGGAGTGCTTTGAATGCAATGTGCCCCGAAAGTCCTGACGATTGGATTTAGGGAGAGGTTTTCTTTTCTGTGTTGATCTCTGTTACATTATGCGGGAAAGTTTTGATGGTTAACAGTGAAGCTAAACAACGGGAATTGCGAAGGAGAAAATGCAAATGTTTAAAACTGTTTTGGCTGCGTTCGTATTGGTAGTGGCTGCTCATGCACAAGCGGCTGATGTTTATAAAATTGATACTAAAGCCAGCTCTGTGGCATGGAAAGGCACTAAAAAAGTGGGCGAATCCCACAATGGTGGCATCTCCGTAAAAGAGGGCGAAGTGACTGTTGATAAAGGTCAGTTGACCGGTGGTAACGTGGTTGTTGACATGACTACGATCACAAATGCTGACGTGAAAGATGCAGGCTACAACAAGAAGCTTGTAGGTCACTTGTCCACTGAAGATTTCTTCAACGCAGGCAAGTTCCCAACTTCCACTTTTAAAATCACTTCCGTAGCTCCATCCAAAACCAAAGGTGAAGTTTTGGTAAAAGGTGAATTCACTATGATCGGTGGTACTCACCCGATCGAGTTCCCTGCAAAAGTGACTGTTGATAAAGGTGTTGCAACTGGTGAAGCTGTTGTGAAAATCGACCGCACTAAATGGGGTCTGAAATACGGTTCTGGCAACTTCTTCAAAGAACTTGCTGGCGACAAAATCATCAACGACGAGTTCGAATTGACTTTGAAACTTGTTGCGAAAAAATAGTTTTCTTTTATAAAGACAAACTTGAAAAGGCATCACGGGTTTCGTGATGCCTTTTTTATTAGTTGAACACGAACTGACCTTGTCCGTGTTTTTGGTGCGGGATTTTTTCTCCGCGCATTTCCTGTACGCTGACCTCGATGGTTTCGCACATTTGATTTAATGCCAGGTCATTGTCCTCAGTCCCAAAGGGCTCTTCAATCTGATTCACGATCGCATCCAAAGCCATAAAGGTGTAAGCCACAAATGTACAGATCAACGGGGTCATCCAGCCAATGCTGTCCATCAGTCCAAACGGCAAAAGCACGCAGTAAATATAAACCGTGCGATGCAAGAGCACGGCGTAAGGATACGGGATCGGGGTGTTGGCGATGCGCTCACAGCCCCCGACAATGTCAGACATGTCGTTCAGGTTCTTGTCGAACATGCCGGCCGTGATGCTGTCGATACGCCCGGCATTCTTTTGATCCTGAACCCATTGGCCTAAATGACGTAGCAGCACCGCGGGTTTGTATTCCGCCTTGGACAGCTCCGTCGTCAGTTCCGGAGTCAGGCGTTGCAAGTCAGCCATGGCGTCGGTTTTGCGCAGCTGGTGTTTGGTGCAATAAGCAAAGGCGATGATCAGCTGCAGGAATCGGCGACTTTCCGTGTGATTGGCGTCAAGGCCTGTGAATGTCAGCGCTTGCCGGGTCAGGGATCTGGAAACATTCAGCAGCGATCCCCACAGCTTACGCCCTTCCCAGAAACGGTCATAGGCGGCCGAATTGCGAAACCCCAAAAAGATCGCCAGGGCAATCCCCATCAAAGTGAACGGCGTGGGGTTCAGAGAGACTTTGACTGAAAAAAACACGCCGTGAAAGTAAATCACCAGCGCAGAAAGAATGAAGATAAAAATCAGGCGCGGCAGAATCTCGGGCAGAACCGAGCCTTTCCACACCAACAGCATTTTAAACCAGTTGTATTTGGGCCGAATGACCATCGTGAACACCTCGATGAAATAAGCCTAGGCCCCCGGGGAATGTCTGTCAAAGAGCTGAGCGACAGGGGGCGCAAAGTGTTCGAACCGGGGTGGAGTGTTTTGTTCTGAGACGCGTTTCACAGTGAGAATAAGAAAGGATTTCCGGCAGTTCCGCTGTTTATGCTCTTGGCGAAGCCTTTGCACTTTCAAAGTTCGAAGTCCATCGAACAAGGAGTGGCTAAATGAAGAAAACCAAAATGATCTTTGCAGCTTTGCTGGCAGGCAGTCTGAAGACCGCGTGTGCGAAGAAGGATTCTGAATTTGCCGCCCGCTATGCGAAAAACAAAATGGGTGCAAGTGTTGTCGATGGAGCAAAGACCCAGGAAGCTGGCGAACAAGCCGCAGCTCAAGGGCTGGAAGCCGACATCGTGGGGGTTAAACGATACTGGACACCGCAAGGGCAGCCAGGCCCCCGCGTGGTGATGGCGACCATTTTGATTAATAACACCGAGTTCCCGGTGACCAGTCATCACTATAGCACCGAAATCGTGGATGGCAGTGTGGATGTGAACGGCTACAACGTTCGCTATCACGCGATGTGTGGCAATGATGAGTGCAATCCTTATTATGCCGCGATGGAAGTTTATCAGAACGGGCGCATCGTGATTCAGGAAGGTATTCGCATTTACTTTGATAAAACCAAACCCGAGCATCAGGATCTTTATCAGTGGCTTTCTCCGGGCAATGAATTGCCTTTGCTGGGCTCAAGCCAGACGGATCCTCGTGGCATGGTCGGGTACCTGAATCAGGCGGTCACAGGTGGCAGTTCTTCCAGCCTGATTAAATAAGAATTCAAATAACAGACTATTTTAAGGAAGAGTCCCGCAAGGCATTCTTCCTTTTTTCGTTTTGGATTTCCAGATCCAGCAATTCGGATAAAAAGCCGTGGCGGCTCTTTACTTGACTGTCGATCTTGGCCAGGCGGGTGGCGAGGTTGTTAAACAGCCGTTCGATCTCGGAATCGTTTTCCAATCGACCTTCCTCTTCTTTGATTTCTTCAATCAGGCGCTCCACTATAAAGAGGGCTCCGTTGAGGTTGACTCCGACATCATGCAGAAAAGCCCGTTCACGGCTGAGTTCTTGAGCATCGGCCATAAGAACCTCCTTCATATTAGTATTCAAAGGTCCCATCAGGCCGGCAACTTGTAGGTTTACATGGGCCAAAGTGGCACTGAATTTTCTTCATAGTCTTCTGTCATTAGCACAAGGTGAAAGTGTAATGATACAAAAGGACACCACCTCATAATGACAAAAATGTCCTCAGATCGAATTTAAGAGCAAATGGCACAAAGTTTTTTTAAATATCCGTCAAGATTTGCTTTGCCGCTCGACCAAAGTCATGGCACCTTACTTGCTTATTGGGCTATGTGGCTCCAAATTGGGACCATTTTTGGCACTGAGGATAAAGGAATTATCCGGAGTCCGAATTAGTTAAATGAAAATTAAACGTCGAAAGACGGATAACAAATTAAGAAACATAATTAACCATTATTGAAAGGGAAAACAGTGAAAACACAAATTTTGATGTCACTGATTTTGGCGGGGTCTATGGTTGCGGTTTCTGCTCAGGCAGAAGAACAAAACCAAAATGCAAACACTAGCACTGTAAAAGTGTCTGATGTTCAAAAGTCTGAAGAGAAAAAAGAAGACATCGATCAAGAGATCACGAATGCTCGTATGCGTTCTGAACTTGGTTCCAAGTCTCAATGGTCTTTCAAATCCAGCCTTGGTTACAACGGCGGCTCTTTGCAAAAACCTTTCGATTCTATCCGTCCTAACTACCGCGCTTCTGCGACAATCGAGTCTTTGACTGCTTTGTCCGGTAACGTAGGTGTTAACTACCGTGTATCCAAAGGTGGTAACCTTTCTTTCGGTACTGGCGTAGTTATCATGGCTCCACTTGAAGGCGATATCACTAAGGATTTCCAAGATCCACGCGCTTCCAGAAAAGGTGCTGATGTAAAACGTACTCAAGTTTCCACTCCATACATGGACTACAGCCACGGTTACCGTGCAATGGACATGCAGATGATCTCCAGCGTGACTTACTCTCACTACACTGAAGAAGATCAAACTGATTACTACAACCTGATGGGTAACCTGTCTGTAAGCCAAACTGTGCTTGCTGATTTCGGTGATTCCAAATGGCAGGGTGGTGTGTCTTTGTCTCTTGATAAAGATATCGCTAAAGGCTCCTTCTCTGTTGCTGGCGATTCTCGCTATGACTACGGTGTAGGTCTGTTCCCGTTTGCTGAATACGCTTTCAACGACGACTACTCTTTCAGAACAGTATTTGGTTACTTCCAATTTGCTAAGTACGAAGAGCAGGGCGACCTGATCCAAATGGAGCCATACCAGTCTGTTGGTGTTGGTATCTCCGTTACTCGTGACATCTACGTTTATCCAAACGTACAGTTCACTCCTAAAGACATCCGTTCTGACAGAACAAACGTAGCAGTTTCTGCTAACTTGAACTTGTTCTAATTCCTGAACGAAATTAGGAAAATTAAAAGGCTGCCCCTCGGGGTGGCCTTTTTTATTTCTTAAACATAAAGACGTTCAAGCTGGACGTTTCGGAATATAAAAAACCCGCTTTTATGAGCGGGTTTTGCTTTTAAGATTTATAGTTGTGCCGTGACTGAAGGAAGAAGCGGAAGCGGGTCAATCGGTCCGCGGTCCTTTCTGACTTCAAAGTGCAGGTGAACCCCGGTGGCGCGTCCTGTGCGGCCCATGGCGCCGACAACTTCGCCTTGACGGACCTTCTGGCCTTCCGCGACCAGGATCTTGTCAAAGTGAGCGTAAAGAGTCGCCCAGCCGTTGCCAGACTCGATCAGGACCATCTTTCCGTAACCACGGAACTCACGACCTGCATAGATCACGGTGCCAGCCTGGGAAGCCAAAATAGGCGTTCCTTTAGGCGCTGCCAGATCAATACCCAGATGCGGGCGGCGTTTGTTAGGTAAGAACCCACGGGTCATGCGTGCGCGATCCACAGGCCAATCAAAGGTCAAAGACTGTTCGATGCGGGGGCTGTGATCTGAAGCGGCCACACGGGCGTTAGTTCCGCCGTTGGGTGCCAGATATTCGCGTGAAAGGGGTGTGTGAAAAGTCGTACAGGAACCCAAAGTTCCCAACGTGGCAATGCATCCTGCAAATTTAACGAGCTGATTCCATCCTGGTGTCATAGATTGAGTATACGACATAAGCCCTTGGATCCAAAGAATTTTTTGACCAAAGGCCAGCTTAAAATAAAGGCATTTTTACTGGTTAAAACCATAAAAAAAGCCCTCAGATTTCTGAGGGCTTCGTAACACTTTGTCGGTTTGGGACGTGCTTAGTAAATCGGGAACTGCTTGCAAAGCTCTTTTACTTCTTCATGCACGCGGTTTTTCACGGCAGTATCTTCCGCATTATTCAGAACTTGGCCGATCCATTTAGCAATTTGCTTCATTTCAGAAGGACCCATTCCACGTGTGGTCAATGCTGGAGTTCCAATGCGAACACCACTGGTGACAAACGGAGAGCGCTTTTCATTTGGCACAGTGTTTTTATTCACAGTGATGCCGGCTTCATCCAAAGAATTTTCCGCAAGCTTCCCGGTGATTTCGCGATCGCTCAGATCCATCAGAATAAGGTGATTATCAGTACCGCCAGTCACAAGTTTGAAGCCTGCAGACAGCAGTTCTTCTGCCAAAACTTTTGCGTTGCTGACAACTTTGCCGGAATAATCTTTAAACTCTGGTTTAAGAGCTTCGCCGAAGGCCACGGCCTTGCCGGCAATCACGTGCTCTAGCGGACCACCCTGGATGCCGGGGAAGATACGCGAGTTCATGGTCTTGGCTTTTTCTTCTGAGTTCGTCAGAATCATACCGCCGCGAGGACCGCGCAAAGTTTTGTGAGTGGTCGTGGTGATGTAATCAGCATAGGGAACCGGGGACGGGTGATGGCCAGTTGCCACAAGACCCGCAAAGTGCGCCATGTCCACCAGCAACTGTGCGCCCACTTCATCAGCGATCTCTTTGAATTTTGCAAAATCCAAGGTGCGCGGATAAGCGCTGTAGCCTGCGATGATCAGCTTTGGCTGAGTTTCTTTCGCGGTGGCGCGGATTGTATCATAATTCAAACGACCTGTTTCCGGATCCAGCTTGTACGAAGCCGCTTTGAACAACATCCCGCTGAAGTTCACCGGAGATCCGTGAGTCAAATGCCCACCGTGAGAAAGATCCATGCCCAGGATGGTTTCGCCAGCTTTGCATGCCGCCAGATAAACACCCATGTTGGCTTGAGACCCAGAGTGCGGTTGTACGTTGGCATATTGAACGCCGAAAAGTTTTTTCGCTCTTTCAATGGCCAGGGACTCGACGGTGTCCACATTCACGCAACCACCATAGTAGCGTTTTCCTGGGTAACCTTCGGCATATTTGTTGGTCAGGATGGATCCTTGAGCTTCCATCACGGCTTTGGAGGTGTAGTTTTCAGAAGCGATCATTTCCAGACCGAACTGCTGACGTTCGGATTCTTTGTTGATGGCTGCCAGAATCTCGGGGTCAACCTGGGATAAAGTAAGTGATGTGGAATGCATAGACGGACTCCTTAACGCAGGTTCAAACTGCGTCTTGATTTTAGTCGTGATGTTAAATCAGATGATGAAAGTATCCCTTGAAAGACAGGAATTTAAAAGTCTCAACAACCAGTGTCGCTTGAAAGCTTGTCGACACGCTGCTGGTGGCGTCCACCGGCGAAGGAGGTCGACAGGAACGTTTGAAGCATCTTCACCGCATCATTGGGCGACGTGAAACGTTCGCTCAGGCAAAGAATGTTCGCATTATTATGTTCGCGGGACAGGCGGGCGATGTCGTTGTTCCAGCAAAGCGCCGCACGAATCTGTGGAAACTTGTTGGCGCGAATGGCCATACCCTGCCCAGAGCCACAGATCAAAAGACCCAGTGCCGGGCCTTTTTGAGAATCAATCAGATTGTTCTTTTGATTTTGAAGTTCCACTTTAACAACTTCGCGGCACACCTGATTGGCATAGTCCGGATAGTCGACAGAATCAGCGGAGTGAGTGCCCATGTCCTTCCATTGGATATCTGGAAGAGCCGCCATCACTTTAAGTTTTAAATCCAACCCAGCGTGATCGCAGCCAACATAGACAATCATTTCTTATCCTTCGTATTTCGAGAAGATCATGGAAGCGTTGGTTCCACCGAAACCAAAGCTGTTGTTGATGACATTGGTGATTTTACCTTTACGTGCCTCATTAGGAACGTAATCCAAATCACAGTCTTCACTTGGATTTTCCAAGTTGATCGTTGGTGGAGCCACCTGATCGCGAATTGCCATCACACAGAAAGCAGATTCAATTGCGCCAGCTGCACCCAACGCGTGACCCATCATGGATTTGGTGCTGGAAACCCAGACCTTTTTCGCATGATCACCCAGCAAGCGTTTGATTGCTGCGGTTTCAAGGCCGTCACCCACCGGCGTGCTTGTGCCGTGAGCGTTGATATAGTTGATGTCTTCCGCTTTCAGGCCAGAGTCTTTCAAAGCCATGGACATCGCCGCATAACCGCCAGCGCCTTCTGGAGCCGGTGAAGTCATGTGGTAAGCATCGGAGGAAACTCCGTAGCCTGTGATTTCGCAAAGAATGTTGGCGCCACGTTTAACCGCGTGCTCAAGGGATTCGATGCAAAGAACCGCCGCACCCTCTGCCAAAACAAACCCGTCACGGTCTTTATCCCAAGGACGGCTGGCTTTTTCAGGAGCATCATTGCGGGTGGACAGGGCGCGCATGGAAGCAAAGCCTCCGACAGCCAGTCCACAGATTGTGCTTTCTGCGCCACCTGCAAGCATCACATCAGTCACACCGTCGCGAATATAGCGAACAGCATCCCCGATAGAGTGAACACCTGAAGCACACGCTGAAGTCACAGAATAGTTAGGACCTTTCAGCCCCAACGAGATCGTCACCTGACCAGCGGCCAGGTTCGTGATCACAGAAGGGATGAAGAACGGACTGATACGGCCCGGTCCTCTTTCCTTCATTTTGATGGCGGTTTCTTCGATGTTCGCAAGACCACCGATGCCGACACCAATGATGACTCCCGCTTGATTCTTCACTTCTTCGGTCAGTTCCAGCTTGGCCATTTCCACGGCCATTTTGGAAGCTGCGATCGAGTAGTGAATGAACTCGTCCATTTTCTTTTGCTCTTTTTTCTCGACGTATTGGTCTGTGTTGAAACCCTTTACTTCGCCGGCAAAAGTCACATCAAAGCCTGTCGTGTCGAATTTGGTGATCTTGGCGATCCCAGATTGACCACGGGTTGCAGCTGCCCAGCTCTCCTCAATGGTGTTACCAAGGGGAGTGACTGCGCCTACTCCGGTGACGACAACTCTTCTCTGTGGTTTGGATGGACGTTCAAATCGGGAGTTCATAATGAATTAAGCTTTTCCTTTTTTCTCAAGGTAAGAAGCTACGTCTTGAACTGTCTTCAGCTTTTCAGCGTCTTCGTCAGGGATTTCAAGATCGAATTCTTCTTCCATTGCCATCACAAGTTCAACGATATCCAAGCTGTCTGCGCCCAGATCGTCGATGAAAGAAGCTTCCGCTTTAACTTTATCTGGATCTACGCCAAGTTGTTCAACGATGATATCTTTAACCTTTGGATGAATAGCCATTTATGCCTCCTAATAGTGCGTTCAATATTACTTAAATTACAAGTCTAGTCTAGTGTTAGAACTCTATCATGTCGCTCCTAGGCGATATGAAGTATTCGCGAGTTTATTCGCGAGCTTAGTTCATGTGCATTCCGCCGTTCACATCCAATGTGTGACCGGTGATGTACTTGGATTCGTCGCTCAAAAGGAAACGCACGGCTTGTGCCACATCGGATCCTTCGCCGATTTTTGCCAAGGGAATCTTATCCATCATTTTGGATTTTACATCTTCAGAAAGAACATCTGTCATTTCAGTTGCGATGTATCCAGGTGCCACGTTGTTCACGCGCACATTGCGGGAACCCAGTTCCAGTGCCACGGATTTGCTGAAAGCAATCGTGCCGGCCTTGGACGCTGCATAGTTCGCCTGACCTGCGTTGCCAGTCTCGCCAATGATAGACACGATGTTCACGATGGAACCTTTACGTGCTTTCATCATTGGTTTGGTAAAGGCTTTGGTCACCAGGAAGGTGCCGCGCAGATTGGTGTTCACCACGGAATCGAAATCTTCTGCTTTCATGCGCAGAAGCAATCCGTCTTTGGTGATGCCGGCATTGTTCACAACGCCGTCGATGTCGCTCCATTTTTCCAGAATGTGATCTACAGCAGAGTTCACAGATTCTTCGTTCGCGATATCCATTTTGATGTAGAAGTGACCTTCGCCGGTCAAAGAGTGAGCCACCTGTTGAGCGGCCTCTTCGCGGGAAGAGTAAGTGAAGGCAACCTGAGCGCCTTCATCAGCAAGAAGCTTAACGATAGCAGCGCCAATTCCGCGGCTGCCACCAGTGACAACAATTTTCTTTCCTTGAAGCGACTTTCCGCTCATGTGCAAAATCCTTTTAAGCAATAACCTGTGTTGTTTTCAGCACACTGTGACCGAACTCCGAATAAAGCTCAAGAAATTTTAATGACTCGTAGCTTTCAGAAATTCTTCAATAATTTTCACATCTTCGATGGAAGTTGTCGTCATGACTTTGAAGAAATCCGCATCGATCTTTTTCAGCAGGCCCTGAAGGACTTTGCCAGCGCCACACTCGATAACTTGAGAGTGACCCATGCCTTTAAGAACTTCCATGCTCTGAGTCCAGCGCACAGGGGCTGACACCTGACGAATCAGATTTTCACGCAGGATGGAACCGTCGGTTTCAGCTTTGGCGTGGAAGTTTTGAATGATCGGGAAGGTCGCTGTTTCAAATTTCATCGCGGTCAGGACTTCTCTCATCTTGTCTTCGGCAGGCTTCATCATTTCACAATGGAAAGGAGCCGAAACAGTCAATGGGATAAGCTTTGCGCGTTTTGGGGCTTCTGCAAAAATCAACTCTGGTTTGAAGTTGTCCTTCAGCCAGTTGATGGCTTTTTGTGAACCGGAAATAACGATTTGCCCTGGGGAATTGAAATTGGCAGCTGACAATGGACCCACGCCGGAGTTTTTCACAACGTAGTTACAAAGTGTTTCAACCTGATCAGGCTCAAGACCCAACACAGCCACCATGCCGCCTTGACCCACTGGAACGGCAGACTGCATCGCCTGACCACGGGTTTTTACCGCGCGCATGGATTCGTCAAAACGAGTCACGCCCGCTGCGACAAGGGCTGCGTATTCGCCGATAGAGTGGCCAGCAGCCACAGACGCTTTCACGCCGAATTCTTTCGTCAGCACACGTTGAGTGGCTGTGGAGACCAACAGCAAAGCGGGTTGTGTGTTCTCGGTTAAAGCCAAGTCAGCTTCAGAACCTTCGAAGCACAGCTTTTTCATGTCTTGCTTCAGAGCTTCGGAACCTTCTTCGAAAGTTTCCTGAGCGACCTTGAAGTTTTCAAACAAAAAACGGCCCATGCCAGGTTGCTGGCTGCCTTGTCCTGGGAATACCAATGTAAACATTTTTTAGTACCTCAATAGAATACTGCCGGAAGTAAGACCTGCACCGAATGCGGTAAGCAAAATAGTCTGACCCCGTTTGATCTTGCCGTTTTTAACAGCCCAATCGAATGCAAGAGGGATGGAAGCTGCGGATGTGTTACCAGTTTCCTGGAGATACACGATCACACGTTCCATTGGGAATTTAAATTGATCTGCAACCGCCTCGATGATGCGCTTGTTGGCCTGGTGAGGAACAATCCAGTCGACCTGTTCAGGTGCAACCTTGTTGTGTTCCAGAGCCTCTTGGCAGCAGGACGCCATCGTGCGAACCGCGTTCTTAAAAATATCGCGGCCCTTCATGGTCATGAAGTGCAGGCCTTTGTCGATGGCTTCGTGGGATTGCGGGATTCTGCTGCCGCCCGCTGGAAGGATCAGAAGATCCGCCAGGTTGCCGTCGGCGCGCAGGTGAGAGCTTTCAATAACGTTCGTCTGGCCTTCCGCTGCACGGGACACGACCCACGCCCCAGCACCGTCTCCGAAAAGAATGCAGGTTTCGCGGTCTTTGTAGTTCATGTAGCGGGAAAGGACTTCCGCACCGATAACCAGGATGTTTTTGTACATGCCTGTGCGGATGAATTGGTCGGCAATGCTGACGCCGTAGAGGAAGCCGGAGCAAGCTGCGTTCAAGTCCACAGCCATGATGTTTTTTGCTCCAAGTTTCGCTTGGACAAAGCACGCAGTGGACGGCATTTGATGGTCACCAGTTACGGTGCCCACCAGAATCATATCGATATCTTCGACTTTTAGATTAGCATCTTCCAGAGCGCGCTTGGCGGCGATGACACAAAGATCAGAAGTGGCCTGATCTTCGGAGGCGATATGGCGGCGTTCGATCCCGGTTCTTTCAACGATCCACTGATCGTTGGTTTCTACCATCTTTTCAAGATCCGTGTTTGAAAGGATCTTTTCAGGTAGATAGGAGCCTATCCCTGAAACTCGAGATCGATACATTCCTGCCATGGAGTCAACCTATTCTGTTCTGTTATGAAGCGAGATTACTTCGCTGCGCTGATTTGTTTGCCTTTGTAGTACAAAGCACCGTCAGCACTTTTGTGTGCGCGGTGAGGGCGAACAAGTTCACCAGTCTTTTTTTCTACAGCGATAGCTGGAGCAGTAAGACCGTCGTGAGAGCGGCGCATGTCACGCTTGGAGCGGGATGTTTTCTTCTTAGGAGTTGGCATTTCAAACCTCGTTTTAAATCAGTATTTAGCAAAGCACGTTAATTTAACCAAAGAACAATAAAAATCAACAATTTAATTGAGTTTTAAATTCTTTAGAGCCGCAAATGGATTCTGGGGCTTTTCTACAGGCATTTGTTCTTCGCAGATAAGACCTTGTCCTGACTCGGGAATTCTGCAATCTGAGGGTTTTCCGTCTTCGCCAATTTCCGGACATGCCGGATTAAAAGGCGCAGCAAGAGCAACCACTTCATGCAGGTATTCGCTCATATCAAAAACCATATTTTCGTATTCAGAAACCTCAGGACCGCCTTCTGGCAGGTCGCTGACATGGTTCACCTTGGAATACTTGCTGGCGCGGGGCTGTTCGCGCTTAGGGATCAGGATTTCGTGGAATCTTTCGCTGACCGGCAAATTGAAGTCATTTCCGCAGCGGGAGCAGACTTCCGGGGATTTGGTCTTGATTTTCCCGGTCAGTTCGAAGTCCTTGGAATTCAAAGGTTTAATGAAAAACTCAGCGTCGTAGGCGTTTTTGCCCACGATGTCGGCCAAAACCGCATTGGCTTCGCCAGTTTGAGTGGTCCAGTGATAGGCGCGGCCTTCTTCAGGGACTTCAGTCAATTTGATCTTCATAGAAACTCCTCAGCTTCCCCAAAAGGCCTCTTTGGGCCCATAGTGCATTGTAATCGGGGAACGGGACTTTGTAGTGAATTTGGAGCGGTTGGTCAAGGACTGATTTCGTCTAGTGGGTCTTGCGGGGCTCTATGGCGGGAGTAGGCTTTAATTGAAAGCTAAAGGGGGTCTATATGGCTACTTTAAGACTGCATGGACATGAGTATTACTTTGAAGATCATGGCCCCAAAGACGCCCCCTGCATCGTGCTGAGTCCTCTTGTTTATACAGACACCACTGTTTATGAGCCCATCGCCCGCATCCTGGCGGACGACTATCGTGTGATCACTTATGATCACCGCGGCTTGGGTCGCAGCGAACACACTGTCAGCCCCAGCCTGGAAAGCGGCGCCAAGGACGTGGCGGCTCTTATTGAACAGCTGGGTGTTGGACCCTGCCACTTTGTAGGAAACTGTCTGGGAGCCTATATCGGACTGCAACTGGCCATCCATCGATCTGATCTGCTGAAAAGCTGCACGTTGATGGGGGCCGTCGCTGAGGGTGAAAGCGATGAAACCATCAAAGCCATGGAAGGCTTTGTCGCCAATATCAAGAAAGAAGGAATGAAAGCAGGGGTTGGTGACTTCGCTAAAATGTGGTTCGGAGACACCTTCCGCGCCACCAAAGATCCAATTCAAGTCAGCCGCCGTGAAAAATGGCTGAGTCATATCAAACACATGAAGCCAGAGGAAATGGATTCGGCTTTGCAAATCTTCCGCCGAACCGACATGAGCGAAGACCTGAATAAAGTGCATTGTTCTGTTCTGGTTCTGGCTGGTGATGAGGATTCACCTTCAAATCTGGAAGCTTACCGCCGTCTGGCCAAAGCTCTTCCGGCCGGTGAATACAAAACCATCCACCACGCGGGTTTTGCCCTTGTGATCGAACAACCTGAAGAGGTCGCCGAAAACATCCGCACCTTCGTGGGTAAAGTCGAACGTCATCTGAAACATCAATTCAAACAAGCTCCGCTGGGTTTTGATGCCCGCGCGATGTGAAGTTAGGTTCGAAGGCCCTCTGCAGGCAGCAGGGGGCCTTCTTTATTTAGATATATTTGGTGATTTCCTTGATCTCGTCCAAATCAAGGTCCTTGTGGTTGCCATCCAGGCAGTGCTCGATGTGATCGTGAATATAAACGCTTTTTGCCGCTGACAGGGCTTTGGTGACCGCGTGCAGTTGGCGGGCCACATCAACGCAGGCGCGTTCGTCAGCAATCATTTTAATGACAGTTTCCAAGTGGCCTTTGGCGCGCTTCAGGCGTTTGGAGACATCCTCGTGACTTGCATGTTGCTTTTTGTGTGACATGAAACTAGTATCCCCTCCCGGGGGATGGGATGTCAACGAAAGTCCAGAGCTTGTTCCGAATTGAAACTCAACTGTTGGTGGGAAGATTGTTAACCAGATCCGGCGATCAGGCCTGGGACTTTGTTGTGCCCTTTGCCTTGCTGGTTATCTTTCCGGGAAAACTGCAGGTTGCTGCATTTTATTATCTTATAGTGAAGATCGGGACCTTTCTATTGACCCCTTCCAGTGGAAAATGGATCGATACTCACCCTCGCATTCAGGTGGTGAAGTGGGGCGTCTGGCTGCAGTTTTTTGCCATTCTTGCGGGCATGGTGTTTTTCGGAATGCTGGATAATCTTGTTCGCGATGGGGGCCGCGATTCGTGGTTGTTGCCTGTGCTGTTTGTCGCTCTGGCGTTATCGGGGGTTATGGCTTCTCTGGGGTCACAGATCACGGATATATCTGTTGGGAATGATCTGGCTCCGTCTCTGGTGGCGCCGGAAGAACTAACCCAGTTCAACAGCTGGTTGCGCCGAATTGATCTGGCCACCGAGGTGGGGGCGCCGATTCTGGCCGGAACTTTGTTTGCATTTCATCCAGCACAGCTTCCATTGGCGGGTCTGTTCCTGATTGGTCTTTGGAATTTGATATCTTTTGTTCCTGAATATTTCCTTTTAAAAAATGTGATTCAAAAATCAGGATTAAAGGTCAAGGCTCTTGCTCAGGTGCAGAGCTGGAAAGAAACCTTCCAGATCAAGCTGCACGGTTCTTTTGCAGATCCCATTTTCTGGCTGATTTTAAGTTATGCCTTGTTGTGGCTGTCGGTATTAAGTCCGCATGGAGTTTTGTTGGCCGCCTACTTAAAGGATGAAATGAGGCTTCCGGAAGCAGAGATCGGCCTTTTCCGCGGGCTGGGCGCTGTCTTTGGTCTGATTTCGACGGTGAGTTTTCCTTATCTGGTCCGTCAACTGGGTTTGATCCGCAGCTCGCGATGGCATTTGGGTTTTCAGGGGCTTACCCTGACAATCGGAATCGTGGCTTTTGCGATGGGATCGGTGGCTTCGGTGTATGTGTTTTTGGGATGTATTTTACTTTCGCGGGTGGGACTTTATGGATTTTCCAACGGGGAGTTCGAGCTTCGTCAAAGACTTATCCCCGAAGGTCGTCGCGGGGAATTGAACTCGCTCAGTTCTTTGATGACTACGTCAGCCACCTTGATTTTATTTGCGGCTGGCAGTCTGCTTCCGCGAACGGAAGACTTTAAATATCTGGTTTACTTGTCGCTGATTGCGGTGCTTGTGGCGAATGTGGTCTTTATCAAATGGTCCAGCAGGCAGGGGGCACCCTTAAGATCTGCTGAACCGGTTGAACCCTGAGGGCCTATTTTACGTATAGGTCCGAGGCTTTCGGAGTCGATTTGATTAGCTTTAGTTTTTTCATCTGCTGAACCAGGGTGTCCCAGCGTTCGTCCGTCATGGACCCCACCACAACGCCCGTGGTTTCAATCAAAGGCTTTTGGATATCGGCGGCTTTGTTAAAGGTTGTCAGATCAATGGCCTTGTTCAATGTGGCCATATGTTCATTCGTGGCTTTTGGATCCTTCAGGTAATGCGCCCAGCCTTCTCGGGTCGCCGTCAGAACTTTTTGCACCAGCTCGGGTTTGTTTTTCAGGGTTTCTTCCGTGGTGGCCAGAACCACCAAATAGGGATTGAAACCTTCATCAGCAATCAGGAAGTTCTTCACCTTGGCGCCGGCTTTTTCCGCGCTTAAAGGCTCAATGGTGATAAAACCCTGCTGGGAAAAAGTCATGTCGTTCACAAAGTTGCTGACGCCACCCAAGTAAGGCACCACACGGACTTTGGGCTTTCCGAATTTCTGCACCAGGAACTGATAGTATGGCAGGCCTGATTGCATGGACAGGAAGCCTTCGTTGGTGAAAACATCTTTCAGGCTTTTAAAGTTTCTTTCTGCATGGGTCATTACGATGTACGGGGACTTTTGGTAAACCGCGAACAAGGCTTTGACCTTGTTCACTTTGTTTTTGTCCTGGGAAATGATCAGTTCATCTGCGCTGACGATGGCAAAATCAACTTTGTTGTTAGCCAGCATCTGCACGGTGGGAGTTCCGGATCCACCTTCAAGGATCTGTACGTCCAGGCCTTGCGTCTTATAGAAGCCCTGTAAAGAGGCGGCATAGAAGCCACCAAACTCGGGCTCAGCCTTCCAGTTCAGCGCCAGTGTTGCGGGTGCATTGGCGGCAAAGGCTGCTGATGTCATCAGAACAGAAATCAAAAGGGTGATCATGGTTTTCATAATTCTCCTTGCGTGTAAGAGGCTAGCGGGCGGCGGCTCAGTATTAACTTATGAAGCAAAGCCCAGGCGCCCATTAATAGAAGTCCCATCAGTGATAACAATAAAAGCGCACCAAAGACAATATCGACCCGTTGCTGGGTGCGCGCAGAATCAATCAGGGCCCCCAGGCCACCACCGGCCACAAACTCCCCGGCAATGGCGCCGATAATCGACAGGCCCGTTGAGATTTTAAGACCGGAATAAATATAACTGTAAGCATGGGGAAGTTTTAATTTCCACAGGGTCTGCAAACGAGTGGCGCGATAAATTCGAAACAGGTCTTTTTGTGATTCGCTGACACTTTCAAGACCCATCAGGGTGTTGGCGATAATCGGGAACAGTGACACGATAAAGCTTGAGGCAATGACCGTGGGTGCGCCAAAGCCGAAATAGATCACCAGCAAAGGCGCAATGGCAATGATCGGCACAGTTTGGAAAAACACGGCAAACGGCAAAATGGCCCGCTTCAAAGTTTCAGACAAAGAAAACACAAATGAAATCAGTCCACCCATCAGAACACTTAAACCCAATCCCGCAAGAACATTGATCAGGGTTTCTTTGAAGGCGACGCCAAAGTCAGCGCGAAGCTCGTGCAAAGTTGTGATGACAGTGGAAGGGGAGGGCAGCAGGGTCTCACTCACCCACCCGCCACGAGTCAGAATTTCAAGACTTAAGGTCAATATCACAAAGCTGATAAAGGCCGGCAGAAAACGTTTCACGCGCGCAGCCTTTCAGAAAGTCCTTCAACGATCTTATTGAAACCTTCCGAGGTTCTTAGGTGTTCCTGCCGTTTTTCTGGTAAGGCCAGTTTTTGATCAAAAACGATGGGTGCTCCCTGCCCCTTTAACATCACCACACGTTCTGACAAGAACGCGGATTCAAACAGGGAATGCGTCACAAACACGACCGTCATGCGTTCGGAATGCCAAAGTTCATGAAGCTGGTTTTGCATTTCAAAACGGGTGCTTTCATCCAAAGCCGCAAAGGGTTCATCCATCAGTAAAAGCTTCGGGGAATTCACCAGCGCACGAGCCAAAGACACACGCATTTTCATTCCGCCAGACAGTTGATGGGGGAAAAGATGCTGGGCTTCGGTTAAGTGGACTTTTTTTAGTGCGGCCAGGACTTTGTTCTTACGTTCTTCGTCCGGCAGGTTTTTAAAAGTATGATTCAGTTCAAACGGCAGATGCACATTTTCATAAACAGTTCGCCATGCCAGCAGGTTGGGTTCCTGAAAAACAAAGCTGGAAGGGGCGTCTGGCATCGTCAGCTTCACGCTTCCAGAGTTGGCGGATTCAAGGCCGGCCATGAGTCTTAGCAATGTGGACTTGCCACATCCCGAAGGCCCCACAATTGAAATAAATGAACCGGGTTCAACAGTCAGGTCCATGTTTTCAATCACGGACCTTTTGCCGAAGTGCTTGCTCAGTTTTTCAATATGAATTCCCTGGGCGCTATTCACTTTACACCCAGTCGTAGTTAAAGCTGATGCTGATGCGTTCTTTGTTGGAATCGTTTTTGGGAACTTCATGGCGCAACCAGGATTCAAACAGCACCACATGACCTTCCTGAGGCTCTAGCGAGTGATAGCGCTGGTTGTGAACCTTGGCGTTGTGCTTGCGTGGAGGTGACGCCATAAACGAATCCAGGCGCGGATCCTCGAATTTGATCGCCGAGCAGTTTTTCGGTGTCTGAACATAATAAGTCCCGCTGATCACAGAAAGTGGATGCAAGTGCATGGTGTGAATCACATCTGTCGGCATGATGTTCACCCAACACGAAGACATGCGCAGCTCTTTTGGGTCAATGTCCATTTCAAGATGTTTTACGAACTTGCGAACGTGTTTGTTGATCTCTTTTTCAAGATCCCCAAAGGTGGACGAAAACTGGTGCAACTGGCTCATGGATCCGTAAGAGGTGAAGCCGCCTTTGTAGTTCTTTTGCGACCAGATCTGACCTTCTTCATCGACTTCGGCAATTTTCACGGACTCTTGTTTCAGGTCCTTGTTCAGGGATTTGTCTTTGCTCGCCAAGGGAGCATAGTAAACGAAGGTGGGGAAGAGTGTTTTTATCATTTTGAGACACCTAAATGCTTGTAATTGCGTGTTTTCACCATAGGTCTAAATCTGTGTCATTACAAGAATTGATAACTACTTCTTTGACAGTTGTAAGGGGTTTTTGCGGGTGAAGGGGTTGTAAAACAATAGGCAGGGGGCTCGTTTGGCACTGCCCTTGCTTTATAAGTCTGTATCAGCAAGGAGCTAAGTATGAAGAAGCAAGTAGTTATCGCCGTAATGACCCTGATCCCAGCAATCAGTTTTGCCAAGATCTCGGATTTCAACGCTTTGATCAGCGAAAATTCCAAGGCGCAAAACGAGCTTCATAATACGGTTCAACACAACCTTGAGGCGTCCCGCGAACAAGCTGCTGCAGCTGAAGTGCGCGAGCGTATCGTGGTGGTTGAAAACTCTGGCTCTTCTTACAATGCTCCAACCAGAAAAGATCTTTTGGCCTTCAAAAAGGAAAAGATCAGCCACCGTGCTTCAGAAGAAAAGCAGTTTGACCGCCTGGCTTCTGAAATCCGCGGCATGGAAGACTAATTAAAGGATCAATTTACGTAGCTCTTGCTGAGAATATACGTAATCCGCATAAACCATGGTGTTGGTGATGTTTCGATGTCCCAACGCCACCTGGACCAGTCGCAAATCCTTCGTTTTCTGATACAGCTCAATCGCAAACGTGTGCCTTAAGGCGTGAAACTTCTTTGGTACGGGGCGATACATTTCCCAGACCTGATAAAGCCGATTGTACGAAATAGGAAAAACCGACGTTCCGCCCTGGTTTTCGGCGAAGCGATGAAGTCGGCTGAAAAGATCAGAATGAACCGGAATTTCGCGGTCATTCGACCCCTTTAGGCCCCTAATGAATATGCTTTCATCGTAGGGGTTCAAATCCGCCCGCTGAATATTGAGAACTTCCTGAGCCCGGGCGCCAGTTCGCAAAGCCGTCCAAATCATCAAACAGTTGCGTGGATCCTTATCCTGAAAATCTGTGAGAATTTTTCGCAAACGTTCCGATTCGGGAGCGAGAAGATATTTGTTCTTATTAAGTTGATACCGAGGTGCCGTAGCCATAACTCATCATTCAAAAGTCGAGAGAGCTTTGACAAGGGCTTATTCGCAACGCACCGCATCCAAAGTGTTGATGGGTAAATAATTTGTGTTTAGTCGTGGTGTATTGTAATATATGCAGTGCATTATGGCGGTCGGGCCAAATATCACCAATATAATATATCAATAAAAACATATACTTAATACTAAAGCTTATAACTATAAGCTTTAGGCGGATTTGAAAAAGGGGTGCCTGGAGTACCCCCGGAAGGATTCTTTCGTGGTTTCAATGACTTAGCTTGACCCCTCAAACACCCTTCTGGAAAGATATCTGTATTATACAACGCTAATTATTGTGAATAACAACACTAATATTGTGAAATACAACGGTCCAGAAGGGGTTTGTATGCAGGGTGAGGTTCAGGAGCCAGATCAGGATCAGCTTCAAAAGGGTGCCTTTGACGAGGGGTTTATCGAGGATGATTTGAACCCTCGATCCAAGACGTCTTTGCGTATGAATTACGAAGCCCAGGTCACGGTCATTCAAAGGCAGATCGGCAATCTGGAGCAAATTCGGGGGGATTTAGGCCTTTCACAACGCAAAATTTCGCAACTTTTGATGGTTGATCCATCCAGTTGGACCCGCTGGGTAAAACAAGGCGATGAGGCTCCCCCGCATATTTGGAGGGCTTTGCAGTGGTATTTGGCCCTGCGAGAAAAGATCCCCGGGCTTACGCCCAATTATTTCCTGGGTTCAAGTCCTCAGGTTCTGCATCAAAAAGCTCTTCAGGAAGTGGATTTAGAACGCCAAGCCCGTCGCGAAGAGATTGAAAAACTGTCTTTGGAGCTTCGCGGAGTGTTTTCCGAGCGGGAAAAGCTGAAATCAGAGCTTCAGGAATTGAAAAAAGACCTGAAATTCCACAGAAATATCAGTATAGTTGTGCTTCTTATTGGTCTGGCTTGGGCTGGCGTATTTTTCTTCTGGAAAGGTCTATGATTAAACACGACTCCATTCGATTGCTTGCGACGAACTTACTTAAAGATGCAGCTATGCGCGCTTATCCAAATGAGTTGGCGGCTTTAAACATCAATCTTGAAGATGAAATCTATAAATCCCTGGTGAATCCACCTAAATCCGAACTGGGCGATCTGGCCTTTGGCTGCTTTATTTTGGCTAAGCATCTGAAAAGCGCCCCACCACAGTTGGCGGCAAAGTTGACCGAAGAGTTGGTAAGATTCTCCGGCGCGAAAGTGTCGGCGGTTGCGGCGGGTCCTTATATTAATATTCGTTTTGATGAACAGACTCATGGCGAACAGGTTTTGGCGAGCATTCTGGATGGCAGCTTCTTTAAAAAGCCGCTGATGGAAAAATCCCCAAAAACCATGATCGAGTATTCCCAGCCCAACACGCATAAAGAGCTTCATGTGGGGCATATGCGTAACCTTTGCCTGGGTGATGCGATTGTTCGCATGCTTCGCTATAGCGGCCGTGAAATCGTTTCTTCGACGTTCCCGGGTGATATGGGAACACACGTGGCGAAGTGTCTTTGGTATATGAAAAAGCACAATCAAGAGCCCGTTCCTGCCACTGAAAAAGGTGAATGGCTGGGCCGCATGTATTCCAAGGCCAATTTGTTGTTGGAAGATCAAAACGGCACACCTCAGGAAGATATCAATCGTCAGGAACTGACAGCGATTCTGCATCAGCTGGAAGGCAAGACCGGTCCCTACTATGATCTATGGCTTGAGACCCGCGAATGGTCCATCGAGCTGATGAAGAAGGTCTATGCCTGGGCGGATGTGACGTTTGATGAATGGTACTTTGAATCCGTAATGGATTCTCCGTCTGCAGCATGGGTAAAGCAGCTTTACGCTGAAGGCAAACTTGAGATGTCTCAAGGCGCTATCGGTAAAGATCTGGAGTCTGAAAAGCTGGGCTTCTGCATGCTTTTGAAATCTGATGGTACCGGTCTTTATGCGACGAAAGATTTGTTGCTGGCGAAGCACAAGTTTGAAGATGTGAAGATTGAAAAAAGCGTTTATGTCGTCGATATGCGCCAGGCTTTGCATTTCAAACAGGTCTTCCGCGTGCTGGAAATCCTGGGCTTTGAGCAGGCCAAGAACTGCTTCCATCTTCAGTACAACTATGTCGAACTTCCGGATGGCGCGATGAGTTCCCGTAAAGGCAATATCGTGCCGTTGCGCGAGCTGGTTCACCGCATGGAAGATCACGTGAAGACCACTTACCTCAGTCGTTATAAAGGTGAATGGACTGAAGCTGATATTGAGAAAATCGCCGGCCAAGTGGCCAAGGGTGCTATTTTCTATGGCATGCTTCGCATGGACACTAATAAAAAGATCGTCTTTGATATGAATGAATGGTTGAAACTGGACGGGGAGTCCGGACCGTTTGTGCAATATTCTTACGCACGTATCTCCAGCCTGGGTCGTAAGTTCCCACGCACGGCCGGCAGCAAAGTTGACTGGAGTCGTTTGACTCACGCTTCTGAAAGACAGCTGATGCAGTCTTTGGGTGGCTTCAATACAGCTATTGCGGCAGCGGCAGAAAACTTCAAGCCTGCGGCGATTTGCAGCTATCTTTATGATCTGGCAAAGAGCTTCAACGTCTTCTATCATGAGTGCCCGATCGGCACTGAAGCTGATGTGGCAACTCGCGAAGCACGTCTGGCTTTGAGCGAAGCTGTCGGTATGACTCTGAAAAATGGTCTGGCTGTTCTTGGTATGCCAGCACCGGAGAAAATGTAGATATAAATGAGAAAACAGGCCTCTAAATGAAAATTTGGAGGCCTGAGCTAATACCCCGCATTAACGCTAGTCTTTTTACTCAATTGGACCCATGATCTTTCGGCAATTCAAAAATGAAGGAGCCTACATTGGGAACTTTTGAGATTATCTCTAAGCATGGTGATCATGAGCAGGTTGTTTTCTGTAACGACCCTCATGTTGGTTTGAAAGCGATCATCGCTATTCACAACACCTCTTTGGGGCCTGCACTAGGCGGCACCCGTATGTGGAACTATAAGAACGAAGACGAGGCTCTTGTTGACGTTCTTCGTTTGTCCAAAGGTATGACTTATAAAGCAGCTGCTTCCGGCCTGAATCTGGGCGGTGGTAAAGCAGTTATCATCGGCGATCCTAAGACTCAAAAGTCTGAAGGTCTGTTCCGTGCTTTCGGTCAGTTCGTGAACTCTCTGAACGGTAAATACATCACTGCTGAAGACGTTGGTACGTCTGTTCAGGACATGGAGCACATCTACATGGAGACTCCTTGGGTGACTGGTATTCCTAAGGACTTCGGTGGTTCCGGCGATCCATCTCCGTACACTGCACACGGTGTATTGATGGGTATCAAAGCTTCCGCTAAAGAAAAATTCGGCACCGACGCTTTGAAAGGCCTTCATATCGCCGTTCAAGGTCTGGGTAACGTGGGTTCCAACCTGGTGAAATACCTGGTTGAAGAAGGCGCTGTGATCACAGTGGCTGATATCGACATGAACCGCACTAAAAACGTGGCTGACAAATTCGGCGCTAAAGCTGTCAGCTCTGATGACATTTTGTTCACAGAGTGTGACATCCTGGCACCATGTGCATTGGGCGCGGTCGTGAATGATCAGTCCATCACTAAATTGAGAACTAAAGTTATCGCTGGTGGCGCGAACAACGTATTGGCTGAAGCCCGTCACGGTGATCAGTTGAAAGAACTGGGCATCTTGTATGCTCCGGACTACGTGATCAACGCCGGTGGTCTGATGAACGTATTCGTTGAACTAGAGGGCTACTCTCCAGAGCGCGCCTTCGAAAAGACAAAACGCGTTTACGACAACATCCTTAAAGTTTACGAAATCGCAAAACGTGACGGTATCGGGACACACACCGCTGCGGACCGTTTGGCCGAAGAGCGTATCAACACAATTGGTCGCCTAAAACAACGCCACCCAGGCAAATCTTCCCGCGCGTTCACCACGCTGCGTGAAGTTCATAATCGCTAGTAGCGGCAGAGCTGGAGTGCCGGCAGGCACGCAAGCTGAAGCAGCTTAAAATTGGGGTCGAAAGACCCCTTTTTTTATGCGCCGAGTGATAGCATTCATTACGGCCCGTTTTCTTGACATCCCCTCTGGACCAAAGAACAATCTTTCCTCGTAAGTATTTATTAACAGCGAGGAATTATCTTGAGCACTAAAATTTCTAAAGACGATTTGAAGTCCCCGGATCAGGTCACTCAAACTTTGAGAAAAGGTTTTGTCTGGACCACTGGTCACTCCAAAATTGTAATCGCAGCCGTTGCTGCCTTCATCGTGTTGGGTGTGGGTTACTCCATCGCCACTCATTTGTCTGATAAGAAAGAAACAGCTCAGCAGGAAAAATACTTCCTTCTTGAAAAGGCTTACAGCACGAAAAAAAGCGGTTTTGAAGAAGCGGCTCGTGCTGAGCAGATCAATGCTCAAAGCAAAGACAAAAAGAACGTTCCGGCCTTCGATCCGGCTAAAAAAGCTTCCGGTGATCTGCAAAAGGATTACGGCACAGTCGTGGCGGGCTTTGAGTCTTTCATCAATGACGCTCCTAAAACCAAAGCAGCTCAAATGGCAGCTTTGAACCTGAGCGAAATCTATCTGACTTACAAAAAGAATGATGAAGCTGCGGCGGTATTGGCGAAAGTCGAGCCGGGTCTGAAAAGCGGCGACGTTCTGACCGCTTTGGTACTGATGCAGACTGGAAATGTTCAGGCTGACAAAGGTGACTGTAAAGCGGCTGTTGAAAAATGGGAAAAGCTGGCTGACAGCAAAAACCTGGCATTTGCTCATGATGAAGCAAAATTGCGCATGGGTCTTTGCTTTGAATCCATGAATGATCTGGCAAAAGCGGAAGCGCTTTACACTGAGATCGCTAAAAAAGAAGACATGAACACAACTGACTTCGCGGCAGCCAAAGAAGCGCAAAAATACCTGCGTTTGCTTAAAGCCAAGAAGAACCTTTAATCCGGGGAATTCATGAAGATTGTCCTGTTCGGAACTCTATTGCTGACGCTGGTTGGATGCACCACTTTGAACTCGGGTTTGGAGAAATGGAGCTCTTTAAACAACAGCAAGCGTGAGTACGAGGTCAAGGCCGCGTGGATTCGTCGCACCACTGAAAAAGACAATCTGGGCTTCCGTAAGATCAACCGTATGACGCCGGTTTTGGCTGGCGATCTGGTGATTCAGGGGAATGGTCTGGATGGGATTGTTGCCTATAGCCGCGACAGCGGTCAGGAGCGCTGGAGACTGCCGATTGAAAATGGTGCTGAACCCAGCGCCACTTTGATCCGTGATCGTTTGTTTGTGGGTGCGAGCGATGGAAACTTCTATTCTATCGAAGCCAGCACCGGCAAAGTCCAGTGGACCTTCAATACCAAATCTGAAAACCTGGCCGCTCCTTTGTTGGAAGACGGCATTGTGTACTTCCTTGCGGGCAACAGCGTATTTTACGCACTGGATGCCTCTACAGGCCACCAGGTCTGGTTGTACTCTCGTCAGGATACGTCCCAGTTCTCTATTCGTGGCGGCAGTCAGGCGGCTTTAAGCAATGGTACTTTGTACGTGGGCTTCTCTGACGGTTCCGTGGTGGCTTTGAATGCGAAGACGGGTTCTTCCCTGTGGGAAGTTCAACTGAACCGCAACAAACGCTTCCGTGATATTGATGCGACCCCGGTGGTTGAAGGCAATCAGCTTTATGTGGCTGGTTATGATGACAAGCTTTACTGCCTTTCTGTAGACAAGGGTGAAGTCCTTTGGCGCATTGAAGGTGGCGGTTATAGTGGCGTCACTATCGTGGGTGATAAATTGATCTATCCGACGACCAATGGCGAAGTCCAGGCTTTGAATAAAGCGTCTGGTGACAAGCTGTGGTCTTATACGCTGAAGGACGGCATTGCGACTCAGGTAAGAACCTACAAAGGGGTGCTTGTGTTCGGTGAATCCCAAGGCTCTTTGCGCTTTCTGGATGCCAATGCCGGCACCGAGGTGGGATCTTTCGAACCGGGCCGCGGAATCCTTTCCTCCCCACAAGTGGATGAAAAGGCGGGTCGAGTTTACTTTATTTCCGGCGAAGCGAATCTTTATGCGATCGACGCTGGTTGGATCAAAACCCCTTACTTTTAGGAGTAAGTCATGAAAAAGCTTTTGTTGGTTTTGTCAGTTATGGGATCTTTGGCAGCGTGCAGTCACGGGAACTGCCGTGCCCAGAAGGAAGCTCAGAAAAACGCCCCTAAAAGCGAGGTTGTTGTGGAAAAATCAAAGTCCACGGATCGTGTGAAGGTGTTTAAGTACGACGGATCTTTGCAGTGCGGTCAGGGCAAGAAAATCGCCCCGGCTGAAATGCAAAAAGACCTCAAGGGTATTGAGGTCTTTTCTTCATCCAATCAGAACGACGGGATGATGCGTATTCAACTTTGTGGAAGCCCTACAGGCAACGCCAATGTCTACGAAATCGATCGTAAGGACCTGGACGCTGCCCTGAAGCTGGGCTTTAAAGAGTGGTTGGCTGAATAAGCAAACGCTCTTTGATTCTTTCTGTCGGGAGAGGACCTTCTCCCGGCACGTAACGACCTTCAATCACCATCACTTCATTTGGCTTCTCGATATTTCTAAGAAGCGTTTCCATTACTTTACCAGCGGCATCCAGTCTTTGGATCAGCATCACGGCATCTGGATCTGTACCACCGATACCCATAACTTCTGCCTGACGGCCGTAAGTGTAGGCGAATTCAGGGTCAAACGCTTTCAGACGACCCAAGTCCACGTCTTTCATCGCTCTGTAAGAAGCCACGTTGATACGGGACTTCAACTGAGACTGAAGGGCTGGATCCATGTGCTTGCCGTATTCACCAACAACCATCGCACCCATGGCGAAGGCCTTACCCACCACTTCACGTTTGGAAGTGGAGTAACCGTAAGAGACACCATATTTCGGTCCGCTTCTGTGGTGGTCAATGGCCATTTCAACCATGTCACCATTCAGGGATTCTTTGTTGTACAGAGCAAAGTCATTCTTAATAGCCTCAACCAGTGGAGTGCCGGAACGAAGAGCTCTTAGCACGCTGTTGGACACCAAGTGAGATGTTGGTTTTTTGAAGTAGTCCAACAGCTCTTGACGAGTCGGCTCTTTGGTTCTGTTGGAAAGACCGCGCCATACAAGCAGCTCTTTGTCATACCAACGGTTCATTTTTGCATCCCAAAGGGCTTTGGAACCGGAACGATTTACACCGAACATATCAATAAAGTCAGGATCAACCAGGCGCAGACCGATCTGGCGTTCGCCATCTTTATCGTGGATGTAGCGAACGGTTTTTGATCTGTAGTATTCAACAAACAAGTCAGCGATACGAGACATTGCACGCAGACGGTTGTTCTGGATCTCTACTTTCAATTCAGGATGTGCCTGAACCAGGGCTTTGATGAAGGCGTTAAACTGCTCGGCATCCACTTTGGTTTGAGCATAGTTTTCAACAACTTTGGTCTTGCCCTGTTGTTTCAAAGAGATGCCAACCATCTCTGGCAGACCTGGGTACAGCAACTCTGGAGAATGCTCTACGGTCAGACCATTTTTGATACGGAACAAAACATCAGCCTGCAAGTGAGCGTTGTTAACAACACCTTTATGTACGTATTCGCGCCATTCTTTCTGGGAAACCTGAACATCCAGGAAAGGATCCACCAGGCGAACAGGAGGCAAGCCTTCCTTCGTCAGAAGATAGTTCATCAACAGGCGAGTCGTGCGGCCGTTACCATTCAATACCGGGTGGATTGCCACCAGGTCACGCTGAAGGTCCGCTACGATATCGATATATCTGTGTTCATTGGTGCCGATTTTAACTTCGCCCAAAGCCGCGCGCTCAGCATTGAATCTTTCGAAACGCTGTTCAACCAGGGCTTTAGTGAAGGCCTGTTCCAGGGCCGGGGTGCCCTGACCATTCAAAGACGTGCCGTTTTGTTCACGGTACGCCATGATTTCTTTATAAAGCTCCGGGTGGGAGTTTTTGATGATATCAACAGTGGCTTGTTTCGGAGTTGTTACATATGGATAGTGAATACGGCCGCTGACCAAAGTGGTGTCGCCATTTTCCACAACCATGTCACGTTTGGAACCCCAGATTTTTACATTCTTCCATACGCCTTCATTCAAAGTGCTGCCTTCGCGAGCGCTTTCAACAAAGTTCAGGTAAGGATTTTCCAGGACTACTTGAGCTTCTTTCGGCGTCATTTTGAATGCGCCAGCTACGTTACCCATCCAATGACCATTGCGCCATACGCCCAATTGGTCTGCACGGATGCCTTCAACGCCGTTTTCCATAATGCGCTTATGGATCTCTGGCAGAAGTTCTGCGGTGATTGGAGGCTGTTCTTTTCTTAGGAAATTATCACGAGCGCTCAGGAAACCTTTAAATGGAGCTGCCTCAGCTTCGCCGCGATCGTAGATCTTGGAAAAGTCCATGGCTTCGCGTTTGCCTTCAAGGAAGTTAGGCAAAAGCTTTTCAGCTGTGTGCGTGTAATCGAAGAACTCGACTGAAGCCAGAAGATGTTCAACCTGGGATTTGCGCTGTGGGGCCAGCTTGTCCAGGGTTGCCCAAAGGTCTGCTTTAATAGTTTTAAATTGCAGCAGTTCACGAGGAGTTTCCGGCTGTTTCACTTCAGAACGCAGGCCGAATTCCACACCGCGGGCTTTAACCTGCGGATCTGTAAAGACATACTCACACATCTGAGCGGCTTGCGCCGGGCTCATAAAGCTGATTGTCAGTAACAGGGACAGCATGAACTTAAACATCTTATGCACAGGCATATAGACTCCTCTTCTTCAGAAGGATACTAAAGCAACGCCCGTGCTAGGTTATAAGCACTACGTTGGCCCTAACAGGGGAGGGATGGGGGACTCCCCGTCTCATTGTGAGAAAGAGGCAATTTGCGTCGACGGCTGTCAATGCGCTAGACGAACTTCGAAAGTGACAAGATGGCAGCATCCAGTTCTGCCTGAGTGTTATGAATATGCGGAGTCAGTCTTAAAACCGGAAAGCCTGGAACCCTTGGAAGTCCCACTTGCAAAGCAGGCTTTGAATCACGGACAAACAGGCCGTCAAATTCGATTCCGGGAAAACTCTCGATCTTGTAACATAATAGACTTGAAGCAATATCTGAATGACGGTCTTTAAGTGATTTGATCTTGAATTGATTTAAGCCGTCTTCAAGATAGTTCATACGTTTTTGAATTTCGGTTCTGATAGTGTCAGGTCCCATCTGATCCCAAAAATCAAAACAAGCTTCCAAACCATACAGGCTTGAATAGCTCATTGAATGGGACCACAGCATGCGCGCCGCAAACGGATGATCACAATAAGCACCCATCCCAGGCAAAATCTTTTCTTCCGTGGTCCAAGACCCATAAGCTGGCTGCATTTGATTCTGAAGTACAGGATTCACCCAGGCAAACGCTGTGCCTTTGGGACCCATAAACCATTTATGCAGATTCCCGGCATAATAATCGACGTTTTGAAGGTCATTTGTGAAGTTTAAATCCAATAACCCGGGTGCGTGAGCACCATCAACCACCAGTAAAACGTTTTTAGCTCTTAATGCGGCCGCCAGTTTTGCCAAAGGTACAGTCAGGCCATTGCCGGTAAAGACATGGCTGACGACGAATACACGGGTTTTACCCGAGATTTGCGATACGACCTTTGAAACCACTTCATCCGCTGAGATTTCATCATACATAAAATCCGCATTGATAAAGCGCACAGAAAGACGGTCTTTGCGGGCCTTGAAATGCAGAATATTTACCACCGCACCGTATTCAAAGCTGGTCGAAAGGATTTCGGAGTCTGCAGGCAGCTGCAAACCCATGATGATTTCATTTAAAGCCAAAGTGACATTGGGGCGAAGAAACAGATCCTGAGGCCGGGCTTTGATGAAACGTCCCAGACGCTCTTGCAAGACCCACAGGCGAGCCCAGGCCGCACCATACCCTTTAGATGTGTTGTGTTCAAAAGTCCCAACCTCGGCTTTTTGCTGATCGATAACGACCGATGGGCACAAACCCAGGGTGCCGTTGTTGAGATTCACAAACGAAGTGTCTTTGTATTTCTCAAAAGCAGCGGTGAAATCCTGAAACATAATTACTTATTACGACCTTTACAGGTTTTCAAAGACAGATCTTCGTTGGTCACCAAAGACAACTGATTGTTTTTCAGCTGTTCGCGGATGTCCGTCCACAATAAATAGTAATGCCATTCACGGGGGGATTTTTCCGAAACACCATGGTCGGGGAGAAGCTTCAGATCATTTGTTTTCACCAGAACATCCAAGACTTCAGGGTTCTGGCGCAGCTTTTCGATCAGGGCTTCAAAGATCAGATTATAATGCTCAGCGGGCTCTTTAGTCGCAAATGGAAACACTTTGCCTTCAAAGGTCACCCAGTTGGCGTCGTTTTTTTCCATCAGGAAGTTGGCGTAACCACCAGCGCTTTTTGCGGCATAGCCATTCATCTGGGAAACTTGTTCGCGGGTGTATTTCCAGTTCTTGGCCCAAGCCCAGCGAGGATCAGTTTCGGTCTCTGGGTATTTCATCATCTGCCAGAAAGCTTCAACCGTTGGATAGCAAACTCCATGGAATACGAACGAAGCTTCCGCGAAGTTTGAAAGCAGACCCAGTTCATTTCGTTTGCTTAGAACAACTTCCATACGGCCGGCATCTTGGGGAAGGATTTCCCAGGATTTGGCTTCTTCGCGCGGAACTTCTTTCCACCAGTGCGCCGGATATGGAGCTTTCCAGGAATCATCGGCTTTCGCGGCAGGTTTTACACCTTGGGTGGGCTTTTTATTGCTGGAATCTGAACAAGAAACCAGAAATGCTGTCAGAAGCACAAACAATGATACGAACGTCGTTTTAGCCATAAATCCCCCTTACGCAAAAACGCCCGCAAAGACTAGCGGACCTTCCGCGTGAATACAATTCTGACCGCACGCATAAAAGGTCAAAATACGGTCAGATTTAGGGCTATTCTTAAAGAAATCGACAAAGGGGAGCTTATGGAAGTTGGATTTTTAGGCGCAGCCGGAACAGTTACCGGGTCTAAGTTTCTGGTACATAATAACAGCACTCGAATTTTAGTCGATTGCGGCATGTTCCAGGGTTTTAAAGAACTTCGCGAACTCAACTGGGAGGACTTTCCGTTTGAGGCCCGTGATATCGATGCTGTCGTTTTAACTCACGCGCATCTGGATCATTGCGGAGCTTTGCCTTTGTTGGTTAAACGAGGTTTTAAAGGCCGAATTTACTGCACCGAACCAACGCTGGAACTGACGAAAATCATCTTACTGGATTCAGCCAAGATCCAGGAAGAAGACGCTGAATACGCCAACAAAAAAGGTTTCTCCAAACACAGTCCAGCACTGGCTTTATATACCATTGAAGATGCTGAAAAAACGCTGCCTCTTTTAACGCCGGTGGATCTGCACACTGAATTTGATATTGGAACTTTGAAGGTTTATTTCACCAGCAGCGGTCACATTTTGGGGGCTGCTTCAGCATGGATTTCAAACGGTGAAACCAGTATCCAATTTTCCGGTGATTTAGGCCGTTATAATGACCCTTTGATGCCACCACCGGAACCACCAGTGCATTCAGACTATGTCGTGATGGAATCCACCTATGGGGATCGCGATCATTCCAAGATCACTTCAAAAGAAGTCTTAAAACAGTGTATTTTAGAGATCGCAAAAACACGGGGAGTGTTACTGATTCCTAGTTTTGCCGTGGGAAGAGCTCAGAATCTGTTGTTTGAAATCACGGAACTAAAAAGAGACGGGGAGGTCCCCGCCCATATCCCCGTTTATTTTAACTCTCCCATGGGTCATGAAGTTGCAAAATTATACGAACGCTATCACCCGTTCCAACGTCTGGCTTCGGGACAGTTCGCTGAAATCATGTCTGAAGTTCATTCCGTTAAAACCGCCGAAGAATCCCGCGCTTTAAATGATGATAAATCCGGGCCTAAAATCATCATCGCAGCCAGCGGCATGTTAACTGGTGGCCGGGTTTTACATCATTTAAAAGCTTTCGGCCCGGATCCAAGAAACATCGTTTTGCTGGCAGGATTTCAAAGCCCCGGAACCCGTGGATACAGCTTGTTGAATGGTGCTAAAGAGATCAAAATCCATGGTCTTTATGTAGAGATTAACTGCAAAGTGGTTCCATCGGATTCATTTTCAGCCCATGCAGACAGAAGTGATTTAATGACCTGGTTAAAGCAGGCTCCAGAGGCCCCAAAAAGAACGTTCCTGGTGCATGGGGAATCCAGCGCTGCAGATGAGCTTCGTAAACGCATCGATAAAGACTTAAAATGGAACGTTTCAGTGCCCAGAATGAATCAATTCGTTAAGACCTAGGGCCATATTCAAATAAACCCCTCTACCCATTGTTACATAATATAACTTATCAGAAGATTGTATATCCCACTTCAACCGTGGGTTTTTCATCGAATTGACCCTGAACTGGTTCTGGCTTTACATTCAAAAGCATCTCTTTAAAGGTTAATTAATATGGAATCTTGCCCGCTTTGTTCAAATCAATCCCAACTTCATTCCGAACCATTATTTCCGGCTTGGATGAATGCCTCTGAAAACCCGACTTTGAATATCTGTGGGACCTGCCAAACACGCTTTGAGCGAAATGCTGCCTTCACGGTGGAGTTTTTCAAAGAACGTGCTTTCTTCAAGAAGCTTATTGAGCCGGATTATTACGACACTTTTTATGGCTCTGAACTTCACCTTAAACGATCCCGTATCGCTTTGTTGTACTTCCTGGTGGGTCTGAGTTTGAAACAACATCTGATTCTGGCAAATCAGGGCGAAGACCTTTTAGGTGGCAGTTTTGATCGCTTGGCGCATGATTTTAATGGCCGTTTTATCGAGGAAAATGACTATCACCTTTGGGCGGCATTCAATCCGGAACACAGCGAGATTATTTCGGCCCCGGTGCGAACCCGCATTGAAGGTTTAAATGCCACCGAATCCTGCATTTTGGGATATCATTTCTTTCTGATCACAGATCAGCGTCCTTTGCCGGCGAAGTCTTTGATTCTGCAACTGGAACAAGAGCAAGACCTGACCATTATGCATGCGGGAATTGAAAAAGATATCTATGAGGACTTCGAAGCTTTCATGGAAGAGTTCAATAGCCGCAAAAAATAGTTTTGTATCAAACGGGGATAGTGAAAAACATCTCTCCCCGTCTTCCCCTGCTGGTTTATTTACTAAAAACTTCTGGTTTCAGGATGATTTCCTGACTCTCTGTTGTGATCGCTTTTAGATATTCATCACCAGCATTCAACCCCAGACTGACGGTGGCGACTTCATATAAATTCCCGTGCTGATCTTTCAGAATCAAATGACGAATGGGTCCAGATCCTGAATCCATCGTTTTGATTCCATGCTTTGTTACGGCGATCATTTTGACCAGTTCAAATTCCATGTCTGAACTGGCATCCACGGTCTGCGTTTGCATGTTTTCAATTTGATATTGATAATGGATGGCGTGTCTGGCTTCGACAAGTTTGTTGGTGATGGCGCCCATTTCTGCCAGGCATTGATATTCTTTATCGATCCCGCGCACCACAGCCGCAGGTCGAATCAAATGTATCTTGGCACCGGTAAAATCGGTCGGTATGGTCTGAGCTTCTTCGGTATAGACACAAGACCTTACCAAGGATCCATAATAACAATAGCGCAGGCCCAAAAACACACCTGCGACAATAACGATCCAAGAGCTTATTTTCCATCTGGTTTTCATTCAAAAGACTCCCCAAAACGGATGGCATTCAAATACGGATCATCGATCTGCATTTCGTTCATGCCCCAGAGTTGCCTGGTCAGTTCATATCTGAATACAACTCCGCGGTCTTTGAACTCTGAAAACAGGTTTTCAACATTTTCAACACGGATATAGCAGCTGCTTTGGCTCCCCAGATTCTTTGCATCAGTTTCAGAAGCGGTTCTCCAAAAATGAATTTCGCAAGACCCGCGCTTTACGGACAAAAACCCGTGCTCAATCATTTTCGCAACAACTTTAAAACCCAGTTTCTGTTCCATGAACTGAGCTGTTTTTTCAATGTCACCAGAAGGTAACTGCGGAATTGCAGGAGATAAATTAGCTGAATTCATTATGTTTCAATCCTGTTGCTGTTTTCTGTCGTAATCAATTCTGGCCTTAAACCATTTTCTTCAGTTCAGAAAGATGCATAATTTCCATTTGTGGCGGGACTTCGTCGATTTCAATTTTAACTTTTCCGGGATTGAACCAGCAGGAATCAATACCGAAATGATGCGCCCCCAGAATGTCCGTTTCAAGCTTGTCGCCAACCATCAGGGTTGATCTTTTATCAAACTTACGGGCCTGTTTAACGGTGTATTCAAAGAATCGAACATCGGGCTTCGCATAGCCGGCTTCTTCAGACACAGCCATAAAGCTGACAAAAGGAGCCAGTTTCGAGCGGCTGAGCCGTTGAACCTGAGTGGCTTGAATCCCGTTGGTGATAATTCCAAGCTCGCCTTTGCCGCTTAAATATTCACATAGCTCCACGGCGTGATCGATCAACACAACAGCTTCTGGCAAAGCATCCAAATATCGGTTTGCCGTCAGGACCGGATCGATTTCAATGGCGTGGACTTCAAACAGCTTGCGGAAACGTTCGATCTTTAAAAGATCCTTGGTGGTTTTTCCCTGTTCAAACTGTTTCCACAAAGCGGCATTTTCAATCTGATAAGTCCGGAAAAGGTTGTCCAGATCCGAGGTCAAACCCACTGAATTCATCGCCGAAACAAAAGACAGCTTTTCAGACGCTTTAAAGTCCAACAACGTGTCATCCAAATCAAAAAGGAACAAATCGTATTTCATAATCTGATCTTAAATTACTCCAGAACATCACGATACTCGTTTACCAGCCCTAAAGCCATACCCAAGTCCGTATGCAAGGCATTCTCCTGTCGTAACGTCCTGTAAAACTTCCCGCCCAATAAGCCGATTAAACAAATGCAAGACAAGTCCAACAAGGGGGCCTTATGAAAATTCAGATCCTAACTATTCTGGCGATGCTGATGGCAACATCCGTGGCTTCCGCCCGCCAATTCACTCTGGTAAAAGGTTCTGGCTATGCTATTGAGCCTTTGTACGGATATGAAACTGTCTATCGCAGCAGCCCCAGTCCGCATATCGCAACCCGCGCGATGTATGGCGTGCGCCTGTCGGCCGGCGTGGATCTGCTTTCCGGTGAAGCTGAGTATTCCCGTGCCTCTGATACCGAAACTTTCTCTGGCACCCCGGAAAAGGTTTATCACGAGGATGAAAACTACAAGCTTGGTATTCGTTCGACCTACAGATTCAATCAATATTTCTTTTCTTCCGCACGTCTGGGAGCCCAGGCCACTAAAGGGTTTGAAGAATCCACATCCAGTGGCGTGGTCACAAGAAAAGACAAAGACCTGAAATACAACCCTTATGCCGGTGCTCAGTTAGGTGTGAAGCTCGGGGTGTTTTCAGTGAATTTAAGCGCCACGATGGTCTTCAGAGACTATTCCGACCTGTCTAAAAATGATGTGCAGCACACGCTGTCTTTTGGTGTGGGCTATTAAAAGGCTTCCTTTACAATCCGAGGCTGACTGAAGGCAAACTCCAGCAAAATCCTTCCGGCAGCAAAGCGATCCTGATTGCTGGGCGCCCCCAAAACAACGGCTATATAACGCTCGGACTTTTTATCCGGGCGTTTGTTTTTTCGCGCACTGACCATCACACACCAGCCTGCCGCCTTGATATGTCCGGTCTTCATCCCATCCACCGGCAGTTTCGAAAACAGCAGGTCATTGGTGTTTTTCTTGTGGAAATCCCGAAAGGTCAGATCTTTGCTGGACGAGTATTCAAAGTACTCGGGGAATTCCTGGGAAATTCGCACTGCCAACAATCCCAGGTCCTTCGCCGTGGAATAGTGTTTATCAGTGTACAAACCCGAAGCGTTAGCAAAAAGACTTTGAGTCATTCCCAAGCCTTGCGCCGTCTTGTTCATTTGCTTTGCAAAAGCCCTCTGGCTGCCTGAAACAACTTCGGCCAACACAAGGGCGGCGTCATTGGCTGAAGCCACTATAAGCCCTCGCAAAAGCTCATCCACCGACACAGACTCCCCGACCTTTAAAAACATACTGGACTCTTCCGGCCGATGGACGATTGCACTGGCAGAAACCTTCGCCCGGTCCCTGCGGGAAAGCCGACCTTCGCGGATCTCAGATAAAACCATATACGCTGTCATCACTTTGGTTAAAGAAGCCGGTGGAAGCGGTTGATCTTTATTAAGTTCCGCCAGGATCTGACCGCTGGAGGCATCCAGCAACACCCAGGACAAAGCATTCACCGAAGGCAGGGCTTGCGCCTTCACGCAGAAGAAACACACAAAAAGAAGAAGCAACCCCTTCAGGCATTCCATAAAGCCATCATACACCTTGGGGATTATTTTAAAGGGTCTTTGTCAGTTGCGCCCAGACTTCAGAGAAGGGCTTGTAAGCGGTGTCCGGAATAAACACACGGGCGCGCTCGTTGCCATGAAGATAGATTTCTTCCTGAGCCCAGACATAATGATCACAATGACAGCCCCAGGCTTTCGCACCATCTTCAAGTTCTTCCTGAGGCAATGGATTCAAAGCCATGTAAGCTTCCAAGAAGGCCGTGGTCAGATCCGGTTTCAGATCAAACATGTAAGAAGCCACACGGGCCACTTCAAAACCCCGGGGCATAAAGACCGCCTGATCCCAGTCAATCACGCCGCAGACAGTTTCTTTTTGGAAAAACAGATTTCCCTGATGAAAGTCCCCATGCAGAACCTGAGCTGAATACTTTGGAACATAAGAATGCAGACAAGCAGGATTTCGCATCCACTCGCGCTGATCTTTAAGGCGATACAACACCCATTGATCGGCTTCAGACAAATGCGGTTTTTGTAAAATAACCGCTTCGATTTTATCCAGACGTGCAATCCATTCCTGGGCGTCCCAGTTCAAGGAGTACTTGCGATAACCCACATCCGGCAGTGGTTTTAATACTTTATGCAGACGAGCTAACATGGAACCTGCAGCTCTGGCATGGGTCAAGGTCAGGTCATTTTTCTTCACCTGATGCCCTGGAGCTTCGAAATACAAAGCCCCATACTTGCCCTTAAATTCAACCAATGAAGTTCCATACCGGGAAGGCAGCGTCTGTACCGCCGGCAGATTGTGAGCCGCCACAAATTCAATCAGAGCATGCTCACGCTGCACCCGGGATTTGTCTTCGGTTTTATATATTCTTAGATAGAAGTTACCCAGAGAGGCTTCAACCCGGTATACCTGATTGACGGCCCCGTTAAGAATCTCCACGACCGAACGAATGGCCCCTAAGGGCCATAGCTCCAATATCTCTTGCAAATGCGGCAATACGGTCGTGCTAGTCATTCGCAGTTCAGAATACTTTTTTTCTGGACCAAAACTCAAGAAGATTGAGTTTATTCTAAACCGGAATTTCCACGATCGAACGAATTCCCGTGCGGGCTGTCATAGCGTGAACCACAGCACGCAAACCCATGATGGTCTTGCCTTGAGTGCCAATGACCTGACCCAGGTTTTCTTTGGCACAATTCACCCGGTACACGGTGGTCTTGGGTCCCACATAGGTGCTGACCGTCACTGTGTCGGGGTGATCCACCAGCAGGCGCACCATGTGCTCGATCAGCTGACGGATTTCCTCGCGATACTTTTCCTGGTCAATATCTGCGCCTTTGACTTTACGTTCTTCATACTTAAAGGCTTCGATGTCGTTCATAGAACCTAATCCCCCATGATGAAATTGGCTGTGCCTATACGCTTAAAGTTGCAATGCGGTCCCGGGACTGGCACCCAGCTAAACAGGAAGGAAAACGCCTGGGCCCCTTTTATAAAGGCGGCCGAGCCCTCCTGAAATCCATAACCGTCATTGCGCCCGATGGAAACATAGAACCTAGGTTTTTTACCCTTGGGATATCTGCTGATCAGCCTGAGCGGATCGTGATTGTCCCAGTCCTTTTTATCCACGAACACGGATTGCGAAATACGCTGCATTTTTTCAACCTGACAACGAAGGGCCCCGGTGCGCCGGATGTAAGCGTCGATTTCGCGATCGCTGGCAAAAGGACTGATCGTCGCAAGTGCCGGACACAACAAAGCCACTTTGGAAAACATCCCCGGATTTTTCAGGGATATTTCCGCGGCATTGAATCCCCCCATGGACTGGCCGATGATGTGGCGCTGTCCACCTTTCAAACCCCCGACTTTTTTCTCCACAAAGGGCATGATCACCCGGGTGAAGGCCGGCAACAGAGGATATCGTTTGTTGTTAACCAAGAGCCACTGGGGGCCGAATGAAACCGAAATGATCCGAGGGCGATAACCGCGAAGCTCCCACCAGTCCTGTATGGTCCGGGTTCCCAAAAACTGGCGATGCCAGGTTTTCTCAGAACCGTTCAGTCCATGAAAGAAATAGACGATGTCGTTGTTGTTCGCGCTGTCTGGATCCCGGTAACAATACTTAAACCGGACGCCCTGCAATTCTTCCGAATCACAAATAAACCGTCCGCGACCAAATTCGGTTTCCGGGACATCTGCTTCTGCAAGCATATAATCGTCGGACACTTCATCATAGCCTTGAGCCCATAGTGAAACGCACAGAAGGAGAAAAGCTAGAGTCAACCTCTTCATAGACCCCCCTCTACACAGAGAAAAGGGTCCCTTGAGGCCTATGAAAAATCAATTTGCAATATCGAAATCTTCGCGGACTCTGTGCTTAGACACGAGAACTTGTTCGCCCGTGTTCAAACAGCGCAGATAGAAATGATTAAAGCCCCTGTTGGTTACCACAAAACGGCGGGGTTGAGCGGGAGATATCTTTTTGGCAAGAACTGATCCCACATCCAGAGTTTCATATTTACTTAAAAGTTTCCCAGCCACACGCGCACGCAGAACGTGGAGCAAAATGGCACCACAGACCAACACAAACGCCGCACCCAGCGCCACCACCCAATGAACTTTTTCATCCATCAGCCACGTGAACGACACGGGCGCCATCACTGAAAGAAACACCAGGCCGCCGGTCAGAAAGCGTTCTTGTCTTTGATATTTTTTGAATTCTTCCACAAAAGAGGACATGTGCAGGAAACCTCGCTCCTCAAAGAGACCCTTATACAATCACAATCGGTTAGTACAGATCGAGTCCAGATTCTGTTATTTTCCTTGCCGCTCTGCCTCCCCAGCTGACAGCCTGTTTTGACTGGGTTCTGCTTACAACAAAGAGGTGCACATGAAATTACTTTTGAACGTTCTTCTTCTTTCCACCGTTGGATCGGCTTCCGCAATGGCTTTCGACTCCCAGGCAGTTTGTCAGGATATCGTTGAGAGACGTGGCAGCATCCAAGTCCAGATGATTTCTTCCAGTGATGGCGACAACTGCTATGTCTCTGTCCATAACCGCAAGGCACAAGGTCTGGTTTACCGTGACTATCTGTTCACGGCTGATGGCGAACTGATGGTCTTTAACTCTTTGGGTTATGGCGATGAGTCCTCGACCACAGGAGCCCGTGAATTCTTTCTGTTCCCACGTATTAATCCGGTTCCCACATTTGAATGGAATGACGAAACCCGCCGCCTGACGGTGACTACTGTCAATGGCAACAAAGCTTCTTTCGACTATGAAGACGCCGAACTGGTTGAAATGACGGGCGCAGAAGTCAAAAGAGCTGCAGCTATCCGTCCGGACAACCGTGGTGGCGTTGAAATCAACAAGTATCAGGGTTTGAAATTGGATTCCGGCTTTAAACTGGGTTCTGCACCCACAGCCGTTTCCGGGAACAGCTCTGTTTTCACCGATAAAAACGGTAAAACCTGCAGCGTAAAGAACTATGATCTTTTCAAATACACGTCTGACGGGGATGTGCGCTTTAAGTTCTCTGACAATGGTCTGAGAACTTTCCTGAAAAGCCGCTGTTCTTCACTGACTTTCTAAATCACTCCGCTTGAAGCGCTAAATCGCTTCGCATGAAAAACTAAAAAGCCAGTCGGTGTTCCAGACTGGCTTTTTTTTATTTTCTATTCTTTCAGCTTCGGAGTGATCTTCAGCTCCAACGGTTTGCCATCACGAAGAATCTTCATAATGGTCTCTTGATTGGGTTTTACCGATTGAAGCGTATAAACATAGTCATACAGGTTTTCAATCTTGGTTCCACCGAACTCAGTGATGATATCCTTGTCTTTCAATCCGGCTTTTTCAGCAGGGCTGTCTTTGGATGCTCCAGAGATACGCACCCCTTTGACACCTTCCTGGGAATAATCCGGAACCGTGCCCAGATAAACACGGAAACTGCGGCCTTCCAGACGGTTCTGGGCGCTGGCCACTTTCACGTATTTGACCATTGGAAGCTTCGTATCAACCAAAAGGTCCGTCAGGCTTCTTACGGCCGTCAGAACACGGGCAACACCTTCATAGTTTACCAATTCAGGAATGTCGCGCGGACTGTGGTATTCAGCGTGGGACCCGGTGAAGAAGTTCGCCGTGGGAACTCCAGCCAGATAAAACGCCAAAGAATCCGTCGGCAGATAAGGGTCCTCTTGAACAATCATCGGAACCGCACTGCGCACACCCACTTCTTCCGCCAGACGGGTCCAGTTGTCTGCAGATCCCAAACCTTGAACAAAGACGCGATCTTTGAATCGACCGATCATGTCCATGTTGATATAGGAGGTAATATTATGTTTCGCCATATTTTTGGTGAAATGGGACGAACCCAGATTTCCCAGCTCTTCGCCGGACCAGATGCCGAAATAGATATTCTTTTGCAACAGACCTGGTTTGGAAGCTTTCAGGTTCGCATAGTAATGCGCAAGCTCCATCACACCGGCCACACCTGAAGCATTGTCATCCGCACCCACATGGGCTTTACCAGCATCACCAGTCTTCGCCAAGCTGCTGCCGAACTGACCGTGCCCCAGATGATCCCCATGGGCGCCAATCATCACCGCAGAATTGCTACCAGCTGCCGTCAGCTTCGCAACAACATTGATGCCTTGAGCTTTCTGGAACTGCAAATCCACCTGAGCCTTGATATACGCCGAAGGAATCACAAAACCTTCAAGCATTTCGCCTTTATCCAGTTTCATCTGCAGCTTGATCATGTCCTGACCGGCATAACGAATCATTTCCTGAGCTGCTGATGTCGACAGGCGCAAAACACCCAGCGTGCTTTCAGACAATGAGCCTTCGAATTTGATCTTGCCGAATTTTTCAGGCAAACCGCTTTCAGGTCCGTTAGTCACAATAATACCAACAGCCCCTTCATTTTTCGCCACAGTCACTTTGTGCTGCAAACGAGAATACAGATTCAGATAATGACGACGTTGCGGCGAAATATTTGCTGGCAAATCCGTCAGCACCATCACCCACTTGCCTTTAACATCCAGACCTTTGTAAGAATTGTATTCAGCTTCTTTGTCACTGGCCGGAGCTTTAATACCATAGCCCGCAAACACCACCGGCGCTTCACGGAAGTCTCCGGTTTTAGAGAATGACACCGGTTCAAAATCCCGGGAAACGGTGTATTTCTTTTTGAATGAACCCACCACTTCAAGTGAGTTCGCAGCACCCAGACCCACACCTGAAGTAAATTCGAAGGTTTCAAAGAACGACCCATTCGGACCTGCCCCTGTCAAACCCCAGGACTTCAAGAGTTGCGTGAGCTTTTCAGTATAAAGCTTTTCTTCCCCCGTGCCGGTGCCACGTCCTTGAAGTTCCGGGGAGGCCAGATAGTAAACCCATTTCTTGATGTCTTCGACTTTCACTTCCGGAGTCAAAGAACCCGCGGCCGGATCCTGAGCAGCAAGTCCCAGAAGCTTTCTGGCCTGAGCGTCGTCCCATTTCGCAATAAAGATCTGCGAATCCCCTTTTTCATTTCGGTGGGTCCAGGACAAACTGTTACCATCCGGCGTGAACACCGGAAGACCGTCAAAGCCATCATCCGACGTCACACGCACCGGCGCTTTTTTGCCTTCCGCATCGACGATGAAAAGTTCAAAGTTGTGATATCCCAGAACGCTGGAGCCAAAAATGATGTAATCCCCTGATGGATGAAAGTACGGCGCCCAGGACATGGACTTCAACTTGGTGACTTGTTTCTGGTCTGAACCATCCACATTCATGGTGAAGATTTCAGCCGTGGATCCATTCGGGGAGAATCGGCGCCAGGTGATTTTCCTGCCATCCGCACTGAAGAACGGACCGCCATCATAACCCTTGGAATCAGTCAGACGCTTCACTTGGGTGCCATCAGCTTTCATGATGTAGATATCCATCATGTAGGAAGGGTCCTGTTCAAAAAGCTTCTTGTCCTCCCCTTCCAGCTTTTCGGTGTAACCGGCACGGTTGGAGGCAAAGGCGATCCATTGCCCATCCGGGGAATAAGACCCTTCGGCGTCATAGCCTTTTTCACGGGTCAGACGCTGGATGTTTTTGCCATTCAGATCAGAACTGAAGATGTCGTAGTTATCATCAAAGCTCCAGGAATAACGGGCTTTGACCGCTTTTTTGCGGTTGTCATATTCTTCCTGGGTTTTCTTTTTCGTTTCCGGATCCAGATGGGTCGAGGAATAAAGCACCTTCTTCATGGAAGGGTGAATCCAGCCACAGGTGGTTTTGCCATGCCCCGGGGAAACGCGGGTCGTGTCCCCACTGATCAGATCCAGAATGTACATCTGATAGAATGGATTTCCCGGCTCACGCTCACTTTGAAAGATCATCTTTTTTCCGTCCGGACTGAAATAACCTTCACCTGACTTAGGGCCGGTGAAGGTCAGTTGGCGGGCTTCACCCACCAATGTGTGAGGCTCATTGGAAAAGGCACCGGAAGCGGCAGTCTCAGATTTGGAAACAGAGGACTTGGTGTCCTTCACCTGGCACGCCACCAGGCCGGAAATTAGCGAGAAAATGCAGGCACTTGTAAGAAGAACTTTCACTTTTTTCATAGTCTGTGTAGGCTAAAAGCAGGACCATCTTAAGTCAAACCCAAGCGAAGAAAAGAGAAACTCATGCGCCGCACGTTTCACTTGGCTCTCATTTCCCTTTCACTGACCGCCTGCGCCACCTCATCACCGTATAAACTTTCAAGCCTGAGCTATTCTGAACAAGAGCTTAAGCCGAAAGCCACGCGCGGGATTGCTTCCGTCGAGCATAAAGAAAAGTCCTATCTGTCTTTGGATCTGCCTTATGCGGCCTTTGAAAAAATGCGCGTTGAGGTGGAAAAAAACCAAAGCGTGCAACTTCAGCATCGCGGCGAAGCGCACATCACGGTGATTTCACCGGTCGAATTCACGAAACTAAAAAAGAAGATTTCAATGAAAGAAATCAACGCCCTGGCTGAGCGCATGGACATGACTAAAAGCCCTTATCACTTGCTGTGCGTGGGTAAAGGGGCGGTGAAGGAAGATTCTACCTATTACGCGGTGGTGGAATCAGACCGCCTGTTCCAGATCAGAAAAGCCGTGCACGTTCTTTACACGCAAAAAGGCGGCAAAGCCGAAGACTTCAATCCTGAACAGTACTATCCGCATGTGACATTGGGTTTTACGAAGAAGGATCTGCACCTGGAAGATGGTGTGATCAAGGACGCAAGTTCTTGTATCTATTCCCTGCGCCCGTCTGAATCAGTGAAAAACTAGTAAGTGCTTGAAAGAGCTTTGTCCAAGCCCTGAGTTGTTCCGGCACCAGGGCCCAGCCACAACGTGGTTTCTTCCATCAAAGATCCATCTGAAAACTTGCAGACATTGAACGTCTGGCCGTCAGTGTCTTTGCCTTGAAAAACTTCCGCATCGAAAGATCCGCAGATTCCGCCGCGAGCCGAAGAGGCATTGCGGTTTTTGTAGGCCAATACAGCCTCCGGAGTCGCCGATTTGGATTTAAACTGGAAAAGAGCCTCAGCTCCCACCGCAGATTCACCAAAGAAACACATGGAGTATTCCTCAGAACCCGCTTTTAGAACCCAGAACTGCCCCGCCTCAATACGACAAGCACGCATCCAAGGGTTGTTGTTGGCAGCAAAGGAGGAAACTCCCGCAAAGATGATCATGCCAGCAAGCAATAAAATTCTCACCATTCCCCCATTAGTTTTGATAAGATAGGTTTTTCTTATAACAGCGAAATTGCCGGGGCAAGTACTCAATGCCGAACTTTCAGAAATTCGAAACCTTTGACAAACTGACCACTGTGCCTTGTCCCTACGCCCCGGACTGTGGCGGCTGTCAGCATATCGGAGTGCCTTACGGCGATCAGGCTCAAAACAAAATAAACGACCTTTCAGGATTATTTACGGCCGCATCGGTCGCGTTTCCACAGCCCCTCAAAGTTCTTTCCGCCGGCCCCGGGCATTTACGGGACCGTCTGGATTTCAGCCTTCAGGACGGCCGTTTGGGTCTTTACCGCACGGATCGTCATGAAATTCTCGATATCGAAGTCTGCGCCCAGCTCAGCCCCGCATTGCAAGAATGGCTCTCGGACTTTAGAAAGATTCAGTGGCCCTTTAAGCGCGGATCCTTCCGACTTCGCATCGGACCGGCCGGACAGCGCGGACTGTGGATCGATCTGGCCAACGTGGATATCAAAACCCTTTTGGATGAACAGAGCATCCTGCGTTCTTTGCAACAGCAGGCTTTTGTGGAAATCGGTCAGCGTCGCAAAGTTCCGGTTTGGACTGGTCACGAGTTTAAATTGCGCGATCCCGAGCACCACGTGTGGTTCCAGTCCTGGATGAATGACATTCCGGTGAATCTTTACTGTCAGGTGGCGAGCTTCACTCAACCCAGCCACACCGCCAACAGGATCATCTGCGATGTGATTTATGACTGGGTGAAACGCTATAAGGCCCAGCGCCTGATCGAGTTCGGTTCTGGCATCGGAAACCTAACATTCCCGGCTTTGGCGGGGGCGGAAAGCATTCTGGCGTGTGAAATCGACGAACTGTCGCTGCAAGGCCTGGAGCGGTCTTTAAACGAGCTTCCCCAAAGCCTTTCCCACCTGAAGAATCGCGTGACTATATATCGCGGGGACTTCCAGAAAAAACTGACTCAGGATTTTTCGCAGTTTGATGGTGTACTGGCGAATCCACCAAGATCCGGCCTGATGGGCTTTTTGAATCCGCTAAAAAACCTTGCGCCTGAACAGCGGCCCGAGTTCTTTATTTATATGTCCTGTTATCCTGAATCCATGGCCCGCGATCTGGTGACTTTGCAGGAATGCGGATACCGCATGCAAGAGGCCTATATCGTCGACCAGTTCCCGCAAACGGATCACTATGAGGTTTTGGGATTACTTCAAAGAGAAAAGGCGTAAGCCTGAAAGCGCACCGGCCAGATCTTTTCCGGCCAACAACGAAAGCAGCGGCAAGGTCACAATTCCGGTGACCAAAATCAAAGAGCTGCGCAAAGCCACGCGGAAGATATAACTGATTTGCAGACGCTCATGCGGCTGCCCCAAGCGCAGATCACACGCCCATTCACCGATGGTAGAACCCATCACACTGCGAACGGTGATCATATACACCCAGGCAAACATCACAAAAACTTCTGCAAAGAAGGTCAGTTGATTTTGACTGTGAAACAAGTGCTGCATAAGCGCACCCACCGGTGTTTTCACGATCATTGAAAACATCAGCATGAACACACAACTGACCGCAACCAGAATCAAAGCATCAATGAACGACGCCAACCACGACCACAACGCAAGTTTATAACCCTTGCGACGCGCCGACGGCCCGCCATGAAAACCGGTTCCCTGTTCAAAACTCAGATCTCGACGATCCCTGAACAAGCCGTTCACGCGTGACGGAGCCGGTGTTGCCGGCCCACGACGACGCGGGGTTGGACCCCTTAACGGCACAGGGGCTTCCCTTTTCTGGGGAGCCCGCTGTGGAATGTTTTTCTCTTGATGCTTGTCGATATTCACTTTTTAAGTTTCCTAACGAACCCCACCCGCACGGATGGAAGTGTCAGTTGTTGTTCCGCCCTCGGAATCCGGAGTCGGAGGAGGCACCACCACGACCGGCACACACACGTTGTTGATCAACTGGTTCGGAGCCGGGCACGGAGCCGTTGGAGGCGGATCAATGACCGGAGTCGTCACCGTTGTCGTTGCTGTCGGCTCTGGTTCTGGAGCAGGTGCTGGTGGCACGTACTCTGGAGACTTGGAGTCAGACTTGGATTTCTTGCTGAACAACCACCAGAATGCACCCAGGGCCAACAAACCGATACCCACTGGGATGATCCAGTTTTTATTACGGCACCAGAAACCACAGCTGTCGTCTTTGCCGACTTCTGTTTTACCACCTGGCAGATCACCCTCGCCACCAGCTTCGATCACTAGACAGCTTGGACGAGATTCACTTTCACTTGGTTCGCTTTCTTTGGTTCCTTCAGGGCACACGCAGCCTTTGCCGCCTTCACCAGAAACGGAACCTGGTTTTTGCACAGAGCAATCACCAGCGATTGGCCCCGGAGGAGCCGGAGGCTCTGGAGCCACCACGAAGGACTGCAGGGAGAATGCACGAGTTTTAATCTCGTTACACGCAGACGCCTGGTCATCACGTTGTTGAGCAATTTTTTGCAAAGGCAACTGACCACACTCTGCCACCGCAGAGTTGATGAAGTTTTGCAGGTCACCCAGGTAAGCAGAAATTTGATTGTACTGCTCTTGAGAGATCTTGCCTTCTTCATTCAACACCAGATTGATGTCCTGGCCTTTTACTTTTTTAAGGTAGGATTCAATGATACGTTTTTTATCCTCGCCCTCGGATTTCACATCACCGGTGCGCAGGGGGGATTTACCGTTACAAACGCGGGTTGCGTACTTCACTTCAGAACGGGACACGCAATGAGGTGCACCGTTGGCACTGAATCCGTAAACCATCGGATTACAGGACACACCGTTGTTCAAACAAGTGGCGCTGTTAACTTCCATTTTGTTTTTCAGATCGATCGCACCCTGCTTGCTGCCGCCGCAGGAGTTATTCTCACCATAAATAGACAAATAACCTGCCACGATACATGGCTTGCCTACCAGACCCGCTGCTTCAGCGTCTTCCCCGAACAGGAAGGAAGCAGCCCACTCATGACGCTTGTTGATTTCATTCAACGCCTGAGCACCATAAACAGTGGAATAGACTTTTTGAGCAGATTCAAGTGCCGCACGCATGCGCACGAAGTATTCCGCTTTCTGACGCGGAGTCAGACGCGTGTATTCTTTGTAAGTCAGTACAAAGTTTTTGCTTAGAGGTTTTTGTTTGCCCGTTTTCAGGGACTTGGCAACAACCGGATCCAGCTTCGCCATTTTACCTGCGATAGCGTTGAAGTTGTTATAGTTCATCAGTTCTTTACGCTTGAAGTTGACGCCGTTTACTTTCAGTGGATTTTCATCATCACCAGTGAAAGTCAAAGTGGATGTCTGACCAGCATGAGTCAAAGTCAAACGCACTTGTTCTTTACCGTCGGCACCTTTGTAAGTGGACGCTTCCACGGCCGGCATCATTTCATGACGATTCAGCTCAACCCATTGATCCATCTGCTTTTGCAGTTTGTGTGGATAAACGTGGCGAACCATGCGGTAGAATTCACCGACGGTCATTTTCTTTGTCGTGAGCCCTGTTTCTTTCAGGTATTGATTGATCAGCTTCTTCTGATCCTGTGCCGCCGCACCTTGCGCGACTGGCGCCATGCACATCGTGAACGCCGACGCGCTGGCTGCAAGACTTTTCATCAATGACTTCGGTTTCAACTTCCATCTCATAACGACCTCATGCTTTTGAGTCTTTTCGGTACACATTCTAAAAAACTTAAAAAGAACCCGGACTTAACTTAACTTTTCTGTGGCTGTCTCAATCTGAGACCGGAGCCACTCTTGCAAATACACCCGGTCTCGCTCTGTAAGCTCTTTAAACTTCAGGCGAAGCACATTATCGCGATATTCCACGACTCGACTTTTGACCTTCATATTACGAATGTCCGGGAAAATCACATCCACGAAACGCAATCCTTGGGACCCCTCAAGATCCCGTTGCAGGCGCACCCGGGCCCCGCTGATCGAAATGGATTCAGTGACGCCATCAAAGATGTCCTGAGCCACCACGTTCACCGGAGTGCGGAAATCATAGCGGGATGCTGCCGGAAACAACCACTGCGCGCGGCGATCCAGATAAGGGAAGCGGAAATAAAACGCCAATAGCAAAACAAAGGCTGTGATTAAGCAGGACATGAAAAGCTGTCCGTGAACCAACAGGCCACTATCAGAAAACTCTCCATTACCCCAGCGGTACAAGTTAATGAAAAGCACCAGCATCAGTGTGCCGATAGCCAGGGTCCATGTCGCCTTATGAGCGCGCAAAAGCAAAACCCCGGTCAGAAGCAAAAGCCCCAGCCACATCCAATCCAAATTTGAAACTGATTGTGCGAAAGAGACAAAACTGTTTTGTGAATTGACATATTCAGAGCTTACAAAACTGATCAGAAGATTTCCCAATGGAGCCAGAATAAAAAGAATCGCCATCAGGTACATTCCCGTTGGCCTTTTTAGCTGTTCTTCCCCCATGAAACCTCCTCAAGTATGTTAAACGATAGCAACTTGACGGGGCATCAATTCTTGCGGTCTCTGGACCTTAGTTATGACAAAAACAGCAAAACAAATCCTCATTTTATTGGTGTCCCTTTTATCAACTCAAAGCTTTGCCGCCCCGGCCGGGAAAATCTCGGACTCCCTGGTGGAAAACCTGGCCTGCGACCGGCTTTCGACAGATGAAATCTATCGCCGCATCCGCCCCGAATCTTTAGGAAGCAGCTATCACAACCTGTCGGTAAACTGGCCGTTTTCAGCCGGGCTTTATGATCTGGCAGCGTGCTGGTCCTTGTCGCGCACGCAGCGCCTGTTCTTTTATCTGTCGCGCTGGAATCAGAACAGTGATCCAACGCCTCTGCAGACCACGGAAATCCTGGACATGGTGCGCGGCAGTCGCCCGTATGCTTCAGGCAACGGATTGAAAGAAACGGCATTGAGCGAATTCAAAATCTTCAGCCAAAAAGATTCCCAGTGGCGCACCAACACGCCGTTGTGGTCGCAGATGCAGTATGGTTTTTCCCAGAAATTTTCAAACGGCAAAACAATGTACCGCGCATGGAAGCATGAAATTGAACACTATCAAAAAGAACGCTTTCATGAATTTGCAAAAAATCTGAAATTCGTTATTGGAGATGACGCCCGCAGTGGTCGCAAGAACCGCCAGACCCGTGATGTGCTTTTAAGAAACCTTGAATCCCACCGTCTGACTTTGCTTTTGTTGCGCCCCACCCGCACCGCCCAGCACGTCGTGGTGGCCAAGTCCTTTGAAATGAAAAGCAACGGACGAATTGAAGTCCGTGTGTATGATTCCAATCAGCCCCTGCGGGATCAGATCGTGGTTTTTGATGGTCGCGAAGACGACTTCTATGCGCCGGACATCGTGCGCGGACTGCCTCGGGTGAAAAACGCCAACGACGCCATCGGTGTGTTTATTGTGGATGAATACGAACGAAGCCTTGTCGACGCGGCCTTGTTGAAACACTATAAGAAAGCCTGCTCCGCCGACCGGAACGTAAGCTGAAGCAGAAATAAAAAAAGCCACCTGATAAGGGTGGCTTTTTTCTTTTGAAACGTACCGAAACATTTGAAATTTAGTTGCCGGACATTTTGCAGATTTCAACCAGAGTCTTTTCTTTAACTAGAGAATAAATCTCTTCGATCTCCGGGTTAGTCACGGCCACACACCCTTGGGTCCAGTTCATCGGATGGATCAAACCCACCGCCTGGCCTTTGCGTTCTTCTGAAGGCAGACCGTGGATCATAATATCGCCACCTGCAGACTTGCCTTGAGCTTTTGCGAACTCTGTATCCGCTTTATTCGGATAGGAAACATGCAAAGCCTTTGTGTATTGACTTTGAGGATTTTTATAGTCGATAGAGTACAAGCCTTCCGGCGTCTTGTTGTCACCCTCGAACTGTTTGTGACCGACAGGGTTTCTGCCGAAGGCCACCGGGTACACTTTCAACAAGGTGTCACCAGAGATCAGATAAAGCTCTTTACGGTCTTTAGAGACCACAATTCTTTCCACTTTCAGCTCTTCCGCCTGAAGACGGTCCACGCTTTCACGGCTGCGATCCAAAAGCTTATCGACCTGGGAAATGTCTTCGCAATAGCGGAAAGACTTATCCAGCGCCTTGGAACCGGCAGCAAAAGAGTTTGTAGCAAACAGACTTAGAGCAATAAGGGGAAGCAATGTCTTTTTCATGACGAGAGTTATATCACACTCACCATTCATTCACATCCACCCGTAAAAGATATTTTTTTGTAATGAATTTTCAGTCGTAAAAACCAAATAAAAAGGTCCCCGTGATTTTCACGGAGACCCCTATTGTCACTCTGTCAAAAAGTTATTCATCGCGCTGATTAGCGGCGCAAGCTGGAGCAGGAAGAAATACAAGCCTCTCGGGCCATTTTCACTCGTGGAGCCATACAGTCCGCCGTGCCCTTGTGGCGAATCACCGACAACGTACCCACATTCGGAGTATAAGTCTTGTTGTTCACCTTCGCCAGACACGCATAGTAAGCGTACTTTTCCAGACCCGTCTGCATTTTCGCACTGGTTGGCAGATACACACGAGCATCAAAGAAGTTAATACCCACGCCACCCACATTCGGAGAGCTCTGCGCAACAGTAAAATCAAAACCGCTGGATTTGATTTTCGAGCAGTCGCTTTCTGTTTTCGCAGAAGCAATACCGAATGGATCTGAACCCGCTTTATCAATCAACAGAACGTGACCATAAACTGCCACGATGTCACCGGCTTTCAGTGACGTCGCTGGTGTCACAGAGATTTTGCTTAAACAAGTCAGACCGTTGTTCTGAGGCTCAACATAAGAGCTGGAACCCCACGCCCACGAATCCGACGCTTTCAAAGCCCGCCCGGATTTCAAACGAAGACCCGCCGTCGCCATTGAAGTATAGACGTAACCAGAGCAGTCAATACCCAGAACCTTGGTGCCATCACCGTTGTTCTTAAACATATCGATCGGGGAATCAGCTGCGGTCGTGCCGTAAGGCTTGCCGCCGTAATCGTAAATCAAAGGATTGCTCTTCACACTGAAGCAACCTTCACCATATCCTGACACACCCTTGATATAAGGATGGGTCGCCTGAACCTTGGAAAGGCTGGCAATCTCACGCTTGCTGCCCACACCATCTGAATGCTTACCCACGATAGAGATACCCGAGATGGTCTCGGTCTGCGCATTCAGATCCGGCAAAACCACGCTTTGGCAGGTCTGATAAGAAGTCGCAAAGGCCCAACGGGCGCCAAATACGGACAAAGACTCCCCGGCACTCAAGGCCTGGGCTTTATGATATTCATAATCACGATTCGGTTCTGGCGTCGGTTCAACCACATTGCCGGTCCCTGAGCTGGATCCAGAATCCGTGTCGGTGCTGCCGGAACCAGTGCCGGTGCCCGCGGTGGAGTTGTCACCCGCTGGACAGCTCAGTTCGAAGCTGTCCACGGTCTTTGAAAGCTGAGTGAAATTGCCACGCACTTTATCCTGCATGTAGCTTCTGAAGACCGTGGAACGGTCCCCAACGTCAATCGCCGACAGAAGCATCAAAAGCTGTTCCGGTGTCTCTACACGCTCACCCTTGGGAGCTTCCTCAAGCAAGGATACAACCAGCTTGTCCAGCTGGGCTTGCAGCTTTGCCTGATCTTCACTTGTCATGCCTGGGTTTTCAGCAGCCAGCTTTTGCACCTGATCGCGCATGGCCTGCTTCAGTGTTTCGGAAGCCGGGATCTCTTTTTGCTCAATCAGATAGGCCTTCAGACCGTCCCAGAGCTTCATCTCGAGCTTGTTGTCTTTGCAGGCAATGTCATTCCCCACCTGCGAAGCGATATTGTTCATGGCCTCATACCCTTGCGGTGCGCAGGCCGTCATCATCATCCCTAAGATCAAAACCATTCCATGTGTTTTCATAGGGAACTTATCGGCAGGCTGACTTGGACAGATTACACTCGGAATGAATTTTAGACTCGACTAGACTAAAAATTAGTCACTATAATCAAAGTTCACGAAGGACATATCAGCATGGCAGAAAAGTTTATCAAAATTCAGGCACTCTATGGACTCCTTGAACTTGAGCCTTTCATACTTTTGGGGGCGCTGATTGCCATCACCTGGATCTTTTATAAGTTCTTCCTGAAGGAAGCTTCCGATGAAAGACATCGCAGCATCCGCAATCATTTCCGCACGTTGCTTCGCCACTATGTGATTTTGGCCTTTTTGTTTTTGCTCTTTATTTTCATGCAGACCTCGGAACCCCAGATCGGACGTTTTGCCAAGTTCATCCCTTATGTCGCCTTCCTGACTTTTATTTGGGGGAACGTGGTGTTTGTGAAAACATCCCGTCTGATCGTCCTGCAGTACCTGTTCCTGGGGTCGATGAAGCACGGTGTTCCGCTGCTTCTGGTGAACATTTTCTCTCTGATCCTGTCGATCGTTTTGGTGTTCTGGGGCATCACTCATGTGTTTGGCCTGGAGGTCGGACCGCTGCTGGCGACGTCGGCGGCGGCCTCGGTGATTCTGGGTCTGGCGCTGCAGGACACTTTGGGAAATCTGTTTGCGGGTATTTCTTTGCAGCTGGATCGCAACTTTGAAATCGGCGACTGGCTGGAAATCACGAGCGGTATTCAGAAAGCCACCGGCCAGGTGCGCGAGATCACCTGGCGCTCCACCACGCTGGTGGGTTTTTCAGATGAGCTGATCACCTTCCCGAACCGTTTTATGGCCAATGCTCAGATTTCAAACTTCTCCCCGCCGGACAACCCTATCGTCCGTCGCCAGATCTTCCGCCTGGCATTTGGGCAGAATATTGAACTGGCCAAACAGATTCTGGAGCGCACCGTTGCTGGAGTCGGCGAAATCCGAGGCATTCCGGCACCTTGGGCCTATGTCAGTGACACCAACGAACACTGGGTGGAAGTCAAAATCATCTACTTCATTGATAACTACGGCTCTCAATTTAACATTGGCGACAAGGTTTATGTGCGTGGGATTGAGGCGCTGAAGGCTCAGGGCATCAAATTAGCTCGACAAGTGGTTGAGCTTTCGGATACAAACCAAGGCCATGAAATCAGCCGTTAATTTTGAACTTCCCCTGGCGGTAAAAATCCGCAAACAGATCGTGCAGGCCTTGAACGACTTCAACATGATTGAAGACGGCGACAAGGTCATGGTCTGCGTTTCCGGCGGCAAAGATTCCAGTGTATTGCTGGCCCTGCTGACCGAAATCCAAAGACGCTCTGAGCGCAAATTCCAAATCGAAGCTGCCATCCTGGATCAAAAACAACCCGGCTTTGATGTGTCCAAATTCAAAGTTTGGGTGGAAAGCCTGGGCGTGCCTTTTCATATCGTTGAAAAAGACACTTATTCCATCGTGAAAGAAAAAGTTCAGGGCGGAACGTTCTGCTCCCTTTGCTCGCGTCTGCGCCGTGCGATTCTTTATGATTTTGCGCACGCCAACGGCTTTACCAAACTGGCGCTGGGTCATCACCGCGATGACGTCGTTCACACGGCCTTGCTGAACATGTTCTATGTCGGCACCACGGCGGCCATGCCACCAAAACTGAAATCTGACGACGAACGCAACATTCTGGTCCGCCCGCTGTGCTATGTTTCTGAAAGAGATATCGAAGAGCTGGCCGCCGAATGGGCCTTCCCGGTGATCCCGTGCAATCTGTGCGGATCCCAGGACGGACTGAAACGTCAGCGTATCAAGAAGCTTGTTCGAGACCTCGAAAAAGAGATCCCGAACATCTATGCCTCCATCCAGACTTCCATGACGAATATCAAACCAAGTCAGCTGATGGATCAGGATTTGTGGGACTTTAAGAACCTCAAGACCTAGTGGCCCGAGGCTCCTGCGGTGACTTTCAAGCTTGCCGCCGGAGCAGCCAGTTCGTGTTCGTCCTGGCCTGGCGCCGGGATATCAAACCAGTCAATCTGACCTTTTTCACAGACCTGCGACACTTTGAAATACAAGATTGAATTCGCCGGGGCTGTGATTTTTGCACGAATCACAAATTCATCGTAAAACGCATCCGGCAGATTTCCGCCGCTAAATTTCACTGCCGTGGCAACACCGTTATTGTCGGTTTCCACCGCCACATCCCAGCCTGGTTTCGGCATGGGTTTAGGCGTGGTGAAGCCCTTGGGCAAATGCACCGTCAGAGACGTGGTGGCTGTGGCATCACAGCCATGAGGAACGCGCACAACAGCCTTGTAATAGCTGCCAGCAGCGGCTTGAGGGTTTTCCAGGGACACATGGGCCAGGGCTTGAGAGCCCAGTAACAAAGACAGAACAGGGATCATTTTAAGCACAAAGGCCTCCTTGATGGATCGATTTTTAATCCACTTCAAGAAAGCCCACAATGCAGCAAACAGTTGCGTGAAAAAAGCCCCTTAGGCCATGGCCTTTTGGACTGCAGGGCGCGCTCCCACCAGCTCGGCCCAGCGCTTAACTGCCGGCTTGTCTTCAAACCAGCCCGGCTGGGCGTGAATAAAGCCTGCCACCCAAGGATAGGTCACCATGTCGGCAATGGTGTACCCCTCGCCGGACAGATATTTGTTCCCGGAAAGTTGGATTTCCATAACTCCCACCAGGCGGCGCGCCTCTTTTTCAAAACGCTCAATAAAACCGGGATTGGGTGGAGTCAGCGTGTTCAGCCCATAGTAGTAATTGCCAAAGATGGGACCAATGGCCGACATCTGAAACATCACCCATTGCATTGTGCGGGTCTTTTCCGGCAGAGACTCGCCCAAAAACTGTCCATGTTTTTCAGCCAGATAATAAAGAATAGCACCACTTTCAAAAACCGTGGTTTTACCTTCCGGCCCCTTGTTGTCGATGATTGTCGGAATCTTCCCGTTGGGGTTCATTGCCAGGAACTCAGGCTTTTTCTGCTCCAGATCTTTCAGGTTCACCTTGTGCAGGTTATAGGGAAGACCCAGCTCTTCCAAGATGATGGTCACCTTTCGGCCGTTGGGGGTGGAAGCGGTGTAAAAATCGATCATAAAAGAACTCCTTAGCTGGAAGATCCCCAGTTTAAACCTGCTTTCCTTAAAACGGGACCCCTGACCCCCCGCATCCATGATTGCTGGACCCCACTTCTTGGGATACATTTTTATCTCTTTATACCACACGTGCGGATATAGCGTAGTTGGTAGCGCGCTTCCTTGACATGGAAGAGGTCACTGGTTCAAGTCCAGTTATTCGCACCAATTTTCCCTTTCTGTTTTCAAGCAAATCCAAGTCAGATCACAAAGCGTTTCAACAAACAAAAGCCTTTGCGGCGGCAGATTGATTTTTGCAAGTTTCCTGCGCTATCTTAGTTTCATGAAAACATTGAGACTTATCGCCCTGCTAATGACTTCCATGCTTATCAGTTGCTCCACTCTGGCACCGAAAGTGAACGAGTCGGATATCAACGCCGAAGCCGCGAAGGCCTATGCTGAAATCAAAGCCAAATCCAAAATCTCCACCAACAAAGAATGGACCGCGATGGTTCAGCGTGTGGCCGATCGTATCGCCAAGGCCTCTGGTGAAAACTTCCAGTGGGAAGTCGTTTTGATCGACAGCCCCGAGGTCAACGCCTGGTGCATGCCTGGCGGAAAGATGGCGGTTTATACCGGCATCATGCCCGTGCTGAAAACCGAAGGGGCACTGGCGGCGGTGATGGGTCATGAAGTGGCTCACGCAACTTTGCGCCACGGGATGGAAGGTTATATTCGCGCAAAACAACAAAGTTATGCGGGGATCCTGATTGCGGGCGCCACCGTCGTGGGTGGACAGCTGCTGTGTAAAACCGAAGAGTGCCGTAAATGGAGCGCCCTGGGCGGAGTCGCGGCAGGTTTTGCCCTGACATTCCTGGAAAGAAAGTTCAGCCGCGGGGATGAAACATCTGCAGATAAAAAAGGTCAGATCTATATGGCCAAGGCCGGGTACGACCCGAAAGAATCTTTAGTGCTGTGGGATCGCATGAACGCCGCCAAACAAGGCGCGGCCCCACCGGAGTTTATTTCCACGCACCCGTCTGATCAGACCCGTAAGAACAATCTAAAAAGCTGGCTGCCGGAAGCTGAAGCTGCTTACGCCCAGTCACCAAGCAAATACGGTCTGGGCGCAGCGATCAAGTAATCCTACCTACAGGACGCGGTGAAGATCACATCCTTTGCCGCGAACTGAACATCATAACGATCTTCAGACTTGTTATGTTTCATCACCAGACGACCCGCCTCCAGATAAGCGCCACCGAAAGTGTCCTGTAAATCACTGACTGACACCAACGCATCCAAATGCCCTGCTGCCAAAGACTGACTTAAAGAAGAATTATCAAATGATGAATTCGTGTAGGATGTTTTGCTTTCGCCGTCCATTGAATAAACCGTCACCGTCAGACGCTCATTCCGCCCCTCAAGGGATTCCACGCGAATATCCATATCGGCAATATCACCCATACGACAGATCATGGTGGTGTCCGCAAACGCAGCCGCGGAAAGTAAACTGATCAGAATAAAAAGGGACAGATTCATCATATATTTCTCCTGCATTGTGTGAAGGCCAGGGAATATAGACAAAGCTGTCGGAAAGATCGAGTTAGGAGATTTTAATAAAGGTGGTCCGGGCAGTGGGAGGTCCTGCCCGAAAGAGAAACAATTACTATCTTTCAATGATCGCAGCCACACCCATACCACCCGCGGTACAGATGGAGATCAAGCCACGGCCGGAACCTTTTTGCGCCAGCATCTTGGCAAGACTGGCTACGATTCTTCCGCCGGTTGCCGCAAATGGATGTCCCAAAGCCAGACTTCCGCCTTTGACGTTCATTTTAGAACGATCAATGGAACCCAGTGCTTTGCTCCAGCCCAGTTGCGTGCGGCAGTATTCTTCGTCTTCCCAGGCTTTCAAAGTGCAAAGAACCTGACCAGCAAAAGCTTCGTGAATTTCATAGAAATCAAAATCCTGCAAAGTCAGATTGTTACGACGAAGCAGATTCGCCACTGCGCGAGTCGGCGCCATCAAAAGACCTTCGCCTTTTACAAAGTCCACCGCAGCATAATCTGCATCGACAAAGTAGGCCAGCACGGGAAGGTTTTTCTCTTTGGCAAACTCTTCACTGCCCAACAAAACTGCGGACGCACCATCCGTCAGTGGAGTGCTGTTTCCCGCGGTCAATGTGCCGGTGCCATTGAAATCAAAGGCCGGCTTCAGCTTTGCCAATTTTTCCAGGGTCGTGTCCGGACGAACAAAGATGTCCTGTTTCAGACCTTTGAAATCAAACACCAAGTCTTTATAGAAACCTTCGGCATAAGCTTTGGCGGCATTCTGATGACTGTGATACGCCAGTTCATCCTGCGCCTCGCGCGTGATCATCCAGTCTTTCACCATCATCTCAGTGTGATCACCCATGGACTTGCCAGTGCGTGGCTCCTGCACGTTCGGGAAACGTGGCTTTAGATACTGAAGTTTTAGTTCGGCGAACTTTTTCAGACGGCCGCCCAGAGTCTTTTCTTTTTGTGCTTCCATCATGATCCAGGAAAATTCATGCGGTAAAACACCGGCGATATCACTGTTGGTATCAGTCCCGCCACCGATTCCGCTTTCGATCTGGCCCGAGGCGATCTTCAAAGCAATTTGTGCGACCGTCTCAAGACCCGTGCCGCACGCGCGTTGTACGTCATAACCTGGCGTGTGCGGATCAAGTCCTGCCCCCAAAACCGTTTCCCGGGCCAGACTCCAGTCCGAGGCGTTTTTCATCACCGCCCCCAAAGACACATCCCCCAGAAGGGCCCCGCGAAGCTGGGTCTTGTCGACCAGATCACGCACGGTGGCTGTCATCAACTCACGATTGGAGGTGCGTGAATAATTCGTGAAGGATTTTGTGAACGGAGTTCTGGAGCCGGCCAGGATGGCGACGGGTCTCATGGTTTTACGGTTGCTCATATCTACCTGTCCTGTTCTGGTACCTATTCTGGTTACCTGCAGTTATTCTGCTTGATACCTACCTACTGATAGGTAGATAATATCCCTGTTGGAGCCCGAATGCAAGGGCTGAAAAGGAATAGAGTATGGACACTAGAACTCGCGCCCTGGACCTGGGACGCCATTATCTGCAAACCCTGGGCTTTAATGGCTTCAGCTTTCAAACAGTCGCCGATGCCCTGGGGATCCGCAAAGCCAGTCTGCATTACTATTTCGCCTCAAAAGAAGACCTGGGCATGGCCCTGATTGAGGAATACCAAAAGTCTTATGCCGACTGGGCCGTAAAAAGAGAGCATCTCTCTGCAGAAGAAAAAATGGAACAACTGATCCAGATGTTTGTCAAAATCGGGGCCGATCACAAAATCTGTCCCGGAGGCGTTTTGTGCGCGGACTTTGGCAGCGTTTCAAATCCGATGAAGAAAAAACTGCTGCAGTTTCATCTGGGACAAAAAGCCTGGCTGGTTCGCACTCTCAAACAAGGCATTCAGGAAAAAACTTTCCGAAAAAATCTGCCTGTGGAAGAAACCGCCGATCTGATTCAAGCCAGCATTCAAGGAGGCCTGCAGGTGGCGCGCATTCGCGGTGAAATGAAAAGCTTCAAGACTTTGGGAAAGACACTGATTCAGAACCTTAAAGCTTGAGCAAACTCAGCAGTCCGTAGGACTCTCTCTCTACGCCCTGCTCCGCAAATCACCTATCATTTCCTCTTAGTAATTCCATAATTTACAAAACTTTTGTTACCACCCCTTGGCACCCCCTTTGCTCTAAGGGCACTGCTTGTGTGTTTTGGAGTCATTGTGCGACCAGCCCACTTCCGTGGACTTTAAGGAATGGTATTCATATGAAATACAGATCTATTACAGCTCTGGGCCTAGTGTTTTTCGCAACGATCTGCTCGAGTGCTGCGTCATTGAACGCCGACTCCGAGGTCAATACGACACTGATCCGGGAATTCCTTTCAAAAACGGAAATGCGCCTGCCACCACAAGTGATCAAGTTCGTGGGGCCGCAGACAGTGGACTTTAAAGACATGGGCGCGCTGCCTGGGGATCTTTGCAGCAAGGATGTGAACTATAAAGATCTGGTTAAAAGCAGCGTTCTGAAATTCCGCAAGCGCATCTATTTGCACAAAGGACTTTTGCCTTACTTGAACGGATCCAAATCCCCCTGCGGAAACAACAGCATTCATAACATCGCAGCTCGTGCATTGATCTTTGAAGTTTCCCGCCTGTATGACCGCTCGGACAAACACTGGGACAATGCCACCGACAAGGCCGCGCTCTCCAGTTGTGAATTTCAGCATGACACCGATCGCCAGAACGGCAATCTGTTTCCGATCTGCCAATACTATCTGAAAAGCTCTTACCGCGTTTCCGGATCCCCGTCTTACAAGAATCTTTCTGACTTTAAGGGGAACCGCATTCAAAGCAAAAACGAACTGCCTGTGCGTGTGGGAAATATCAACGAGCTGGATTCGCCGGACGAACACTTTGCTTACAACTTCACCCAGTTTTTGACGGATCCCAGCTATCAATGCCGTAAACCTTCTTTCCACACTTACTTCCAGCGCCTGACAGGTTTTGTCCCTTTTACAGCCGACAGCTGCGCCTCCGTCACTCATCTTTACACCAGCACCGGCGCATGGAAGATCGACATCGATCCGGCCAAAGTTTACGAAGTGCATTTCCTTTTTGCCTCGAAAGGTGAAGAAATGATGAGTCGCTGGGGGCATTCGATGCTGCGTCTGGTGGTGTGCGCCCCCACACGAAAAACCGTGGGACCCGAGTGCCTGGCGGATGTGGCTTTCCATGTGGTGTTAAGCTATCGCGCCAACATTGATGATGTGATTGTGAATTACTGGGACGGTCTGACTGGAAAATATCCTTCCCAGATCATGACCTTTGCCATGAGTGAAGTGATTGATGAATACACCCGCGGTCAATGGCGTGATCTGATCAGTCTGCCGCTGAAAATATCTGCCACAGAAAAGAAAATTCTGGTGGAAAGCGCCCTGGAACATTACTGGAGCTATGCCGGAGACTACAAATTCCTTTCCAACAACTGCGCATCCGAAACAGACCAGTTGATGCGTTCGGCTTTGCCGAAAAATCATTCGTATCAGGATACGTTTGCGGCAAGTCCTCTGGGCGTGTATCGCAATCTGAAATTGCACAATCTGGTGGATGAAAGTCTTTTGAATGACGAAAAGGACGCCAAACGCAAAGGCTACTTTTTCCCAAGCCAGAAAGAATCCCTGGACAGGGCCTTTAATCACATGCGCCCGTACTTCCTGGGCTATCGTGATTTGCCCGAGTGGGCAGAGCATTCCAAAGCCTTTGAGCGCAACAAAGTCTATCAAACTCTTGAGACCTTCGAACATATCGGCAACGCCTACATCCTGGAAAAATACGCCAATCTGGTACAGCAAGGTCTGCAGGGAAAACTGATCGCCCGCCTGCTTCAAGGTGACAACCGCGAATCCGCATTCGTGCAGGTGATTGCCGGCATCAATCAGGCTTCACAAAACCGTCTGCCTTGGAAATTGGCCCAAGGCGGTTATGGTGTGCCTGTGGCGGCAGAAGTGGTTTCTGATGAAGAAGTCAACTTGCGCCTGCAAGATGGCATCAAATGGGGTGGCGCTTACAAAGAATTGGTAATGAAAAAGTTCCCGGGCATCGACCAGGAACTTGTTGGAATTAAACAGAACCTAGAACTACTAACAAACCGCAGGAGGTTTTAATGAAAAAACTAGTACTGGTCTCTTTGTTGATCATGGGTATCGGCATGGAATCCGCAATGGCTCGCCCTCACCACAGACCGCGCCCCGAGCACGGCCGTGGCCACGGTGGTCATCATGGTCACAGCGATTTCGGTGATGGAGTCCTGGCGGGCTTGCTGCTTTCCACATCGGCTCTATTCCTGAGCGACATCACAGCCAACCATTCTCAGGCAGTTTATCTGCACGCCGATCAGGACGCGGCAACCTTCCTTGCTGAAGGTGGCGAGCCGACTCCGGCTTTGGCTCAGGCCATGAACTATGAGCGGGATTTCCTGGCACGTGCGCAAGTGGAAGCTTCCGCTGAACTTTCTGATCAGGAAGTGGCTTATTTGGTCATGAGAAGAGCTGAAAGCCTGTAATACAGATTTTTACTTCGGACCACGAAAAAGGGACTGATTTATCAGTCCCTTTTTTTATTCCGGATACGAGTTGTTGTTTGAAGCAGACAGGACTATAATGTGCCTATGTCTGATACTAAAAAGCTTTCTGAAATTCAACTCTCTGTCCTGGACCTCGCGCCCATCATCGACGGTAAATCCGTCGCGGACTCTTTTCACAACACTCTGGATCTGGCTCAGCACACAGAAAAGTGGGGCTACAACCGCTATTGGCTGGCCGAACATCACAACCTGGATGGTATCGCCAGTTCTGCGACTTCTGTGCTGATTGGGTATGTGGCAGGCGGGACCAAAACCATCCGCGTGGGCTCTGGCGGCGTGATGCTGCCGAATCATGCGCCGCTGGTCATCGCCGAACAGTTCGGCACGCTTGCGCATTTATACCCGGGTCGCATTGACCTGGGGTTGGGACGTGCGCCGGGCACAGATCGCCTGACCATGCACGCTTTACGGCGTGATATGCAGGGAACTGAAAACGACTTCCCGGAAAATGTGCGCGAGCTGATCGGATACTTCGCAAAAAGCCATGGACACGAACGTGTGCGCGCCATCCCGGCAATGGGAACCGAAGTACCGGTGTGGCTGTTAGGGTCTAGCCTTTACAGTGCTCAACTGGCGGCAGTCATGGGACTTCCCTATTCCTTTGCCGGGCACTTTGCGCCGGAACAAGTGGAAGAAGCGATCCATATTTACCGCTCCGGATTCCAGGCCTCCCGATACCTGAAGAAACCTTATGTGATGGTGGGCCTGCAGGTCGTTGCCGCTGATACCAGCGAACAAGCCCAGCGTCTGGCGACCACCTTGTATCTGCGTTTTCTGGGAATTATCCGCAATCAGCGCGTGAATCTGCTGCCACCCGTAAGCAGCATGGAACAAATCTGGCGCCCGGGTGAAAAAGAAATTGTCTTAAGTAAATTGAGCAACGCCATCATCGGCGACAAACACGAAGTCAAAGCGGGGCTGGAAAGATTTATCCAGCGCACCGGTGCTGATGAAGTGATGATTTTGTCTGATATGTACGATCATGCTGATCGTCTGCGCTCGTTTGAACTGACCGCGGAAGTCTGGAAAAGCTAATCCTGAGACATCAGGTGCCAGTCTTTCAGATTGTATTTGTTCAAAATACTTTCCAATTCACCACTCTGACGTGCCTGCAGGAACCAGTTCTGCAGGTGCTGAGGAACAGAACCAAACTCGGGCTCTTTCGGTACACTGACAAGAACCAAAGAACTAAAGCCAGTCAATGAAGTCGGCACCAGTTTCAGGTTCACACCCACTTTGCGACCCATAGAATAGCTCAGCAGATTGTAATCACCCAGCGCCAGATCCACGCGACGGTCGTTGATCATCTTGATCATACGATCTGCCACATCCGAACCTGTCAGCTTGATCACGCGGGATCCACCAGAAGTGGAAAACACTTCCGCACTGCCTTCGCTGCCCACATCGGCATAAACGATTTTTTTAGTGGAAATGGATTCACTGTCGATCAGGGAATCTTTGTAATTCAAAGGCACCAGAGCGCCCAGATAGCTCATGCCCAGGTCAGGACCCACGATCCGGATGTTCGGCAGATACCGAACCATATAGGAAGGAACGATGATGTAATTCACCTTGCGCGACAGAAGGTTTGATACCAATCGGGTGTTGGCGATACTTTCCATCTGCAGGATAAATCCATGTTCTTGAGCGATACCTTTCAGAATGTCATAAATGTATCCACCCCAGACACCCGGGCCTTTTTCGCAAAGATAAGGGCACAGAGGCGCCACGCCGATCTTCACAATCACGCGATTGGAAGAAGACGCTGATATAGGTGCAGACTTCACGCGAACGGGAGTTTTTTCCGGCGTCACCGTCACGTACTTGGAAGAAGGACGTCCCATCCACCCCGGATAGTCCTTCACCGACTGAGCCGTCACCGGAAAAGTTGGAACCAGTTTCTTGGTTGGGACTTTTTCTTTCTTAAGATACGCAATCAGGTTTCGCGCCGTCTCGCGCCCTAGCTCCGCACAGAACTGGGCGGAATCGATGATTGTCAGTCTTTTGTTTTTGATATTTTCAACCGACTCCGGATCACCGTCGAAAGTGGCATGACGAATCTCGGTGCGTTTTTTCTCCCAAAGGCTTTTCACGATCGTGATGCCACCCCCGTCATTCACGGTCAGAATCAGATCCACGCTGCCTTTTTCCGGAAAGTCTTTCAGGAACTGTTTTACTGCCACTTCGCCCGATGCCGGATCCACGGCCTGATAACGCTTCAGAACTTTGAAGTTGCGACTGTGTTCACGAAGAGAATCGAAGAACCCATCCACGCGATCCATCGTGGAAGACACCTGCGGGTATTCAAAGACCACAATACGGATTGTGGTGCCCTTTTCAAAAGTCTTTTCGATATAGTCGCCATTGTCACGACCACCCTGATAGTTGTCGCTGGTTAAAAACGACGCCAGGTTCCCGTTCACGATATACTGATCGTACGCAATGACCGGGATACCCTTGGTATTGGCCTCTTGCAGACCGCGCGCCAAAGCCGAGTTGTCGGTCGGCTGAATCACAATCACATTCGGAGTTTTTTTAAGGGCGTCATCCAGCTGGGTCGTCTGATTCAAAATACCTTTACGACCTTCACCAGCCACATAAGGAATCACTTTAATTTTATCAGAATTTGATTTGTTGAATTTTTCGATCTCTTCTTCAAAGCCTTTTCGCATGGCCACCTGGCCTTCGATCTTCATGCTCCAGTATAATGCAGGAACATTCCACGTTGTTGAAGCGTGTGAAGAAAAAGAGAAAAGAAATGCGCTGATAAAAAAACAAAACGTATTTGTGCCCACACAGCGAGTATATCTGATGCTGTTATGGGCTCCAAACAGGCAATTTAGAATTGCGACCTGTTAATGAAAGAAAACAAGTTCTGTTTACAACAAGAAGCGGAACCATGATGTTCCGCAAATATCCGGGACGTTAATACAACTCAATGCGATCATTCTCTCTGAATCCAGAGCCGGAATGTATGACGGCAATGGATCCATCGTTACCGAAGTAACTGATGACCTCGAGTGTTCCTTTCAATCTGCCCGGAACACGACCGATATGCCCCCCGCTTTCAGGGTCATACACATCGTCACCGTCTTCAGTGACTTTCAAAAGATCTCCCACTTGCAGACCCGAAACTCTGCCGACATTCAGATAAATTCTGTCGCCATTGATCGCAGCAATGCGTCCTTCCCAAGTGACTTTATCCAAAGACGCCAACACCTGCGGAGTAAAATCAAGGAATGCATCTTTTACCAAAACTGTGATCATATCCGGATTGTTTGCCAGGAATTTGTCTGTTTCAACACGTTCCGCGACACGCACACCTTGCTCTTCCACGGTGACAGTTTTTACCGTATTAAACACCTCTCGACCCGCACGGCCCGTTACGACACGCACCTGCGCCACAACTTCAAATGCTGTGGTCAAATGACGAACCACGCCCACGTTGTCAGCTTTGCGTTTGATACGAATGTCGATGATCTTGCCCTCAAGAACAGTATTCACACCCAGGGCCTGAGCGGCCTTGGCAACTTCCGCCAGTTTGTACTGACCATTTTCAACCATCTTGGCCAGATCCACTTTCAATTCGCGGCTGTCCAGAGCGATGACCTCGCCTGTGCGATTCAAGTCAGCAATAAAGGCCGCACGAGCCTGATCACGCAGTTCCTGCGGGCGCTTATCCCCAGCATCCAGGAACGGCAGAACCATCATGCGCTTGCGAGGAGCAGAATCATCCTTGCGTGCTTCATAGTTCACATCTTTGATTTCCCGGCGGGTGGTTGGATTTGCACTGCGATCCAAAGTTGCACACGCAGTCACACAGAAAACAATTGCCAGACAGAATAACTTTTTCACCAGGAGTCCTTTCCTACTGAGCCCACTTCAAAACGATCTCATTTTGCCCATCAGACACGCGGGAAAGCCTTTTCCCGTCCATATCCAAAGTTTCAAGTTTACCCACCAGCTCCGAAGCCGGCACCGACGTGTCAACCTCAAAGCTGACGCTGTCAGCACTGACCAGACGCTCACGGATGTTTTTCACCTGAGTCAATTGCGAGCGGATTTTTTCTTTCACACCCTCAAGAACCGGCAGCGGCTGACGGCCCTGAATGGTCAGACGGATCACGGAAGTCCCGACAGAACCTCTTTGCCATGCATCCATCACCTGCACTGCCAGATCATTGGCTGTGCCTTCCAGAACCTCACGCAATTTTTTATCAATCGCATTTTCGAAAGAACCAGAATCCGTATCAAAACGACGGGACACATCGGCAATGGCGCGGCCGTTGCTGACCTGCAAAGCTGTCAGCTTGATTTCAATACGGAAGTTGTTGCGCTCCCCTTTGGTCAGATTCACTTGGCCGTCAACCACCACTGGAGCGTTAAAGTACTGCGCAAAGAACTGAGCGTCCTCGCCACCGACTTTTTCATTCTGGAAGTCCGCCGGAACACTGGCCGCCAAACCCGCTTCGATCGGCTTGATCAGATAGAAATTATTCTTCTGGAAAGCTCCACGCAGGGCTTCTTCCAGCAGACGGCCTTCCTTCACCAGGAAGCCTTGCGGATTTTTATCCAACGGCAACCACCAGCGATAGCTGCGACCTTCAACACGGTCCTGCCAGCTGACCAGCGGAAGCACCACCGGCACCGCTTCGTTTTCATTCAAAAGGGAACTGTCCTGAAGCATCTGTTTCAGATCCTTCAAAGACACTTTCATCGCCACCGACATTTTGAATTCATCCGCGCTTTGAGTCAGCGCCGACGGCTTCGTAAATGGAATGTAGCGCGCAGAATTGCGGATGATTTTATTCTGAATCAGGGTTTTGTTTTTCAGAAAGCGGTCGTTACCGATCAGCTCCTGAATGATTTCTTCAGAGACTTTTTGAGCCGCTTCATCCTGAATGACTCTTTTTGCCACCTGCGGGTTGGTTTCTTTGGATACACCGGAATAGGTGCGATCCACCAGTTCTGCCTGCTGGGCCAGGGCGGTGCCACTTACGATGCTCATCAATGCTGCTGCAACCACACTTACTAAACGCATTCCTAGCTCCTCAACTCGATAAAGTCCGTTCTTCCAAACAGGGAATGAACGCCTTCAAAGAATTCATTATTCACACTGATACCCTGAGCCTCTTCCATCTCCATCAGGACACGGCGGTTCAGCTCACCCAGCTCGATTTCAAGACTGACCGAGGTGGTCCCCGGATAGTCCTTCATCAAAGACTGCAGGCGTGGGTAATCATCAGGATTAATCTTATCCAATCTTAGTACCATTCGCTTGGTTTTTTTAAGGATATCTTCCAATGGAGAAACAGTATCAACCATGATCTTGGCCGAACCATCCTCCACTTCCAGACCACCCCCGACCAGGACAGGCCTTTCATCGCGAAGTTGCGCTTCAAAACGCGCATAAGAATCCGGGAAGATCACCAACTCGCAGTTGCCTGTCAGGTCCTCGACCTTGCCGAACGCCATGCGAGTTCCTTTTTTCGTGATCAGCTCGCGAAGCTCCGTAATAAGCCCCGCAACCACGACACGTTTTTTACCCGCATCACGGTTTTTCCAGTCTTTTTTAGCAGCCTTCAGGGCTTCAGCTTCCGGACTGCCCGGAGCTGGCATCTGTGCTGGCAGGTCAATCACCTTGCACGTCGTCCACAGCTCAGAAAGCGTGTCAAAACCCTTCAACGGGTGATCACTCAGGTAAAAACCCAGAACTTCTTTTTCGTAAGTCAAAGAGGCTGTTCGCGCCCAGGGCTTCACTTCCTCCAAAGTCACTTTGGTTTCCGTCGAAGGTCCCAGATCAAACAATGAAGACTGACCCATTTCGCGGTCTTTTTGCAGACCGATGGCGCGATCCAGATACTTCTGATAACCACCCACCAGCTGTGCACGGTGCGGGCCGAAACCATCAAAGGCGCCAGCTTTGATCAGACACTCGATCACTTTTTTATTCACACGACGGGTGTCGATGGAATTAAAGAATTCATCCAAAGAGTTGAATTTTTTCTCGGGCAGATTATTGCGGGCCTCAATGATGGCCTCGACCGCATTCTGCCCCACGCCCTTGATCGCCCCCAGGCCGAAGTAAATTTCATCGCCATGAACATCAAACAGATAATCCGAGAAGTTCACGCTTGGCGAACGCACGGTCAGACCACGCTTGGTGGCATCCTTGGAGTATTTTACGATCTTTTCAGTATCCGAAAGCTCGGTACTGAGAAGAGCGGCGAAGAATTCCGCCGGGTAATGACATTTCAGCCAGGCCGTCTGAATGGTGACGACCGAGTACGCAGCGGCGTGGGATTTATTGAAACCGTAATCGGCGAACTTGTACATCAGATCAAACAGATCTGATGAACGTTGTTTATCATGCCCGCGTTCAATCGCCCCTTTCATGAAGCGTTCGCGGTGCTGATCCATCTCCTCTTTGATCTTCTTACCCATCGCACGACGAAGCATATCCGCTTCACCCAGAGAGTATCCGGCAATGCGCGAGGCGATACCCATAACCTGTTCCTGATAGACCATGATCCCGTAGGTCTCGGACAGAACTTCACGGGTGTCTTCCAAAAGGTATTCCACCGGCGCCTTACCGTGTTTACGATCGGTAAAGTCCGGAATGTTCGCCATTGGACCCGGTCGGTACAACGACGTGATCGCAGTAACATCGGCAAACGAAGAAGGACGGATTTTACGGGTGGCATCGGTGATGCCCTCACCTTCAAACTGGAACACCCCGGCGGTATCCCCGCGGGACATCATTTCGAAGGTCGCCGCATCCGTCATTGGAATCATCTGTGACTGGATTTTTTTGCCACGGTTTTTCAAAATCAGCTTCAAAGCGTGATTGATATGGGTCAGGGTCTTCAGACCCAGGAAGTCAAACTTGATCAGGCCGATTTTTTCGGCGTGCTTCATGTCGTACTGAACAACCTGCTCGCCGTCAGCACCCTTATAGAGCGGAGCATGACGAACCAGCTGTCCGTCGGCGATGATGACCCCGGCGGCGTGGATACCAGCATGGCGAACCATCCCCTCCACCCGCTGCGCCAGATCCATCAGTGTGTTCACTGTTGGATTCATCTCCATCATCTCGCCAATACGAGGTTCCATTTCCATGGACTCTTTCAGATTGATACCGAGCTTGTCTGGAATAAGTTTTGTTACCGCATCGACTTCAGGGAATGTCATACCCAATACACGCCCCACGTCCTTGATGGCGGCACGGGCCTGGAGCTTTCCATAGGTGATGATCTGAGAAACGGATTCCTGACCATACTTGCGGGTTACATACTGAATCACTTCCTGACGACGATCCTGACAGAAGTCGATATCGAAATCGGGCATGGAAATACGCTCTGGATTCAGGAAACGCTCAAACAACAGGAAGTTAGGAAGTGGATCCAAATCCGTGATTCGCAGAACATAAGCGACCAGGGAACCGGCACCGGAACCCCGCCCCGGACCCACCGGAATGTCATTCACCTTTGCCCAGTTGATGAAGTCCTGGACGATCAGGAAGTAACCGTTAAAGCCCATGCGATCGATAATGCCCAACTCGTATTCCAGGCGCTTGTCGTATTCTGGAATCTTGTCTTCCGGCACCATCTCGCCACGTGCGGCAGCTTCTTCAAAGCGCACCAGCAATCCAGCTTTGGCTTTGCGGGCGATGTCTTCTTTCAAAGACAAACCATCATCTGTCGGGAATGTCGGCAGGTGATAGATCGGTTTACCCTGATCATCTTTCAGTTTGAACTTCACATCACAACGTTCCATGATCTGAAGTGTGTTGGAGATGGCCTCAGGCACATCCGCAAACAGCTCCTGCATCTGCTCTGGTTTTTTTAGATAAAATTCATCCGTGCCCAGACGGAAACGGGATTCATCGCTCAAAGTTTTATTCGACCCGATACAGATCAGAACTTCCTGAGCCATCTGGTCATCCTGAGTCATGTAGTGCACATCATTGGACGCCACAACAGGAACTCCGGTGATCTTGGAAGCTTCCAGCAGGAATGGATTCAGGCGATCCCACTCGGCAACACCTGTTCGGCACATCTCCAGATACAGGCGGTCGTTGAAGATTTCTTTCAGCTGACGGATTTTCGCCAAAGCCGCATCCGGCCCTTCACGCAGGAAGGACTCTGCAACTTCACCGCGCAAGCCGCCCGTCAGACAGATCAGATTTTCGTTATACTGCTGAATGACTTCGTAATCGATACGAGGCTTCCAGTAAAAGCCCTCTTGGTAACCGATGGAAGAAAGTTTACACAGATTGCGATAGCCATCGTTGTTTTGCGCCAGCAACACCAGACGGCGTGGTCCGGTGTTGACCTGATCACGGTCCTGCTTTTTTTCAAGACGAGATCCTGGCGCGATGTACGCATCCAAACCCAGAATTGGTTTTACGTTGTTATCCTTACAGGCAAAGAAAAATTCAACAGCACCGAACATGTTGCCGTTGTCAGTAAGGGCCACCGCGGGCATCTGCATGGCCGCTGCTTTTTTGGCAATGGCTTTAACCCGGCATGCGGCTTCCAAAAGGGAATATTCTGAGTGGACGTGTAGATGAACAAAAGACATGACAATTTCATATCTTAGCCCCCTTTTTGTTTCAATAAAAGGGGGTGTTTAGGTCACACTTCTCTCGGCGCGTTAAAAGACCCCAAGTTGCACCAAAGGTTGAATGGAAACTCCGCCCGGAATTTGAGCAGACCCCAGATCCAATCTGTCGTTTTTAACGGGAATTTTGATGGTTTTTGAGCCCAGACCTGCATCAATCGTGACTGTGAGAATAACTCCAGAAACCTGCGCCGGATGGGTCGCCCCATCGATATTCCAAAGTGTCGCCTGATCGTCGCGGAATTCGATTTTATCACTGTTCGGAGCTGCCGGGTCTTTTTCAAGTTTTACATCCAAAACACTGGCCGCATACCCATCAGCCACTTCCATGTCCACCTGCAACTTTTGACGAAGCATTTCGTTGGCGTACTTGATCAACAAAACCGCACTTTTCCCAGGAGCTGGCGCCACAAAGTCACGATCGCGGGTGCTGTCTTGAGAAAGCAAACCGATGTAACGAATGGCCAGATCCGAGTTAGGAACCTCCAAAGAAAAGGGCTGAGTCACTTTCTGGCGATACTTGAAATCATTGAAGGACATCAGCAGGCGTCCATCTTCAAGATTGAACAACCGATACCCCGTCATCTCGGCACAACAACCTCCCAAGCCTGAAACCAGCACAGGATAACTATCATGCACATTCAACTCGGTGGCCGCTTCTGTTTTACCCCACAAAACCCGCTCCAGACGCTCGCCTTTACGAACACTCCAGGAAATGCTTCCGGAAATACCTTCCGCATTCAAATATTCCTCGGTGTTTTTTGCGCTGCCAATCAGATACAGCTGATCCCCATCCACTTCCGAATAAGAGCGATAAGTCTGATAGTCTTGAGAAGTGCGCTGAATCACACGACTGCCGTCTTCGGCCTGCTTCAATTTAAAACTGGAGATGCCCGAGCTTTCATAAAGAATCTGCCCCGCCGCCGCGAGCGCCGCCATACAGGAAAGAACAATAAGTAAAGTAATACCCTTGGAAATTTTATGGATGTGTTTTGTTTTCATCCAAAGAAGGCTAACAAAACCAATCCCCAATCAGGAGTTACACAAAAATCATGACAAACAAAAAAGGTAAAAAAGGTACCTGCTTACTTTTTCCGAAGCAGCGCATCTAGCACAGCGCTTCGGAAAAAGTAAGCAGGTACCTTTTGGTTATTCCCACTCGATGGTGCCGGGGGGTTTGCTGGTGACGTCGTAGACGACGCGGTTGACGCCTTTGACTTTGTTAGTGATCAGATTGGAGACCTCACGCAGGAACTGGAATTCGAAAGGATACCAGTCTGCGGTCATGCCGTCACTGGAGGTGACTGCACGCAAGGCCAGAACGTGATCGTAAGTTCTGGAGTCCCCCTGCACGCCCACGGTTTTTACCGGAAGCAAAACACAGAACGCCTGCCAGATTTTTTCGTAAAGGCCGCGGCGGCGAAGTTCTGAAATATAAACATCATCTGCTTCTTTAAGAATTTGCAGTTTTTCTTTCGTCACTTCACCCAACACACGAATTGCCAAGCCCGGCCCCGGGAACGGATGACGCCACAGCATTTCTTTTGGAAGTCCAAGCTGTGCCCCCAGAGCGCGCACTTCATCTTTGAACAATTCGCGAACTGGCTCCACCAGACCCAATTTCATTTTTTCCGGCAGACCACCCACATTGTGGTGCGACTTGATGGTCACACTGCCGCCCACTGACGACACACTTTCAATCACATCCGGATAAAGTGTTCCTTGCGCCAGCCATTTGATCGGAAGTTTGTGATCATAGCTTTTATCAAAGACTTCAATAAACACACGTCCGATGGTTTTACGCTTGTCTTCAGGATCAGACTTTCCTTGAAGGGCTGAAAGAAACTCTTCAGAAGCATCCACACCGCGCACATTCAGCCCAATGCGATGATAAGACTCAAGCACTCCTTCGTACTCGTTTTTACGCAAAAGACCGTTATCAACAAACACGCAGTGAACACGCTCAGCACCCAAAGCCTTGGTCAGCAGAGTCGCCACCACCGTGGAATCAACGCCGCCACTTAAACCCACCAGAACATGATCCGTAGGTCCGACTTTGTCTTGCGCTTCCTTGATCAAAATATCCTTGATGTGAGGAGCATCCCAGTCCGCCGGAGCTTTACACATGCCTTGCGCGAAATATTTCAACAGATCCATTCCGTGATCGGTGTGCGCCACCTCGGGATGGAACTGCACCGCCAAAACGCCGGGACCCTGCATGGCTGCGGGATGATGGCCGTCGGAATTTGCGATGATTTTAAAACCCTCGGGGGCTTTTTCAACCACGTCGCCGTGACTCATCCAAACTTTTTGTCTTTCAGGAACACCCTGGACCGGACTGGACCATGTTACATAATTCAGACCATACTCACGGTGTTCAGCGCGAGTCACCTTGCCGCCTAACTGGTGAGTCAAAAGCTGCATTCCATAACAAACGCCCATCACAGGACTTATGTTACGAAGTTCAGCCACATTTCTTTGCGGTGAACCGGCTTCATAAACTGAATTCGGACCGCCGCTTAAGATGATGCCGTAAGGATTTTTCTTACGGATTTCTTCCGTGGGATATTCGAAGGAATGAATTTCTGAATAAAAACCCATCTCGCGCAGACGACGGGCAATCAATTGTGTGAACTGGGAACCAAAATCAAGAATGACAAAACCACGCATAATTATGACTCAATTCGATAGTTAGGTGCTTCTTTGGTGATGCTGACATCATGCACGTGGGATTCACGAAGACCCATGGCAGAAATCTGCACGAACTTCGCCTTGCTCTGCAGCTCATCTATATTGCGGGCGCCGACATAACCCATTCCGGATTTCAAGCCACCGATCAATTGATGAATGACTCCGGAAGCAGATCCTTTGTAAGCGACCTTGCCTTCGATGCCCTCTGGAACAAGCTTGTCATTTTCTTCGACGTCCATTTGGCCATAACGGTCTTTGGAACCTTTGGACATCGCCCCCAGACTGCCCATCCCGCGATAGACTTTGTATGTACGACCCTGGAACAAGATTGTTTCGCCCGGTGATTCTTCAGCCCCCGCCAGCAGGTTTCCGATCATCACGGAATTTGCACCCAAAGCCAGCGCCTTGGTGATGTCGCCAGAGAATTTGATACCGCCGTCAGCAATAATTGTTTTACCGCGGGAACGCGCAACCTTCGCACATTCCATCACCGCAGAAATCTGCGGCATCCCGACACCGGCCACCACACGCGTGGTGCAAATACTTCCAGGTCCCACACCAACTTTGACAACTTCAGCACCGGCGTCCAGCAAGGCTTGCGTGCCATCAGCCGTCACGACGTTTCCAGCCACAACAATCACATCTTTATGTTTCTGGGAAATATACTTTACCATTTCGATCACGTTTTTAGAGTGACCATGGGCTGTGTCGACACAAAGAACGTCGACATCCGCCGCCACCAACGCCTCCACGCGGTCACGGGAATCAGGCCCCACGCCCACCGCAGCCCCGACAAACAGACGACCATGTTCGTCCTTGGTGGCTTGAGGATAATTTTTAGCCTTTTCAATATCCTTGATCGTGATCAGACCTTTTAGTTTGCCTTTGGAATCCACCACCGGCAGCTTTTCAATGCGGTGTTTTTGCAGAATCTTTTTTGCTTCATCCAAAGTTGTGCCCATTTTCGCAGTGACCAGATTTTCTTTGGTCATCAGATTGCGAATCGGCTGATTGAAGTTTTCCTCAAAGCGCAGATCGCGATTGGTCAGAATTCCGACCAGCTCACCATTGACTGTGACTGGAACACCGCTGATGGAATATTTTTCCATCAGGGCCACAGCTTCTTCCACCAGATGATCCGGCCCCAGAGTGATGGGATCCATGATCATGCCGCTTTCATATTTTTTTACCTTTTCAACTTCCAGGGCCTGTTTGTCGATATCCATATTTTTATGAATGATCCCCAAACCACCATGTTGAGCCATGACCCGCGCAACGCGGTTTTCAGTCACCGTGTCCATCGCCGCGGAAATGATCGGCGTGTTCAGATATTTACCACGGGCAAATACAGAACGAGGTACAACATCCGTGGGAGTGATTTCAGAGTATTGGGGAAGAAGAAGAATATCGTCAAACGTCAGTGCGTAAGGGACTTCACGATCCATAACAAAGCTCCTAGAGGCAGGTTTTTGTTATTCTGAGCGGAAATCCCTTTGAGTTCAAGCAAAACAAGGGCGATTATTTAGTACCAGGTCTTGTAGAGAAGATAGTTGTCAGCGGACTTTTCAAGCAATGCCACCTCTTCATCCGTCAGCGCCCGCTTGACCTTGCCCGGGCGCCCAACAACCAGACTGCGTGGTGGAATTTCAGTTCCTTCAGTGATCAGGGTTCCTGCACCAATCAAACAATGCTCGCCGACTTTGCAGCCATCCATGATAATAGAACCCATACCGACCAGAGTGCCGCGACCAATCTCACAGCCATGCAGCATCACCAAATGCCCAATAGTCACGCGGTCATGGAGCGTTGTTCCCCATTTTTCATAGGTTCCATGAATGACGGAACCATCCTGAACATTGACCTCTTTGCCAATTCGAATCGGCATCACGTCACCGCGAATCACAACATTGTACCAGATTGATGAGCCGTCGCCAATTTCCACATTGCTGATAATGCGGGCGTTGTCCGCCACAAATACTTTTTCACCAATCACCGGAGACATGCCGCGTGCATTCACTAACCTGTTGCTCATAGAACACCTCTGCACTAAGCTAAAGTTTCGCCCCTAAAGAATCAACCTCTTCGTTGGCGCGCGCAAAAAAATCGGCAATTTTTTCCTTTTCTTTCATCCCATCTGAAAAACCGATATCAATCAACTGACGACAATAAGTGGGCGTGAACATCAGGTAACTGAGCATCTCTGCTGATTCATCCAACGACCCTGGCCCCCGTAACAGATAACGGATGATGCGGGGAAGCTCATTGCCCTTCTTTTTCGCCAATTCGGAAAAATCGACCGACGGGGAAATCCACAACGCCTCCAGCTCATGCCAGCTCGATCGACGGCGCTCCTCGCTGGAAAGTCCCCGCAACCCTTCATTGATCTGCTGAATGCGCTGAATGTCTGCTTCCAGCCCATCCATCATCACCGCGTTCATCAGCACATTCGCTACCCGGGCCACGGTGGGCATTTCTCCGCCACTGGCGTGATGATAACTGTAGAACGTGTCCTGCCTGCGACGAACTCCAATGGCCAGCAATCGACTGGCTCCCAGATAAATCGCCGGGCCACAAGGTGACTGATTGCGGATGCAGCCGTCACCATAGTAGCGGTCCTGAATTTTTACCGGTGGAAACAGCATGGGGATCGCGGAAGAAGCCATGATATGTTCAACCGACAGCTCCACCTTTTCACTGCGATGCATACCCCGCTCCCAGGTTTTCAACTCGGGAAGACCTTGAAAAAAACTGACAGTTGAAACCGAGTCATAATCAAGCGCTGACACCGAAACCGCCCGCAAAACCCCACTGTTGATTTTTTTCTGAATCTCACCGAACTGACATTTACCCAGGATAAAGTTATGCAGCGGGTGCGTGGACAATAGCGAACGAAGTCCTGAATCCTTTTTGCTCCCCCCAAGGGAAAACTCCGTCATCCATTGCAGTCCACCCCGGGATAGCGCCATCAAATCCGCATAAAAAACATTGTCACTGTCGATCTTCGACCACAGATTCACCAGATTGTTGCTGCTTTCAATAAACGACGATGGATTCCCGGCCAGCAGAGCCACATTGATGGCACCAGCACTGACTCCGGAATACACTTGAAAAGGATCGTCCAGCCTTTGACGGGAGCAAATATGGGCGATCGCCGCAAGCACACCGGCTTGATAGGCCCCGCGGGCGCCACCCCCGGAAAGCACAAGACCCAGAGTTGGCATAAACACCCTCCCGAGTGTTCATGCTAGCTTTAGCCAACGAAGAGGTAAAGCAGTGCGATTAAACTGTCACCTGACTTTGCTTTTTATCAGAAACAACCCAGACAAGGTCGTTCTCCCGCAAAGTGAAACTGGCCCGCGGACCCAAAATACGCTGCGGTCCACGCTCGATTCCCACGACCATGCCATGATAGGATTCACGGATACCGCTTTCACGGATCGTTTTATCTTTGAACTTTGAATCATCCAACACAACAAAAGAGGAAAGACGATAATCATCCTGGCGAGTGGTCATCTCCGGCTCAAGCACCTGCGCGGCCTTTTCTCCTTCCAGGAAGGTATGGAAACTTTGCAGTTCTTCTTCACTTCCGAAACAAATCAGTTTGTCATGAGGCCACAATACGAACTCCCCATCCGGGGCAAAATAGCGTTTGGCACCCCGGAAGACCGCCGCCACCGTGACCCCATAGTTTTCCTTGAACGACAGATCCCGCAAAGTCCGGCCCACCAGCGACGATTCCGCCGCAATGTCGTAGTTCCCCAGCGTAGTTTCCCATGGCAGGAAGTTTTTTGCGACAGAACTGCTGACCAGTTCTTTGCGCTCTTTTTCTGTAAGGTTTTTCTGGAAATTCTTTTCTATAAACTGATACAGCCGCTGAACCCACAACTGACCAGCCAAAGCCGCAACCCCAATAACAGCCACAATCACACCGGAAGCGACTTTCAAAGTCGCAAACTGACTGACCAAAACCCCCAACAAAATCACTGCCAGCGCCAGGCGTCCGACAAAAAGTCCCGCCTGAAGTCCGCGCAGTTTTTGCAGCTCTTCAAGTTCGCGCTGGGCACGCAAGGACGGACCACTCATCACGATCCCCCAGATAAAGGGCGCTGAGATCAGCAGACAGATAAACATGGAAATTCCACCAGCCCATGGACTTTCCTGCAGATACTTTTGAATCTCCAGATTCACAACCGCTTTGAAAGCCGCCATAATGGCGATCACCATCACAGTGTTCAACAGGATTTTCATCCCGTAAGTTTTCATTATAAGAGTTCCGGCTTTCTGTTCCCCGGCCTGACTAAAGGACGCATGGTACTGATCCAGATTGCGCTTCACACCCTCTGGAAGCCTTGCCTCGACCCAACGATAAAAAGGGTCCGCCACTTTTATCAGGTATGGAGTTGTAAAGGTCGTCACAGCAGACACCGCAATAGCCAGCGGATACAGGAAGTCACTGGTGACTTTCAGACTGACCCCCAGGGCCGCGATGATGAACGAAAACTCTCCGATTTGCGCGAGACTCATCCCCGACTGGAAGGCCTGCTTGCGGCCCTGCCCCGACAAAACCGCCCCCAGGAAGGTGCTCACAAACTTTCCAACGATAGTCACCAGGGTCACCAGAATCACCAGGTCCCAGCGTTCAATAATGACCTTCGGATCAATCATCATCCCCACAGAGACAAAGAAGATCGCGGCAAAAAGATTTTTCACCGGCTGAAGCACATGCTCCATCTGGTGACCCTCCGGGGTCTCAGCCAGCAAAGATCCCATCACGAAAGCCCCCAGGGCCGGGGAAAACCCCACACCCGCTGCGATCATGACCATCATAAAACACAAACCGATGGACACCAGCAGCAGGGTCTCGTCTTCCAGAAGACTGCGGATCTTGCGCAGAAAAATCGGAATCAGGAAAATCCCGACAACAAACCAAAGGGCAATAAAGAACAACAAACGAAGGCCCGAAAATGCCAGCTCTGCGGTTGAGAACGTGTCTGAGCTGGCGATCGCCGTCAGCAGAACCAAAAGCAAAATGGCGACGATGTCCTCAACCACCAGGATTCCGAAAACAAGTTCAACGAACTTTTTACCCTTCATCCCCAGTTCCTGGAAGGCCCGCACAATGATCGTGGTGGAGGAAACAGAAAGAATCCCGCCAAAGAACAAACTGTCGATATTGTTCCAGCCCAGCAAGTGCCCCACCAGATATCCGAGAGCCACCATGAATACGACTTCAAAGACCGCGGTAAAACTTGCCGACCCGCCAACTTTAAAAAGCTTTTTGAAACTGAATTCCAAACCCAGACTGAAAAGCAGAAAGATCACACCGATCTCAGACCAGACCTGAATGCTGACCTTGTCAGTGACAGTGGGTAAAAATGGGACGTGCGGACTGACTAAAAAACCTGCAATCAGATACCCCAGCACCTGAGGCTGACCAAGTTTTTTGAAAAGCAGCGTGGAAAGCGCTGCGATCATAAGAATAAAACCAAGATCCGTAATCAAATGAGGCAGATGATGCATGCCTCATAGTTACAAAAACTAGTTCAAATATCCAGAGCCTTTATCCATGAGACCGAAATTCTGGAAATTTTGTGCGCCGCCCTCGACTTCAGCATTCATCACACGGGAACGTCCAATAAAGCTCTTCGTCGCAAACAGAGGCACTCCCAGATACAGACACAGGGACATCGCCTCATCGGCGCGCAACTTCAACGAGTTGGTCTGCGGATGACCGCTGATGTAAAGTCGCAGATACTGATGGGCGCCTTTGATTTCGACAAAAACCGCCTGTTTTATTTCGATGCCCAAAGAATCCAGCATCAGCGCGGTGAACTTGTGCGGTGACGACTCCAGAATCATTTTGTTACTTTGAGACAGCGCCACCCCCGCATCAATGGCACTGACGGCCACAGGCAAAGTGTACTGATGAGCCTCGTCCTTCAAAAGCAAAAACGGGCGCGTCGCATCGGTGGTCACCGACAGCCCATAAGGGAACAGTTGCACCAGTTCTTTTTGATGGAAGGTTTCCTCTTCCCGGGATTCATTTGAAAACACGATTTGTGCTTTAAGTGAGTTGAAATTCTGGATGTCTTTCATGATTAAATCATTTCCCCTCTAAACACTGCCGGGAACGCCTTGGTGATTTTCACATCGACCGTTTTACCGATCAAATCCGCGGTTCCCAGGAAGTGCACCAGCTTGTTACCAGTGCTTCTGCCTTGCATTTTTCCGTGATCCCGGTCCACGTTTTCAACCAGGACCTTCATGGTGGTGCCTTCGTAGCGCTTTACGCGCTCAAAGGCCATGGCCTCATGCACATCAAACAGACGATTCAAACGCTCATTCTTCACATCTTCCGGCAGCTGATCTTCAAACTTTGCCGCCTTGGTGAACGGACGCGGTGAATAGCTGAACGCAAAGATGGTTTCAAAGCCGACTTCAGTCACCATGTTCAATGTGTCCTGGAAGTCCTCTTCAGTCTCACCTGGGAAGCCAACGATGATGTCCGTTGAAAAGCAGACATTCGGCAGCCCCTTTTGAATCATCGCAATGCGCTCCAGATACTCTTCGCGCGTATAGTTGCGGTTCATGCGCTCCAGCACCTTGGTGCTGCCCGCCTGAAACGGCAGATGGATGTATTCCATGATCTTGTTGGAGTGTTCGGCCATCACATCGACCAGCTTCTGATTAAAGTCCTTGGGGTGTGAAGTCGTGTAGCGGATGCGCTCAACGTCGGTTTCTTTGGCGACCTTCGCCAGCAGATCAGCAAAGTCGATGCCTTCGTCACCCTGGTAAGAGTTTACATTCTGTCCCAGCAAAGTGACTTCTTTCACGCCGCGTTTTACCAGATGTCGGATGTCGGTCAGGATGTGCTGAACCGGGCGCGATTTTTCACGCCCGCGTGTGTAAGGCACCACACAGAATGTACAGAAATTGTCGCAGCCCTTGGTGATGTTCACATAAGTGGCCACACCAGGATTGCGCACCAAAGTTTCAATGTGATAAGGCGAACGGTGTTCAAAGCGGGAGTTCACCAGCCTGCGTTCCCCGGCAAAAGACTTCGCCACCAGCTGCGGCAGACTGTCGATCTGATCCGTGCCGAAAACAAAGTCGATCATTGGCTGGGTCTTCATCAGATTTTCTTTTTCCTGCTGACCCACGCAGCCCCCAACGCCGATTTTCAGTTCAGGGTTTTTGCGTTTCATGTATTTGTAGGTGCCAACTTCGGAATAAACCTTGTGAACAGGTTTTTCACGCACACTGCAGGAATTGATAATAATCAGCGAAGCCTTTTTAGGATCCGTCACCGGCACAAAGTTCTGCATCTCAAGCAAAGCATACATTCGCTCGGTGTCGTTCACATTCATCTGACAACCATAGGTTGAAATATAGACGCCACGACCCATCCCGATATCGGGATTTTTCTCAACACTTTCAAGATTTTGGGTGATGTCATCCACGAGCTCTTACCTCTTGTGTCATTAGGGAAAGTGAGTTATAGAGGACCGTCTTAAGAATGTCAAAAAAAGCCCGAACCTGATGGAGGCCTTCGTCATGATCCCAAGACTGAAAAGTTCAAAAAAATGGACATCCTTTCCCAAAGAATACTCAGATCAGATTCAGGCTGTTTTTAAAGAAAATTTCGCCCAGTATCTGGACAACGCACAGTTGATCATTGAAGGCCGCATCTATCAGGAAGAAATTGTGCTGCGCGTTGGTTATCTGGAAGAGGGCCGCCTGGCCCAAGCCAATTTCGAAGTTTCCATGAGCTATTCCCAAGAGCAACAAGACGCTGTTTCCCGCATTCATAACTGCGTGGATGCCGCGGCCAGCATGATGCTGGAGTTCCTGGAAAACGAAGGTGAAGTGGACTTCCCGTACACTTGGAAGGAAGTTCCGTTCCAGGGCAAAAAAGTCTATCTGAAATTCTCTACCGAAAATTCCAATCTGGAGGCGGAAGCCAACAAACTTCTGGGGTTGAGTGAAGATGACATGCTTCACGACACTGACGAAGAAGCGGATGAAGACGCCTTGAGCCGCGCGGAACAGAGTGAAGAACTGTCACCTCCTCGCGATGACGAGGACTATTCCGAGGACGAAGTTTCCGATGAATCCGAGGAAGACTCCGAGGATAAAGGGCCAAAGATGTTCGGTGGCAAAGGGAAAAAGCAGCTTCACTAGCTTTTCTCTTCCGCCTGGGGGATTTGATCTCACTTTGAGACGCCCCCTTCATTAAAATTTTTCCAGATAAATCAAACAGATGTCCTTAAAAGGCGAGTTCTTACCGATAAGTTGAGTATGAAAACTCGCAAATACGGTACGTTGATTGTTGGTGTTTTAACAGCCTCTTTGTTGCTCGCTATTTCAGCATCAGCAACACCAAACTCTCTCACCTATCAGGGACGGATTTTGAAGGCTGACGGCACCCCACTGGAGCACAGTAACGTCAGTTTTCAATTTGAAATCACCAATCCCAATGGCCAGTGCATCATCTATCGCGAGCAAGTCGATCACATTGATCTGACCAACTCTGGCGGAGTGTTCGATGTACCCATCGGCACGGGATCACAGAGCCATCCGACCGCAGGCACCTTCAGTCTGCTTGATTCATTTAAAAACACCGGCAGCCTTTCCTGTGATGGTGGTGCCACGTACAATCCAGCGGCAAACGACCAGCGCCGCCTGCGCGTCAGATTCCATGACGGTTCTGGCTGGAAGACAATTTCCCCGGACAACGAAATCCGCTCTGTACCCTATGCCGCCTATTCCCTGTCAGCGCAAAAGCTGGGCTCTTATCAGTCCTCGGATTTTGTCTTGAAAAACACCGTCACCGCCTGTCCCGCAAACAACTTCCTGACCTTTGATGGCACCAGCTTCACTTGTGCACCAGTGACTGGCGCGGCTGGCGGTACCGTGACGGAGGTCACCTCGGCCAACAACTATCTGACTGTCGCCACTGGCGACTCCACACCGCAGCTAACCGTGAACGTTGGCACCACCGCCAACACCGTGGCCGCTGGTAACGACGCCCGCTTCAGTGATGCCCGCATTCCTACAGGAAATGCTGGTGGCGACCTGAGTGGCACTTACCCAAATCCTTCTGTAGCAAAAATTCAGGGCGTGGCTGTTTCCAACTCTGCCCCGACCTCAGGGTATTTCATGAAGTTTTCCGGCACCGAGTGGGCCAGCGCTGCAATCGCCATCGGTGATGTGACAAATCTGACAAGCACCTTAAGTGGACTCCTGACCACCGCCTCCTTCAACACCGCTGTGGGCAGCGCCAACTGTGCGGCCTACGAAACTGCTTACTGGAGCTCCGTTGCCGGAAAATTTCTATGTCAGGCCATCAATGTGTCGGTGGCCGGTGATATCAGCGGCTCCATCGGCGCTGTGAGTGTGGATAAAATCAAAGGCGTCAGTGTCGATGCCACAGCCCCAACATCGGGCCAGGTGCTCAAATACGACGGAGCCAAATGGGCGCCGGCGACAGAAGTCAACGGACCCATCGCCGCTGCTGATATCCCAGCTCTGGACTGGAGCAAAATCTCAACTGGTAAACCGACGACGGTGTCAGGTTATGGAATCACCATCACCTCAAGTGATCTTCCGACCATACCGGTCAATAAGGGCGGAACGGGCCAGACCAGTTTCGTCAATGGTGAGTTGTTGATTGGTAACTCGACTGGAAACACTTTGAGCAAAGCCACTTTGACAGCCGGGTCTGGAATCTCGATCACCAATGGCAACGGCAGCATTTCAATTTCCGCCACGGGATCTGCGCCCACCGGCAACGCTGGCGGAGACCTTGGCAGCACTTATCCCAATCCGACCGTGGCAAAGATTCAGGGATATGAAATTGCTTCGACGGCTCCGACGGCCAATGCCTATTTGAAATGGGACAACGGCACCAGCAAATGGACTCCGGGTTTTGTGAAACTGAGTGAACTGCAAAACCTGACTGGCGGAAGCGCCTTCAATGCCGCCGGCTGTACAGCAGCTCAGACTTTGAACTGGAGTTCGATCACTGATAAATTTGAGTGTCAGAACATCTCTATCGCCAACACACAAGTCACAGGCCTTGGCACAGCCTCCACAAGAGCGGCCGGAACCGCCGCCAACGAGGTGCTGTTGCTTGATGGCAGTGGAAAACTGCCAGCCAGTGCCCTGCCTTCCACTTTGGGACAATGGCAGGTTTCAGGGACAAAGTTGTATTACGATGACGGAGTCATCGTCGCCGGTGGTGTCGGCACCACCTACACAGGCACAGAGCATCCATTCATTGTAAAGGGAGACCCTGGCGTTTTTGCGCGATTCTTACTGGATCGTGGTGGCAACATGACAACCATGTATACGAATGGTGTCAGCTTTAACATGGGGAAATGCACAAACACAGCCTGCACCGGCACCAATGACTTTCTGGCCATGGACTTTGCGACCAACCGAACGGATCTGGGTACAGGTGGATCCAACAACGAGCTGAGTGTTACCAACGGCGGCTATGTCGGCATTGGCTCCAATTCCCCCTCCTACAGACTTGACATCCAAACTTCAGATGCGTTCCAGCAGCGCCTGTTCCATGCTTCAGACGCCGATTATAACGGAGCCGCACTGATGTTGACACGAACCCGCGGGACCATCGCATCCGGCACTGCAGTCAATTCCGGAAACACCATCGGTGGTCTGTACTTCCGCGCCCACGATGGATCCGGCACCGGAACCACCAACGCCGCCATCGAAGTCAGTGCTTCGGAAACACAAAGCACCACCAATCGCGGCAGCAAAATGATTTTTGAAACCACAACAACCGGATCTGCCACACGCACAGAAAAAATGCGCATAGATGGCTCTGGAAAAGTCGGCATCGGAACCACGTCTCCAAGTTATAATTTGCAGGTTAATGGCACTGGTGATTCAATTGTCGGCGCCTTTGGCGCAGATGCCAATCAGAGTGGTTACACCATGGGCGGCAGCACCACCAACCGCTGGGCGATCGTGCAAGACACATCCGCCAACAACAGAACCTTGAATATCTGGCGCGACCATTCTGGCGTCAGCGGCAGCACCGGCAATGTGATGTCCATGCACTCCAGTGGAAATGTCTCTATCGGTGAGTTCGGAGCAGACTCGCACCGCCTGAACGTCACCGGGCCTGCAACTGCTTCTGGTGTTCGCATTTCAAATGGCAGTTATGCCGGTTACCTGACGACCCCAACCAGCTCTCCGGGACTGATCCTTTCCGGGGGCACCAAATACACAGGATCAGCCTGGATCGCGGAAAGCACCACCGCCTCGGCATTGGCAATCAGTCCGAGTGGGATTGTGTTTTATGGATCCAACGGACTGACCCCCGGAAGCCCCAACACCAACACCCTGCGCATGATTGTGGGTCAGAACGGACAAGTCTCTATCGGCGCTTCGGGCACAGCCTTTCAAAGCGGTCTGCTGACCATGGGGGATTACAGCCACGATCAGGGAATATTCACCTTGCGCAGGTCCGCGGCCAGCGCCAACCTGGATGTGTATGTTCCGTACGAAGGCTCTGATGGCGGCAAGTATTTCGGTTATGGCTATCAGGCCAGCACCGGCATGTTCCGCTTCTGGGACAGCACCGCCGGTCAGCGCATGAACTTCACGAATTCTTCCGGAAACATGTGGATCGCAGGAACCTATTCCAACGGTTCGGACCGTCGTTTCAAAACTGACATCGAAGTGATTCCGGATGCTCTGAATAAAGCCCTGCAGATTCAGGGTGTGACCTATCACTGGAAGCCCGGAGTAAATCCGGACCCAAGCCAGCAAATCGGGGTGATCGCACAGGAAGTGGAAACAGTCTTCCCTCAGGCTGTCAAAACAGATGCGGATGGCTACAAGTCGGTGACTTACGGAAATCTGGTGGCACCGCTATTCAATGCCTTGAAAGAATTCTACGAAATGTGGAGCAAGGACTCACAAAACACCCACAGAGAAATCGCCTCACTGAAAGAGGAAGTTCAAACATTGAAGCAGCAAAATGAGCTGTTCAAAAAATTTGTCTGCGAAAAAGAACCACAAAATCCAATCTGCAAATAGACAACATTGGCCGCGGAATTTTTATTCTGCGGCTTTTTTAGTTAGCACACACGCAGCTAATCGCGATAATGAAAGAAGATGTTTGAAGGACTCAGGATGCTGCAATTACTTCTAATACTGACACTCACCTGTTCCGGGAGTTTCGCCCTTGCCACAACCATTGTTATCAATGGCGAGGATGACTGGGCCCCGTACTCATCGGCATCAGCCGACTATAAAGACGTCATCGGCCTTGCTCCGGAAATAGTGAAAGCCGCATTTAAAAGCCAGGGCATCACTGTCATCACCCGCCCCGTCCCCTTTGCCCGCTGTATTTATGAAGTCGAAAAAGGAAAGTCTTTGGGATGCTTTGACACCATCATCAACCAGGACACCAAAGATAAATACATCTTTCACAAAACACCGATGTTTGAAGCAGAAATGGTGGTCTATGGTCGCATCCGCGACAGCAAACAGAATGTGACTTTGAAAGACATGGAAAACAAAGTCGTCGGCACCACGAATGGCTACACTTATCCGACAGATTTTTTACAGAACAAAAAGATTCTGCATTCGCCCAGCCCTACCGAAAAATCACAACTGGAAAAACTGGCCAGTGAACGGATTGACTATGCCGTTGTGTGGGGGCTGACCGGAGAGCATCTGCTAAAAATTCATCCTGAACTGTCCAGGAAAGTCCGCCCTGTGGGTCGCCTTTCGAAAGACGGTCTTTACCTGAACTTTTCAAAGTCCCACAAAGACGGAGCCCACTATGCCGAGGTTTTTGAAAAGGGCCTGCAGACCATTCGTGCGGATGGCACCTACGACCGGATCACGAACCGTTTCCACAACATTCATCCGGTCGACCCTTAAAACGAAAAAAGCCCGTGCCTTATTCAGACACGGGCACCCCTCGACAGAGAGAAGAATTTTATTTCGGATCTTACAACTCGCGAACGCGAGCTTCGATTTCTGGAACTTCATTCAGGTGATTTTTCGCCTGGATGATGATCTCAACAGCGTCTTTCTGAAGCAAACGGCCGGCAGCCATTTTTTCACAGATCAGAGCTTCCAACTTGTCAGTGATTTCGTAAACAGATTCATGCTGTGGCCACAGATTTTTAGCATCGTTGCTGCCACCGGCACAAAGCGGGATGTAGTGATCGATCTTGAACGCCTGACGCTTCATAGAGCGCGTTCGGTAACCGATCTGGTCGTATTTTTGGAAGATGCCAGCCTTCTGGGAAGAAGACACATCACGTTCACAGTATTTAATCTTTTCAGGGTAACGGTATTCAGAAGGACGGTTGCAAAGAGCCCCCGGTGTCAGGGAAGCATCTGGTCCCTTGGGGAAGGCTTCGTAAGCCTGGGACATGGAAACAGAGAACAAAAGAACAACAAAGAGAACTGCGCTCTTCAACATATATTCGCTCCAAATAGACTGCCCTTTACGGTGGCAGGTAGAAACGTCAGACCCTATCTCCGACTTATATTTGTGTAACCGCGGTTAGTAGTAACGGCGAGATTTCCTCTTTGCAATAAAAAACTAAGGCCCCTAACGCACCCAGCCTATGTCCCCAAACAAAAAAAAGACCTGCCCTCATCAGGCAGGTCTTTCTAAAAATTCTATTCAAGAACAACTTTAAGGCCGTTCAAAAAGGTTCAGCCGCAAGGCGGAGGCCCCTTTTCGCAACGGAGGCGTGCTCCAAGCACGTCGGAGAGAAGAAAAGGGGCCGACAACGCAGTCGGATGGGCCCTTTTCAACGGCCGACTAGTACTCGTCGTCTTCGACTCCGGAGCCGGATCCTTCGCCCATTCCTCTTACTTCTTCGATGAACGCGCTATTATCCTCTTCAAAGTCATTGTCGCTCGCTGATTCGTCGATTTCCAGCTCTTGGATGGCAGCCAGGAAGTCTTTTTCGGTGCGCAAATCACGGCGGATCATTTCCAGGAATTTGTCCGGATAACGAGAGGTTAGCTCTTCCACATAACGCTCAAGTTTACCATCCTGAAGGATCTTCTTACGAACTTGGATTTTCTTCCAGAACATCAGGTAGTGGTAACGGCAGTAAGCATCCACGGCAGCGATCTGATCGCAATCGCGGGCACGGCAGTAACGGCGGCCTTCGGCATCCGTCAGAACCACTTCTTCGTCAGACTTGGCTTTTTCCTCGGCAACCCACTCTTCATCAACCTCGATCTCCTCTTCGGATTCCTCGACGGCTTTGAGTTCTTCCTCGTACTCGCCAATTTCATCACCCATCAGGTCGTCATCGGCGATAAAATCGTCTTCCAGCTCGTTTTCGTCCTTTTCCTTCTTCGCTTTGCCTTTTTTAGGGGCTTTTGCCTCTTTTTTAGGCGCAGCTTTTTCAGGAGCAGGTTGCGGAGCTGCCTTTTTCTCGGCTTTTTTGGCCGCTTCGACCTTGGTTTCTTTAACCTCTTTGGTCTCTTTGGCTGCTTTAACCGGGGCTTTAGCCGGTTTTACTTCCGGCTTTTTCTTCGCCTCAGGCTTTTTAGCCGCCTTAACAGGGGCTTTATCGGCCTTTTTCTTTACAACAGCCTTCGGAGCCGGCTTTTTTGGAGCTGGCTTTGCGGCTTTTGCGGGCGCTTTTTTAGCTGGTTTTGCAGCGGCTTTCGCCGCGGGCTTCTTTTTAACGATTTTTGCCATAGTTCTACCTGGTAGTGCTTTAGATGATCATTTCATCTGTCAGACATTTGAGAAAAGCTGTCAACTCATTTCACTGAAATAGTGCCATCTTGACTGCGCACAAAAATGCTTCCTCTAGGTGCGTCGCCACGAAGACGCCCACGCACACTTTTTTCCGCACTGAGCTTCGTCACACGAAGTTCCGAAGGAACAACAATTTCGCCTTCCACCGTCATCAAATTCAAAGAAGCTCCCGAACCCGGAGGCGTCTGAATGCTGACTTTGCCGGACTTGGACTTCACATCCACTTCAGAATCCAGAGTCATGCCGATAGTGATGGCAGCATCCTGATTCTGACCTTCGATGCGCCCCTGGAAGCCCTGAATATTCAGACTGCCTTTGCCGCTTTCAAACTGAATAGTCCCGTTGCTTTGGTTGACCTTGGCGGCCGACTGCTGCGCCGACACGGTCAGGAAACCACGCACTTTTTCAATGTTCATCTGACCCGAGAAAAGGGACGCTTCCACATCCCCCTGGATGTTCTTCAAAGTCATACTGCCAGAGTAAGAGTCCGCCTCCACCTTGCCCAGATGATCGGACACGGAGACGTCGCCTTTTTGCACGTAGACCTGCAAAGTCCCTGCGCCGTTAAGTGCCGCAACGCGGCCTTGAGTCAGGCTCACTTTAAGGTCTTTATTCCACTTCTGTGCCACGACGGATCCGCCGCGCAACTGCACTTCTGTAGGCATTGCCGGGCCGGTGATTTCGATTTTTTTCAGTTGTGTATTCGCTTTTGGCAAGATGTTCAGCCAGGTTCTTTTCCCGCTGTATTCATTCATGCGCACTTCGATGATATTATTTTTCTTTTCGACGATGAACATGCCTTCGGCGCCGGACTGCTCCACTCCGGAAACCCGCAACGCGGCACCCGGCTGCGCCACCATCTGAACCTGAGCCTCAAGTCCTTTGAGGACCAGACGATCCCCCTCAGAGACTGGCACGTCGAAAGTCGCCGCCATCACTGGCTGAAATACGAGGTGGGCAAGAATGAAACTAATCGCTGACATGCGTTGACTCCCCTGCCCCATCCCGGGGGCTATTGACTCTGTTCCTAAAATATAAAAAAGTATCCGGGCATTTACAATAAGGTATTTATAAAGCTTCGGGCGGAATGCGCCCCAAGACTAATTGAGGTGAAAAATGGAAAATGTCGTAATTGTGAGCAGCGTAAGAACCCCTGTAGCTTCTTTCCAAGGAGGCTTTGCCTCTGTTCCTGCACCAAAACTGGGTGCAGCAGCCATCAAAGAAGCCATCACTCGCGCAGGTGTTTCTGCTGACGAAATCGATGAGTGCATCATGGGCGAAGTCCTGACTGCAGGTGTCGGCCAGGCTCCAGCGCGTCAAGCGGCGTTGGGTGCGGGTTTGAAAAACTCCACTCCGTGCATGACCATCAACAAAGTGTGCGGCTCCGGCCTTAAATCCGTGATGCTGGCAGCAGACTCTATCGCTTTGGGACACACTAAAATTGCAGTGGCAGGCGGTCAGGAAAACATGACTTTGGCTCCACACTTGCTTGAAAACTCCCGCTCCGGTTACCGCATGGGTCCAACGCAAATGACCGACTCCATGATCAAAGACGGCCTTTGGGATCCATACAACAACTTCCACATGGGTAATGCCGCGGAAATCTGCGTGAAAGAGCACAACTTCACTCGTGAAGAACAAGACGCTTTCGCGATTGATTCCTACAAAAAAGCTCAGGACGCGTGGGCGAAAAACGTTTTCAAAAACGAAATCGCCCCGGTTGTGGTTGAAGGCCGCAAAGGTGCTGTGACCGTGGATAAAGACGAAGAGCCGTTCAACACGAACTTCGACAAAATCCCGGGCCTGAAACCTGCATTCGACAAAGCCGGCACCATCACGGCAGCCAATGCTTCCAAAATCAACGACGGTGCTGCGGCGCACGTTTTGATGTCTGAGTCTGAAGCGAAAAAACGCGGCATCAAACCTCTGGCGAAAATCGTGGCACACGCTACATTCGCTCACGAGCCAAAATACTTCACAACTGCTCCAGTGGGCGCGATCAAAGCCGCTCTGAACAAAGCCAACCTGAAAGTGGGCGATGTGGATCTTTGGGAAATCAACGAAGCCTTCGCCGTTGTGACTCAAGTGGCGATGAAAGAGCTTGAAATTCCGGCTTCCAAAGTGAACATCCACGGTGGTGCTGTGGCTATCGGTCACCCGATCGGCGCTTCTGGCGCGCGTATCCTGGCGACCTTGGTTCACGCTTTGCACACTCACAACAAACGCTACGGCCTTGCCACTTTGTGCATCGGTGGCGGCGAAGCGGTGGCATTGATCATCGAGAAAGCGTAATCATCATGAGCAAAAAGGTGTTTAAAGACGCCAAGAGCGCGCTCTTTGACGTCAAGGACAACATGACTCTGGTGCTGGGAGGCTTCGGCCTTTGCGGCATCCCGGAAAACTGCATCACTGTCTTGAATGAAATGGGTGTGAAAAATCTGACCTGCGTTTCTAATAACGCGGGCGTGGATGATTTCGGTCTGGGTTTGCTTTTGCAAAAGCGCCAGATCAAAAAAATGATTTCTTCCTATGTCGGCGAAAACGCTTTGTTTGAAAAGCTTTACATGAGCGGCGAACTGGAATTGGAATTCTGCCCGCAAGGCACTTTGGCTGAACGCATTCGTGCGGGAGGCGCAGGGATCGCTGGTTTCTACACTCCGACAGGAGTGGGCACACTGGTGGCTGAAGGCAAAGAGATCAAACAATTCGACGGACGCGACTATGTTCTGGAAAAAGGCATCAAAGGTGATTTCGCCTTTGTGAAAGCGTGGAAGGGTGACAAGTTCGGCAATCTGATCTTCAGAAAAACCGCACGCAACTTCAATCCGATGGCGGCAACAGCCGGGAAAATCACCGTGGCTGAAGTTGAAGAACTGGTCGAGATCGGCGAACTGGATCCGGATCAGATTCATACTCCGGGTGTGTACGTTCAGCGTATCTTCCAGGGCACTGACTATCAAAAACGCATCGAACAAAAAACAGTTTCCAAGGGATAGGAGAGCAAAATGCCATTAACAAGAGAGCAAATTGCTCAACGTATCGCTCAGGAAGTTGAAGACGGCTATTGTGTGAATCTGGGTATCGGTATTCCCACTTTGGTGGCGAACTACATCCCTCGGGATAAATTCGTTATGTTACAGAGTGAAAACGGTCTTTTGGGTATGGGTCCATTCCCGAAAGAGGCTGATATCGATGCGGACCTGATCAACGCCGGCAAACAAACTGTGACGGCACTTCCGGGCGCCAGCTTCTTTTCCAGCGCTGACAGCTTTGCGATGATTCGCGGCGGTCACGTGGACCTGACAGTATTGGGTGCGATGGAGGTTGATGAAACCGGCAGTATCGCAAACTGGATGGTGCCAGGCAAAATGGTTAAGGGCATGGGCGGCGCAATGGATCTGGTTGCGGGCGCACGAAATGTGATCGTGGCCATGCAACACACGGACAAGGAAGGCAATTCCAAACTTCGCACCAAGTGCACGCTGCCTTTGACGGGTGTTAAGTGCATCAAGAAAATCGTCAGCGATTTCGGCGTGATCGAAATCACACCTGAAGGTTTCGTTTTGAAAGAATATGCTCCGGATCTTACGCCGGAAAAGGTTCTGGCAGCCACTGAGGGCAAAATGAAAATCGCCCCAGACTGCAAAGCGATGACATTCTAACTTCACTTCAAGACGGCTTCCCACAAGAAGCCGTCTTAGTTTTAGACACTTCCCGTTCGCACACCCACCAAGGTCCAGCACCTCATTGCTCTGTCTGAAAATCCCATAGATAATAAATCTTCACGTACTTGCGAGTGGGGTTTTCGTGGCAGAAGCAAAAAAAGTGGCAAAAGACACCTATCTATTCAGAGATGGGGACGCTCCGGATGCCATGTATATCGTTAAGACCGGTGGTTTTGCCATCACCAAAAGCAAAGGCAACACAGAAGTTGTCATCGCAGAAATCCAGCCTGGCGCGATGGTCGGCGAAATGGCTTTGTTCGACAAAAAACCCCGCAGCGCCAATGTGAAAGCCACCAAAGATTCTGAAGTGATCGCACTTCCCTATGACTCTTTGAACAAACAGATGGACCAGCTGCCGGTGTGGGTTCGCGCCATCATGAAAACGCTGAATGAAAAACTGCGTGATGCAAACCAGAAAATCCGCCTGCTTGAAAACACCAATCCCGATGAAGAGCGCTTCCCGCCTCACATCGTGAACAAGTACATTTCCATTCTGAATCTGGTTGGAAACAAGTATGGAAAACCGGAAGAAGGCGGGGGCTTGAGCTTCTCGTCTGTTCTGATTCGCAATTACACAATTCAGATCTTTCAGGAAGCCACCAATAAAATGCAAAGCATCACCAACGCATTAACAGATCTGGGCTATCTGACTCAGGAAGACCGTGGCGACGGCACACAGAAAATCACCAACCTGAAACCACAGGAGCTGTTTGGCTTTGTCGACTGGTACAACGAGTGGCTGTTCAAACAGGACAAAGACCGCCTGCCGGCTTTAACTGAAGCTGAGGTCAACATTCTAAACGGCATCCTGCTATTTGCCCGCCGTGCCCAGCCGAACCACAAGGGCTTGTACAAAGTCGATCTGACCGATGTGCAGAACGAATCCATGAAAGAGCTGGGTCAACTGATCCGCGCGGACGATGTGAATTCTTTGATTGAGAAAAAATATCTGACGGAAAAAATCATGGATGAAAAAGGCGTCTACATCATGGTGGAACTGCCTTACGTTGAACCTTTGGCGCGCAATTGGACCATCGTGAACAATCTAAAAAAGAAACTTCGCTAGAACGCGGAAAATAAAAAAAGCCAGGGACTCCCTGGCTTTTTTTTATTTCATTTTCTCAAAGAAACTTATTCAACAATCGGCTCTTCCTGACAACGCAGAGGCAACTTGTCATTAGGAAGCTTCGCCACGTTTTCCCCGCCCACTGTGTGCACATAGATCGAATTGGTTTTTGCACCACAAGCAATCGGCTGACCCAATGTCAGAATCACACGGTCCCCGGTTTTACCCAAGCCATGGGACACCAACAACAGATCCACTTCACGCAGGATATCTTCCATCGTCTTATATGGCTTGATCGCGTGGGTCTGAATACCCCAGCCCAACTCCATGCCATTCAAAACATCCAGATGCTGAGTCACGGAAATAATGCGCGCCTTCGGACGGAAGGCCGAAATGATATTTGCCGTTTTACCGGAAGTCGTCAGACAGATGATCGCGGTTGCATTCAGCTTCAGCGCACTCAGTGAAGCACTGGCGGCGATAGACGCCGGCGTGCTCAGAAACTCGTTTTCAAGAGAGATTTTATAATACTCTTCTTCGTTGCGTTCCACCTCAGTGATGATCTCGTGCATAGTGCGGATACACTTGAACGGATATTTGCCGCTGGCAGATTCCGCCGACAGCATCAAAGCATCAGTTCCATCCAAAACGGCATTGGCCACATCCGTGATCTCAGCTCGGGTCGGACGAGGGTTTTCAACCATGCTGTCCAGCATCTGAGTCGCCGTGATCACCGGCTTACCCAGTTGATTGCATACAGAAATAATACGCTTCTGATAGCCCGGCAGACGGCTTTGACCGACTTCCACTGCCAAATCCCCGCGCGCCACCATGACAGCGTCACTCAGGCGGCAGATTTCTTCCAGATTTTCGATCGCTTCCACCATCTCGATTTTGGCTACGATCTTCGCATTGGAGTTCCCGGCCTCGATCAATTCACGCAGCTTGCGGATATCACGGGCATGACGAACGAAACTCAAAGCAATATAATCAACTTTATTGGCAATACCGAACTGCAGATCCTCCAGATCTTTTGGAGTCATGCAGTCCACAGGCAGATTTACACCCGGAAGATTCATGCCTTTGCGGTCTTTCAGAATACCGCCATAGACAACTTCCACGTCGATTTCCTCACCGCGAACCTGCAAAACCTTCACTTCCATCAGGCCGTCATCCAGAAGGATGCGCGTGCCCGGCACGCAGGCCAAAGGCAGCTCTTGGAAGTCGGACGGAACCAATCCTGGTTTCCCCAGAACTTTTGCCGTCGTTACCACCAGTTTTTCGCCAGGTTTAATTTCGATGGAGCCATTTTCAAACTTACCAACGCGGATCTTCGGCCCCTGAAGATCTTGAAGAATCGCCACCGGAGCCTGAAGCTCTTTAGAGAGCTTGCGCAGGGAATGAACCACCTTCAGGTGGTCTTCATGACTTCCGTGCGAAAAGTTAAGGCGAGCCACGTTCATGCCCGCCTTTATTGCTTTTTCCAGATTTTTCTCATCACGTGTCGCTGGCCCAATAGTGGCCACAATCTTCGCTCGACGATCTGCTAACATTTGAACTACGCCTTCCTGCTATATGAACTCATCTTCACAGACAAGTTTTGCATATCTTCCTGATGGCGTCTATTCATTCTATCAAGTTGATCTTGATGCGAATTGTTCAATTGAGCTATCTTAGCCTCGTACTTCATTTGCATGGATTCTTTTTCCATTTTACCGGACTTATCCCGCTCATCCACACGAGTTGCGTACATTTTCTCGATGCGCTTCAATTCACGATCCTGACTGTCTTTCAGGGCAGCCAAGCGATCTTCATAAGTCTTAACAGTCTGCTCCAACTTGGAGTTGAAGCTGGCTTCCATAGTTCTGAAGCGCTCCGTCATGTTTTTATTCAAGGCCAGATGATCCGCGCTGTTTTTCTCGCGCACCACGTCCATACGTTCCATGTAGTTCGACTTCATGACATCCAGAGAATCATTGTAATAGCGCCCCAGCTGATCCTGATTTTTGTTGGTCAGATCGATCACTTTCTTAACCCGTGCTTCGGCGTTATTCGCCACCTGGGTGACCTGATCCTTATGGGCTGTCAGCAGGTTTTCTCTTTCCTCGCGATGACGAGTGTTCATGATGCTGACCTGGGATTTATTTTCGCGGTCCGTGTTACGCAAAAGCTTCTGATTTTCAGTCAGAACTTTGCCAATGCGCTCGTCATTGATCTCTTTCATCCGGTCCACCGCATTTTCACGCTGTTCCTCGGAAAGACCCAAACGCTTTTCATAGGCCTGCGTCAGATTGCGGCGCTCAATACCACGCAGACGTTCATTTTTGGAAATTTCATTATTGAACTGACTGTTCAAACGCTGAATCTGACTGTCGCGGGAGCGAATCTGGCTGTTAATTCGCCCGTTCACAGAATCGCGGAAGTTCTGATTCTGTTCATCCATCAGATTGGATTTTTGAGCCAGGGTGTTTTCGTATTTGTCGCGAACGGCCACACGCTCCTGATCCATGATTTCCTGCTTCATCTGCAGGTTGTCGCCGAACTCTTCCTTGCTGTTGGTCACATAATCAGAGTACTTCTGGGACCAGCGGGAATTATCCGCCTCACGCTGACGCTCGGTTTGCTTCAGACGAGCCTCATAGGATTTGCGCATCTCACGCTCATTGCGATCTTTTGAACGCAACGTCTCGTCGTGACTGCTTAAAATGGCATCTCTTTCGCGCTCGTGAGCTTCATTCAGCTTGCGAGCGTTTTCATGAATGGCTTTTTGCGATTTGGTGCGATTTTCCTCGATGGCCGTGACAAAACGCTCATCACGATTGCCAATTTCAGAATTCAACTGGCCCACCAGGTTTTGTTTCTGGGACTCGTTGATTTCTTTTTGCTTTTTTATGGTGCTTTCGTAAGCTGCTTTTTGCTCTTCCCGGGCATTGTAAGCCTCTTCGGTTTTATTGCGCAAAGACTCACGATAAGTCTGACGGACTTCATCGATCTTCTTGGAGTTTTCATAGTCACGCTCACTCAAAGACTCGCGGCTGCGGTCTTTCAATTCAGCGATACGACCTTCATATTCATCAGTGATATTCTTGATTTCTTCGTGATGACGCTGCTCAAGCCGCTTCAGCTCTGCATTACGGCGTTTGGCATTTTCGCTTTCGCGATTCTCATACTCTTCCCGAGTCTTACGAATTTTTTCGTCCTGACGCGCACGATCCGATGATGAAATAGAAGACATCCTATCCTCCCAGACCTCAGATTAACATGAGGCATGGGAAGAAACTTCAAATGACATGGAATGCAAATTAAAATCAGGACCAGAGTCTAGCGCTCAAAGACACGCTGACGATAAAGCTCTTTCATTCGCTGCAGTTCCGCGGCTTTGCGCTGGCGGCGGGCTTCTTCGGCCTTTTCCTGAGCCTCAACAGAGGCGATCTTTCTGTCCGTCAAAGTCTGATAGAGTTGACTGGTTTTCTGGGCCAGATCACCCCAGTTGTCACGGTACAGGCGCACCTCTTTTACAAACTCCTCTTTAGTGCCGCGATACAAAGAGTTCCACATCGGCAGATGCTCTTTCATATCAATTGGCTGAATCATTCCGTACTCGGTCTTGCCCTGGGAATTCAGCCCGGAAACCCAGACCTCGAAACCCTCGGGAATCTCCAGCGTTTTACCATCACGAAGAGTCACCTTCAGGGAGGCATTCATATTGCGAATCAAAATGCGGGAGTCCTGAAAAATCACCCAGTACTCACCCATGGACGCCTTCGTGCTGGCATAAAGACTTTCCACCTGCAGGTTCTTCCCTGCTTCCACCCAGACAGCCCCTTTCACCAGGCGCCACTGATCCGGCGTCAGACGAACCAATGCCGAGCCCGCGGTGGCATGCAGTTGTTTGTTGTCCTTTTCAAAATGAAAAGCCGATCCGGTCACCTGAATCGCGCAGCTTTCCTGGGATTTCAGACAGGCCGAAGGCTGCTCAATCAGATCCCCGGCGGCCCGCACCCGGACCTCCATCTGAAATGCCATCAAGAACAACATCAAGCGCACGATTTTCTTCATACTACTCAACACTTTGCGCCAGTTTGCGCGCCTGTTTTTTAAGGTTTTCATTCTTGAAGTTTTTAGCAACGGTTTTATAGATTTCCGCCGCCTCTTCTGTCTGACTGTTGATTTCACTGATTTGCCCCATGCGAAGCAAAATGAAACCCGTCAGATCATGCTGTGGATACTGGGTCACCATTTCGTCAATCTGCCCCAGGCTGCTGCGATAGTCTTTTTTCAGGAAGTAACTTTCGGCAATAAAGAAACGCGCCTCAACACTGTGTTGGGACAACGGGTACTTTTCCAGAAGCTGGCCAAATTCACGGATAGCACGATCATACTGCTGACCGTTAAAGTAACGCTTTCCCTTTTCATAAATCGCACCGGAAAGGTCTAAAGTCTCTTCACTGGCCGGAGCCCGAACCACAGCCGAAAGATTGTGAAGTTCATACTTGGCTTGAAGTTTTTTGTCATTCGGAAGAACCTGCGCCACCGTTTGCTGGAAGTCCTTCAACTGATAACTTAAAAGAGAGTTGTTGAATTTCTCTTTTTCCACCTGTTTTTGCAGGGATGCCAGACGCATTTCATACTCTTCATGACCATTGAAATGCGCCACGAATGTGGCATACACTCCCATGAACCCGACAGCCAGGCACAGGCAGAAGACGACGAATAAAGAGTTCTGATTTTTCATGTCTCACTTATCGGCAAAAACCGATAAATATTGAGACTGTCTTATTTCGAGACGGACTTCTGGTCGTAGGTATAGACGATCTCAGCGTCCAGATCCTTCCACTTGCCATCCTTCTGAATTTTCGGCGCCACACGCCCCTTCATGACCTGCAGCTTTTTGTCCGCCTGGGAATACCAAAGATGGATTGGATCGACGATGGCAGCGATGATGAAACTTGTGGGCTTCATACGAAGCTCCATCCACTTTCCTGTGGCCGTGTCTTTTTCGCCGACCTTTTGCAAAGTGAAACCGACCGTTTCCAGGCGATCCCAAACTGCGAAGCGAACATCCAGAGGTTTGCCAGAAGCCAGAGCATCCCAGCTTTTTTCAACAAAGGCGTTGAAATTAGGAGTGCTCAACACAAAGCCGCTCAACTTTTCATCCGCACTTTTCTTTTTTCCACCCGGGCCCTCGTATTCAAAATAAATACGGCCGTCGCGAACCTGGAAGCGGCCCTTTTCACCCGTTTGCTTGCGGTCAATTTCATAAGAAAGCACATCGGCTTCTTTGATCAGACCCTTTTCACTCACAACAACCTTGCCCTCGGTATCACGGAACTCCGTTAGCGTCTGCAACCCATCGGTCTGGGGGGCAAGATCCACATTCAGAGTAAAAAGAGTTTTTTGGCGATTTGATTTCAAATCATACAGAGTTGCGGAAGAATACGTTTGCGCAAATCCGAAAAACGGAAACAAAAGTGCAAGAACGAATACCATAAAACCCCCGATCGAAAGTCCATAGTACCCAATAGATAAGAAAATAAAAAGCATGACACTTAACAGCCATTATTTTCTGCAATACATCCTGGACCGAAAAATTTCATTTAACTTGACCATCCCGACCATGAAAATTAGGGTAAGTTCCTTCGGGATGAGGATTGAAAAGCTATGAATAAAGCCCAATTGGTGGAACTGGTCGCAGAAAAAACAAAGACAACCAAAAGTCAATCCGAACTGATTCTCGACGCCACTCTGGAAGCCATTCAGGAAGCTCTCAAAGACGGTGATGAGGTCAAACTGGTTGGCTTTGGCACTTTCTCCAGAAGCTCCCGCAAAGCCCGCCAGGGACGCAATCCCAAAACAGGCGAAACGGTCAAAATTCCCAGCGCCTACATCCCCAAGTTCAAACCGGGCAAAGACTTAAAAGACGCCCTTAACTAAACTCTGGGCGATCCAAAATTCGCGACCAACCACTCATTCCGGATTTCCAGATATAATTCTGAGCGCTGACTCGCTGACTGCGCAAAGATTCTTGTATCTCGCGCACAGAATAAGGCCCTTCTTGCACCATGGCCTTGCCGTCATCTGAAGCTACCAAAAGCACCCACTCTTTATCATCTGCCGCGATATCCATCCCCTGCACATACCCTTGCGTGGCCGGAAACAGACTGCGATCAAATCCCCACTCCCAAGCGGACTTCCAACTGCCGTCCGCATCACAAGAAATCAGGTCATGAGGTCCGATATCACCCTTTAGTATGAGCTGACGGATTTCCTCAACACCAACGGGCCCCTGGGGCTTCAAATTTTTATTGTAGTACCAACGGTCATTTTTCATAGCTTTTCCTTTTTACTCAGGAACGGTGCCGGCAAGGACTCGATCACTTCCAACGCTTCATAGTAAACCACATCAAAATGCGGATTGCCCAACGGCTTTTTCAGGAAGGTCGCCAAAGTGGCCGCCTTAATCAGTTTTTTCTGATATCCGCCAAACAAACGCTCTCCCATCATCCCACCCAACAAAGACGCTGCCAGAACATAGCTCCACTTTTTACGCGGACGCGCCTGCAGACGATGTCCAGGGACACCTGTGATCACCATCAATTCATGCATTTTCTGAGCGAGCGCCAGCTGCAAGGCCTCTTTCCCCAAATCCGAAGGCCCGCGCGTGGCCAGACTGGCCTTGATATCCGCAATGGTGTCGGTCTTGCGCTTGTGGTTGATGATTTTGGAACCAAAATAGGCCACCGCCTGCTTCCAAATCAGACGCAGAAAATCTGCCGGAACATCCATGGGGATCTGTTTCTCTCCACTGACCTGGGCATGCACGAAGTGCATCGCCAACGAGGCCGCGTGATTCACGGTTCCCCGCGCCAGATAGGCTGCGCCGATCTCTGGTAAATAGAATGAATTCTCATCTGCAATCATCAGCTCAATCCAGCGCAATTTTTTGGGGTCATAGTGCTCGCGCACCTGACTCCAGAAAGAGCTGTCCCGGGCCGTGTACACCGACAGATTGGAGGTTGAAACAGTCAATCCCAGCTCCTCGGAGATGATCTTCACATAGCGGCCGACGTGATCCGTATAATCCAGCAGATCCTCGTCGTCGTCATCATCGTGCAAACCTAAATCGTAAGTCTGCTCCAGATACATCAGATAGTTTTGCCACTTCACCCACGGCGGAACACTCATCAGGCAGAAAATGTTCTGAGACAGGCGCACCAGATCCGTGCTGGCTTCCAGTTCCCGATTCAGCAACTGGAAATAGATCTTTTCAGAGTTCTGGAAGATGCGCAGGATGCGTTTTGCAAATGGAGCCCCCAGAATGCGGACGATCTCAGCGGGAATATGCTCTGCTGCCAAATGCAAATCCCCGTAGATAACGAAAACCAAATGATCAGGATGGGCCTTCACCAATTCAGCAATCTTTTTGCCAGCAAAGACATCCCGCGACTTTAAAGTCGTCGCATTGCGCTTTTTATAGCTGCGATTGATGCCGCGGACAGCGACTTTGTTTTTTTGCGCCCAGCGCAACAAAGGACGATAGTACTCCCATGGAAAACCCCACTTGGTCTGCCATTGCACTGACTTAAGAAAATCACGCTCTGACATCTTACCGGACATATAGCGGTCGATTTTCTCCTGATCTGCAGCCTCAAGAAACTCGACTGCCAGGATGGTTTTGCGGTCCTTTGGAATATGACGAAGGATGCGGGCCTGGGCTTTTTGCGACTGGTGAAGGGCGTGAAAATCCCCGACCATAACGACCTGAGAATGGCTCATCTGTTCCCAGAGAGCTTCTTTGGTGGAGGCCGTCCATTTCTTGGCGAACTCCTTTTCATAGACCTTTTGATAGCGCATCAGCTCAGGAGTGTCCCGCCCTAACCGATGCCGCACCTGCTTTTCCATCTGCAAGTACAGGTCTTTCCGAATACGTATCCATTTTTGTAGGTCGTTCAAGCTGTCTTCCTTGAGAGCATTCCAAAGTATTTTTACATAATTTCGATTGATTTCAAACACGATTCTAAGATTCAATGAGGTCATGAAAAACACAGTCAGCAAATCCAAGTTCCTGCTTATCGCGATGATCGCCACCCTGATCGGCGTGGGTGTTCACATCTATTTGACCCTGCACTACTATGACATCAAATTTGGCCTGTCCGCGGGCGACTCCATGTGCAATATCAACGAAGTGCTGAACTGTGATGCTGTGACTGCCAGCAAATTCTCTGCATTGCTGGGAGTACCAATCGCACTTTGGGGTGTTATGACCAATCTGGTGCTGGTGTACTTCCTGGGTGTCACCCGCTTCAACTTGGTGCAGGATCCGGATCGCACGTCCCGCTACGCTTTGTTGCTGTCCGGCGTGACAGTTCTGGCCTCCGTGGTGATGGGATTGATCTCGGTCACGGCGATGAGCAATCTTTGTATCTTCTGCATCAGCGCTTACGTGCTTTCCCTGGTTGGCTTCATCTTCACATGGATGGGCGCCGAAGACGTGACTGCTGAAAACATCAGCAATGACATCAAAGACATCTTCACCTCCGAAAGATGGGTTGCCGGATTCCTGCTGGCGATTCCCGCCTTCGCTTTTCTTGCAAATATTATGTATCTGGAAAGTCATGGCCTTTCTGACATGGAAAAAATGGCCAAAGAAAAAGTGGCTTATTGGCAAGTGGCTCCTCAGCAGAACTTTGACCTGACAAAGGGTCTGAGCATGCAAAAAGGAACTGACGAACCCGTGATGACCATTGTGGAGTTTGCTGACTTCCGCTGTGGCCACTGTAAACACGCAGCCGCTCCTTTGCACAGCTTCACCAAAAACCACCCGGATGTGCGTTTGATTTACAAACCATTCCCTCTGGATGGCACGTGCAATGAGGCGATGAAAGGCGGCGGCGGAGACGGCATCTCTTGCGGTCTGGCATTTGCGACATTGTGCTCTGAAAAAATCGCCCAAAAAGGCTGGGTGGCGCACGATTATATCTTCGACAACCAGGAAGAAATCACGCGCATGATGAACCTGGATAAGAATCTTGAATCCATCGCAAAAGCAACCGGCATCCAACTGGAAGAACTGAAAACCTGTGTGAAGGGAACTGAGATTCCTGAAATCGTGCGCAACACCGCCAAAGAAGGCGAAGTGGCACAGATCCGCGGGACTCCGGCGATCTTTGTAAATGGCAAGCTGCTGGACGGCGGCCAACTGATCCCGGTCCTTGAAGCTGCTTATAAAACATTGAAAAAGTAAGATGAAAAACGGCCTCCAAGAGGCCGTTTTCTTTTTAGAATCCGATCATCTCCGCCAGCACATTGGCGAGTTTTCCAAAGCCGTCATCAAACACCAGCACACTGGTTTTTGCCAGGCCATTGACGATATCCAGCCAGAACGCCAGAATGATCACAGCCAGCGAGGCGAACCACGCAGCCTTCACCACATAGATGGTGGAACGAACATCCTGAATGCGCAAATCGCCCTGAACTTTCTCAACAATCTTCAGAACATACTGAAGTTCACGGAAGTGTTCTTTGAATTTCTCGCGAAGCTCCTGCTGTTTCGCACGCGTCAGGGAGTTGATCCCCGGAAAGCTTCTTTTGGCTTTAATTGCATAGATCAAATCGATGGAATGATTGATGTATCGAGTGACTTTATCCTGAAAGTTCGGATACTCGGAAGGCTTTTCCAGGAAGTCTTTCAGCTCTTCGATGGCGCGATCGTATCGCTCATCCAAAACCCAAGTCAGGATGTTGTAACGCAAAGACTCAGGCCGGCCCAAGTCCGACTTGTCGACATTCATATCGAAGAAGGCACCATCTTCCCTCTTCTTGCTTGGATCCGCGCCATTGGCAGCGTCTTTTAATGCAGGTACTGACATGAGTATCTTTTCGGCTGTTTGGTGGCGATATTAAGGTCTTTTGTTACTACCTAGGTCCAGTCTTAGTACCTTGGTTTGACTAATTATGTCTCATCCTGAGAACATGGACCTAGGGCGACCTAGACTTCATGGAGGAGGGCTATGGAAACCGAATCTTTCCAGACCGCGAAACTTGGACATTTAGACTTTGATTCACCCCGGGAAAACCAGCCGGTGGGCAAGATCCCATTGCCTGACGAACTGCCCCGCCAGAATGATTTCAGCCATCTCCCAAAAGAGATCCTGAAGTCCTCCACTGTTGAAAATCTGATTTCACAAAATGAAGACCTGATGGCCCGCCTGAAGGTGACTTTGCGCCGCTTGTCCCTTTTGGAAACTGAAAATCAGAAGTTCAGCGAAGAAGCCAACAAGGCCCGCCTGTCCCAATCCTCTGTGACTGATCAAATTCTGGTCTGGAAGGAAAAGGACAATCTGTGGAGACAAAAAGTCGACCAACTGGAAAGAGAAAAAGAAATCCAGTCTGAAAAACTGCGCGCACTGACCGAAAAAACACAACACATGGCCACCGAACTGGCGCGCCATGAAAAATATCATGAGCGCATCAAGACCCAGGTGAAGCCTTATATCTCGGAACTGAAAGAGTACTCCCGCACCCAGGATTTGCGCCTGCAGGAGCTGGAAAATGCCTCCAGCCACAAAGAAGCCCAGCTGCGCGATCTGCGTCATCAAATCATCGAGGTGACCAAGAATTCCCGCTATCAAGTTGAAGCTTCCGAGAAAAAAGCTCAGGAAATGGTTCACTTCTATGAAGAACAGATCGAGCGTCTAACCAAGGAAGTGGCACAACTGCATCAGATTCAAGAAGAACTTGAAGTGAAGTCCATAAAGCTGCACAGCGCTTTGGAGCGCCAGGACACTTTGGAAAATGAAGTGGTGACTCTTCGCCGCAGCAAAGAAGAACTGAAAGACCGCTATGAGCAGGAGATCCAGCGCCAGCAGGAACGCATCAGCGAACTGACTCGCCAGAATCAAAAACTGGGTGTCGAGCATGCTGATTTGCAGATTCGCGTGGTGGAAGATCAGGAAAAAATCCAAAGACTTGAAAAAGACCACTATCAGTCCCAGGAACAACTGGAAAGTCTAAGGTATATGTGGACTGCCAAGAATGAGGAAAACGAAAAACTCAAGGTTGCAGCCGCTGCTTTAGAGCGTTTAAACCTTGAGTTGAGTCAGAAACTTAATGAATTGCGTAAACAGGACGGGCCCACAGCTTAAAAGCTTTGCAGGGCCCCTTCGATACTTTCATGCACTTCCAGGCTGGCACACTCAGAGAATGAGAAAAGGCGCTGGAAGTCCGGAGTCAGACCCGCGATCTTCACACTCATGCGGCTCCCCGCATTCAAATCATTCAAGATACCAAAGAAAGACTGAATCCCGGAAGACCCCACAAAGTGCAGGTTTTTCATGCAGAATACGACTTTACGGTCGGAGAAGTTCTGCAGACAGGCTTTTTTAAAGGACTGAGCTTTTTCGATTTCAATGCGACCGCTCAAAGACACAACGGTGATGTCACCATCGAGCACGAGTTTGACTTCCATGTTAAGACCTCATCAACCTAAGTTAAGTGTTCTATCTTAACGGCCAAAATCTATGACATTTTGAGTCCAAAAAGAGACCAGTTTCACCTCGACAAAGGCCCTAAAGCATCCCTAGAATACTTTGGTGCTTCGAAGCTGGATCGTCTTGATTTCATTTTTACTGGTGACAGTGATGTCATCTTCTTTTGCCCTGGGTGCAGAACCCATGGCGAAGATCCATGATATGTTGATCAATGCCGACAGCATGTACCGCGATACTGAAAAAGAGGTCGTGGAGCTGGAAGGCAACATCCAGATCGTCTACAAAGGCCAGCACATCAAAGCCGACAAAGCCATCACCTCGCTGCGCTCCCGCCAGGTGGAACTGTACGGCAATGTCGAAATCATGGACGCCAAAAACACCATCGTGGGTGATCAGGTGTTCCTGGATTATGAAAACAACACCGGCATGATCTATAATGGATCGGTGCAATCCGGTCCGATCATGTTCTCGGGCGACGTTTTGCAAAAAACCGGCGAATCCGAATTCGTGGTGAGTTCTGCTGATTACACCGCCTGCACCAACTGCCCGGCTTCCTGGAGTTTCTCAGGCACCACGGTGCGCGCCGAACTGGGCGGCTATGCTTATATCAAGAATGCCGTTCTGCGCTTTGGCCATGTGCCGGTTTTCTGGATGCCATATCTGATTGTCCCGCTTAAAAGTGACCGTCAGTCAGGCCTGCTGACTCCGACCTTTGAAGTTTCTGACAAGGGGGGCTTTGCGATCTCCCAACCGTACTTCTGGGCGATTTCCCGCAGCACCGATGCAACGTTTGAAGTAAAAGACTACGCCAAGCGGGGCCTTAAGGGTTTGGTCGAATATCGCTACATGCTGAATGATACATCCAGCGGAACGATGAATTTCGGAACCATCTTTGACCAGGCGTTCGCACAAGATGACCGTTTGAATTTATACCGCCCGGCCAGCGAAAAAGGCGACCCTTTAGAGCGCTGGTTCCTGCGCTATGATCATTACTATGACATGCCGGATGGCATCGTTCACCGCGCCCAGTTGAATCTGGCCAGCGATCTGCAATATCCCAAGGACTTCCCGACCGAGACACTGAATCACGGTGACTCGGCGATGGAAAACCGCATGTCCTTCACCAAAAACACTCTGGATCAGCACTACAGTGTCGATTCATCGTACTATGTGAACATGCTGCACGGAAATCCACAGGAAGGAAATGAAGACGCCGTTCACCGCATTCCTGAACTGCGCTTCTCGCAAACCCAGGAAAATATTGGCGAGACCAATTTCATTTACTCATTGAATTTGACCTATGTGAATTTCACCCGCGCCGGTCAGGCCTATGACGACATGACCGAACAAACCATCAACGGGAACAAAATCCGCTTCCCAACCAACACGTGCAACGACCCGCGCTGGGAAGACACCCCCAACTGCCGTCGCGTGTATGATGGGTCCTACAATCCAGGCCTGGATCAGATCCGCACCGGTCAGCGTCTGGATTTCATGCCGGCCCTTTATTACCCGATCAAATTCGGCGACGGTCTGGATGTGATTCCGGCGGTCAGCTATCGCGAAACCCACTACGGCTTCAACATCGACGAAGACCAGTATCTGTCCCGCCGCTACATCCGTACCGAAATCGGCGCGCGCACAAATTTGAGCCGCATCTATGGCGACACGGTAAATTCAAAAGCCACTCGCTATAAACACGAGATCATCCCGGAAGTGATCTACACCCGCCTGCCGTGGGTGTCCCAGGATGACAATCCGTTCTTCGGCACTGGTTCAATTTCAGATGCGCCGTACACGGCCCGTGACAGTATCACGGATCTGGACATCGCCAGCGACTATGGCGTGCAGTTTGACTATTATGACCGCGTCTATGACCGAAACCTGGTGACGCTGGCTTTGACGAACAAGATCACGGAAAAACGCTGGATTGGTGACCGTCCTGAATACCGCCAGGTCGGTTATCTGAAACTTGCGCAGTCTTATGACGGCACCCAGGAAAACAAAGTCGGCGTGAAAGAACCTTGGTCAGATCTGACCGCCACTTTGGATGTGCGTCTGGATCGTTTCCAGACTTATTCCATCTTCAACTATTTCCCTTATCAGAACGTGACCAACGCGTCTTCGCGTGTGCGGTTGTTAAATGATATGGGTCAGTTCTTCCAGGTGCAGCTGACTCGTCAATACAAGGTCACTCCGGGGCAATCCGCGAACACCAGCGATCGCCAGGAAGATTACACGTTCTCGGCGGGCTTCACTTCCAGATTCATCAACTTGATGGGTAAGTTTGTATATGACGCCAACTGGGCGGAATCAACGACTCGCGATCAGGTGAAATCCTGGGCGTACATTGCGCAATTCAAACCGCCGGGCGATTGTATGATGATCACCTTCATTCACGATCAGGTGACCGGTGGGGATACCAACTTTAAATTGAATTTCGAATTCACATTCGATGGAAATCCAAAACCGGCCTTGCCACCAGAAGCTTTGGATTCATACGGATTCTAAAAACTCAAAACCGTGGCGAACACTTCAGCTCCATCAATCTGACCTTTTTCGAAAGTCGGCGCGATGGCAAAATCCGGCTGCTGAGACAGTTCCGGTTGTTTGTTCATGGAATAAGCCCCATAAGCGATTCCCGCATACAAACCCAATGAAGCCCCGCGGGCCACGTTGTTCCAGCTTTGACTGGGTTTGTCTTCCACCGCCAGACTGACCACACCGACTGCCGCCCCACCCAACGTTCCCCACGCACAACTGGTCAGAAAGCGCTTCAGGCTTTGCGCCTGGACGGATTGAGTTTGAAGCAGAACCAGAATCAAAAGTGGCAGGATTTTTCTCATAAGACATTGTCCCCTGAAAGCGGGGTTTTCAGTCAATCACTGATGTCTTCAAAGACCGTGATCTCACCGTCTTTCGTGACAAAGGCCCAGTGAATTTCGACCAGCACATCCCAGCGCGCCGCCAGAAACAGCATTGCCCGCACCAAACGGGCTTTTTGCTTTTTAGTGATTCGAAAGGGCTGAAAGTCAGACAGGTTGGTGGTTTTAACCTCCACCATCAATAACGTCTGCCCGGAGGTTTTGAACAACAAATCCACTTCAGCAAAGGGGGTTTTCACTCGCTGTCCCAGCAAGTGAAAAAGTTTACGCTGATAGTATTCGATAACCAGAGACTCGGACTGCAGTCCCCGTTCATGCGCCCAATAGACTGAGCGCTCAGAATTATTACACGTATTCTTTGACGCCCGCGAAGGATCTGCGGTGAGCGATGCACGGCCCGTGGTCGACGATGCTTTGTTTGTGAACCGGCGTGGAGTAGCCTTTGTGAATTTCGAATCCATAGTGCGGGTACTTCACTCCCAGATCTTTCATCAGACGATCACGGGTCACTTTCGCAACAATGGAGGCCGCCGAAATCGGAGCCACTCGCAAGTCACCTTTTACAATGGTGCTTTGTTCGAAGCCTTTTAGATTCGGAATCTTTTTGTTGCCGTCCACCAGAACGTGACCGCTCTTCACTCCTAATTTTTCCACCGCACGTTTCATCGCAAGCAGTGAAGCATTAAGAATGTTGATTTCGTCGATTTCTTCAACGGAAGCAGAACCGATACCAACTATGTGTTCTTTTAAAATAAGATCCGCCAGCTCTTCGCGGCGTTTTTCGGACAGAAGCTTGGAGTCAGTCACAAGGTCATTCAAAGCATCGGACTTGAAAATCACCGCCGCCGCATAAACGGGACCCGCTAAACAGCCACGACCCACTTCATCCACGCCAATGATCGGAGTGGGCGAAAAATCACGCCATTCAATTTTCGGGAATTCGACTTTTTCTTTTTTAGCCATGCAGAGTGCCTCGATGTAAGGCTTGCGATACTACAAATAAGCGGGCCCGCGGGTCACGCTGAATGTGACTGCGTCGACGACAATGTTCCTGACAGACGTCAGAAAAAACAAAAGACCCGGAATCGTAAAATCCCAGGTCTTTGCATAAAAGCTGTATTTAGTTTAAAAAACTAGTCTGCTTTAGCGGAAACCAGCTCAGATTCAATCTTAGCTGCTTTACCTTTAAGAGCGCGAAGGTAGTAAAGTTTAGAACGACGTACTTTACCTACGTTTACGATCTCAACTTTATCCAAAGCTGGAGATGCGAACGGGAAAGTTCTTTCCACGCCAACACCAGCGGACATTTTACGAACTGTGAAAGACTTCGCTGCACCAGATCCTTGGATCTTAGTTACGATACCTTTGTAAAGCTGAACACGCTCTTTCTCACCCTCTTTTACTTTAACGAATACGTTAACAGTATCACCAGAGTTGAAGGACTGGATATTTTTGTTAGCAGCTTTAACACTAACGCGACGAACGATGTTTGTTTCTTTAGCCATTGCTTAAAATCCTTATAGCAGTCAATTTTCACAAAAAGTAAAACAAGGGTCTACCATGGACCCATGACACGGTCAAGACAGATACTTACGGCAGATCTTACTGAAAGATGCCGATAATCTTTGGGGGGAGCACCCCTAATGCTCTCCAGAACCCCTGACGAGGATCTGATGAGGTCTTCCGTCAAACCGAAGCCTGTTCCAAATAGCATAAAAACTGGCTTTTTGGCCACATGCATTTCATTACGCAGCTCGGCAAACGAGTACTTATGCTTCGCCCACTCCGTACGGGCGGTTGTAGCGATCGTCAAGGCCTCTGGGACATTCCAGTCCTCAAATGCCTTTTCGACGCTCGCAACGGCCTTTACGTTCCCCAGGGCGGTCTTTCTCATGGGGTTGAACTTGGAGCCCTGGCCGGTACGCCAGTGATCCAGCACGCGATCCACAAACATCAGCTGCTCTTGCATGGGATGGATGATGTAATATTTTTCCACCCCGAAGACGGTCGCCGCGCGGGCGATGTCATGAATATCAAAATTGGTCACGTTGGTGGCCACTGTTTTCTGCATGCGATCTCGCACCGGATAGTGGACCAGCCCAATCGCCAGACGGGGCACGTAAGGTGTTTCTTCAGCCATTGAAGCTTTCCTCATTCAGGTCCTCAAGACCCAAAACTTCGCGATCCTGAGGGGATAGTTGCTGCCAGAACTTAAAGAGCTCCTTCAGGGGCTCTGCCGTTTTTTTCTTTTTCAATGCGCGGTACTTTTCACGCTCTTCCGCCAGATAGATGATGAACAGATCCGGGCGTTTCTTTAAGGTCACCAACGCCGAAACTTTCTCTTTCCAGTCGGCGATCAACTTGTGATTGCCACCCAAAAGAACTTCGGGAACATCCTGCCCTAAATACTGGCGAGGACGAGTGAAATTGGGATGCTCCAGAAGACCTTCTGAAAAACTGTCCTTGTCCGCTGAATCCACATGCCCCAGCACACCGGGAATGAAACGCGAAAGTGCATCGATCACCACCAGCGCCCCCAGCTCGCCGCCGGAAAGCACATAATCCCCTACAGAGATTTCTTCATCCACATAGCTGTTGATGATTCGCTGATCGATCCCGCCATAACGGCCACAGACCAAAACCAGATGTTCTGCCTGGGATAATTCACGGGCCTTGTCATCCGTGAGCACCGAGCCTTGCGGCGACAGATAGATGATCTTGGAATTCTTATGTTGCACTTTTTGAAGGGATTTTTCGAGAGTCTCGGACAGCATGATCATGCCGTCACCACCGCCAAAGGGACGATCGTCGACCGTGCGGTGTTTATCGGTGGCAAATTCGCGCGGAGTGTGCGCCTGCACCGACAAAAGATCACCCTTTAATGCCTGCCCCAGGACGCCGTGAGACACCGCGCCCTGGATCATCTCAGGGAAAAGAGTGATCACATCGATTTTAAGCATTTTCGATATCGAAAAGCCCTTCAGGCAAATCCATCACGACAGCCTGATGTTTGAAGTCGATTTTTTTGATGAAAGCATCAACGAACGGAACTTCCGCTGTTTTACCGTCAACAGTTTCAACCACCAGCAAATCCTGAACACCGTTAGAGGAAAAACCAACGATTTCGCCCAATACGGTTTGTTCTGGATTCTTCAACTTGAAGTTTTTAATCTCAGACAGGAAGATGGTTTCACCCGGCTTGGACACCATCAGGTCTTCCTCGATGAAGAATTCCATGTGCTCCAGACCTTCAGCAGCGGTGCGATCAGCCACTTCAGCAGCTTTTACGATCAGACCTTTTTTGAAAGGCTTGGTGCGCTCAACAGTGAAAGTTTTGATTTCATCTGAGTCTTTGGCTTTAAGGCCAAAGGTTTTCATGCGTTTTGCCCAGGCAATTTCACCAGAGAAGACCAAAACATAAAGGTCTCCTTTAAGGCCGTGAGCTTCGCGAATTTTTCCTACCAATTTCAATTTACGACTCCAGTGAGACGGCACTTAAGTCCGCCAGCACAAATAAGAAAGGGGTCACCTATTTGGTAACCCCTTCCATGAGAATTAACTCTAAATTTACTTAAACCAAACTATTCAACGATATCCAGGTGATAACGTTTGTTAAGCTTAGTACCCGCAGCGCGGATGATAGTTCTCATCGCAGCAGCGGTTTTACCTTGCTTACCAATTACTTTACCAAGGTCTTCTTTATCGACCTTCAAAGCAAGAAGTGTGGTTTGCTGACCAGGGATTTCATCAACTTCGACATTTTCAGGTTTGTCCACAAGGGACTTCGCCATGAACTCAACGAGGTCTTTCAAGCTATCCATATTTACCCCCACAGATAGTACCTACCTGATCTAGTTTAGCAAAACCAAGTAGGAAGCCAACAACTTATTTAGCTTGAGCCAATTTGATCACGTGTTTTACGCGCTCTGAAGGTTGTGCACCTTTTTTGATCCACTCTTCAACTTTAGCCAGATCAAGCTCAATCTTTTTGTCGTTACCTTTTGGAGATGGAATGTAAGTTCCAAGAATATCAAGGAATTTACCAGTCACATAACGACGGGAATCCGCTACAGTAACGCGGTATTTAGGTTCATGCTTAGCGCCCATACGAGCCAAACGAATTACAACTGCCATTTCTAAACCTCATGTATCAAAAACAGTAAGTCCAAGTTTGTACTTGGATCGTGGTTAAATATCAAGCCCTAAAATGGAAACTTCATTCCGCCCCGGCCCATACCCATTTTCATCATACCGCCCATCATCTTTTTTGCATCCTCAAACTGCTTTATAAGCTTGTTCACGTCCTGAACTTGAGTTCCGCTCCCCTTCGCGATCCTTTGACGACGCGAAGCGTTTAAAATCTTATGGTTATGACGTTCCTGATAGGTCATGGAGCGAATGATCGCTTCAATCTTTTTCATTTCTGCATCCGGAGGGGTCATATTTTTCAGCTGCTTGCTGAGCTCACCCATGCCCGGTAAAAATTTCAAAATACTTTCAAAGCCGCCCATCTTCTTGAGCTGCTGGATCTGAGTCAGGAAATCCTCCAAAGTGAACTCATTCTTCATGAGTTTCTTCGCGGAATCACGCGCAGACTTTTCATCAATGACTTCCTGGGCTTTCTCAACCAGAGACAGGACGTCGCCCATATCCAGGATACGGCCGGCCAGACGGTCCGGGTGGAAGACTTCCAACGCCGTGACTTTTTCACCAATACCCAGGAATTTAATTGGGATCCCGGTCACTTCACGGATCGACAAGGCCGCACCACCGCGCGCATCCCCGTCCACCTTGGTCAGAACCAGACCTGTCAGATTCAGGCGTTTGTGGAAGCCTTCAGCCACGTTCACGGACTGCTGACCCAGCATCGCATCGGCCACCAACAGAATCTCCTGTGGCGTCCAGATTTCTTTCAAACGACCCAGTTCACCCATCAGATCTTCATCGATCTGCAGGCGTCCCGCCGTATCGACAATGACCACTTCGACCATGTTGTCGCGAGCCCATTGTTTGGCTTTTTCCAGAATTTCTTCCGGCTTCATGCCCACTTGGGTTGGGAATGTCGGGATGTTGTTCTGCTTACCCAGAACCTGCAACTGGTCGATCGCGGCCGGACGATAGATATCGGCTGGAACCAAACCCGGTTTTTTATTCAGTTTCTGGCGGATATAAAGAGACAATTTCGCAGCCGACGTGGTTTTACCCGCCCCCTGCAACCCCACCAAAAAGATCACGCTTGGGTTTTCACGAACGTTGATATCAACCGCGCCGCCGCCAAGAACGTTCACCAGTTCGTCATGGACGATTTTTACGAACATCTGGCCGGGATTGACGTTGGTCAGGACATCCTGACCCAGGGCTTTTTCCTTCACCTTATCGATAAAGGTTTTCACCACTTTGAAGTTCACGTCAGCTTCAAGAAGACTCAGACGGATTTCCTTGATGACTTCCTCAATATTGGCTTCGCTGATCTTATGCTGACCGCGGACCTTTTTAAGGCTTGTCATGATTTTATCTGATAGATTCTCAAACATGTGAAACTCCTGAAGGATCATTCTTTATAACAACTCTGACGGAATGACAAAGAACCACCCCTAACGCAGCGCGCCCCGAGAGCGGTTCCAAGGCTCACTTCACTTTTGGAATAATATACTCCGGCGGAGCGTCAATCCATTCTTTCTCCACGCTTTGTGTGTATGAGAGTCCGCAAAGGGGCATTTTTATGAAAAAAATTGTACTTGTTTCTGTATTGGGGACTGCCGCAATCGCAAATGCGCAGACAGGACTAAGAACTACTCACACTACGACAATGGACGGTCTTCGCGACGCCCGCAAACAGATGGAAGTTCAAACTGAAAACTCCATTCTGGAAAAACTGGAAGCACAACGCATGGAAGACGAGAAAAAACGTTTCCGTGAATTTGACTCTTTGAACTTCAGCGTGGTGAACGACGGCACACAAACGTCCGCACCGACGACTTCTTCATTCTAAAAAACCGGAATTTCGCGGATTTTTTCGAAACACTTCCTGGGCTTTTTTGCCAAACGATTGTTTCACAAAATCCCGCGACCGCGATCTCGATTTAACTGAAAAATGGGCGTAAAACTTGCGCCCATTTTTAATTTCTTTTTTGAACCTCTACACGTTTGAAATGGTTTTTTTCTCGGAATTCTGTGGATACACACGGAAAGCCACGGTTTTTTCGTGTCAGTTGCCAATTACATTTTTGTATTTAGACCGTTCCACGAATTTCTTACTAGGTTTTGTCGTGCGCTTTTGGAGTGTTTTGCTCCTTTTGCGAAACAAACAATAACCACACCAACTTTGGTAAGGAGTTCCGATGAAAAAGGTTCTATTCACAATGGCCGCACTTTTGGTTTCTGTCAGCGCTCACGCTGTTCACCAGGGCAGTTCCTGGTCTGAAATCTTCGCGTCCCGCCACGCCGTGGTGACTCATGGGTATCGCTTGGGCGGTATCAAGCTGGAAAATGCCTGTATGACCGACACCGAGATTCGTTCCATCACTCCAACGCGTGAGTGTGCGGAACTGGTACCTCGCCAAGTTGGCAATCCGAACAGTGAACAAGGTGGTTACACTGAGTGGGTTTGTGCCCGCTATGAAACCACAACCCTGGTTGTTGATCGCAGCTATGAGCAACCCGTTTGTGAAGAGTTCACTCCTGCCAACGGCGAACAAACTCCAGAGTGCACACGCTTTGGCTCTAAAACAGTGACTGTGCCTCGCACTATCGACACGCAAGTGATCATTTCTCGTGGCGAAGCAGACCAGTCTTTCTGGAAGCGCTTCACCTTCCCTACTTGTGAAGGCGTATATCCTCACTAAAAAAGCAAAGGCCCTGAATTTTCATCAGGGCCTTCCTTTTTTTTGCGAATGAATCACTTATTGAATTGAAATCTGCGAGGCTGTGCAAGGGTTCGCCGCACAACGCCCCAGCACCATGTTGCCTGAGGAGGTTCGTTCCAGCTCCCCTGGAAGTTCGGCCACCAGATCAGAGGGCAGAAGGATAGAGTCTGTCACTGCTCCGTCCGCAACATTGAGCACCGGCAAAGTTGAAACGGCCTGGCCGTTTAGCGTGGAAAACACACCTTCCAGCAACAACTTCCCGGAAGATACTTCCCGCACCGCCGCGATCAGATTCGGAATCACCATAACATTGGCAATCGTTAACGACACACTGTGAACAAATCCCGCATCAAACGTTTCCTGCGCAACTTTGTACCGGGCCAGCGAAGTGGCGACACCATTGGCTGTACTGATTCCACCGATATACACACTGTCACCGCTGGAGGTGATGGACATTTTCAGATTTAGCATCGCCATAAACGGTTCCGACACCAGTCCCGGGATCGCGGAAAGCGAGTCCTGACCTTTCGTGAACAAGTCAGCTGCATTCTTGATGCGCACAAAGTTCGACCCGGCGACAAAATTCACCGCAGTTTCAGAAAGATCTGTCGCATCCACAATTTTCAGACTTTCAAAATTACCAATCAGGAACATCTGACCGTCATTTAAAACAGCATCCAAAGACCCCGTAGCCATTGTCCCGGAAATCAAAGCATAACGATCAGACTGAAGCTGACCATTTACCAGCGCAAAGGACTGAATCCCCCCGGTCGCGGCAATATAAAGCTGCGATCCGGATTTCAGAATACGGGCCTTGCTTGAGGCAACAAAATCCACCACGCCCGGAACCGGCACATTGGTGACATCTCCACTGCCCGGATCAAAAACAACCACCGAAGAAGTCAAAGGATGTGAATTCAGCTGTGTTCCGTTTTTCTGAACCACCAGAAGCTTCCCATCCACGTCAGCAAGACCCAGAATCTCTCCGTCGAAATCAACAAAACTGAGTGACTTGTCAGCATTGGAAACTTTCAGCAGCGGAGAAACAGCCTGGTCGTTAAAATATAAGCTGGAAAGATAGAAAACAATATCACCGTTGGCCTGTTCAATGGGCTTCGCGTGACCAAAGAAAGTCGCCCGTGGCTGAAATTTAAAATACAAATCAGAAAACTTGCCCGCATCCGTACCGGTCGCCGCATCATAGACATGCATATAGATTTTTTCCGGAAGAGCCGCATCGAAACCGTCGTCATCGCCCGAAGGCACAATGACCTTGTCCTGGAAACGGTACATTCGGTAAGTTTTCCAGTGATTGATCAGGTCATGGCTGTAGTTCGCGCCGTTGCCCCCAAAGTCCTGCACAATGCTTTGCGCTGGCACATTAATGGAAACAAAAGAGTTAATAACTTTGCACGAGGCCGGAAAGCTCGGGCAATTATGAGCGCTGTTGCCGCTGTTGAAGACCGCCGGATCCGCCAGAACGGAAGACCCTGTCATATAAAGAATGTCACCGCTAAGAATCAGTCTGGTTTCAGCGTTGCTGGTATTGATGAATCTTTCCCAGACCACTGACGAATTTGTCACGTCATAAATGACCAGACGGCCGTCATCGGTGTCCCCATGCATGAAGGCCTCGTATTTTGCATTCCTCGCATAACCAAACACATGACGAACCCCGCTTGCAAAAACTGCCTGAGTGATCGCGGTGGGTGGTACGAGCGTGTCGTTGGCGGTATTCACGGTGTAAAGCCCCCCGTCGAAGACGCCGCCATAGTTTGTGCCGGAAAAACAGATTCCAGCAGAAGACACTATATATTCAGAACAAAAGGCCCCTGAATTCACCGGAGTATCCAAGGTGGTGATATTGCCGTTCAAATCGAAAACCAGCAATTTCGCGCTGACAGGATAGTATGCGAAAAGTTCGCCCTGCCACGAAGTGAATTGAGGGTATTCCCCATAGGCCGGAAGAATTGTCACATTCGCTGCCGGACTGATAACACCTGTCACGGCAGCCCCGGTCAGCTTGTTATAGACTTCCAGCTGACGCACACCCGGATGCCAGTTATAAATGAAAAGATAATCCCCAACCATTGAAACGGAGGAATTACCAAACGTCTGATTCACACTTCCCAGAAATGCGTTTCCGTTTTGAGTGTCATAGGTGTAAGCCCCGTTAAAATGAATCAGACTAAGCTGGCCGCTTTCATATTGAATGCTTTGAAACGAATTTATCCCCGGAACGATTTCGGTGGGATAAAACGACGTCACCAAAGATGCCGCCGCCGAAAACTGAAATTCTGCCACCGGCAGATCGCGAACGATGTTTTTTCCCGGGCCGTCGAACGCAGTCACATCCATTGGATAGTCCCCGGCAAAAAACAGCGAGTTTTGTTCATTCACCTGCAGGATTTTACGCGGAAGAAGGCTTGCGTTAGGCACGGTCACAGTCATCACAGGAGTATCATACAAATGCGCCCCCGCGTGGCTGTAGACTTTAAAATAATATTCTTTGGTCGTATCAAACACCGCATTATCAAAAACCATCACGACCACGTAATCTTTAAGGACCTGAACGCTTTCCACCAAAACATTCTGCAACTCGATATCCGCCACAGCGGGGTCGTCCACATAAGATGACGTCAGCTTTCTTAAAACCAGGCGATTATAATAGGTGATTCCCTCATAAACCCGGGTCTGGGAACGATCGACATAAAGCTTGCGTGAAGAAACAGTGGGATCCCACGACTTGGTTGAAAATAAGGTCGTGGCCTGACCGGACTTATTCAGGAAATAATATCCCTTTTTAGGATTACCGTGATAACTGCCTGCCTTTCGAAAGGTCACAGTGCTGGCATCATCCTGAATAATCTCGGCTCCGCCGACAAAAGTGGGATTCCAGGATGTCAGCTGCCCCGTTGCAAGATCCACGGAAAAAGCACCGACCCTTTCAACACCGTTCACCGCCTCAAAAACACCGCTGACGTACAGGCGATTGTTTTTCACGATCATTCCATGCAGGTCGTGGGCCGAATAGCTGGTGCTGGACCAGGTCAGTTTCAATACTGGAAAGGAATTGTCCAGCGTCAGGTCAGGTCGGAATTTTAAAACATTTATCTCTGAAGCCGAGTCCGTGACAGACTTATAAAAGCGTCCATACACATAGATATTGCCTGCAGCGTCCACGGCGTTGGCAAAAATATCACCCGCATATCCCCCCAGACCCACCGAGCTCAATGAAGGGGTTCCGTTGGCATAACTGATCTTTAAACCATGGGAGGCAATATTCGTGGCATTGTTAAAGCTGCCTCCGATAAAGATATTGTCGTCCACGCTGGCGGCAGCCTTCATGGGACCATTAACGATAATTTTATAATTGGAAAGATTTGTCAGCGTCCCGCTATCACCCTCGGATCCGCCATCACCCGTGCCTGGGTCGATGCCGATAGCTTCCTTCAGTTCACCGAAAAATTCGGCGTTCAGGGAACATCCTGACGTGAGCAATGAAAGAAGAATGAAGAATCCAATCATTCTAAAACGTACCAGTATTCGCATAGCTTACTCCGCTATGTAATACATCGGAATATTGCGAGAAAAACCATGCTATTTACGAATGATTCTGTTCCCATTTTCGATGAAAACGTCTCAATCAGGGACACATCACCCGTTCGAAGGAGTCCGCCCGGGTTTATTCAGAAAATATTTTGAAGGAACCTCTGGTTTATCAGCGATGCCATGACGGGTGATCCTACCAGCGCTGGAAGGATCCTTTGCGCAAAGAAAGTCGTGCGACACCATAGAACACACCAATTCCGATCAGGGAAATAAAGGCGGCGGTCCAGACATTCACATCACTGACTCCCAGAATTCCATAACGAAGACCGTTGATCAGATACAGCAACGGATTGGCTTTGGAAACCGCCTGCCAGAATGGATGCAAGTGTTCGATCGACAAGAACACACCACCCAGATAAGTCAGCGGAAGCAAAATGAAAGCGGAAAATGCCGACAATTGATCAAAGGTGTTGGCCCAAAACGCAATGCTGATGCCGATCATTCCAAAGATCAGACCTGCCAGCACCACAAAGAACAATGCTGCCACCGGGTGAGCAATCACCAGCCATGTGCCGTTTTGGTAGTACATGAACAAAGAACCCACAATGTAAGTTATCACCGCCACGATACTTCCGCGAACCAGGGCCGCAAGACTCATGGCCCAGATGATCTCCTGATCGGTGACGGGAGCCACACGCAGATCTTCCAGATCGCCTGAAAATTTGGACGACACAATCGAAGAGGATGAATTCTGAAAAGCATTGTTGATAATACCCATCATCATCAGACCCGGAATCAGGAAGCTAAGATAACTTACGCCCTGGTGTGCAGCCATTTGTTCCCCCAAAGACACACCAAAGATCAAAAGATACAGGAAAGAGGAAATAAACGGCGTCACCACCGTCTGCACCAGAACTTTCAGGAATCGTGCAATTTCACGCTGGAAAATAGTCACAAAACCGGTCATAGCGACACCTGCGATTCTTTCTTGGTAACAAGCTTCAGGAACGCGTCTTCCAGACTGCCTTCCTCGATCTGAACATCGGCAATCAGTCCTGTCGGGATGCTGACTTCGCTCAGGAATTCACCCAGGGTTTTATTCTGAGGCACAACGAAACTGTATTCTTTCCCGTCCACTTCAGTCAGATAGTCAGACTGAATCAGATGTTTTTCGGTCAGAAGAACACGGATTTTTTTATGCGTGTATTCGCGGATAATGGCTTTGGTATCCCCCAGAACCACCAGGGATCCCAGATTGATAATGCCGACGCGGTCGCACAGCTGCTGGGCTTCTTCCAGATAGTGAGTCGTCAGCAGAATGGACATGCCTTCGCCGCGAAGCTCTTGAACAAACTTCCACAGGTCTTCACGCAGACGAATGTCGACCCCGGCCGTGGGTTCATCCAAAAGCAACAGCTTTGGATTGTGAACCAGGGCCTTGGCGATCATCAAACGGCGCTTCATCCCGCCGGAAAGCTGTTTTACTTTTTTATGGCGGTGTTCGTACAAAGACAGTTTTTCCAGCAGGAAGTGAATGCGTTCTTTGTTTTTACGCAGACCATAGTAACCAGAATGGAAGGTCAGGATTTCTTCAACGTCGAAGAAACCGGAAGTAATCACTTCCTGATGCACGACGCCTATTTGTTTTTTTGTGAACATCGGATCATTGCAAACATCCACACCGAACACTTTCACCGTCCCCGAGGTGGGCTTTTCAAGCGTCGTGATGGTTGAAATAATCGTCGTCTTACCCGCCCCGTTAGGCCCCAGCAGACCGAAAATCTCGCCGGGTTTTACGGAAAAGGTCATACCCTTCACCGCTTCGACGGTGCCGCCGCGGTAGGTTTTTCTGAGGTCAGTAATCTCTAATGGCAAATTCATAGTTGCTACTCCAGCTTGCGCGGCTGCCGCCGCTTCAGCACTGTGGCTGCGCCCTACTCCAGCTTGCGCGGCTGCCGCCGCTTCAGTACTGTGGCTGCGCCCTACTCCAGCTTCCGCGTCACTGTGCGCTAGCGAGCGCGCGAGATACTAGTGTGGAATTCCACTGTTGGGTTTTCGCGCTTCAGCCAGTTTAGATCCCATTCCTGATTTACCAGAACAACCGGATTATTCTGCAGATCACGGTACATGTTCGCGCCACCTTTAAGGTCTGTGACTGGTTTGCCATCTTCCGTGCGCGGCCAGCGGGCCACGCCGTATGGCAAGCGGTTCAGCTTCACTTCCAGATTGTACTCGTCCTGCAAACGACGGATCAGAACTTCAAACTGAAGTTCACCGACGGCACCGATGATCGGATCCTGATGGCCGACGATAGGATCAATAAACAACTGAATCGCACCTTCTTCAGAAAGATGGTTCAAGGCTTCATTCATTTTCTGACGTTTCAGGGCGTCTCGAACAGACAGTTTCCCGAACAGTTCCGGAGCAAACTTCGGAATGTCCTCGAAATGAACTTTACCAGAGGCATAAACACAGTCGCCGATAGCAAAGTTACCGGTGTCACCGACCCCGACGATATCGCCCGCGTAAGCATCATCCACAGTTTCTTTGTCAGCTGCGACAAACTGACTGGCATAGGACAGGCGCAGCTCTTTGTCATGACGGGAGTGTTTCACCTTCATGCCACGCTCGAACTTACCAGAGCAGATACGGATAAAGGCAATACGGTCGCGGTGACGCTTGTCCATATTGGCCTGGATCTTAAATACGAAACCAGAGAAGTTCGCATCGCAAGGATCCATTTCCTTGCCATCTTTCAGATGACGAGGTTGTGGGCCCGGAGCGTACTTGGTGAAGAACTGCAGGAATGTGTCCACCCCGAAGTTCTGTTTCGCAGAACCAAAGGTCACCGGCGAAATAGTGCCGTTCAGGAATTCATTCACATCAAATGGCGGCAATGCGCCTTCGATCAGATCCAGTTCTTCCAGAACCTGGTCAGCGGATTCCTTATCCAGATAGTCATAAAGGATTTTATCGTCTTTGCCTTTTTCAAATGGAATGATTTTGTAGTCTTCCACTTCTTCACGGCGCTGATCATAGATCCAGATTTCTTTGGTCAGACGGTTGTAAATACCACGGAAACGCTGACCGATACCCAACGGCCAGGTCACCGGATAACATTGCATGTTCAAAGTCTTTTCAACTTCATCAATCAACGTCAGCGGATCTTTACCTTCACGGTCCAGTTTGTTCACGAATGTGAAAATCGGGATCTTGCGCAGGCGGCAGACTTCGTAAAGTTTTTTGGTACGTTCTTCCACACCCTTGGCAACGTCGATCAGCATGCACGCGGATTCCACGGCCATCAATACGCGATAAGTGTCTTCAGAGAAGTCTTTATGCCCCGGTGTATCCAGCAGGTTCACACGCAGACTGTCGAAATCAAATGTCATCACAGAAGATGTGATGGAGATCCCTTTTTCGCGCTCCATAGCCATCCAGTCAGATGTCACAGCCTTGGTCCCCTGCTTGCCCTTTACTTCCCCGGTTTCGTGGATCACGCCCCCGTGGTAAAGCAATTTTTCTGTCAGCGTGGTCTTACCGGCATCCGGGTGAGAGATGATCGCAAAGGTACGGCGACGCTGAATTTCTTTTTGGATCTGAGGAGTGACTTGCATTGTGGAATCTTTCCTTTGAAAACTCCTTTTTACGGGGAAATCCGACGGGTTACAAGCATTTGCCGCACTGCCCTTGGCGCCCGGAACCCTCCTTGGGTGGATTTGTGCCCAACCTGACGGCGATCATGCCCAAAACCGGGCAATTCATACAGACTTCTCCTCGTTTTCCGGACGGAATGACGAGGCCCCCTTGCGCCAGAACACAAAAGCCCTTATAACCGTCCGACTACTTTGAACTCCCCTTGGTTTGGAGCCAAGCTACCCGGACGCTCGCGCGCCGGCAGGACACGAAGGTGACACAATGTCTGAATCGCTGAACTATTATGTTACGGCTTATTACCGTTTTACTAAACTGGCGGATCTGCCAGCCATCCAAAAAGCTCTGGAAGACAAAGCGGAAGAACTCAACGTCAAAGGACTCGTGATCCTGGGCGACGAGGGCTACAATTCCACATGTGCCGCTTCTTCCATGGAATCTTTTGAAGCCTGGAAAGCGTTCATTCGCGAATACTTCAATTCTCCGGATCAGTTCTTCAAGGATTCAGAATCCACCAAGTCCCCATTCCGCCGCTTCAAAGTCAAAGTTCGTAACGAGATCGTGACCACCGGCATCCCAGGAGTGATGCCTCCGGAAGGTGTCAATCATCACCTGACACCAACCGAGTGGAACAAGGTCATGAAAGAAGAATCTGACTATGTGATGATCGACACGCGCAACTGGTACGAATACAAAATCGGAACCTTCAAAGGCGCCCTGAACCCGAACATTGAAAAGTTCACAGAATTCCCGCAATACATCGAAGCGCAAGGAATTCCTAAAGACAAAAAAATGCTGATCTTCTGTACTGGTGGCATTCGTTGTGAAAAAGGCATCCTGGAACTTCAGGACAAAGGGTACAACAACGTCTTCCAGCTGGACGGCGGTATTCTGAACTATATGAAAGAATACCCGAACGATCAGTTCGAGGGCGAATGCTTCGTCTTTGATCACCGCGTGGCGGTCGATCAGAACCTGCAACCATCCACCAAGTTCGGCCTGTGCCCGCACTGCGGTCAGCCTGCGACAATCAATGTCGACTGCAAACGCTGTGATTCCCATGCGCTGGTTTGCGAAGACTGTGTCAAAATCGATTACGCCAAAGACACTTGCTCAAGAAACTGCGCTTACCAGCTGGAAAAACATCCGGCCCGCAAGGGTCAGAAACAACTGGTGCCGTTTGAAATCGAAAAGATGAAAGCCGAAGGCAAGGACACCGGAACAGTTCCGCAGATTCGTGTGACTCGCACCAAGTACATTTCACTCAACAAGAACGGCGAAGCGGAAACCCGCTCCACCAAAGAAACTGCTGAGTAGGCGCCAGCCACAGTTCTGCAGCGGCGGTTGCGGCGGTCGCCACAGTGCTGCAGCGGCGGTAGCCGCGAAAGCTGAAGTAGCTTTCTATTTTCCTGAGGGGGCTTTCTGAGCCCTCTCAATATCCCGCGCAAACAAGCTGACAACCCAGGAATCATTCACACCCACGCGGGTGCTGTTGAATTGAACTTTGACCTTGGAGCGATAAGCCGGATCATAGCCGATCGCCTTGGCATCAAGACCCGCGCTGTCCAAAAACCTGGACATCTCGGCGGAGGCTTCATCAGCATTGAACTCGCCCCCGGCATTGATGTTCTTTTCCATCTGATCACAGAAATCCAAAGTTGCTGAGTCACGCGCCAGTTCGGGCTTCGCTGCCACGGCCCGGGCCAGATAGTGCATGTTATAGCTTTTTTGCAGAATCTGATCCATGTCGACTGTGTGCTTTTGCAGGTAATCACCCGCGCGATAGATTTCGTAATAGAACTCAGCTTTTTTCAGCAGACCCTGATCATTCTTCGCATCGGCGCTCATGATCTGTTCCACCACTTGTTCCATACCTGGTGCACGGAAGATGAATCGCAAGATAGGTGCTGCGGTTTCAACCATCGGGTCATGATTTCCATCGGACAAACTGCTGAAGAAGTATTTCGCGGAAGCATTTTGCGGATCACGCAAAAGCCCGCTTTGTGCTGCTTTTTCAAGATTGCGACAACCATCCACCAGGGGCTTGCGAGGATCCGCGAAATCCTTCAGCAAAACATCCACGGTGTCTTGCGCCAGTTTTTCACGGGCATTCATCGCTGGTGTGGCCGCAGGTGTTGCTGAAGACGTTTCCGCGGTCGCGGAAGATTTATCAGAAGTGTTAGCTGTTAAGGATTTCGCAGCATCCGTGCTTGAGCTTTGAGCAGTTTTTTGCAGTGCTGGCGGAGTCAGGGCTTTTTTCAGATCAGAAGCTGAGGGAAGTTTGGAAAGGCCCCAGAATAAAAAACCCACCAGACCCACTGCTGAAATAACAAAGCTGATTCCCAAAATTTTTAGCAAGTTTTTCGCATTCATATTCATGCCTCCTGCAACACAGTCGAACTGAACCATGAAACACGAGCACTGACAATGATACATGGTGCTATATTAAAATTATTAATAAGAGGGGTTGACCCCTCGGCGCTTTGCACCTATACCTATGTTTCCTTGTCGCGGGGTGGAGCAGTCTGGTAGCTCGTCGGGCTCATAACCCGAAGGCCGTAGGTTCAAATCCTGCCCCCGCAACCATTTTATTCGTTAGTTATATCAAGCCCTTGCGAGTTTCCAGACCTCAAGGGCTTTTTTATTTCCTCTCATCGTTGACAGACATCTGACAGACATCCAGCCGACCTACGCCGAAACTGGACGAATCAAACTCAAATGCCCACGTCTTCCCTTTTGCTCTTTCGGCGCCGGTGGCGGCGGCAAATCCCCGTCGCTCCCCTTCGCTGACAAAGCAAACTTGTTCGATACATCCGAGATCTGACTTCCCAACGCGTGCACATACTTCATGGTCGTAGAGATATCCTGGTGACCCAGAACATCCCTAGCGGTGGTCACCGTGACCCCGGCAGCAAGCATCAAGGTAGCGGCCGTGTGGCGCATACCATGGAACACCAGGAGCTTCCCGCCCCACTCAATAACGTCGTTGTAGAACACGAGGGCGAAGTTATCGTGGGTCATCGGGGTGCCATCGGGATTGGTGAAGTACAGATCCGTCGCTTTCAGCTTCCAGAACTTTTCAAGGTCGCGGAGCTCGCGGATCAAATCAGCGGATGCCGGCACTTTCCGGTGGCTCTTGCCTTTGGTTTCCCGGAACGTTTTCGATTTCGCATCAAACTGCTGACGAACCAAAATCAGATTGCTGGAGGTTTCCACACATTTTGGCCTGAATGCCCAGAGCTCGCCGGCGCGCACACCGGTATTCAGAGCGGCCATGTAAGCGACATACTTGTAGCGCTCCGTCGTCCCGCGTGGATACTTCTCATTTGCAAACTGCAGGAAGCCCAAGGCCTCCTCTTTCGTCCAGAAGTCGATATCCACCGCTGGTGGTTTCTTTTTCTTGTAAGACGCGATCGGACTGTTCGCCAGGCGCTCGTTCTCAACAGCAAAGTTCAGCACTGACTGGATCCATCCTATTTTCAGATTGATTGTCTTCTGACTATTTCCTTTGTTGCGGAGTTCGCCTTCCACCTTCTTCAGGAAGACCTTGGTGATATCTTTGATCTGCAGCTGATGAAGCTCTTCGAACTCTTTCAGGTACCCGTTGACGTTCGCCTGCCACCCTGGGGCACAGACGGGGTACTGATTCTCCATCCAGAAATCAATCTCAGGGCCAAAGAGCTTGTGCCCCTCACCTTTGTTGGAAGTGGGATTCTGCGCTTCTTTCAGAAGATCATCGAAGCTTTCATTGCCAAGATAACGGCGAACGAAAACCTCCCCGAACGTTGAAAGAGTGATGCATTTCTTTTTAAAATCCTCGATCTGCTTTTTGTTTTCAAAGCGGCGACGGGCTTGCAGGGCATTCCTGCCATGCATCCAGAGCCTCAACTCCAAACAGTTTTCGGATATTGTTTTGGGTGCGGAAAAATTCATAGGATTCTCCTCAGTTGCCCCAGGAGCCTACCCATTCTTTTAGGACATCACGACGAAGCTTGGTCGGGCTTTTGGGTGTTCGCTTTGGAGCAAACAAGCCGGCCGGCACACCGTACTTCACTGGACGATAATTCCAGTCGTATACCGTGGAGACCATGGCCAATCCCAACTCTTCAACCTGCTTCGGCGTGAGTAATACTGGCAAATTGTCAAAGATCGAAGCCGCTTCTGTATCCTGCGACTTGACGACTTTCAAGAGGTTCAGGGGTTTTCGAGTCCCCTTTGCCAAACTTAATGGATTACGCTGTGCGCCCATATCTCCCCCTCAATTAAATCCCCAGTCCAAACCCCTCAGTTTGCCTTAGGCCACGCCTGGAGAACCACGTTCTATGAAGAGGTCTCCCTCACGCCCTCAGCGAGCCAGCACTCAACTCTTGCGAAATAGCCCATCTGCTACTCCCCCTCGGAAGGGGATCGGAGTGCTGGCTCGCTCAAAGCTCACCATTTTGAAATATTAAAAAGTAAGAAAATACGTTCGATGACAACAAACGCAAAGTGCAATAAGACTGCAGCTGCCAAACCAAAACCTCTTGCATGAGCCTTGTGACAGCTTTTCGCAACGACCCAGTGTAGATGGTACTCATCCTTATGCAGTCGAGCCTCCTGAATCTCTCGTCTCTCTCTCTCAGAGTCTGAAAAATTACTAACTGCAGCCGCAACAACCCCTACAGCCGTTGCAATCAGAGCGAAGCGCAAAAAGTTTTCCATTTCCCCTCCTAAGCGGTTCCCCGCAACCCTCAGTAGACCTCTCTATGTTCGACAGGAGAACCAACCTATCGTCCCGGGAGGGGCATCACAGAGAGGTCTACTCAAGATCCCCGCCGAAGCGGGGATAAGACTACTGTGCCTTCTGAAGGCTCTTGAAGTCGATCATTGGAATAGACTCGCCAAACATGTACTGCGGAAGCGCGCCATCCCACTTTTGCACCATTTCATAGGCAACTAGACCCTTGTTCTGCGAAAGCGCCTGGGACTTGATTCGCATCGCCTCCGCTGCAGCCTTCGCCGTCAACACAGTCTGCTTCGCAGTTTCCTCAACCTGGACCGTTTGGTTTTTCGCTTCTTGTGCCTTCTGAATGGCAACAACCTTTGCGACGACGGCCTGCTCATAGGCATCGTCAAAATCAATGTTGGTGAACTGAAGATCCGTAACGACAATATTACGACTCATCAAAGATTCACGGATCTGCTGGAGAGCCAACTTGGTTGCAACATCTCTCTTGGAGACCAGGTCATCAGCTTTAATCTGACCGATGGCATCCTTCAAACTACCCAAACCAGTTGGAACAACAACCTTCTCCTCAACATCGCCCTTACTGCCAAAAGCCTTGTAAAGCTGATGAACTTTGGTCGGCTCTGGGTACCAGGTGAGCGCAAACGCGACATCCGCACGCTGCGTGTCTGCAGTAAAGACTGACGTCGTGCCTTCGACCTTTTCCTCACGCACCGAATACTCAAAGATGCTCGATGAGAGTGGATTGTAGAAGTAAAGCCCCTCCGGAAGTGGCTCCCCTTGGATCTCACCATACTTGGTTTCGATACCACGATAGCCGGTATCCACCTGCTCGACTCCACAAGCAGACAGACTCAATGCTGCCAATACTAACAATAGATGCTTCATTCGCTCCCCTTTCCTGGGTTGTTTTGTTGATTCTGCTTTTTGAAAATATAGGCCTTCAGAATTAAATGACTCAGAAACCCGACAAGAATAAAGAATGCGATAGCGACAAAAGGTCCCATTCTGCCCCCTATTGAATACTTCTCTGAACGCGCACCCCCGGGAATGACGTCTGTTTCCACGTCGTGGCCTCGGCAAACTTGCGACGCATATCTGTGGTCAACTCCTGAACTGCTTGATTGAGAGTCGCTTCAAAGATCAACTCGGGATCCATATTGTAAAGGTCACCCAACTTCTTAAGAGACTTCACCGGCGGGTGAGATAAACCCCGCTCCCAATTTGAAATAAATTGCGGGGTATCATACCCAAGCTTGTCAGCGACATCTCTTTGCGAAAGACCGGCCGCCACTCTCTTTTTCTTCAGAAGGTCAGCAAGAAGATTCCTTTGGCGACTCATAGACCCACCGCCTTTAGATATGACGGGTGTTGGATAGCGACCTCTACGCATTCTGCGATGAATGACGTGAAAGACTCCGAGAATGTGCCAGGATCAACATGAAGCTCCATGCCTGATATCTCATCGAACACCGAGTACCCAACAAACTGCCCCTGCGAATTGATGTCTATGAAGCCGTAGTGCTGCATACTGCGATCAGCCTTCGTCACGGTCAGAATCACATACCACAGCCTGCGCTCAGATTTAGCATCGTTGGTTTTGTACTGCCGAGGCTGATCGATCTCGACCTCGTGATTAACCTGATTCTTTTTGCATATCAGAACGACTTTCCCGCGCACGAACCCTCCGTAAAAAAAATCAACAACCGTAAAAACAATACAAGGCACCGGCGACTAAACACGAATCACCACCTAAACTGCATTCAGTTGTGCTATTTGTTTCCCTGTGAAGTTCCCCTAGAACTTGATCCAGCCCTTACTCTGCAAAGTAAGAGCTCTGTCAAACCTTAGGAAGCCTTCTCCCCACCCACTGCAATGGGTGCGAAAAGTTTGTCTTCCTCGGCACCGAATCCTAAACAGATCTCGATGCGAGTTTTCTCCTTTACGTCGCGCTTGTAAGTACCATTCACAAGCCCGGAAAGGAGTGTTTTGCTTACGCCCGTTTTTTCCGCAGCGGCCTTGTATCCACCTGCTTGAAAAATCAGAAGTCTCAGTAACTGCTGGTTCACACGTCGTATCTTCATTGATCACAAAAGTATCCATATCGGAAACTTTTGTCAACGATCAGTTACCATTTCGTAATCTCTCAGGTCTCCGTATGAGCGTATCCTGTTGATTACAGAGGCAAAATGAAAAAAGAAAAATTTGGAATTTTTCAATATAACTTCAAGCGTCTATTAGCCCTCAAAGGGTGGGATTTAGCAGACTGCGCCGCAGAAACAGGCATCGCCCTGGGTTCGCTGAAGAAGTATTCCGCTGGCTATCGAGAGCCAGATACTGAGTTCAGAAAAATTCTTGAGGACACTTTCAAGGTCGAGACTTTTGAGTTCTATCGCCCGATCTCCGGCGACTTGCCCACGCCGCCACAAAGCATTTCAGAGCTCACTGGCGCCGACATCAAAGCCCTTGTGCTGGAAGCTCTCGAAGAAGCCCCAAAACAAAGTCAACTCACTGATGGTGACATCGAGGTTCTGGCCTGCGCACACAAAATCCCAGCCGACATCCTCAGAATGCTGTCCACTCAGAGCAGCGTATACTTCAACTCCCTACGCAGAGAATTGCAATTAAAGACCTTAGTAAAACCGACACCTAAAAAGAGCCGCAACTCAGCCAACTAGTCCTCGGAATTCGACACAACCAGCTTAAGTTCAGTCCGGCGGGGACAGTTTTCGCGACGCTCAAGCTCTTCTACGACAGCCACCTTCGCCACTTCGAAGTGCAACAGAAGATCATTCAGGTCATCATCGCCCAACTCGTTAATTTTTCTTATCAGATCCCCGACTATCGTCAGTGTCTTATCAGGCAAGCGGTCAACCTTTTGCAAACTCGCTTTAGATTATCAACAAGAACCCGTTGAGATCAGCCATTTTGTCCGCACACTAGACCTCTTGTCCTCCACCACGATACGAGCAATCCCTCAACTCGAAATAAACCGCCTGCCACTTTCAAATTAAACAATGTCTCATTTTGACCACCTACCACATATTTGTGTGGACTTACCACGTATATGTGTTACTATGATTATATGAAAAAGCGTGATCTAGAACGAAAAGCAAGGGGCCTCGGATGGTGGAAGCTAAGGGAAGGCGGAAACCACGAGGTCTGGACGAACGGAACAATCACGGAGCCGATACCTCGACACAAAGAAATAAACGAGATGTTGGCAAAAAAGATTCTAAAGAAAATGGCAGGTGCAAAATGAGAGTAGCAGGGAATTTAAAGAAAGAAGGAAAATGGTGGGCGGTAGAAATACCGCTCTTGGATCTAGATACCCAGGGCGCCACAAAGGCAGAGGCTTACGCAATGGCGAAGGATGTCGTGGAAACCATGGTCAACAAAGAAGGCTTTGAAGTAACAGTGATTCCTGTCGGGCCGTATTCTTTCATTGTCGATGCTCCGGACACTAAGACTCTCATGTCCTTCATCCTTGAACGCAGAAGGCTGGCTATTGGCCTTAGCGCATCCGAGGTAGCAAGACGCATGGGTCAAACCTCCCCGACCGGCTATGAGAGATATGCTAAGGGCCTATCCCAGCCCTCAGTCGAAAAGTTCTTTTCTATCTTGAAGGTGATGGATGCTGAGACTGAGCCGGTGCTGACAATAATACAGAAAACATCCTAAAGTTTATTTGCGCCAACCCGAAACGTAAAAAGACTGGAGTGCTTATGAAAGCTCAAACTATCTTCTTTTCTTTCCTAGCTCTAACATTAAACGCATGCAGCCAAGATTCCGACACCACAACATATGAAGTGGTAGAATCATCCTGCACTATCCCGGCCACAACTTTAGAGCTTGAAAAAGAATACTTGGTCCTGAATCAAGATGGAAAAAAGTATGTCGCAGAAATTAAAACCACTCCTGGCCTAACTCATGGCTTCAGTATTCAAGTGAAACGTTTTCTTTCTGGATCCCCAGATTGGGAAAATAATTTCTTTGTAACTACAAGCGGCGACCAAATGACTTTCGAGGGGGCGGCTTGCACCCACACCCTCGAAAAACTCTAGAATTTGATCATCTTTGTAGCAACCAGGTAAGGCTGCATATTGTTGTGATGGCCATTTCCACCAGCGTTTTGATTCGTGGCCGTCGCATTAGCAATTGCTGGCTGCGCATTGGTACTGCCTCGAGCACCACTATCTCCCCTAAGAATGTCACCAACAATAGCTCCACTCCCCAACTGCAGGCTTACTTCACGCATGGTTGTTGAGTGGGAGTGAGCATCTTGAACGTGACTATGAGGATTCTGGGTGTGGGTGTGACTCGGCATCTCCGCCTCAGTCAGCTGATGCGTTTCCTCCCCGCCGTATTGCCCGAGCGTTCTATTGCTCAGCCCCGTACCCTGCCCCGAACCAATATCCCCCCTGCTTCGTGAATCTGGCAGACGGAAATTCGGCCCCTCGCCACCCCATGTGTAACCGATCGCTTCAAAGAGACGCGGATACACACTCACCTGAAGAAGCTGTCCCTCCTCTTTCAGAAAACCGAATGGAACGACGCCGCCACCGTAACCAACTCTTGTCCCTGCCGGCAGGCTCGATCTAATTGTTACGCTCACATCCATGCTTACTCCCTTACGTCTTCACGTAGTCAATGCGGACCATGAATCCAACTCCACGCATCTGCGCCTGAAGAATGTCGAGTCGAATAATATCCCCAGCTTGAATCTGACTAATAACCGGATCCAACTCAGCATTTGTAGATGAAGCATCATCCCCGGCAGTAGACAGAACACTCGGTTTTGTGGTGAACACACTCGAATATCCAGGCGCAGTCGCCCTCTTCACCTTCAAGTCAATTTCTGTGGTTCCCGAGGTCCCGGCCTTGTCGATGATCAACCGAATACCAGTAACTATAAAATTGAAGTTCGTCGTAGTCTTCAAAGCTCCAACAGCTGGGATCGCCAAATCACCAGGTTCCCCATAGGTGCCATCAACCCTCAGAATCATCGCCGGATAGACAGTCGCGGACCCGCCCTCCATTGCAGTAGTGCGCTCCTCCAACAACTCCAAATTCTGCTTCACCTTCTGAGCAGTTTCACTGGATACCGGTTGGCCCGTTTCAATTTCAGAATCCGTTATCTCCTGCCACGCCATTGCATCTCCTACCAATACAGATTCGTATCGAACGAACCTGATTCACCATTGATCAGGCCTTCGTTATCCTTATAAAACCCGCCCAACAAGCGAGTTTCGTCTGAAGCGCCATCCCAGTTCTGTTTTGTGTCTGTGTATTTTGCGACCCGGTTGAATGCATTCGATAGATCGATGGCTGTGATTTCCACCCCATTGCCTCTCTTACCGACTGCTTCAACCATCATGATTTTGACCTTAGATTCACCACCCATTCGCTGATACAGCTTCGGGTGACTCACAAGAATCACGTCATTAACTTGCAGCTGTGCCGCCTGAAGCTTCGTTGAAATCGTAATGCGATTCTCTGCCTTCTCCAGGATAAAGACCCAGCGCTTCGCCAGGCGCTCAGCATCCCTGATGTTCTGACAATAGGTGGCCACAGTCTTACTCTTCTGAGTGTTCAGAATGTACTGCGCCACTTCGGATTCTCTGCTGGCAGAAGAATTCAGTGGTCCCTTTGTCAGATAGTCATACTCGCGTTCGGCATACTCCACAACGGCCGTGCGGATCATGTTCGTATTGGATGAATCGACAGAAAAATCCAAGATGTCAGACTCATCCAGACGCAATACGACTTTGGCGCTTGGCTTAAGCTTTGAATATTGCAGCTTGAAATCATTACTTTGAGTCAGCACTCCCAACACAGAGCTGTTGATTCTGTTGATCACCTCTCGATAAGAAAGTGACGCTGCCTTATCAGAGAAGGTCTCTGGAATCGAAAGGGCCAACTCTTCTGCGAAGACCTCGGATGCGGCCGCAAAACTGTCGTAGTCAATATGTCCAGCGGATCCCGCCCCCTCCAGAATATCCCGAACAATCTCCGGAGCCCGCGTCAACAGGGCGCCGGTGATTGTTCCATCCAACGTCTTGCCGTATACATCGCAACTCAAGACATCTGAGTCACCGAAAACAAAGCTTTTGTACTGAAGGATTTTGCCGGCAAACGGATTAACAGCCACGCCCTCTTGGGTGACCTCAATCACAAGTCCAGCGGTTCCCAAATCGATCTGAGTTCCCACCGAGTCCTCTACCTCCGAGGTGATCAAAACTCCTGATGGGGAGAAGTCTGCCGTCCAGCGCGTGCTGTCGTCTTCGATGGCGGCCGCAAGTGACTCAAAGAATGTCTCTTCACTGTCGCCGGGGAGGATCCCGCTAATCTCCTGGTAAGTATCCGCACCGACCAGTGGCGCAGACGCGCCCTCGTCGCCGATATCAAAGAAGAAAAGACGTGTCTTGCTTACTCCTTCCCGGTAAGGCAGCACGAAGTATTTGTTATGCAAATCATAAAGGCATTTCCCGTCTTGAATCCGGGTCAAAGACTGGCCATCACTGATAGCACCAATGGATACGGAAACCATTTCCCCTTCCAGTAGAAGCCCATCCGTGCCCACTGCAGAAACTGTCCAAGCCCCATCAGCCGCCAATGCATCCATGATGCAATCCCGAACAGCCTCAGAGTCATCGTCTGTGATGACAGTGCTCACCTCAATGGCCCGATCACAGCCGTGGCTTGGCTCCAACGTTCCCGAGTCATCGATGTCAAACCAAACTGCAACGGTACCGGCACCATCGTGGACAACCACAAACTGCCCATCTAGACTGTCTGCCACATCACCGGTCACCTTCATACGCTGCTTTGCCCGGGATAAGTTCTGAACTGTAAACCCGATATCATCAGCTGGCTTTGCCGGCGGCCGCACACCAATACTGGTGCTTTGAATAGTGAGGATGTCCCCGATGATCGAGCACACAAACTCCTCTTCGGCATCCAGCTCCAATTTCTGTTTAACCTTTTGAACAAAAACATACTGGGAGTCGCCGGCGACTAGGGTGGTGATTTCAATAGACCGATCACAACCGTGTTCCGGCTCATCAACTCCAACGTTTCCTATATCAAACCAGATTGCAACAGATCCTTTGGAGTCATATATCCGAAAGAACTTACCATGCAGATTTTGAGTAACCGGTGCCCCGCGAAGTTGATACTTTTCACGATAATGAGCCAACCCCCCTACAGCCATCAATTGCGGCAGGGATCCACCACCGGCGATAGAGTCCCCAAGGTAAGGCCTGGTCAAATGGATCTTGTTGTTTTCCACGGACAGAACCTGGTAGAAGTCAGTAGTCCCTTGAGGCCTAACTTTGTAGCCGGCCTTCAAGTACGAGGAGAAGCTGGCCCCATCACCCTGCATGAACGTGTCGCCGGTGTTCACCGTAATTCGCTCTGGGGATTCCAGCAAAGGCGCCCTGTTGGCTTCAGCCTGCTCGCTGAGGATTAGGCGGCCTGACATAGGGTCACAGTCGTAGTCGGCCTTGTAGGTCAATTTAAGATCATTCATCCGCACATTCTGAACACAAGGGCGGTGCACAACTGTGTCTACGGGATAAACGATCTGAGTTGATGTGGCCAAGGTCACGGTGTTCCCGTTCACCACCTGGCGGACCCGTACGAGCTCCCCTTCCGGATACTCACCAATCCATAGATCGTCGCCGTCACTGATGTCCTTCGTGGTGTCCAGGACCAACCGTTGGGTCGTGGTTCCCTGCTGAAGACGAAACACCGGCTGGCTCAATGCGTGCCCAGATAGCAGCCATAAGCGGTTTATAAAGCTCTTATTGACCGATGGCACCACTTCTATTCGTCGGGTCATATTAACGCCGGCAAAGGCCTGTGTAAGCTCCAGGAGGCTATCAGAAGGAACCTTCGCCACCGTGTATTCCACCCCTGCTACAACAATCTTATCGTTCGGTACAACTTCCTTTTGATACTGGCTACCCGCCCCGATCACGGTGGTTGAATTAAAAAAGAACGTAGCTTCTCCCGAAAGTGGATAGGACTTATTCAGGACCTTGTCCAGGTTCACAGGCCGGAACCCCTGAAGTCGGCCGTAGATGATTCTTTGTTTCGCACTGGCAAGAGCCGGGTCACTTCGCATGCCCAGATCCCCAACACTTTGCAGAGTGAAGGTAGAGCGCAGATTGTAAAGCAAGTCCTTCATGGATGCCTTGATATCGCGCGAGGAATAGTCTTTTGAGTCGATATATCCGCGAAAAAGAAGCTTAGCCTGAGAGGCCGTCAGATTCGGATTCCAGGAATAAATCTCCCCGATTTGGTTTTCAAAATAGATTGAGTCAAAGTTCTTCTGCCAGAAGTCGGAATCGTTATGGAAGGTCACGGAACCTGAACCTTCAATCGCAGAAGTCTCTTCGTTGGTCACATCCAACTCCACACCGAAATGCGAAGTGGACTTGATTTGAGGTTCGAAGTAGACCTCGAATCCTTCCTGCAGATCCCATGGCAAAGAAATTCCTTTGTCACTGAAGAAGAATTTCATTGTTGCCCGAACAAAAGATCGATTCGGGGTTGTGCCTTCTGGCACCTTTATAAGAAGTTTCCTATTTTTGCGATCGTTAAAGTACGAGTTTTCAGTCAGATCCGCGGCCGACGCCTTTGAAACAAGTTCGGCACCGTTGATCGTAATCGACAAAAGGACAGCAACATCGAAGTTCCCAAGCTCATAGTTCGCCCCTACCAGTGAGAACCCACTCAATCTCTTACTGCCCGAAAGAATGGCGAGCGTCACCTTCTCTGAAGATGCTGCATTTTGAAACTCTTGATACGTGTTCACGATCTCACCTATGGCATTTTTTGAAGTGCACTATCAATGGCCAAGAACAGATCATCAAACGCGCCGACAAGCTGTTTACATTGAGCCATCTGACAGTTCCTCTGAATAGAGATCCTTTGCTTTTTCCAGTCTTCTGACGTCAGCACAATCCCGCGCTTCTTAATCTCATCACACTGGGTTTTTGGGATTCTCGTTTTTTTGTGAGTCAAGACTGTCACCTGGTAGCAATCGCCCGACCCCGGCAACGTTACCATGGGACCGATATCTGCAATCTGAAAAGACTGACAGGCGCTAAGGCCTAGGGCGCTTACCGTAAGGCAAAGCTTTATCAGCGGCTTTGATAACAGCATCGTCAATCTCCTTGATCTGTTCAGGTGTCAGATTCGGTGTGGTTTCAACTTTCTTCAGGCCGGCATCGATGGCATTGTCCAGGGCATTCTGATCCAGCTCCCCATTGACATAAAATGCACCGATGTTGAAGAGGATGAGCCCTCGGTTCGCAAACCAATTGGCAATGAACTCGAGCAAAAGATCCGTCAAAGATCCAAGTCTAGTGATCCATGCCGTATATGGGGATGCCGCCAGGGCGCCGCGGAGACCCGCAGCACCCATGCGCTTAATCCCTTTGAAGTCGTACTTTCCGGAGACTGCCACGACTTACTCTGCCAAGAGCTTCACAAGCTCTTCTTTATACTCAGCCTTGACCTTCTCGATCAGCGGCTTATCCCAGTCACCAGGAATTGCTTTTTCAAGCTTATCCAAGGCACTGTCGAGGGCCTTCGTTGCTGGCTCAACGACTTTAACAATCGGGTATTCAACGGAAACTTCCGCCTTCAGGTTCTGGCCAGAAACCCCCAGTTGCGCTGCAACCTTACCGCCATCACCGCCAACTGCCGCTTCGTATCCTACGATCTTTTTCAAAATAACCTCCCTGTTATTTTATGCCCACATGGGCTTTGATTTTCTTTAGTTCCGCTTCGATTGTCGTAAAGCGCTTCTCCCCGTCGTCGATCTTTTTGGTAAGATCCTTCAGGGAAACATTGAGTTCTGTAATCGACTGGGTCATGCTGTCGAACTTACGCTCAAATCTCTCCAGCTTGCTTTCGAGTTGAGTAACCGCAAAAGCCATGGTCACCGCAATAAGAGCCACTGTTTTCCCAAAGCTTAAGATTTCAGATCCAACTTTGTTCATGCCATCTCCTATTTTTTCTTTCTGCAGACCATGTGGATGTTTGCGATATCAAAGGCGCCTTCGGTTCCGTATGGCTTATATGCGCCTACGTTCCAAGTCGTACTTGTCCCTCCGTACACAGAAACCATAGACATCCCGTTGGTTGAATCGGGTGCAGTACCCGGCCCAACGCAAAAGGTGCCTGCCCCCATACCGTGAACAAGTTGATACTGGCCGGAGGCGCTTCTCGTCATTGACATGAGGCCCGGTGTTGATTGCTCAAGCACGGTACATGGAGAACTATTGCAAGATCCAGCTGTTCCGCCGCCTCCAAAGACCGCCCATTCTTCCCATGTGCCGGTAGGACTGGTCGAAGTCACACTCCCCGCAATTGGTAGGAACGGATTACTTACAGCCCAGAAGCATGATCGCAACGCGATATCAGCACCGTGGGTTGTCGAGTCAGTTCTGGTCACAAGGGACGAGTCGAATCCCAAACCATATCCTGTGACGTTACCGCCGGACATGGACCATGAGCCCGGTGAAGATCCCTGGTAGAACGCACCTGAATACGATGCGCCTGACCTTGCCAAACCTACGATACCGTTCCCGTGAAGGTTGTTGAATCCGCCTGTGATCGGTTGCATGGCATCAGTTCTGAGCTGACCACGCGTCGAAGCTGTATAAGTCACAGAGCTGATTGTCTGAGAGCCCATGCCTCGAATATAAATCCCGTTAGTTTTGGCTACCCCAAATGTTGTGGAGCCATCGCCAGCGCCGTAAGTTGTTCCCCACTTCGCGAAAAGCGCCGGATATGACGTCCGGCTGATCGTAGATCCACCCTCGACGGAATTGATCGGGCACTGCGCATCACCAGTATAGAAGTGAGTTCCCAATAGATCGGCACCGTTAGCCTGGTCGACAACAGCTTGCGCCTCATCTACACCTGCCTTCGTGCAGGAAATGGAGAATGATGAATTGTTGGCGGTAGAATCACTTGCTTTTCTAAAATAAACATCCACATGAGTTGATGTTTCATTCTTAAATGGTGCCTGCAAAGAAGTACCAGAATCCGTTACAGTAACTTCGCAATTTGGTGCCTGTGTTGCAAATCCTGTTACATAGGTGCATCTCATAAATGTGGATGAAGTATAAACACATCCCGAAAGCCACGTTGATCCTGTTTGCCTTGTTATCGTACCTGCCGCGGCGACCTGCGCCGTAAACTGAGTAGGCGGTACTCGCATACCTACGCGACGAACCGGGCCGAGGTATGCGGTTGAAAAATTCAAAACCCCAACCTGCCCACTCGGAACGTTGTATGTGGCAAGCAGTGCAACTTTATAAACAGTGGACGCATCAACTTCTGCACCCACCACACTCCAGAACTCCTGGAAGCTTGTGGACGCTGGCGTGCTCGAGATCACCACGCAAGCCTTTTGAACCGTATCAGCGTAAAAGCACCACTTCAAATTGACGGCCGGATCCAGAATGCTCTTTGCGATTCGGATAAAGAACTCAAGGTTCGCACCAGTCAACTGATAGTCCGTGGCGGAATATGACTGGGAAAGGATCTCCAAATCCGTGTAGTTCCCGACTTTCAAATCCACCTGGAATGAACCAGTGCCATTGAACTTCATCGTTTCATCGAAAGCGACGTTATCCAGGTTCGCTGTATTTACATTCCACCCATCACCAACAGGACTTCCTTGAAAGTCAGCATTTTTCAGAACATTATGATTGCCGGTTTCAAGCAGGTACTTCTTATCTCCCAATTTTGTAAGCTGGCTGTATGGCACCTGCGCCCTCAAAATCTCAAAGAACTGCCCCCCATCACCCCCACGCCCGAGGAATCCCGCGTTTGCGATCGTATAGTGAAAAAGAATTAAGAATAGAAATAAATGCTTCATGAGAATCTACCCCATTTGCCGGCAGCAATACCGACTAGCTTGAAGGAATTTCCTTGATAAGGAAGAGTGATGTTGTTTTTCAAACCTTCTTCACTGAGGATTTGATCTGCACCAGCCCTTTGAATTGTCACCGTGTTTGTCGTATCATCAATCCGAATAAACGTGTGCACCTGCTTCATTTTCAAAGCAGGCAAAGTCAAAACTAAGTTTCCACTGGAAGCGTCGATGAGAACGCAGTCTTCGTCCGCTGCGATGTCACCGGAAGCCGTCTTCGCAACGATCTTATTAAACTCACCACCACCACCCGTCCCGCCGACAACTCGCCATTTGAAGGCCGTCGGATCATAGACCAACCACAAACTGGCTCCGGCTTTGAACTTCAGATCCGCATCCAAGCCAGTAAAAATTTTATGACTTTCCTCTGCGTCGTCGCTCAGATTCAAAACGGTGATATCTTCACCTGTTTCATTTACCAGGATAGCAGGCTGAATCCCCGTCACTCCGGCGATTCCCGCAAGATTAGTTATGGAGCCAGTTAAGAAACGAACCAATGTGGTGGGGGCCGCCGCTGTAGCATTCTCTCCGTCCGTATCGTCTTCAGAAGAGGCACCAACAATTTCGGCACTAAAGATCGTCTTATTAGAAAATGTCTTATTTGACAGACTGACAGCCGCAGAATTTTTTGCTTCGTCAGAAGTGTTGTCGACATTCGCGAGGCCGACATTTGCTTTGTTGATACCTACGGGATTGTTAATTGTTGGATTATCAAGCGTCTTATTGCTCAGTGTTTGAGCATGCGACACCGTGACAACTTCAGCCTCTGCCCCCTGATTCCCGGCTTTCCATTTCGAAGTGGATCCGGAATCATACACAAAGGATCCATAAATGCCTTCACGCTCAACCGTTAGGCCCGCACCTTGGGCGGTCAGATCAGTTCCGTTCTTATTTACTGTGATGTTCTTATCAGTCACCACCAGATTTTCAGTGCTGATAGTGGTTGTGGTTCCCATAATAGTCAGATCGCCGACCACGACAACGTTGCCCGACTCGTCCTGGAACAAACCAGATACCCACGATGTGCCGTCAAACCAGCGAACATGATTCAATGTGGTGTTGAAATATAGATCACCTGCCGTGGCAGGCTGCCCTTTGTACGCCAGGTATGTGGCATCACTCGCGAACCGGAACAAGTTATTCGCGGAAATAGTTCCCAACAGAGGCTCATGAAGTGATTCAAAGCCGTCCGCAAAATCTAAAATCCGCATCGTCACCTAGACCTTTTAAGAGCCCAGACCTCATAGTCATGGGCAAATTTTCCAATCCTCGGATAAGTCCTGAAGTCAAAGTCCAGGCACCATCCAACGTAAGCATCCTCGCCAAAGACATAGTCCTCATGGCGAAGCACCAAGTCATAAGGGGTTCCCGCCTTTAAATGAGCCTGAATCTCAAACAAGATCTGCCCATGAAAATAAGGCGCACCGCTTATGTCCGATATCTCCACAGGACCTGACGAAGCAACCGTTTGCCGCCCCTTCCTGATGTCCAGAAAAAGGCGTCCGACCGGCGCTCCATGCTTGTACAGGTGCAAACGGACACTCTCTACTAATGAGATTTTGTCGCCTGAGATTGACTGCCTGATTTCAGACACCAACTCATTCACCAGGAGCTTCATCAGTTCACCTCACGGACAGATAAGCCTGTGTCAAAAATGTCGTAGAATTTATGGCGTAGCGGAAGGGAACTTCCAAACTTCCCATAGATGCTGAACTGGTGTGAATCAAAAACAATTTCATCGGGATCCATGCAGATGAATACCGGACGACTTGTGCCCACTCGCTGAAAGATTTCGGCCAGTTGAATCGCCTCTCCATAAGGCATCAATGATAAGTTAAAATCCAGCTTGCTCATAATTGGAAACTCATCGGAATACTCATGGCCAAACTGGGTTCTCGTGATTTCAGAACCATCCTCGTCCACGAACTCGAAACCATTGTCCGGATCCAACTTCGTGCTATTCCCCAGAACAACAACACCCAGATTTACATACAAATTCTGATTATTTGGATCTTTGATGAGCACCCGCCAAAAACGGTAAGAAACCGGATCCGCTAGGAAGAGTGAAGCCATGTCTCGTCTGTTATCGACGGCGACCGGCATACTGAAAATCGAACCCTCAAAGCTCGCCGTCGCACTCGCCTGGACAACAACTTCCGCATTCGAACTCAGACGATTTTTCCCCTTCCCCCACAACAGGACAATGCTGTCAATTTCTTCTGTGGTCTTGAGATCGATCGCCAGAAACTCTCGCGTGTGAATTGCCGGCAGGGCTCCTTCGACATCCTCTTCATCGTAGTCAACGGCCGCAAATCCCAAAACCGGAAGCAAAGAACTCGTACCCAGAACGGTCAACGCATCCGCATTCAGCATGCTCCAAAAACCGGAGCTCTCTGAATACGAAAGCTGCAGATTCTTTCCAGCCAAACCAAGCTTCACATTTATGTGCTCAACTAATTCTGCAGAATCATAAACGCCGGCATCCAATGCGACCGAATCTCCACCGGCAAACAACAACGTATTGTTTGCCGCATCGATCTCAAATGAACCAGAGCTCCGCCACTCTTTGGACCTGTGCTCGTGCTTGATGTTCGTAGCGCGATAATTCGGACTCTCACTGCTGGCGGAAATACCAACCTCAGAAAGCTGAGAATAGATATATGAAATCAGTCTCAAGCAAGACTCCTTCCCGACTGCAATCCACTTCGAACGACAGAAATGATCTCGCGACCGTCTATTTGTATGCTCTGAGCCGACTTTACGGCAGTCAGGAGCTCAGATAAAAGATAGTTGGTCACTGAGGCGGCCTCACTGTTTGCGTTGTCCTGGCGCCCATTAGCGAGCTCGAAGAGCCGTTTCTGCTGAGCCACATTCAAAACCATCTCCCGGGAGTTCACATTCGCAGTAATGCGGTCGCCGGAGAAGCTGCTTCCAGGAACAATCCCCCCAGAGGCAAATTTGAGCCCGGTCACTGCGGCAGCCTGACCAGCCCCAGCAGCTGCCACTAGGGCGGCGGCCGGCGGCCCAATAATCGGCCCTAACGCCCACGCTTTCATAACCCCCTGGGCGGTATTAACAGCGATATCGTACAGCGCAAAAGCCTTCCCAATGGCAGCCAACTCCTTGTTGCTGCTGCTCTGAAGGGACATAATCGTGCTGAATGTCTGCGCCTTATTGTTGATGCGCTGTCTTTCCAACGTCTGTTCGGCCTTGTTTTTTTGTGAGATCAGTTCAAGTTCATGCTTACTCTGAAGCTTCGCCTTATCCAGAGAGGCTTTGTTATTGGCCTCCAGAAGGGCCTGCTCACGCTTCAAAGAATCCTCAACAAGAAGGGCCTTTTGTCTTTCCGCCTCTGCCTTCGCAGCAAGCTCATTCATTTCATAGTTTTGTCGCGCAAGAATTCTTTGCTCCTGCGCAGCCAACTCTTTCGCCAGGCGGTCCGCCTCGAACTTCCCAGACAGATCGAACATAGCCTGTTCGTGAACAGCAGCCTCTTCCTGCAGCTTCAGCTGATGATCAGCCTCCTGCAGACGGAGATTTTCTTTATAAGCCCTGTTCTCTTCAAGCTTTTCAGCGTTAGCAGCCCTAAGCTCTTCCTGCTCGCGTGCCAGTCGATCAGCCTCATTCTTGTCATCAGTCTCACTCGACTGCACTGAGGCAGCATTCTGTGCTTCAATTTCCGCGGCCTGTGCGATACGAATGGCATCGGCCTTATCCCGAAGTGCATCGGCCTCCGCCTTAATCCCAGCGGCTTTATCGCTTCCAAATGCGTCAGCAGCTTTGGCGGCATACTCCAGAACAGCGGCCGTGGCTTCCAACGTTTTTATTTTTATGTCGTCCCAATATTTAACGGTGGCGTAGATTGCCCCAGTAAGAGTCCCTATGGCGATCACAGCGAGCCCAATAGGACCAGTGATCGCAGTCCATGCTGCCGAAGCCGCCGCCCCCAACAGAGCCGTTGCACCTGTTGCGGTGCCCACTGCCACAGCATAAAGCTTAATAGCGATCGCGGCGCCAGCAACAATTGCCGTTCCAGCCAAGAGTGACTGCGCAAAAATAGTGATCTCTTCTTCATTGTCTGCGATCGAGGTCGCGAGTGAGGCAGCTGTATTAGTCAGTGTTACCATCGTGGCGTTGACCAAAGGATTTTTGGTAATGAGATTTCCGACAGACTCTAACAGTTTACCTTTCTGGTTATCCAACTTAGCAAGACTACCGGTGAACGTCTGACTTTGTTTGGCGGCCGCACCTTGCTGACTGCCCAGAGCTTTCAAAACATTGGCCAGATTTTCAGAATCTGTCTGTCCTTTTTCAATTTCAATGCCCATTTTCTTAAAGGCCAAGACATTCCCATTGATGGCTTTGGCAAGCATATCCGAAGCCGCCCCCATATCCATGTTCAAGGTAGCAGCGAGATCCGCGGCGGCCGTCGTGGCTTCTTTGATTCCATCTTTTGAAAGCGTGGTCAGATTTGCAAAAAGTGCAATAGAAGCCTCCGCGGCATCACCACTGAAGGCAGTTGTTCTTTCAAGTTCATCAGCAAAAGCCTGTAGTTCCCGGCTCGCACCGTCTGAATATAGCCCAGCACTTTCTAAAGCCACGTTCATATTACGGACTGACTGCTCTGCCTTTGCTGCCTCATCGATCACCGAACTCACAAAGCCGGTAATATTAGCATAAGCAGTCTTTAGAGAATCCACTGCCAAGCCGGCGGCGAAGTTCCCTTTGAATACATTCCAAAAGCTATTATTTTCTTCCGTGGTTTTCTTCAGGTTTTTTAAGGCAATCTCGGCCGCCTGGGTGGCGATCTCAAGACTGACCTTTACGCTGTCGTCCTGTGCCATTTTTCTTCAGCTCCTTCTTTCGCTCTCGCTCTCGCATCTCTGTGGTGAGTGCTCGGAGTGTGTTGAAAACTTCAACTATTTTGGCTGGCTGATCGCAGAACGAACCCGGAAATGGCAGGACACCGTACCGGTCGTACGGACCGAACAAGGTGCAATAGTAGTCAAATGCCGCGCACTTGAATTCCCGGAAAGGAACAGTAAAAATCAGACCCACAGTCTTGACCGGGTTGACCTTCTCAGCCTTTCGCATCTGCTCGATCTGCTCTTTGGAATAGCGGCTCATGTCCACTTCAACTTCATCGAGTAGGTGAAAGGACGCCACAATTCCGACATACTCCTCAACTGACAATGAGCTCAGTCGGGAGATCTCGTAGTAGATCAGCTGCAGCAGAATGTTTAAATCCGGGGCTACTCCCCCGGATTCGTCTTTTTTTCGATGATCTCCACACCAGGAATATTGAAGGTCTTCGGAACAGCATTGACGAATTCAGCACAAACCTTCAAAAGTTCCGGGCTAAACTGTAAGTTTGTCAGATCATCCAGACAGGACTCAGCTACCATTCCATCCTTGAATTGGAGCTCATAAGGCTTTTCGTCGGCATCGACCAGGCCTTCAATTCCCTTCAGACACTTTCGCAGCGCCAGCAGCATTGCGTCGTTCAACTTCACAATGTCATTGGCTTTCTGGCCTTCCAGCATCTTTGCCTGAATCTCGCTTTTAACCTCGAAACTCATGGGCGAAATGATCGCAACGATGTCACCGATCTTGATGGAGATTTTGTCCGTAACTCTATAAACCTTTGCTGCCATGCAAACCTCAAAAGCAAAAGGGGCCGAAGCCCCCGTTAAATAATTCCAATGAAGATTTCCGGAGTTGTTCCGGAGTTCCCGCGGTTCGCGGAGAACGTGATCGCATCTTGCATGATGCCATCTTGGTCACTCTCGGCGAGCTCCGTAATCAGGCAGTTGGGCATATACACCGCAACAATGCCGCCAAATTCGCCTGGCGTTTCACTCGGAAGCTTCGCATATCCGAACAAACTGAACGGCGTGTTTTGCTTGTACTTAAGGAACGTCGCATTGGATGCTGAATCCATATAAGGGTTGAAGGAACCACTGATCGTTCTTTCAGTTGGACGGCTCGAAACACGGCCGTTCTTTGCAGATACGGAGGTTTTAAATCCAAGAGTATTTTCCAGCGAGAAGGACAGATCATTCACGTCAACAGCAGTACCGTCCATAAAAACTTTTGCATCGAGAATGAGTGGCGGAACCTGCCCGTCGTATTCTGGCGCGAACGGAGGAGCCAAAATAATTTGATCAAAATCCAGGCCTTCAAATCCAAAATTGAAGGCAGCCATTTGACCGGTAGCGAAGTTTTCCAAGGCCAAACTTGTGACTTTGCAGCCGATTCCCCTCTGCTGAACTGCCCCTTCCAGGTAACGCGAAATGGACAAGCTCGGATGGCCAGCATCCGCAACACAGTAGGTTGTATGCTTCGCAATCACAACATTGTCCGGGAACGCCGCTGCGGCAGGAATCAACAACTCTACAGTATCCTCAGTCACAGCCTTCACTGGGGATACATGAAACGCTCCTGCTACCTTGATCAGCAAAATGTCACCAAACGCAAATTTCTCATCAGCACCGGCGACCTGAAGTAGGCTTCCCGTGTTCCCCACACCAGTTGCAACCTCCGCCAAAAGCTGACGACGGGCCCCAAGAGCAGACCTCATTAGCGCATCATATTCAGGAGCGTCGCCCTGGGAGGAGTGGGCGCGTGCCTCAACTGCCATCGCACCGGACACAGAGAACTGACCAGTGCGTGGCGCGGTCTTACCAATAGATGAAGTAAAGATGTCCCGTTCCAATTGCTCCTTGGAACGACTCATCTCTGAGCCATCTGTTTTCGTTTGCACAAAGGAACTAGCCGCCGCGGGCGCAGCATAAACACCTTGTGTTGCTTCAATCTCCACAGCCCAGGATTGATTCTTTCGTACTACTTCACCCATGGTTTAAACCTCATTTTTGTAAGTAATTTCAAAACTCATACTGGTGACGCCGATCACGTCGACACCCTCCCCTGAAAACTCAAAACTGGAGTTCTGATAAACGGTCCCATAAACCTGTCCCAGGAGAGAAACATCACCAAAAATTTTTTGTTCAATTTGGCCGGCAATCTTATCCATCGAGTCGTCTAATTCTTCACTGGCCTGACAATGAACTTCGATGGAGATCTGGCCTTTTCGGATATAATCTTTGCCGCTGAGATTCCGAGGAGTCCCTTCTTCTTCGCGGAAAAATATCGAAACACTGGGCAACTCTGACTTCCAGAAAGCAGAGACCCGATTGGGATAGACGTTGGCACCTGCATCCGTCTGATTAATAAGCATGTCCCGCAAAGCCTCTCGGATCTGTTGGCGCTTTGGAGCTGGCATGCTCTATTCCTTTAAAATCAAGATGTGAATTTTGCCGGCGGCATCCCCTTGCGGCGGATTCACCTTATAGGTCTTTGTTCCTCTTCTGACCTGGTCACCCTTCTTGGGCTCCCCCAGGGGAATATCAGAAGAAAGAACCTCGCAGGTAAGCCCCTTTGTTGCGACGCCACCAGACTCAATCCAGGACTCGTCGAAGACGGCCTTTATGACCGTCTCCTCTGTTCCTCGGATGTAGATCGCCGGCTCTCCGAAATAGCCCTGAGAAACCCCATTGACCAAATCAGAGAGCGCATTGAAATCCACGATTAGCCGCCTTCAGGAGCAGGCTCTACAATCTTAACTTTTACCACTCCACAAGCGCCAGCGGCACCCGCGTTGTTGTGGTACTCTACTTTCATTTTGAAGTTGGAAGAATTGAACTCTTCCTTAGAGGACACACGTGGTAGCTCCATGCCTTCCATAGTTCCTGTGGCAATTGCAGCGCAACGCTTCGGATCAGCGAACACATAGAATGAATCAACATCTGTCAATTCACTGGAAACGATCACTTCAACTTGCCCCTGAGCATACGGGTTAAAGTCCTCAACTTTGCTGGAGACCTGTGCCCCCACCAAGCGGCGTGCCGCCAATTGATACTTCGGCGAACACAGGATGAACTTAGGTTTCAGCTTGAGCTTTTTCCCAAGCTTGGTCTGACTCGCCAGCAATTGCTCAGCGCGATCCATCGTCTCAACGTCCATACCTGTGCCGTCCGCAATATAGTTTTTGTGGTCGGCATGGAACAGCGTTTTGGTGTCCGCAAGCACCGGGTTAGAGTTGATAACTCCAAAGAAGGCTGTCTCAACGTCGTCGAAACCAGCATTTTGCGCAAGCTCTGGAAGAGAACCCAGCATTCCAAGGTCGTCATTGATGATCGACTTTAGAGAGATAATCAGCAAAACACCGCGCTGGCGCAAAGCCATTTTCTCTTTCGAATCGTTCAGGTCGGCTTTCGGATATTCGCCACCCTCTTCATCAGGGGAACCCAAAGCGTAACCTGACAAGTCAATGATGTTGGCTTCCTTGAAGTCGTTCATCGTCATCGGCTTCGCCAACTTCTTGTAGGCGTAGTCTTGGCTGAATTCATATTCGTCAACAATTTTGTTGGCGGCATCCAGCAAGACACTTGTAATGTCAGTAGAAACGATTGCACGCTGTGCATATTCGTTATCTTTTTCCTTTGGATTTGCAGGCAACAACTCTTGGAACAGAGCAATCAGGCTTCTGCCTTTCAGCTCATTTTCTTCAGAGCATTTGAAGACCATTGGGTTTGATCTGTACACCAGGGCTTCGATCACCTTGTCACGCAGCTTCATCGTTTGTTCCTTTACTTTGGTTTTATTTGCATCGGTGCCCTTGGCCTCGACGATTCTAAAAATTTCAACAGATGCCTGATCCAGCGGCAGACCACGCTTGATCAGGTCTTCTGATACTGAGTCCTCAAGTCCAGCTGTTCGAACAGCCAACCTAATTCCATCGCATCTTTCCGCCTCAACCGGGTCAGCTTCCGGCGTTGAAGTGGGCTCAGCCCCCTCAACCGCATCACCTTCTACACTAGGAGAATTTGTCTCCTGACTTTCAGAAACAGGAACAGCCGAGTCGACCTGGTCCGGCTTGCCTTCTTCCGTGGTTTCAGGCTCCTGCTCATTGATAACAACTTCATTTAGGGAGTCATCGGACCGCACTGTCTGAGCGTCCGTATCGAACCCTACCGCAACAGAGGAGGCTTCAAACGGAACCCACTTAACCGCACGAAGGGTTCTGTATTTATCCCCCTTGATTGTCTTATCCATGAACTCGAGGACTCGATATCCAACGGAAACATTTCGTAGAATGCCGTCTTTGATGTCCTGGACGATCTCCTTTAGATCTGATCTCTTAGAGAATCTGATCGTCGCCATGGCTTTTCCATCTTCGATCCAAGCCCGCTCAACAACTCCGAGAACCGTCCACACAGAGTTCGCATGCTGAATCATGAAAGGCGCACCGGCGTTCATTCTGGATAGATCACATGCTTCCTCTGAGATCTCCAGCTCTTCGTAGTACGTTTCACTCCAGTCAGAACGAAGTCCTTTCTGGCCAGTGGAAAAGACGATATCAATCTTGTTATCATCTCCACCCTCAGTCGCAGCGCGAGTCAGAATCTGACCTTCGATGGTTCTTTTCTTAATTTGATTTCTGGTGATACCCATGGATCTCCTCTACTTGGCAGAATCGCTTCCGGTTGATTTTTTTTGATTATTGATGGCACTTAAAGAATCCGGGGACTGCAGCTGCTGATTCGCGGTTCGGCGAGGATCGCAGTCCAGAATAATTCCCAGCTCATCGAGTCGTTTATTGGAGGCTGCAATCTCTTGGATGTGAGTCTCAAAGTTACGGCCGAGCTCACGTACCGCATCTGGATAAGATTGGAATCCCGCCCTGACAGAGGCATTAATGGCGGCCACTTCCGACGCGGCATCAATGAATGGTCTTACTGGTGGAGTCCACTCGACCGTTGCTTTAGACGCATCCACCCCGCGCATTGCACAGAACTTTTTGAATCTTTTGAAGGACGGGTCACAGAAGTAAGGGATGAACATGTGCCAACGCCATTGCTCAACATTCGCTCGGAACTGGATATCACCGGCTTTGTAGCTGGTGAAATTTGTTCCGCTCAGATCTCCCGAGAGGTTTTCGTATGTGATACAAATTCCAGCTGCGATTTCTTGAAGGGCCAACTTTGTCGCTGGTCCAAAACCTTCACCGTTCGGAATGTCCGGAAACTCAATACTTTGTCCCTGACTCAAGAATCGAACATCACCGGCGGATAAGTTCCAGTCGGCCTGACGTTGCTGCTGTAGAAGCTGCGGCGGCAGATTGCTATTTGGCTCGGTAACTACGGCAGTAATAGCACTGGATAACTTCATCTTCAGAAGCTGCGTCCACTGAAGTTCAGCCAGCAAGTTCAGCGGTTGAACAACAGGTGCAAACCAACTCACGCCCCTGTTTTGCCCAGGTCGATCTCTCCGGAATGGCAGCTCAACTTCATTTGCAGAAACAAGACTTCGAGCAGGAGCTTTCCCACCATCTCCTGGGTGAGAATCGTAGAGATTGTATAGCAGAGGTCGACCGTAAATATCCTGGACGATTCCATTCACATACTTAGTGCCGGACGGGAGGTTCGTCTTTAGAGGAGCACTGCACAGAAAGTCTGCTTCCAGCAGAACCTGCCTTACAGAGTTCGCGAAGACAGTCTCTTTTACCAAAACCTCGCCGTCGCCTACGATGGCAGCCATAGCATCTTTCTGCTGGCCGGCGAAGTTTGTTTTTCCGTCCACGGAACAAAGGCCATCAACGGCCCACTCTTTCCAAAGATCCTGAATCTTTTTCAGATGCTTTTCATCCGGATGTCTAATCGCTGCTTCGATGCCCCAACCAACAACTCCATTGACAATTACATCAATGCCTTTCTTAGCGAAGGGAGCATTCCGCACAAGTTCGCGCACGTTATTTCTAATCGGCGCAATGGCTGCTGAGATCTCAGAATTTGCAGAACGTGAGTTGCCATGGATAACATTCTGCGGATTCATTTTTGCAGCGTCGTATTGGCGCACCTGCAGAATTTCTGATTTTATGCGCGCGACCATTCTGCGATTAAATGTTTCTGGCGATACGTAGGAAATCATTCTGTCCAGCGCGTTTATCTCAAACTGCTTTTTACTCATCGCCCCTACTTCCTAAAGGTCGCCCGAACTTTATTCGGGAATACCGGTGAAGGAGTGGGGTTCGCGGCAGCAATTGACTTCTCAATATCCGCAATGATCTCTTTCAACTCAGCGAGCGACCGAAATGTTGCTGTACGACCGCCCGAAACGCTGACTGATGAGACGCCACTGATTAGGGCTTGCTTTAAAGGCTTCAGGTCGTCGGCCGTGAACTCCATAAATCTCCACTTCTACATTAGGAGATTTTGTCGCCTGACTTAGCGCCTTCTCATTAAGCCCGGGTTCCTCCACACACTGGAATTGGATTGAGATTGAGCATTGCCACTAGACTTCGGATTTGCTGCCGGCATCAGCTTGGGCTCAGCCGCCTGCTCAAGTATTCCTTCCAAAGCTGCCCAGTCTTGGTCCTTGAAGCGGTCTAGCCCAAACATTGAGGCGGCCGTCCTGGCATAGATCCACGTATCGAGCGGCTCATTCTTTCGATAATGACGATCCCAAACGTATTTTCCATTTTTTAGTTTTAACGCCTCCCCGCAGATCCCCTTGAAGAACTCACGGTCGTACTCTGGAAAGTGACAGAAGCCGGCCGGAAAATTACCGTCCTCATCTTCCATGGGCAGTTTGAGATTTGTGAAAAACTCGGTCTTCATAAAAGAGACGCCGGCCAGCCAGATCCGGTGGGCAAATTTATTTGTCGAACCATCGAAGTTGTCTGTGATGGGAGATCCCATTTTGTAATATCTAAGCAGTTCATCTTTTCCGCGTATGGCACGGACCCTAGAGGGGCTAAACTGCTGGACATAGCTCTGCACAATTGAGCTATGGTAGGATGAGTCAATACAGGTGAAAGTCACCGGCATTTCATACGCTTTTCCGTCGACCTTGTATTTTAACTCTAGAATATCCTTGGTGAGTTCCTTCCACGGTGCCTCTGTGTGGGTCTGCCCCTCGATCACCCGGTAGTCGATTGAATAATTCTGTTTATCTTTTCGCCATCCGATTACCTGGTACTCAATGCGGTCCCCCTGGATGTCCACGCCCATCGTTAAGAACTTGATGTCGTGATCAGGAACAACCTTCACAGGGTATGATTCACGTCTTTCATAAAGACGCTCATCGTCCGGGATATCCATGGCCGGCTGATACGGCAATGCCAGGGAAGTATTATGGAAGACCTTTACCTTTTCGGGATCCGTGCCGGCCGCAATGAATTTTTCGACCAGCTTTGACAGTGGTTGCCATGGGCTAGCGATCGCGTTGGCATGGAAACCGGCGTGACCAGTGAAGGGCTTTGTTGCAATGTATTTTCCCCGCCCTTTTGATATGGCTGCCAGGCGGTCCAGTTCACTCCACGGAGTATTGCAATGACTGCAAATGTATCGTGCTGTGGAGGCATCGTTATCATCCCAATCAACTTGCTCCCAGTCCAACCTTTCGTCTTCGTCACAGTGAACGCATTGACCATGGAAAAGTCTTTGATCAGACTCCTCAAAACGCGCAGCGATCTTGGAGCTTCCTACCAAAGTAGGTGAACACACACCGATAGAAAGAGAATTCCAGAATGTATCGAGGCGCTGCTCCAGAAGTTTTTCCGGATCCCCCTCAGAGCCACTGGTCTTGTACTTATCCATTTCATCCATGAGGACGACCCGAACGGGCCTTGATGCGACATCGGAAGGACTACCTGCAAAGATCGCCGTGGCGTGTCCCCCGGGGAATCCCTTCCGATCTTTCGTACTACTGGTGACCAACTCACGCAACACGGGCGTATCGCGAATCATGGGCTCGAGGCGATCCGCCACCCAGGTGTCTTTCAGCTTTTCGTCGGGCTGCATGATCACCATAGGCGACGGATCTTCTTTAATGAAGTACATCACCACATTGTTGATAAACTCAGTCTTCAGCAACTGAGTGGGGCCCATAACCGTAATCTTGGATACACCCTTCTCTGTGACAGCCAGCATTGGTCCACGGGCGGCTTCAACATGATCAGTGTTCCATCTGCCAGGCGTGCTGGATGCTTCCGGCGACAGATAGCGGTGTGCATCCGCACACTCGACAACAGTTATTTTTGGAGTAGGCTTAAGAGTCCTGGACCTTATTTCACGAAGGGGTATCGCCAGACTGCTCATCCGCAGGCTCCCCCTCTATGCCAACATCAACTTCCTGCAGGTCAGATCCCTGCCCATCCCCATCAAGATGAGCATCTGCCACTTTTGCATTTTCTATTTCTGCATCAGCATCAGCCTTCAACTCTCCTAGGGCGTCATTAACTTCAGCGGTGAGAATGTCAAAGATGTCCGCCGGGTCGACTTTGATCGAAAGAATTTTAGCCAGCTTACTTGGGAACGCACGGAATCGCGCACGCACAATCCCATACTCATGACCAACTTGTGCAACAACCTCGGCCACAGGCACGACCTGCTTGAGCTTCTGCTTCAGCTCAAGCTCTGCTTTCTCTCGCTTAGCCCTAAGTAGGAGAAGCTTTTCTGTTTCAGTTTCCTTCTCGATCTCGGCCAAGTCGCGGGAGGTCTTGCTGTACAATGCAGGAAGGGCATTGGCGACAACATAAATCTTCGAGCCTTTCGGCCCGGCTTCGTACTCAACGCCGGCAGCAATCAACTTCTCCGAAATCGTTCTGCGATCCATTTTACAGAGGAGAGACAACTGAATTATTGAAAGCTTCTCCGGCGGGGCCCAGCTCATAGCACCACCAAAACTCGACTCAAAATTCTCAAAAGCCCCGGGACCAAACATCGTTTAATTCGATTTGACACCAGTTCAACCTGAGTAGTCGTCAGAGCAAAATTAAACCCAAACGGATACGGATTTCGGCCTGCGCTGCATCGAGATCCCAAAGTGATACGGAAGGACCCAAAGCCCCGGGGGGTCTGGTAAATGTTCGAGTTGAAATCCAATACCATTTACTTCACAACCTTCAATTGCGCTTTGAACTGCGTTTTAAAGTCTGTCTTCATAAACTTCACCAGGGAAGCCTGGTGCTGATCAGCCGTCTTCTTGATGTCGAAACGAGCCTCTATAAGCGGCTTACGAGCCTCTGTCTTCCTCATTGCCACCAACGCGGTAGACAGTGCCTTTCCGCGCGAAGTCTTTACCATGAAGCCTTTAGGCACTAAGAATCGCCCACCCACCGTAGGTATCTTTACCGTCACACCCGTGAATCGACGCGCCCTCTTGCCGCGGCCGACTTTCACAACCTTTTCTTTGGGTTTGAATAAGCGCAGCGGAATCCCCACCTTCGTTCCCAAACTCACATAAGCCACCAACGTTTTCGTGCTCGCCTTGCGCGTATAAAAGCGACTGTTGAGGTCTTTTGCCTTAAGGCCTACATCCTTCTGCATACGCTTCCGGAACTCGGTTCTCGTCTTGGCCACAGACTTATTCATGGCCCGATAGCCAGCCTTCCGATTCCGCTTCTCAACTTCTGACAACCACGAAGATAGGTTCTTAAAGGCAGCCATTTATTCTCCCAGGTAACGATTTAAAAGTTTGGCGACACCTTGAAAGCGAATCTGATGGCCTTCATCATTCAAAATGCTGGCGACCTTCCTGACCGACTTATGCTTCAAATAAAGCTCAATGGCTTTTTTGTGAACATAGTTTGGGGATCCGCGACGTTCCCCATTCCTCACTTTCTCAAGCTTGCTTGGATGATAATCAGCAATCCAGGCTTCGGCGCGCGCAAGGCGAACTGCCCGGCCATTCGAAAGAAAGATATACTCAGACAAGATACATTTCCCAACCTCAATAACTTCGAGGTTTTCATCAGCCAGAATTTTGTTCCAGTGATCTTCCAGAGCCTTTTGATCCGTCACCATGGCGTCGGCCCTTCCTCTACATAGTCGTAGTGGCTTGGCAGAAGATCCCGCAAGCAGACCAACGGAATTCGAAAATGAAGATACCGGTCGTTGACTCTAACGCCCACGTGCCCCTCATTGGCCCGAGCCTCTTCCAACTGGTCTTTCGTAAATTCAAAGCCGAACTCTTTTTCATTCGCCCGGATATAGAGTGGGTCTAGGATTATAAACATTCGTAGATCCTCTGCTGGTCTTCAGGCCCCTATTAAAGGGGTGTCTCCTGAGTTTTATTTTATTGAATGAATTTCTTCCCTGGAGAGCCCCTTGCCGGCGAGCTCCTTCCGCAGCTTGAGTAATGCAGCAGTGAGCAGTTGCGAAACTCTTGAAGCACAGATACCCAAGTCCTTCCCGATCTCATGCTGACCAAGGCCCTGGACAAAGTGTTTTATAAGAATCAACCTCTGTCGTTCGGAAAGGACACCCATTGCGTCTAAAAGAATCTCTCTTTGCTGGGAAATGATAGCATTATCAAGAGCACTGCTTTCGCTCACCTGCTCGATCCACTCCAAAAGCTTGTGTTTATCCCGAGAAGTGAACAAATCGTGATTGTCTATCGGAATCGCTTCAGATCGCACTAGCTTGGCGTATTTGTGATACTGGTCGGAATCCAGGCCACTCGCTGCAATCCGATCTTCTGTCAGACTCTGCGGCCCGCAAGAGAAGTAGGTTCCCTCTATTGCATTAACCAACTTCCGACTGTGCCTTTTAAGGTGATCCTGTTTACGCAACCAATCCTTCATAGCCCCCAAGACACGAGGGCGTGCGTACGTTCGAAAGCTGTTCTTTTTGTCCGGACTGTATCTTTGGATCACTTCCAGAAGACCAGTCATGCCGGCCGAAACGAGATCCGAAAGCTCCACTGAAAATGGACACCCATTCTTCACCCGCATGGCCAACGTAAACACCAGGTCCCGATGATCTATCAGCAGCTGTTCTTTAAGATCTTTTTTCAAAAGAAACTCATCCTTGAGTTAATAGGTAATCACCACAAAAACCTAATCCGCCGATCCTTGGCAGAACAAACCTATTCCCATTCGTAATGTCGCAAAAGCTCGTTCACGTATCCAGCCCCCAGCGCCACCGTACCGCGACGACAGAACGTAGTTCCCCGAAACTTACTTAGTGCTCTTAGCGAGCGAAGATATCCAAACTTGAAGAGAAGGATTTCATCATCTGGTGACTTCGAAAGCATGGTCCGCCATAGCTTTGCGTTCAAGCGCATGCTTTTGACATTGAAACCGCCGACCGTATCGCAAAAATGAAGTACCTCGGACAAAGGAACCGCTGCCGCCTCCTGGAAGGTCGGCGTTTTCCCTGTTCCATTCAAAGTCGCCTGGTCGACGAAGAACAAGAAATGTTCGAACTTCGGCTGGGGAAGATCAAAGTGCTCTTGGGCCTCAATGGCTTTCTTCTTCGCCCATACACCCATCATTATCCATGCTTTTTCTTTTTGTATTTGGATCATGCCTGGGGAAGTCCAAAAAGCAATCAGTTCACGACGATAAGGCTGATTCACCTCATGGTCTCGCGCCGGATTTGTCCAGGCCTTGACGATTTTCATGCCGCCCGACTCTCCAGCAAGAGCCGCCTTGTAATATTGATCACCGGTTAATGGCATCAATCCCTTCAGAGACAAAAATCCATGGCGTTTAACGTACTCCAAAATCATTGGTGGCTGATTATTGTAACGCCAGGTGAACCCAAGCAGACCGCAGGTAAGCCCGGCGCCATCAAAATTGCCGACAGGATTACCCCAGTCCTCACCCTTTCCTTCGAAGCTTCCAACAATCTTTGCTGCACGAATGGTCCAATCAATCCAATCTATCAGACCGGTCTCCGGGGAATCTGGCACTCCGATCGGAACCGGATCCGCATTTTCAGAAACTGGTGGCGTCGGGACGTTAACTCCAGGTATCGCCTTATTTTCAATCGGCTCAGATTTTCTAAAACCCAGCACAGAAGCTAGACTATTCAAAATTGATTTTAAGACCGACACCCTATCCCCCTTTTGTTTTTGGTAGAATAGGTGCAGGCGTGGACAACTATAATGTCACGTTTTTGCCATCTGGTTTTTTAAGGAATGATTTGATTCAAAGACACGAGGTGATTGATAATTCACCTCGCAAGAGACTACTCTGGCTTGTCGCGACGATTTCGCTCTGCCTTCTCAAGATCACCAACGCTCTCATATGGATAAACAATACCCATCTTGTTCATCTTTTGAACAAGGGTCGGCCGATGCATCTCCAACTTTTCCGCAGCTTTCAGACGGTTGCCGTTCGACTCCTTCAACGCCTCCAGGATCAAATCCTTCTCGTAGGCCTGCACCTTCGCGTAAAACCCACTCACTTCAACCCCCTGGACTCTGACAGCTCTTTCCGGAGACTATCTATTGTCCGATTCAAACGATCAATCTCGATGTCTTTGTCGCCACAAATTCTTGTTAGCGCAGAAATCTTCTCTTCGAGATCCATGGCATTACCTTGCAATGGCCGGCCCTCGTGATGAGTAACGGATCCTGCAGGATGCTTCTGCCAATTAATCTCATTTCGCTTCACGGCCTCTTCGTGGCAACGTAGGCAGGATCCGCAGGCCGTTCCCAACAAATACGATCCTCGGCATGTTTTCTCTCTACTATTTGGCATCGTCACATTCTCCTTGGGTGATTCTTAAGTCCGCAGTCTTCGCCGATGAGGCCAGTGGCTTCATAATGTTGACCTTTCCACCATCGATATATCCGTCCCACAAGGCCTTTCGATTGCTCCGACCTTCTGGTTTTGGCTTTGATGATTTCCCATTTGTAAATTCGTCGACATATTTTTCAAGACCAGGATCATCAATTAAAGCGAGACCACGTTCGTTTTCAGCCGCAGCACGAACTCGGTCCAGACCAAGCGCAATCCCGTGACTAAGCCCCCTGTAATAGGACTTTTGCGTGCTCAATGCCAACTTCCTACCGCGTCGATATTTCTTCCAAAGCTGCGGATAGACAGCATCAAGGAATGCAAATACATAGGTAGCGATTTCACAGTTAACCATTTCACCAATGAGTACGATCTCCCGAACAAAGCGAGGCCCCGCAGATGTAACCTGGTACTTTCGCGTGTGGACTACTGAAACAAAAAAATGTCCCATCAGAAGCTGGGCTAGATAGCGATGATGAGTGAGATTCCGGCCTGCGCTCCGGACGCTTCTCTTCTGGTATTGAATGTCGCACTCAATAGTTTGAAATCTCAGATTGTGTTTAACAAGAAGCTCATTTGCCTTTTCCATTGCCGCACGAGCTTCATTTTCATTTGGTGAAGAAGATAATTCCAAAAGACGGCGGATCTTTTTTAGAATGGCTTCCTGACTCATCTCTGAGCCATCCCTTCTTTATACGCCTCATTAATCTCAATCATCTTTTCCTGTGAGCCTCCGACATCCGGATGATGCTGCTTCAGTTTTTCACGCCACGCGCTCTTTATCTGGTCGTTCGTTGCAGTCTTTGGAACGCCCAAAACATCGTACCATGTTGCGACTGACGCCGGCGCCGGCAGCGCCTGGAAACCTGTGAAACTTCTCTCCAGCATATCCGACGCTCCATATCTCTCGATGGTGCGCAGACACTCTATTGTTTTTGCCACTGCCCACATGTTATCAACCGCTGAAACGTAGGTATCACAGGCAAAAACCATATCTCTGCCTTTAAACTTGAAGTACACAGCTACACCTGGATCCGCCGGATTTGCCATGCCTGAGTATGGAAGGCCATCTTTCCGAAGTGGAATATTGGAAGATATAATGATGTTCCAATTTCCCACACCAAGATTCTTTAGCTCACGAAACATTTCGTCCCTAGCTTGACCAAACTCTCTCTTTGCGAACTTACTTCGGACGCGGACGTTGGTTCTCTTCCAGCCATGCGGCCATTGCAATGGATAAGCGTCAATTTTCATTCTAAACTCCTCTGTGGTGATTGAAGGTTCAATAGGTCCCCCACAAAGGGGGACCAGTTCAAACTTCTATCAAAGAGCATTTCCCGGCAGCGTAGGGACTCCTTCTGGAACCGCTGGTGGGGGCGCTGACACTTGATTCAACTTCTCCCCTGGCAATACTGGATCCTCCTGAATCTCCGGACGGGGTGCCCACCCATTCGAAATCGAGTGGACGATCAACTGCGCTCTGGACTTCACACCCATCTTTTTATAGATGTTCGTCAAATGGAATTTGATCGTCTTCTCCGTAACAAAAAGCTGTGTCGCGATCACCTTGTTGCTGGCACCGGTTGTTACCTTCAATGCGACTTCCTGCTCTCGCTGACTCAGAGATTGAAATCCCTTTTGCATACTTCCTCCTTGATGATGAATAGACTTCTGTCTATTTCAATTTCAACACCCGGAGGAAAGTCCACACAGTCCTAACGCATTTCTATCCACTCCAACTCTCTCTTTTCCTTCACAGCTCTGAACTCTGGCTCCTGTGCGAGCCACTTCCTCAAAGTGTGATCACTGACTTGCACTCGGCCAGCGAAAGAAGAAAAAGACCACGGCCCATGTATCTGATTTGGATCCATATGCTGCGCGAGCAGACTTGCGTATTCAGAGCGATATGGTTTACGATCTTTGCATTGACGAGGCTTGCGTCCAGCCGCTTTTACCTCGCCACGAATCCCGCTCACGCCGGGCCTTTCCGGACTTTCTTGAAGTGGAAAAGTTTTTGTCAAAGAAGAATTATGTTCCAATAAATTCACACTTTTGCTATCACTGTTTTTGTCCAAAACTTCTCCTCCCCTTGGAGAAACCCTCACCCTCCCAGCCCCTAGCTCGGAGGGTTTCATTTTATTTAGCCAGGTATTTTTTAATTGTAGACGCCGGAATCACATAGACGGCTTTTTCCTTGGGCTTCAGATTCACGTAAGCCGGGTGAATGGGCTTCATCTTGTAACCCATAGGAATGAATTCCCAGCCGACGAACTTCAGATACTTCCATACATGCGGGTACCGCTCGAAGAACGCCGTCAAGTTGCGATGCCAGGCCCACTCAGCGGCCGTGTGGCAGTCCGTACAGAGAGGGATAATGTTCCACCAGTCGTCGCCGCCTTTCGCGTTTCCCATGCCTTTTGGAAGCACATGATGAGCCTCAACCACCGGCCTGCCACAGCGATACTCGTTCGCTTTAAAACATGCGCAGCAGACGTCCTGGCGAGACATATTTAGAAGTTTTGGATTACTTGTCGGCATTACACACTCCCCGTGGACAAGAACAGGCACGCACTCCAAATTCCACCGAACAGGATAGCGAGAAGAATCCCGATGCCAAAATCACGATCGACTTTTCCGGCAACGTACACCCGCACGCCAGGCTCAAACTCATTCTTCTTAAAAACGTGAGTGCAAATCGCCGGCCGGACCAAAGCTTCCCGATCGATCCAATACTCTTTTGCCAACTTACTCACCCTGAACCTCCCCGTCTTGCGCGCTCTGCTTCTTCACAAGATCCCATGCGCTAACTTCCTCACTCGGCACGAGACCATGCGAGATCTCACCATTAACGTTCCGAACCTCAAGGACCAGATCCGCGTTGCTCTGACGGATCCCCTGCAGCACGATACCTACGGGACTTTCCTTCGCAACATCCACAGTCCGCAATGCCCGGCGGCGCTCATTTGCAGCCCTCTCCCAGTCGTAACGGCCGTCGCCGGATCGGATGACGTAATCCACTCTCACCTTAAACCACTCCAGGGGAAGTCCGTATACGTGCCAGGCGAGCTCAACTTGCTTCCTCCCTGGGTAAACCCATGGGTACCTCTTGTGCAGCCGCAAGGCCTGCTCCTGGAACTCCTGCAACGTCATAGGAGTCATCGTTCACTCCCTGACTCCGCCGGTATCCATTCTCTCCACTGCTGAGCGAACCCTTTGAATCCATAGATGTGCTGAACCTGGTTCTGTTCAATGTAAGCTTTGTACTTCCAAACAGCGTTCTGCAGGTCCAGACAATCCTCTTTGGTTTTCAACTCCCCCATGAGAATCAGCTTCCCGCCTGCCAACCCCTGCTTCCGTGGGTAGATCCTGAAAACATGATCAATGACCTGCTGAAGAAGAGAGGGAGGAATTGAGAGGTTAGAGGAAAGAGAAGAGAGAAAAGAGGAAAGAGGTTCCGAGCCGTTATTCGACTGATGATCGATCGCTGACGGGTGATCAGCGGGCGTCAACGGCCGTTGAGTGGGCGATTTCTTTTTAGATTTTGATGCTTTAGATTGCTTGCGAGACTCAGCAGACTTCTCTCCGGCCGCTTGCCGCTGCAGAAGCCAGTCAAACTGCTTGGCGCTTCCGACCATGAGAATTCCAAACTCAGTTTTTTCAGCCAGGCCACAGTCAATCAGGTAGTCATCACATCCCTGCTTGATCCATTCGTTGAACGGGATTGAACGGTCGTTTACGGGCTTTAAGTAATGCTTTTGAGCCAGGCGCCACGCCCATACCACAACGCCCAAAGCGTGCTGCACAGAGCCCAACTTAATGACCAGTCGCAAAAACCTTTGGTCAGTTAAAAGTGAATCTTCAACATTGATGCGAGCCACGATGCCTTCCACTTCATTCCAAAACAGACCAGGGGAGCGCAGAAAGTGACAGACATTTGCCAAACATAAGGCCGATACAGGCAGTATCTGGCCGAAACGTTTATGTCCCTCAAGAACCGGGTAAGCCCCTGGAATATTTAGTTTTTGTGAATAAAATGGAGACGTTAGAGAATCGTCTCGTAGGTACCATATCGGGCTCATAACCCGAAGGCCGTAGGTTCAAATCCTGCCCCCGCAACCAATAAAGGCTCGATGGTAAACCATCGGGCCTTTTCCATTTCTACGCCTCGAAAAAATTAGATTCTATTTTACCCACTCTACAACACCCTGATCCTCCGTCTGCTTTTCGTTCTCAAATAGTTAATTTCTTGGATTATTTCGGATTTATGCTTGCGCACAAGGACTGTCCCGTTCTAAGGCTTTTATTCAACACTTAGCAGGAGGACACCCATGATCATGAGCACAGCCCAATTCATCCGAAAAGGACTCGAACCCCAGCATTTGATTTCCTCCGTCAGTTTCATCGTGTTCCTGGTGTCGTCGATGTTTGCCGAAGGCAATATGTGGATCACTGTGACCGCGGCGGTGTTCCTGGGTGTGGCAGTGATGTCCTCTGTCCACCACGCTGAAGTTATTGCCCACAAAATTGGCGAAGGCCTGGGGACCTTGGTTCTTGCTCTTTGCGTGACGATCATCGAAGTGGGACTGATTGTGTCTTTGATGAACCAATCCACCGTCAGTGCTGATTCGGCTGTATTGGCCCGTGACACGATTTTTGCCGCGGTGATGATCATCACCAACGGGATGGTGGCACTGTGCCTGATTCTGGGCGGTATGAAGTACAAAGAGCAGGAGTTCCAGGTTCAAGGCTCAAAAAGTCTGATGGTTGTTTTGATGACCCTGGCCCTTTTGGTGTTTGTGCTTCCCAATTTCACAACCACAACCGCAGTAGGCACCTACAACCCGCCACAAATGATCTTCATTGGTATCATCTGCGTGGTTTTGTATCTTCTGTTCATTCTGTTCCAGACCACCACACACAAAACCTACTTTGAGGCCGTGGACACCAAGAGTGATATTTCCCCGATTGATCCCACTCATGAAATCACTAAATCCGACGCCTGGCTGAGTTTTATTTCCCTGTCTGTCAGTCTGATTGCCGTGATCGGTCTTGCAAAAATGATCTCGCCATTGATTGAACAGGGTGTGGACTATGTCGGCGCTCCAAAATCGATGGTGGGTCTTTTGATCGCAGGTATCGTGTTGCTGCCAGAGACCTGGGCCGCTATCAACGCCGCACGTGCCAACCGCCTGCAAACCAGTCTGAATCTGGCGCTGGGCTCTGGTATCGCCAGTATCGCACTGACGATCCCCACCGTCATTGCATTCTGCCTTTACACGAACCAGACACTGATGCTGGGCCTGGATCCTAAAAACATGGTCTTTTTGATTATGACATTCATGGCCGGCATGATCACACTGGGAACCGGAAAAGCCACCTTGCTTCAAGGGGCGGTTCACGGCGTGATTCTATTAACTTACTTTGTGATGTCCTTCATCCCTTAAGAGGATTTTATGAGCGAAGACAGATTCGTTGATCTTGAAATCAAGCTGACTCACCAGGAACAAAAGCTGGAAGAACTGCATCATGTAGTTTATGAACAGCAAAAGACCATCGACAAAATGGAGACCCTGCTTCAGGGTCTGACCAATCGACTGAAAGAAGTTCTGGGAACCGAAGGTGATGAGATTCGCGGCAATGAAAAGCCGCCTCATTACTAGATGTCTTTTTCAGAAGCCTGATATAGAGGCAGTGCCGGAGGAACAACCCCCTGCTGCTTCATCAGTTCAGGATCGCGCAGTTGAATTTTGATTGAATTGAATCCATGGCGGTCGATGAAACGAATCACGGTTTCGTCGCCCTCTACCTGAGCACCCGACACAAACAAGTGCATATCAAACAACGGACGGATCGCCCTAAGGCGCAAGACGCCGTCAGCCACATCCCACAAACCCTGTCCGTCGCCCAGCTTGTCCACCTGATAATAGAATTTGCCATTCGTGAACAGCGCCATTCGCATTGGGTAATCAGAGCCTGTTTCAAGAAGTTTTACCTGATCCAGCTTTTCCGCAGCACTGTCCATTTGCTCAGCAGGATTCACAAAGCGGCCATAGAATTCGGCATCACGCTTATTTGCAGTCATGGAGCTCATCGGAGAACAAGCCGCAAACAAAGTACACAAAGACAACGCCAGGATGATTTTGGATTTAAGCATGAAATAATGATGACCTCGAGCTGGTCTCAAGTCAACTCAGGACCCAGACCGCGCTTGAATACAAAGCATGTCACATCGTTCGTTGTGCTTAATTCCCGAATGTGCCTTCACCCATTTCCATCGCACGTCCCGCACCGACAACAGCAGATCCAGTTGCTTTAGCTGATTGACCTGGGGAATCGGCTGACCGCGGGACTTCACCCAGCCCAGAGCTTTCCATTCCGGGACCTTTTGCAGGGTCTCAATCAGGACTCGCGAGTCGGTGTAAATTTCAATACGGGATTTTTCCGGCAAAGACGACAGGGCCTCGATGGCGGCCTGAAACTCCATCTGATTGTTGGTGGGTTTTAAAGAGGCGCCGCTGCATTCACGAAGCACGCGGTTACGACGAACAATCACATAGGCCCAGGAACCCCGACCGTTCTTTACACTGCCGTCGGTGTACACTTCAAAGCGCGGCAGAAAAAATCTGCGCGCTTTTTGGATGATTGTTTGAATAGGTTTTAAGATAGCCCCTGCTTCGTTACCCACATGGCAACTTCCACAGAAGTGTTCACGCCCAGTTTGGTCATGATATTGGTCTTGTGAGTTTTGATCGTCTGATCAGAACAACCCAAAGCTTCGGCGATTTCTTTATTGGAACGGCCTGTGGCAACCATTCTTGCCACTTCGACCTCTCGCTTGGTCAGAACTTCCACACCCGCCTTATCAATGGCCTGGCGGATATTGTCTGAAAGGAAACGATCCCCGTTTTTCAAAGCCAACAGTGCTTTGGGCACATCCTCGATATAGGACCCTTTGCTGACAATCGCCACCACCGGGGAATTCCAGTAAGTTTTCAAAATGGCTGATTCCAACGACTGAGTGAATACGATCACGCGAATAGATGCGTTGAACTTGCGGATAAAATCCAGAACTTCAAAACCGCTGGAGCCACGAAGATGGTGGTCCAACAAAATCACTGTTGGATTTTCAGTTTGAATCATCTGCAGGGCGCGGACGGCTTCCTCAGCCTCTCCTACAACGGTGAAAGTATCAGAAAGACGCTCCACCTCGGTTTTTAGGCCGGCGCGGACAATCGGATGGTCATCAATAATCAAAACTTTTTCCAAACTCATACTAAAAGTCTTTACGCCCGGCCCAAAAAAGTCAATTCAGGGACATTCAGATTTTCGCCGCATCGCTTCGCCACAGGTGCCCCGTGACAAGTGGACTTGGGCAACCCTAAAATGGGCGCGATTTTTAAGGAGTTGTCCCTTGGCATTTCGTTGGATCGGTAAATCAGCAGACGGTAAATCAGTCACCCTCAAACACCTTGAGGATTGCAAACTTAATACACCCCCTTATGCGACCACGACCTGGGTTCGGGACAATGCCGACATCGTGCGTGTTGCCGCTATTTTGGACGTCGAAACCACGGGTTTAAACCAGGCCGAAGACACCATTATTGAAATCGGTATTCGCCAGTTCCTTTTCAACAAAAACTCGGGCGAAGTTCTGGCTGTCACCAAGACCTATTCCAGCTTCCAGGATCCAGGGAAACCGATCACACCCGAAATTCAGGCTCTGACCGGGATCACCGATGAAATGGTGGCCGGCAAGCAGATCGACTGGACTGCTGTGGATGCTCTTTTAAATGAATGTCAGTTGATCATCGCGCACAATGCGAAGTTTGACCGCCCTTTCATCGATCGCAGATCCAAAACATCTACAGAGCGCGTATGGGCTTGTTCGTTTAAACAGGTTGAATGGCCCGACAAGGGCTTTACCAGCCCGAAGCTGGAGCTTTTGAATATCTATCACGGGTTCTTCACTGATTCCCACCGCGCAATCAACGATGTGGATGCCTTGCTTTACCTGCTAAGCCTGCCGGATGCAGAAACCCAGAAACCTTATCTTTTTGAATTGATCAACAACGCCCGTCGCCCGATGACTCATGTGATTGCGACGTCAGCACCGTTTGAATCGAAAGACCACCTGAAGGGTCGCGGTTATAACTGGGACAGTATCAACCGCTTCTGGTCTAAAATTATTTTCAAAGACGAAGTCCCGGATGAAACCAAATGGCTTGAAGAGACCGTTTACTGCGGCCCCTTCGGCGGCATGACCCGAGACATCGCCTTGGTGGATGGATTTAAAAACTAACGAGGAATTGCGGACAGGCAGTTATCCAGAGACGTTCCGCCGCCAATGTTGCGGGCGTTCTTAAGGTCACGCAGGATAAAGCTTTCAAAAGCGCCGTCGCTTCCGTTGGAAACGCACATAAATCCTGACGTTGCTTTTGCAATCAACACCTGGCAGGCATCAAACGAAGTGCCGCCACCGATTTTTTTACGTGTCGCCAAATCCAGAGGACTGAAACGCTCAAAGTGATCGTCACTGCCATTCGAGACACACATCAAACCATTCATCTGTTTTTCAATCAGTTGACGACATTTATCCAAACTCGTCCCGCCACCCACTGCTTTGTTAGTTGCTAAATCAGTCGGAACGAAGCGTTCAAAGTGATCAGAACTGCCATTGGAAATACAGGCAAACGGCACGCGGGATTCTTTTTTCTGATAACGTCCCAAGGTGATCTCAAGCTTTTCAAGGCTATAGCGAACTTCCTCGTGGTCAGCATATACCAGCTGCGATTCCACGGCCTGCAAATGGTCAGCAAGCTTTCTGGCTTTTTCAGCAAGAGCCGCACTCACTGGTGCCGCCTGAACACCTGAACTCAACAACAAAACCCCCAAGACCGTACATACTAAATTTTTCACAATATACCTTTCTGGAAAAAACTCATTTCCGATGCTGATCCCCTTCAGCAAGGGATGTGCCCTGTCAGATCCACTCAGTGGATAGCTGACGCTCCCCTAGCCCCTCAGCTTCTGAAAACGGGGACGAGCTGTCCGGAAATCCGGAAAATCAGATGACTTTTAACAGGCCTACGGACCAAAGCGATCTTTCCCCGGACAGAGTGCTAAAATGGACTGGCTGGAGGCCAGCTATGGAAAGCAACACTCTTCAATCTTTGGAGGTCATTAAAGACATCTACAATGTGGACCAGCTGCTTTCTGGTAAAGAATACATTCGCGAGCTGGTGCACCGTCTGGCCACCACCTTGGACGTCAAATACGTGATGGTTGGTCACGCCATTGAACCTGAGCGCAAATCCATTCAAACGGACTTTCTATGGGCGAACCAGGGTTTCACCGACAACGTCGTCTATAACCTGGAAGACACCCCGTGCACCCAGGTCCTTTGCGGGACCCGTGTGGCCTGCTATTCCACGAACGTGCAGCAGGAATTCCCCAAAGACCAGATGCTGAAGGATATGAATGTACAGTCCTATCTGGGATCCCCCTTTCTGCACACAGATGGTCGTCTTATTGGATTGCTGGTGATCATGGACGAAAAGCCTTTTGCGAATTTGGAAATGCAGACAGCGATTGTGGAATTCTTTGCCGCCCGCATCGGGACCGAGTACCGCCGTCTGGCGGCGGAGGACTCTTTAAAAAGAATCAACGAAAGTCTGGAAAGACTTGTTAACGAACGCACCAGCGAACTGCAAAAAGCCTTCGCTTCACTTCAGGCCACACAGAAACAACTTATCTCTCAGGAAAAACTTGCGACTATCGGACGCATCACCTTCGGTATTGCCCATGAGCTGAAGAATCCTTTGAACATCATTATCAACGCTTCAGAGCTGCTGCAGGATAGCGACCTCGACAAAGAATCCCGTGACCGCGCCGTTGAAATGATCCAGCAACACAGCATGCGTGCCAGTGACATTATCACCAACATGTTAAAACAGGCCCGTCAGGACACCAGCCAGGAACCGGAATGGGTTAATTTCTCTGCTCTGGTCGAGCGGGCTTTGGACATGTTCCTGCGATCCATCACCGATATTGATCTGAAAACGGCTTTGGTCAAAAAAATCAACATCACGCCTCAGGTGCAGGCACGCCTGGTCGACGCGCCGGCCATGGAACGGGTTTTTATCAACATTATCGACAACGCTCTTTATGCTTTGAATGAAAAGTTTCAAAGAAACCGCACCACATTTATCCCAGAGCTGCAGGTGGAGCTTTTGCCCGGAAAAGCTCTGTGCCGCCTTTCAGTCCGCGACAATGGCACCGGCATTCCACAAAATCACCTTCCCAATGTTTGCGATGAGTTCTATACCACGAAGCCACCCGGCGAAGGAACCGGACTGGGACTTTGGATTGCCAAACAGAATGTTGAAAAAAACCGGGGTTCTTTCCAAATTCTAAGCAAAGAAAACGAGTTCACTCTTATCACCATCGAACTTCCCAGTGCCCAACGCACGGCAGAGGTCAGTCTATGAACACGTCAGTACCTTTGGACGTCGTCGTGGTCGATGACGAAAGCAGTGTCGGTGCCCTGTGCGAACTGAAGTTCAGAAAGCCCATTGAAAAAGGCGATATTCGCTTTCACTTCTTTGAAGATGCCCAGTCCTGCTTATCATATCTGGAAAGTTCCCAAAGAAATCCGGGCTCCGAAGTTTTATTCACCGACATTAATATGCCCAACGTTTCGGGCTTTGAATTGCTGAAGAAAGTGAAGCAGCGCTTCCCCGATATTGATGTCTATATGATGAGCGCTTATGACGATGAGCTAAGTATCCGAAAGTCCCTCAATCTGGGTGCGCAAGGCTATTTTACGAAACCTGTAAACTATAAAGAACTCATATCCCGCATCGAAAAAGATTATGGAGTCACCCTGGCTTGACGGCGGGCGGATCGTGCTCATCTTTAAGGAAGCCCCACTTATGGGGAGAAAACGAGGTAACACGTGTCATACGTCTCTGGTTACGTCCCAGTCATTCCTCTGAAGAATTCCGTACTGTTTCCTGACATCAGTATGCCTTTAAGAATCGGACGTGAAAAAAGTATATCGGCTTTACAAAAAGCCCTGCGCGACAATCACTGGGTGATATTGCTGACGCAGAAAAACCCCAATGCGTCGGTGGACAAAGCTGAAGATCTTTATCAGGTCGGCACACTGGCAAAAGTCGAATCATTCCGCATGGAAGAAGACGGAAGTTATAATATTTTCGTCAAAGCCCATCAACGCGTTCGCCTGATTCACAGCCGGGAATCTGACGGGCACATTGAAGCGCAAACCGAGGCCGTGGAAGACTCAGGACATCTGGATAAAAAAACAGAAGAAGCCCTGCTGTCCTCTTTGCGCCAACTCAGCGATGACCTCTTGGACCTTCTGCCCGGAAACACAAGGCAGATCCGTGAGATGATTGCTGAAATTGAAGATCTGCAGACACTCGTAAACATGTGTGCCGCTTACGCAGATATCAATATATCCGACAAACAGGAAATTCTGGAAATCGCAGCTCTGAAAGACCGCGCCCTGAAACTTTTGGACCGCCTGCAGGAACTGAAAGAACGCCTGAAAATCCAGCGCGGCATCCGCGACAAATTGCAGGAAAGCTTCCAGCAGAATCAAAAAGAAAGCATTCTGCGGGAACAAATGCGCGTTATCCGCGAAGAGCTTGGCGACAACGAGGGCGAGGACCTGTTCACCAAATTCAAAGATAAAATCGACAAGGCCGGAATGCCTGCGGAAGCTTTGGAACTGGCGAAAAATCAGCTGCGCCGGCTGGAAACATCCAATTCAGCTTCGCCTGAGTATCAGATGATTCGCACCCATCTGGAGTTGATGACAACTCTGCCGTGGAATCAGTCGTCCGCGCAACAGAACATTGATCTGGAGGCCGCAGAGCGCGTGCTGAATGAAGACCATTATGGTCTGGAAAAAATCAAAAAAAGAATCCTGCAGCATCTGGCGGTGATGAAACTGCGCAAGTCGCATCAGGGATCCATTCTGATGTTTATCGGACCTCCGGGTGTGGGTAAAACCTCTTTAGGCAAAAGTATTGCGCGTGCTTTGGGTAAAAAATATGTGCGCGTGGCCCTGGGTGGCGTGCGTGATGACGCGGAAATTCGCGGGCATCGTCGCACCTATATCGGCGCCCTGCCCGGTCGAATCATCGCAGGCATTAAGAAGGCCGGCGAAAATGATCCAGTCTTTATTCTGGATGAAATCGACAAACTGACCCGCGGCTTTGGCGGCGATCCCGCCAGTGCGATGCTGGAAGTCCTGGACCCTGAACAAAACAACACGTTCCAGGATCACTATCTGGATACGCCGTTTGATTTGTCGAAGGTGTTCTTTATCGCCACTGCGAACTCTTTGGAGGGCATTCCATTGCCACTGCTGGACCGCATGGAAGTGATCGATCTCAGCGGCTACACGGTCGATGAAAAGCGCCAGATTGCGCGCAACCATCTATGGCCTAAGCAATTGATCGAGCATGGATTGGAAGACAATCAACTGCAAATCACGGATCAGGCGCTGACCAAACTGCTGACTCATTACACCCGTGAAGCTGGTGTGCGCGATTTACAAAGAAAGATCGCCAGCATCTGCAAACACATGAGTCTTAAGATCATCAAAGCCGAAGGACTGCCGCTGCTGGTGGAAGAAAAAGACCTGGAGGAAATCTTTGGTGCTGAAAGATTCTCGACCGACATGATTGGCAGCTTGCTGCCTCCTGGAGTGGTAACCGGACTTGCATGGACGCCGGTGGGCGGGGACATCCTGTTTATCGAATCAGCCCAGATGCCCGGCAAGGGAAATCTGCTGCTGACGGGACAACTGGGCGAGGTGATGCAGGAATCGGCAAAAATTGCGCTGACACTGCTGAAATCACGGCTGCCGCTTTTGGATCCATTGCTGGACTTTGCAAAAAAAGACATTCACGTGCACGTACCAGCCGGAGCCATCCCGAAAGACGGGCCTTCTGCCGGTATCACCATGCTGACTTCGATGGCCTCCATGCTGCTGAACAAGCCGGTGGATCCGAAGATTGCCATGACCGGAGAGATCTCTTTACGGGGCAGCGTGATGCCAGTGGGCGGGATCAAGGAAAAGGTCATTGCCGCTCACCGGGCGGGTGTGCAGGAAATTCTTCTTTGCAAAAGAAACGAAAAGGATCTGAGAGAGATTCCTGAGGATATTCGCAAAGACCTGCGCTTCCACTTTGTCGAGGACGTGAATGAAGTTCTGAAGATCACTTTGGGTGTGAATGTGCCCAAGTGGGATCAGGTGCAGCTTCCTCCGCCGTCCCCGCTTAGCTCCACAGATGCAGGGACATAAAGCATGTAACCACCGCGATCAGGGCCGTCAGCGGAAAGCCGATTTTCAGGAAATCGACAAATCGGTAGTTCCCCGGCCCCAGAATCAGTAAATTTCCATGGTGCCCGATCGGAGTCAGAAAAGACGCAACGGCTCCGACGGTCACACAAACCACCGCCGCGGTTGGCGAAACCCCGGCGGTTTTTGCAAATGCAATTGCAATGGGCGCAATCAGCACAGTTGTTGCCGCATCCGATAAAATCTGAGTCAACAATCCGGCGGCCACAAAGAAGGTCATCATGATGGCCCAGGGCTCCCAGTGCGCGATCACCCGTGCCAGACTTTCAGCAAACAAGGTGGCCAGTCCCGTTTTTTCCATGGCGATCCCCAAAGGGATCACCCCGGAAATCATCACAAAGATTTTTACTTCGATAGAGTCATACGCCTGGCGCACGGAAATGCATTTGCTTAGAACCATCGCCACCGCCCCCATCATAAACGCGATATGCGGAGGCAGAGTTTCCGTCGCCGCGACCAATACCGACGTTCCCATGATAAGAGCCGCTGTTTTGGCCTTCACCCGTTTTTTCGGTCGCACGTTCATCGGGAACAACATCAGAAGATGACTGTATTTGGCATTGATTTCATCCAGCTGATTTTCATGCCCCCACAGAATGATCAAGTCCCCTTCGCGCAACCGCGCCTGAGAAAGCTCGTGATACATCCACCCACCCCGGCGCCATAGCCCGATAACAACAACCCCCATGGTGCGCACAAAATCAATTTCACCGACACTTTTTCCCACCAAAGAAGACTGAGGAGCAACCAAAGCCTGTACAATCATGGGTTCGGCGACCTTGCTGTGCCCTTCTTCGGCGGCGGCTATTTCTTCGCCGTACTTTTTCACCGTCCTTAGTGCCAGACCCATTTTCTCGTCCACCGACAAGAGCTCATCGGGCGAAGTTTTAACCAGCAGCACATCGTGCACTTCCAACTGTACTTCGGCTTCCAAGGTGGAAATCCTTATGCCGTTTCTTTTAAGACCGACGATTTCAAACCGCTTTTCCATTTCTTTCTGAAACTGCGCCAAACCCATCCCCGCCCAGCGGGAACCAGACGGAACCACCAACTCGGTGAAAAGTTCTTCGATACGAAATTTTTCATCATGATGATCGCGCCCTGATGTCTTTGGCAGAACCCATAACAAAAGCAAAATCAGCACAAAGCTGACACCGACCAGTGTGGCCCCCAACGGGGTCACTGAGAACAACCGCAAGGCCGGTTCTCCGGACCGCTTTAAAACGCTGTTTGCCAGCAGAAAGGCTGGCGCACCAATCAAAGTCAGTGTCGTCCCCAGGGATGCTGCCGTGGCCATGGGAATCAATAATCGCGAAGAGGGAAGGTTTTGTTCCCGGCAAAGTCGCATCACAATCGGAAGCATCATCGCGGTGACCATCAAGTGATGGGTGAAGGCCGAAAGTGCCGCCACCGTCGTCATGATAACCAGATTTGCCGTCCACTGATTTTTCCCAGCCACCCGACTGACGGCATTGCCAATGGCATCTGTCAGCCCCGTGGCAGAAAGACCTGCGGACAGCACAAACACCGCCACCACAATCAGGGCCGGTTCACTTGAAAATCCGGCAAAGGCCTCTTTGGGATCCAGAATCCGCGTCACCGCCAATGCCAGGATGATCAGCAAGGCCGTCATATCCACGCCCAGCTTTTCGCTGACAAAAAAGTACAGCGCCAAAGCCAGGATTATTAAGAACATGATCTGATTTAAATCCATCCGACAATTATGAGCCCAGCCCCGATGAAATCCTAATTTCAACTGGGAAAGCTCATTCCTTTACTGCAAGACCACCAACACCAAAGCGGTGGTGGAACGGGCCATTTCTTCAAACACACCGGTTTTATTCTGAGCTGGTGCTGCGCCGGTGGCTTCGGCCGAGGATTTCACTTCATAGTCATCGGTTTTGAAAAGTTCACTGAGTTTGGACGGACGCTCGGTCATATTGTGCGTATCCACAGAATCAATCTTCAGATCCTGCTGCAAAAACTTTTTAATGGAGTCGGCGCGATCTTTGGCCAAAGAAATTTGTTTGGCAGAGGCTTTTTCATCCTTCGCCGGATACTCGCGATCTCCCCAGCTTAAAACCCGCACGGATTTGATCTTGTCAGACTCACGCAGTGAGGTGAAGAACGAGCGCAGTTCTTTTTTCTCTTCACCGTTCATATTGTTTTTTCCCGGCTCAAAAAAGACGGGTGCGACCTGTGATGCACCCACCATACGGGCTGTGGCCAGCTCGACATCAGGTTGTGCGTAAGTGATGGCGCCTACAAAACCCAAAGCCAGCGCCAGACGAATAATCGAAGTCATGGATACCCTCCTTGTTATCTCACAAGAAAGGTAATGCAAGGGAACCACCAAGGCTTAAAACGTTTAAAATCGTTATAAGCCCTGGCGCGAGGCAAATCACCCCGCACCCTGAGGAATTTTCCCCTAGACGGAAACCTGCGGGTCAATTTCCTGCAGTTTGCGATACAGGGTTTTTCGATCAATACCGAGAGCTTTGGCCGTCAGTTCTTTTGCGCGATTTTTTCTTTCATAGACGAATTGCACGTATTTCTTTTCCAGCTCGTGCAAAGGTTCGACCTCGTCACCGAAATGAAAAACAAAGGCGTTCTTTTTATCCTCTGTACTTAAGAAAGCATCCTGCAATGCCGGTTCATCAAAAAGAGTGAAGGCCGCAACATCAATCTCGGCCCCGGATGAAAGAACCACGGACCGTTCAATGGCATTTTCAAGTTCGCGCACGTTTCCGCGCCAGCCTTGAGTCAGCAAAAACTCTTTGGCGGATTTTTTAAACCCCTGCACCTGAGTGCCATTGATGGCGTTGTATTTTTTCAGGAAATGCTCTGCCAAAGGCAGAATGTCCTCACGACGATCCCGCAGCGGCGGAAGTTTCACCGGAATCACATTCAGACGGAAATACAAGTCCTCACGGAAACGTTTTTCCGCGACTTCCTGACGAAGATCCTTATGGGTCGCCACGATCACGCGCACGTCCACCGAACGGGACTGATTTTCACCCACCCGCTTGATTTCGCGCTCTTGCAAAACGCGCAAAAGCTTGGCCTGCAAGGACAGATTCAAATCCCCGATTTCATCCAGAAACAATGTGCCGCCGTCGGCTTCTTCAAAAAGACCGACTTTCTTTTCCACCGCACCGGTGAAAGATCCCTTGGCGTGACCGAACAATTCAGATTCCAGAAGATTTTCCGGAATGGCTGAACAGTTGATCGCCACAAAAGGTTTCTTGGCGCGCGGACTCCAGTTATGAATGGCTTTGGCAAAGACTTCTTTCCCCGTGCCACTTTCACCAGTGATCGAAACGGTCGAAGCGCTCTTCGCCACCCGGCGGGCCAGATCCACGACTTTGCGAATCGCATCACTTTTTCCGATGATGCCATCAGGATTCACACCTTTGCTGAAATCCAGAGTCTGGCGCAGGTTTTCATTTTCTTCATTCAAGGAATTAAATTTGAATGCCCGTTGCGCAGAAATTAAAAGCTGAGGGAAATGCAGTGGTTTCACCACAAAGTCATAAGCGCCGGCATTGATGGCTTCCACCGCCGTGTCGACATCGTTGGAAACGGTGATCAGAATAATCGGAAGCGCCACACCTTCATTGCGAGCAGCTTTGATAAAATCCAGGCCCGACATCAAGGGCAGATTCAAATCCGTGATGATGGCATCAGGAACCAGCTTTTTGGAAGTGATGGATTTCAAAGCCTCCAAAGGGTCTTCCATATGCAAAACCTGAATGCCTTTTTGGCGGAAGTACGCTGTTGCAAGCTCTGCCAAATCCAAATCATCTTCAATAAGCAGGATCGTTTTTTGAGAGTCCATTAAGCCCCCTTCTGAATATAGAGATAATCCAGCGGGGCATATATCCGCAACCTTTTTGTGGCTTTTTGCCACCTTTGGCCAAAAATAAGATTCATAAGTCTATTTATTTCGTTTTAAGCGGTATTATCTTAAGGCACCCCAGTTGCAGCCATATTATAGCAACGGGCTTCTGGCCCCACGGAAAAACACCATAAGGAGACATTATGTTACGCAACTCGAGCATTTTTCTGACCTTAATCAGCTCTCTTATATTGGGCGCTGGATGCGCTTCTAACTCTGCCAAAACAGAGTCACCACAGTCTGCAGAGGCGACCGCTCCCGGCACTACTCATTACACGGTGGTGAACTTTCAGCCCGGTACCGACGAGCTTAGCAAGGAAGAACAAAGCAAAATCCATCAGCTTACCGAAGTCGCCGAACGACATGGGGGCATCCAGGAAGTGCGCATTCTTGCCTGGGCCGACCGGGAATATCCCTCGCCAGGGCAGCATATCCTCGCGGGAGATTCTAAACTTGCTGATGAACGAGCCGCGGCAGTTAAAGCTGTGCTGAAAAAAGATCTGCAACAGATCACGGTGATTGATGAACTTAACGCCGCAACACACCCGGCAGACACGGAACTTAACAACGCCAAGGCCTCGAAAGCCCTGGTACTGATCACTTACAACACAACAACCCTCAACAAAGGAGAACACCATGAATAAGGATATCATTCAGGGCAAATGGAAAGAGATCAAAGGCGACCTGCATAAAGCCTGGGGTAATATCACCGATGACGAGTGGGATAAAACCAAGGGTGATGCCACAGCCATCGCGGGTATTTTGCAGCAGAAATACGGCATGGCGAAAGACGAGGCTTCTGAAAAAGTCTCCTCCGTCTTTGCCAAGTACGCCAGCAGCGCAAGAGAGAGTCTGGATAAACCAACTTCCCCTTCCCGCCGCCCGCAACAGTAACCCAATATTTTCGTTCGTCATTTGACCACGACAGATGACGGATAAGCGGCCACCCTTTCAAGCATTCTCCGAAGGGGTGGCCTTCCATCAAACACCTTACACCGAAAGGAGCACATCATGATTGTCGCCATCATTCTGGGACTGCTGGTGGGAGCCATTGCCAAAATACTTATGCCCGGACGAGACCCCGGAGGCTGGATCATCACCTGCATGCTGGGTATCGCCGGATCTTTTGTCGCGCACTTTATCGGAACCCGTGCGGGATATTATGCACCCTATGAGCCAGCCGGCTTTATCGCCTCGGTCTTTGGCTCAATGCTGATTTTGTTTGTGTATCGACTGCTGGTTGGGAAAACCAGCCACTCATGAATACTGCTCCAACAGGGCGGTCACCTTCTGCTTTAGCTCTTGCGCCGCAGACTGCACCGCCTGACCATCTTCCGCAAGGCAAGCGGCCTCAAGCCTCTTGCCAAGGTCGGTGAGATCATTGAACTCGAAAGTCGCGGCATTGCCTTTGACCTGATGCCCCACTTTTTTTCCCAGCTCAAACAACTCCGCACCCACAATCATCCCCAACAGGGATTCGAGCTCAGCATCACGACGGCGCAGGTATTTCACTTTTGATTCCACAGGCACAATCATCGCTGCCATATCAAACCTTGTGATTCAGATAGAAGTAAACTTCCTGCACCAGCAGCTCTCCGGACACCGGCTTGGTGATCTGACCATTGCAGCCTGCTTCCAGGCAACTTTGCAGTTCTTCATGCAGAGCGTGGGCCGTCAGGGCAATCACGTTGCGAGTGAAGCCCTTTTGACGAATGCGCTTGGTGGCCTCGCGACCATCGAATTTGGGAATCTGGATATCCATCAAAATCAAATCCGGATTGTACCGGAAAGCCTGGTCCACAGCCTTTTCACCATCATCCGCAATCATCACATCCGCCCCGGCACTGCGCAGGAAGTGTTCAAATATTTCCTGATTGTCTTCAGAATCCTCGACCAGCAGGATTCTTGATCCTGCCAGCAGATTTTTCAGATCCAAAGCACCCCAGTCGATCTCGCGCTTGGGACCGTCATCCAGAGCACTTTCCACCTTCACCACATTTTTTTCAGGGCGCACATTGAAAGCGCGTTTTTCAAGATCCTTCAGCGGAATGCGCAGACAGAAGGTGGAACCTTTGCCGATAGAGGATTCCTGCAGGAAAAGCTCCCCGCCCAGAAGTTCAGCCAGACGCTTGGAAAGTGCCAGCCCCAGGCCGGTGCCACCATACTTGCGGGTCGTGGAAACATCGGCTTGAGAAAACGGCTTAAACAGCATTTCACGGCCTTTTTCACTGATACCGACACCGCTATCCTGCACCTGGAATTCCAGGAACTGTTCGCCATGATCACTGGCGTAGGTTTTATACAGCAGCTTCACGCCGCCTTTTTCCGTGAACTTGATGGCATTACCCACAACATTCACCAGAATCTGTTTCAGGCGCACATCATCAGTCACCACCATCGACGGCACATTGCTGAGCTTCGCCGTGCTGAACTGGATTTTCTTGTCGGAAGCGCGCACTTCCATGATGGATTTGATTTCCTGAATCAGGTTTTCAAGATTCACCTGAGCCATTTCAAAGTGCAGCTTGCCGGCTTCCACCTTGGAGATATCCAGAATATCATCAATCAAACGCGCCAGCTCTTTACCGTTGCGTTTAATGCTTTTGACAATTTGCTCTTTGTCGCCGGGCTCCAGATCGTCATCTGCCAGAATCTCTGAATACCCTACGATTACTCCCAACGGTGTGCGGATCTCGTGGCTCATGTTGGCCAGGAACGAACTTTTCATAAAGTTCGCATCTTCCGCACGACGAAGCAAAATGGCCTTATCATAGGACATGGTGAATTTCCCCACCACACGCTGAACCGCATAGGACTTCATCTCCGAATCCAGCAGGCTTTTGGGGCCCTTCAACACGATCAGCACCGAGGTTTCCTTGCCGGATTCATGCATGGCCGTGCGGATCAGGTAGTAAGGCGACTGATCCAGAGTTTTACGCACGTCGGGTGGTATCATGGCCAGGGCTTTTTGCATGGCCTCGACCGCGCCTTGAGTGGCCAGGATCCCTTCGCCCAGATGGACATCAAATTCACGTGGCACGTCCAGAATATCCGGGAAGACGTTCAGATTTTTCTGGAAGCGCTTTTCATAAGGGCCTTTTTGCTCACGGACAAAGACAGCGCAATCCTCGACACCAAATACGCTTTCCATGTGTGTGCAGAACTTTTCAAACAAAGAACTGCCTTCAATGGCCGAAGACAAATCCGCTTGTACCGTGTTCAGCTTGCGGAACATGGCGATATCCTCGGATTTATTCTTGGAAAGCTGGGACAAAGAGGCTTTATGGCGTTCACTGAACTTCAGGAACTGCTGTGTGGACCACAATGCCAGGAAAATCACCGACAACATCACCAGTGTCACAAACGCAAAAAGAATCGGGACATAGCGTTCGTACCAGTTAAAGAAATGCGGCAAAGGCTCAAAGTGAATTGTCCAGGTTTTATCAAAGACTTTGATTTCACGGCTGACCGAGATATCAGAAACGACCTTGTCTTCAGACTTGGACGGGAAGCGTTCATAGATCGGAATGGTGCGACCCATCTTCTGATCATAGATGGTGATCTTATAATTGACCTTTTCATCATAGAACTGCGGCACCCCGAAGGCGCCGTTAAAGAAACGGTTGATACGCACCACCGAGTACGCAAACCCCAGAAGCATGTTCTTGGGCTCCACTTCACCCGACACGTCAATCGTCTTGGTCACTGGCAGATAAATCAGGAAACCTTTTTGGAATTCCTCCTGATCATCCTGCACCAGGACCACCGGATCAGACACCGCCATCAGATTTCCCAACAGCGCTTTATCCATCGCCGACTGCCGAGTCAGATCCGAGTACATATCAAAGCCCAGGGCTTTTTTGTTTCGCCAATCCTGGGGCTGAATCAAAGTAATTGAAGTGTATAAAGGACGCTCCCCTTCGGGCCAGAATTTAAAATCGACAAAGCCCTGATCGCGCATGGCGCGCTCTAAACCGGGCACACCGTCTTTTTCAACTTTTTGCGCAAAGCCAATACCCTGCAACCCCGGGAAACGTCGAAGCACCTGGGAAGAATCCACATAGTCCTGATATTCTTTCGCTGTGGGAATTCCTGCCAACTGGAAAAAGGCGCGTGTGTCCATCAACGACTGACCATAGCCGAAGAACTCGCGGTTGATCACCGCCTGAACACTTCCTATTTCTGATTCAAGACGTGCATTCCATTCTTTTTCAAGATGCACCTTAACCATCCACCAGCTCAGTACGCTGACGGAAATGATAATCAACAGAACAAGAAAGACATTCCATTCATGTGACAGAACGAACAGCCGCTTTAGTCTTTTCACAAAAACCCTTCTCTCCCAGGATTTATGATTTATTCAGTCTTAACTCATTCTTAGGTGAAGAAGGGTCTCATCGCAAGGAAAAGACACTATTAATATTGTTTAAACGCATGGGGGTCTTTCTCCTGCGGATCGGGTCATTTTGCCCCGAAAAACTCACGAAATTATGTCAGATGAAATATATGCGTTCTCACCGAGGGCCCCACGATTGCATTACTGACTTTGCATGAACGATGTAACGGCAAATAGCCCAGATCAACAGCTTCACTTGCGCTTTCATACCACAGAGCCCATGAACCTCTCCCAGGGTGGTCTCTATGGTGAGAAAGATCAGCTTGGCGATCTTCACTCCTATTATATAGGAGGCGGCATTTACGCTGTATCCATTCAAATACCCTTCCCTCCAGTGAGGGGGCCTGAGCAAGAGGCCCTCTCACCCCTCCTCCCGTCAGAGTCTCATTTTGAGAGGAAGGAACTTAACACTGTCAGTAATTTCTAGACACCTGTTCACGCACTTTTTCTGAAGAGCCATTCTGCGCAGGTCTGAAGCTGGCTTCATGCTTGCTTATAGGAATCTGCACAAGGGGGAACTTAAGAATGATGAACACACAAATCTTTATCACCGGGACCAACCGTATTCCTGCGCAACTGAAAAACGAAAAGACTTTCGATTGCACACTGATCGACAATCCCTATTCGCTGCGCCCGGTTCTGCAAAACAACGACGTCGAAAAAATTATCGTCGTCTTCCTGCCTTTTCTGGAAGTGCGGCACTTTGACCTGTACAGCTATCTGCAAAAAACCACCCGCAATGTGAAGACCTTCTTCGTGGTGAACGAGCTTTCAAGCTCGATGAAAATCCGCCTGAAATCCCGCAATGACTTCGTGGTGCTGTGGAAGACCGAAGAGGCCAACTTGCTGAAAGACATCCAGGCCCACCTGAATGGCCGTCAGCTGGAGCTTCGTCAGGACAAGCGCGAAACGCAGGAAAGCCGCGCCATGGTCAGTCCGTCTATGCTGCCCTCGGGAATGGAAAACCGCGGCTTTCAACCCATCATGGGAGGTGCCTTTGAGAACATTTCACTTAACGGCTCTTGCCTTAAGATTAAGGCTCCATTCTATACGAAGAAAGACTTTGTCAATCTCACCTACCAGAACAAAGAAGGTGAATATGTCAGCGTCGAAGGACAAGTCCGCTGGTCACGCTGGAACGAGATTGAGCAGGCTCAGGAACTGGGCGTTCAGTTTCTTACCCAAGCCTGACACTGACGCTATGCCTTGATAACACTGTCTGTTGCCTCCCCCTCTAAACTGTGCGTTGATTGAGAGGCGGAGGCCTTTATGAAAGCGTTCATTCTTGCTGTATTTGCAATTCTTATGTCACAGTCAGTTTTTGCCAAAACCATCCAGGTCACCGGACGTGGTTCGGAGTATTCCTACTGCAATGCCAACAGCGGAACCTTCTGTTTTAACGACATCAAGCGCCGCGCCGAAAGCGAAGCCGAACGCGATGTCCGCTGGACCTGCGAGATGACCCATCGTGGGCGCTCTTTGACCTACACCATATTCAAAAACACATTCTGCAGCCCCAGCTATTTACCACCAAAACACGATGGAACCTGGATCAACTGCCGTAGCGATGCACGCATGCAGTGCGAGGTTCAAGACTAGATGTCCGACAATATTTTCAGCAAAGCTCCTGACGTCATGTATTCTGAACCTGCAGTTGCATGCGACTTTGGCGAATTCACCAAAGTTGTCGAAAGCCGTCGTTCTGTCCGCCACTATACCAATGAATCGATTCCGGATGCTGTCGTCGAAGAATGCCTGCGTTTGGGATTGCTGGCACCGAATTCCTCCAACCTTCAGCCGTGGGAATTTTACTGGATAAAAAGCCCGGACAAGCTTCAGCGTATGAAAGAATTCTGTCTGAATCAGCCGGCAGCGCGTACCGCGCCGACGCTGATTGCCTGCGTGGCCCGTCCCGATCAATGGCAGCGGGGTCAGAAGATCAATCAGGCTTATTTTTCCAACCGCCATGACACCCCGAAAAGTGTTCATGCCTATTACAACAAACTTGTGCCGTTCGTGTATGGCAATGGTCCCTTGCATATTCTGGCACCGTTTAAAAGCCTGGCTGTGTTTTTCCTGGGAATGTTCCGGGTTATGCCACGCGGGCCTTTTGGTCGCAGCGGCAATTTGCTATGGGCCACCAAAACCACCGCCCTGGCCTGTGAAAACCTGATGCTGGCTTTTCGTGCTGCCGGTTATGACAGCTGTCCGATGGAGGGCTTTGACGAAGTCCGCGTGAAAAAGCTGCTGGATCTGCCCTCCGGGGCCGCCATCACAATGATTATCAGCGCCGGCAAAAGATCTGAAAAAGGCATCTATGCTGAACGCATTCGTGGCAGCCAGGATTTATTTATCAAGAAAGTGTAGGACGTTATGCTGAATTCTTTCAAAGACAAACCGCAAGCTGTGCACTGGGTTTTATTTGCGCTGTTACTGACGGCCTTTTTATTTATCAATATTCCCTTCCTGATGCCTCTGCTTCTTGCCGGTGTCTTTGCCATGGGTCTGAATGACTGGATTGAAAAGCTTAGCAGGAAAGGCCGTCTGGGGCGCAAATCCTGGTCCATTATCTTTATGCTGGTGGGAATGGGACTGTTCCTGATCCCGTTGTCTTTGGCCATCTATCGCATCGTCGTTTACGCCAGCCAGCCGAAAAATATTGAAACCGACCAGATCCTGACTCAGGCACACAATCTGAAAAATTACGCTCTGAATCTGCTGCAAAAGCTTTCAGATTTCACCGGAACTGATCTGGCCGGTCCGGCCAAAGAGGTGATGGAAAATGTGCTGCATAAAATCGGCAGCAGCGCTTTGGAGTATTCCACGCAGTTCCTGGGTCAGCTTCCGGCGATTTTACTTTTGATTTTTGTCTTTTTGATATCCATGACCGTGATGCTGATTAAAGCACCGGGCATCAAAAAATTCACCCTGAAGTATTCCCCGCTTCGCGAGGAAACGACGGAAAAACTGATCCTGATCACGAAAAAAAGCTGCTGGATCACTCTGTTTTCCACGCTGGTCATCGGCTTGATTCAAGCAAGTCTGATCGGTGCCGGCAGTTTGATCTTTGGCGAAGGTGATTTCTGGCTGGTATTGACCATCACCTTCTTTGTGTCTTTTATCCCGGTGATTGGCGCGGCCCCTGTGGGTTACCTGCTGTGTGTGCTGGCCTTTATTGGCGACCGCACCGGCGCAGCCGTTGGCCTGTTCATCGTGGCAACAATCGCGGGAAGTATCGACAATATCATCAAGCCGTTTATTATTGGCGGTGAGCAGGATATTTCTGCCGTGATTGGCTTCACCTGTGTGGTCGGCGCGATCATCATGATGGGGCTGCCGGGCCTTCTTATCGGACCGGTGATCATGAACCTGTTTGTGGGAATCTCGCCCCTGCTTTTGAAAGAAAACGGCAACGTAAAATAAACAGGTGAAGTAAAACAAGTGAAATAGAAAAAGCCTCCCAATGGGAGGCTTTTTAATTTTTAAAGTCTTTTGATCACGGACTTGAAGAAGTCATTTCCTTTGTCATCGACGATGATAAAGGCCGGGAAGTCTTTCACTTCGATCTTCCACACAGACTCCATGCCCAGCTCTGGGAAATCCAGCACTTCCACTTTCGTGATGCATTCTTTACCCAAACGAGCCGCCGGGCCGCCGATCGACCCCAGATAGAAGCCACCGTACTGTTTGCAGGCTTCTGTAACCTGAGGGCTGCGGTTTCCCTTACCCAGCATGATCATCGAACCGCCCAGCGCCTGGAAGGTGCCCACATAAGGGTCCATGCGCTCACTGGTCGTCGGACCAAAGGATCCGGAAGCGTAACCTTTTGGTGTCTTTGCAGGACCCGCGTAATAAACCGCATAATCCTTGAAGTACTGAGGCACACCTTCGCCGCGATCCACTTTTTCTTTCAGCTTCGCATGGGCGATGTCACGAGCCACGATCATCGGACCGTTAAGCATCACACGGGTTGCCACTTTTTGCTGGGAAAGAACTTTCAGCGTTTCTGCCATGGGTTTGTTCAGATCAATTTCAATCGCTTCAGCACCAGCATCCTGCAGGTGATTTGGCAGGTACTGTTCCGGGTGAAGCTCCAGCTGCTCAAGGAAAATACCATCACGGGTGATTTTGCCTTTGATATTGCGGTCCGCAGAACAGCTGACACCCACGCCGATCGGGCAACTTGCCCCGTGACGAGGCAGACGAATCACGCGCACATCGTGCACGAAGTACTTGCCACCGAACTGAGCGCCGATGCCGGTTTCACGGGCCCACTGCTCGACTTGTTTTTCCATTTCCAGATCACGATAGGCACGACCGCCTTCGCTGCCTGTCGTTGGCAAACCATCCAGATAACCCGCAGACGCGTATTTCACGATCTTCAGAGTTTCTTCCGCAGACGTCCCACCCACGCAGAACGCCAGGTGATACGGTGGACATGCCGCCGTCCCCAAAGAGTTCAGCGTTTCGCGCACGAACTTTTCAAAACCCTCCGGATTCAAAACCGCTTTGGTTTTCTGATACAGATAGGATTTATTCGCACTGCCGCCACCTTTGGCCAGGAACAGGAAATTGTATTCCTCACCCTGCTCGGAATAAATGTCGATCTGCGCTGGCAGATTGCTGCCGGTGTTTTTTTCTTCAAAGAAAGAAATCGGCGCCATCTGAGAAAAACGCAGATTGCGTTTTTGGTAAGTGTTGAAAATCCCTTTGGACAGGAATTCCTTGTCGTCAGCACCGGTGAAGACGCGCTCCCCTTTTTTGCCGACTACAATCGCTGTTCCCGTATCCTGACAGGATGGGAACTCCATTTGCGCTGCGATCACCGCATTGCGCAGCAAATCCACCGCCACAAAGCGATCATTGGGGGATGCTTCTGGGTCCTGCAGAATTTTTTCAAGCTTTTCAAGGTGTTTTGGGCGCAACAGATGCGACACATCGCTCAATGCCTCTTGCGCAAGCAATTCGAGGGCCTCAGGTTCTACAATCAGAACCTCGCGCTCGCCGACTTTTTCCACGCGCACGTGATCGGAAGAGATTTTTTTATATTGGGTAGTATCTTTTTGCTTTTCGTAGAGGGGGAAGTATTTAAATGACATGCAAATGAAAGTAGCATTGCGTCGTGTTCGCGCGCAAGCCCCGGCAGGCTGTGTTAGGTGGGCTATTTAGGTGGGACTTTGTGAGCCGCGATTGCGGCGGTTTTCTTGGGACCGGGTCTCTCTTTCGCTGGGAGAGTGGTCAGGAACCTACCGAGGTTAGAAGGTTTCGTTTGTAACGTCTCCTTCTGAAACACAACATATCGCCCTGGACCTATAAGCACAAAGTCATAATATTTACCGCTTCCATAAGTTTTGCTTATGGCAAACTCAGGGGTCCCATTAAACAGATTTGAGCGATTTCATCGTGAAGTTTTTGCAGCGTATCACAAAAGGGGGAAATTAAAATCCCACTCTGGAACCAGTTTCCCGGCTCCCTAACACAATCTTGAAATAACTTCGGGGCAACCGAAGGCTCTTTAGATTGCAAAGTGGCCCATTTTCCTTTAGCTTCCTCGAAATTTTACCGGAGGTCCCATGGCTTTACTACTCGTCAGCGCCTGTCTGTTCGCGGTTATTTTCTTGTACTTCAAGAACAACCCGCTGGGACATTCACGCAAGTTCATGATTCGTCGTTTCGTAAACTGGTTCCCTCTGGGTATGACTTATGCCTTCTTGTACATGGCACGTTACAACCTGAATGTTTCCAAGAACGCCCTGGGCGACCTGATGACCAAAGAACAATTTGGTATCATCTTCGCAGCCGGCACAATCACCTACGGTTTCTCTTTCCTTCTGAATGGTCCGATCGTTGATAAAATCGGCGGTAAAAAAGGTATCATCATTGCGGCTCTGGGTTCATCCATCATGAATCTTTTGATGGCAGGTGCGACTTATCTGTTCCTGATGGGCACTTTGAAAACAAACATGGTTGTGGCGTACTCTGTCTTGTTCGCGCTGAACATGTTCTTCCAGTCCTACGGTGCGGTTTCCATCATCAAAGTAAAAGCTTACTGGTTCCACGTGCGTGAACGCGGTGTCTTCGGTGCGATCTTCGGCACTTTGATTTCCTTCGGGGTTTACTTCGCATTCGACTGGGGTCAGGCGATCGTTGAAGCTTCCAAGCTGCAACTGGGTCACGAACCAACAGCCTTCCAAAGCTTTATCCGTCACATCTTCGCTATCGACACCGGCGTGACGAATGCCACATGGCTGGTGTTTGCAATCCCAGCCTTCCTGTTGTTGGTTTGGGCATTGATCGACTTCGTTCTTTTGAAAGACTCTCCGGCTGAAGCCAATTTCGGTGACTTCGATACTGCGGACGCTTCCTCTGACTACGATGATTCCAACGTTAAAATCACTATCGGCTTCATGCTGAAAAAGATCTTCACAAACCCTGTGATGATCACAATCGCCCTGGTGGATTTCACTTCCGGCGTTCTGCGTAACGGTATCATGCAATGGTATCTGGTCTTCGCTCACGAGATGAAAGACAAAGACGCTGTGTTCTTTGAAGGCTCTCAGTTCTTCATCAAAAACTGGGGTCTGTTGCTTTGTATGACTGGTATCTTCGGTGGTTTCATGGCGGGTATCGTGTCTGACCGCTTCTTCCAGTCCCGTCGCGGTCCTCCAGCGGCGATCAATAACTTCATCATGATCATCCTTTTGATCATCATGGCGTTCAGCCTGTTCTCAAATCCAACCGTATTGGGTCTGGCAGCAATCATGATCACCCTGACAGTTATCGGCGTTCACTCTTTGATGTCCGGTACAGCAGCTGCTGACTTCGGCGGTAAGAAAATGACTGCCACCGCGTCTGGCATCGTGGATGGTTGCGTGTACCTGGGCTCTGGTATCCAGTCCCTGGCGATCGGTTACCTGTCTCACAAGAGCTGGGCTTACTGGCCGCTGTTCCTGATCCCGTTTGCGGTGATGGGGCTTCTTCTTTCCCTGCGCATGTGGAATGAACTTCCAAAAGCGACCAAAAAGTACATCGAAGAAATCGAAAAGGCGGAAGAAAAAGCTCAGAAACTGGGCACCACAACGGTGGGCAGTTCCGACCCGACTCCGACCACATAGGACCTTTCTGGTTCATTTTAAAAAGCCTGCCCCACCCGGCAGGCTTTTTTCGTTTTAAGACCTGTCATCTGCCACACTGATTCCCGACAAGCTCTAAGCCGATTTCTTTATTGCATCTATTCTTCGCGGCACAATAACGACTGGGAGGTTCTATGAGAATCATCTGGGCTTTGGATGCTTTTGAAGACAACAAAGAACTCAACCAGCGCATGGCGGACTATCTGACCCACCTGCACCAGACACTGCAGGCGGAAATTGAACCCCTGTACCTTTTGCGCGAAAACGAAATCGTACTGCCAACCTATGAGGTCCCGGCCTGGGTCACAGATCACTCCAAAACCGCCGAATCGCTCTTTAAAGAGGTTCTGAGCGACTATAACCTTCCTTTCCTGCTAGAACCAAAGGTCATCCCCCACGCCTCACAGTCGCACGCTGGGGCCGCAGAAACCCTGTCCCACTATGCCCTGCGCACCGGAACCAACCTGATCGTCGTCGGCAGCCATGGCCGCGAAGGGTTTCAGCGCTTTATCCTGGGAAGTTTCGCCGAAAGCCTGCTTCTGCAAAGCGAAGTCCCGGTCTGCGTGGTGGGAGCCCACACCACCAAAACCCGCTCGCCGAAAAACATCCTGTTCCCGACCGAGTTTGGAGAACATTCCAAGGACAACTTCCGCCACGTTTTGGAGTTGGCAAAAAACCTGAAGTCCGGCGTGACCCTGCTGCATGCGATTGCTCGTCCGATCGAAAGCCTTTTTGATCTGGACACCCGCCCGCGCATTTATAACTTCAAAGGACAGATGCTGACGCTGGATCAAATCATCGAACACACCATCGAGGAACAATCCCATCGCGCCCAGTACTGGGTCGATTGGGCCCATAAGGAAGGCGTGGAAGCGCAATTTATTATTGATAATTCATTCCGCGGCGTGGATGAACTGGTGATGGAAGCCATCGACAGCACCGAAGCAGATCTGGTGGTGATGGAAGCCCAAAGCGGCCCGATGAGCGCCGCCATCTTAGGCAGCTACACCCGCAATGTGGTCCGCAAGGCCCACTGCCCGGTGTACGTGCTGACCCGCCACTTCTATGACAAGAAAGAGGACCGCTTTATTGAGCCGTCCCCTTAGTTGCGCACCTGGGACGGGCGCATGGATTCTGGAAGTTTCTTATAAATATTATTCAAATGAGTTTTCAACGTCGCCTTGGAGATAAAAAGCTTCTCGGCGATGTTTGCATTGGTCATACCCTGAAGCACCATTTGCATAATGCGGATTTCACTCTTGGTCAGACCCTTTTCACGGAAGTAGGCTTCCTGCTTCTGGAATTTTTCTTCGCTTTCATCCAGCGGATAAAGCAGAGTGGTGATCTTATCGCCGTCGTTCACGATCAGCGCATCCACCTTGTGACCTTCAATTTCAGTGGCTTTGAAAAGCTTCATGCCTTCAGAAATGGCGGAGCATTCCTCGATCTTCTTATACAGAGTCATGCACGTCTTGGAGCACTGCTGACCCAGCATATCACCACAGGTGCGAATGCTGTTTTCATTCTGATAAAGAACTCGCTTGTCCTGATCCTTCACGCACAAACCCAGCTTGGTTCCCAGGTTTGCAAAGTGCTTTAAATCATTCTGGCCGTCCACACGCCACCTCCGTCCATTTCATAGTCGCCGAAAGCCGCTCTGCAAAACATGATGCCCATCATAGGACCCAAAATAATTAAAACTCGTAACTTCATATACTTAGCAGCCTTATTAACATGCTTTTAAAATGTGAGGCCGGCGGCCTTGATGCGCATTGCGCGCAGCGATGGACGAACGATACTTTGCCAACATATTGGATCCCCGAACACACCCTTGGAAGCGCTATTCGCTGAAATTCCGCAGCAGAACTCAAAAATTTCATTCACAAAGTTCGAAGAGAAATTTAAAAACAACTCGTAGAAAACAGGTATTTCGACATAAACATAATTAAAAGCTCTTATTTCTACCGCTTTTTGATTACGATAGAGCAATACTTCTAATGTTTAGGGGTATAGGATCAGAATAAGACGATAGTTTTAATTTTATGTTAAAGATTGGTAAAGATGTACCTCTGGGGGGGACGTCGGTACCGCCAAGTGATACTTACCGAACTAGTATTGAATTATAAACCCTCTTGGCCGAATATGAACCTGAGCCAAGTTTATAACCTCAAAAAGGAGGAATTTATGGGTGCAGCTCCACAAACTCACACAAGTCCTGAAAAGAAGTACATGCTGAAAATCCCCGTCCAGAAACGCTCCAAAGAGACGGTGGCTAGCATTGTAGAATCCTGCGCACGCCTTCTGGTTCAAGAGCCCTACCACGCTATCACTACTGACAAGATCGCCGAAATGGCGGGTGTCAGCATCGGGTCTCTGTATCAGTTCTTTGCCAACAAAGAAGCCATAGTGGCCGCGGTGATCGACGATCTTCTGCAGAAAGACCTGGCATATATTGAAGAGAAACTGGCTCATCTTCAAACGCCGGACCTGGATGCCAAGATCCACGCCTTCATCGACATCGGTTTCACGCGCTTCCACGACAACCGCCCGCTCAGAACCGCCCTGCAAGGCGTTCAAGGCATGCTGGATTACTGGGAAACACGCCGTGTGTTCTTTGAACACTATCAAAAAGCGGTTTTGGCACATATGCCGGTTTACCAGGGACGCGATCGCGATATGATGGCCCTATTCGTCGTCAGCTGCTTTAACAACATCCTGCAATTGGGATTGTTGGGACCGCAAACTGTCGAACGCGAAGAAGCGATCAAAAAAGAAGTCTTCACTCTGTTCAGCAGATACCTGAAGCCTTAAGAAATCACTTGCGTCCTCCGAGCCTCCCCGTATTCTTTATGAAAGCAGGGAGGCTTTTTTTATGCTCAAAAAGATCAAAACCAGTTTCACCGACACCATGGGCATCGACTATCCCATCATCGCAGCCCCCATGTTTCTGGTCAGCAACACCGACATCGTCGTCGAAGCCAGTGAAGCCGGCGGCATCGGCACCTTCCCTGCCCTGAACTACCGCCCGATCGAACAATACGCTGAAGCCCTGAAAAACATCAAAAGCCGCACCAAGAAACCCATTGGCGTGAATGTCATTGTGAACAAAAGCAACACCCGCCAGGGTGAAGACATCAAAGTGGCCCTGGATCACGGCGTGGACATGTTCATTACTTCTTTGGGAAGCCCCAAATCTGTGATTCGGGACGCCCACAAAAATGGCGCCAAGGTATTTTGCGATGTCACGAATCTGGAGCACGCCCTGAAAGTTCAGGACATGGGCGCTGACGGCGTGATCGCTGTGGGCGCCGGCGCTGGCGGACATGCCGGCCCGATTTCTCCGTTGGTTTTGATTCCGTGGCTTAAAACCCGACTGCAGATCCCCATCATTGCCGCCGGAGGCATTGCTCACGGATCCATGATTTCGGCGTGTCTGGCACTGGGCGCTTCCGGCGTCAGCGTGGGAACCCGATTCATCGCCAGTCGCGAAGCTCAGGTGGATCAGTCCTACAAGGACGCCATCGTGAATTCCACCCCGGAAGATATCGTGATGACCACACGAGTGTCAGGCACACCGGCTGCGGTGATCAACACCCCTTACGTGCAGAAAATGGGAACTGATTTGCCGTGGGCAATGAAGATCCTGAAAGACTACAAACTGACAAAGAAATACATGGTACCGTTGATTCATTTGATGGGAATGAAGTCCCTGGAGGCGGCTGCCACCAAACCCACTTGGAAAACCGTATGGACTGCCGGGCAGTCTGTGGGCCTGGTGGAAGAAATTCTGACCGTGAAAGAAATCTACGCCAAACTCATCAACGAATATGATGAGAGCGTAAAAAGCCTTTCCCGGTTAGGCCTTGATTGATCTGTTTCTGACGGAAAGTGTGAGCTCATAAGTCATGATGGGCTCTGTTTCACTCACTGAAGGAACGATCGCATAACCCTTCATTTTTCGTTCAATACGGTTCGGATTGGTTTTGGACTCTTCAATCAAAGAGTTCACCATTTCGACTTCGTCGCAGATAAAGTGCACATCGCCATCACCGCGCTTCAGATAGTCGCCTTTGAAATCCTTGAACACGAAGTCAATCTTCTGCTTGCTTTCTGCAATGGAAAAAACCGCCGCTGCCGCGATGGAAAGTTCTGCACCAATCCCCAATGCACCAAAATACATCGAGTTCAGGTGATTCTTCGTGCGATACCCCAGCGGGATCTTGATCACAAAGCGCTTTTTGCCAGCTTCCACCACACGGGGACTGACAAACAAAACCAAAGGAATTTTGAAAAGACCATAAAGATGAACGAACAGTGTGTATTTGAGATTTTTCATATTCATTCATCAATAGTAGGACTCACGCCCAGAGATGGACCAGCGTTTTTCACTGAGGCCTCGACCTTTTGACAAAACGCACCATCAGGAGTGTAATGAAATCAGACAGGAGTTCCGTGAATTTTCCCCTCATACATGTTCTCATTCCCTCCTTCTCACGGACTCCTGCCCCGTTTTATTGACCCCTTGACTATTCGCCTTTAAAGGAGAGGATAGAAACAGCAAGGGGTTCTTTTTTATATGGAACAAGCTCCACCCAAAACCAAATTTCTGGATCGCTGGACGCCACGAGTGTTTCGTGAAGCGAAGCAGATTTTCCGCGAAAGCGGATTAAAGGGCGTGATTCGCCGTTATGGCTGGAAATTCTTTGCCGTGTTTTTTGCTTATTATCTGATTCGCGATATTACTTTGTACATTATTCTGCCGTGGTACCTGGCGAAGAACTTGTTGTAAGACTATTTACAAATCAATTCCCAAAAGGAAACTTCCCACCAAAGCCACAAAAACTGTCAGCGCCATCAGCGCAAGCCCTTTGTCTTTTTGCTTCAGGAACAAGATGGCGGTCATCAGGACGCGCACCAACGGCAGACACACCAACACCACCAGACCAAACTGGGCAATCAACAGCGCGCGATCATTCATCACCAGCGCCCATTGAATGTTTTCCACGAAGGGACGAGGTTCATACGTGCTGAAGGACTGTAAATCTGATCCATCACGCAACCACATCCACAGCCAGCCCGTCAGCAGGAAGATCCCGGCAAACAAGACACCACCGCGCAGAATCTGACTGATGGTCAGCTCCAGATCATGCAAAGACTCTTTTTTTTCCGGTGTTTGCGGAGTCGGCGTCATTTCAACCCCTTGATGATCATCTGAATGGACACGATACTTAGAACTACCACGAAGATCTGACGAATCCTTACCGCTGGAATTTTCACCATGGCCTTGGCACCGACAAAAGATCCCACGATGATTCCGACAGCCACAGGGGCTGCGATTTCAGGACGGATATCCCCGCGCAGAAGATACGCCCCGGCGCTGGCAGAGGCCGTCACACCAATCATAAAATTCGACGTCGCACTGGAAACCTTAATCGGAATCTTCATTGCTCCGTCCATGGCCAAAACCTTGAAGATCCCGCTGCCGATACCCAAAAGGGCCGACATCACACCCGCGCCAAACATGGCAAACAGACCCAGCGGTACATTCTGCACCTTGTATTCAATCAGACGGTTGTCACTTTCCGGATAGATGCCATCAAGCTTCAGCTTTTCGGCCCAGGGGTGATTGACGGTGGCAATGTGTTCACCGCGCTTTCGCAGCATCATCAGGGCCGAAAAAAACAGGAAGGTTCCAAACAGAAGGAACAGAAATTGTGCTTTGATAAAAGAGGAAATCAGAAAACCAACAATGGCGCCACTGACTGTTCCGACCTCAAGAAACACAGCCAGTCGCAGATTGGTCAAAGAATCTTTCAGGTAGCTGGCAGCAGCCCCCGAGGACGTGGCCACAATCGAAATCAAGCTGGCGGCAATAGCGTAGCGAATATCGACGTGGTACACCAGAGTCAGAACCGGAACCACAATAATTCCGCCACCAAGCCCCAGAAGGGCCCCGAGGAAACCGGCGGCCATGGAAGTGATCAGCAGCAGTAACTCAAACATTGCGTTTGCTTACTTTACGCACTCGTACAGCTTAACCAAGCGAGCTCCGTAGTAAGTGTCTTTCTTTGTGAACTGCCAAGGTGGATACGGCAGGAAAACAGCTTCAGCACACTGGCCAGGCTGAGCCACCGCCCATTGACGATCTTCGGAAGACGCTGTGAAGATTTCGTTTGTTTTAGTGTCCTTAATACCGATAGCAAAAGAAAACACCTGAGATGTGATATTTCCTTCGGCGCGTGTGACAAGTGCCACAGGAAGCTCTACACGTTCAACACTGGTGATTTCACCAATCACAGTTTTAGAGAAGATCACACTGTAGTTAGCCAGCACCGCCCACAGGATCAAACCAAAAACCACCAAACCAATAACAAACTTCGTAAACTTCCAAATTGTTGCCATATCCATGGCTTATCGGTAAGTTTTAAACACGTCAACAAAAAGGACCCCCCGTGTTTTCCAAACAAGAAAAGCTCCTTCTCGCGATTCTGGCTTCCATTCAGTTTAGCTCCATCGTGGACTTCATGATCATGATGCCGCTGGGGCCGCAGTTGATGCGCATGTTTGCGATCAACCCGCATCAGTTCGGACTCCTCGTGTCATCGTACACCTTCTTTGCGGGCTTGAGCGGCTTTGCCGCCTCTTTCTTCCTGGACAAATTTGATCGCAAGGCCTGCCTGCTGTTCTTCTTCATTGGGTTCTCGGTGGGGACCGTGGCCTGCGGCCTGGCGCCGAACTATGAAATGCTGCTTTTGGCCCGCGGCCTGACCGGCGTCTTTGGCGGCGTGCTGGGCTCGTTGGTTCTTTCCATTGTCAGTGATGCAATTTCTTACGAGCGTCGGGGCAGCGCCATGGGCGTGATTATGACGTCGTTTTCCATGGCCTCCATTCTGGGGGTCCCCTTCAGCCTGTTCCTGGCAAACCAGTTCAACTGGCACGCTCCGTTTATCTTCCTGGGATGCACGTCCCTGGCACTTTGTGTGGTGATCTGGTTCAAAGTTCCGTCCATGAGCAAACACCTTGAGGGCGGCATCATCAAAGAGCCCATGTGGAACACCATCAGCCGCATCGCCAACAACAAAAACCAGCGCCGTGGCCTGTATTTCATGTCGTCGGTGATGTTCGGCCACTTTGCCATCATTCCATTCCTGTCGCCATCACTGGTGGCCAATGCCGGCCTGACCGAATCCCAACTGCCGCTGATGTACATGATTGGCGGCGCCTTTACGATTTTCAGCTCCCCGTTCATCGGACGTCTGGCGGATCGCTATGGAAAACACAAGGTCTTCTTGTGGGGGGCCCTGGTGACGCTGATTCCTTACTGGGTGATCACCAATCTGGGACCCAGTCCTCTTTGGGTGGTGCTGGCGATCTGCGCCTTCTTCTTTGTGGTTTCCGGCGGACGCATGATTCCGGCGACAGCTTTGGTTTCTGGGACAGCCCGACCGCAAAACCGCGGAAGCTTCATGAGCATCGTCAGCTGCGTGCAGCAGTTGTCGTCAGCGGTTTCAAGTTACATCGGTGGCTTGATTGTCACGACCGGGGCTCATGGACGTCTGGAGCATTACCCGGTGGTGGGCTATATCGCCATCGGCTTCACCTTTGTCGCGATCTTCCTGTCCCGCCGTATTGAAGCGGTTGAAGGCGGCGGCCCGGCTCCAGTCGAGCACGTGGCAGAGCCTGTCGTTTAAATTATTTTACTTCACTTTTTGGCGCAGGGATTTGGTTTCAGAATGTTTGCGCTTGGTATCCAGACGCTTGCGCACAGAACTGCGGGACGGCTTGGTGGCCACTCGTTTTTTGGGAACAAAGAGGGCTTTTCTTAAAAGTGCATGCAGACGAGCAATGCACTCGGAACGGTTCTGATCCTGATCCCGATGCACATCGCTGCGAATCAGAATATCACCCTCTTCGGTCAACTGCGCGGCCAGCTTGGCCTGCAGGCGCAATTTCAATTGCTCGCTGATCACCTGGGAACTCATCAGATTCCAACGCAGAATCGCCGCCGAATTGGTGCGATTGACATTCTGCCCTCCGGGCCCGCGGGACCGGGCATAGGTGAAGTCAAGTTCTGCAAAAGGAATCTGAATATTGATCATGCCTTGGAGCTTTCAAAGTCGGCCTGTCCTTCGCCGATCTTCACGTCGTTCAGGTACACCTCGTAATCAATCGGAGAGGCTTTCACGACCATCGCGCTGACGCCGCAGTACTTGGTCATGGACAAAACCACAGCCTTCATCAGCTGTTCGTTCTTCATTTCGCCTTTTACGAGGAACTTCAGTTTTACGCGGTCGAAAATGGACGGATAGCCCGCCGTGGTGTCGGTGTCTGCGTCCACGTTGCAGGACTGAAGCCCGACTCTCATTTTCTGCAGGATGGAAACCACGTCCATCCCGGTGCAGCCGCAGATACTGGCCAAAAGCAGTTCTTTCGGGGATGGCCCTTGGTCCTTGCCTCCATCGCTGCGTGAATCCATAGCAACCTTGTGGTCACGAATCTGCGACTCGAAGCCGATGCCTCCAACCCACTTCGTTTGACACGCCATATGACCCATTAAAACCTCCTGCGGTGCGCTTGGGAAGTAGCCTACCGTCCATAACGCCAGAAGTAAAGGCCCCCATTGCCGCGGCAAAGGTTTGCAATGACCTTCCATTGAGAGTTACAATAACAGGGTTAGGAGTACCCTTATGATTGCAATGATTGCTACAGCCATAATTGGAATTTTCGCCGGTGGTGGTTTGGGCTGGGCCTTGCACAAATTCTTCAGAGCGCGCACTTTGCGTCTGGCTCGCGAAGAGGCCCAGGATATTTTAGACGAAGCCAATGAAGTCATCGAACTTCGCAACCTGGAAGAAAAAGAACGCATCCAGGAAATCGAAATGGAATTGTGGACCAAGGTGGAACCCGAGATGCTGAAGTCCGAAGGACGCATCGAGGATCTGCAGGAAGTCGCCAACGAGAAAAAAGCCAAAGCCGACGCCATCGTTCAGGAAGAAAAGAAGAAACTTCAGGACCGCGAAGCTGACGTAAAAGTTCAGGAACAGGCCCTGCGTGGCCAGGAATCTGAACTGGGCAAAATCAAGGACGCCCAGAAGGCGCTGAACCAGGATCTGGTGCAGAAGCTGACCGAGCGCCTGGGCACTTCCGCTGAAGAATTCAAAACCCAGCTGAAAAACCAGATGGAAGAGGAATCCCGCCGTCGTGCTGCCCGCATGATCCAGGAAACCGAAGCTGACACCAAAGAACACGCCGAATCTGAAGCCAAGCGCATCTTAAGCCTGGTGATTGACCGTTTCGCCCGTCCTTACTGCGCAGAGCGTGGCATTGGTGCGGTGAACTTCCCGGATGCTCACATCCGCAAGCTGTTCTGCGACCCGGCTGGAAACAACATCAAGGCCGTTCAAGATGCCTGCGGTTGTGACATCATCGTGGAAGAAGGCATGGACATGGTCGGCGTTGCCGGCTTTGACCCTGTTCGCCGCGAGATGACCCGTCGCACGCTGGAGCGCATCTTCAAGGAAAAGAAAAACATCAATCCTGATTTCATCAGAAAAATTGCTGAGAATCAGAAGAAAGAGCTTTTCAAAAACATCAAACACGATGGCGACTCTTTGGCTAAAGAATTGAAACTGGAAGGTTTGAACGCCGAGATCCGTCAGATGATGGGTTCTTTGCGCTATCGTTATTCCTTCACTCAGAATCAGTATTTCCACTGTGGTGAAGTGGGCTGGCTGGCGGGCCTGATGGCAGCTGAGCTGGGTATTGATATCAAGAAAGCACGCCGCGTGGGCATGCTTCACGATATCGGTAAATCCATGGACCACACCGTCGAGGGCGGTCACGCCGTGATTGGTGCCGACTTTATCGCGGCTCGTGGCGAAGCGGCTGACGTGGTTCACGCCGTGAAAGCCCACCACTTTGACGAACAACCAAGCACAGATCATGCGTTCCTTGTGATCGCGGCCGATGCGGTTTCTGGTGCTCGTCCGGGCGCTCGTCGTTCAACAATTGAATCCTACAATCAGAAAGTTTCCGAATTGCAGGACATTGCCCGCAGCTTCCCAGGTGTTACTGACTGCTTCGTATTGAGTGGTGGTCGTGAATGCCGAGTGATGGTGAATGGCAAAAAGGTGGATGACACTCAAGCCATGGATCTGTCGCGCAAAATTGCGGCACGCATCGAAGAAGAGTGCAATTATCCAGGATCAATTAAAGTGGTCGTGGTACGCGAAACAGTTGTCACAGAGCAAACAAGGAAAGAACTCGCATAAGCAATGTGAGTTCTTTCTGTCTTTAGACAGACCTTCTATTAAAATCCCTTCATGCTAGCTCTTTTAGAAGATTCTCCGATCTACTTCGGTTTCAATTACTAAAGTAGCGACACACAGGGAGAATATTCATGGTCTTAGAAACTAATCTCGAAAAACAACGCACACCTCGCGTTCTGGTGATCGACGATAGCTTGGATTCTGTGAAACTCATGTCACACATCCTTGATCACTACAAATGCGATGTCACGATGGCTTTCGACGGTCAAGATTCCATCCCACTTCTTGCGAACAGACATTTTGATTTGGTGATTTTAGACTGGCAAATGCCACAAATGGGCGGTCGTGATACTTTACTTTTGATGGATCGTCTTTTGACGGAAAGAAAGGTGCACAAGATCCGTAGACCCATTCCGGTGGTGATTTACACCGGACACAGCGAGGAAGAACTGGATCTGCCATTGGTGAGAAACTTCACCTATATGGGCTTTATCAATAAACGCCAGGCGTTCAGTTCCATGATGAGATCATTTAATTTTATTTTGCGTTCTATCTAAGGCAACTTAGGAACGCACGCAACGGGGCCGCGGGCATGATGTCCGTGGCCCCAGAACTATCAGCCCCTTATGGCTTCGCGCACTGCCCTTGACTCTGACAACGAAGCATATCAGTGCGATGCTGATGCATCTCTTTCAAAGTGTACTCAAGCTCCACTTCAAACCCCTGAGCCGCAGAGCCCTTCTGCGCGATAGAGAAGAACTCTTTCACGAAGGCAAACTGCTCTTTTTCGAAAGTCTGCTTGGTGGACGTGGAACGGAAGAACAAAGGTTTTCCAGAACGGTTGTATTTAAGGAAACGAGCTCTTTGCTCCTGGGCCTTCTGCAAACCAGCACGAACGTCTTTCCAGCATTTTACTTCAGCGATTTTCAAAACCTTGTTCAGGTTGTTATCAAAGATCACCACATCCAGCTCACCAATCGTGCGAGTTCCATCACCGTAAGCGATGCCCACTTCGACTTTGTATTGCGGAGCCGGATACGTGCGTTGCATTTCCAGGCGCGCGACTTCTTCACAGATTGCACCGGAATCTTCATAGCTGCGTGGAATATCTTTTAATTCAGAGAAATCCTGTGCCCAGTCAGCCGACGCCGTGGAAACAGACAACAACAGACCAAGAATCAATGATACAACTTTCATAGAACCCCCTCGAGGCCCCCTTTTTGCCGAGTTGCGCAACCAAAAGCAACTACATTGTCCGCGAAGCCTTATGATGCACCGCAACCATGAACCTCCATGCTTAAAACGCACTGCCCCTTTCCGGAAAGCGCGCCCCCAGTGTAGTATCAGAACCCTATGGATCCTGACCCTTACCCGAAATACTCGCCCCCTTCTCGCAGGAGCGCACATGACTGAGTTCATCGTTGTCGCCGCCTGCCTTTTCGTAAACATGCTTCTTTCCGGTTCCGAGATGGCCTTTGTCACGGTCAACCGGCAGCAATTAAAGCGACTGGCGCCGACTCATAAAAGCGCACGCCGCCTGCTGAAATTAAAAGAAAATCCGGAACGAACCCTGTCCGTCATCCAGATCGGCATCACCCTGGTGGGAGCAATTGCCGCTGCCGTCGGTGGTGCGGGAGCGGAAGAGGCCTTGAGTCCCTGGTTGATGAGCACTTTTGCCCTGTCTGAACAAACCGCAGAGGCCGTGGCCATTGCGATGGTGGTACTGCCTATTTCTTATTTAAGTGTGGTTATCGGCGAGCTGGTTCCCAAAACCTTGGCTTTGCGAAACCCCTTGGCCATTGCGCTTTTCACGGCACAAGGCTTGTACTTTGGCGAAAAGCTGCTTTCCCCGGCCGTGACCATTCTTGAATGGTCCACAAATGTCGTGCTGAAGCTGTTCACCTTTGGGAACTTCCACAAAGCGCCAAAAGAAACCCATATTGAATTTGAGGATCTGCCACAACAAACCAAACAATATGTGGTGAATCTGGTCAGTGCCGACAAGAAAATGGCCCGGGAAATCATGCTGACCTGGAAAGATGTCATCTTCGTGCGCAAGACCGACTCCATCGAAGATGTTGAGACCATCATTATGAACTCCCGCCACACCCGGTTGCCGGTTCTTGATGGTGAAGAGGTTATTGGTCTTATCAACACCAAAGAATTCCTGACCGCGCGCCGCTACGGTGAATCTGAGTGGCAAAGTGTGATCCGTCCAATTCTGCGCTTTAAGGCTTTTGAACCCTTGTTCCGAATTTTGCTAAAAATGCAGGAACAAAAGTCGCACATGGCGATCATCTATGAACAACAACACCCGATGGGTCTTGTGACCATGGAAGATATCTTTGAAGAAATCATCGGTGATGTCTTTGACGAAGATGACGATGGTCTGATGAAAAAGATCCTGGCGTCGAAGTCCCGCCGCCGTCCTATTTAATCAGCCTTCATTCAATGCCGGGAACTCGATCCCGGCCCGGGTTCCATCACTATTGGCCAGAGTGAACTTCCACCCATAAAGCGTGGCGACAGAAAACACCCAAGCCAAACCCAGCCCACTGCCTTTTTCCTGACCGGAACGATGAGGTCCGCGATTAAAAGGAGTCCCCAGACGTTCCAGCACCTCATCTGGCACCCCGGCCCCCTGATCTTTTACCATCAGAACATTTTCTTTTAAGACCACCGTCACCGAGTCTTGCGTGTAGCGAAGCGCATTCACGGTCAGGTTTTCAATCACCTGTTCCAGATGCAGCGGATTGCACATCACCTGAAAATCAGCCTGCAGGTCCAGACTCAATCGATCCGGATAAGCGCGCTGAATGGAACTGCACACGTCGCGCACCACGGATTGCACTTTTAGCACATGCAGATTTTCGGGCTTTTCAGCATTGGCCAGATCCGCCCAATCCAGGAAATTGGTGATGGTGCGGGAAACACGGTTCAACTGCCGCTGCACTTCGTGATTTTCGCTGGATTCCCAGTGATACTTTTCCTGCAGGCGTTCCAGCTCACGATTTAAAAGTGTCAGCGGGGTTTTGATTTCATGAACCATCTGGAAGGTCCATGATTTGGTGAATTTATTATTCACATTCACCCGCCCGACCAAATGGGAAATACCCTCCACCAAAGATTTGAATTCATCCCGGCGGCGCAGATATTTCATCTGCGGTGAAAGCAGGCGATGCGGTATCTCCGGGATGTCCTTTTTGCTTTCAAGCATGGCACTGGCTTCATGCAGGAAACCTTCCAGCTCACGCACCGGCGAAAACAGCTGGGCTGACAAAAACCACGTCATGACCAGAACAATGCCCACGATCAAAGAAATCAACACCACGGACCTCTGGGTCAGAGTTGACCAAAAAATGAAATTTGAATCCGTAATGGCCCCAACCTGCAAGGTGCGATTGGGAAATTTTGGCAGACTTAGATTCAAGACCCGCAAAAGCCTGCCATCTTGTTCGATAGTCACCCACTGCGGACTGCGCGGAATGGCCACCTCAAGCAGACTGACATTATCGGTCTGAAACAGAATTTCATCCTTGGAGTTTCGCACGATAAAGAACTTCCCCACGCGATCCGGGCCCAGCTCTTCAGAAATCAATGCGTTGGCAATCTGATAGTCGTAGGTTTTTAAATCAGACAGTTCGGAATCCACAATGGCCGTGGCGGTTTCACGAACCTGATCGTCAATAAAGGCCAGCCGCTCACTTTGATAGAAATACGCCAGTAAAAAGGTGATGCACAGACTGGTAAAGACCAGGGTTAAAAGTGAAAGCAAAAAGAACTTAAGCCTCAAGCCAGTACCCCACGTTGCGCACGTTTTTTATCCCGCAGGAGCATTTTCCTGATTCCAGTTTGCGGCGCAGGTTGTTCACTGTGGCTTCAACGACCTTGGATTCCACATCACCCTTGTTGTCCCAGACTTTTTCAAGCAGGACTTCTTTCGGAAACACCTTTCCCGGATGATGGGCAAACAGCGATAACAACTGAAATTCTTTTTGCGACAGGTTCACGACGTCCCCGGCCACTTCCGCCCGACGAAGCCCCATGTCGATCGTAAGATTCCCAACGCTCATCAGATTGCTTGATGCCACCAAGGTGGATCGGCGCCCCAGCGCCTTGATTCGTGCCACCAGTTCAGAAGTGGAATAAGGTTTCGCCACATAATCATCAGCCCCCAGATCCAACAGACGGGCTTTTTCATTGCTGGTGTCGATAGCAGACAAAACAAGAATCTTCGTATCAATAAAGGACGTCTTGATGCGTTCTACATACTGTGCTGAATCGGTGCCGGCAATCATACGATCCTGCACCACCACCTGGGGATAAAAGGACTTGGCCTTTAAAAGTGTGGCCAGCTCTGATATCGACTGCACAGCTTTTACCGCCCAGCCCTGAGATTCAAATGTAATTACAAGACGCTTGGAGATTTCTTCATCGTCTTCCAGCAACAGGATGTTCATGGCGTCACTATAGCCCAATCCCGACCGGACCCTGAAAGTTATTTTCCATGTTAAAAGATTTTTTATTTTCGGCCGTTGTTGGTTTTTTGCCATTTGCTAGGCTTAAACAAACAGAAGGAGTCCTCCGATGAAAACCCAATGGATTGCATTTTTCGCTCTAGCTCTGACATTTGCTGTCACTCAACCAGGTTATGCTGCAAAAGCCTCTAAAAAAGAATTGAAAGCTTACAGCCAGGCTTGCAAATCCGAGAACCCAAAAGCCAGCAAAAAAGAAATCCGCAAATGCGTGAAAGAAAAAGCGAAAGCATCCGCTACGACATAACTTGAATTAAGCTCGACTAGAAGCGTGTTGAATTTCCCTTCATACATTCTTCTGAGCCTGAAGACCCAAAGTCTTCAGGCTTTTTTTATTTGCGGCTTATTTGCGGCGAAACACCCACAAAAGCTGATCGCGCTTGCTGCGCACAATCTTTTGATTTTTGTAGATCCCCAGATGCCCCGACACAAAATACGCCACCACACAGGCTAAAAACGCATAAGGCGCGATGTTCCAGCCGAATATTTCACATGCCATCACAGCACACGCCAAAGGTGTGTTCGCCGCCGCCCCAAAGACCGCCGCAAATCCCAGCGCCGACAACATGGCCACCGACAAAGGCAAAACAACCGACAGAGCACTGCCCAAGCCTGAGCCGATAAACACCAGCGGAATAAATTCACCGCCTTTAAATCCGGAACCCACCGTCAGACCCGTGAAAATCGTTTTATACACGGGATCTGCAAGCGAGGCCGCGCTGGCAAAATAACTTTGAATTTCTGAAATGCCCAGCCCCACAAAACGGAAACTGCCTTCAAGATGATAAAGCCCCACCAGCAGCACCCCACCCACCACGGGTTTTAAGACAGGATGCTTTACAAACTTTTTTTGCAGTAATTCGATAAAGTGCGTGAAGCGCATAAAGACATTTGCCGCAAGACCGAACACCAGCCCCGCCCCAAAAACCGCCACAAATCCCAAAGCACTGTAAGATACATCTCCGACCGGACCAAACACCGAATGCGGAGCGCCCAATATACGACACACATAAAACGCCACAAAAGACGCCACCAGGCATTCTGCCAGAGCAAACAGGCGAAGTCTGCCCACTTGAATCACTTCAAGTCCGAACAAAGCGCCGGCCAGGGGTGCGCCAATGGCCGCACTGAATCCCGCCCCGGCTCCGGCGATCAAAAGCGCCTTGCGGTCATCCGCAGTGGTTTTGACCAGACGATTTAGCTGATCCGCCAACGTGGCCCCCATCTGCACAGCAGTTCCTTCGCGGCCAGCCGAGCCACCAAAAAGATGAGTCAATAAAGTCCCCAATAGAACCATCGGAGCCATTCGCAGAGGAAGGATATTGGAAGGGTCATGGATTTGCTCCAGAATCAGGCCGGTGCCTTTTTCAGACTCGCGACCATATCTGTGGTAGCCAAATCCGATCACGGCTCCACCCAGCGGCAAAAGCCAAATAAGCCACGGATGGGATTCACGCCACAACGTCGCGGCGTTCAGGGTTATTAAAAAAACCGCTGCAGCCGCCCCGGCCATCACCCCGACACATGCACTTAAAATAAGTCTTTTGAATTGAAGCCCCATCACAAACTGACGCTAGTCCTGAGACTGCAAGTCGGTCAAGGCTTTGAAAAAGAAAAACCCCCGTGGTTCGCACGGGGGTTTTAAGTTTTGCATCAGGTCCGTCTTAAGAATGACGGGACATGTATTCTTCCTGAGAGAAATCATCCACCAGGATCGCGTCGTAGCGAACCGCATCGGATTCCTGGATCAGCTTCAGTTCATCCTGAGTGATCACATTCTTCTGACGGGCTTCATCCAGTAACAAGTGAACTTTCTTTTTAGGAAGAACACCTTCGCGGATCGCTTTTTTCACTTTTTTCTCTGCCGCTTCAGCTTTGTTCGTCACCGAGAACGCGTGTTCCAGACGACCGATAGCTTCATTTTTATCTGTTGGCAGATAGATACCATCAGACAAACGATCACGAATACCGCCCTCTTTCAACATCGCAGCAGCGATGCCATGAGACCAGCCGTCAGAAGCTTGAGAACCTACAGAGTTGATACGGGACCAGGCGCCGATCCAGCCTTTGAAGAACCAACGCAGACCCGGGATTTTCAGGTTGTCGAAGATACCATCAAAACCAGTCTGGATGTTCGCCATGCAACGTTTCAGGTTGTAGTGAGCAAACGCCAGGTCTTCTTCACGACGGCCTTCGTACTCGAAACGACGAAGAATAGCTGTCGCCATGTACATATTCGCCAGGATATCAGCGAAACGACCGGTGATTTTTTGTTTTGCTTTCAACTGACCGCCCAAAACACCCATCGCCACGTCAGACAACAACGCAAATGTTGCAGATGTCCAAGTCAAACGACGAACGTATACTTTCATTTGCGGGTGAACATCCGGAGTGGATGCCAGGAAACCACGGGAGCAGGACAACAGAACCGCGCGGCATGTGTTACGAATAACGTGACCGATGTGACCCCAGAACGCTCTGTCGAAGCCTTTCAAATCACCCGCTTCCGCAGTTTTAACTTCCGCGTAAGCAAACGGATGGGCACGAAGAGCACCCTGACCAAAGATCATCAAAGTACGAGTCAGGATGTTTGCACCCTCGACCGTGATACCAATTGGAGTCGCAATGTAGATTTCTGCCAATACGTTGCGAGGACCCATAGAGATACCCGCGCCACCCATGATGTCCATGGAGTCGTTAATCACCTGGCGGCCCATTTCAGTCGCATAGTATTTTTGCATCGCTGTGATAACACCCGGCTTGATACCTTTGTCGATCGCGCCCAGGCAATAACGTCTCATGGCTTCCAGCTGGTAAGCTGCAGCCCCGATACGCGCCAAAGGCTCTTCAACACCCTCGAAGCGACCGATGGACATACCGAACTGACGACGAACCAAAGAGTGCGCAGACACAACACGAGCAGCCAGTTTCGAACCACCGGTTGCCTGAGCTGGCAAAGAGATACCACGACCTGCTGCCAGACATTCCATCAGCATCAACCAACCCTTACCGGCATTGGCAACACCACCGATGATCGCGTCTTCGGCGTTAACGACAACGTCTTTACCTTGAGTCGGACAGTTGTAGAACGGGATACCCAATGGATCATGACGACGACCCAAAACAACACCCGGAGTGCTGGACGGGATCAAAGCACACGTGATGCCCACGTCTTCGCCTTTACCCAGCAGATTTTCAGGGTCACGCAAGCGGAACGCAAGACCGATCGTTGTAGAGATCGCAGCCAGCGTGATCCAGCGTTTGTTCCAGTTCAACTTGATTTGCAGTTTTCCATCCGGACCTTTGAAAAGAACACCGGTGGAAGTGATGGACCCCGCATCAGAACCCGCCGTTGGCTCAGTCAAACCAAAGCAAGGGATTTCGTCACCCGTTGCCAGGCGCGGAAGATAACGGTTTTTCTGTGCATCAGTTCCGTAGTGCGCCAGAAGCTCTGCCGGACCCAAAGAGTTCGGAACCATCACCGTGATTGCTGTAGACAATGAACGGGACGAGATTTTCATGATCACTTCAGAGTGCGCCAGTGCAGAGAAGCCAAGACCGCCGTACTCTTTCGGGATGATCATGCCCAAGAATTTTTCTTTCTTGATAATATCCCAGGCTTCTTTAGGGATGTCTTTTTCTTTGTGGATTTTCCAGTGATCCAGAACCGCACACAGGTTGTTCACCGGACCGTCCATGAATGCCTGCTCTTCGGCAGTCAATTGTGGATAGTCTTCTTTCAGCAAGTTGCCGAAATTCGGGTTGCCGGAGAAAAGATCTTTTTCCACCCAAACGGCACCGGCGTCCAATGCCGCTTTTTCCGTGTCAGAAATTTTCGGAAGGAACTGCATCTTCTTCATGAATGCCAGCAAACCGGATGTCACCAGTGCTGCACGCAGTGGCGTGATCAGGAAGATGATGGCGATGACAGCGTAAACTGCCAGCAACCAGGTTGGCGCACCAAAGCCGACAAGAACTGCGGCCAGGGCAATCGCCCACACGATCAGAGGGCTTGAGAAGAAGCCCACAAACAACAGAAGTACCACAGAGCCCAATACCCACAGGCCCGTGTAGTTCTCCAAAAACATTCCATAGAATGAGCTGATAGAATCCACGATGAATCTCCTTTATTGAAATACACCAATAATTAGACTCAATAATATGAGCATGTGCAAGCGCATCTGGCCCCATATCTATATATACAGGGAATGTGAGGAGAAATAGATTTAATCTTTGGAAGCAGAACTAATCGGTTTGGGTGAGTCTGAAGTGCGACCCGGGGATGGAGAAAAACAAATCTTCAGAGGGAAAAAAGCAAAAGCCCTCTTGCGAGGGCTTTCGTCGTAACTTAAGTACTAAGCCTAAAGGCTAATTACTTAGTTTCGCCAGCTGGAGCTGCTTCAGTTGGAGCCGCAGGAGCTGCTTCAGTAGCAGCTGGAGTGCCTTCTGCAGGAGCTGCTTCAGTAGCAGTTGCTTCAGCAGCAGGTGCAGTTTCAGCAGGAGCTGTCTCTGGTTGGTTTTTAGAGCAAGTGAAGCCAGTTGTGAAAGATAGTGCAAGCAAAGCTGCTACTACGATTGCTTTCATTGATGATCCCTTCGTTATTTATTTAAGCTGACCTTGTTGACTTAATTGCCAACAGTGGGCCCGCGTTTGTTTTAAAACTCGACTAAGGCCTAAGTTACACAAAAATTGGCCCGCTTAGCAAACGAAATTTTGCAAAATTATTTTTGGCAACGCGAACACCAGAAGGTGTTTCGACCGCCCAGAACCTTCGACTTCACCTGTTGCCCGCAAGTCACACAAGGCTCTTTGTCCCGACCGTAAACCTGAAAGCTCGTCTGAAAATAGCCGCTTTCCCCAGAGGCCTGAGCGAAGTCACTGATCGAAGATCCACCGGCTTTAATTGATTGAGATAAAATTTTTTTAATCTCTGTCACAAGCTGTGAAGCGCGATCCAAAGACAGCTTTCGCGCTGGCAGCGTGGGTTTGATTCCAGCGGCGAACAACGCTTCGCTGGCATAGATGTTCCCAACGCCCACGACCACCTTCTGATCCATCAAGGCGACCTTCAAAGCCACGTCCTTGCCGCGCAGCTTTTCCCACAGCAGCGGTCCATCGAATTCCGCCTCTAACGGTTCCGGCCCCAAATCCGCTAACTTAGGGTGTTTTAACGGGTCTTGAACAAAGTCAAAACAGCCAAAACGGCGCGGATCGCGGTAAGCCAGACGCAGGTTCCCCGAAAAATGCAGATATATATGGTCATGCAGGCGCTCATCCCCCGGCACCGCCACCCGCCAGGTTCCGGTCATTCCCAGATGTGACAGCATGGCGCCTTTGGGCGTCCACAAAAGCAAATACTTGGCGCGACGCTCGATGGACGTCAGCGGCTGACCGACAAGGGTGCTTATTTTTTTAGCAGGAATTGGTTCGCGCAGATCTTTGCGCATCAGTTCGACTTTTTCCAAAATCGGCTGGTCTTTTAATATTGTCTCCAGGCCCCGGCGGACGACTTCGACCTCTGGAAGTTCAGGCATCACTCACCTCGTGTGAGCCCAATTTATCACACTTTTTCACCCCTTGCGGACGAATCCGGCAAATACCTAATTTTACTTGCCTTATTTAAAATTTCCAGAGCCGGCGGAGCACTATTCCCATGACCCCGCCCTAAATCCCATCTTGCTTCCTGTCCATCTGCCGAAGAGTCCAACATGAGACATGCGATCCTATTTCTAACTTTGATTATTACGCTTGCAGGCTGCCAGCATACGGCCCACAGACGGCCGTCTTCAGAGTCCGCCCTAAAGCCGCGGTTCAACCGGGATCAACTGTCGCGAGTGAAAAATCAGCATGTCTTGATTGTGACCCATGCGACAGAATTCTTCGACACCACCCGATCTGCCGCTGCCGGAATTGATCAGATCGTAAAAGAGTTTAAAGCCCTGGGCCGCCCGGTGATTTACCTGGTCAGCGATCAAAGCACCGAAGGCTATCGTCAGTGGTACACTCAAGATCGCTCGCCTGATTTTGAAATATTCTCTGATGGCGGTGAACACAACATTCCTCTGGCGGCCAGCGAAGTGACCATTGTCGGAGGATTCTTTGGCAGCACCGACACACTGCCGGGATGTCATGCTCTTTCCATGCGTGACGCTATTCGCATGCACTTTGAATTGTCCCAGGCACCATTGACCATCCATGTTCCCATACAAGCCACCTACTTTTACGATGAATGGAAGGATCAGAGGGACTATCTGCTGAAAAACCATCGCCCACAGATTCATTCCGACGCAAAGTATCCCTTTGCCACGATGTATTTCCTGCGTGAAGGAAATGACGGTGCAGGTGATGACGGCAGTGAGCAGTACTTTGCCCACTTCTTTCACCCTTCCCGCACTGAAAATCCCAACTACAGATTCGGCACCTTTGATGACGTCTCCCGCAAGACGCATCAGTTCTACTTTTATGTGAATGACCGGCTGTTTGAATCCATCACTGAATCATCAAAACAGCCCGTGCATATTAAACTGGAAACCCGATAGGAAAACGAACCGACACCCGGGTGCCCTGCGTGACATTCGGGTCAAAGATCAACACCCCGCCCATCTGATTCACAAAGTCCTTGGTGAATTTAAGCCCCACTCCGAAGCCGTCATCCTGCGACGACATCACCGCACCAGAATCCGACAACGACGCCATGATTTCCGCCGACACACCCGGCCCCTGATCCTGAATAGTCAGCTCAACCTGATTTCCCATAATCAAGCCGGTCACTTGAATAGTTCCGCCCTCGGGACTGAACTTCACCGCATTCGACAGCAGATTTCTTAAAATCGTTTCAACAACACGGACGGAGCCCCACAACTGAATCTCCTCTTTCGGCAGATCCACTTTCACCGCGACATTTTTTTGCAGAATCTGAGGAGCCAGATGCCCCACGGCCGCATTAACACGCGTCTTCAGATCAACGCCGCCCCGGCTTTCCCCCTCATGGCTCCAGGCCAGAATATTTCTCAACAACTCCAACGAGGCCTTGTGCGCTTCCCGCACGCGAACCAGCGAATCCGGAGTCAGCACGCCGTCTTGACGGGATACCCCCAGCAGCAACTGCGTGCCCGCCAATGCTCCGGTCAAATCATGCGCCAGCACCGTTTGCACCCGCTTGTTGAAACTGTGCATTTTTAAGATTTCCCCATTCAGATCTTTCAGAGCTTTGTTGCTTTCCTCAAGCTCGGTCACGTCATTCAATAAATACACCTGAGCCTGACTTTCCTTACTGTCGCCGTCCAGATTGTGACGACGGATCTGGTAACTAAGCCCATGAATCTGAAAGCGCTCGGCCCCGGAAATGATGTCCCGAAGAACCGGGATTTCTGCCGCAAGATGCCCCTGCCAGCTTTCCTGAAGACCCAGCATTTCCAACGCCGCCGCATTGCCACCCCAGTATTCAGAGCGCGCATTTAAAATCACGACGGGCCCGGGAAGCTGCTCGAAAACTTTTTGCTGCGCCAGCGAGGTGATCTCCAGCACGTCGCCCTTGTTCGCCGCATAATGAAGCCCCCAGATAAACGGCCACAGAGCTGCTATTTTCAACTGTCGCAAAGGTAAATCCCCGGAACCAAGCAGCACCAAGGCTTCCAGCGCAAAGGGCCACAGTGCCGCCGCCAAAAACACCATGGCATACTGCCAACGACGTCCTTTAAGTGTGAAGACGGCATACATCAGAAATGCAAACCCCACAGCGATTGTCAGAGCAGCGAAGGCAATAATCGCCAGCACCACCGGTCCCCGGGTGAAATCCACCAGACCACTCATCCCCGGAATCAAATAAAAGTCATAGTACATCCATTTAGAGGCCGCAGGAAACCCCGCCATCGCCAGCAGATTGGCTGCAATCACCAGCGCCGGAAACAAAAAGACCAGATACCAATACTGCCGAAGTTTCGCCGACACCCCTGGCAAAAAAAGTCCCGCGCATAGCAGGGCCCAGGATGGAAACAGCAACGGCAGTCCCAACATGCGGACATGGGTCATAAAAATCTTAAATGCCATGTTATCAATGGCAAAAACGCTGATGACAGAAAAGGCCCACAGCGCGTAACCGAACTCGATAATAAACACCAGACGATGAATGTAGGATCTGCGGTACGCCCAGGAACGGGCGGCAAAAACAGAACTGATAAGAAAGCTGAGCGCCGTGGATAAGAAGACCAATATCATTGCCATCGACAAATTGTACCCCGTCGGCCTTTGAGTGCAATGAAACTTTATGCACAGCGCCGACTTGCCTTTTTCAGCGAAGCCGACAAGGATGCTATCCATGTCAAAACAGGAAGCACCACCAAAAGAAAACGGCCTCTTAAATATCGTCTTTAATATCGTACTTCCGGTGCTGATCCTGAATAAACTGTCCAAGTTTATCGGACCTTTCTGGGCACTGGTTTTGGCATTGGCCTTCCCTTTGGGATACGGCGCCTATGACCTTATCAAACGCAAAAAATTCAACGCCTTTTCAGCCTTAGGTCTTTTGAACGTGCTGCTGACCGGCGGCCTGGCACTGCTGGGTCTGCACGGATTCTGGTTCGCCGTCAAAGAGGCGGCCTTTCCGGCCTTGGTAGGATTGTTCGTCCTGGGATCCGCGTTTACCAAAAAACCATTCATCGAAACCCTGTTCCTGAATCCCGCACTGATGAAGGTGGATCTGCTAGAGGAACGCCTGAAAGAAAAGGGCAAACAAAAAGAATTCCACGACCACATGAAGAGCGCCACCGTATGGCTGTCGCTCTCATTCGCCTTCAGCGCGGTCTGCAACTTCGTATTGGCTCGAAAGATTTTCATTAATATTGATTCAACACTGTCCGCAGATGCTCAGTCCACAGTGCTCAACGAACAAATCGCCCAAATGACCACTTGGTCAATGGCCATCATCATGGTCCCATCCATGATCTTCCTGCTGGGCATTTTCTGGTATCTCATGAGAGGCATTAAACAACACAGCGGCCTCTCCACCGAAGAACTCCTAAAAGAAAGCTAAAGCACAAAGTGCCCAAGGGCACTTTGGCCTCCCAAGTTCAAAACGGCAAAGCCGTTTTGGCCCCGCCCCCCCATTTGGCTCAAATGCCTTCGGCATTTGGCCCGCTCCCCAAAAAAAACCGGGAACCAAGAAAGCTGCAACTTGCCCAAAATCAAGGCGCAAGGAGAAAGGCGTGCTAACAGCACGCCGCCGACGCAGCAACGCAGAGTTTGGGCAAGTTCCAGCTTTCGCTTAGAAGTCGCCGCCGCCTTCGAACGGTGGTGGCGGCGGTGGTGGTGGGAAGTCTGAATCGCCTCCGAATCCTCCTCCAAAGTCATCGCCAAACGGCGGTGGAGGTGGTGGTGGCGGAGGTGGTGGAATATCACCATAGTCTTCTGGCATATTCGGCGCAGGCACATAGCCGCCGTCGCCGCCAAAATCATCAAATGTTGGTGGTGGTGGGAATGACGGACTGCTGGATCCCCCACCGAAACTGGAACCGCCGGATGAACCCGAACCGCTGGCGCTGGTTCCGAACTTGGGTTTACCGCCAAACATGGCGCGCTTGCGATAGTCGTAACGTGGACGATCTTCAAGCAAACCCAATTCCTGAGATTCAGACGGCAGATTCTTTGCCCCGCGATCCAAAGATTCGCGACGCGCACTTTCGGCCGCATACACTCGACGCTCCTTTTCATAGGACTCGTCCCAGCGTTTCTTAGCAGCCGCATCAGCCTGAGCTTCAGGGCCGTCTTCGCTCATAACAATCGATTTTTTGTTTTTCTTGTACTCTTCAAGCTGGCGGTCTTTCTGACGTTCCCACTGCTCTTCTTCTTCAAGGTAGGCGCGCTCGCCCTGCTGACGAGCCTGTTCAAAGCGATCCTGCGCCTTATGATGCTGAGCAAAACCCTTTAGACGAGCCTCTTCCGGGCCATCCCCCCATGCGGAGGAAGCAATAAAACTAAGCAGAAGAAGTGAGGTCAGACGCCCTGAAGGTTTCATTCGTACTTCCGAGTCTATCAGGGCTCCCGCTTTTTTTTGAGCAAACAAAAAAGATGCTCGACCTTTGTCTGTTTTCTCAATAACGTACCAACTTGCCCCTAAGGAGTACTATGGACGCATTGCAGAGCATCGGAGTTTTCGCAGCACAGACCTTCTTGATCCTTTTCGCCGTTATCGCGGTGATTTTGATCATCGCCCTGCTGGCTGCCAAGGCAAGTCATAAATCCGAAATCCAAATCGAGCTTCTGCACAAGCGCTACAAGAACTTCCGCCATCTTCTGAAGGCTCACACGGTCACCAAGTCCGAACGCAAAGAGCTCAAGAAAAAGTTGAAGGAAGAGCGCAAAGCCCTTGAATCCAAATCCAGCGACGGCGACAAAAAGATCTTCGTGATCGACTTTGAAGGCGATGTGAAAGCCTCTGCTGTTGAAAATCTGCGCGAAGAAGTCACCGCAGTTTTGACTCTGGCCACCCCGTCTGACGAAGTTGTCGTTCGCGTGGAAAGTCCGGGCGGTGTGGTTCATGGTTACGGCCTGGCCGCAAGCCAGCTTTTGCGCATCCGTGAAAAAGGCATTCCCTTGACTGTTTGCGTGGACAAAGTGGCTGCCAGCGGCGGTTACCTGATGTCTGTGACCGCGAACAAAATCCTGTGCGCCCCGTTTGCCATTGTTGGTTCTATCGGTGTTGTGGCCCAGCTTCCAAACCTGCACCGTCTGTTGAAAAAGCACGACGTAGACTACAAAGAATACACCGCTGGAGAGTTCAAGCGAACTGTAAGCCTTTTGGGTGAAATCACTGACAAGGGCGAAGAAAAGTTCAAACAACAGCTTGAAGACACGCATGTATTGTTCAAGAGCTTTGTCAGCCGCTTCCGTCCGCAGATGAATCTGGCTGAAGTGGCCACCGGCGAATACTGGTACGGCGAACAAGCCCTGACAAAACTGCTGGTGGATGAAATCCGCACCAGCGATGATTACCTTCTGACCCTTTCTGAAAAGCATCAGGTAGTTAAAGTAAAATTTGAACACCACGAAAGCTTCAGCGACAAGCTGACCGGCGTTTTGGGTAAGGCTTTGAAAAAAGGCGCCCTTTCTGCTGTGGAAGAACTTGAAACAAGACGCTTTCTTTAAGAGGACTTAAATAGTGGCTATTCAACCAATACTTGAAGTTAAGAATCTTGAAACCACCTTTCACACAAAGATGGGTCCGGTCCGCGCCGTTAACAACGTCAGCTATGACATCTATAAAGGTCAGACCCTGGGGATCGTGGGCGAATCCGGTTGCGGCAAATCAGTGACTTCCTATTCATTGATGCGTCTGATTGAAAAACCCGGCAAGGTCACCGGTGGCCAGGTCCTGCTGAACGGCCGTGATATTTTGAAACTTTCTGAACCGGACATGGCCGAAGTTCGCGGTGGCGAAATGGCGATGATCTTTCAAGAGCCGATGACGGCCCTGAACCCGGTTCTGACCATTGGCTTCCAAATGGATGAGCAAATCATGAAGCACAAAAAGTGCGGACCGAAAGAGTCCCGCGAACGTGCCATTGAAATGCTTCGCCTGGTAGGCATCCCTTCCCCGGAAGAACGGTATGAGGCTTATCCTCACCAGCTGTCCGGTGGTATGAGACAAAGAGCCATGATCGCCATGGCCCTATCCTGCGACCCGACTTTCCTGATTGCCGACGAACCAACGACCGCGCTGGACGTGACCATTCAAGCCCAGATCCTGGAACTGATTCAGGGTCTGCAGGAAAAACTGAACATGACTGTTCAGTTCATCACCCACGATTTGGGTGTAATTTCTGAAATTTCGGACCGCGTGATGGTGATGTACGGTGGCCAGACTTGCGAACAAGCCGACACTTCCGAGCTGTTCCTGAATCCCAGCCATCCCTATACAGCAGCCCTGATCTCTTCCCGCCCGAAATTTGGTGAACGCGTGAGTCGTTTGACCACCATTGAAGGCTCTGTTCCGGCTCCGTACGAACTGCCGAAGGGCTGTCCGTTTGTGAACCGCTGTTCTCGTGTGAAGAGCGAATGCGCCGGCACCAAGCCGCCTTTGGTAGAAATCAGACCGGGTCATAAAGTGGCCTGCTTCAACCCTCTTTAAGGTTCGGGAATACTAAAGATGAACGAAATCATTCTTGAAGCCAAAAATATCAAAAAGCACTTCCCTATCAAAAAGGGTCTGTTGTTGCGTGAAGTGGCCAGCGTTAAGGCCGTCGACGATGTTTCCCTGTTTGTGCGCAAGGGTGAAACCCTGGGTCTGGTGGGTGAATCCGGATGCGGCAAATCCACTTTGGGCCGCACCTTGATCCGTCTTTATGAACCGACAGCCGGCGACATCAATTTTGATGGTCAGGATTTCCTGAAGCTCAAAGGTGAAGCTTTGCGCAAAAAACGCAAGAACATGCAGATGATCTTCCAGGATCCGTATGCGTCTTTGGATCCACGCATGACCGTGGGTCAAATTATCCGCCAGCCCATGGACATCCACAATGTCGGCACCGCGGAAGAGCGCAGTCAACGCGTTCTGGAGCTTATTGAAGTTGTAGGTCTGCGCAAGGGACACGTGAATCGCTACCCGCACGAATTTTCCGGCGGTCAGCGCCAGCGTATTTCCATCGCCCGTGCGATTGCTTTGAATCCGGAACTGATCATCTGTGACGAACCCGTCAGCGCCCTGGACGTTTCCATTCAGGCGCAGATTCTGAATCTGCTAAAAGACCTGCAGGAAAAACTGAAGCTGACTTATGTGTTTATCTCCCACGATCTTTCCGTGATCGAGCACACCTGCGACCGTATTGCCGTGATGTACCTGGGTAAGATTGTTGAAATCGCCCCGCGTGATGAGCTGTTCAAAAACCCTCAGCACCCGTACACGCAAGCGCTTATTGGTGCGATCCCGCGCGTGGGTCATGGAAAAAAGAAAATGAAAAAATCCCTGGGGGGCGAAGTGCCCAGCCCGATCAACCCGCCTTCCGGCTGTTCTTTCCATACAAGATGTCCTTATAAAATGGATATCTGTTCGCAAAAAACTCCGGTTCTGGAAGGTCAGGGAAATCATCAGAAGGCCTGCTGGCTTGAAGCCGCGCCAAAGATGTCGGTTTAGTATTAAAACAAAGTTAATCAAAAAGGAGAAAGTGATGTTGAAAAAGTTTGCGAAAGGTCTCTGCGTGGTTGCAGGTTTGGGCATGAGTGTCCAGGCTGTGGCAGCTCCGTCCAACACCGAACTTAAAATCGGTATCTCTCAGGAATTCGAAACAATGAATCCGCTGATCATGTCCATGTCTGCTTCTGCGTACATGTACCGCATGGTGGGCCGTTCTTTGGTGGTTCTGACTCCGGAAGGCAAATGGGTCACTCAGCTTGCCAAAGAAATCCCTTCTTTGGACAAAGGCACTGCGAAGATCATCGAAGAAGGCGGCAAAAAGAAGATTGTAGCCAACTGGGAAATCATCGAAAGCGCAAAATGGGGCGACGGCAAACCGGTTATCTGCCAGGACTTCATCACTTCCCACACTATCGCGACCAGCCCGACTGTGAGCGTGGGTGAAAAAGAACAGTGGACTCAGGTGGAAAAGATCGACATCGATCCTAAAAATCCAAAAAAGTGCACATTCAAATACGAAAAAGCCAAATGGGACTTCTTCACCCTGGCTCAGTTCTTCCCGGTGCCAACTCACCTGGAAAAACCTGTGTTTGACAAATACTCCAAGCAAAAAGAAGGCTACGAAAAGAACTCCAACTACGTTCGCAACCCGACCAATCCGGGCCTTTACAACGGTCCTTACGTGATCAGCGAAGTGAAACTGGGTTCTCACGTTTCTTTTGCTGCGAACCCGAACTTCTATGGCAAACAGCCGAACATCAAAAAAGTGATCGTGAAGCTGATCCCGAACACCGGGACTATGGAAGCCAACCTTCGCTCCGGCACAATCGACATGATCTCCACTTTGGGTCTGGACCTGGATCAGGCACTTGCTTTCGACAAGAAAAACAAGTCTGAAAGCCTGCCTTACGTGGTTCACTTCGTACCGTCTGTGACTTACGAGCACATTGATCTTCGTTTGGACAATCCCATCCTGAAAGATGTGAACGTTCGTAAAGCGTTGTTGTATTCCATCAACCGCGACGACCTGGTGAAAGCATTGTTCGAGAACAAACAACAAGTGGCTTTGCACAACGTATCCCCTAAAGATCCTTGGTTCACTGCCGATCCAAAAGAGATCACTGTGTACCGTTACTCCAAGCGTGAAGCCGGAAAACTTCTGGATGCTGCTGGCTGGACTATGGGTAAAGATGGCTACCGTTACAAAGACGGCAAGAAACTTTCCGTTGTCTTCCAGACAACTGCGGGCAATAAAACCCGCGAGCTGGTTCAGGTTTACCTGCAAAACCAATGGAAACAGGCTGGCATCGAAGTTCTGATCAAGAACGAACCGGCACGTGTGTTCTTCGGTGAAACCATGTCCAAACGCAAGTTCGAAGGCATGGCTTTGTTTGCGTGGGTTTCTTCTCCGGAAAACAGCCCGCGTTCTACAGTTTATTCCAAAGCTATTCCGAACAACAGTAACGGCTGGTCCGGTCAGAACTATCACGGTTGGACAAATGCAACTGTTGATAAAAACCTGGAAGCTCTGGATCTTGAATTCAACGCGAAAAAACGTGCGGACCTGGTTCACGAAATCCTGAAGCTTTACACTTCGGAAGTTCCGGTTTTGCCTCTTTACTACCGCTCTGACATTTCTGTAACTCCGAAAAACTTGAAGGGTTACAAAATGGCTGGTCACCAGTTCTACGAGACAAACAACATCGAAGACTGGAACCTGAACTAGATCCCTGATTTTTTGGAGGACCCTGTTATGACTACATTCATCACCCGCCGCATTTTGCAGACACTCGCTGTGATAGTGATCCTGTCCTACGTGTGTTTCTATTTGATGAGCTTGATGCCCGGTGATCCGGTGGACATGATGGTGGCCTCCAATCCCAAAATCACCGCTGAAGACGTGGCCCGTCTGAAATCGTTGTACGGTTTGGACCAGCCGGTCTATAAACGTTACGCCAGCTGGATGGGTTCCATCCTTCAGGGTGATCTTGGTTACAGCCGTACCTATCGTGTTCCGGTTCAGGAACTGATGGGCCCGCGTCTGTGGAACACGTTCCTGCTTTCTGCAATCTCTTTGACCCTTTCCATTGCCATTGCCATTCCTCTGGGCGTGATCTCGGCGCTGAAGCCGGGAAGCCGAACAGACTATATAGTGAATCTGTTCTCGTTCGGGGGTATTTCCATCCCCTCATTCTGGCTGGCCATCGTATTGATCATTCTTTTTGCCGTGAAATTCCCCATCTTACCGGCCGGGGGCACACAAACCATCGGAGCATCGGATATGGGCCTGTGGGCTGATATCAAGGATCGCTCCATTTATCTGATTCTTCCCGTCCTGAGTCTGTCCATTCAGCAGATCGGACGCTTTTCAAGATTCACCCGTTCCACCATGCTCGAAGCCATGCGCAATGATTTCATCCGCACCGCCAGAGCCAAAGGTCTTTCCCGCAAAACAGTGATCTGGCAGCACGGTTTCCGTAATGCTTTGATTCCACTGATCACGATCCTGGCACTGAGTTTCTCGGGCTTGTTCTCTGGAGCCATCCTGACTGAAACTGTCTTTGCTTATCAGGGTGTGGGTAAACTTGTTTACGATTCCATTATTGGTAATGACTACAACGTGGCCATGATTTCTTTCGTGATTTCAGTCAGCATGGTTTTGCTGATGAATCTGGTAGCGGACATCATGTACGGCTTTGCGGATCCTCGCATCTCTTACCAATAGGATCATAGAGTATGAGCGAAATGACCATGAACGAAATCGAAATTGATAATAACCAACTGTCCGCCAAGGACCGTGCGGAGCTTGAAAAAGCCCAGCCGATGTGGAAGATGATCCTGACCCAGTTTATGGATCACAAGCTGGCTGTAGCTGGCGCTGCTATCATCAGCATCTTCATGCTGGTGGCGATCTTTGCCGGCACCATCCAGGCTGTCACGGGAATTGATCCGGACGCCCAAAATGTTGGAAACCGCTATCTGGCACCAATGACAACAGCCTCTGTGGGTCTGGATGTGCGTGAAACTGAAATTGAACGCTTCATCACGGACAACCCCGAAGCGGCCGACGTCGTGCAAAAAGCTTTGGTTGAAAAAGGCATCGTTGCGGTGGCCGAAGCTGACGCGATCTATGAACTGGGTGCCCAGGAAATTTCCAAAGCGCTTTCGGATTTGAAAAGCCTGAACATCGCTGAAACAGCCGGCTTGGTTTCCATCTTCAACAACTTTGAAACCTTCCACCTGTTCGGCACCGACGAACTGGGCCGTGATGTCTTTATCCGTCTGGTTTACGGGACCCGTGTTTCCATGGGCGTGGGCGTTCTGGTGGCTATTGCGTCAGCCCTAATCGGTTTATTGATCGGCAGTATCGCGGGCTTCTATGGCGGAATGATTGACACCTTCCTGATGCGTGTGACGGATGCTTTGCTGTCCCTGCCGCACATCCCGGTTTTGATTGTTATTGCTGCCATCGATCTTTCCAAAATTCCATGGCTGAAGGCAATCATCAGCACATCCAACGAAAGCATCTTCAAGATGATCATCATCCTGTGCCTGTTCTCGTGGATGTCGGTGGCCCGTCTGGTGCGTGGAAGTATTCTGTCGATCCGTGAACGTGAATTCGTTCTGGCGGCAAAAACCCTGGGTGCCAAAGACAGCACGATCATCATCCGCCACATGTTCCCAAACGTCATTGCGCCCATGCTGGTGGCGATCACTTTGGGCGTGGGCGAATCGATCTTGTTTGAAGCAGCATTGAGCTTCCTGGGTCTGGGGATCATGCCTCCGACACCAAGCTGGGGGAACATGCTGAACAATGCACAGGAACTGATTTACCAGGCTCCGTTCCTGGCGGTTCTGCCGGGTCTGTTGATCTTCCTGACGACAGTCAGCTTTAACTATCTGGGTGACGGTCTGCAGGATGCTATTGATCCCAAAGCGATCCGTCGCTAATTTTCACCACGGGGCCGTCATCCACGGTCCCTGTGCTCTTTTCTGATAAAATTCATCCAAAGTTTTTCGACTTTTCTTTTGCAGGTCCGGCGCCAGCCACGATTCCACGGCGCGCTGGTATTCGTTGGTTAAAGCCATTTTCTGCAATACCTGATCGACCTTGCGAACAACATCCCGACCCCAGGGATTTTTAGTGCAAGCCAGATAAAAAACAGCTGAGGGATGGGACTCTTTCACAATCCGGGTTGCCAGAGGTTTTGCCGGAAATATCTTTTCATTATAGGCCCGCACCACAGCTTCATACTCGATCATATAGTCAAAACGCTTTTTCTCCAGCATCTTCAGCAGCGAGGTGTAACCTTCACTGACATTCTTTTTCAGCATCAAATGTTTGTCCCGCGGTGAAACATTTTTCACCAGTGCATCGATATCGGAACCATAAGACCGATCCTTGACGAAAAGACCGACCCATTTTTTGTTTTTCATAATGTCTTTTAAAGAAACTTCCGCAGACAGCTTTTCCAGCATCTGGGCATTTGCGGTTACCAGCACATATTCATGGGGAACCTGAAACGACAGCGCTGAAAAGTACGCCAGCTTTTCCCGTTCAGGTGTTATCAAGGCAGAACCTGAACAGATGTTTCTGCCCAGCTTCCATAGTTCCATGGTTTTGGGCATATCTGCATACATGTCGGTGAACTGATACCCCTTCAGATTATCTTCCAAAATCCGGCGCAGACGATCCACCCGGCCCATGTTGGCGTTGGCCCCTTCAAGTATGTAGTAGGGCTCCCAATCAGTGACCGCCCAAGGGACGGTAATTTTCTCGGTGACGACCCGAGATGTCTGGGCCCAGCTCAGTGTCAGTAACATTGGAAGAAATATGGAGGTAAGAGATACCACGGCGCCCTCCTCTGGTTTTAATTTACTCCCCTGAGCTGCGGGCACCATATGTAATTTGACCCTTCTTCGTGTTCGTCAGGTGCCGACAAAAGACTGATCAAGGATGTAAAAATGTAAGATCCCCCGACCTCAACGCCGCCTTGGTTTGGAGCAAACCCGGCACGGATCTTGTTATAGGGGGCTATAGATAAATGGGGTTGATATGAAAACCGTATTCTCTTTCTTTGCCACAATTATGTTCTCGCTTTCAGCCATGCCACAAACTGCTGCAGAGCTAACTTGCCGCGCCCAGGCCAAAGAGATGGCTCTCCAGACCTACTCTTCCTGCATTACAGAAGCGCGCAATACGCAGGTTGAGGAAATCCGAAAAAATTATCAAAAAGAGCTGTCTGATCTGAAGTCCAAGTACGACAAAGAGCTTAAGAAGATGGGCAATGGCAACGCCAAAAAGGCCGCCAAAGCCGCTCCTGTCGCTCGTGAAGTCCAGGCCCCTGTACCAACCAAGGGCATCGCAAAGCAGCTTCCAGGCAAAGCTCAGAGCTCTGAAGCCATCCCTGTGCAAACTGTGACTGAAGGGACCAAGGTCGTTGCCGTGGGCTCTGAAGAAGCGGACGGACTGGAAAAAGAAGCCGCTGAAGCGGATCAGGTCGAAATTATCGACATGCCCGTGGAATAAGCCCAGACAGACATTGATTTTCCTCCCAGACAGGTCTAAAAAGTGTACACTTTAAGAAATTTGGGAGGAACCCCATGGGTGAGTTTAGCCTTACGCACATTCTGCTTCTAGCTGTTATCTTTTTGATCTTCTTCGGACCAAGCCGTCTTCCACAACTGGGTCAGTCCATGGGTAAAGCCATCCGTGGCTTCAAACAAGGCCTGAACGAAATCGACGTTGATGCCAAAGACATTCACGACAACCAACAGGTTTCTCACCAGAACAAACAAAACATGGGTCAAACCACGAAACAAAGCGAAAACCAAAACTCCTAAGTTTTAGTTTTTTTGTTTCTCTTAAAAGCCTTCCTGGAGCTAAGCTTTACTTAGAACCATGAAGGCTTTTTTATTTTATTCCCGCTACAGTCTTGCTTACCTCTTTGCCCTGCTGGCATTGCTCGGGGCCGCTTTGGGTGGTGCATGGACCTTTCTGGGAGTGATCGGACTTTTTGTGATCCATCCGGTCTTGGATCATATCTTACGCACAAAGCACATTCCCGAAGTTCGCCCGAAAAGCCGTCTGCCTGAGGCCCTGTTGATTTTTGCACTTCCCTTCATGTCTGTGTTTCTATTTACCGGAGTGATTCATTCTCTGGATGCCACAGCTTTGGAACTGACAGGTCTTGTTCTTTCTTTCGGCGCCATCACCGGAGTGCTCGCCATCAACACCGCGCACGAACTGGTGCATCGACGTGAAAAGCCCCTGCGTGGACTGGGTGTGGGACTTTTGCTGCTGGCGAACTTTTCTCACTACGCCATTGAACATGTTTACGGCCATCACAAAAACGTGGCCACACCCGAAGATCCCGCCACCGCCCGCAGGAATGAATGGATCTACACCTATCACTTCCGATCTTTCTTTGGTGGCCTTTGGGACGCCTTCAAGTTTGAAAGCAAACGCCTGAAAAACAAACCCGTGTGGCACCGGGTTCGTCATCGCATTGTCTGGTATGTGCTTTTGCAGATGTTGTTAGGTCTTGCGGTGTATGGCCTTTACGGCACCCCGGCGCTGATATTCTGGCTGGGTCAGGGTGTTGTTGGTGTGCTGCTGCTTCAGACTGCGGACTACATTGAACACTATGGTTTGTTACGGATAAAAAAGGGCGACGGATTTTACGAAGGGGCCAAGTCCCTTCATTCCTGGGACAGCTATCAGATCATCACAAACTACACCCTGATCAACCTGGGCTACCATTCACATCATCACTTGAAAGCCACATTGCCATTCACGGAACTGCAGGAACAGCCCGGGGCGATGAAGCTTCCTTATGGCTATTCAACCATGGCCCTGCTGGCGTTTGTTCCGCCTTTGTATTTTAAGAAAATAAATCCGCTGCTTTCTCAACATCAGAAATAATGCTGATCGCCCCGGCCTGAAGGTAGGCTTTTCCGCGATCCAGATCATTCACTGTCCATAACGCCACTGGAATACCGCGCTCTTTATACGCGCGCACTTCGTTCGGAGTTACAAAGCGATAATCCAGATTCAAAGCATTCACCCCCACATAAGGGGCCAACCAAAGTTTTTTAAGATAGATTTTATTTTCAGGGTCGTCTTCACCGGTCGCCAGCAAGGCTCGTGGCACTTGCGGCAAAAGATGACTTAAGCGCCAGATCGAAATGGGATTGAAACTTGAAAACATCACGTCTTTTTCGCGATGATATTTTTTCACCAGCTCAGCCACACCCTTTTCAAGTCGCGAATCAAACAGTGCGTTGCTCTTAATCTCAATATTTATTGCAGCAGGAATATCCTTGGATGCCAGAACCTCTTCCAAGGTGCACGCACCCGCCCATGTTTTCAGATCTGCCGCAGACACTTCAGTCACGCGCAGATCTTTCTGTGCGATCCGCTTCAAGTCCCCGTCATGAAACACCACCGGAACTTCATCCTGGGACAGACGCACATCCAGTTCAAACATCTGAAAACCCATTTCGCGAGCCTTCACGAAAGACACATAGGAATTTTCCTGGGCACCGGCTTTCCAGAATCCGCGATGGGCCTGCCAGGCAGGTGGTTGTATTCCTTCAACCGGCCAGCGTTGCGCCTGCCAGGTTTTGTGGCGATAAAACAAAAAACCTGCTATTGCCAGCAGCACCACCAAAGCAATCATTAGCGCCGTGCCTTATCTTCCACAAACTGCGGAAGCTCACGCGTGCCTTGAATCTGCCAGCGACGCTGGATCTTGCCATCCTTGACCTGCACGTGGCCTTTTAAGCGGGCGTCCTCATTCCAGGAGCCCTCCGTGCTAAGCTTCCCCGTGCGCGAAGCCTGCGCCTGGAACCCTTTCCAGGAAAACTCTTTGGAACTTTTCGCACCCAGCTGGCCCGTTAAACCTGTCAGATTCAAAACACCCTCATGCCACCACGAGTTCAACGTCACCGGACGCAACACTTCGGCGGTTGGAGAATTTGGTGAAACTTTCATCGATTGCACCTGGGCGTTCAGCAGAACCTCCCCTTTGCTCCAGTCAAAGGAGGCACGGGTTTTCCCCAAGGCGACACCTTCGACATCCATGGAATTCAATCGCAAAAGCCCTTTCAAGGACTGCACCTTGCCTTCAGCAAAACGCAGATCCCCATCCAGACTCATCAGGCCGATTTCACCACCATTGGTCATCAACTTTTGTACTGGTAGAGCCAGCTGCAATTCATCGATATGAGTTTTCACCGCCACGGCCTTGAAATCACGGTCCGCGCGCAAGTTCAGATCACCGACAAAGACACCACCACGGGGTTCAACGCGCTTGATCTGGAAACTCCAATGGTCCTGATCCAGGGCAATGTCACCGACCATGCTTTCAATCACCTGAAGCTCGCGCTGACCCTTGTTGGAAAAGACAAATTCAAGTCCGGCATGTTCGCCGCTCATGCGCATCTTCTGATCCGACACGATTTCGGCGCGCCCCGTGAAGCTGCCCAGATGACCCAGAATACTGGTTTGTTTGGTGCGATTCAAAAGCACCAGAAGTTTTTCGATATCCAGCTTTTTCACATCGACCTGGATCGGCTCGTATTTCAATGGCTCAATGGAAGCGATATTGATTTTATCGACATGCATTTCACCCAGATCACCTTCCATGCGCAGGTCACGAATCTCCAGCGGCAAAGAACGAATTTCATCCACTGGGCCCGCCAAACGTGCCTTGGAAGACATCCACACCTGACGACCATTCAGGTCGCGGGAGGCCAGCTGATATTTTTGCAGGATCGCCAGAATCTGACTAAGAGGAATGTGCTTCAGATCGGTTTCCACCGCCAGCAATTGATCACCCAAAGTGTAGTTGGCAATCACACTATAGTGTCCTTCGCGCCAGTTTCCAAAGAAATGCGCCTGCACGGCGGCTTCCGGGGATTCCTTGTACTGCAAATAAAGATTTGCATGCGACAGATAGTCGCCGACCTGACTGTCTTTCATCAGGTGGGTTTTTGCAGTGACCTCAATAATTTTTGGTTCAAAGGATTTTACTTTTACCGCAAAATTCATCAGCTCGGTGGAATACTGCGGATGCTTGGCGGAAGTGATTTTCAGCGTGCGAACAGAGACACCGCGAACATCGTTGCGGTATTTCTGGCTTTGCTCTGAGGGGGAAAGCGTGACTGCGGGTTTTGGCGTGCTGGCCGGAATCTGTTCTGGATCCGTCGGGTCACAGTCTTTGAAGTCCTCACGCAAGGTCAGATTCACGCTGTTGGCTTCCACCACACGCACGGGGGCTTTACCCTGAATCAGATTTAAAAACGACAACGGCAGACGAAGCTCATCAATCTCCATCACGGGCGCAGCCCAGCACGTCTGCGCAGATTCCATGCGCACATTGGTGATGATCACTGCAAAGCGCGGCAGAATGCCATTGCTCAGACTGACATAAGCCGAACCAAAGCTGACTTTGACGTCCTTGTGAATGTGACTTGCGGCTTTTTCAATTCGTGCAGCCAGCCGTGAAGGCGACAGCAGGGATTTAGTGGTGTAACCAAGAAGGAACGCCAGAATCAGACCGGTCAGTAGAATGGTCATTCCAGGCTGTTCTGCTATTAGATGTCGGTCTGAGAGGCGTCTGCGCGAGTCCATGACCCATTCTCACAGAGAAGGTCATGGACCGACAAGGAAATTACTTATACTCGAAGGAGATGATTTCGAACTCTTTGTCGCCTTTAGGGCTTTGTACTGTCACGGTGTCGGATTCTTTTTTACCGATCAACGCGCGCGCCAAAGGAGACAGAATGGAGATCATGCCATTTTTAACGTCTGATTCATCAACACCCACGATCTGGTATTGGAATTCTTCTTCGGACTCAGTGTCTACGATTTTAACAACCGCACCGAAAACGATACGATCTGCTTTGATTTGTGCTGTGTCGATAACATCTGCACCCGCCAATTTGCCCTGAATTTCAGCAATACGACCTTCAATCATACCTTGGCGTTCTTTTGCAGCCTCGTATTCAGCATTCTCAGAGATATCGCCTTGAGCACGAGCCTCTTCGATAGCCAGAATCACGGACGGTCTTTCTTCCAACAGAAGCTTTTTCAACTCTGCATCCAGCAGCGCTTTTCCGCGGATGGTCATAGGAAGTTTATCAGGTGTAGCAATAGCCATTTCAGCTCCATTGTTAGAAGGACATTTGTTTTACAGGATTCCGGCGGGCTTTTCAATGCAGTTATGACGCTTAGCAGTACTAAGGGTTCAGAAGTATCCTTTTCAGATGCAGGGCATTACAATTGATCCATGGGCGCCAAGAAAAAGACCGAAATCATCTGCCGTTGCAATAATGTGAGTCGTGAGACCATTGAGCAGGCCATTAAAAACGGCGCCACCACCCTGAACGACATCTTCGATACCACATCGGCGGGGGTTGGACCCTGCGGGGGTTCTTGCCGCCGCAAGCTGGGACCTCTTTTGGATTATTATCTGAAAAACGGAACTTTCCCCGAAAAGATCACTGAAGACCTTACCGGAAAAGCACCTGTGCCCGAAAAAAAGGACACTTAGGCGGTCTTTTTACCCAATCTGAAATCGATGATTTTTTGAACCTCGGGACGACAAGTCCCGCAGTTGGTGCTGGCATTGGTCTGACGACTGACGACTTCCGTGGAATGTGCCCCCGCAATAATCGCCTGATCCACGGTGTGTGCCGAAACGGAACGGCAATGGCAAAGCTCTTCTTCGCAATATGGGAAAGCCCATTCCCCGCGCAAACGCAGAATCATTTCACGCAGCAACAGGCTTGAGTGATCCTGTGCTTCCGGCACCGGCCACTTTTTAAGGTCCGCCCCAAAGTTTTTGCGCATGGTCTGCATCATATCCATAAACTGAGAGCAGCCCATGATCGAAACCTTTTCAACCGCTCCGGGAGCCTGGGTGTTGTCACCCTGGCATTGCACTTCAATAAAATCACGGCCTTCAAGCTCTACTTTGATCTTCATAATAAGTTCTAAGTTTAGTGTAAAAACCCAGGCGGCCCAAGGCCAGTTGTGCTGTTAATCAAACCCACCTTGGTCTTGTCGAAGCCGATCTCAACTGCAAGAATAGGACATGGTGAAAAACGAACATGTAGAGCTGATTCCCATCTTTGATGACAACTACGTCTTTGTCCTGATCGACAGCGACGCTAATAAGGCCGTGGTTGTGGATCCGGGCGAGGCCGGCCCGGTGGCTGATTTCCTGCGCGAAAGACAGCTCGACCTTGCCGGGATTTTACTGACTCATCATCACTCGGATCACATCGGCGGCGTGGGCGAGCTTAAAGCCATCTTCAACTGCCCCGTGTATGCCCCCGAAAAGAATCAAAAGCAGATATCTGGGGCGGATCACTGGCTGAAAGAGGGCGACCAGCTAAAAATTGCCCCTTGGGAATTCACCATCCTTGAACTGCCCGGTCACACGCTGGGACACATCGCTTACTGGGATCAACAGCACAAATGGCTTTTTTCCGGGGATGTGATTTTTGGACTGGGCTGCGGAAGATTGTTCGAAGGGACTCACGAACAGGGCTACACAAGTCTTCAGCGCATCAAGAAACTGCCGCCGCAGACCTTGATTTACTGCACCCATGAATACACCGAACGCAATCTGGAATTCTGCCGTATTCTGACGAATCAGGACAACACCCCGATCACCGGTGATTCCGAGGCGCTGGAGCTTTACGCCAATGTTCTCTCCAATCGCCGGGAGCTGGGCCTTCCCAGTGTTCCGCTAAAACTTTCCATTGAAGAAAGCACCAATCCATTTTTGCTGGCCCGGAACGTTGAACAGTTCCGTTACTTGCGTGAACTGCGCAACCGTCAGTGATCAGTCTGTCTTGGTCGGCAGCGTTCCCATATTGGCGATATAACGGCGGCGGAAAGCAAAGATGCTTTCCACGTCTTTTCTGACGAAACGGTTGGATACAAGCCATCCCAAAAAGCCCATCGGCATGCGGTAACGAACCCGGTCCACCAGCAAGGTCCCGCCACAGAACGGACGGAATTCGTGCGTGTGATGCCAAAGCCGGTAGGGGCCTTTCAACTGATTGTCGACGAACTTGAACGGCGGCTGCCATTCGTCGATCTCGGTTTTCCATTTAGCCGGAACACCGTGAATTTTCAGTTTGTAATCGATCAACGTCCCCTGCCCCATTTCCGGCGTCGACATTTTCTCAATCAGGAAATTCAGCGTTGGCGGAGTAATCCGCTCCAGATTGTGGGCGTCTTTGAAAAAATGAAAAAGTTTTTCAGGAGGTGCCGGGACAAACTGCTCGGCCACGAAAATTTCTTCGCCCATTTTAAATGGCAGACAGATTTCATTCAGTGCTTCCAGCAGATTTTCATAGTGAAATTTGTATCCCAGCGCCTGCGCCTTTTCCGGCAACATGCGCACAGAGGCCACCAGGGACTTCGCCAGTTCGCCGAATAAAACATTCAATGCAAACAAAGGCACCGCAGGCCCCAAACGAGTCCCCAAAGCCTGTACCAGAGTTTCAGAAAACTCACGATTGGTCACCGGATGCGGAGCTCCTGCATTCAAACCGCCTTCCACATCATGATGTTCCAAGGCGAAAACATACAGTCCGATAATGTCTTTCAGATGAATCCAGCTCATCCACTGCTTACCATCGCCCAGGATGCCACCGACCCCACTGCGGAACGGGAACAGCATTTGATCCAAGGCGCCGCCCTGCCTTGCCAGCACAATACCTGTGCGCACAAAGACGGAACGCCCCGGAGCTTTGGCTGCTTCGGCTTCCCATTCTTTGCAAAGGTTTGCCAGAAAATCATCCCCGTGCGTGGAATCTTCAGTCAGACTTGTGTCCTGCTGATCCCCGTATATGCCCATGGCGGAAGAAGAAATAAAGCATTTCAAGCCTTCAGGCAGGCTTTGCACCAGATGTCTGGTGCCAATCACCCGGGATTGATATATGCGTTTTTTCTTTTCTTCGGTCCAGCGTTCACCGGCGATGGATTCACCCATCAGGTTGTAGACAACTTCAATTTTTGCCATGCGGGAATCGTGCAAAGGATTGGTATTCAAATCCCCTTCAATGATCTCGCAGGGAAAAGGCAACTGCTCGCGGGCTTTGGCTTGATCGCGACTGACAACGTAAAGATCATGGCCTTTTTCTGCCAGAACTTTTCCCAATTCCCGCCCGATCAATCCGGTCGCACCGGTAATCAGAATTCGCATGGCTGCCTCCTACTTTTTCAGAACTTTGGTGAACGCCTGCAAACAGCGTCCACGGGCTTCGTTATGATCCACCATCGGTTCGGGGTACGCATCCGTTCCGTATTCTGGAACCCATTTTTGCACATACTTGCCATCCGGATCAAACTTCTCAAACTGGGTTTGCGGGTTGAAGATCCTAAAATACGGAGCGGCATCACAGCCTGATCCCGCAGCCCACTGCCAGTTGCCATTATTCGCAGACAGGTCATAATCCAAAAGCTTTTTGGCAAAGTAACGTTCACCTTCATACCAGTGAATCAACAGGTGCTTGCACAGAAAGCTTGCGACCACCATGCGCACCCGGTTGTGCATATAGCCCGTGGCGTTCAATTCACGCATCCCGGCATCCACCAAAGGATATCCAGTGCGGCCTTCACACCATTTTTGAAAGTCAGACTGGGATTTACGCCAGGCGATCTTGTCATATTCCGGACGGAAGCTTTGATTTTCGACTTGCGGAAAGTGCCACAAAATCTGCATGAAGAAATCACGCCAGATCAGCTCACTCAGCCAAACGGGCGAGTGCTTTTTCGCTTCACGCGCCAGCTCCCGCACACTCAATGTCCCGAAACGCAAATGCAATCCCAGATGCGAGGTGCCCTTTTCATTGGCCGGAAAGTCCCGCGTGGCCTGATAGCTTTTTAGCATTTTGGTGGAAAGATCCATCGGCGGGAACTCGATCTGGCTGCGCTCAAAACCAAAGCTTTTTAAGGTCGGCAGGGCCTCGGGCTTTTTCACTTTGGCATAGCTGCTTTCATACAGGTCATTGGGATAAGACTTCAAATAGAATGACGTCAGATTTGCCAGCACCTTGTTTTTGTAAGGCGTGTAAACCGTGTACGGCTTTCGCGCCTCAGTCAGAATCTCGTCTTTTTCAAACAGGCACTGGTCTTTGAAGGTCAGAAATTCAATCCCGGCTTTTGCTGCCCACGCTGCCACCTTTTCATCCCGTTTGCACGCGGCGGGCTCATAGTCATGGTTGGCGTAAATGGCTTCAATTTCCATTTCCGTCGACAGGGCTTTTAGGACCTCTAACGGCTTGCCATGACGAACCAGCAAATCTGATTTTTTGGTTTTCAATTGCTGCTTGATATCCTGAATCTGGTCATAGATGAACGTCACCCGTGCATCAGCCGGATCCTCGAGCTTTTCCAAGATCTCGGAATCAAAGATAAACAGCGGCAGTACCGCAGAGCGTTCTTTCAGTGCATGATACAGCCCCGCATTATCATCCAGGCGGAGATCGCGACGGAACCAAAAAACTGTGACTTTTGACATAGGAATAAAAGTTTAACATTTCGCCTACTTAAGGTAAATTGGGATTCTATGGACGAAAAAAAGTCTGCCAAAAAACATACAAAAAAGATTGAGAAGATCAAATCCTCGGTCTTTTCCCGCAGTCTTTCCTTGGCCAAACTGACCATTCAAGCCGGCGCCTCCATTGCCCAACACGGTGTCACCACGGCTTTAAAATCAAAAGAATCCAAAGAAGAAACCTGGAAGCAGCTTTTGCAAAACCAGGCTCAAAGTATCAGCGCTGAACTGGGTGAACTTAAAGGCAGTCTGATGAAGGCTGGCCAGATGCTTTCCATGTACGGCGAACACTTTCTGCCGCCAGAAGCCAATGAACTGCTGAAATCCCTGCAGCACGATTCTCCGCCCCTTTCATGGGAAGCCATCGAGCCGACCTTGAAGAAACAGCTGCCTCCGGAAAAACTGGAACTTTTAGAAATTGAAAAGGAAGCTCTGGCTTCGGCCTCCATGGGGCAGGTTCACCGCGCGCGCATCAAAGCCACGGGGGAAAGTATCGTGCTCAAGATTCAGTACCCGAATGTGGACCGCGCTATCGACAGTGATCTTCGCGCGATCAAGACACTTCTGGGGACCCTGAAGCTTCTGCCCAAAGATTTCAACATGGATCCGGTGTTTGCCGAGGTTCGCGAAATGCTGGTGCAGGAAACCGACTACGAGATGGAAGCGCGACTGACCGAAGACTTTCACAACCGCCTTGCTGGCGACAGCCGCTTCGTGGTTCCGAAAGTCATTCGTGAATTTTCCGGCCCTCGCATTCTGGCGTCCACCTTTGAACGGGGCCTGCGGGCCGATGATTCCCTGATTCAAAGCCTGCCTCAGGAAAGACGCAACCGCCTGGCGCTGAACTTCCTGGATCTGTATTTCAAAGAGATCTTTGAATGGGGTGTCGTTCAGACAGATCCTCATGCCGGCAATTATCGCATCCGCATCGACCCCCAAGGCCGGGATCAATTGGTTCTTTTTGATTTTGGTGCGACCCGTTCCTATGATCTGAATTTCCTGACTCCGTACCGCCGCATGGTCAAAGGTTCATTGTTCAATGACCGGGACCTGTTCATGAAGGCGGCAATGGAATTAAATTTTGTCTCGGACAATGACGACCCAAAACTGAAACAGGTCTTTGAAGAATTCTGCTTTGAAACGGTAGAGCCTTTTATTGAATTCAACGACCCCCGCAACAACCAGGGTCAGATTGCCGCCGATGGCACTTATGACTGGAAAAACACCACACTGCCGCAGCGTCTTTCCAAAAAGGTGTTTCAGATCATCCGCGGTTTCCACTTCCGCACACCTCCGCGTGAAATCATTTTCCTGGATCGAAAAACTGGCGGGGTCTTTATCTTCCTTTCCGTTCTGCGCGCCAAGGTGCGCGGGCGGGATCTGTTATTGAAATACATCGAAAGGATTTCTTAGATGAGATTTCTGACTGCTTTGATTATGTTTTTTGCTGGCACGGCCTTCGCTAAAGAAATGCCCTCCACCGCAGAATTCAAACGACTGCCCACGGTGGCTTTAAATAAAGGCGACGTCAAAACGCTGAAGGACCTTCAAGGCAAAGTTGTGCTGGTGGATTTCTGGGCTTCCTGGTGTGAGCCGTGCAAGGCCGCTCTTCCCCACTACAACAACCTGTATAAAAAGTACCGCAGTCAGGGATTGGTGGTGCTGGGGGTGAACGAGGACGAAGAGGCTGCGGAGCGGGATGCCTTTTTAAAAACCGTAAAGCTTGATTTCCCGCTATATCACGACCAGGGGCGCCTGGTGCTGGAGGATTTTAAAGTCCTGGCACTGCCGACTCTTTATGTGTTTGATAAAAAGTTAAAGCCTGTGGTTTTTTATCGTGGTTACGACGAAAAAAACTCACAGGCTTTGGAAAAGAAAATTCAGGAACTTTTAAAGCAGTAACTTATCTTTGGCTCAGCTTGGTTTCTGCCGGAGCCAGCCAGATGTCCACGATCTTGCCTTTTTTGATCTTCTTGCCGTCTTTATACCAGAAGTCCGCACGCTCGCGGGCTTCAGCATAGGCACCAATCGGAGTCACCACGCCTTTTTCATATTTCAAAGAAATCTTGGTCACTTTCGTGTGCAGTGCGATCATTTCCTCTTTTTGGGAAATACCATCACCGTTTTTATCCTGCCACATCACCAGTTTCTTAAAGTCTTTGTCACGGTGATCAACAACGCCGTCTTTGTTGGAATCAAAGGCTCTTAGAACCTCAAATCCATTCACTTCAGAAGCGTTATCACCGAACAGCTCATCCTTTTGGTCGATCTTGCCGGACTTGTCACGATCCAGAGCCACGAACCAGCCTGGAGCATTGGCTTCTGGCCAGTGCGTTTTACCAATTGGATTCAGCGGGAAGTCGGTCATGTTATTGAAGGTCGGTCTTTGATCATCAAAGAAGACCATCAAAGGCGACCAGTAACCACCGCAGAAACCTGTTTCACCCGGGAAGGACACGTTGATGTCCACCACGGATTTGTCGGCGGATACTGAGATACCACCGAAGGAAGCAGTGATGTCCCCGTCTTTACCCATGAAATCGCCGCATTTGCGGGTTGGAGTGTAGGAAGAGTAGCCGTATTGACCGTACACCGCCGCAGAACCATCACAATTCACCGTCTGCACGAAGCTTGAAGATTTCAGTGAGACGTCCCCTTTTTCAGGGATCATCACCTGCCCCGCATCGTCCACACTCACCGAGGTTGGGATTTTCGTCTTCATCACAACTGCATTACCAAACAACGCCGCCGTTCCCGATGCTCCCGTGACGACAAATTTATCTGCAGCCATTGGCGCCGGCGTAGCCGTCGTCATCCCGGTTTTCAAAACAAGGTCGCTTGGATACTTCACTGTAAAGGCATAGTCCTTACCACCCAGTACCAGAGTGAAATTTGCCGTGATAATCGCCGTTGCAGCCAGAGGATTTGTCACCCCTCGCAGATTCGTCGGAAAGCACGAGTTGTTCAGACGTACTGTCACAACATCCTTCGCCGAACGACTGACCATACCAGAAGCAGGTGCCGCCGTTACGGTTTCCCCGGAGCTGGCACTGTTCACGGACATCGGGAAGTCTTTATCTTCAGCCTGAGCCGCGCCAGAGATCATCACCCCTGCGACCAAGATCATTTTGAAATTGTTGTTCCCCATAATTTCCCCCAAAAAAAACTGACTACAGACCTGCGGTCTGAGTGGTCTTAACTTTTTTAACTTTAAAATAAATCATACGCTTTAAAATGGAATCGCGGCGAAGGTTCAATTCCTCCACGCGATCTGCCAGCAGAACCGGCGTTCCCCAACGCCCGTCTGCATAAGACACTTTATACAAGCGTGACATGCGCTGCCCACTGCCCGTGGTGTCCTTCATTTCTTCCAGGTAGTACTTGATCAAATGCACAGCTCGCAGTCGGATCAAGCTTTGACCGCCACCGATAGACGGCGCGCGACGCAGGAAAATATCCGCTGAAGACATCATTTCACCTGTTTCCGGATGCGCCATATTAACGTAGTTATAAATTCCTGAGTCTGAAAGCGTTGTGATTCCATTCACCGTACCGACATACACCGGACTGCGTGGAGCCACCTTCATATTTGCCACCCCATTTAACAATGGACGCAGCTTCGCAGGCGTGTCCAGCATCACAGTGCGACCATTGCTCCACAAAGCGGGACGCTGAGCCACCACTTTGTCTTTGTAGTTCAACCCTTTGAAGACCAGACTTGCTGCCACATTGAAGTCATCAGGAGCAGGTCCCACTTCATAAGCCAGAACGGGGTCATAGACCAGCACTCCCCCTGCCGCAGGATCCTGAGTCATGATTACGAATTCTTTGCGACCGGTGATTTTTAGGGTTGCTTCGCGCTCAAGCTTCCCCAGGGCATTCGCAGGAACATCCGGATAGAAATCAAAGAACTTATTGCCGGAATCATCCAGCACTGTCAGGTTGTTATATGATGGGTCCACGTTGTTAAAATCACTGAACAGTATTCGTTCTGCCAGCTTGGTGTCGATAGAGTCTTCCAACTCTTTTGTCATCTTCACCTGATCTCTTGTGACTGACAATTGTGTCGTCACAACAACACTGGTCAGGATGGCCACCAGACCCACCCCGATCACTAGTTCGACTGCTGTTAAACCACGATTGTTTAAATTCTTCATTTTGCACTCACCACGAAATGATAGTCTTTAAATGCCTCGCCCTTTTCGATCCACGACTTATGAGTCACACGCAGTGTAACTTTATAAAGTCCGCGGAACTCCGGGTAAGGCTGAATAACATAGCCATAAGTGCCGGCACATGTTTCACACTCTTTGCGAAGGGCCACTTTCCCATTATCCCAGGCCATCGGCAAAGTGTCCGGATTCAACAGTTCCGAAACACTGCGATTGGAATCGTAGTTGATTTGATAATTCTCAACCCCGGACTTGATGTTTTCTGCAATGTCGTTAACCTGCTTGTCAGTGGAGGAAAGTAAAATTGTGCTTTTCGTGGTGTTACGCAAAGACACCATTCCACCCACGAAGGTCAGGCCGACCATGGTGATTAAACCGAAGCCCACAATAGCCTCAACAATAGTCTGACCTTTTTGATTTCGAATCACGTTCCGCATTTTCATTAGATACCTCCCTCACGGGATTGTTCCACCACGAAGAAACGCACCAGACGGCGTTTACAAGTGGTGTTCGACGCTGTTGTACCGGCAGCGATACCGCAATCCGGATCCACCGCCGTCCACTGGAATGGATCGGCCTTGGCGCGCAGACTGATGGTGTTACAGTTCATACGATCAGCCACTGCTTTGATCGAAGGAATTGGATGCCAAATCGGCTCATTGGTGGTGGCGTTGCAATCCGCCCCGCTGAAGGACCGCAGAATGCGAGGATTTCCCGCCGCACGCAATTCCCGCGTAGACTGGGGATGATAGATACTGCTCCAGTTGATACCCGCCTTAATTGCCGACGGATCAATTTTCATGCGCCCAACAATAAAGGTCCCGATAATTCTCAACGGATTTGATCTGGCCTCAATCACCAGCTCATCACAGGTCATAAAGCCCGTCACAAACGTGGAGCTTGCTTTAATCACACATTTGCCAACGATGGATCTCACCTGGAATGTGGCATTGGCCTGAGTCATATTGTCGAACTCGAAAGTCGCCAGGGCCGGATCCGCCTTCATATCCTTACTGCTGTCCGCACCGGCAAAGTTCCATGAAGTACGCGCTGTGGAGGCAAAACTCACATCCCAACCAGCACCCCCGAAGGAGGCGGACGTCATAGTACCGTAGGCTTTCGAACAGGCTTCCATCATGGTTTCAAGATCGCTGTCTTCCGCCAACATTACAGCAGAACCACCGGCTGGAGATCTGGAAATATTGGAAGGGAAGTTCAGACGTGTCTTATCACTATTGAAGGACATATTAATATAGCCCTTCAACTTGGTATTTTCATTTTTGGGATCGATCGGATTGGACTTGTAGAAGGTGCTGTCGTAGGCCTGCACTTCAATAAACGGTGCCGAGTAACCACCGTTTTTATCCAGCATATTTTGCACATTTTTTGCCGTCACGTCCAAGTCGATCTTATCAAAGTAATAAGCGTTGGTCGCGCGCGACACTTCCACTGTAATCTTCGGCGGATTGGCCTTTTGAAGCTCGTAAGTGTTTAATGCGGTCTTATCCGCATCCAACTGCCTGGAGGCCAAATTCACCACAGAAGACTGAGCCGGAATTTTATTGTTGCTCAAATCACTGATCACTTTTTTCAGATCAGTGATAGCTCTTTCAAGCTCCGCCACCAGTTTTTCATCACGATAATCGATTTTCGTCCCACCACTGGAAGAACCGGAGCCGGTACCGGATTCACTGCCGGCACCCGTACCAGAATCAGCAACTCCCGAATCTTCGACTTTCTCTTCAGTTTCCAGCGTTTTTTCGATTGTTTTAGTGCCGGAGCCGGTGCCTGAACCGGTACCAGTGCCACTGCCCGTGCCAGTTCCGGAGCCAGTGCTGCCCCCGGCAAGACTGCCCTTCACTGGTTTTTCCATCTCATCTGCCAGATCTTCCTGCTTGTCTTTCAGATCTGCACGATACAAGGTCAGGGACTTATTCAAATCGGATTCAGATTTTGCCGCAGCATCATAGGTGATCTGCGATGCTTTGATTTTGTTCTTCAAAGAGGTCTCAAAGGCAGCAGATCCCACTTCCGGGGTGAAGGTCACTTTACCTGTGCGAGGCAGTTGAGCTTCAACTGTACGATCCCCCACAGCCAGCATAATTTTCACCACGGCATCATTATAGTCCTTGGCCTCAACATCCACTTCACCTTTACCCCAGGCGGATTTATCCACTGTCAGGGCGTTGCTCTGACGACTGAAATAGTTCCAGTTGGAAAGATACATGCGATAGTCTGCAGAGTTAGTGCCATCATCAGTCATGCGGGCACCCAGCTCAGATTTATACACGCTGGTCTTATCCGCCTGTTGAGTGCTCATGTCCTGACATTTGGCCATCAGGGTTTTATCAACGTTCACACTCTTGGTCTTGTCAGAGAAATAAACCAGGCCCGCATCCAGACCCCCGTCATTCTCGACCCCTTTTAAGAAGCCACCAAAGGTACGCACATCCGCCCAGAAACGATCTCCCATCGTCCCGGAAGAACGTGGAGAATACTTTCCTTTGGAAGTCATGATATCGCCATTACCCATGTAAACACGATCAGCGAAGGTCACCCCCGCATAGCTAATGCCATCCGGAGAAGCGTCATCACCGGCTTCATCCACAGGCAGATAGATATTGCGATTCACAAACACCGGACTTTGGAAAACCAAACCGGAGCTGCCCGCCAACTCTTTTCGGGAGGTAAATTTATGCAAAGCCACGTCCCCAGCAGCCACGTTGGAGTCCCACGAACGATCCATATATAGATCCTGCGGAACCAACAAAGCGAAAGAACCCACTTCGCGTGGATAAATCACAATCTGGGATTTTAGAGTCAACTCTTTATTCCCCACCTTGATTGGCGTTGAATTCCCCAACGAATCAACCAGATCCACGCGGGAATCAATATAGACTTCACGACCGGCCTTCGGCAGATTGATACTTTCATTACGAGTCAGCGTCACCCGAACCGCTGCAACTTTAACCACTTCACCTTTGTCATTGCGAACAGACTTCAGACTTTCAAGAACCGGGAACAAGGGGTGTGAGGTTGTGGCCTTGCTCACTTCCAAAAGGCGCACAATCGTACCCAGACGAATTTTGTTCTGAGTCAGCGCATTGGCTTCCAGCGGACCCACGTTTTTACCGTCACCCACCAGCTGACGAATGAAGTTTTCCTGCTCCGTGGACATGATCAAGCGCTCAACGCTGCCAGTGTGCGCCAGATTACATTCCGCACCCAGGTCATTCATCATCAAATTATCGTTGGAAAAACAGTACTTCTGACGGACCCCGAAGATCACGTAATCCATGGCACTGTTCAAAGCAAATCGCAGGTTTACGACGTTTGAAGTTTTACTGACCTGTTGCCTTTGCCCGATTACGTAATTCGTTAGAAAGTAAAAGGACGTGCTCATCACCGCGGTGGCCGCGAGGATTTGCAGCAAAATATTACCTTTTCTGTTACGTACCGTATTCAGCATATAAATGGTTCCTTATTTTGTACGCCCATACCTTTATCGGTAATTATGTGAAAAAACTGATGGAAATCGCGGACTTTTATAAATTTGAAATGAAGTTCTGTCTCACACTGAAGCGAAATGTGCTGACTGTGGAATGAAGCTGACTCAGACAGAGATTGTGGAAAAGAAAAAGCCCGGCATTGCCGGGCTTGATTAACGTTTCATTTATAAACAGTCTTAGTGATGTTCCGGATCCGCACAGTGAGTGCCGTCAGATTCCGTTTCGATAGTGGCTTCGACGATACCGAAATCACGCACTCGCTTCTTGACCTGGTTTTTGATTTTTTCAATATCCGCAGGTCCGGCTCCGCTGGCAACAACCACGTGCCCGGTGAAGATGTGGTTTTCACCGTCCAGGGACCACAGATGCGCATGGTGAACACCCACAACCTGCTCAACCTCCAAAATGGCTTTTTCAACATCCAGCACCTGAATATGACTTGGCGACGCCATCAAAAACACTTTCAAAGCCTCACGCAAATTGCGAACCACATTGTACAGAATCCACGACGCCAGAGCGATCGCCATCCCTGCATCCAACTGCGGCACATCAAAGAATTTCATAACAAGGGCGCCGATCAGAACCATCACCCAGCCCAGCACATCTTCGATCATGTGCCACATCAGCATTTTTTCATTCAGGGATTCACCCTTGGACACACGGTAAGCGGCAAAACCATTCACTGCCACGCCCAGGAACGCCAGCAGGATCATGCCATCCGCATGCGGCTGTTGCGGCGCGAACAAACGCGGCACGGCCTCTACCAAAATGAAGATCGAGCCAAGAACCAAAATTAATCCGGTGATCACCGCCCCGAGGGTGGAAAAACGACGATAGCCATAGGAAAACTTGCCATCACTTTGCTTGTGCGACACTTTTTCCAGAATGATCGCCAAAAGCATCGCTATTGCATCTCCGAAATCATGAAGCGCATCCGACAAGATCGCCACAGAGTTCGTCCAAAGCCCCCCGATCAGCTCTATCACCGCAAAGGTCAGATTCAGCACCAGCGCAAAGGTCATGCGACCGACGACCGCGCCATGGGAATGATGATGATGGTGTCCGTGAGAATGAGAATGAGAATGATGATGATGAGCGTGCTTGGATTCAGCCATAGCTCATTTAACGCTTTTCTGGGATTGGAAGTCAATCGAACAGCCTTGAATTGACCCCCAGATACGGTCGTGATAGTTCAAAATTCACTATGAAACGCTCTCAATACAAGCAATTTGCATTTGGCCTGCTCGTTTACACCCTTCTCGTCATCCTTTGGGGTGCGTGGGTGAGAATTTCTCACTCTGGCGATGGCTGCGGCGACACTTGGCCTCTTTGCCACGGACAGCTGATTCCCGAAGCCGAACGCGGAAAAACCTGGGTTGAATACGGCCATCGCCTGATGTCGGGAATCTACGGCCTGGTGGTGATTTACTTCTGGTGGGTGGCCCGCAAACTTTATCCTCAAGGTCACTATGCACGCAAAGCCGCTGTGGCGACTTTGATCTTCACCATCTCTGAAGCTCTGCTGGGAGCAAAGCTGGTTCTGTTCGGACTCGTAACCACGAACGACACACCTTATCGCGCTTTCATCATGGCTTTGCACCAGATCAATTCCTTCCTGCTGACCGGATCTGTGGCACTGACCTATGCGGCAGCCCTGATAACTGAAGACCTGCGAGTTCCGACAACTCAAGACCGTCGTTATCGCCTGATGCCCTGGGTGATTGTGATCATCGGTATCACCGGAGCGTGGGCCTCGCTTTCCAATTCACTGTTCCCGACGGACAATCTGTTCCAAGGGTTGCTGGATGATTTCTCCAGCGAGTCCCACTTCCTGGTTCGCCTTCGCGGCTTCCACCCCGTGCTGGCTCTGCTGGGCGGCGGCAGTCTTGCGCTGTTCTTCTGGCTGAAGGCTCAGACAACGGAATCCCTGCTGGTGCAAAAACGCTCCGTGCAAATGAGTCTGCTTTTGATTGCGGGTATTTTGTTCGGAATCGCAACGCTGCTTTTGCATGCGCCGGTGTGGATGAAAATCGTGCACTTGGCTTTGGCTCACACGATCTGGGTGGTGTTGCTGCAGTGGGTGTTCTTCATCCGCAGCAATAAACTTACGTAGTCAGTTCGTTCGACTCCATCAGACGGTGCAGGAAATGCACCTTCTCGTTGATGTCGTCGTATTCCAAAACCATCTGCTGCAAATCGTAATCGCGCACCAGATAGGATGCAAAACTGCCCACGATCTCTTCAGGGTGGGTGAGATTTCTCATGAAGATATCCCTCTGAGCCGGATCCGGAATATGCGTCTGTATCCAACGGGTCAGAATCTTATGCAGGGAATTCAGCTCCAACCTTAGGCTGGGTTCAAGCACGGTTTTCTCGGGGATGATCTGCCCTTCGCAAACCATGTATGGAGTTCCTCGATCAAGGACCTTGCCCAGACGTAACTTGCCCTGCCCCTGAATAAAGACCAAAAGAGTGCCGTTCAGGCGCTCTTCAATAATCTGAGCATACCCGTATCCAGCCACCTCACGCACAAAGGGAACGTTTTCCCCTGGACGTACTGGAGTGACCTTGGAAGGATCCTCAATAAACCCCACGGCAATCGGGGTCTGGGTTTCCACGGCTTCCTTGATCATGGAAAGATAGCGAGGCTCAAAAATATTCAGAGGCTTGGTGGTCCTTGGGAACAAGGTCACATTAACTAGAGGAAAAAGAAAGACTTCCATGCGAACACGACTCCTCTTGCTTGAACTTTGATTATAAGGACTGTAGCCTGTAATTGCTATGGAAAAGGTGGATATATCAATGCGAAATGTGGTCTTTTTTGATGGCGTCTGCCACCTTTGCAATGGTTTTGTCGATGCGGTGATCAGCAAGGACAAGAATCACACTTATCTCTTTGCACCTCTGCAAGGAACAACCGCCGAAGAGGTTCTGAGTGCTCAGGACCGGACCAATCTTGATACAGTGATTTACTTTGAGTCAGGCAAACTTTATTACCGATCCGCTGCAATTTTAAAGATCCTCACCGGTCTGGGCGGAGCCTACAAACTGTTCAGCCTGGCCTGGATCATCCCCGGCCCTTTGCGTGATGTGTTTTACAAACTGATCGCAAAAAACCGCTACTCGTGGTTTGGTGAACGTGAGTTTTGTCGCCTTCCCACGCCCGCTGAGCGCGCTTACCTTTTGCCGTAACTATTCTGAATTTTCGCCACAAACGGACGATCCGCCGCCGACAAGGACATCACATCGATTTCTTCGGGCCGCTGCCACTTGAAGTCATCGTGCTCGGTCAGAACCAGCTCCTCCCCACCCTTCACCGACGCCCAATACACCCTTAAACGGATGGTCTTGGACGGATAGGCAAAGTCCTCTTCGCCAATCAGGTCGTGAACCCGGATATTCAGAGCCAGCTCCTCGGTGATTTCGCGCACCAAGGCCTGCTCAGGGGCCTCTCCGGCTTCCACCTTCCCGCCCGGGAACTCCCAAAAACCCGCTCCGGACTGTTCGGGGCCACGACGAACCACAAGAATGCGCCCCTCGGGGTCTTCCTGTCTTTGAATCACGGCGGCGACGACTAACACCGGCTGCTTGGTCATGAGATTTCCTTTTGTAAGACCAAAGTATATAAGTGGTTTTTGAGTTTTTTAAGGATTTGTTTTACCCTAAGAAAGATTCACGCACAGTATTGGTGCTTCCTTAAGTTGAAGCCCCTTGATAACATCAAAGTTTTGAGGGAACACGCATCATGATCGACTCGGGCAACTCGTACTTTATTCTCCTCGTCAGCGGGGTGGCACTCTTCCTTTATGGAATGAGCATGGCCTCCAGCTCGCTGGAGAAACTGATGGCCGGAAAAATCACCGGCCTTTTAAATCATCTTTCGCAAAGTAAATTTCTGGCCATCCTGACCGGGGTGGTTCTAACGACCCTGATGCAAAGCTCAGGTGCGGTGACATCCATGCTGGTGGGCCTGGGCTCAGCCCGCGTGGTCAACCTGCGCCAGGTGATGGGTGTGATTATCGGTACCGCCATCGGCACCACGCTGACAGTTCAGCTGATCTCTTTGGATCTGACCCAGTATGCACTGCCGGTGTTCACGATCGCCTTTGCTTTCTATTTCAAGGCCAAGAAAACAGTCTTCAAAAATCTGTCCCTGGTCTTTATGGGCTTCGGCCTTTTGTTTTTCGGGATGAAGCTGATCTCGATTTCCTCCCACCACTTTGCTGAAAATCCAATGCTGACTGAGGTTTTCCAAAGTCTGCGTGACAATCCTGGATATTCACTGCTGATTTCCGTCGTGTTCTGCGCCTTCGTGCAAAGCTCGGCTGTGACGATTGGTCTGGCGATGAGTTTGGCAACCGTCAAGGCAATCACCTTCTACGATGCGATGCTGTGGGTGTATGGTGCCAATATCGGAACGACGTCTGTAGCATTGATTGCAGCAGCGGGCGGAAACTATATCGGCCGTCAGGTGGCCTGGGCGCACTTCTTCTATAAAACTTTAAGTGTCGTGATCTTCTATCCGTTCACGCAGATCTTTATCGACTTCCTGATGACGTTCGACACCACTCAGACACGCTCAATCGCCAACGCGCACTTGATCTTTAACGTGCTGTCTTCAATCATTTTCTTCCCATTCATCAACAAGGGTGCCGAACTGATTGAAAAAATGTTCCCGAAAGCGGCGTCTGAAGAATTCGGAACCGAGTTCGTGAATATGAACAACTATCAAAGCTCGGCCCTGGCGATTTCCTATGCCAATCGCGAAATCATGCGCACGGCGGACATTGTTCTGGGCATGATCAAGGACTCCATTCGTCTGTTTGAAACGAATGACCCCAAGGACTTTGACTCCATCAAAGACCGCGATAACAAGGTCGACTTCCTGTATCGTGAAACCAAGATGTTCCTTCTGGATCACGCCAATAAATCCACCACAGTGGTGCACCAAAACGTCATGAACATGATCATGTTCCTTAGTGATGTCGAGCGTGCGGCTGACGCCATCGACATCAATATCCTGGCTTTGGCGATCAAAAAGAACGCCCTGAAGCTTGAGTTCTCTGACGAGGGCTGGGCCGAGATTCGCCAAATGCACGAACAAGTCGTGAAAGTGGCGTCCATGGCCATCAATGCTTATCAGAACAAGGAGCTGGCCGAAGCCGCAATTCAGCTGAAGCGTGATCTGGCCAAAACCGAGATCTCTTTGCGTGAAAACCATATCAGCCGTCTGAATCGCGGACTGAATACGTCGATCAACACAAGCTCCATCCATTTGGATCTGCTGAGTGAATACCGTCGTATCGCAAGTCTTCTGTGCAACCATGCTTACAATCAAAGGTCTCAATCATGATGAATAATGCCCTGGCCCCGATCGGCCTGTTGATCATCTCTAACATCTTTATGACATTTGCATGGTACGGGCATTTGAAGTCGTTGAAATCATCGGCTTTGTGGCTGGTGATTCTGATCAGCTGGGGCGTGGCCTTTTTCGAGTACGTGTTTCAGGTTCCGGCCAACCGCCTTGGGTCCGACCACTATTCTTTGCCGCAGCTTAAGATCATCCAGGAAGTCATCACCATGGTGGTCTTTGCGGGCTTTTCGGTTCTCTATATGAAACAGTCCCTGAAGCTGGACTTCCTCTGGGCGGGTTTATGCCTTGTTGGGGCGGTTTATTTCATTTTCCGCACCCCATAGAAATAAGTCACGCATTTGCCTCATTTTAGGATACGATTAAAGTATGAAGTTCATTTATGTCCTGGAAGATGATGAACGCATTCAGAAGGATCTATTTGAGACCTTAAAAAGCATAGATTCCGGGCTCTCTATTCGCTTTTTCCTGAACCTGGCAGAATTCCACGAATGGCTGAAAATTTCCGTTACTGAGGGACCAAAAGCACTGGCCATCGGTGGGCGCAAGCATGCCGAAGACACGTCTCCGGATGTGACACCGGCAAGTACTCACGAACTGCGCCTGGTGGTTGCGAAAAATGAATTCCTGGGTGTACAGAACATGGGCCTGATCAAACGTGCCCGTGACTTTTTCCTGCGCAAGAAAATGTGCTCTGCCCAGGAACCCACTGCTCTGATTATAACGGCCTTTGACAGCCCGGATTTTGATATCTCTCTGGCAGAAGAACGCATCATCAACAATGTGATTTTCAAGCCCTTCGACAAATTGATATTGCGCCAGCATTTGGAATTTGCCCTGTCCGGCCATCACCCGGTCAGCTCCACCGCTGTGGCTTCCATGCAGATCAGCTCCACCATCGAGATGCTAAAAGAAGTCGAACTTCACAGCATCAGCGAAATCGGCTTTACCACGATCAACAACCACGAGATTCGCCTTGGTGCCATGACCAAGTATTACAGTGAAGCCTTCACCACTGACCACAAGCGGTCTGTGCTGGCCTATTGTCATTCATGCAAAGAAATCTCGCCGAAAGAATTTCTGTGCGAGTTTCTGTTCTTTGGCGCCGACAATCAGCAGCTTAGCCAGATTCGAAAAAACATTCTGACCGACAAAGCCCACTCTTTGGAAACCATAAAAAATTCTTTGGGCAACACCAACCGCATTCTGGTACTGGATGAAGACGTGCCGCTTGCGATCGAAATGAAAACCTTCCTGGCGGAACGATTTGAAAACACCGAGGTCTTCACGTATTCAAACTTTGGCCAGTTGCTGTCTGACCTGGCCAATAAAGAAACACCCAACCGCCAGGAACTGCCAGCGCAGTTTAATATGGTTTTTGCAAACTATGCCGATTTTGAAATTGAAAAACAGAAAAAATGGGAACAGTTGCAGCAGTATCTAAAAGACCGCTGCAAGATCTACAATCTGGAATACAACGAAGCTCCGGAACTGTACATGATCTCGCGCAAGCGACTGGTGGTTGACGAAGTCAAGGCCCTGTCCGCGTGGGTGAAAGAGATCTTCTTTACTCCACTGGACAAGACTTATATCTTTAAAAAACTGCTTAAAACCAAAACGTCCCTGGTGAACAAAACGGAAACGACCATCGCCAGCCACAAGGACAACAGCGCCCTGAAAGTCGCAAATCCAGTCGAAATCACCCAGATTTCAGAAGCCGGTTTGATCTTGAAATATTATCGCGAGATCAGCATCGGCGCCTTCCGCGAATTCGTCCTGTGGCGCCCCGAAGAACTGGAAACACCCGAAATCATCGGCACCGTGAATTACACCGAAAAAGACAAGGGCGGTGGAAACTATTTCTTGAACCACTTCGTCTTTTTCGGAATGAAAGACTACTACCTAAAACACATCCGCCTCTGGCTGCGCGAAGCCTACATCAAAACCAAAGAAAAATAAGTGCCTGGTTGTTTTTTCTGGCAAACCAGCGTTAAACGCGGCATAGCCAGAAAAAACAACCAGGCACCTTTTAGATTTTTTTTCTTTTCAATAGCAGCGAGTTGCTGACGACTGAAACTGAACTCATCGCCATGGCGGCACCCGCAATGACAGGGTTTAGCATTCCCAGTGCTGCCAGCGGAATTCCCAGGACGTTATAGATGAATGCAAAGAACAGATTCTGGCGGATTTTTTTCAGCGTCAGATGCGACAGTTCAATGGCCTGGGCCACGGACTTCAGATCATTTTTCATCAAGGTCACATCCGCCGTTTCAATGGCGATATCTGTTCCCGAGGACATTGAGAAACTGACATCCGCCATCGCCAATGCCGGGGCATCGTTGATACCGTCACCCACCATCGCCACACGCAGTTTTTTGCGCTTCAAGGTGACGATGACATTGGCTTTATCCGCTGGCTTCACACTGTGTTTGTATTCTGTGATTCCAGCCTGACGGGATATCTCTTTGGCCGTGCCTTCGTTATCCCCGGTCAGCATCATTACTTTCACGCCGCGCTTTTGAATTTCGGCAATGGCTTCTTTGGAGCTTTCACGAATACGATCGGCCACCGCAATATAACCCAGCACGCGAGTCTCATCAGCCAGCACCATCAGTGTCTGACCTTTGGATTCAAGGTCCCTCAACAGTTCCTGATTCAAAGAAAAATCCGGAGCCACCCAGGCGCTTTTACCCAGCTTCAGTGAGCGGCCCTGAATACGACCTTCCACCCCTTGCCCCATCACACTCTTGAAACTTTCAACCGCAGCCAAAGGCAAACCTTCTTTTTTGGCTTCTTCCAAAATTGCATGCGCCAACGGATGGGAAGAGCCTGCCTCAAGACTTGCCGCAAACGTCAGAACCTCTTTCTTATCCTGGCCCGAGGTCACATGAACTTCAGTTACCACGGGCTTTCCTTCGGTGATGGTGCCGGTTTTATCCAAAACCAGAACATCAATTTTTTCAGCAAGCTCCAAAGCCTTGGCATCCCGGAATAAAACTCCTGCTTGCGCTCCCTTGCCAATCCCCACAACCACCGCGGTGGGCGTTGCCAGCCCCAAAGCACACGGACAAGCAATGACCAGCACCGACACTGATGAGATGAAAGCCAGAGTCAAATCCCCTGTCCACAGCCACGTGCCGAAGAAAGTCAAAACACTGATCCCGACCACAATTGGAACAAAGACCGCCGAGATTTTATCAGCCAAACGCTGAATCGGTGCTTTGGACCCTTGAGCCGTCGTTACGATTTTAATGATTTGCGCCAACTGTGTTTTGCTGCCCACCCCCGTCGCCTTGATACGCAAACTGCCATCTTGATTTAAGGTCGCAGCATAGACGCGATCGTCAACACCCTTTTGCACCGGCATGCTTTCGCCGGTCAGCATGGACTCATCCACACTGGAAGTGCCCTGCACCACCAGACCATCCACCGGAATGGACTCACCGTTTTTCACCACCACAACATCCCCGGACACAAGTTCACTGATATCCAAAGAGATGACTTCACCGTTTCTTTCTACAAAAGCTCTTTTCGGCTGCAGGCGAAGCAGACCTTCCACCGCCTCGGAAGTTTTGCCCTTGGCCCGGCTTTCCATCAACTTACCCAGCAGAATCAAAGTAATGACCGCAGTACTGGCCTCGAAATACACGTGATGATGATGCCAGTTCATGGCCGTCATCACTGCACTTAAACCGTAAGCCATCGTCGTTCCCAAAGCCACCAGCACATCCATATTGGCACTGCCGGATTTAAGAGCATAATAAGACCCGCGATAGAATCTCCAGCCGATCCAGAACTGAACCGGAGTCGCCAAAATCCACTGCACCCAGCGCGGAATCATCTCATGACCCGCCCCGGTCAGCATCACGGCCATTTCAACCAGGAAGGGAGCTGTCAGAATCGCTGAGATAATAAAAAGACGCAGTTCTTTGCGGTATTCAGCAGCCGCTTCTTCTTTTATCTTTTGTGCGTCGACTTCAGAGTTTACCTCAAAGGCCTGATAGCCCAAATCCTGAATGGTCTTGATCAGGTTTTCGACCGTCAGGGGACTTCCCCCCAGGTTCACCTGGGCTTTTTCCGTCGCAAAATTCACCGTCGCAGTCACGCCCGGCAGGCCGTTTAAGGTCTTTTCAATTTTTCCCGCGCAATTCACGCAGGACATGCCAATGAGTTGCAACTCGGTGCTGTTATCTTGAGTTTCCATAACGCCTACTTACTGACCAGATTCATGATCTCGTCGATTTTTTTGGAGATTTCTTTTTCATCTTTGGATTTGATCGCCGTTTTCACGCAACCATGGACATGGGTTTTCATGATTTCATTTTCCATCGCCTGCAGGGCCTTGGCAGCGGCACGGATCTGAAAAACAATGTCCGGACAATAACGGCGTTCCTCGATCATATTCTGAATGCCATCCAATTGGCCGCGGACACGGTTTAGACGCTTTAAATGACCACTGTGGTCGGGATGCTGACCGGAATCTTTTTTCATGACACACCTCGATTTCAGTTCCAGTATATACCCCCCTGGGGTATCTATTTCAAGGGCCTGGGAAGAAAAATATTTTTCCTCGGATTGTCACAAGGCCAGATACCCCCTCCTAGTAGGGTGTGCGGAGGCATTAAAGTAGACCTATGCTTGATAGAATTATTAAATACTCTCTGACTCATCGTCTCATTGTGATTGCTGTTGCTGCTTTAATGGTGGCCTATGGAGGCTGGGCCCTGGTTCATTTGCCAGTGGACGTCTTTCCAGATCTAAACCGTCCGACGGTCAATATTATGACCGAGGCCCATGGCCTGGCACCGGAAGAGGTTGAAACCCTGGTGACCTTCCCGCTGGAAACAGCCTTGAATGGCTTGCCGGGTGTCGAGCGCGTGCGCTCATCATCCGGTATCGGTCTTAGTGTCATCTATGTCGAGTTTGGCTGGGACACCGATATCTATAGAAACCGCCAGTTGGTGCAGGAAAAAATCGCCCTCGCCAAAGAAAGACTCCCGAAAGACATCTCCCCGACTCTGGGACCAATTTCATCCATCATGGGCGAAATCCAATTTGTGGGTTTAAGTTCGCCGGACAACAAAGTCTCTGGTATGGATCTGCGCACTCTGGCTGACTGGACACTGCGCCCCCGCCTGATGAGCATTCCCGGGGTTTCCCAGGTGATTTCAATCGGTGGTGGGGCTCGTCAGTTCCAGATTCTGATTTCCGCTGAAAAACTGCAAAAGCTGCAACTGACCATGGACGAAGTCGAACACAACCTATCGGATGTGTCGCAAAACTCCACCGGTGGTTTCATCGACCTTAATGGTCAGGAATTCCTGATCCGCAATATCGGCGCAGTAAAAGAAAAATCAGAGATCATGAATTCGGTTGTCGGCATGCACCTGGGCCGTCCCGTTCTGGTGAAAGAAATCGCCGAAGTCGTCGAAGGCCCGCAAACCAAGCGCGGTGACGGCAGCATCAACGGAAAACCGGGCGTGATCCTGAGCATTCAGAAACAGCCGGGCGCCAACACCCTGGAGCTGACTGAAAAAATTGACGAAGCCTTAAAGCAGTTTGCCACCACTTTGCCTGAGGGCGTAGAGCTGCAACCCAACCTGTTCAAACAGGCCCTGTTCATTGAAACCGCCATTGATAATGTCAAGATGGCCCTGCGCGATGGGGTCTTCCTGGTGCTTATCGTGTTATTCCTGTTCCTGATGAACCTCCGCACCACCGCAATCACCATGACGGCGATTCCGCTGTCCTTTGTTCTGACGGCCATCGTGTTTAAGTTCTTTGGTCTTTCCGTAAACACCATGACCTTAGGGGGCTTGGCGATTGCCATCGGGGAACTGGTGGATGACGCGATTGTTGACGTGGAAAACGTCTATCGCCGTCTGCGCGAAAACAAGCTGCTGGCCAAACCCCGCAATTCACTGCTGGTGATTTACGAAGCCTCTTCCGAAGTTCGTAACTCCATCGTGATCGCAACTTTGATCGTGGTGCTGGTCTTTGTGCCTCTGTTTAGCATGTCTGGTATCGAAGGCCGCCTGTTCGTTCCACTGGGGATCTCTTATATTGTATCCCTGCTGGCCTCGATGGTGGTTTCTTTGACCGTGACTCCAGCCCTGTGTTCTTACTTCCTGTCCAAGGGTGAACTGCTGGAACATAAAGACAGCGCCCTTGTGCGATGGCTTAAGAAACATCAGGAACGTTTATTAAATAAAACTCTCGACAATCCAAAACCGGTATTATTGTTTTCAGGTCTGCTGTTTGCAGGTTCCATCGGTTTATCCCTGATTGTCGGCCGGGACTTCCTGCCACATTTCAATGAAGGATCGGCGATGATCACGGTCATTGCCCCGCCGGGAATCTCGTTACCCGAATCCAATAAAATCGGAACCCAAGCCGAACTGATCATCCTGAAAACACCGGAAGTTCTGACGGTGTCACGCCGCACGGGCCGTGCTGAGCTGGATGAACACGCCGAAGGTGTTAACACCTCTGAAATCGAAGTCGACTTTAAAGACGAAGGCCGCCCACGCGCCGTGGTGTTGGAAGAAATCCGCAAAGGACTTGAAGTCATTCCGGATGTCGGCGTGAATGTGGGTCAACCTATTTCCCACCGACTGGATCACCTGCTGTCGGGTGTGCGCGCCCAGATCGCCATCAAGGTGTTTGGCCCGGAACTTCCCACTTTGCGCGCCAAAGGGGCTGAGATCTATCAAGCTATCAAAGATGTTCCAGGACTGGTGGATCTTCAGGTCGAACAACAGGTTCTGATCCCTCAGGTGAAAATTCATCTTTTGCGTGACGAAGCCGCCCGCTACGGAATCACAGTTGGTGATCTGGCGCAGCTTTTGGAAAAAGCTCTGCAAGGCGAAGTCGTGGGTCAGATTCTGGAAGGCCACAAAACCATTGATGTCTTCATGCGTTTTGATGACAAGTCCCGAACGGATCTGGAGCTGATCAAACGCACTCCGGTGAAAATCATGCCTGACGGCAGTCGCATCACGGTAGAAAATGTGGCCGACGTATATGAATCCACCGGCCCGAACATCATCCAGCGTGAAAATGCACAAAGACGCATCGTAGTTCAGGCCAACTCGACCGATCGCTCTTTGGATGAAATCATTACCGACATCAAAAAGAACATTGAATCCAGGGTTTCAATGCCTGCGGGTTACTATGTGGTCTATGGCGGCCAGTTTGAAAGCCAGCAACAGGCTTCGGACATGATGATTGTTCTGGGGTTGATTTCCATTCTGACAATCTTCCTGATCCTGTTTGCAAACTTCAAGTCGACGTTTATTTCCCTGCAGATCATGCTGAACATCCCGATGGCCTTTATCGGTGGTATTATTGCAATCTGGATCACGGGTGGCACACTCAGCGTGGCCAGCCTTGTGGCATTCGTGACTTTGTGCGGGATTGCTTCCCGTAACGGGATCATGATGATTTCCCACTATCTGCATCTGATGAAACACGAAGGCGAAAGCTTCACCAAACACATGGTGGTTCGTGGATCGCTGGAGCGTCTGGTGCCGGTACTGATGACTGCACTGACAGCCATTTTGGGATTGCTGCCTCTGGCCCTGGCTCCTGGAGCCCCGGGACGCGAGATCCTGCATCCTGTGGCTATTGTCATCGTGGGTGGATTGCTCAGCAGCACGCTGCTTGATATGTATCTGACACCGGCGATTTTCTATCGCTACGGCAAGAAGTCAGCTGAAAAACACATTGAAGAAAAAGATAAAGAAGGAGTCCTTTCGTGAAACACATTCTAACGTCCCTGATTGTACTGACATCACTGTCTTTGGCACCCGCAGCCTTTGCCCATGAAGGCCACGACGCTCCTGGCGTGATCAAAGCCCAGCATGGCGGCATCCCTAAAGCTGGCAAGCTGTTCAACATGGAAATGCTGGCCATCGACAACAAAGTCCAGTTCTTCCCGCGGGCCCACGAAGGCGAGACTGTTGATTTCAAAAAAATCAAAATCTCCGGTACAGCTAAATCCCCCAAAGGCAAAGCAACACCAATGACTTTCACCACAACCGCAAATTCCTTCGACACGACTGTGGACTTTGCCGGCGCTCACCGCGTGAATATGGAAATCAAAGTGGACTACGAAGGCAAATCCGACACCTTCAAGTTCCTGGTTGAAAAGTAAAAGGAGCCTTTCTATGAAATGGCAATGGGGCCTATGCGCCCTGTTCTTCAGTCTTCCCGCAATGGCCGAAAGCAGCCTTTCTACGTTGAAAGAGCAGCTTGCGACCAACAATCCTGAGCTGCGCGCCAGTTCTTCGCGCCAGCAGGCGCAAAAGAATCTGGCCCACAGCCAATGGAGCCCGTTCCTGCCCGAGCTTTCCGCAGCTGCGGGCTATGCCAAAGAAAACACTTTGCATGACAAAGACGACGGATATGTGGGCTATCTGAGCGGCCGCTGGAACCTGTTCCGCGGCGGCCAGGACTGGAAAGAAAAAGGCATCGCCGATCAGGAAAGCCGCGTGGCGGACCTTGATCACGACATCACCTCGCGCCGCCTGAACCGCGAGTTGGGCGAAGCTTATTACGAGGCCCTGCTGAACACGCACTTTATTTCTGTGGATTCAGAAAAAATTCAATTCCTGCACAATCAGCGTTCGATGGCGCAAAAGAAAATCAATGCCGGCCTGACTTCCAACGTTGACGCTATTGAACTGGATTTGGAGGAAAGCACTCTTTCTGCCGAAATCGAATCCCACAAAACGGATCTGCAGATTTCCCAGGATGTGATCAAATCCCTGGTCTATTCCGACAGCGTGACGAATTTGTCGACGAAAGAGGCCTTTCCTCGCATCAGCGAAGCGGACTTTGCCAAGACGGATGTTTCCCAAAACCCGGCCCTGCAAAAACAGCAGGCTTTGGAGCAAAGCTCCCACCTGCGTCGTCAAAAAGCACAAGGGGCTTATCTGCCCAGTATCGATCTGAACGCCCAGTATGGCCGCCTGGTACCGCAGTATGAAGATCCCATGGACGGTACCGAGTCCCGGGTTTCCGTGTTGATGACTTGGACATTCTTCTCTGGTCTGGACACCAGATTTAAAACTGCTGCTGCGAAAGAGCTGGAAACATCCCAGGGGTTTGAAAAAGCCAACACCCAGATTCAGCTAAACACCCAAACGGAAAGCCTGCGTAACAAAGCACGTGAACTGCTGGCACTAAGAAGTCTTTTGGAAAAACGCCAGACCCTGACCCAGAAATATTATGACCTGACCCTTTCTGAGTACCGCCGCGGTATCAAGAACTCGTCAGATCTGGCCAGCGCCACCAACAGTCTTTTTGAAAACCGCACCCGCCTGTTGCAGGTGCAAAAAGACCTGGCCGTGCTGAAATTGAAATTTGACGAACTGACAATGTAAGGAGATTTGCCATGAAAAAATTAATTGCCACTCTTGTTCTGCTTCCATCCCTGTCCTGGGCCCATGGCGAAGACAAACCCGGCCCTCACGGCGGGCACATCCTGATGCCTGGCGCTTTCCACACTGAAATCACCGTGGACAAGGATCAAAGCGTGCATGTGTATCTATTGGATATGAACTTTGAAAATCCGACGACCAAGGATTCATCAGTGAAGGTCACCGCCCGCGGTAAAAAAACCACCGTGGCTTATAATTGTTCAATTATGGGCGGAGATCACTATCACTGCATTCCGGAAGGAAAGGTGCCGACTAAAACTGAATTGGTAGTTGAAGCCACCCGCGAAAAAGCGGTCGGCAACGAAGCCATCTACAAGCTTCCACTAAAGGCCCTTAAAGGCGGTAAGAAGCAGGAATCCCACCACCACCACTAAAAAGGTTCCTGGTTCCTTTTAAGGAACCGGGCGGACTTTTTGGGTTGCGATCGTGATGGATTCGAATTCGCGGCGGAAAAGAGCCATCAGGTCTTCGGCAACGCGAACCGGATCCATCTGCAGATCCTGCAAAGACAACGTTTCCACCGGAGTGCCTTTGTTAGTCACGTTCATGGCGAAGTGAACCATCACCGACACCGGAGAACGGGTCGCGATACTGATGCTCAACTTTTTGGTATCAAGATAAATATCATCGCCGTCACGGCGAACTGATTTACCGGTCAAAAGACCCTTTCCGTGGGCCTGAACATAGTCTTTCGCGATCGACGCGAACAGACGCTGCAAAGCCACGCCCGAAAATAAATCGCGATCAAAGACCTCAATGATAAAATGAAGCATTTCATCTGACTGGATCACTGCTTTTTCAAGCAGATCTTCGCCGTCGACCATGTGATCAAACGGAATGGAACAAGCCCCTACCCAGGAAACAATGGAAGGCCCCAGAATTCCGTGATCCAGATACGCAAACAAAGAACGAAGCTGGGAACCGTCATAGGCAAATTTCTTTTCAATAAATGAAGTTTCCATCCGCACTACTCCTTAAAAAGATGTTTCACATCAATGTTGGCTGAAGCAAAAGCCCGCTTGGACCGAAGGCAGGATTCACACTGCCCGCACCACTTGTCACCCGAGAAATAACAAGGCCAGATCAATTCCCACGGAACTTTCAAACCCTGCCCCAAACGCACGATGTCCGGTTTTTTCAAGTGAGCGGTATAACAACCCACCGTCACGTGATTGGATGTCGAATACCAAAGGGACTTGGTCGCTTGTTCCAAAAACTCACGGGAATTATCCGGGAAGGTCGCAGCCTCTTCGGCGTTAAACCCCGGTATCACCGCATCCGCGCCCAGCGCTTCGGCATAGGCTGCGGCAATATTCAAAAAGATCCCGTTGCGGTTTGGAACCCACACGGACTTGGCAGTTTCTTCAGATTTTTGCTGATTATCGATTTCAACGGCTGAACCCGTAGGAACTGCCTGATCCTCGACCAGTAAAGAAGATTTGTTAAAGTCCTTGAACCACGGAAGTTCGACCACCTGATGCGGAATACCCAGGTGTTTCGCGATATTTGCTGAAGCTTCCAGTTCTTTCTTGGCTGCGCGCTGACCGTAATTGAAAGTCAAAGCCAGCACGATTTCATGATGATGCTTGATAGCCTCGTAGGCATTCAACGTCGAGTCCAAACCCGCCGACAAAAGCACTACGACCTTTTTATTTTTTTTCATGTGGTTGCCTTTAAATCCCGAATAAGAATCTGAACTGTCTTTTGCCCGGCAAAATAGTTCCACTGCAGCTCGCCCAGAACATGATAGAACCCAGGCACGTTGGTCAGGGTATCCAACTGGCGCGGAGTCGGCGTGAACAGCAATGCTTCCGCAGAAGCCCCGCCATCCGCGTCAGCAATCCTCAAACGAAGATGACCGCCCTTAAGTTCACGCTTGGACAAGACCTGCACATTGGTAAAATGAATCAAAGGAATCGAGAACCCCGCCCCGAATGGACCGACGAAGTCATACCACTTCATCAAAGCTTCGCTGACTTCAGAAAGACCCGCTTCAACATCATAGAAAATCTCTAGTGGTTTTGGCTTTTCACGCAAATCCGAGAAATGATCCGCCAGTTTTCCCACAAAAGTGGATACCTTGGTTTCAGCAATTTCAAAACCTGCCGCGGCCGAATGACCACCGAAACGGCTTAGCAATTCCTGCGCAGAAGACATCGCTTCCACCAGACAAGCTTCCTGACCTTGTGGCAAACGTGCGCTGCCGACGATCATGCCGTCATCACCCACCGCACCCACAAAGGCCGGTTTGTTATAGACTTGAGTCAGCTTGGTCGCGATCAATCCCAAAACTCCGCGGTGGAAGTTTCGGGAAGCCACAAAGACGAAATCCTGATGAGGCCAGCCTTGAAGTAATGCTTGAGCTTCGGCTTCCGCATCCCCCTGCAACTGCACGCGCGTGGAATTGTTCTTCATCACTTGTCGAACCATATCGCGGGCTTGGCTTGGATCATCCAACAAGAATATATCAATTGGAAGAATGCCGGATTCCATACGAGAAAGCGCATTCAGTTTTGGCGCAAAACGAATCGCCACATCCTGACTGGTCAGAGGTCTTCCGGTCAGATCCAGTTCTTCAAGCAATGCTCGAAGTCCAGCCCGTTTGGTTTCAGCAAGCTTTACCAAACCATGTTTTACCAGCACGCGGTTATCATCGACCAACGGAACCATGTCCGTCAGGGTCCCAATGGTAAAGTAATCCAATACTTCTTTTAAATCCCAATTATTTTTAGGCAGTTGCGGATGATCGTGGAAGTGACGTTTCAATCCTCGCAGCAAATAGAAAGCAACACCTGCACCACACAGATATCCCAATCCCGACGGACAGTCGCCCTGATTCGGGTTCACCACCACAAACGCGGATGGGATGGTATCGGCCGGCAAATGGTGATCGGTCAGGATAACGTCCACACCCAACTCATTGGCCTTATCAATCGCCGCGTGTGCGGTGATGCCGACGTCGACAGTGATGATCAGACTGACGCCTTGTTTTTTTAGTTCTTCCACCGCATGGGCGTGGAAACCGTAACCTTCAGCCAAACGTTTGGGCTGATAGTGCAAGACGTCCGGGAAACCCAAAGCCAGCATGCCGGTTTTTAACAATGCCAGACCGGAAGTTCCATCCAGATCGAAGTCAGCATAAATGCAGATTTTTTCTTTATTCAGGTACGCCTGACCCAGGCGCTCAAGAGCTTGAGACATCCCCTTTAAGACAAGAGGATCTTTCAAATCAGCGAGCTTCGGAAAAAGAAGCTTCTCAACATTGGAAGCTTCGGAAAAACCGCGGGCTGCAAGAACCTTGGTGATGAGCTGCGGCCATTGCCCCTCGACATTCGAGGGGATGACTGGCTCATTTTCAGATTCCCGCAGCGTCCACAAAGGATTCATGAAAATCCCTTAAGCCGCTTTAGCTTTTTTGAACTGGAGCTTGTCCATCAAAAGAACGAAAGGAGCCGCTACGTAGATAGAAGAGTAAGTACCGAAGAAGATACCCACACAGATAGAGAACGCAATGTCTTCAACTGTGCCATCAGCAAAGATATACAGGCAAAGCGCGGAAATGAAAGTGGTACCGGACGTGATCAAAGTACGCACCAACATTTCGTTGATGGACTTGTTGATAACGAACTTAAAGCCCTTATCGTGGTTTCCAGTGTCGATCTCACGGATACGGTCAAATACGACGATGGTATCATTCAGAGAGAAACCAATCAGCGTCATGATCGCAGCCAAAATAGACACATTCACTTCTTTGCCCACCAAAACGAAGACCGCCAAAGTGATCACCGCATCGTGGAACAAGCAAAGTACTGCGCCCGGAGCAAACTTATAGTCAAAACGAAGTGCCACGTAGATCAGGATCACCAGCAAGCAATAGAATACTGCCAGCAAACCATTACGCTTCAGTTCCGCACCAACCTGAGGACCCACGGTATCAATACGGCGAATATCCGGATTGGAAGCCTGGAATTTATCAGTGATGATGCCACGAACTTTTGTCAGATCTGCATTCAGGATTTCATTGGTTTCTTTGTCCGTTTTACCTTCACGACCCTGGAAACGAATGATGAATTCATTGCCTTCACCGAAAGACTGAACACCCACTTCACCCAGATCCAGACCCACAACAGAGTCACGAACCTGGTCGATAGTCACACCCTGGTCGAATTTCACCTGGATCTCGGTACCGCCTTTGAAGTCGATACCGTAGCTGATGCCGTGAACTGCAAGATAAATCAAAGAAGCAATAACCAGGATCAGGGACACGCCCCCGAAGAACCAGGCTTTACCGACGAAATCAAAACGTCCAAATGATTCTGTATTTTTATTAGCCATATATACCTACTAAACCGACAACTTCTTGAAGTTGAATTTATTCACCAAAGTATCAACGATAACTTTGGACACGAACACGTTTGCGAACATGGAAGTCACGATACCGATCAACAAAGTCACCGCGAAACCACGCACCGGACCTGTACCGAAGTACAACAGAACCACTGCTGTCGCAGCCGTCGTCACGTTGGCATCGATGATCGCAGACATCGCACGGTTGTAACCTTCAGCCACAGCCACCTTGATTCCATGACCCATTCGCAGTTCCTCCCGGATCCGCTCATTGATCAGAACGTTGGCATCAACCGCAAAGCCCACGGTCAAAGCGATACCCGCGATACCCGGCAAAGTCAGAGTTGCACCGAAAGTGGTTAGCAAAGCAAAGATGCCCAGGATATTCAGACCCAAAGCAAAGGACGCCACCGCACCCATGGATTTGTAATAAACCAGCATGAAGATCACGATGATCGCAGCGCCAACGTAAGAACCCATTTTGGCTTTACCGATAGCATCAGCACCCAAAGTAGGACCCACACGACGTTCTTCCAACTGCTCCAAAGAAGCAGGCAAAGCACCCGCGCGCAAAGAAGTGGAGATCATTTTCGCCTCATCCATCATGCCATTACGGTCACGACCGCCACCCAAAGTGATGACAGCAGAACCACCCGCAATACGGTCACGGATGCTTGGAGCGGATTTAACAACTTTATCAAGAACGATGGCCATTTGTTTGCCCACGCTGTTGCCAGTCAGGTCCGCAAACTTTTGCGCCCCTGCAGAGTTGAACTGCAAAGACACCTGTGGAGAACCATACTGGTCGTAACCCACAAAAGCGTCATCCAGTGCACCACCGCCCAGATCTGTATCAGTTCTTAGCAGGTAAGGGATTGCTCCGGCATCGATTGTCGCAGCGTTAGGAGCTTTTTCGAAGTAAACAGCCGTTTTTTCCGGAAGTTTGCCTTTCAAAGCCTCATTCACACGAGTCACATAGTCAGAGTACTTGGTATTTTCCATGTTGAAGTTGCCGGCTTTTTCAACTTCGGCAATCATCACCTGAAGCTGTTGGGCGTTCAGTTCATGGGACACGATCATGAAATCCAGTTTCGCAGTTGTGTTGATCAGCTGTTTCGCTTTTTCAGCGTCAGCCATACCTGGCAACTGGATCAGGATACGGTTGGCACCCTGCTGGGAAATGGAAGGCTCTGCCACACCGAATTCATCGATACGGTTACGGATGGTTTCGATGGACTGCTGAATAACGCGGTTTTTATACTCATTCAGGTAAGCATCGAAATAACGAGCCGTCACAGAAGTGTCAGTGGAACCAACGACCTGCAAAACGGTGGAATACTTATCAGTAATGAACTTTTCCACACCGGCCTTGCCAGCGGCATCAGCCACGACAACCTGAATTTCACCGGATTCCGGCTTTTCAGATTTAACGTCAGCATAAGCGACGTTTTCTTTGGTCATTTCGGACTTCATGGTCATGATCATGCGAGTGGTGGATTCTTTAACCACACCATCAACATCCACGCCCATAACAAGGTGCAAACCACCCTGGATGTCCAAACCATAGTTCAGTTTCTGCTTGGAAGGCCACCAGGACACTTCCGACAAGTTAACCAAGTTAGGCAATACCCACACCAAAGATGCGGCTACGCCCAATACTGCTACAAACGTTCTCCAGCGAAGACCTTCCATTATTTCTTTTCCTCTTGAGTTGCTGCTTTCTGAGATGTTGCGATCTGGCTGCGAAGCATTTTCACCTTAACGCCGTCTGCGATCTCCAAAGTCACAAATTGCTCAGTGATGCCTTCTACACGACCCAGGATGCCGGAGGAAGTGACAACTTCGTCACCTCTTTTAACTTCAGTAAGGAACTTTTGGTGTTCTTTCTGACGTTTGGACTGAGGACGAATAATAAGGAAATAGAAGATGACGAAGATAAAGATGAACGGCACAAACATTTCGAAAGCCGATGGCTGACCGCCAGGAGCTGCTGATTGCGCATGAGCTGTGGATACAAGAAGTCCGTATAACATTGATTCCTCCATAAACTTACAATTCTAACTGACGTTAAAATTCAGCATTATTCTTGGGAAGAATCAATACTTTAGTAATAACTCGCTCAAAAAGGTTCGGATGCAAGGCGGAGAGACTTCCCGCAGAGAAGGCGTGCCCCCGACAAATTGCTCCAGCTTCCGCGCCGCAGGCGCTCCAGCACTGCCGGCTGCCGCCGATTAAGAGTCTTTCTTGGCGAAGCGTGTTAAGCAGAAGTCACGGTACTCTGCCCAGCGGCCTTCAGCGATGGCCTCACGCGCCTTTTCCATCACTTTCATATAGAAATGAATGTTGTGGATGGTGTTCAGGCGGGAACCAAGAATTTCCCCACTCATGAACATGTGACGCAGGTAAGACTTGGAATAGTTCTTACAAGTGTAGCAATCACATTCCGGATCCAAGGCAGAAGGATCTTCCTTGTATTCCGAACGCTTGATGCTGACTTTGCCGTTCCAGGTATAAATTGTCCCATTGCGTGCCACTCTTGTAGGCATGACGCAGTCAAACATATCCACACCGGAATCAATCGCGATAATCAAATCCGTCGGAGTGCCCACGCCCATCAGGTAACGCGGCTTATTTGCCGGCATTTTAGGCGCCACATCCGGAAGCAGAGCGTGCATCAAATGCATTGGCTCCCCGACGCTGAATCCACCCAAAGCATAACCCGGAAGGTCCACAGAGCAGATTTGCTCCATGCTCTTTAAGCGGTGCTTCAGGCTTAAGCCACCCTGAACGATACCGAACAGCAGACTTTCCTTGCGGGTCATGGCCGCCTGGGAACGAAGCAACCAGCGATAGGTCAGCGCCATGGACTTTTCGATTTCTTCATCCGTTGCCGGGTATTTCAAACACTCGTCAAAGGCCATGATAATATCAGAACCCAGGTCCATTTGGATTTCCATGGACTTTTCAGGGGAAATAAAGTGCTTCGCTCCATCCAAGTGAGAACGGAACTCCACCCCCTCTTCAGTCATGTTGCGAAGCTGGGACAAAGAAAACACCTGGAAACCGCCAGAGTCCGTCAGGATCGGTCCGTGCCAGTTCATGAACTTGTGCAAGCCACCCATGCGCGCGATGGTTTTTTCACCAGGACGCAAATGCAGATGGTACGTATTCCCCAAAACAACCTGGGTACCGCAGTCTTTCAGTTCTTCCGGAGTCATCGCTTTCACAGTGGCTTTCGTGCCCACCGCCATAAAGACAGGAGTCTGCACCGGACCGTGAGCCGTCATCAAAGTGGCGCGACGGGCATTGCCTTCGGTGGCGTGAACCTTAAATTCACCCAGTTTCATAGTTGCATCTGTTGCTGTGGAATTAGGACCCACGGCTGTGGAATTGTGACCGTCCAACATAACCTCACCCTTCGTGAACTGCCGACTTCGCGGCCGCGACCCAAACTGTCAGATCGCCATAAGAAAAGAGCCGGAACTTTCGCTCAATGGCCCATTGATAGCAAGCTTTTACTCGATTCAAGGAAGAAAATCCGGCGACCAAAGCCACCAAAGTCGACTGCGGCTGATGGAAATTCGTCATCAGACAATCCACCACTTTGTACTGATATCCCGGCTGAATCAGCAGCTTGGTAAAACCACTAAATCCCGTTTCAGACATCACACCCAACAGCCCTTGTGCCGCACTTTCCAGCGAACGACTGGTGGTGGTGCCCAGGGACCAAACGTTACGACCTTCCGCCTTGGCATTTTGCACCGCCGTCCACGTCGCGGCAGAGATTTCAACATACTCTTCGTGCATGTCGTGATCATTCAGATCTTCCGCCGTCACCGGCAGGAAAGTTCCCAAGCCCACGTGCAAAGTGACTTCCAGAACTTTTACTCCGCGGGATTTCAGACCTTCAATGTCATCCGCAGAAAAATGCAGGCTGGCCGTGGGAGCCGCGAAACTGCCAGGACTTTTATTCCAGGCCGTTTGATACCAGGATTCATCAGCATCCACAGTGTGACGCTGTTCCCGGGCTTTTTGAATGTACGGAGGCAATGGCAACTCAGCCACTTTTTGGAAATAGTCTTCGCTGACTTCCTGGCTGAGTGAAACTGTTTGCGGGCGGCCTTTTTGCTGCAAGGTCATCTGCACGCCCAAAGGAAGCTCCAGCACAGAACCGATTTTGAATTTCTTGGAAGGGAACAAAACCTCCCAGTCTGTGGCATTGATCTGTTTCAGGAAAAGGATTTCAACGTCGCCAGAAAAAACCCGGCGCTTCAAAACGCGGGTGTTATTCACGACCAGCACATCGCCTGCCGAAATACGCGACAACAGATCTTTAAGACTGATTTCCTGAGGCTCCAATTCGCCTTCCACCCACATCACGCGGGACGGCCGCACAGGGGACGTGGCAATAAGCTCTTCAGGGTAGGAAAAGTCCAAATCGGTCAGTTTCATAGGTGGGGTTCTGATATCATAAAACCCCAATACGAGGCAGTTTTTTGTGGCTTGGGCCCATGGAAAGGGTTTAAAACAACAGACATGACTTTAGGACCCCTGTTACTTTTACTCTCTGCCCTGCTTCACGCTGCCTGGAATGCCCTTGCCAAGGCCTCTAAAGACAAGGAAAGCTTCCTTTTTCTGACCATTTTACTAAGCGGTCTGATTACAGCCGCCAGCCTGCCGATCAGTGGAACGGGGTTGGTTTTTCCGGACAACCGCGCCTTTGCGATTGCCGTTCTTTCCGGCGTTTTTGAGGGGTTCTATTTCCTGACTTTGTCCAAAGCTTTGCGGGCTTCAAGCCTTGGAAAATCCTACGCCATCATGCGCGGGGGCGCGATGGTTCTGGTATGGATCTATTCCACCGTATTTTTGGGCGAGCGCGCTCACGGCTTGCAATTCCTGGGGGCCCTCTTTGTGCTATTGGGAATTCTAGCGATGAATTTCCAGGATCTGCTGAAAGGAAAAAGACAGAGCCTGAAAAACGACCTCTGGGCCTATATCAGCGCCGTCTTTATCGCCGGATATCATCTGGCCTATCACGAAGCCCTGACCGAAAACACCGACCCCAAGCCTTTATTCATGGTGGCGATGATCGTGTCTTTGCCGTTTTTACTTTACGGCATCCGCAGCGCCCCTTGGCTGCGCCTGAAAGCCACGATGACCTCGCACCCGGTGCGTGTTGTGCTGTGCGGAAGCTTCGCCACGGCTTCGTTCCTGATCTTTTTGTATGGCTTAAAGGTTTCAGCCCCGGGCTTTGCGATTTCACTTAGAAACTCTTCCATCTTTTTTGCGGTTATATTCTCGGTATTCCTAAAAGAGTCCCTGACCCGGACACAAATTCTGGGTGCGGCCACTATCGGACTTGGCGCTTTGTTGCTAAGCCTTTAAAAAAATCTGGACTGTTTGCATAGTTCAGCGTCTCCTATCATTGTTATTTCACAACAAAAGGAATGCTTAACATGAACAAGGTTTCTCTTCGCTTAGGTTTGATCACAGCCGCCACTCTTTTCACCGCAGCGTGCGCCCACCACCCGGATGTTCGCGCCGGAGCTGACGGCGTTCACCGCGTCGTTATCGCCAGCGAAGACACCGACCAAGGTTCCCGCGAAGCCATCCGCCAAGCCAACAGCTTCTGCAAAGAGCGCAACCAAACAGCAGCTTTCATCAACGAGTCCTCCAACTACAAAGGTGACTACGACGAAAAAACCTATAAAAACGCAAAAAAAGCCAGCAAAGCAGCCCAAGTCCTTGGCAGCGCTACGTACGTTTTGGGCGGCCAAACTGAATCCACGGCTGGCGGCATCGTAGGCTTAGGCGGCGCAGTAGCCGACGGAGTCCTAGGAAACGGCTACAACGTAGAAATGAAATTCAAATGCATGTAAGAAAATAAGCGGGGTTGTTGATCCTGCTTAGACACGACGATTTGGGGCCCGAGGAAGGGCCCTGTCGGCGCGCCGTTCGGCACGGCATCCTGCCTCGTCGCTTCCGCCTTCGGCGGAGGGCCATCCTGGCCCCGCGAAGGCCTCTCTCTGGCCGCCAGGGCCCTTCCTCGCTCCCCAAATTTTTGCTATTTACGATTGATCAATGACCCTAATTTTCAGCACCACAAACAAAGTTCAGTACAAAAACAAAAATATAAAACCGAGAGTCACGCGCGGGGGCACGTTTAAAAAACGAAAGCCAAGCTGTATCTAGCAATGAGGGCCTTGAGCAGAGGCCTTTAAGCCTGCCCGAAAGCGGGCCTTCGGTGGCGCATGGGGGAGGTGGGCCCTCCTGTGGAGGGTGCCGACCTCGAACCGGGACGCAGTCCCGGCACCGACTGAGCACGGACGCGTGCCCGCTGTAGCGGCGGGCTTAAAGGCCTCTGCTCAAGGCCCGCCCCGCTCGATTTTTTTTGCTGTCGATTTCTTTTAAACGCCTGGATGGATTTCGGCGTAGGTTTTGATGGTGTCGTCTTCGACACGTTTGTACAGATGGCTGCGATTCAAATCCTGATGACGAGCTACACCCATCGCGCCAATCACGTGGGCTACGGATTCCAAGGTTTCCTGATGGAAGTTCTTCACACGCACACGTTTTGTCGGGATGTGCAGACCGCGAACCAGGTTCGGATCCTGAGTTGCCACGCCGGTCGGGCATTTGTTGTTGTTACAGCGAAGCGCCTGGATACAACCCAGCGCCAGCAGCATGGATCTTGCCGCGTAAGTCGCATCAGCGCCCAAGCACAACAACTTGATGATATCAAAAGCTGTGGTGATCTTGCCTGTGGCGATGACTTTGATTTTGTCTTTCAAACCGGCTTTTTTGAGTGTGTCGACCACAATCACCAAAGCATCCATTCCTGGCATACCGATGTAATTGGTAAACTCTAATGGAGCCGCCCCGGTCCCGCCTTCAGCGCCGTCCACGACGATAAAGTCCGGATAAACTTTTTCAACGGTCATCAGGCTGACCAGTTCTTCAAACTCATTGCGGTGACCCAGGCACAGTTTAATACCGATAGGCTTTCCACCGGAAAGTTCACGCAGTTTGGTGATGAATGCCAGCATGCCGCGGCTGTCGCCGAATGCTTTATGCCCGGGAGGCGAAATCACATCCTTACCCATTGGCACGTTACGGATGTTGGCGATTTCCTGGGTGACCTTTTTCCCGGACAGCATACCACCGTGCCCCGGTTTCGCCCCTTGGGAAAGCTTGATCTCAATCATCTTCACTTGCGGATGAGCCGCGTTTTTCTTGAACAATTCCGGATCGAAATCACCGTCATGAGTGCGGCAACCGAAGTACCCAGTACCGATTTGCCAGATCAGATCGCCACCTGGTTCCAGATGATAAGGGGAAATACCGCCCTCACCGGTGTTGTGCGCAAACCCACCGTCCTTAGCGCCACCATTCAAAGAAAGGATGCTGGCTGTGGATAAAGAACCAAAGCTCATCGCAGAAATATTCAAAAGTGACATGGAATAAGGCTGTTTACACAGATCCGTTCCGATCGTGACACGCAGATCTTTTCGATCCACATGTTTCGGGTACATGGAATGAGTCACGAACTCATACCCTTGCGCATACACGTTGTGCTGGGTTCCAAATGGAACAGTGTCCAACACTTTCTTCGCGCGCTGATAAACCACGGAACGCTGTTCACGATTGAACGGCTTTCCATCGGTGTTGGATTCGATAAAGTATTGATTTATTTCAGGTCGGATGGATTCCAGAATATAACGGAAGTGACCGAACACCGGAAAATTCGCCTTGATCGCGTGGCGATTTTGATGAATGTCGCGGAATCCCAGCAGGAAGAAAGGCACAAACAGAATCAGAGAATACAGTCCTGGCGTCCAATAAAGATAGAACAACACATTCAGACCCAATGCCACCGCAAACGCGATATAAAACTCTCTTCTCATTTCAGCCTCAAGACCCTCTCGCCTTAGAATAAACTGCGCTTTCCGACAAAGTATCGGACACAAAGCACAGCCAATCTAGTCCAACTGGACTGAAAAGGCAAAAGGGAAAGACCCGGTCAAAACCGGGCCTTTCTTTCGTCTTAAAACCTAGAATGTCAGAGGAAAGCTCACACTCAACAGGCCGACCTTGTTCTTGAACTTGCCAAGCTCCCCGGTCACCGGACCGGCTTCTTCCAGCTTGGAAGTGCCGTATTCAAGGTCCATATACTCAAGATTCACGCTGACGATCAGGATTTTGATACCAACGCCCACTTTGGGCCCCTTGGCACCTTCAAACTTTACATCAACGCCACCGTCTTCTTCCGGATCCAGATCACCACCAAAGATGTATCCGCCCCAGATACGAAGCCCCGCCACCGGCATCTGCGCCCCGATCACCGCACCGTAAAGTGTCGATGTCGCTTCGGCAGAATAATCCGTGGCCGCCGAGCTTTCAAATTTCGGTTTGGAATAAGACCCATCCAGACCGATAAAGAAGATGTCATTGGCGTGGTAACCCAGCTTCATATTAAAACCCAGCCCTTGCCCCGTTCCGGTGGAGTTGCTCAAGGGTGCGGGCCATTCCAGCTCGTTGTCACCTTTTTCATAGGTGATTCCGGGCTCAATATAAAATCCTGCATAGGCCGGCACTGCTGCCATCAAGGCCCATCCCAGAAGTATCGTGCTGATTGCTTTCATAAAGCCTCCGTTGTGTGTTCTAAGTGCTTACTTCATGTAAACCATGATGACGGCTTTGGATGATTTGGCTTTTTGATTGAAGAAGCCGGTTTCATCCTGAGTGCGTGGAGCCGCGCCACTGTCTTCCATCGCAGTTTTGGTTTTCGCGGTGTCGGTGTGCATGAACTTCTGAAGTGCATTCGGACGCTCGGTCATGTTGTAAGTGTTCACCGAACCCACTTTCAGTTCATCCTTGATGAAATTCTTCACCACACGAGCGCGGTCGTTGGCCAGATTCACATCCTGCTTGGAGGCTTTTGCACCTTCCGTCGGATATTCACGGTCCGCCCATACCGCGACCTTCAGCTCATCGATTTTGCCTTTTTGTTTGGCTTCGTTCACCATTTTGCGAATGTCGTCTTTGGCTGAATCGGTCAAAGAGGATTTCCCCTCGTCGAAGGAAATTTCTGAAACCATCTTCGCGCCCAGGGTTTTCCCGGCGGACTCGGTTGTATTATCCAGAGCAAAAGATGTGCTTGCAGACAAAGCCACTGCCAAAATCAAAGAGCCGATCACAGATTGAATGTTCATTTCATTCTCCTTAGTTGTTGTTAATATTGCGACTGTCAGCATTCACGGGTATTGCATCAACCGGACCGGGTCTGGGATCTCAATTATTTGCAGTTCACAGGCGCACGGTCCCGAAATGCCCGTCCCCCATGCGGAGTTTTGCCCCGCGGGGATTTATTCCATAATCACCATCACAATAGACTTGGAAGCTTTTGAAGGTGCCTTTGCCGTGGTATCCGTGTGAGGGATGCCGGCCGTTTCCAAATTCTTTTTGATACGGGCATCTGAAGTGTTCAGCATGTCCTGCAACAGATTTGGTCTTTCCGCCATGCTGTACAAATCCACATCCGGTGATCTGTCATAGGACTTAATATAGTTTTCGATGGCTTTGTTACGCTCTTTGACCAGCTTCACTTCAGCCGAAGACAGCTTTTTGGTTTCCGTGGAAGGATAGTCCTTGTCACCCCAGGTGATCACTTTGATTTCTTTAATGGTGCCGGTCTTTTTTGCCTCATCAATCAGACGCTGCAAATCACCCTTCGCATCGCTGGTCAGGGCGCTGGAGCCTTTCTTAAAACCAAATTCGGTCACATGGGTCGCCTCTTCCTGAACCGCCACCGTTTTTGCTTCGGTGCTTGGTGTTGCTTCGACAGTCTTTTCTTTGTGCGAGCAAGACACCGTGGCGGCTGCAAACAATGCGATAACGAAATATGTTTTCATGGCTGATCCTTTCTTAAGGTTGTTGAACACCTGAACTATGATCTTTTTTTTTCACAAGGCCTATATCTTCGCGCATGTATATGAACAGACCTTCCTATATGTAATTAAAAATTCTTTGCCCGCATTTTCAGAATTCCGCCTAATGAAACAAAGACAGGAGGCCTGCATGACACCACCCCGACCCAATGAAATTCCCATCCCGCAAGATCCACCTTCCACACAACCGCGCCCGTCACCTGTGAAAGAACCGCCACGTCCCAAAGTCGTGCCCGAAATTGATCCAGGCATGCCTCGGGAAAACCCTTCAAAAGATCCAGGCACACCTCCCCCTACCGAGGGATAATTTTGTGTGTATATTTGCAAAGACTTTTACCTTCCTCCCACCCCTTAAGGGTCCGATAATCGAGGGGTGAGGTTGCATGACGAAAGTGAAGAATTTCGTATTCACATTCGCAGACAGATTCAGTGACTGCCACACCATGACCTGGGCAGCCTCGGTGGCTTTTTATACCTGCTTTTCCTTGGCACCGCTGGTGATGATCTCGCTGGCGGTGGTGGCCAACCTGGGACTGGAACTGCAGCAGACGTTCATGAGCGAGGTTTCATCTCTGGTCGGCCCGACAGCCGCAGAAGCCGTGCAAGCCGTGGTTAAAAATGCCAACGACCGCGTGGACCTGATGTCGCTTGCCGGAATTCTGGGGGCCTGCACTCTGGTTCTGTCGGCGGGACTTATTTTCGGCGAGATGCGCGCGGCCCTGACCGAAATTCTGGGACACAAAGTGGAAGAAGAAGACCTGAGCATCCTGCATGCTTCCATCGCCTATGTGAAAAGCCGCCTGTTACAGATTGGTCTCGCCTTTGGGTTCATATTCGCGATGATGGTTTCGCTGATTGTTTCAACAGCTCTGAACACTGTCATCCGGGTCGGCCTGCTGGACAACGGCGAAGGGGCCTTCGTCATAAATATCATTTTTTCGTTATTGCTTTACGTTTTGCTTTTTACCGGCATTTTTCACTTTCTGCCCGTCCCGCGCCTGGCCCTGCGGGATGCATTTCACGCAGGCATCATCACCGCCCTGCTTTTTGTGATCGGGAAGGAATTGGTGGGTTTGTATCTTGGCGGCAGCCCGATCACCTCGTCATACGGAGCTGCCGGGTCCATCGTTGTTTTGCTGGCCTGGGTTTACTATTCGACTTTGATTGTTTTTTTAGGTGCACATTCGATTTATGCCTGGAGAAAGGAGTTTTCCCATGCAGCCACATCAACAGAATAACGCCTCTTTCTGGCAGGATACTCATGTTCCCGAGTTTCCGCCACTTCACGAAGACGCCTCAACGGACATTTGCGTGGTCGGAGCCGGCATTGCCGGGCTTTTAAACACCTATGTTCTGTTGAAAAATGGTTTTCAGGTAACGGTGCTTGAACGGGACACACTGGGACACAATGAAACCAGCCGCACCAGTGCGCATTTGTCAAATGTTCTGGACGAGGGCCTGGCACGACTGCTCGACAATCTGGGCGAAGACAATGCAAAAAAAGCCATTGCCAGCCACAGTGATGCCATTGATCTTATTGAAAAAATTGTGGCCGAGGAAAACATCGACTGCGACTTCCGTCGCCTGGATGGATATCTTTACCTCAGTCCCGAAACCAACAAGGACTTTCTGAAAGAAGAAGCCCAGGCTGCAGCGAAACTGGGATTCAAGGATGTTGAACTGCTGGCCTCCCCCCCGCATTTTGCCGAGTTTGGTCCGGCGCTGCGCTTTCCAAGACAAGCGCGCATTCACAGTCAGAAATTCATCAACGGACTGCTGAAGGCCATCGTGGGAATGGGCGGAAAAATCCACAGCAAGTCCCCCGCGGTGGATTTCAAGGACGGCGCCCTGCCTTCGGTAAAAACCGACAATGGTCATTATGTGTATGCCAAACACGTCGTCGTCTGCTCGAACGTGCCGGTGAATGACCGCGTGATGATTCACACCATGGAAGCGGCCTATCGCAGCTATATTATCGGAATTGAAGTGCCTCATGACGCCTTTCCCGACATTCTGATGTGGGACACGTCACATCCGTATCACTATGTGCGAAAAATTGAAAATCACGCTGAAGGAAAAGATCTGATGCTCATCGGCGGTGAAGATCACCGCGTGGGTCAGGAAGATCACCCCGAAAGCAAATTTGAAACTTTGCATGACTGGGCGCTGTTCAATCTGGGCATATCAGGACCGATTGCGTATCAATGGTCCGGACAGATCATCGAACCTGTAGACGGCCTGGCCCATATCGGGCGAAACCCCGGCAATCGCAACACCTATATTGTCAGTGGTGATTCAGGTCATGGACTGACTCATGCTGCGGTCGGGGCCATGGTCATTCGCGATTTGATCCAGCAACAACCCAATGAGTGGACTCACATCTATTCACCTTCACGCTTTAGAGTGAAGAATCTGGGAAAAGTCATTTCTGCCAACATGAACGCCCTGACCCAATACCGTGACCGCATTATGTTACGGGATGAATTAAAAAATGTTTCGGCCCACCCGGGTGAAGGACAGCTGGTGCATCAGGGGGCAAAAACTTTTGCCGTCTATACCAGTGAACAAAACGAAACAGTCACACTGAATGCCGTCTGCCCGCATCTGGGCGGCATCGTGCACTGGAATGCTGCTGAAAAAACCTGGGATTGCCCCTGCCATGGATCGCGTTTTGCCTGCACCGGCGAAGTGATCAACGGACCGGCCATCTCCGGATTAAAACAAGCCGTCATGAAAAAACCACAGGATAAGGCAGACACCATCGCCATGCCTGATGAAAGGACTGAATATGAAAAAGCAAAACCACGCGACACCTCAGCGGAAAGATAAACGCCCCGCCCATGATGCCAGCGTTCACTGCTATCATGACCTGGATTCACAGAAAGAACTGCAATCCAGCAGACCTGATATCAACCGGCAGCGCCGGGGCACCACCGGCTGCACCCAAAGTTTCCGACCAGCCTTCGATGATGCCCGCTTTGGCTCCACCTCCAGCAAGGACATGGAACTTAGTGACAGCAACATCAGTGATGAAGTGGAACACACCCTGGCGCTGGAAGTGGACATTGACGTCGCCGACGTAGAGGTCATCGTCACTCAAGGGGAAGTCACTTTGCGCGGCATAGTTGCGGACCGCAAGATGAAAAGATTCGTGGAAGAGCAGGTTTCCCGCTGCTCAGGAGTGAAAGACATTCACAACGATCTGCACTTCAAACGAAAGTAGGTATCCGGGGACCCACCAAGGTCCCTGGTCCTGCATGGTCTCTGACAGAAACTGCGATGTTCTGTACTCTGCCCGCCCGCCCCGCGCGACAATAAAGAAAACCGAACAAGGAGGCCTTTATGGCAGCTCATCAACATGCAGGACACAATTCCACGCGTTATGGCAGCCCCAAGCAAAGAAAACCCACTTCGCCAACACACAAACCAACTGTGACCAATTCTTCACCGGTGAATTTCAACAGCCTTTATCAGCAGGCCGGTGAAATTTTGGAAAGCGGTCGCAAATACGCAGTGAAACACCCTTACCAGATTATTCTGGGAGCGGTGAGCGTCGCAGGTGTGGGTGCACTGGCTGCATACCTTTTAAAAAGAAGACACTGAACACTACAACTCATCATCAGGAGGCACTCTATGAAACTCGCAGCTCTCGTTATCCTGTCCCTGCTGCTGCCATCGGTTTACGCCCAGGCACAGTCCCGAACTTCCGAAACCCAGTATCAGTCACGCCCCATTCCAACCGGGCCTCAGGACAGACGTCCGCAACCCAATCCCCGCACGTCCCAGAACACTCTGGATCAAGACTGGGACCGACGTCAGGATGAGATGATCCGTCGTCAGGAACAACTGGATCGAAACATGCGGGATCGTCAGCTTCGCGACATCGATTCACAGAATCTGATGCCGGATGGAAGAAGCTGGGACTGAGTTCAATAATTTCAACATCACAAGAAAGGTCTTCATAACGAAGGCCTTTCTGTTTTCATGACAAATTTGTTTTATAAAACATTACATAAAGGAAGGTGGTCATCACCGGGGGATCGACTCACTATCAACGCTCCAACAACAAAGGAGTAAGATATGAGACATGACCAACGTGACCCCCGCAACATGCGCGGCGACAGATCTTCATCTTCAGAAAGCAATTTCCGCAGAGACGAACAGCGTCCATACCGTCGCGAAGCTTCCGAGCGCAGAGACTGGTATGAGCGTGATGAAATGGATGAACGTTCCGGCTATCGTGATGAGGAATATCGTCCATCATCAGATTATCGTGATGCTTCTGATTATCGTCGCGACTTTAATTACTCCAATCAGGATTATGGTCGTACTCAAGGGTCCCGTGAATTGTCCCGTGGCAGCCGTTCCATCGACGGCAACCGCTCGGGGTCTTCTTATGAATCCAACGCCAGCGGTCGTCAGGATCGCTATGGTTCTTCCAGCGAACAGTCGTATGGCCGTTCCGATGATCGCAACGAACGCTCCTGGGATCGTTCCAACAGATCCGAACGCGGCTCCGGCTATGAAGCCGGCCGTTTTGATTCCCGCCGCGGGCTTTACGGCACCAGCGACCTGACACGTCAGGGTTCCGACCAATACCGTTCCAGCTCCTCGTTCGATACGGATCGTGAACGTTCGTCTGAACGCGGTTCAGAGCGCGGGTCTGAACGCTCTGAAGGACGTTCCCAGTTCTTCGGCCGCGGCCCAAAATCTTACAAACGATCTGATGAACGCATCAAGGAAGATGTGTGTGAAATGCTGACTCGTGACAACAACATCGATGCGGAGGGTATTGACGTTGAAGTGAAAGAAGGCGAAGTCACATTGACCGGCACAGTCCCCGACCGCCGCATGAAACATCAGGCGGAAGACTGCGCAGAAGGCTGCTATGGCGTGAAAGATGTCACCAACAACATCCGCGTCAGCCGCGAGTCTTCATCCACTGAGCGCGATAGTTCGTCTTCCCAAAGTGGCGAGCGTTCATCCAGTTCATTGGGCGCTGCGGGAACAACCGGAACGAAGAAATCCTCTTCCTCCACCACTTCTACAAACGCACCTAATCACTAACATGTGAAGGGAGGCCATGACGGCCTCCCTTTCCTTTTTTTTAAAAGGAGCATTCCATGCCCCGCGGAAGCAAAGAAAGTTATTCCAGCAAACAAAAACGCATGGCTCAGCATATTGAAGAGGGCTACAAGAAAAAAGGCGCCTCCAGCAAAAAAGCCGAACGCATTGCCTGGGCCACGGTGAACAAAGAAACCGGCGGAGCCGCCAAAAAAAAGAAATCCAGCCGTAAGAAAACCACCCACTAGGGAGCACGCCATGACACAATCACTTTCCGGTAAAAAAATTGCCATCATCGCCACTGACGGATTTGAAGAATCCGAACTGGTTGAACCCCGCAATTATCTGGATAAGGCAGGGGCACAGACAGTGCTTGTGTCACTAAAACCAGGTCACATCAAAGCCTGGAAGAAAGGTGAATGGGGTGATTTCCTGGCTGTTGATAAATCCCTGGATGAAGTCGATCCGTCAGAATTCGACGCTTTGATGATTCCCGGCGGTGTTATTAATCCCGACAAACTGAGGATGGATAAAAAGGCTGTCAAGTTTGTGCAGGCCTTCGTCGACTCGCACAAGCCCATTGCCGCTATCTGCCACGGACCTCAGCTGTTGATCGAAACCGGAATTGTTTCCGGCCGAAAAATCACCTCCTGGCCCAGTCTGCGCACCGACCTGATCAATGCCGGCGGCGACTGGTTTGACACCCAAGTCATGGTGGATCAGGGCTTGGTGACCAGCCGTAAGCCTGAAGACATCTCTGCCTTCAGCGAAAAAATGATCGAGGTCTTTTCAATGGGTGATCAACAAATGAAAGACACCTTACCCCCTTTGTGAGCCTGCCTTGGGAATAGGCTGCATTTTAAGCTGGCAAGGTCGGCGTGTGTTGCGAGAAAGCACCACCGAGTCCGTAAAGATACAGTTTCCTTCGCTTTTTCTTAAAACCGCGCGGTCCGTAAACGGTCCCGCGGGTTGCAAGTTGCCAGGACTTATTGGATAATTCTCTAATCCAGTTAACATTTTCCCAGAGAGAAAACTATGAGCATTCAACAAGTTCCATTTATCACCCTGAATCGTTTTGAACCTGGTTTCCGTGATGAGTTCCTGAATGGCGTTGCAAATCTTTTCGATAAAACGCAATTCGTGGGCGGTCCTATTGTTGGCGAAATGGAAGCCAACCTTGCAGCTTACACAAAATCCAAACACGCTATCGGTTGTGCCAATGGTACTGACGCTATCCAAATCGCCTTGCGCGCTGTGGGCGTTAACAAGAACGACAAGGTCCTTGTTCCTGACATGACTTTCTGGGCTACTTTTGAAGCCGTTGTCAACGTCGGCGCAAACCCTGTGACTGTGGACGTGAACCGTGAAACATGCCACTGGGATCTTGCCACTTTCAAACAAGCTGTAGAACAATTCAAACCAAAAGCAGCCGTGATGGTTCACCTTTACGGTTGGGCTTCTGCTGACACTTTGGAAATCCGCAAATTCGCCAAAGAAGCAGGCGTTCTTCTGATCGAGGACGGCGCACAGTGCTTCGGCACTGAAATCGACGGTCAGTCCATCCTGGGCACGGCTTTGATTTCAACTACAAGCTTCTACCCGGCAAAAGTTCTGGGTGCCTCCGGCGATGCGGGTGCAATCTTCACGACCAGTGATGAATACGCTAAAAACTGCCGCACTTTGATCAACCACGGCAGAACAGATCACTATTCTCACGGTATGATCGGCTGGAATTCCCGTATCGGAGCTTATGAGTCTTTGTTCCTGAATATGTCCTTGAAACACATCGATGCGCGCATTCAAAGCCGCATGAACGCAGTGAAATTCTATGAAGAGTCCTTGAAAGGACTTCCACTGAAACCAGTGCGTGCGACTTCGAAAGTAAAAGAAAACGGTTACTGTGCGGTTGCGATGATCGAACCTTCTTTGCGCGCTTCATTGATTGATTCATTGAAGAAAGCCAACGTTGGTTACGGTACTATTTACCCAGGCGCGATGAGCCTTCAATCCGGTTCTGCAGGTCACTTGGCTGGCAAAATCGACAACGGCAATGCTCACCATATCTCTCAAGCGGTGTTGAATCTTCCTTGTTATGCTTACATCACTCAGGAAGAGCTTCAGTACGTTTGCGACACAGTTAAGAAGCACTTCTAGTTTTCTTAATTGGCAAGACCGGGGCCCGGGCGAAGTAATTCGCCCACGGGTCTTGACCGCTCTTCAGAATCTGCAAAGCCTTCTTCAGGCTGACCGCATCCCCGCTTTCATATTTTTTCAAATGATTCCACGCCACCGGCAACGCTACTGAACTTTTATCCCTCGCCCGCAGTGAATAAGGCAGAACACTGGTCGACCCTTTTGAGTTTCTAAGATAATCAATAAATATTTTCCCGTGACGAATCTTCTTGGACATTTTACTGACGAAACGATCCGGATAACGATCCTCCCAGGCTTGGGCCAGAGCATGGGTAAAACGCTTCACCTCATCCCAGGAAGGTCCCGGCTTAAACGGCACGTGAATATGCAGCCCCTTGCCCCCGCTAAGCTTCACAAAGCTGCGAAGCCCCAGAGCTTCCAGATCTTTTTTAAATAGCAAAGCTGCGGCAACAACTTCCTCCCAAGGCACTCCCGACCCCGGATCCAGATCCAGAACGAACTGATCCGGTTTCGCCGGGGCTTCCGATCGACTGTTCCGGCCATGAATCTCATAACCACCCATCTGCACCAGCTCCAAAAGTCCGCGCACATCCTTTACGTACAAGGCATCATCTTTTTCAAAGATCGCAATAGCCTCCGCCTTCGCATTCAAATGCTTTTGAAAAAAACATTTCCCCGCAGATCCTTCCGGACAGCGCACCAGGGCCAGCAGCCGGTTTTCCAGATAAGGCCGCATGCGCTCTGCGATGGCGATGTAGTATTCAGCCACTTCAAGTTTGGTGATTCCCTCGGCTCCGTATAAAACTTTATCCGGGCTGGTCAGCATGAGCGCATCGGATGTGACGTCCGGCGCAGGCTTGTCTTCGCGAAGCTCTACAAATACCGGAGCCCGCAAATGCATGCCGTGGGTCCAATTGGCAAAGCGCACCTCTGCCAGCAACTGCGGCTTTACCCAGATGGCGTCTTTTTGGGGCGGATCACCGGCCGTAAAAGGTTTTTTTGCAACTTTGATTTTGTCCAATTGGCGCTTTAAAGAGCTGATGTTTTTCTGATTGAAACCAGTCCCCACTTTGCCGACGAAGCGCAGACGGCCTTTTTCATAGACCCCCAACAGCAACGCCCCAAAATCGCTGCGACTGCCTTTACCCGGGACATACCCGCCAATGACGAATTCCTGCCGGTTTAAAAACTTGCTCTTCACCCATTCGCCTTTTCGTCCTGAAATATAAAGACTGTCGGTCTTCTTGGAAATCACCCCTTCCAGCCCCTGCTTTTGCAATTTCCCCCACGAACCTTTGCTAAGCTTGATTTCCTGGCTGAGCCGCAGACGGCCTCGGCGTTTTCCTTTTAATATTTCCTTAAGCTTCTTACGCCGCTCTTTCAGCGGACGATCGCGCAGATCCTCTCCGTTAAGCATCAGTAAATCAAAAACGATGTAAGTCAGCTTTTGATCCGGATCGGATTCAAAGTAATTTTGCAGCTTTTGGAAATGACTCAGACCCTTACTGTCCAGGACCACGACCTCGCCGTCCAGCACTGCGGACTGAACATTCAATCCGCTCACATCATGCGCGACAGAGGTCATTTTTCCGGACCAGTCATGCCCGGCGCGGGTGTAAAGCTTCGCGCTGGTGCCATGAACGTGGGCCTGAATGCGATAGCCGTCCCATTTGACTTCGTGGATCCATTCTTTGCTGTGTGGGGGTTCATCCACCAGCAGCGCCAGCATGGGCTTCACAAAGTGAAAGGCTTCTTTGGAATGAATACGCCGGGACGTGGTTTTCGCCCCAATCAGCGGAGCTTCATAGCCTGCTTTTGCATAAGCGTCCTCACGCTTGACCAAAAGCCACTGAGTTTGCCGTCCCTGCAGTCGCGTGCGAATCAAATCCCAGGTGCCTTTCAGTCTTTTGCCTTTCAGTTCGAACTCAAGATGGCCTTTCTTGAAGCCTGCCGCCGCACTGCCTTTCGGTATCCAAACACCGGTATCCCAGATATACACCTGACCCGCCCCGTATTGTTTTTCGGGAATCACGCCTTCAAAATTTCCGTATTCCAGGGGATGATCTTCCACTTCGACAGCAAGGCGTTTCAGATGAGGATCCAGGCTGGGACCTTTTGGCACAGCCCAGCTTTTCAATACCCCCTGCCATTCCAGCCGAAAATCATAGTGCAAATGTGAGGCATGATGTTCCTGCACGACAAACATCAACTGATCTTTGCTCTGCTTTTTTGTTTTCGAACGCGTTTGCCCTTTCGGTTCGCGGGTTTTCTTAAAGTCCCTTTTCTGATGATAGTCCTTTAACGGCATACCCTAAGCCCTTGCCCGCACTTTGCGACGGGCGGTTTTCTTTTTGGCCATCAGACTTTTTTGCAACAACGGCATCAAATCGATAACATTATCGGTGGTGGCGATTTTTTCCTCTTTCGGCTCGCTGACTCTGTGCCCCTGGCCCCCTTTAACTTTGCGCTGGATGGTTTTCATCACATCCTGATAATAAGTGTCTTTGTATTGTTCAGGCTTCCACTCGCTGGTCATGCCTTCCACCAGTTCTTCGGCCATTTTCAGTTCCTTTGAACTGTAAGTGGGCTTCTTGGCCGAAGCCGCCAGAAAATGAACCTGCTTTTCGCTTTTCACCTCGTGGGAAAAACGCAGAATCTCCAGCATCAGGTAGGGGCCTCGTGGCATGATCAAAGCCAGATGCTGTTTGATCCGGATGACCAATTTTCCGATGGCCACTTTGTGCGTGCCCTGCAAAGCATCGCGCAGCAAATAATACCCTTTTTCCGCCCCCTTTTGAGGCACCAGATAATAGGGCCGCTCGAAGAACATCGGATCAACTTCATCCAGCAGAACAAAATCTTCGATATCGATAGTTTGGGTGGCTTTGACGTTGGCTTTTTTCAGTTCACCTTCGGTCATGATAACGTATCGACCCGACTGGTATTCATAACCCTTGACGATACGGTCACTGGGAACTTCCTTGCCGGTTTTGGCGTTGACCTTCAGATAGCGAATGCGCGCCAGGTCCTTTTTATCCAGCATCGAAAAGTGGACCTCTTTTTCACTTTGAGCACTTTGCAGGCTCACTGGAATATTCAAAAGTCCAAAACTGATAGAGCCTTTCCAGATACTTCCCGCCATAAAGTTCTCCTTTTAAAAAGGACAAACCATCACAAGGAATTTGAAAAGTCATAAGGACATGTTTTGCCAATAAGCCCCGATTGCACCGTCCAGTCCAGTGGGAAAAGACAATCACTCGATTCGATAGTGAATGGGCTTGCAATGAAAGTGATTCGTTTCCGGATGAGAACACGCAGTCAGCCCCACATGCAGGTCCATCTGCGCCTGCAGTAAAATATAATCCCCGGCCCGCGCCTTGGGTGGCTGAATGGAAATCAAGCCCTGGGAATTCACTTCGACATTCATAAAAAGATTGAACGTGGTGCCCACGGTGTCTTCAGCAATACCCAGGTCTTGAAATGCCTGCACCAGATTTTCATGACAGCTGGGGTGATGATCTGAATTTCCCGCGATGATCTGAAACATCCGCAAACTGCACGGAGTCATCAAAAAATCATGCCGTCCACAACTGTCCTCTAAAACCGACAGCATCACATTGCTGCGATTGGAGTAAAGATCATGTCCTTGAGTCAGATAGATCGTGTCGTTATAGTCAATCGACCGGCCGCTGGACAAAGTTTCCGTTACATCAGAAATCGAATAACAAAACAGATCCGCGACCTGCATGTCCTCCGGACTGACCACCCGAAGCTTCTGCCCGCGACGCAACGTAAACCCTGCCCCCTTCCGGGCAGGAATGCGGCAAAACGGAGAAAGCGTGCTTACTTCCACAACTTGCTCCGTAAAATTCCCAGGCCCTTCGTGAACGGACACTTCCATTCCGGCGGATTGTTCCGGCCCGAAAACTGAATACTTTCCCAGGATTCATTATAAGTTTGGGCCATGGGATTTACAGAGCCCTGAAAGCGCAGATCCCGGTCCCGGTTGACCTTCACCATGGAATCATAAGTGCCTTTTTTCATCAGCTCGGTGAATTGACTGTACAGATTAAACACCAGAGCATTGTAAGGAAGCCTTCGGGACGTGCGGCTGGCTGCCGGATGCAGTCCCACGACAAAGTAAGCGCTCCCATCCAGACTGAAACAAAAATTCTGATCTTCCGGATCGTCGCTGAACTGAGGATCCCAGCTGCCAGCGATTTTTTCATCCTCCCAAAGAGCAGACAGCTCACGCCACATCTTCCGTTCAAACTCTTCCTCGGTATTGGCCCGGTCCTGGGAATAAATGGCAAAGTAACTTAGGTAAGGCACCTGGCTGCGTCGTTGTTCGTGCTTAAAACGAATCAGATTCAGCGCCAGACGGTGCCGGGATTCCCCGGTCCCGAAGTCTTCATAGACATCAAAACTGTAGTCCTGGTGATGCAGGGCTTGAATCGCGGCCACGCACGGATAGTGACGCTGATTTATCAGGGATTTAAGGTCGGCTTCGATTTGAAAGGTTTCCATAAGACATTGTCAGTGCCGGTTCATACCCTAACAAGGTCGGGCTTCGTGTCTTTCTGCAGGCTCTGGCAAAGCAAGAATATTGGATGTCAAAAGCCATTAAAGGGTGCTATGGTATTACCCATGCAAAATAAAGTCGTCAAAATCGGAAATATCGAAGTCGCCAACAACAAACCTTTTGTTTTGTTTGCCGGACTGAATGTCCTTGAGTCCCGTGACATGGCCATGCAGGTGTGTGAACACTTCGTGAAAATCACCGACAAACTGAAAATTCCGTATGTCTTTAAATCCTCTTTTGATAAAGCCAACCGTTCCTCTATCCACTCTTACCGCGGACCGGGTATGGAAGAGGGTTTGAAGATTTTTGCTGAACTAAAAAAAACTTTCGGCGTGAAAGTCATCACCGACGTTCACGAAATCCATCAGGCAAAACCCGTTGCTGAAGTTGTCGACGTAATCCAGCTTCCAGCCTTTCTGGCACGCCAGACAGACCTGGTTGAAGCAATGGCTCGCACCGGTGCGGTGATCAACGTGAAAAAACCCCAGTTCCTGAGCCCCGGCCAAATGGGTAACATCGTCGACAAGTTTGCAGAGTGCGGAAATGACAAAATCATTCTGTGCGACCGTGGTACTAACTTTGGTTATGACAATCTGGTGGTGGATACTCTGGGCTTTAACATCATGAAGAAAGTTTCCAAAGGCAGCCCGGTGATTTTGGATGCGACCCACGCCTTGCAGTGCCGCGATCCATTTGGTGCTGCTTCTGGTGGCCGCCGCGGTCAGGTGGCCGAATTGTCCCGCGCGGGTCTTGCCGTGGGCCTTGCAGGTCTTTTCATCGAAAGCCATCCAAACCCGGATAAAGCTCTCTGCGACGGACCGTCAGCACTGCCACTTTCCAAAGTGGAACCGTTCCTGCAACAAATGAAAGCTCTGGACGATCTGGTAAAATCCTTCCCAGAACTGAACACCGAAAACTAAAAGATACCTCTTGCGGCACCCTCCACAGGAGGGCCCACCGCAATTTTTCCTAAGCAGTGCGTAAAAGCCCCAGTGATGGGGCTTTTACTTTTTTAGATCCTGAATGTCGTAAACGTAAAGACCTGATTCACGCAGTTCGTACTTCACATCATTTCCCAGCACATCGATGCCATAGCGCTGCCCCCAGGATTGAGGGGCTGTGACCGGGTTCTGACGTTTTTGGAAGGCCGGACGAGGATCTAGCTCCATCACATCCACAATCAAAGCGCGCAGATTCTGCTGACCTTCTGGATCGCGTTTTAGAATTTCACTTTCAGCTTCGTCAGAGAAAATAACCGGATAACGAGGAATCGGCGCTGACGCCCACCCTGCACTGGCCTGTGGGATTGAATCCGCATAAGCGATATAAGGCTTGATATCGAGCACCGGAGTGCCATCCACCAGATCCACACCACCGATGTGAATCTCGGGCCCGCCTTCGGCCTCAAAATCAATTTTTTCAACCAAGACCGCCGAGAGCCCGATAGGATTCGGACGGTGTGGAGAACGCGAAGCCAGAACACCGACTTTGCGGTTGCCACCCAAGCGCGGCGGACGGATGCTGGGTTTCCAGCCCTTGCCACCATGATCGTGAAAAACAAAAACAATCCAGATGTGAGTGAACTCTTCCAGCGAACGCAGAGCGGTTTTCAAATCCGGATCGGGGTTGATTTTAATCACCCCTTTTGCCTGCGCCGCAAGCCCTGGCTGGCGCGGGACTCCGAACCTGTCTTTGAACGGAGTTCGCACCACACCTATTGCCGAAAATTCAAAAACCTCTCCAAGCTGTTTCATTATCTTGGCAGGTTGGTGACGCCGATTTTAATCGTCTGACCATCGATGTCTGATGTTTCCGTGTGTTTGCCGTTAGGCTCTGCCGTCAACGCCAGGATGTTCAGATTCTTCGTCAGGGTTTCACCGGTGATCATGTCCTTATGGGCATTCAATGCATCCAGCAAAGCACCGTCACAGGCGATTTCCAAAGTGATCTTGTCATCCATCTGGAAGTCCGCTGTTTTACGAGCGACCTGGATCTTACGCATGATCTCACGAGCCAGACCTTCACGTTCCTGCTCTGGGGTCACTGTCGGATCCACTTCGATGGAAACGATCTGGTGCACGGACAAGTTCGCGTTGTCACCTTTAGGTGCACGACGGATTTCCACATCAGACAGACTGATTTCTTCACCTTCGATGACAACAACACCGCCGCCTTCAAGCTTCAGGATGTTTTCCAAGGACATGGACATGATGCCAGCGCCCACAGCTTTCATCTTAGGTCCCAGACGTTTACCCAATACCGGGAAGTTCGCCTTGGCAGACACCTGAACGAATTGATCTTCATTCGGGTTGTAGACAACTTTGCGGAAGTTCAGTTCGTCCACGAAGAACGGTTCGAACTTTTTCAAAGTTTCCAGAAGTTCTGCACTTCTGTGGATGATCTTGATTTCATTCAGCGGGATTTTTGCTTTCACGCCGATTTTTTCACGGTGATTGCGACCCAGGGTCACCAACGTGTCCATGGCTTTCACGGCTTCTTCCAACTCAGGACGAAGCATGGAAAGGTCTGCCGCCGGGAAGGATTCAAGGTGAACAGAGTCTTTCTTGTCTTTCAGAACCTGTGAAAGATTCTTGTAAGTCACTTCAGACATGAACGGAGCAAACGGCGCCATCAGACGTGACAGGGTCACAAGGACTTCATGCAAAGTCTCGTAGGCATAGCGTTTGGTTTCCGGCATGCCGTCTTGCCAGAACAAGCTGCGGTTGAAACGGATGTAGGTGTTTGTCAGGTCTTCAATGAACTGAAGCAAGTGAGGCACAACGTTGTACAGACGATAAGCGTCCATTTCTTTGTGCGTGTTTGCAATCAGACCGTTCAGACGGGACAAAACCCACTGGTCTAGAATGTTTGGAGACTTCTTCGCATCGCCCTTTGGAACAAAGCCATCGATATTGGCATAGTTCGCAAAGAACGAATAAGAATTCCACCATCTTAGCAAAATCTTACGAACGATATCGTAAACGCCTTTTTCAGAGAACTTCAGTTCCTGGGCTTTCACCACCGGAGAATCAATCAGGTACAAACGCAAAGCATCCGCACCATGCTGATTCAACACTTCCATCGGATCCGGATAGTTTTTCAAAGACTTGGACATCTTGCGTCCGTCTTCAGCCAGAACCAAACCGTTCACAACCACGTTTTTAAATGGAGCCTGATTGAACAACGCCGTACCAATGATGGAAAGCGTGTAAAACCAGCCGCGTGTCTGATCCAGACCTTCTGCGATGAAGTCCGCCGGGAAGGCTTTTTTGAAATCCTCCACAGATGTTTCAGGATAACCCCATTGTGCATACGGCATAGAGCCGGATTCAAACCAGCAATCCAATACACCATCCACACGCTTCAACGGCGACTTGCCGGTTGGAGACGGGATCGTGATCTTATCCACAAATTCAATGTGCAAATCGTCGACCTTCTGGCCGGATAGTTTTTCAAGTTCGGCACGGGAACCGATACACATCACTTCGCCTTCGGCATTTCTCCAGATTGGCAGAGGTGTACCCCAGAAACGATTGCGCGAAATCGCCCAGTCACGAGCGCCTTCCAGCCAGTTGCCGAAACGGCCATCACGCAGATGATCCGGAACCCAGGAGGTCTGTTTGTTGTTGGCAATCAGCTCTTCCTTGATTTTTTCAACGGCCACAAACCATGAAGACACCGCACGATAGATCAGTGGCGTGTCGGAACGATAACAGAATGGGTAACTATGCTGAATGGTGTCTTGCTTGAACAGGTTTCCGCGTTTTTTAAGATCCGCGATGATATCCTTGTCAGCTTCCTTTACACGCTTCCCAGCATAGTCAGGAACCTCAGACGTGAACATACCGTCGTCATCCACGGGATTGACCATCGGGATGCCGGCTTTTGCGCAAGCATAGTAATCCTCTTCACCGAATGCTGGCGCCATGTGCACCACACCCGTACCACTTTCAGTGGTCACGTGATCAGAAGAAATAATACGGAACGCACCTTTGTCAGCGCGATCACCAAAGTAAGGGAACAAAGGTTCGTAAGTCAGACCCACAAGCTCTGTGCCCTTCATCATCTGAAGAACTTCAACTTCATCGTCGGCTTTTTTGAAGACCGAAGAAAGCAGCGCCTGCGCCATGATCAACTTGCGACCCGTGGATTTTTCAAGAATCTTGACGTATTCGATGTCATTACCCACAGCCAACGCCAGGTTGGAAGGCAATGTCCAAGGAGTCGTCGTCCAAGCCATGATCGATGTATCCGGCTGATTTACCAGCTTGAACATCACCGTGATTGCCGGATCCTGAACCATTTTGTAGTTCTGATTGGCTTCAAAGTTTGAAAGAGACGTCGAGATCCCTACAGAGTAAGGAACGACTTTGTAACCTTCATAGATCAGACCTTTTTCAAACAGCTGCTGGAACACCCACCACACGGACTGCATGAAAGACACGTCCATCGTAAAGTATGGATTTTCCATATCCACCCAACGACCCACACGGCGAACCGTGGTTTTCCATTCGGTGGAATAACGTTTTACAATCGAACGACAAGCGTCGTTGTAATTGGCAACACCCATTTTGAAAACGTCTTTGCGACTTTCAATTTTATGAGTCTTGTTGATTTCATACTCGACCGGAAGACCATGACAGTCCCAACCGAAACGACGAGGCACAGTGTAGCCTTTCATCGTCCAGTAACGAGGAACCACGTCCTTCAACACACCCGCCAGCAAGTGACCATAGTGCGGAAGACCGGTTGCAAACGGAGGCCCGTCGTAGAAGCTGTAAGTTTTTTTGCCTTCAGGATTCAAAGATTGAGCAAAAATTTTCTCCTGATCCCAGAAGTCCAAAATAGACTCTTCCTGCTTGGCAAGATTCACATCTGGTTTTACGGCTGAATACGGTGTCGAACGTGTGTTTGCATTTGTCATAGGTCCTTAATAACTATCAGGTTTTCAAGGAACTTGCACGTCCAGAAGCCCCCTTTGGCAGGCCCCAACGACGTTTTGGCGTCGCGTCAACATGTGCCTCCTCTTTGCCTCCAGGAAATGACACTTCCCGGAGCTTGTTTAGAGGATAAACAGGTCCGCCCCCATAGGGAACCATTGGGTGGATTTGGCCATGGAACGGATTCTGCTAGTTATCGGCCGATGACTAAGCTGGTTTTCCTGACTCTTATTCTGATTTCCACGGCGGCTTTCGGTAAATCCGAGAAGGCCACCTTCAGTGACTTGCGCCCTCGCCTGCTTTTAAAGGCCACGGCCGACCTGTCCGAAGTGGTCACTCAGCCCGAAATCCTGCAGCCACCAGCTGAGAAAACCGTGAATATGGCTCTGACCGAATACGACCAAAAGCCGATCCGCAAAGATCGCCTGTATCGTGTAAGCTATGTTCATTCATTTAATTCCTATGGCCTGAAAGACCACAAAAAAGTCGACACGGTTTACACCCTGTCACTGGTGGAACTGGGTAAGAACCTGCAACCCACGGGAGTCATCCACTTTGTCGGCACCAAAGCCGATCCAGAATCCGTGATTGGCAATTTTGAAAAGATCCCCGATCAACTTTACCGAAGTCCCACCCTGCAAACCGGGCGCGCGGCCGTGCGTGACCATGTGATCAATTCAGCGTCGGTGATTCTCAATGGCAAGACCATTGCCGCTTACAACAAGTTTGAAGTCGTTGCCATCAGCAAAGAGTATATTCCCTTCACTCTGGCCTTCAAATACACGCTGAAACTGCGTGAGGTCCGAACCAAACACGTCTACACGCTGTCAGCCCCGGAGCGACAGAAGCTTCCATTGTGGGCGCACCTGGTGGCGCCGGGGAACGAACGAGTGATCAAGTTCCCGGGTGGCGAGCTTCACTACTAGTGAAGCCTTCAGATTTTCTTTTGAATAATTAAGGCAACGTCGTGGCGCGAAGTCCATTTAAAGTGACTTCGTCAAACACGTGAGTGGCGTCGTTGTAGTTCCACAGGTGACCGTTTTCCAAGTCGAAGTAAACCCCAAAAAGCTCCAGACCGCGGGACTTGATTGCATCCTCAATGAACGGGAACGAACGCAGATTCTGCAAAGAAGTCACGATGGATTCTTTTTCACAATCACGGCAGTGGGTATCCAAGTCCCCATGCGGATCTTTATCCAGAACTTTCAGCTTGGCTGTTTCCGCGATGGTCATCCACTGCGCCACAAAGCCGCCCTTAAGAACGTTTTCAGGCTGAAACAGGGAACGGATACCACCACATTGACGGTGTCCCAGAACCACGATGTTTTCGACTTTCAGGTTGGCCACGGCAAATTCGATCGCGGCACTGACCCCGTGAAAACCCATATTAGATTCATAGGGCGGCACCAGATTGGCCACGTTGCGAACCACAAACATTTCTCCCGGAGAAGACGAAAACAAAATAGCCGGATCAACACGAGAGTCACTGCAGGCGATCATCAGTGTTTTAGGGCTTTGACCGATGCTGGAAAGGTGCTCATACAGGTGCGAATCCTGGTTGTTAAAGAATCGCTGCTGAAAGCGATGAAAACCAACAACCATCTTCAGAATTTCTTTTTTTAGCGTGCGTTCCTGTAAAGCCATGGGATTTCTGTACCACCGGATTGGACAGGCGAAAAGAATTTTATACATTCTACATTAAAGAAAATCCCACGCACCTAACCAGTTGCGTCGCGTGCGTCCAAGTACCCGAAATCAGGCCATCTCTTTCTTATTGTTTAAGGTCCGACGAACCGCCTGACAAAGGGATCGGATCGCATAGGCCTTAAAGTCATCAGCAGGATCACAGGCATCCTCAAAGACGACCTCGATGCTTTCCAGATAGTTGCAGATCTCTTTCAGCGATGGATCTTCTTCCGCCCGGGACAACAAGGTGTCAGAAATAGACAGAGCATGCCACCAGCGCTCCCAGTTTTCGACCTTGCCGGATTCTGTCGTCAGCACTTCTTCTTTTTTCATATTCATCAAGTTCCCATAATACAAAAGCAACCGCTCTGCTTCAGCCTGATGAAGCAGAACCACATCCATAATTTTTTGCCGATTTGATAAAGAAGCAGAAGAATGGCGAGCCCAGCTCAAACCCTTCTTCGCAAAACTACTCTGAGACAGAAAAACTAAATGCAACCATGAACTGACACTAACACAAAATCCAAAAACTTAAAACCCTTGGCTGCACTCGAGCCCAACTGACATTCGAACAATCAAAGTCCCACGCAGTGAACGGCCCTCTGCGCGCAGCGCTCTTAGGGCTTCTTGCCCGCAAGTGCAAGTTCCGCAGGCCTTTGCAGCAAACTAAAGCACCCAGAAACGCCGACGAACCCAAAAGCGACCTTAACTAGTAAATGAACACAAAGAGCGAGGACTGTCCGAAGCAATTGCGGGCAAGAAGCCCTAAGAGTGGTGCGCGGAGAGGGACTTGAACCCTCACGCTTGCGCATACGCCCCTCAAACGTACGTGTCTACCAATTCCACCATCCGCGCGCACCTATAAGAAATTCTGATAGAGGGAACAACTAATTAACCATTTTGACCCCTCAGAGTCAATAGGATGCCCCTTGAGCCCCGGTCAGTAACTAGACCTTTTTTTTGCCCACAAATTTAGCAAAAAAGATTAACCCCAACCCCACCCCTGCCTGTCATATCAATAAGAGCACGGATGCTCTTACAAACGGAAACAAGGGGACGCTAGGATGGCACCTCAGGAATCCGAGGCCACGGAAGGCCGCAAAAAGTAAAAGGAAGGAGAGAGTACATGACAGACTTACAAGATGTAGCGATGTTCTGCCTCTTCTACTCGGGAGTAGTAATGTACGCTCTCTGGATAACGGTGGCACGAAGCCCCGCCCGAGTTGAAGCAAGAAAAAGACGATACTGAAACTAAAAATTTATTTTGGGCGACTCAGTGAAGGTTTGGTGGTTCCCTTCACACGAGTCCGGGGGGCCGATGAGGCCCCCCATTTTTTATTTGAGCGCACCAAGTCATATTATTCCTACATTTTCAGCTTTAAAATTTGCCCCGATGGTCATAACTCCCTAAGGTGATTTTATGACTAAGCCTCAACCCATTCCTTTTGGAACATCGGACTTATTCTCGCTGGGTGTAGAAGTTGAGCTTCAAATCATTCACCCGCTAACCAGAAACCTTTTTCCCATATCTCCGGACATCCTGGAAGAATGGTCCTTACAAAGCCCGCATCTGAAACCTGAAATTTTTCAGAGTATGCTGGAAATCGACACCCCGATCTGCAAAAACGTGCAGGAAGTGGAATATGAACTGCTGCTGACCAGCCGCGAGCTTTTGCGCATCTGTAAAAAGCACGGTGCCCGTCTGGCCTCCAATGGAACCCATCCATTCGCCAAATGGCACAATCGCATTTTCTATCCGTCGGACCGCTATGAATATCTGCTGGAGCGCAATCAGCACATCGCGCGCCGTTTGATGATTTACGGTCTGCATGTGCATCTGGGAATGAAAGATGGTGATCACTGCATCGCCATGATGAATGAGTTCCTTTACTATCTGCCGCATATGCTGGCGATGTCGGCAAGCTCCCCGTTCTGGACAGGGCATGACACGGGTCTGGCGTCTTCACGTATCACTGTGTTTGAAGCTCACCCGGCCGGAGGCACCCCGTGCCGAGTGGAAAACTGGGCGCAATTTGAAGACATCGTACAAAAACTAACCCGCAGTAAATCCATCGGAAGTTTCAAGGACATCTGGTGGGACATCCGTCCAAGTCCAAATTATGGCACGCTGGAAATCCGCATCTGTGACGGAGTTCCGGGAATTCGCAAAACCACGCGCCTGGTGGCGTTCATTCACCTGCTGGCTCGTCATCTGCAAAAACGTCTTGATCAGGGCATTCGCCGTCAGACGCCGGATGACTGGATGGTGCGTGAAAACAAATGGCGCGCTTCCCGTCACGGGCTGGATTGCGAAGTGTTGATTGATAACGACGGCATGACGAAAAATCTGCGCGAAGACATCCACGATCTGCTGACCGCAATGAAAGATGATGCCGCTGAGCTGGGCTATACGGAATATCTGAAACAACTGGTGGAAGAGGATCTGGCAAATCCATCCTATGAAATCCAGCGGGCTCTGTTTGAAAAAAACGGAGCACTCGAGGATGTTGTCGACTCACTTTGCGACGTCTTTGAAAAGGATCTCGACGTCGTCTGATGGCAGGCCCCTTGCTTTGTTAAGACTGCATGCAAGGGTGCTTTTCCAAAACCTTTATAAAGCTGCTTAAATCCGTGATTGTCACATCCGTGGTCACCCTGTTGCCGTTCTTCGCTGCCGCCGAGAACTTTGACAACTGCATGACCCACGCCCTGACAACCTCGTTCCCCCGCATTGCCGTCGGGGAAAAGTCGCGTCTCTTTGTGAGATGCTCCTCTGAAAAAAGCCAGCCCGAAGCCGGCCAACCGCGCCCCCGCTATACCACTTCTGAAATCAAAGCTCTCAGCCAGGCCTTTGAAAATATCACCGACTGCCTGGAAATTGATCCTCAGTGGCTGTTCCCCAAGCTGATGATGGAAAGCGGTTTTCACGTGCAAATTCAGAATCCCAATGGCGACGCCGGCATCGGCCAGTTGACTGGAAAAGCCATCGCGGACGTGGATCAGGTGCTGCCCGCATATAGGGATCAGATCTTCAAAAGCAGTAAAAAATCCTGCCAATGGATCAAATCCCGCACCCAGTACCGTGGTGCAAGCTTCTGGCGCCCTTTGCTGAAAGAAAGCAAATGCTCTTTGATGTCGAAAAATTCGAACCCCGTAAAGAATCTGCTTTATGCGGGAATCTTCCATAAAATGAATGAAAGATACGTCGACAACGAATTTACCAAACGCAACATCCCGGCTTTGCTGCGTGAAGCAGGTTACCCTCGACAGGATTATATCCAGCTAAAGCGCATTCTGATCACCCTGGGCTACAACACCGGCGGTGCCGTGGCGGTAAAAAACCTGCAGGATTATCTTTTCAGCCGTGTCGATTTCATTCGTCGTAAAAGTCAGGAATTCAACATCCAGCTGCTGGGCAGCCTGACCGAAGAAGACCGCGCCCAGGCGCTGTCCTATGTGCAAGCCAAAGATTTTGATTTTAAAAAAGGCCTTGGCGACTTCCAAAAACACAAAAACAATCTGAAACAGCAACTGCGCGAACAAAACCGCCAACTGACCGAAGACCAAGTCGACGTGGCGGTTTCCCGTGTCCTCAGAAACGTTTCTGCGTCGATGTACAGTTTCCCAGAATGGCTGCAAGTGTGGCAAAGCCACGGCGGCCCAGGGTATGTTTCAAGTCTTGCTCAAACGGCCGTGCACCTGGAAAAGCGCTTTGGCCGCACGTGTTCCAACCCCGACAACTATCGCGTGATTGAATCATCCATGGTGGGCCTATAATATGTTTATCCAACGCTTGCTGCTGATAACGGCGCTGATCACATCCATGGGGGCCACATCCCTGGGTGCCTCTCTTTGCAGTTCCATCTTTGCAACCAGCTCCGCAAAAACCGGACTGCACTCCAGCCAATCCCAGTGGGAACAGCTTTTCCAAGGTGCTCAAACACCCCAGCAATACAAAACCGCGATCCAGCAAATGATTCGCACCATGGAGCAGTCTCCGCTGGGACCGCCGGCGCAGTGGCGCACTCTAAATCAAAATTATCAAACAGAGTTCCTTTTCCTGATGCCTCAAATCAACTTTGTGGAACCGTTGATTAAAATGCGTTCCTCCCTGACAACGGCCCAGAAAAAAGACCTGCTTGAAAGCATTGATGGATTTAAGTCCGCCATTCAAGAATCCAATCGGGTGTCGTTGCACTATTGGCACCTTCAATTTGAAACCATGAAAATGGCCTTGAGCCCGAAACTTGCCGATGCCTACATCAAGAACATTCCCGCGGATACGGCGTTAATCCAGAACACCAATCACTATCTGACCATCAGCCTGCAAAGAGTCCTGGAAACCCTTCCAACCAAGGACGCCGCGCGCCTGACGACTATGCTGACCAAAGGAATTCAGAAAGAATATAAAAACAAAGATCCGGAAATGAAAGACCGCCGTCGCAACTTCGAAGCCCTTCATAGGATCATCAATAGCGCCACCGTTTCCAAATACTATTCCGCCTTACAAGGCAAGTCGTCGCTGAGCAAAGCCGAGGCGTCCCGTATTGTTGAGCAGTTCTGGAATGAGTTCTATCAAACTCCCACACAGAAACGCTGGCGCTCGGAATATTCCTTTAGCCTGGTTCTAAAGACGGCGGCGGCGCTGCCGCAAAGCCCTCTGGCGAAACACCTTTCCCCGGACTCCGTCCTTGAGATTTATGGCAGTTTCCCGAATGGAAAAGCGGATCTGCAAAAATCGGATTTTGACCTGCATCTTAGCAGGGATCTGGCGCGCAAATTCATTCAATCTTTCACTGACCGCAATCGCAACTATGCCGAACCCTTTGCTGATCAATTCAGGGACCAGCCCACGGGCGAGGCTCGGTCCGCTATTTTGGAATTTTCAAATGACCTGGTTGCGACCGAAAAACGTGTCTCTGAGATCATGGGGATCACCCGCTATGAACCTTCAGAGCTTATGACCATTGTGCCGCTGCTGGATTCCAGCTTTCACACGCCCGCAAAGATCAACTATTACAACCCGATCTCGCTTCGCCTGGAAAAGGGCCGGATGTATCTGGAGTTCCATGACGTTATCAAACAGCGTCAGGCGCTGAAAATCGAGCTGACTGACGGTCCTTCGCACTGACTAACAATTTTAGGTGCCGTCTCAGTTTGAAACGTCACGGCACCGGTAAAAACCACCACGATAAAGCTCAGCACCACAAAGCAGGCACTGCTTTTGAATATCCCTTCAGTATGGGTTACAGCATGTGGATTCTATTATTGGTTCTAAGTTTTGCCAGATTTGCCTGGGCCACCGGCGATCTGGTTCGTCTGTATGAATGGAGTCCAGGAAACACCCTGGCGCCAATCATTCTGCCCGTGAAGTCCGGGGAGACCCCGGAACAAGCCGCCACCCGCTATATGCGCGGATTGCAAAGACAGCCCGAACTGATGGAACTGTTTGAAGGCAGAACACCTGATTTGGCCTTGTCCGGCTTTAAACCCTTAAATGAAAACTCCCGTGAATCGCGCGCGCTTTTGATTGCGAATCTTCCGAAGGATTACGGCATGAATTCCCAGCGTGTGATCAACTTCAAAAAAATCTTCGCGCAAAGCCGTCAAAGCTCGTTCATCCTGCCCATGAATGCCAACCTGGGACTGAGCCTTGAAGAAACCCGCGACCTGTTCAAACAAATATCTGAAAAATTCCCATTCATGGTGGCCATGGGTGGAGATGACGTTGAACCAAACCTTTACAAGAAACAAAACACCCATTCCCGCAACACTATCCCGACCCGCGATCAGTTCGAAATTCAGCTGATCAAGTCTTATGTTGCGCAGGAAAAAGGCTTCCTGCTGGGGGTTTGCCGTGGTTCTCAGATTTCGGCAGTGGCTTTGGGTTATCAGCTGATGCAGGATGTGCCTTTCCATGTCGGCGATAAAGTCAGCCACGCCAACGACTGGCATGAAATTCAGGTTCATAAAACCAAACACAACCTTCTGGGTTCATTGGTTCCAAACGCTGACGGAAAACTGCTGGTGAATTCACTGCACCACCAGGCCGTGATCTATAAAGAAAACGGTCCATTACAACTGGCTGCCCAAGGACACGATGGCGTCACGGAAGCCACCGAGTTTAAAAACGGCCGCGGTCTGCTATTGCAATTCCACCCGGAACTGATGAACAACCAACTGGGCTCCAAGATCCTGTGGCGCATTGTTCAGCAAAAGAATGTCGTGATGCCTTCCCGCTGCTCTAAAATCTTTGCTCTGTAACACGGCCAGACGGCCTCACTAAGTGATTGCCCTTTAAAGACAGTGATCTAACATAAAGGGCATGCTGGAAAAGTTCTTTCTTCATCAAAAGCAGTACAGTTTAAAAATCCGCGGCGAAGGCTTGGCTTCCCGTATTGAAGCTCTGAACGAGCTTGAAAAAGCCATCGAAGCGCACCGCTCAGAAATCATCGATGCCCTGAAAAAAGACTTCCAAAAGCCAGAAGCCGAAACCCTGCTTTCAGAAATCTATCCTGTCCTGAAAGAAATCAAATTCACCAAAAAGCATCTTTCCCAATGGGCCAAAGCCAAAAAGGTTCACACCCCACTGACTTTGTTTGGAAGTAAAAGCTATATCCAACCCGAGGCTCGCGGCGTGTGCCTGCTGATCGGCCCCTGGAACTATCCGTTTCAGCTGTGTATGCTGCCACTGGTCTCGGCGATTGCGGCGGGCAACTGTGCGATTGTGAAGCCTTCTGAACTGACCCGACACACCAGCAGCGTGATTAAAAAAATTCTGACCGGAACCTTTGTTTCAGATCACGTCTTTGTGGCCGAGGGCGGCGTTGAGACAACGCAGGAACTTTTAAAGTTGCCTTTTGATCATATCTTCTTCACTGGCAGCACCCGGGTGGGAAAAATTGTCATGGAAGCTGCCGCCAAGAATCTTACCAGCGTGACCCTGGAACTGGGTGGAAAGTCCCCGACCATCGTGGATGCCACGGCAAATGTTGATGAGGCCGCGCAAAAGATCGCCTGGGCCAAATTCATCAATGCCGGCCAGACTTGCGTGGCTCCGGATTATCTGTTCGTGCACGAAAGCATCTATCATGCCTTTAAAAAACGTCTGATTGCGGCTATTGAAGGCTTCTATGGAAAGTCCCCTGAACTGCGCAAAAGCTCGCCGGACTTTGCACGCATGGTTAGTTTCAATCATGCCCGCCGCCTGAAGGACCTGATCGACGATGCCGTCAGCAAAAATGCCAAGGTCGTTTTCGGTGGCGAGTCTACACCAGAGGAACATTTCTGCGGACCGACCTTGCTGGAAAATGTGGATCCTCATTCCCTGATCATGCAGGAAGAAATCTTTGGCCCGGTACTGCCCGTGATGACTTTCAAAGAAATTTCAGAGGTGATTCACTTTATCAACGAACGGGAAAAGCCCCTGGCTTTGTACTGCTACACCAACAGCCAAATGAACATGGAACGAATTCAATACGAAACCAGCTCTGGTGGACTGGTCTTTAACGATTCAGTGATTCACTTTGTAAACCCGTATCTGCCCTTTGGCGGAGTGAACCACAGCGGCCTGGGCAGCTATCATGGGGAACATGGCTTCCGCGCGTTTTCACATGAAAAAGCGGTCTTAAAGCAGTCCTTCTTCGGCAAGCTTTTGCGAATCATGTATCCCCCATACACGCCGTTTAAAATGACGGCGCTGAAGAATCTGATTCGCTTCCGCCTTTAAGTCAGTTGCAGGATCTTTTCGCGATCGCCCACAATCCACAACAAATCCCCGCGCTTCAGCGTTTCGCTGGAGTCCGGGTTTAAAATACGCCCGCCCTCACGTTCGATACCGACCACCAGTCCGTGGGTGATCTCGCGCAGACCGCATTCACGGATGCTTTTGTTCAGGAATGGCGAACCGTCCGTCAGCAGATACTGCTCAAGACTGTACTCGGCTTCGGCTTCGGTTGAGGCCACTTCCGGGACCTCGGATTGAATGAACCCTTTAAACAGAATCAACTGCTCATCCGTCCCGATCACAAAAACATGATCGTGAGGCATCAGACATTCCACCCGGCCCGGAGCCGTAATACGACGGCGACCTCGTTCGATCAAGGCAATCGTCACCCCGTACTTTTCACGGATCGAAAGCTGATGCAAAGGCACACCGACGTAAGGAGCCTCCGGCGGAATCATAAATTCTGTGATGTGGGCGTCCCAGGGGGCCAAAGAACGGCTGTTCTTTCGGGCATGAACCTTCTGAACATCGTCATGCAGGTTGGTCAGGAAGCGTTTTTCAAACCAGCCGTAAATGTCCTGCAACTTCTGAGAAAGCACATACCCAACCACCACGACCATCCACAAAGTGATCGCCACCGCCCACAGCAGCGGCACAAACTGCCCCACCATCGCGCCCAACAGTCCCACCGCCAGCATGATCCGGGAAACCAGAAAGACATAGTTATGACTGCCCTTCCCCTGCTCAACCAAAAGGGCTTCGAACTGTTTGGTCCGCCCAAAAGCCAACGCCCACAAGAACGGAGCACTCATCACCAGGGTGGCACTTAAAGTAAGGAACTTGGCAGGACCTTCTTCCATCTGGCGTTCCAAAAGAAACGGCAGGAATACACGGGCCATGGTCAGGAACACCGCCACCACAACCACCGCATTCAAGAGAACCTTTAAGATATAGGCGCGAACCTGTTCACGCCATTCGCGGTTCCCGGACATAGAAAATGAAATCACACTGTAGCTGTCGATGGACTGGATAAACCGGGCTGGCAGGAATCGTTCAAGCCACGCATAAGTCTTTTCCGCGGACCGCGCCATGTACGGAGTCGTAAAGGCTGTCAGCACTGAAACCGCCACCGCGATCGGATAAATCTTTTCACTGATAACCTTAAGACTTAAACCCAAGGTCGCGATAATAAAGGAAAACTCGCCGATCTGAGCAAGACTCATTCCGGACTGCAAGGAAGACTTGAAGGTCTGCCCCGACAACACCGAACCTAAAGTCACACTTAAAGTTTTTCCCACGATAACAACTGCTGACAGCAGCAGCACTTCTTTCCAATAAATAGATATCACATGGGGATCAATCAGCATCCCGACCGAAATAAAGAACACGGCCGAGAACAGATTTTTGATCGGCGCAATCAGATGATGAATGCGTTCGCCTTCGATGGTTTCAGCCAAAATGGAGCCTGTAATGAACGCTCCCAAAGCGGATGAAAACCCGACGTTGCTGGCAAAAACCACCATCATCAGACACAGCCCCACGGCCACGACCAGGACGGTTTCTTCAGACAGCAGCTTTTGCGTGCGCTTTAAGAAACTTGGCAAAAGGAAGATCCCCGCCACGAACCAGATCGACAGGAAGAAGGAAAGCTTAAGGACCGCCCCCAGCATTTCGGATCCGGAAAAGTCCCGGGTCAAAGCCACCGTGGTCAGCAAGACCATCAAAAGAACGGCCACAAGGTCTTCGATAACCAGAACCCCAAAGACCATCCCCACGAACTTCATGTTCTTCATACCCAGTTCTTCCACCGTGCGGATGATGATGGAAGTGGATGAAATCGAAAGAATCCCGCCCAGGAACAAACTGTCCATGGTGCTCCACCCCAACAGGCGGCCGGTGGTGAATCCAAACAGGATCATCAAAGAAACTTCAAATAGTGCGGTGAAACTGGCGGATCCGCCGACGCGCAAAAGCTTTTTAAAGCTGAACTCCAACCCGAGGGCGAACAAAAGGAAGATAACCCCGATTTCCGCCCACAGGTTGATGCTGGCCACCCCAATCACCGTCGGGAAAATCGAAGTTTTCGGCCCCACCAGAAAGCCGGCGACCAAATATCCAAGAACTATGGGTTGATTGAGTTTTTTAAATAGAAGTGTAACAAGCCCTGCAGTACCAAGAATCAGGGCCAGGTCGTGAATCATCGCCGGTAAATGCTGCATAGATAAATTATGCCCACAATTCAGCCTAAGGCACCAGCTGCGTTTTTACTAAAAGGTAACAGGCGCCTTTTTCCGCAGCAGTGCGCCAGAAAAGCAAAACGGCCTTCCCGAAGGAAAGCCGTCTTTAAAAGATCTGAATTTGAAGCGAAAATTACTTCGCGTCGATCGCAGCTTGAACAGCCGCTTCAGCGTTCACGATACCAGCGCCCAACTCGTTAGCAGAGTTTGGAGCCAGTGGAGTCGCAGTGCGCTTCAAGATTTCTTTTACTTGAGCACCAGTCAAAGCTTTGTTCGCAGCTTTCATCAAAGCAACCACACCAGATACGTGAGGAGTCGCCATGGAAGTACCATCGAATGCAGCGTAGTCAGTTGCCATAGTGTGCAAAGTTGCAGTTGCCACTTTACCGGAGTTGATTACACGAACCAGCTCTTGACCAACAGTTTGTTCGATCATGAACACGCCTACTGGAAGAACAGAACCGTCATCAGTCAAAGCACCCTGGATCAGGCCCGGAGCGTTGTTGTAAACAACCACACCAGCTGCACCCGCTTTGATCGCATTCTTAACTTTGTCACCGAAAGTGATTTCACCGCGAGAGATCAAAGCGTATTTGCCTTTAACGTCTACTTTAGCGAAGTCTTCTGGTTTACCCAAGTTAGCGTGAACAAGCACGTTCGTTTCTGGAGTCAGGATCTCTCTTGCACCCTGGAAGGTGGAAGAAGCAACTTTTACAGTTTTCTGACCGTTGGAAACGGATACTGCAGATTCACGACCAGTACCTTGTGGTACAGCGGAAACAACCGCAACACCTGGAGCAACTACAGCCAATTCCGGACCGTATTGAGAGAAGTCTGCTTTGTGCAGGTTTACGTCAACTGCGCCTACTGCGATAACAGTGGACAAAGCAGCCGGGTAAGAAACGCGGTTGGAACCGTTGTTACCGGAAGCCGCTACAACAGTGATACCAGCTTTATCAGCGGCAGCTACTGCAGTTCTTTCAGCCGGAGTAGACCAAGCGCCACCCAAAGACATGGAGATCACGTCAACTTTTTCCTGAATACCCCAGTTGATACCTTGAGCGATTGCTACGTTGGAGCAACCCTGCTCAGAGCACACACGGCCCGCAAGAACTTTTGCTTTAGGAGCAACACCAGTGAAACCTGTGTTGTCCAAAACGCCAGCGATTGTACCAGCTACGTGAGTTCCGTGACCTACTTTATCAGAGAAGTCAGAACCGTTGCTGTCGCCAGTGAAGTCTTTACCTTTTTCGAAGTTAGCAGCCAAAGATGGGTGAGCTTCGTCGATACCAGTGTCCAACACCAGTACGCGAGCGCCAGCACCGCGGCCGGATTTATTCCAAGCCTGAGTCGCTTTTACTGCATGGATACCCCATGGAGTTTTTTGACCCAATTTAGCCTGAGATTGACGGGATTGACCCAAGAAACCTTTTACTGGAGCTGGAGCATCGTGGAAGATTTCCTTCTCAACGTAAGCTACGGCTGGATTCGCTTTCAATTTTTCAATTTGAGCGTCGTTGTCAGTATTAACAACTAGTGAGTTCAAATTCGCAAGACTGTCTTCAAGTTGACCTACGGCTTGAGATTGAACTCCCAAGTCCAAGCCCTTAGACGCATAAGACCCCTTCATCTTATAAGCCATGTGAGCTTTATTGAAAGACTGTTGGTCTTTCATGATCACTAGAACGCGCTCTGCTTGAGCTGATGTCGCGAAAAGCACTGATACGATGAGTGCAAACACGTTGAATTTCATTAAAATTCCCCCCATATCCATGGACTCCAACAATTGAAGTCCTCATGGAGAGGCACTTCATTTCAGCTTGAAAGATTTATCAAGTACTCTTTTGGAACCACCTAAATATTTTTTTGGCACCAGAAAAGTGAAAAAATCTGTCATGAGGGTGGGGGTTCCAAAGTGGCACCCCAGTTCGATTTTAGGACCAGCGCGGCCTTTATTATTAGATTCTCTTATAGATACCATCATTTATTTGGAATTAGCTGCACAATATTAAATCAAAGTAAATGACCGTTCGCGTCGTCACTTTTTTGTTCATGAGCAGTATTTGAGCAACCGGAAAGCCGCAGTATCAGGCCTTTTTAAGGCGACGGCGCATCTGACGGATGGCAAAAAGCATTTCCAAACTGTCATGGACAATGCGCACACGCGAAGATTCTTTGTGCTGCCAGCGAATCGGGACTTCGCGCACACGCAGACGGAATTTTTCCATGAATAAAATCAATTCCACATCCCAGGCGAAACGTTCAACGGAAAGAAGCGGAAGCACCTTGCTGCGAAACACCTCTTCATTGCGCACAAGTTTAAAACCACACTGAGTGTCTTTATAAGGAAGGCCGATAAAGAAGCGCATGATGCGATTAAAGATCTTCCCCATCGTCTGACGAATCCAGTGCTGCCGAACTTCAATCTGACTGTCCGGCAGGGCCCGTGATCCCATGATCAGATCAAAGCTCTCTGACCAGGTCAGAAGTTTGTTCAGTTCTTCCCACGGCGTTGCCATATCCGCATCCGCCACCAGAATCCAGTCACCGCGGGATTCAATCAGACCTTTTTTGACCGCCGCCCCTTTGCCTTGATTTTCCTGCAGACTGTGCAGACGAAGCACCGGCCAATGCACACGGTCTTTTTCCACCACTTCACGCGTGCGATCGCGGGAACCATCATCAATCACCAGCACTTCACAGATTTCGGCTTTCAACACTCCGGATGAAGAAAGCTCACGCAGCCGCTGCAAGGTGCCCGGCAGACGCTCTTCTTCATTGTAAGCTGGAATGACCACCGAAACTTTCTGCATCAGTGGCCGTGATTTCCATTCGATGATTTCGGCACAGTCGCCCCCACCGGCAGGAAGAAGCTTAAAGGGCTGGAGAAGAATCTTTTCATCACGGCTTTACGAATGGCTTTACGCTGAGGCGGCTTGATGCCGCGGGCTTTGATCGCCACCCACAACGCCATCCCGAAGCTGACCAGCACGTTCAGGGCCCCAATAAAGAAGATCCCGATCACCGCGCGCCAGAATTCCCAGGACTTCATAAAGTCCACACCCAGAACCGGCAAGGCACCGCCCAGAGTTCCGGACGACAAAGTCACATGGCGCACATCCAGATGCAGGCCGATGAATTTCATAATCTCTGGAGTCATCCCCAGCAAAATACCCAGGGAGATATTCCCGACAAGACCCGAGATATTGTTTTCAAAAAACACGGCAATACTGCGTGCCCCGCGTTTGCCAAAGATGGCTTTCAACGTCGGACTGCGCGCCAGAGTCTTACGCAAAGAATTCAGCGCAAACCAGTTGTCTGCCCAACCGGACGTCAAACTGGACAACCACAGCAAAATCCCGGTGAACGCCGCAAAGATCAGCGCCGGCCCAAAGACATCGACGGACTTAAAGGCATAAACCGCCTTTTCATGAGACATCAGATGTCCGCCAAAAAGCATAAAGAACAGGGCATCAATCAAAATCACACACGGAATAACAAACATGACGTTGCCTGAAATGGCCGCCACCTGAGAACGAATGATATGCGTGATGTCCGTCACCAGATCATTCATGCCTTTTTCACTGTCCACATCCTGCATTTTTGCCGCCAACGCCGGCGCGGTCATCGCCGGCTGCTTGGTGCCAAGAGTAAATCCAGCCAGATGAATCGCCACAAAGCTCAGCGCATAGTTGAAAGAGGCAAACACCCCTTCCATAAAGCTTGAAAGCCCCAAAGCCAGAATGCCGATCTTGACGTAAACGGTGATCGCGGTCATCGCGCCGCCACCGCCGGCAGCCTGAAGCATGCGACGGTATTCTTCTTTGGTGCGGGTGATATAGTGCTCGCCGGTTTCAGCAGCCCGTTCAACCACTTTTCGCGCCAGCAAAGAAATGTTCTGGGACAGAAGCGATGAAATACTGCGCAGTTCCTGATTTTCCTCGATCAGCTTTGAAAGGAAGCTGGTGACTTTTTTAGAGTCCACGCGCTCGTTAAGCAAAATCTCAAGCAGGCTGTCAACCCGCTGCAAATAGGTGCGAAGACGAGCCAGCTGGAAAACAAGAGCAACACTGACCCCGTATTCATCCAGATGCTTGTGCACCTGCACCAGTTCACGACGGCACTCCCAGATGATCATGCGAAAGCGCGAGGCTTTTTCCAAAGCCAGATTGCGATCCCCGGCATGATAGGCATTCATAAACTCTTCAAGACCGCGCACCATCGCAAAGAACGCGGAATCACGGAAGTTCGGCTTATCCAGACGATATCGAATCGCCGGTGACAGCCCAATGGCGCGCACCTGAATGACCAGATACACCAGCGCGTCTTCCAAATCCATGCCGAAGCGATTCCAGTCTTTTTCATCAGAGCCGACTTCATAATTGAAAAGCTCCACCAGACGATCAAAGGTCGACGGATCAATAGAGGCCACCCACAAAGGGTCATCTTTTTCCGGGAACAGAGCCCAGAACAAATACCCCAGTTCATGATCCAGCGGCGGAGTCGGCAGCATCTTCATCATCAGACGATCAGAAAGCTCGCTCCAAAGCCCCACCTCCCGCGGAAGACCGGTTTCGGTGTAAAGCTCAAGCCCGCTGACTTCGTGGACCACGGTTCTAAGAATCACCGCGACAGATTTTTTCCATTGAGGATTGCGCTCCAGAACCATCAGCAGGTAACGCAGACGAGCCACCGGCAGACGACCGGTTTCTTTTTCAATATGCGCGTCTACAGCGCCTTCATAGCGAACCCACTGCAGCAGCCGAACCAGCCACTGGAGCTGATCTTCCAGCTGTTTCTGTTCTGAGGCCGAGCCTAAAAGCACATCCAGGTCACTGTGAACCTTGCTGCTTCTTTTGTACTGAATGAACCGATTGCGGAAGGCTTTGATCTTTGTAAACATATAGAAAGTTTACAGAATCCCATTTCAAAGGCACGCGGGATTCTGCCCAAAGATGCGTTGCGCAACGCAACCATTTGTGGCATTTCTCCCCATCCCTCACCGTGCTAAAAGTTCGCTATGCGAAACGGTCTGATTTTCACCCTTATTTTGATGTTCTCTCAAATCTCTATGGGAGCTGATAAAATCACCAGCCTTTCAGGGCTTGATGTGCTTAACAGTGAAACAAAGACGTTTGCCACCGCCGGACACAAGGCCACGGTCATCGTGTTTCTTTCAGCAAAGTGCCCTTGTTCTGCCAGCCATGAAACTTTGCTAAAGGACCTCGGCCAGCAGTACAAAGAATTCCAGCTCATCGGCATTCACTCCAACTCGGACGAAACTCTTGAAGAAACACAAAATCATTTCCGCGAAGCCAAGCTGCTGTTCCCGGTGATTCAGGATTCTCGCAGCCAGTGGGCCAACAAACTGGGCGCCTTGAAAACCCCTCACGCCTTTGTTTTAAGCCCTGCCGGAGAAATGCTTTATCACGGTGGTGTGACGGACAGTCATGTAGGCCCTACTGCTAAAAAGCAGTTCCTGAAAGAGGTCCTTGAAGACCTGCAGGCCGAAAAGCCTTCTCGCCACAAAGAAGGGCGCGCCCTGGGATGTTACATCCAAAGAGCGGATGAAGCATGAAGCATCTGATTTTGCTTTTAGTCCTGACCCTTTGTGCCTGCGCCCGCCCCGATTATCTGCCGGAAACACCCGCGGCGAACAACGAGCAGAATGATCCTCAGTCAACCTGCCCGATCTTTTTCAGCAAAGAAAATATCTGTGCTGAGCTGATCTGGAAACAAAACCCCACCAGCACGGATTTTTCTGAATTTGAACTTCGTTTCAACTCTGCGGTGGCGATTGAAAATCTGTCCGTGATTCTGTGGATGCCATCCATGGGGCATGGTTCATCCCCGGTGAAAATCGAATCCCTTGGGGACGGCAAGTTCCGTGTCTTTAAGGTCTTTTTCATCATGCCCGGTGACTGGGAAATTCGCATCGTTCTGAAAGCCACCCAAACAACCCTGGATCAGGTCTTTGTACCTTTGGTGGTGCCTTAGATGAAACTGCTGGCATTGGCTTTGTTTTTCGCAAGCTCTCCGACTATGGCAGCCAGTTGCTGTGGCGGCAGCTTTTCATTTCCCGCTTTGATTCTGGGGGATGACAAGGCTCAGATCACCGGAACCATTAGCCAGTCTGAAATCACCGATGATGTCTTATCCAGCGGCAAATGGATCCGCCGCAAAGATGACAATCGCGCGCAGATGCTAAAACTTGAAGGGGCTGTTCTTTTTAGCGACAGCCTTCAAGGGGGTTTTTCCCTGCCCGTGCATTCCAAAAACAGCCGCACCTCTGACACCAACTCAGGCCTTGGGGATGTGTCGCTGTACCTGGGGCATGAAACTTTCCCCGAGCTGACTTATTCAGCCTGGAAACCCCGCGGGGTCACGTTCCTGCAATTGACCCTGCCGACAAGTCCATCCATTTATGACAGCGCTTTGAATGCTTCGGATATTCGGGGTCGGGGCTTTTATTCTTTGGGGGCGGGACTTGCGCTGATCAAAGCCTGGAAAGTATGGGATTTTAATTTCAGTTCTGAACTTCACAGATCATTTGAAAGAACCGCTTCCGGTGACGCCTACAACGGTGAAGCCACCATCCGTCCGGGCTGGGGCACGACGCAAAGCCTGGGTGTTGGCTGGAATCGCGGGGACTTCCGCTTGGGAAGCTCTTTGGCGTTTCTTTATGAAGAGGCTATTACCATCAGCGGTTCAACAACTTCGCAAGGGCATGCGCAAAAAAACTTCACGCTCAGTCTTGCGGGAAGTTACATGATCAATCTGGAATCGGCCGTGACCGTCAGTTACGCCGATCAAAGCCTGATCGGAAATCCTGTTAATTCAAGCTTATCAAATACCATTAATCTGAGCTACCAACAGCGGTGGCCCCGTTAGGAGACTTTATGTTTAAGAATTTCATGCTTGCTGCCGCACTGATGCTGGCATCTGTAACTGCTGCCGCCGAACAATCCGCAGACTGCCCGCTTTCTTTCCCTGGCAGTGAGCTGTGCGCGACTGTTGAATTTGCCCAGGCGCCAAATCAAAATGCAGATTCTCCGTTTGTTCTGAAAGTTTATGATCAGACCAGCACGGCTTCTGTGCCTGCGTTGGTGGATCCGGCTCAGCTGAAAGTGGATTTGTGGATGAACATGGGTCATCACGGCCACGGAACATCACCGGTAAAAATTGAAAAACAGGAAATGGGAACTTTCCTGATTTCTGAAGCTTACTTTGTGATGCCGGGTAAATGGCTGATCCGCGTTTGGATCAATGGTGAGAAAAGCGAAATGACAGTTGTGGTGAAGCCTTAGGCTTCAACCACAAAGTAAGGAATTTCCACGATGGCCCGGATGCCTTTTCGGGCCAATGTTGCCGAAAGAACCGCGCGAATGCCGCTGATGTTCTGGCCTTTGCAACCGATCACCTGCCCCAGGCACTTCTGATCGCATTCGACTTTATATACAGTCGTCTTGTCGCCCACCATATATGTTACAGAAACCGTGTCAGGATAATCGACCAGACCTCGGATCAAAGTCTCTAACAGGCTTCGTCCATTCTCTCGATCTTGGTCCTGGTTAGGGCTGATCTCAGGTCTTTTACGAATGACTTTGATCTCTTTAAGGCCAGACATTGTTTCACTCCAATTATATCAACAAGAAACATTTCGGTTTTGTAATAATCAAACTAAAGGGTGATTTGCCAAATGTAATTCAAATTCTTCAAGAACCCCACCAAGAGTTAGGCACTTTTTTTAGTTTTCTCAAAGCGACCCGCAGTTACCGAAAAATCCAAGGTTACTTAGTAGCAAATAGAATGGATCACGAAATTATTCTCGAGTTTTTTTCGCACTGTCCGAGCCAATCATTTTGTGTAATTTGAATTGCGAGATTTCTTGGACATCCGGAAAGAAGTTTTCTCTAATGGTGTCATGATTCAACTTCTGAAAAGCTCAAGCTATCAACGCATGCCTTGGAAAAACGGCCTTGGCGTCACCGACCAGATTGATCTGGCTGCGTCCGAAATCAAAAGCAGTCAGCCCTATGCGTGGCGACTCAGCTCGGCTCTGGTCGCAGCTTCCAATCCATTTTCAATCTTTGAGGGATACAACCGCCTGCTTAGCGTGGTCGAAGGCGATGGCCTGATCTTGAATCAAAACCCGCTTCTGCCGTTGCAGGTCTGCGAATTTTCCGGTGATGACCATACAGATTGCCAGCTGATCGGTTCGCCAGTCAGGGATCTTGGGTTGATCTTCAATCCCAAAACCCACCGTGCACGCATGCAGTTTCACACTCTGCCAAACGTGAGCGAATCGGTCTTTTCACTGCGTGAAGAAATTCAGTTTTTTTATGTGGTCCAAGGAAAGATGCGTATGGCGGGGCAAACCGCCGAAGCTCAAGACTGCTTCAAACTGACCCAGGAAACCCAGGTCAAAATCCAAAACACCGGAAGCGAGACCCTGGGGTATTACCAGATCTCGCTGTCCCACATTTAATTGATTTTATAGATTCGGCTTTCAAATGGACGAAGCTCTCCGCCTGTAATCTGATGGTGGTCAGCCACAGACTGATTCGCCATCAAAAGATTCGCGGAAGACAGGCTGATTCCCGGAAGATCAAACTTCGCAGACTTGCCCGTCATGTTGGCCATCACCAGCATTTTCTCTTTTCCGTCATTGCGGGTGTAAGCATAGATCTGATCATGCTTGCCCAGCACTTCTTCATAGATTCCATAAATGAACACCGGATGAGCTTTGCGCAGACTGATCAAATTGCGATAAAAATTCAGAACTGAATTTGGATCCTTGTCCTGAGCCGCCACGTTGATGCTCTTGTAATTCGGATTCACCTTCAACCACGGACGCCCTGTTGTGAAGCCACCTTGATCAGAAGAATCCCACTGCATTGGCGTTCTTGCATTGTCACGGGAAGCACTGGCAAGATCTGCGGTGATTTCCGCATCCGTTGCGCCCTGCTTGCGGCGAATGGTGAAAATATTTTTTGCAGAAACATCGTTAAAGTCCTCAGGCCCTGCAAAGACCGTATTGGTCATGCCGATTTCCTGCCCCTGATAAATGAACGGCGTCCCCTGCATCAGGAAATACATGGTCGCAATGGATGTCGTGCTTTCGCGCCAGAAATTCTGAATATCGCCCCATTTGGAAGTGATACGAGGCACATCGTGATTTTCCACGAACAAGGCATTCCAGCCCCGGCCTTCAAGGCCTTTTTGCCAGCGGCCCAGAACTGATTTCAGTTTTGCCAGATCCACGCGACGTTCCGGGTTTGCATCCCACAGGCCCACGTGCTCAAACTGAATGATCATGTTGAATTTCTTTTGAGCCGTGCCCACCCACTCTTCGGCATTTTCGGCGGACACCCCGTTGGCTTCCGCCACGGTCATGATGTCGTACTTGTTGAACGTGTTGGTGCAAAGGTCCTTCAGATATTCCTGAATGCCATTCACGTTCATGTGCTTGTCATAAGAAGGCACGTACTCAAGATTGTTCGGGTTGGGCATATCTGCAAGTCCCGGCTCTTTGCGGGCATGGCTGATGGCATCGACACGGAATCCATCAATGCCCTTGTCCAGCCACCAGTTGATCATGTCATAGACGGCTTTACGCATGTCCAGATTTTCCCAGTTCAGATCCGGCTGTTTGCTGGAAAAAATATGCATGAAGTACTGCTGGGTCAGATCATCAAACTTCCACGCAGATCCGCTGAAAATACTTTCCCAGTTGTTCGGTTCTTTACCATTTTTTCCATCACGCCAGATATACCAGTCGCGTTTGGAATTGTTTTTAGAGCTGCGGGATTCAATAAACCAAGGGTGCTCGTCACTTGTGTGATTCACAACCAGATCGATGATCAATTTCATGCCACGAGCGTGAGCCTGCTGCAAAAGCTGGTCAAAGTCATTCATGGTGCCGAATTCGTGATGAATATCCTGGTAATCGCTGATGTCGTAGCCGTTGTCGTCCTGCGGGGACTTATACATCGGGCAGATCCAGATGACATTGATGCCCAGATCTTTCAGGTAATCCAATTTGGAAATCAATCCCTGCAGATCCCCCATGCCGTCGCCATTGGAGTCCTTAAAACTGCGAGGATAAACCTGATATACGACTGCCTCTTTCCACCAATTCTTCTGAACTTCGGACACGACTCTGACCCCTTGTGAGTCTCGAATTTAAACTGACGGCTCATCGGACTGCAAATCATTTCTCTTCAGCTGCAATGGGATAATCCGGGCATTGCGCACCCGTACACGCCCCATCAGATAAGAAGATACCGGAATGCCCAGGAACAGCACCAAAGCCGCCAGCCCCAACAGCCCTCCCATATAGACATCGCCAAAATGCAAAGCCGCAGCTGCGCACAAAAGCACCACTCCCAGAGTTGACGACTTCGAAACCGCCGCCATTCGCGTCAGGGTGTCCGGAAACTTCACTCCGCCTATCGAGGCCAGCAAAATCAAAAGGCATCCCAACAATAACAACACCTGCACAACGACGCTCATGACAGATCCTTTTTACGTTCCAGCAAGAACACAAAGAATGTATTTGAAAGGAACGATAAAGGCGCCAGAACCAAAATCAAAGAAACTGCCTCTTCACTGTTGCTGAAAACCGCATACAACACGGCCGAGGCAATGGATACGTTGTTCAACAGATCAAACGTCATCACCCGATCCATCCAGTCAGGTCCCTTGATACAGCGATACATGGCCAGGATGGACGACAGCACCAAGGCTGCAATCATCACGTATATCATGACTTCACCTCCCCCAGAATCAAACGCAGCTTGTGTTCAAAGCGGGACTTTAAAATCTGCATGTCCTTATCAGCATCATCGGTGTGCAACAGGTGCACGTACAACAACCCCAAATCCAGGCGCACCCGAACCACCATGGATCCGGGGATCAGAAAGATAATCAACGACAGCCACCAGACGCCCCATTCACTTTTGATATCCAAAGGCAGCCGCACAATTGCCGGCTTCATAGAGCGATTGGGACGAAACACCCAGGAAACAACCTGCAGCACGGCCACACAAAAATCCCAGGCAAACTTCAACAGCACTTCCAGGGTCCAAATTAAACGCATCATCTTAAGCCCCCTTCCATCAGTTCCTGAGCCATTCTTTCTGTCAGACTCATCAAAAACTGAAAGCCCAGACCCACCGCTAAGATAAGCAAAGTCATCGCCAACAGGGGTACCACCAGCCAGCGCACCCGGCCCTGCCGGTCATTTTCTGGCAGTGAAGAAACTGCCGGTTTCCAGAACACACCATTCCAGATTTTTAACATCGACATCAAAGTCAAAAGGCTGACCGCCAAGGCCATAGCCACGGCCAGCCAGCGTTCCTCCACCAAGGCTGCTTGCAGGGTTAAAACCTTTGCCCAAAAACCCGAAAGTGGTGGCACACCAATGAGCGACAAGGCCGAGAAAGCAAATACCGCTCCTAACACGGGACGGGCCTTCCATAGTCCGCCGGATTCAGAAACGAAACTAGTGCCTGTGACTTTTTCCATCGCTGCGACAGAGAAAAACAAATTCGTCTTCACCAGCATGTGGTGAATCATATAAAACACACATGCCGCAATTCCCGCGGACGTTCCCAATGACAATCCCAAGACCATATAACCAACTTGCGAAGTACTGTGAAAAGCCAAAATACCTTTCATGTTGTCACGGGAAAGAGCCCCCAGCACACCCAGGATCATCGAAATCAAAGCCAGAACATACAAAAGCGGCAGCAGTCTTTCACTGCCTGGCAATGCCGCCACCGGCACCAAAATTCGCAACAGTGAATAGACGCCCACCTTGGTCAGAAAACCTGCGAAAACTCCCGCCACTGCAGTAAGCGTCACAGGGTAAGCCGCCGGCATCCAGAAAAAAAACGGAAACAGCGCGGACTTCACCGAAAAAGCCATCACCAGACAACACAGCCCGACAACGACCCCCAGGTTCTGGCCATAGGTGCGCTGGTACTGAATCAGATCCACGATATCAAGGCTGCCAGCGGTATTATAAATAAAAGCAATGCCGATCAAAAAAGCCACAGATGAAAGAATACTTAAGACAGCGTATTTGTAAGCCCCGGTCACCGAGGTGCGGTAACGACTCATCGCCACCAGGAAAAAAGATGACGCCAGCATCACCTCATACCACACATACAAATTAAAAAGGTCCCCGGTGGAAAAGGCCCCAAAGACCCCCATCATCATGAAATGAAACAGACTGTAATACCCGCGCAGTTCCCACTGCCGATTTAAAAGTGCCTGCATGGACATATTCCCACATAACGCCACCAGTGAACTTCCAACCAGCATCACCCCTGCCAACAAGCCCACAGAAAATGAAATACCAAAAGGAGCCTGCCAGTTACCGATCTGCATTGTTTGAATGCCACCTTCTTCGACCCGCAAGAACAAATGCACTGACGCCGCCAGGGCCGCAACCGATCCCGCCAAAGACACACACCGTAGCAAAATGGAATTCTTGCGACACAGATATGTCAGTATCGCCGTCACAAAACTGATCAGAACCGGAGCCACAATCATTCAGAATCCTCCGGCAAAAAATCCGCATCGCGGGATTTCGAATACTTAAGCCCCTGACTGGCCAGAACCAACAGAACCGCCGTCATGCCAAGACCAATCACGATCGCCGTCAGAATCAGAGCCTGACTTAAGTGATCATCCCCTTGCGATCCGCCACTTTTTAAAATCAGCAAATTCACCGCATGGCCCAATACGCTCAAGCCCAGAATCAAAGTCAGCCAGTCCCTGGAAAGGATCAACCACACCCCTGCCGAAAAAAGCATGGCAATACTGAGTGAGAGGAAATCAATCATACGTCCCTCCTCAAAAAGGCGAAAAACAAACTTGTTCCCATACCCAGCACTAGCAGATAAACGCCCACATCAAACAACAAGGGAGTTCCCAGAAATGCCAAAGATCCGGGCAGCCACACCGCCGTCAAAAAAGGCTTTCCTAAAAACAGCGGCGCCAAGCCCGCAGCAAGGGCCACCAACAGTCCGGCACAGATCCAGCTGACGGGTTTCATCACCAGCACCTTGCGGGCCCACTCCTCGCCAAATACCAGACCATAAAATGTGAACGAGATCGCCAGCACCAGGCCCGCGATAAATCCTCCGCCCGGAGTGTTGTGACCCCGCAAAAGAATAATCAAAGAAATCAGAGTGAATAACGGCGCCATCACCCGCACGGAGGTGTGTAAAATACTGGACGGTCGCAAAGTCAAATTCAGTCTGCGTCGTCGCAACAGCATAAAGTGAACACCCATGCCGACAATTCCCAACACCGTGATTTCACCCAAAGTATCCATCGCCCGGAAGTCGACCAGAATCACATTGACGACATTTTGCCCCTTCCCCAATGGCAGGGCATTATCCCGATAAAAATCCGCCACTCGGGAAGAAAGCTTGCCGTCAGCCATGACACCGCACAAAAGCAAAGCGCCGACAAAAGCCCCTGCCGTCACCACCCCACGCACACTTCGGTACAAAATGCTAAAGCCCGACGGATTCGGCCGTAGAAAAACCAATGACAACGTCAAGACCACAACAGAAAGTGTTTCCACCGCCATCTGAGTCATGGCCAGATCCGTGGCGCCCACGCTGAGGTAAAACAGACTGATCGCAATGCCGACGACTCCCAAACCCACCACTTTCAAAAGTGGCTTCACACTGATCAGTATCGGAATCAAGCCCAGGACGACCAGCACAAACGGAATGATCTGAAAAAGAACCAACTCGTCCGTTTTCAGCGATGGCGCATATTCCTGCAAAGGCAAAACCCATGGCAGTATCAGGCAGGGCACCATCAGCATCCACAGAATATAAAAACTCAAGCGCCCGCTTTGCAGGCGATCCATGATTTTTTTAGCGAGAGTCCCCATATAACCCACGCGTGGTGAAGGTTTGTACAAGCCCTTCAGCCACACGGCGGCCTTGGTGACGACACCGGCATAACGGGCGGCAAGAACTGTTCCCAGTCCAAAAGAAATCAGACTCAGAATCAACGCAAGATTCACCCCGGTCCACATTTCAAGATTCACGTCCACATCACGAAGCACGATGGCTGACACCACGGGGTTTAAAAAATACTTATTGATATCTGCCAGGAAAAACCCGGCCATCCAGCCACCCGTGGCCAACAACAACGGTGGCCCCCACATGCTGACATGGACTTCATGCAGAATCTGACGGTCTTCCTGCCGCGCAAAGATCACCACAATCAGACGATAACCCACGACGATGGACATGATACTGGCCCCAAGTAATGCCAGTACCAGAAACGACCCGGGAAACTTTAAAGCCAGTGCGGATTTGAACAGATATTCTTTACTTAAAAAACCCATGCTGAATGGAAGACCCATCATCGATCCCAGCGCCATCAACAATGCCAACGACGTCAGCGGCATACGACGATAAAGACCCGATACATGATCCAGACTGCGCCCGCCCATTTGTTTGTCGATGTTTCCCACACACATGAACAGACTGGCCTTGTAAAAAGAATGCGCCAGAATGTAAGAAAAGAACGCCTTCCAGGAATAAGCCTCATGCAATCCCACGAGCATGCACATCCCCCCCAGTGAGCTGACAGTGGTCCATGCGAACAATTGTTTCAGGTCGGTCTTGGTCAAGGAAACAATCATACCCCAGATCAGGGTTGCAGCTCCAACAAACCCCAGCGTCATCAGCCAATCCAGATTTTTATCAAATAGAGGGCTGAATCTTGCCAGTAAGAACACGCCGAGCTTTACCATCGTGGCTGAATGCAGATAGCAGCTGGCAGGTGTGGGCGCCACCATGGCTCCGGGCAGCCAAAAGTGAAAGGGAAATTGTGCCGACTTGATCATGGCAGCAATCATGATCATCAGCATGCTCAGCTGACTGTGCTGATATTCGGTGTGGCCATATAAAATTTCAAGCAACGAGTTGCTTCCCGAAGCTTGTGACAGCATCAACAAAGCCAGAAGCAGACAAAGCCCGCCTGCGACATTTAAAACCAGCGCCTGCTTGGCTCCTTTACGAACATCAGGATCGGTGAATTTAAATCCGATCAGCAAAAATGAACACAGTCCCGTGGCTTCCCAAAAGCCATAGAATACAAAAATATTATCAGCCCAAAGAACCCCGAGCATGCAGCCGGTGAATGCAAAAAACAGCGGAAAGAATCTGCGCCGTTCCAAGGTCTTAAAATAAGTACCGGCATACACACAGACACACACACCGATCCCCGTCACAATGCAGGCAAAAAAGTCTGACAACCCGTCACGGGGAAAAGGCCAGGACTGTTCGATGAAGGGTTTTAAGCTTTCCCCAAAGGCTCCCAGATACGGCAAGACAAACAGCACTCGCCATATGGCCGCCGGTAGCCGCAAACACAATGAAGCAGTCAGTGCTAAAAGGAAAAACAAAATCACCCAGTACATCAGCATCAGCACCTCTTTTGTTTACCTTCTAAAGTGTTCCTAAGATTGGGGATTCAAACAACTTTGAATGAAATCTTCGGGATAAAATCAAAGGCACTTTCACAGGTCCCCATAGGACCCGATGGCCCTCGTTTTGCTTTGCAGTATTCTTGAACTTTTCCGTCTCTGGAAGTGAGGTCTTATGCACGCTCTAATGCGATATATGGCATTTGGGCTGGCCCTGTTGCAATTGCAAGGCGCCAGCGCCAGCAATTTTCGTAACCCTGCCAGCAATTTAACACCAGAGCCGTTCTATCAATCCGCCCCAGCGGCCAAAGATCCAGTGGCAGAACTCATTGAGAATCCTTATCACAAGTATTTTACCAAAGCCGATATCGAACGAATCAGCCAGCAAATGCGTGAAGAAGAACGTCGCAAACAACGCTTGATCAAAGGGCAGCTGATCATGGTCGACACTCGTGACCAGGACGCTTGCCTGAAAATTCAGGATCAGCTGATCAGCAATAGACAATTTAAAGCCGTGAATGACGTCAAAGGCCTTTGTGTGCAGGACAACACTAAACCAATCGCCAGTGTGATGGTGTTGCGCGAATCCGACGAAATCGAATGGCAGCGTGAAGTGGATATCAGCGGCCTGACTTCAGATCAATCCAACCTTTACACCAGCACACGCAACGTGGCCTTGGGTGCCGTGGGTGTTGCGGGCTTGCTGTACATGATGCCTGAAAGCGTGACTAAATGGGACAAAGAGAAAATGAAAAACCTGGGCAAGAACTGGCAGGAAAATGTCAAAGAAGGCCCGGTGATGGACAAGGATGACTGGGCAATCAATTATATCGGCCACCCCTATTCCGGCGCTATCTACTATCAGGTGGCACGTCATGCGGGCGTGGGTCCGATGGGATCTTTTGGTTATTCCGTGCTGATGTCGACGTTCTTCTGGGAATATGGTGTGGAAGCCTTTGCTGAAAAGCCGTCTCTTCAGGATCTTTTCATCACACCGATCATTGGATCCATCATGGGTGAACTGTTCTATCGTGCAGAAATGAAGATTCAGAGTAATGGCGGGAAAGTCCTGGGCTCCAAGAAGCTGGGCTCGGTGCTGATTGTTCTGATGAACCCGATGGGGGCCTTCAGTGACCAAATGAACAAGCTCTTTGGCAGCAAGGTTATCAAAAGTGCCAGTGCACGTTGGGTCATGCGACGCCACACCAATTCCGGCGGTCACCCCTCCGTTGAGCGCGCGCCCATCTGGGGCTTGGAACTGGAATTTAAATTCTAATTTGAAAACTGCCGCTGAAGGATTTCCAAAGTGGCAGGCACTGAATTTACGGAATGAAATGATCTGAATCCCAATTTTTCCGCAGCATCCACATTAGCCTGACTGTCGTCGATAAAGACAATCTTTGACGGCGACAATCCCACTTCGTCCGCCGCCGCCAGATAAATCTCGGAATCTGGTTTTCGATGTCCCAACTCGAAACTGGTCAGAATCCGGTCAAATCTTTTCAAAACCGGAAACTGCTTCATGATGTACTCATAATGTGGAAGATTGGTGTTGGAAAGAGCGTACAGCGGACAATACCGACCATATTTGGTCTTGTCGGGCTTTATCCAAAATACCGAGCGCTTCAACTGTCTTTCGCCAGTTAATTTCTAATATGATTCCACCAATATCCAAAAAAATCGCCTGTGCCGTCATACAATGACGATACCACATTTTTATCGAAAATGAATATTCACAGGGTTTCAGATGACGTTTTGACAGCTTTCCCGAAAACATCTCAGATTAAAAGGTGTGGAACCAAACTTCGAATCCCCTCAGTCAGACCTGCCGCAAAGCCCCCATGAAAACCTGCTTGAAGCGGATGCGGCTGCATTTCCCTCATTCTGGCAGAATCTGCAAAATCAAAATGTACTTTTGGTGGGCTGGGGTCATGGCCGTCTGGCTGAAAGCCTGATTCAGGCAGGCAACACTCTGACCTGCATTGAAACCTCTTTGGATTTAATTTCCAAAGCCCGGGACTTTACAGAGTCCCATCACATGGAAATGATTCATGGGGACTTCCTGAACTTTCCGGATTTCAGTGCTCAGCAATTTTCCGCAGTGGTGACCAGTCTGGTTGCAGAACCAATCAAGGATCTTACCCATTTATTCCAGCAAGCAGTGACGGTACTGGGGGATGAAGGAGTATTCTATCTGTCTGAAGTCCATCCCGAGTCAGCTCCCCCCGCCAATCACATTCACGACGAAGAAGCCATTACCGTGGCGGCCACGCAGGCTGGCCTTGATCTGCAGCGCACTGAAATCAAATACAGCACGAAAGACTTGAAAGCTCTGATTCAAATGTGGGAGTTTCGCACCTCGTGAGACGCCGAAATACTGACATCCAGAACAGTCTTCATCTGCGTTAAGGCGCCGACGTTTTCTTTTTTGGTATTCGAAGCCACACAGTCCTGCGGAATCCAAACTTTAAAGTCCCGCATGTGGGCATCGTTCGCCGTAAATAAAACACAGATATTGCCCGCGACGCCGGTGATGATCAGTTTCTGCACCCCGAGCTCTTTTAAAAGCACATCCAAATTGGTATTAAAGAACCCGGAATGCCGGGGCTTCAGGATAAAAAAGTCATCATCTGCGGGATGCAGAATTTCTGCAATATCCTTTCCCAGACAGTCCGACTGTGTACATAGATTGAACACCTCTTTCCAGTCCGATCGCCACTGCCCGAAGTTGTCGTTTAAATAGATAACCGGAATTCGATGCTTGCGCAGACGAACTTTCAGCTTCTGAATCTTTTTTGCCACGGGCAAAGCCAGTCGCGCCAGGTCCGCCCCTTGAGGAAAATCAAAGGTGTTAATCATATCGATAATCAAAAGAGCGACCCGGCGACGCGAAAGGACCTCATTGGGCTTCATCTCAGTGTTTTGGCTTGTCCAGGTCTGACTCGTGTGCGGCATCCGTCCCGCCTTGTTCGAGCAACTTGGTTTTAAGCATCAAAAACTGCTGACCCATGGCCAATCGCTCCGCGGGCTCGGAATTCTTTTTAAAGTCCGGCAGCAGCTCGGATTCTTCCTCTTCGATGTGGTGCTCGACCAACTCAGCCAGGACTTTCACACGCGCCGACCACAGGTCCTCATCATCCGTGCGCATGATCTCTTCCACCAACTGATCTGCGAGCTGATGTTCGACGTCCCCTTCAAATCCTTCTTCACGCAGTTCTTCGTTGTTTTTCATATAGGTATAAAGAACCTGTTCTTCAGGTTTTGCATGGGTCACCAGCAATGGTGCAAATTCGGCGAAAGCCTCTTCCCGTTCGGAAGAATCCTTATCGGTGTTCTTCAAAATTGTGATCAGTTTTTTCAAGGGACGATGATCTTCCAGAATAAGGTTCACGATATCAGCATTAGCCATGCTTTTGGTTTCAGATTTTTGTTGTTGCACGTTGTTTCCAGGCATCTTGTCCCCCTTTTTAGTGCATTTTAATTACGACTTTGCGGTACTCGTCTTTTTTGTCGTTGAAATTCTTGTAGGCCTCCGGTCCCTCGGTAATGTCAATCCGATGACTGATGATTTGGGCAGGATCCATACGGCCTGCCAGAATCAGCTCCAGCAAAGGCTTCATATACTTTTGGGTGTGCGTCTGACCCATGTTAAACTTCAAGCCTTTTCCGAAGGCTGCGCCAAAAGGAATTTTGTCCAGCATTCCTCCGTACACACCGGGAATGGAAACCGTGCCCGCCTTACGGCAGGCCTGTATAGCCTGGCGAAGAGCATCGGGCCTGTCGGTGGCAAGCATCACTGATGTCTTGGCCCGGTCGATCATCGCCGTTACGGTCTGACCATGGGCCTCAAGCCCCACCGCATCGATGCAGGAATCCGGCCCCACTCCACCGGTCAGATAACGAAGTTCATCCAGTATCCCATCACCAGTTTCATCAAAGTTAATGCACTCTGCCCCAGCTTGCGCTGCCAGCTGCAACCGGCTGTCAAAGTGGTCGATGGCAATGACCCGTTCAGCACCCAGCAAAAAAGCACTGCGAATAGCCAGTTGCCCCACCGGGCCGGCGCCCCAAACTGCAACGGTGTCACCACGCTTGATGTTGGCATTTTCTGCCGCCATCCATCCAGTCGGAAGAATGTCACTTAGAAACAGAACCTTTTCATCATCGATGCCCGGCGGAATGACGATGACGTTTGTTTCAGCATAAGGCACGCGCAGGTATTCTGCCTGGCCCCCGGCATAGCCACCATACATATGAGAATATCCATACAATCCCGCGCCACTGGTGCCATAGGCCGCATCCGCCAAATGCGCATTGGGATTTGAATTGTCGCAGGCGGAATATTCTTCATGTTCACAGTGATGGCATTTCCCGCAGCCAATATCAAAAGCCACGACCACTTTATCGCCGACCTTCAATCTTTTGATGGCCGGGCCGATTTCCACAATTTCGCCCATGTTTTCATGGCCCAGAATATCGCCCTTCTTCATAGTCGGAATATAGCCATTATATAAATGCAGATCTGAACCACAGATAGCGGCCGTGGTAATTTTGATAATAATGTCATCGGGACGCAGAATCTGCGGGTTTCGCACGTCCCTCACTTTAACACTATGTTTGCCTTCCCAGGTCAATGCTCTCATGACAGATCCTTTCCCTAATGTATCCAGTTGTCGCTTTCATCCTCGTCCCGTCCACTGGGTTGCCCCTGAGTGGTGGGCACATGCCCGGTTTCAATAAATGCCTTCAGGCGGTAAAGATTCTTCTTTGAGGTCATCATGGCGTCTTTGCCAAAAAGCCTTTCGATTTTGCCTCCGACTTCGCCCGCCAAATTGTCATAGGCAACAAGCATCCGGACCATGGTTCCCCTGCTGGCAGAGGCATTTTCTAAAAATATTCCCACCTGATAGTCAAATCCGGCAGATGTTTCGGTTTTCCAAATCAAGGTGAAGGCACCTTCATCGTCTTCAAGCTGCATAGGCACTCGCACGGGCTGATCAATTCCTGCCTCATTAAAATACCAATCAGCTTGATTGGGGCCATTAATCTGAACCCGCCCCAGATGTTCAAAAAACGATGGCAAATTTTCCAGGTTTCTTAAAAGTGCATAAACTTCTGCAGGATTCTTTTTGTTGATGGTCAAAGAAAAAGGCCGGTGTCCCAGACCATCTTCGGGAAAGTATTTTTCAAAAAGGCGAAGCTCCGCTTTCTTGGACCTTACTGGGACACTTTTTTCAAATTCCTTTTCCATAACGGCCTCCGTTAAGTTCTAAATGACAAGCCCGAAACAAGTCCGGGCCTGACACTCGGTAAGTTCATAACCTATTCTTCATCCGTTTCACTCTCATCACGGGAACGAGAGGAACTGGTAGAACTGCGGCCCGTCTGTTTTCCAGAACGGCTGGAGCTTTTACCAGATGACGTGGAAGAACGGCTTTGTTTGCCAGAGCGAGTTGAGCTTTTTGTGCCTTTCATAGCGGCCTCCTTTTTCGTCTGAGTGTAGACGCCAACCCTAGAATGTCTCTAAATTGCGCCTTCATTTCTGAGATTTAAAAAAACGTCTGTACGACATGTTCAGCGCCACTGTCCTTAGTGTGTCTCACCTTGAAACAAAACTGGACCCTGCGGAACACTAATGTTCAGTTTCCCTAAGGATAGTTCTTAAAAATCAGAGCTTGGGACCGATAAGAACTAAGATGTTTAAAGGCACGTATTTCCTGAAGAAACTATCATATTTAAGACCGACCTCCCTGCAGGTCGGCTTCTTATTTTTTGCCATGATTCTTTCAGCATGTACGGCCGAACTTGAGATTTCTGACATCCAATCGTCAACGCCGCTTTTCACGCAAAAACCCACGGCATTTTCGTCAGCCACTTCACCGACGTTCCACTTCAAAGCCGCCAACAGTGTGATCAAGTCCTACAAATGCTCTTTGGATCAGAGTGAATGGTACGACTGCACCAGTCCGCACACCCTAAGTGGTTTGGTACACGGTGCACACGAATTCAAAGTGCACTCCTTTGACACAAAAAACGCCCTTGCCGGAGAATCATCCTTCCAATGGATTGTCGACACGGATCTGCCAACTTTGAACGTTACACAAACGCCGGCGCCTCTGAACAATTCAAACACCGGGGTCTTTAACTTCGCAGCCACGGATGCAACCTCCCCGATTGCGGGTTATCAGTGCAAGCACACCAGCGTCAGCCAGCCAAGCGGAAGCTATGAAACCTGCAGTCCGTTGGTACCATTGGTGGGTCTCATTGAAGATGTTCACACTTATGCGATCAAAGCCGTGGATGAAGCCGGCAACCTGTCAGCGGAATACACTTACACGTGGACCGTGGATCTGACCGCACCCGAAGTGCAGATCACTGCGAAACCTGCGACGGCAACAACCAGCCCTTCGGCCACTTTCAATTTTACCAACACAGAAACCGGTGGAGCTGTATTTGATGGCTACGAGTGCAAGATCGACGCTGACGACTATGCTGTCTGCGTAACAGGTCAGACATATGCCTCTTTGTCCCAAGGGGCTCATAGCTTCTCTATCCGCGCCAAAGACACGGCCGGAAATATCAGCACTCCGCTGACTTACAACTGGATCGTGGACTCGGGCACGGTGACCTTGTCATCCTTCACCATTGCCAACAACGCGACGACCATTGGCCTTGCCTATACTACAACACAAATGACCGCGACATCCGCCTTTGCTGCGATCACCAGCATGAGGTTTTCAGAGCTGGCTGACTTCTCGGATACCACGTGGGTACCCTATTCCGCCGCTGGCACCACCACTTTAAAAAATCCCGGCGGCTTTAAAACAATTCATGCCCAGGTCAGAAATGCCGCAGGAACGGTCAGCAACACTTTGACTAACACCGTGACCTTGGATCTGGGAAATCCCCCGTTGGTGTACCTGACGTCCCCGGCGGGTGGTCAAACTTATGCACCAGGTGCGACGATGAACATCGAGTGGTCCTGCAGCCCGGGTGCCGGCCCTGTTCCGCTGGCGACAAACCCGATCAGTTTGATCCAGTACACGGTGGATGACGGCATCAGCTTTCACACCATTTCCACCCATCGTCCAAACAACTTAAGTGCGACTACAGGCAACATCTCATGGGTGGTGCCTTCGCTGACTCCGACCAATCAGACGATCAGCACTACAACGCCATTAAAGATTCTGATCTCGTGTGTATCAGATGCCGGCGTTGTCACCAGTGCAATTTCTAATGCGGTAAATTCACAATGGACTGTCCTGATCGGTGAACCCGGAAACTTAAGCACAGGTGTGCACATGAACGCGGCGGATCTGACTGCCAACGCCACGACGGGGATGTATGGCTTCTTTGCTGATTCCCTGAATCGCATCTATTATACAAAATTCAACAGCATTTCCACTGTCAACTCGGAAACAGGTTTGGTTTCAACCTGGATGGGCGAACCGTTCAATCCGTCCTGTGACCTGGCTAACGGAAAATTCGAAAGCCCGATGATTATAGATATCAACGAAGCTGATGAAATGCTGGTGTTAAGCCTGCCGTGCTCGCAACTGGCGCGTATCCGCATTTCCGATAAAACAGTTCTGTGGAACAAATCACTTCCCGCAATCAATATCATCAGTAACGTTCTGAACAAAGAACAGGCCTCCAGCATAAGATACGTAAAAACAGGTCACCTGTTCTATTTCTCCAATGAAGCCTTCTGGATGGTGGACGTCAATTCTGCCGGAAAAAATCCGGTGCTGGTCATGGGAACACCGGGCACTTGCGGGACAATGGGGGCTGTGGACACGATGGCGGATGCTTCTCCGATTCCGTGTCCAACCTCGGATCTTTACCTGACTCTGGTCAGACCTGATCTGAACAAGATCTGGATTCATATCAACGGAGCCGCTTTCGAACTGCAAAAACAAGCTGCTTACGGAAAATACAAGATCGCTCAGGTAGGCATGACCACAGGCACTTGGGGCACTTTCTATAATCGCTGCACCCAGGTCGCAGGGCTGCCAGGCAAACTTTACTGTCTTCGCGCTCAATATGAAGGCAATAAGCTTGCGTACTTCGATCTCGACACCGAAACCTGGTCCGCCACCTTCAATCTGGACAAACACTACAAAAACATGTCGACCATCTTCTATATGGGATCGGCCAAAGACTTTATTTATGCCTTCTCAACCACCACGAACGAACTTTTCAAAGTCGTGGATGACAATGGGACATTCACCAACTTCGCGGTTGCGGGTGTTCCATTCTTCACCTTCGGAAATGGCACGGATCCGTCCAAAGCGGCGTTTACACAGATTTCAAGCATCGCCTATGAACCCGCTTCGCAGTATCTTTACGTCCGTGGTCCGCGCCACCTAAGACGATTGCACGTCGACACCTCGGTGCCAGGCTCTGAAGCAATTGATCACATTGCCACTGGCTATCACGGCACTGCAGGCAACAGCTCGGCCTATGGTTCATTAACTATTTTAGGAACCGGCATTGCCGCGTTCTCGCAAATTGCGGGCACCCCTGCCAATCTGTGGAGCTCTTACAACATGAGCACCTGGGATGCCAGCACATTGGAATACAACCTGACGGTGGGACCTTCTTACTATCAGGCGACGTCTGCCGCCAGCGCGTACCCGGCCGTGAATGTCGGCGAGTTCAACACCACGAACACCGGCTATAATCTGCATTCTTATCGCAAGATTGCGGCGTTCCTTCCGAATAACAAGCTGTATTTCTATGGTTCCTCGGGCTTACTGGATGATGCCGACCTTTGGATTTTTGAATCCGACAAAGACACCGGAAAAATCAAACCCGTGGTTGGCGGGGCTGGTGCACCCGCCTATGTGGCTACGGATCATGGTCAAAATGCCTGGGGATCTTACTTAAGTGATATCTCGGGTCTGCAAAGCAACGCCGATGGTGATTTGTTGATTTTTGACGGATGGAGACTGCGCAAAGTGACTGTTGCCACTGAATCCGGCAGTCCTAAAATCTATGACATCACGAACTTTGCGACATTGCCGAATAAGCCCACGATTGCATCTTGGACCCACGCCGTTCACGACAATGCCACGGGCTGGAGCTATTTCGTTGCGCAAACCGAAGGCTCCACGCAGGGGCAGGTATGGGCCGCTCATCTTGACGTCGGCTTTGTGCAGATCCCTACGGCTGGCTGGGTGTTACCTGCGCGTTTGTCGGTCTTCCGCCCGATCACCCTGCAGATCACTCCGCTGGGATTGCTGCTGCTGGATACCACTAAAAAGCGAATTCTTAAAACGGCGCTGTTCCCGGCACCACTGTAATCCCCGTGTCTCAATTTAATAAGACCGCCAGAAAACATAAAATAATTTAGTAATCATCCGATAAGAACATGCGGAGGATTTATGGAGCAGAAGCGCAAGACACCCACCCTGTTCTGGCCGGAAATCAATGACCGCATCGATGCCGAAGCTCTTGTAAAGCGTGCCGTGGGGATTTGTGTCTTTATCGCCGCCATGAGCATCACCTTAAGTCTTCTGTACAAATACCAAATCATCGACATCCCCATGGCCAAGGACGCCTGGGGCAGCGCTTTGATTTACGGGGTGTTGGCGTACTTCATCTCGGAACATTCAAAAACAGCCGGATGGATGGCCCTGATCGTCTATCTGGGAGATCGCATATACACCATCAAGCACACCGGCGTTGGCGGCATCGCCATCGCGGTGATTTTCACCTGCAGCTTTATCGCCTGCATCCGCGCGCTGAATTACTTAAAAAAGAATCCGACCAACAAACCCGAGCAAGAAAACATCCCCAAAGCGAGCTAAAGGACATTCATGCAAACCACCGAAGTCACCCTTGAAAAAGCCATTAAAATTCTATGCAGCTGGTCCTGGCGAATGATGGTGCTGATGTTGCCGGTGATGGTCATCACGGGCGTATTGATGTTCTTAATTATGCCCACCCCAGAACCCGGTGCCACGCCGGAAGAAATCCAAAAGAACATGCCGTTTGTGCCGTTCTTTATCATGTGGTTCCTGATGATGTTCGGGGGAATCCTGGCCCACGCAGTTTCAATTCAGTGGCTGATGAAAACACGCTGGTCGGATTTTCATTTGGTAGCCGTTAAAACAAACACAAGCAACAAAGGAAAAAATCAACTCACTTCATACAATAATAGTAGCAGTGATCTCTAGACCTAACCCTTCAAAAGATAAACAGAGTCCGAAAGCTCTGACATTGTTAGTAGAGACATTCTATACATAGATGTCTTTAAAAAACTATCAACTAATATCGACAACTCACTACTCCTTTCAATTTCTGCCATCCATTTATCTGGAAAGTATCTCGCCAAATTACTAAGAATAAACAAACCGACATAAATACTTCCAAATTCATTCAATGCAAACTTCGGACTAAAGAAGACTTCCCCAATTTGCTCTTGAATCGCATCTGGCAAATAAATTCCGATTTTCTCATCTTTCTTCTGCTTAACTAAGATCTGATATCCTCCATTTCTATACTCATAAATATCAACACAACTAACGCGTTTTATATCAAAATGAAAATCAGCCATTAAGCTCTCAAAGGATTTAGTTTGACCAGGGTGAACAATAATTCTCGTGTTAAAATCGCCACGCTCATTGCTTTCCTCTATGACTCTACCCCGAACAAGAGTGCACTTTAAATCGTAATGCTTAAAATCATTGTCTAGCCATGGCAAGTGAGATATGCATTCAAAAAAAGAAATTCCAGCCTTAGGAAATTCTGGCAAAGTTCCATCTGGAAAGAAGCTGATCTCTTGAGAGGTTGTACTAGTTCCATTTGCACTTGAATACTTGGTCTCAACTGCTATATGTGCATAAGTTGCGGACCTTCTCCATAGCTCAAAAGTGCCACTTCGTCCCGAAGAATTTTCCATAGGACTTGCCCTTAATACATTTAGTGCGTCTTGTAGATTAAGAGTGCTTGATAGATTTTGTGAAAAAATAAGACCATGATGTTTATGCGTATCCCTTGCAACATCGAGACTGCTGTTTCCAGTCTGTTTAAATAGCACCTCCGCCAAAGCAAGACACATGCATGAATAATACAGAAGAACCGGTCTCGTCGCCAAAGAAACAAAGTCAGAAGCACGACGATATTCTTGCGCCTGCTGAATACAATACCTTATTTGTTCTGCTTGCTTTTTAGCGTTCGGCTTGTGCCGCATACCTAATTGATGTTTTTCAATGATTCGCCGATTAACAAAGGGCACACTTTTATACACATCTAACCACGACCAAGCTAGGTTCAAATCTCGCTCTGAAATCAAATTTATTTTAGATCTATAACTAGTGGAGTGAACCCCGATTTTTTGGACACAGTTAAAAGTTCACGGACTCCTTGTACTCGACTGGGCTCTTCATGCCAAG
>NZ_JBJKJI010000004.1:0-247274 GCF_056175685.1 Bdellovibrio sp. MYbb2
TAATTTCCGTCTGTTAGACGTTACTTCCATAAAGACCCCCTGGGCTGGGTGTCCAAATCAAATCGGGGTCAGGAACACTAGACATAATACTCAATCCACTTCAAACAAATCTTTTTTTAAGAATGCCAAATGTTCCCTAAGATATTGTATCGGTAAACCATAACATTAGATAAACATTCTTATGTTTCATCAAGAACCTTTAACAACCCACCTCCATTTTGGCCTCAAAAAAAGCATCCAGTATGGAAACAATCCACTCATCAACTCATTCTCTTTTTTCCAGAACTCCAACCATCAACTATTACAAGTTTATTCCGATAAAATAGTGTTTGATTTTAAGGAGAACCATCCACGATGAACCCAAACGAAGAGTTAACCAAGAAATGTCCTGCATGTGCTGAATCCGTTCAATCAGAAGCAAAGAAATGTAGATTCTGCGGCGAGGTTTTCAATCAACATGACATGAAAAGTGGATTTCGTGGTGTCAGTCTCCGACTGAAACTAGGAATTCTTTTCTTCCCAATTATATTCACGTGGTTCACTCTACGCAGCGGCTACTCTTTTAAGGCAAGATTTTTCTCTTTCCTCTGGATGGTTCTGATTACTCTTGGCGCGATGTCCGATAAAAAAAGAAACGTTGAACCACCACAAACTTCCACTGTTGCAGCGAGCCCAACCCAAGACAGCGAATCAATTCAAGAGAGTATGTGGATTATGGGGACCTATGTTGACGAGTTTGGAGAGAAAACCAAGGACAACTACATCACAAACAGAAAATATCTATTTGGAACATTCTCCAATAGCGCTACTACCAATTCTGATCTTAAAGTTAGCTTAATAATCGATAGCCCTAAAAAAATTTCTATTCAACTTTACGAGTATGCTGGTAAAAATCCGGTAAAGTCATATGGAGAGGACCACTATCGAATTTCCGCCAAAGATAAGAACGGCAAAAAATACCAAATGAACGCAACTAACTACTCTGATCGTCTCGTTCTTAACGGCCCCTCAGCACTGAAGATGCACAACATACTAAAAACTGGAGGGAAAGCTTACTTTGTCATTGAGGAAGCCAGAAACACTATTACAACCTATAGTTTTTCCATTGAGAATGCAGATGGGTACTCAAAGCTTGTTTCCCAAAAGTAGCTCCTTAAAACGCAAAAACCCGCTGTTAAGCGGGTTTAAAGTTGGAGGTGACGAGCGGATTTGAACCGCTGTAGCAGCTTTTGCAGAGCTGAGCCTAACCCCTCGGCCACATCACCATGTGCATTTTCTTATGCGAAGGAAGAACCAAACTAATCCTTCCCCCCGTTTAAGTCAATATTTATCCCCCAAGTCGTTTTAAAGCTTCAAACGGAAGATGGGTGATTTTCAAGGCTTCCTCAACATGAAGCGGATGCAGCTTTTCAGCCTTCATCAGGTCCGCCAAACTTCTTGCGACCCGGAGCGTCGCAAGCTCCCGGCGCCTAGAAGACAGCTCTTTAGGGAACAGCTCCCGCATGTAAAACCCGGGCAGATCCTGGGTCAGCTCCTCCCAGCTCCAGCGGGCGGCGACCCTTAAAAACCGAGGATCTTTTCCAGCCATAGACGCTCTAAAGGCCCGAACCTCTTCCAGCTCTTTTAAAAGACTGATCCCGGTGACGGTCCCACCCTCTTCCCGCTTGCGGGTAAAGAAGGTGATCTGGAACCGGTCGACCAAAGGCCCCGACAAGCGCTCCATATAGGAATGGCACTTCTTAATCGAACGCCCACAGATGACTTTGGCCTGAGGCACCCAATCCCCGCAAGGACAAAGGTTCGTGGTCGCCACCACCAGCGTGTCGGCTGGATGTTCTTCGACGTAACGGCCGCGGCGAATGCGGATGCGGAAGTCCTCCATGGGTTCCCGCAGGGCCTCTTGCGCGCGGGGGTTAAACTCCAACAATTCATCCAAAACCATCATCCCCTTGTGCGCCCGGGTGATGTCGCCTTTGAACGGTGGCACTCCCCCACCGATCAGTCCCAACGGCGAAGTTGAATGGTGAGGATGCACCATGGGACGCCAGGATAGTGGAGCCTCTGCGCCCCCTTTATTATTCTGACGAATTTCATGCATCTCTTTCTGAGTGGGCGCCGCCAGCAACGCGTGCAGTGCTTTGGCGATCGTGCTTTTACCGGACCCCGCAGGGCCCGCCAGCAACACGGAATGCTCGCCAATGGCAGCAAGTTTTAAAAGCTTTGCCTGGCGATCAGGAAACTCCAGATCAAGGCCAAACGACGGACGTTCAATCGGATATTCGCGCGGAGCATGGGCCACGATCTCAGGTGCCGTGACGGATTTTAATTCCCGCAAACACGAACGTGCAAATGGCGAAGAACGTCCATCACCGTCCCCGGTCCATACGGTCAAGGGAACTTCGGGATCAAAGTCTTCATGCAGATCCCCGGGTTCAAACACTTCTCCGCCCAAAGAAAGTTCACCATACACCAAAGCTTCCCCATCCAAAGGCTTTGGCACTTGTTCGGTTTCCCACAAGATGCCCAAGGCCACCGCAAGCTCCAAGCCTCGCGAAGTTTTCTTTAAATGCGAGGGGCGCAAGTTGACCAGAATCTGCTGCGCTTTCGGGAATTCATACCCTTGATTGCGAATCGCACTTTTGATCCGGTGGATGCTTTCTTTGATCGCCTGATCCGGCAAGCCTAAGAATTGAATTTGCGGCAACCCCGGGACGAAGCTCAGCTCCACCTCTACAGGCACCAGACGGTCGTTATTGCGAATAAGTGATTGGATTTTCATGCCTGGGCCCAAAAGCAAGTTCAGGCCCGCGATAGAACAAACAAAAAAGGCCCCTCAGAGAGGAGCCTTTTCGAAAGCCGGACTATTTATCCGCATCAACCATCTGCGAAAGCGGATGGTGTTCTTCGATGGTTTTGGTCATCGTGTTGGTGGTAACGTTCGTGTAAATCTGCGTCGTCTGGATGCTAGCATGCCCCAGCAGCATCTGAATGGAACGAAGATCCGCTCCGCTTTCCAGCAAAGCCGTCGCACAACCATGACGGAATCTGTGCGGATTCACCGGTTCAGCAAAACCAGCGCGAGCCGACCACGCCGCCAGCCATCTCCACACGTCCACGCGGGACGGACGATGACCACGGTCATTGATCAGAATCGACGGGCTGTTTTCTTTCATCAGGGTCGGACGATGTTCTTTCAGGTAAGCCGTCAGATTTTCTGCCAGCTTTTCAGTCAACGGCACCAGGCGTTCTTTATTGCCCTTACCCAAAACCTTGATCCAACGGTCCGTCTGATTGAAGTCCACCACGTTCAAACCGATCAGCTCTGAAACACGGCAGCCCAAACCATAAAGGAACAACAGCGTCAGCTGATTGCGCGCGGTTTTCACCGCATCCGGAACTTCCGCTGCATCAAAAAGTTGCTGGAACTCTTGTGGAGTCAGAACCTTTGGCAGGCCCACCTTCACTTTTGGTGGACGCAGCTCACGCAGCTCCGGGCATTTCATCCCGCGAGTTTCACAGAATTTAAAGTAAGTGCGCAAAGAAGAAATCACACGGGCCTGAGAGCGTGTGGAGAGATTGTTTTTCTTCATAAACTCATAAAAGCCCGGCACCGTTTTACCGGTTTTACGGTACTCAAGATAGAGTTCCAAATCGCGGCGATATGCCATCACCGTATTCTGGGAGCGTCCTCGTACATTTTGCAGTTCATCAAAGAAGTCGATCCAAAGAGGTAGTTCCATACCCACATTAGACCCAGACTTTCATCTATACGCAAGAAAAAACCCCAGGTTTCCCCGGGGCTTGGTGATTCATTTATTTGGATTTGGTGAAGATTAGTAGAAGGAACCGAAGAATCTGCCAGAGCAAACGTAACCATTCACTCGAGTCACAGAAACTTTTGCGAACAGGCGGGTTCCAGAAGTGAACAACTGACCGTTTTCGATTTTCACTTCGATATTACCCACATTGCTCAGCATTGCCGGCACATTCACATCGCCGCCTGCCAAGCCCATAGTTCCTGTCGTCAAAGTCTGCAGATTGTAAGTTCCTGCTGGCAAAACACATGGAGTCAACTGAGCCCCAGTGACCGTATCCACATCCATCATCTGTCTGGTTACAACCATCTGACCTTGGATCGCAATCGGACCCTGGTAGTTATTGTAGTTGTTCCCAGAGGCATTTTGCTGAATCAGGTTCGCAGACACGATGATCTGCATATTCTGCAACATGATCTCAGGATTGCTGGTGGATGACTGAGACTGGAAAGTCGTCAGAATCACCGGTGCGGTGATATTGCCACAAGCCTGATTCAGACAGTTCAAACCCACATTGGTGTTTGTACCGCCGCCACCGCCTTTACCGCAAGCTGCTAAAGCCAGAACCATACCCAGCGCTGCAAAAGCTCGTGTGAACATCTTTGCTGGAAAACTTAAAGTTTTGTTGTTAAGTCCTTCCATTTTTTCTCTCCTGGTTAATTACCTTATTAATAAAAATTATATTAAAATTCTAAACTGCTTCAGCTTTCACGCCTGCCGGCGTTCCAGCTCTGCCGGGCCGTGCCCGATTACTTAAACGCTGCGGATTTTGCCAAGCCGGAGAATGTTCCAAGCTTTTTGAATCCGTCTGCTGGGTACAGGCTGGTCTTGTCAATTACTGCAGAAGCGCGGCAGTTGTATGGACCCGAGCGGATGTACCAGCATTTTCTGTATGGAGACTGTTGTACGTAGGACTGTGCGAAGTTCTTGTAGTATACAGAACCTGTTACATATCCGCCGCCTTGACCGTCACCTTGGTTCACTACGTTATCCACGATCAGTACAATGGCACCCTGAGCATCCTGGAAGTAAGCGCTGAACACTGTCTTGCTGCCATATTTGAACCAGTAGTTGTAGTTGTACTCCAGCATGTTGTTGTCCTGCAGACCGCTCAATTTCTGATTGGTGCCAGAACCGGATTCAAACACACCTTGATACTGATAACCTGTGTCTACATAAGAAATCTTCACAGAACCGGCATAACGGCCGCTCTCAAGCTTTTGCAAATCCACCGTCAACTTATAGTTGGATGGATTGTTCAGCGGGTGAGAAGCCACATAGTTACTGAACTCAGTAAATGATGTCGGTACGAAATCAACCGTGTTGCTGCCAGAAGTGGATCCGGAAGAAGATGAACCAGAACCATCTGGTGAAGTCGGTACGCTTCCATCAACTCCGCCATCAACAACTGTATTCGTGTTGGTGTTGGATCCAGTCTGGAACTGATTGCTCTTACCGCAACCAACGCCCATCAAAGAGAACGCCGCCAGCAGGAAGATCAGTTTAGAGTTGAATGTTTTCATATCAGCCTCACTTAAAAGGTCCGGTTGATTGATGGACCTCTCACCAAGACTCTATTGCGATGCTTGTGCCAACCTTGCCAAAACGGCATAACTCTATGATCTAACGGGGGTTTTGCAGCTAATCTCAGGGTGGTACAAACCCCAGTAATCGTCTAATCCTTGAGGATGGTGCGCAAAAGGGGCACCACTGTCACATCCTGAGCCGCCTAAAACTTCGACGAAAAAAGAAATATTTAAGATTTTCCCTCATCTTACCGAAATGGGATGTATCAATTTAAACAAGGAATTATAGATGACTGTTACAGCAACAAACGCATTGATCCTGGGCGCAGTATTCATGTTCGCAGCCCGCGTATTCATGGGCTTCTAAGCCCTTTTTATTTCTGAACGGCCTCTTGTGCAACGAGCGTTGCACCACTCAAGCCCGCCAATGGATAATAGTGTTTTAAGATCTGCCGGAAGGAATACCCCTTCTGCCCCAAAGCACGACTTCCCCACTGACACAATCCCACGCCATGACCAAAACCACGGCCCTCAAACAGGAATTGATCCCCGTTTTGCTTCATATCAAACAAAGCACTGCGCAGATCCTGAAAACCCAAAGCCTGACGGAAGTCATTGGCTGAAATCACCTTATCCGGCAGCCCATTGAAAGCCACACGCACAGACTTGATTCTTTGATCTGCAGGATTTCGTTCCAACCGCAAATCACTGAAATCTTCAACCTTCAAACGCTTTTGCAGATCCATTTTCGTCAGTGCCAACTTCCAGTGGCCGCGCGGGTTCGTGGGACAAGAGCTGTCCACCACCACTCCGGTGTTCACACCATAGTTCCAGACATTCTTGGACGTCGTGGTTTTGCCACCGCAGTCAGAATGATAGAAGGCCTTCAGCACGCGGTCTTTATTCCCCAAAAGTTTGATCCCTTGGGTGGACTCTACCGCCTGCAAAGCTTTTTGAATCAACGGGCTTTTACGATCTTCCGCCACCACATGACGAAAAACCTGATCCAGCACACTGCTTTCCAGATGATAGGCTTTGTCTTTGCGTTCGCTGATCACCGCCAGCGCATAGGATCTTGCCGCCACCGCCTGAGCCTTCAGGGTTTCCAACGGCCAGGACAAGGGCATTTCACTGGCCAGCACACCCGTGATATATTCATCCAGCGGCATCACGCCGATAACATCAATCTGTCTTTCAGAATTTAAGTTCAGCAAAACCCGGCTTGGCAGCGCCTGGGATCCGGCACGCAGGTTGTGCCCCTGAATCATCAGGTACTTGTCGGTAAAAAGATGCTCAGGGTCTTTGTTATTGATACGAAGGGCCCAGATTTTTTTTGAGCCTTTTGAAAGCACTCGCACTTCGGCAGAAGAGGAATTAGGAATCGCCACCGGGCGGAAATTCTGGGTCAGATTTTGAAACTGCAAACCCGTCCCGTTAAAAGAGATTTTTCCGGCCACGGAACTTAAGCGCACACGAACAATTTCTTTATCCGCGCGGGCCTCTGAGGTGAAACTGACCAAACCAATGCTGAAGATCAACGCTGCAAAAACGAGCTTCACTGTTGTTACTCCATCCGTAGAGCAAAAAAATAGGGATAAAGCGTCTTGCTTTATCCCCTCTATTAAACCAACAGTGGTCCAGCGATGAAAGTCTAGTTTTCCTTTTTCGTCATCTCCATGAACGGTTTAATCATGTCTAGAGGCAACGGGAACAGGATCGTGTTGGATTTATCACCAGCAATTTCCGTCAAAGTCTGCAAATAAGCCAATTGCAGGGCTGATGGAGATCCCGCCAGAGTGTTGGAAGCTTCCTGAAGCTTCTGCGCACGCTGCACTTCCCCTTCCGCGCTGATGACTTTTGCACGACGCTCACGCTCAGCTTCCGCTTCACGGGCCATGGCTCTTTGCATTTCTTTTGGAAGGTCGATTTGTTTCACTTCAACCATCGTCACTTTGATTCCCCAGGATTCAGTCGCCTTATCCAGGATCACCTGCAAAGCGGCATTGATCTTGTCACGATGCTCCAGCACGTCATCAAGATGGTACTGACCCATCACAGAACGCAAAGTGGTCTGCGCCAGCTGACTGGTTGCAAAGTAATAGTCTTCGATTTTTGTGATCGCTTCCATCGGAGAAATCACCTTGAAGTAAACAACCGCATTCACCTGCATGGATACGTTGTCTTTCGTGATAACGTCCTGAGGCTGAACATCCATTGTGATGGTACGAGTGTCGATCTTGATCATGCGCTCTACGAACGGAATCAACAGAATCAAGCCCGGACCACGCACGCCCACAGCTTTACCCAGACGCAAAACCACACCGCGTTCCCAGTCGTTCAGAATCTTGATCATCGAGCTGCCGATGATACCGCCGATGACGATAATACCAATTATAAATTCCATGCTGCTATCTCCTTATTTGTTCTTTTTCACATTCAAAGTCAGACCCTGGCGGCCCGTGATATGCACACGATCGCCGGGAACCAGTGGATCTTCAGAAACGAATTTCCAGATTTCGCCGATAATTTCAACTTGCCCACTGTGTCCGTTGCCTTCCACAGTCATCACCACGCCGTCGCGGCTTTGCATCTGTGCATCCGCATCCTGGGTGCGCAGGCGGATGGTTTTTACCGCCAGATATCCCAAGCCCAGGAAGAAAATCCCCAAAACACCCACCACTGAAACAATCAAAGACATTGGCAATGAATACCCCGTTGTCTGCGCATCAAACAAAAACACACTTCCCACAAACACGGCAATCAATCCACCAATGCCCAGCGCCCCGAAACTTGGAATGAACATTTCAGCGATTAAGAAAGCCACGCCCAACAAAATCAACGCCAGGCCACCCCAAGTGACATCCAGCTTGTGGAAGGCCACCATCGAAAGCACCAGACCAATCCCACCGATCACGCCTGGCGCAATCAATCCCGGATGAGTCACTTCGACATATAACAAAGCCAAACTGCCCATAAATAGCAAATAGGCAAATTCAGGATCTGCCACAAAACTTAAAACCTTATAGCGAAGATCCGGCACAAATTCGCGTAAGTCATGAACTGCCACAACGGAAGGCTCTTTCTTTTCACCGACAAGAACTTTGCGGCCTTGAGATTGTTGCAGGAACTCCAGCTCTGTAGCTGCCAGAATATCCAACGCGCCTTCAGCATGGGCCACTTCACTGGAAAGCGATTTGGCTTCCGTGATGATTTCTTTTGAGAACTTCAGACTGCGACCACGAAGTTTGGTCACGCCTTCCATCCAGCTGACGGTGTCGTTGATAAGTTTTTTGCGCAGATCTTCCGGCGTCTTTTCACCCGTGCCCAGAATCGGCGTCGCCGCGCCGATATTGGTGGCAGTCAATCCGCCGTTCACGTGGCAAGCTTGCAGAATAATAGCCCCAGCACTGCCCGCATGCCCCCCGCGAGGAGCAATCAGACACAGGTAAGGAACCGGTGACGCCAGAATGCGTTCAACAATCAGACGCGTGCTTTGCAGGCTGCCACCCGGTGTGTTGATACGCAGATACAATGAACTGCACTTATCTTCGACGGCGCGTTTTTCAGCGCGTTCCAGATAATCAGAAGTGCTGGCCGAGATGGCCTCGTTGATAGTGATCGCCGTCGTACAGTCCGCTTTGGCAACCACCGACAGCAAAGACACAAACAGGATCAGCATCAAAGACTTCATACTCCGAGCTCCTTCATTACTTTTTGCAGGTCATTCCACACGACTTTTTTAGCGGCCGGGTCTTCCAGCAGATAAGCCGGGCTGTAGGTTTCAAGCCACTTGCCCGGACCTTTGAAAATCAACTCGCCGATGTCTTTCGGGAACGAGCTATAGACAACCACAACTTTGCTTTCACAGATCTTCGCCAGTTCCGACGGAAGCTGTGACCGGTCTTCCACCGTGCAATCCAACTCAAGCACCTGCAGATTACGCAGCTTCATCGCTGCCTTCATCTTGGAATAAAGATCGTTCACTTCCGGCAGGAACAGACTTTCTTTGCTTTGAGTCAGGATATTTAGAAACACCAATTCATAATGGCGAAGTTCAGAGACCGTGAACGGCCCTTTTGCAGTGAAAAACTGCGTCTTGGCAGCTTCAACCCCGGCTTGTTCGGGAGCGAGCATGACATTTTGCAGACCAAGAACGTCTTGAAGATACTGGATGTAGTCTTTCATGGCGCCGATTGTATCTGGACCTTGGTTTGGAGACACCAAAAACCGGGGTTAATGCACTGTTCAAAGGGGGCCAAAACCCGCTTTTTTGTCTCAAGTTGGGACAAACTTTACCGATAAGAAAGATATCACGCACAAACAGGAGGCATCACATGGAAGTATTCAAATTCAATATCATCCCGACTGAAGAATTCATGAAACGCGAAGCCTTCCGCAAAGCCATCAACAACTGTGAAGCCTGCGGCACGGCCCTGGAATTCAGTTACAAACAATTGAATGAATTTGCAGTGCTTTCAGAAGAAGCATCCTGCCCATGCTGTGCTTTGATCAAAGAAGAAAATCACCGAGTGCACTAAGCGCGAGTGAAATCTTTAAGCCCTTTGTAAAATCCAATCAGCCCCAAACCCACGGAAGCCATGATCAGAGCCACCGAAGTGGAACCCACACGCGCCACGGCCCCCCAGGAAATCGCACCCAACGCCATACCAGCATAGAACACCGCCAAAAACACACCCAGCATTGTCGCCTTCAATTGCGAAGCACCGGTGATTTGCCTTGAGCTCATGTTCATCAAAGTGGAAAGCACCAGCCAGCCCACCCCGCCACAGAACATCGCCGCACACATCAACGCGTAACCGGGCGCAAGCCCTAACAGCAAAATCCCCACCGCATAGATCACATAAGATCCCGCCAAAGATTTTTGAGTGCGATCCGGATGCATGATCTTTCCTGACAGGAAAGCACTGACGCAGGCACCAAGTCCCAGGAATCCCAAAAGTGATCCGTATTGCAACGAGCTTAGTTGCAGCTCGATACGCCCGCGTGTCGGATAAAGCGCCCACAACGAAGACGCAAAGAAAGTGACCAGGAAAATTTCCACCCACAGTTTCATGTTATGCAATGACAACAACGGCTTCCAGTCACTTTCCTGAATGCGGATTTTTTGCTTTTGGGTTTCCACGGTTTGCGGCACTGGCCACTTCCAGAAAAATAGAATCAATCCCAGGTAAGAAACACTGTTCACCACAAAGGCACTGCTGGGCCCAAAACCACTTAAGATACCACCACCCAGTGTGGGCCCCAGTACTCGCGTGATGTTGATCCCCATGTAATACACCAGCACTGCCTGCGCCTGCATGGCATTGGGAACAAGATCAGTCAGCACGGACTGAAACGCGGGATTGGAAAGTGCGAATCCCACACCCATGATCAGCGACAACCCCAGCAAACTGACTTCGGTGACTTGTTCTGTCCAAACCAGATACGCCAAAAGACCCGCGGCAAAACACATCAGACCTTGCGCAAATAAAAGCAATTTTCGACGATGCCCCAGATCCGACAAATAGCCGGAAGGGATACTGAAGAACAACACAGGCAAACTGCCCGTGAACGACAGCAAAGAAATAATCAGCGGTGACGTCGATAAATGTGTCATCACCCAGCTGGCCGCCACATCCTGAATCCAGGTTCCCAGATTCGACAAAAAGGCACAGATCCAGAAGGATCGATAGATTGAAATTCTCATCGGAGACCAGACTGATTCGTTCATGACAAGAACAGCATACTCCTGAAAAACTTTGCGACCAATCTCTTCTTGGGAAAAAATAGAGGTGTCAGGAGGTGCTTATGAAGCTTCTACTAAGTATTTTCCTTGCCGCAAGTCTTTACCTGCCCTTAACGACCCAGGCAGCCCCACTGGAAGTCACCGTCACTCCATCCACGATAGAGACGCAGTCGCATCAATACTATTACTACAATTTTGGCAGCGTGCGCGTGAACTGGAGCCAATACGCTGATATCTATTTGCGCAACACAGGATATGAACCTTTGTATGTTCGTGGAGTTTACATCAGCGGTGCCGCGTTCTGGGCCTGGAGCCAATGTCCGAACTATCTGTATCCGGGCCAAAGCTGTTTGACCCGTGTCGAGTTCCGTCCTTGGTATGAAGGCTATTTCAGCGGCGCACTCAGATTCGCCTTCCCGAACGGCAGTATAGTCGTTGAACTCTACGGCTGGGGTGTGCGCTGGTGATTAACGAATTCGGCGCAGAACTTTCTGCAGCAAACTGTGTGCTTGCTCTACTTTCAAGAAATAACCCAATATGAAGTAGAGCAGGCCATAGACCGAAAGTGCCACTGCCGCACGCGCAATGACGTGCATTGAAGCATCGAGCAAACCCTTGGCAACGAGCGCGCCGGCACCCGCCCCAATCAAAGCCATCAGCCACACTTTACCCTGGAATCTTAAAGACAATCCAGTGCGACCGATGCGTTTATTCAAGGCCTTGCGCAAAAGATAGAATTCAATCCAACCCGCCATCCCCGCAGCCGCGGTCAGACCTGCTGTTCCCCACTGAGAATCAAGACCCAACGCCTGGGGCACATAGAACCCCAGCATCGCGCCCAGCAAGGTCGCAAAGATCACACGCACAATTGCAAATTGCAGCGGTGTCTTGGTGTCTTTCAAAGAAAAGAACGTCGAGGAATACAAACGTCCCAGGGTGGAGGCCAATAAGCCCAAGGTGTATCCCACCAGCACCATCCACACATAATGGGTGTTCTGTGCAGTGAATTCACCAGTCTGGAAAACAGCGCCGACAATCAGATCCCCCAAAATCAGGAAACCCGCCACCGACGGAATAATAAAGAACGCGATCTGTTCAAGCCCCTTGTTCAGGCGCCCTTGCAGATAGTGACGGATCTCTTCGTCAGAACCTGTCGCTTGGGACATCGCCGGCAGCTCGGCGGCCGAGACACTCATACCAAAAAGGCTTACTGGCAACAGATACAAGGTCTGCGCATAAGCCAACGCGGATACCGCTCCGGTTGGCAGCAAACTTGCCAGTACGTTATCGATATAGGCACTGACCTGAACCACCCCGCGGGAAAACACCACCGGCACAAAGTTCTTCACCACCGTGCGAACAGAAGTAAGTTTCAAATCCAAAGACGGAGAAATCTTTCTTCCTAAACGCAACGCCGACGGCAACTGCACTGCAAACTGCAGAAAGCTTCCGGCCACAAGGCCCCAAGCCACCGTGACGGCCAGATCGAACTGACCTTGCTTCCCACCCCACATCACAAGCGCTGCGATAATCGCCAAGTTCCAGATCACCGGTGCCACATAAGAAAGGAAGAACTTGCGATGGGAATTTAAAATCCCCAGACACCAAGCCGACATTACCAAGAAACCCGTGCCCGGGAACAGGATCTGGACGATTTGAATGGTCAGATCCCGCTTTTCACCGGTGAACCCCGGCGCAATCACATCAATCAAAAATGGTGTCGCCAGCACACCCAACAGCACCAGACCTGAAGTCATCAGGAACAACAAACTGCCAATGACCGACGCCACTTTGGCAGCGTCTTCATCGTGCTTTTTTGCCAATAACTGGGCATAGACCGGGATAAAGCTTGCGGACAGCACGCCTTCACCGAAAAGATTTTGCAGGAAATTGGGAATTTTCAAAGCGGCCTTGAAGGCGTCCCCGGCATCAGAATTTCCGAAGTAGTGGGCAAAGACCCTTTCACGGACAAGACCCGCGATACGACTTAAAAATATCCCCAGTCCCACTAAGAGCGCATGACTCTTCACTCTTCAACCTCAGTTTCTTCTTCTTCGCTTTCGTTCAGTTGCAGTAAAATACGCTCGGCCAGGACCCGGTTAAAGCCCTTCAGTTTTGCGATTTCCTCGGCATCAGCCATTTTGATTTCATCAACAGAGTTGAACTGAGTCAAAAGAACTTTCTTTCTTTTTTCCCCCAAACCCACGACGTAATCCAGCTCACTTTCAAGCGACGTGCCTTCACGCAACTTGCGGTGGTAGGTGATGGCAAAACGATGGGCTTCATCACGGATGCCCGAAAGAATGTACAAGGCCTCGGCATTGTGCTTAAAGATCACCGGATTGGACCGCCCCGGCAGGAAGAAGCGCTCTTCCGTGGATTCGACTTCCTGTTTCTGGAAGTCACTTTCAGTGCGCGCCTTGGCCAAGCCCACCACGGGAATGTCCTTGCGGCCGATTTCTTCCAGAATCTTCATGGCCTGGGACAGCTGCCCCTTGCCACCGTCGATCACGATCAAATGTGGATCATCATATTCCGTATGCTTGAAGCGACGACTTAGAACCTCGTACATCGAGGCAAAGTCATTGATGCCCTGAACGGTTTTAATCTTATAACGACGATAATGTTCTTTGGCCGGAACCCCGTCCTCAAACACCACCTGCGAGGCCACGGTTTCAGCCCCCTGGAAGGTGGAGATATCATAACACTCAATACGGCGCGGACGTTCCGGCAGATTGAAGCGTTCTTTGATTTCTTCCAAACCACGCAGCTTTTCTTCGGACTTCGAAACGTATTTCAAGAAATGCGACTTGGCGTTTTCATGGGCCATTTCAACCAGATTGCGGCCGCGCTCATCAGTGGCAAATCTGACAGTAGCCTTGCTGCCCGAGCGTTCTTTTAGAACTTCTTCCATCAGCTTGGTCAGGTCGCTGCCGATATCCAGTGGCAGTAAAACCTCGTCCGGTATGAAGTTGTCTTCATAGTACTGATTCAGGAAGTCCACCAGCCATTCGCGTGGATCTTCAACCGCATCATTCGGATCAAAGTGCGGCAGATAATGCGGCCTTGTTCCTATAACACGTCCGGCACGGATGTGGACGGTTTCAATCAAACAGCCACGTTCATCCCCATAGTACCCCAGGGCATCCTGGTCTTTTTCCGAGGTGTCATTGATGACCGCCTGTTTTTGCAAGATGGCTTTAATGGATTCAATGGAGTCCCGCAGGCGCGCGGCGACTTCGAATCTTTCCTCGTCAGCGGCGCCTCTCATTTTTTCGGTCATGGTTTTAATGACCTTCTTGTTCTGGCCTTTCAGGAACAGCTTCGCCCCTTCGACCTCGTTGCGATAATCTTCCATTGAGATGTACTTCACACAAGGCGCTGTACAACGGCCGATCTGGTAGGTCATGCATGGACGTGTGCGGGATTTAAAGACTGCATCGGTGCAATCGCGGATTTTAAAGGTTCTGTTTAGAAACTTGATCGTGCCATGCACGGCCAGACCTGAGGTGTAGGGACCAAAATAAAGGGACCCGTCTTTTTTCACCTTGCGCGCCAGATACAGCCTTGGCGCCTGATCACCCCAGCTAAAGCGAATGTAAGGATAGGCCTTATCATCGCGCAGACGGATATTGTATTTAGGGCGGTGTTTTTTAATCAGCGAGGCTTCCAGCAAAAACGCCTCGACCTCGGTTTTAGTCAGAATGTATTCAACTTCGCAGATGTTCGAGACCAGCAAACGCGTCTTGGGACTGTGATCCTTGCTGTCGTTAAAGTAGCTGCGCACACGGCTTCTAAGATTCTTCGCTTTACCGATATAGATGATCTTATCGGCGGTGTTTTTCATCAGATAAACACCACTTTGCGTCGGAAACTCTTTTACCTTGTCGCGCACTTCCTCGAACTTACTTGAGGCCATTCTTGACGACCTCCGCACTTTCCTGCTCGATCTCTCCACTTCGCACGTTCAGCTCCACAATCTGCAGACGTTTGATTTCGTCGCGGATCTTGGCCGCTTCCTCAAACTCGAGGTTCGCAGAAAGCTCTTTCATGCGGGCGCGAAGTTTGGTGATCTCTTGTTGGATCTTTTCAGGCTGCTGTGCAAATTTATTTAAAATGGCAGCGGACTTGTTCTCACCACCCAACGGTGTGGAAACCGTTCCGTCAAACATTTCCCCCAGACCATCACGGATGCGTTTTTTCACCGACTGCGGGGTAATGCCATTGGCTTCGTTGTATTCACTTTGAATACGACGACGACGGTCGGTTTCATTCATGGCTTTTGCCATGCTTTCAGTGATAATGTCCCCGTAAAGAATCACGCGGCCATTCAAGTTACGGGCCGCACGACCGATGGTCTGCACCAATGATCTTTCCGAACGCAGGAAGCCCTCTTTATCGGCATCGGTGATACCCACAAGGCTGACTTCAGGGATATCCAGGCCTTCTCGCAACAAGTTGATCCCCACCAGAACGTCGAAAACACCCAAACGCAAATCGCGCAGGATTTCCATACGCTCCATGGTGTCGATCTCGCTGTGCAGATACTTTACTTTGATGCCCAGATTTTCATAGTACTCGGTCAGATCTTCAGCCGAACGCTTAGTCAGGGTTGTGATCAAGACACGTTCTTGCTTGGCTACGCGGATGCGGATTTCTTTCAGCAGGTCATCGACCTGATGTTTCACCGGGCGAACTTCCACGACCGGATCAATCAGGCCCGTCGGTCGAATGATCTGCTCGACAATAACCCCTTCGGATTTTTGCAGTTCATAAGTTCCAGGCGTCGCTGAGACATAGACAACCTTGTCCATCATGGTTTCAAATTCCTGGAAGTTCAAAGGACGATTGTCCAATGCCGACGGCAGGCGGAAGCCGTGTTCAACCAGATTCATTTTTCGCGCACGGTCCCCACGATACATCCCTCCGATTTGAGGCACGGTGACGTGGGACTCGTCGATAAAGGTGACAAAGTCTTTGGGGAAGTATTCAAGCAGCGTCGGAGGTGGCTCGCCCGGCCCACGGCCCGTCATGTGGCGGGAATAGTTTTCGATCCCCTGACAGAAACCCATTTGTTCCATCATCTCGATGTCGTAATAGGTTCTTTGTTCCAAACGCTGAGCTTCAAGCAGTTTCATTTCCTGATTCAGCTGCACCAGGCGATCACGCAATTCATCCTGAATGGTCTTAATGGCACGTTTTAAAGAGTCATCACTGGTGACGTGGTGACTGCCCGGATAAATACCGATTTGGTCAATTTCTTCCAGGATCTGCCCTGTCAATGGATCAATCCACGAAAGGCGCTCGATATAGTCGCCAAAGAATTCGACACGCACGGCGCGCTCTTCTTCATACGGCGGGAAAATCTCGACATTGTCCCCGCGCACGCGCACCGTTCCGCGCGAGAAGTCCACGTTGTTACGCTGATACTGAATACGGATCAATTCTCGCAGCAAATGATCGCGCTTCATCGAGGTGTTGGACACGATTTGGATCATCATGCCTTCATAGGCCTCTGGCGAACCCAAACCATAAATGCACGATACAGAGCTAACGATGATCACATCACGACGATCAAACAACGAACGCGTCGCCGAGTGGCGCATGCGATCGATTTGTTCGTTGATCGCCGAGTCCTTTTCGATATACGTGTCAGTGGAGGGAATATAAGCTTCAGGCTGATAGTAGTCGTAATAGCTGACAAAGTATTCCACGGCATTATGCGGGAACAGTTCTTTGAATTCAGCATAAAGCTGAGCCGCCAGAGTTTTATTCGGAGCCAACACCAGCGCGGGCTGATTCAAATTAGCAATAGTGTGAGCCATCGTGAAGGTCTTACCCGACCCGGTCACCCCCAGCAGTGTTTGATGCTTCAACCCTGCGGTGAAGTTTTCAGCAATCTGCTCAATTGCTTTCGGCTGATCACCGGAAGGTTTAAACTCGGACACCAATTGAAAGTTCTTTTTATATGCTGAGGCCATCCCTCCAAGAATAGCACGATCATAAAAAAGTACCCGCCCTTTTTTGGCCCTACTCTGCGTTATATGCGAGGTGGCAATTAAAGGTTTTCTTGCCTCCCCACCAGACCCCGCCGACAGTTGAGGAATGAAAACACTCAAACGAAGCCTTCTCGTATTCTTCATCCTGGTTACTGTCTTCTGCTTGGGGGGTTACTTGTTTATGCGCCAGTCCCTGCCGCCTATGGAAGGTTCGCTGCCGCTTAAAGGGCTGACTGAGCCCGTGACCGTGATTCGCGATCAATACGGCATTCCTCACATCAAAGCCGCCAGTAAAAAAGACGCCCTGAAAGCACTGGGCTTTGTCATGGCCAGCGAAAGACTTTTCCAAATGGAACTTTCCCGCCGCATGACCCAAGGGGAACTTTCTGAGGTCTTCGGAGAGCTGGCTCTGCCCAGCGACAAGCTGTATCGCAGCCTGATGCTTCGCCGATCTGTCGAGCGCATGCTTGCGAAAGAAAAAGCCGAGGGACGCTTTGATCAAAACATGTGGGACGAGATGGAAGCTTACTTTGAGGGAGTGAATCAATACATCACCACTCAAAAGGCCCCCTATGAAATGACCTTGGTAGGACTAAAACCCCGCCCGTTCTCGCCCTTGGATGCTTATATCATGACCGGCCACATGGCCTACAGCTTTGGAATCGCATTGAAAGCCGATCCTTTAATGACCGAGCTTGCCGGCAAACTTTCTCCAGAATCTTTCCAGGGCCTTCGCAATGTGCCGTTGAAAGATCCGCTGAAAATCACCAGCCTGCAGGGCGGCTTCACACCGTTCGAGCTGCTGACCGAAAATCTTTTCACCGCTTCCTTTGAAGGCAGCAACGCATGGCTGATTGGACCGGACCGTTCCCAGTCCGGCAAAAGTATCTTCGCCAACGATCCTCACATCGGGTTTTCACACCCGGCAACCTGGGTGGAAGCGCATATACAAACGCCCGAGTTTGAACTTTACGGCCACTATCTGCCCTTGGTGCCGTTTGCCATCCTAGGTCACAGCCGCCAGCACGCCTGGGGCTTCACCATGTCGCTTTCTGACGACATGGATCTTTACGCTGAGACCTTGAACAAAGATAAAAAGACCGCCGTCTTTATGGGCAAGGAAGTTCCTTATCAGGAATGGACTGAAACCATCAAAATCAAAGATGCGGATGATCTGGTGCTGAACATGATTGAAACCAATCACGGCCCGATCATGGATGAAACTCTGGAACGCAAAAATCTGGCATTGAAATGGGCGTACCACCGCCCGGAAAACAATCCGATGAAAGCCCTTTTTGAAATGGGCAAAGCGCCGAACATGACAGCCTTTGAAACAGCCCTGCAATATGGAACAGCACCAGGTCTGAATGTCATGTATGCGGATGCCGAAAGTATCGCATGGTGGATCTTTGGTGATATTGCCATTAAGAAAAATCCCAACTCGGACATGATTCTGGACGGAGCTTCCGGACTTGAAGAATACGAACGTGTTCTGGCGTGGAAAGACAAACCCCACAAGGTGAATCCTGAAAATGGCATTATCGTGACTGCCAATTCCCGCCCCGAGGGGATTTCTGAAAATATCCGCGGCGACTGGCAGTCTGATGACCGTTACCAAACTTTGCTGCGAGCTTTGGGCGAAAAAGACCTGTGGAGTGCCGATGATGTGCGTGCCCTTCAAACAGACAACTTCAACTATAAAACCCGTGAGCTTTTAGACAAACTGAACGACCATCTGCAACTGGATGAAGCACAGAATCTGAAATATGAAACTGAATTGAACGCGCTGAAAAACTGGAACTTGCGTTCAGACATTCAATCCGTGGAAGCCAGTCTTTACCACCAGTGGAACAACGAGCTGGTATTGCTGCTGCTAAAAGATGTTCCTGAAGAAATGAAGGCCACTTATCTGACCACCCCTTACGCCTGGGCGTTTTACGAGCGCGCCGTTTTGGACGACAGCTCGCCCTGGTGGAAAAACCGCAATCAGGATGAACTGATCACCCAAGCCTTCGTGACTGCGATTGAAAAAGTGCAGGACATCCCCTGGGGCGAACTGCACACCGTGGAATACAAACATCCACTGGGTCGCAGCTTCCCGCTGGATAAGATCTTCAATCTGGGACCTTACCCAATGCCGGGGGCTTACAATGAAATCAATAACAACAAAATGCGCGGTCTTGGTGGTGATTTCAAAGTTGTGGCCGGTCCATCCACCCGTCGTGTGATAGATTTTGCCCGTCCACAAACCAGCTGGGGTATTAATCCCATTGGCATTTCCGGACATATCCTGTCACCATTCTACAAAGATCAGGTGCAATTGTTCCTGGACGGAAAATACCGCCCGCAATACATGGCGGTCGAAGACATTGAAAAGAATAAAAAATACGAGCTGAAACTGACACCCCAATAACCGGAGGAACCATGAAGTTTTTAATTTTGCTCACCGCACTTTGCACAGCTTCTGCATCATTTGCAGCCTTTGATATCAAACCCGGCCTGTGGGAAGTAAAAATGCAAATGACCCTGGATGGAAAAGCCTTTGATCCCATGGCGGAAATGAACAAAGCCCTGGAACAACTGCCACCGGAACAAAGAAAAAAGATGGAAGCGATGCTGGCAGGTTCGGACAAGATTCCCGTCACAAAAAATGGCTATCGCATCTGCTACACGGCCGACATGCTTAAAAATCCCAATAAAGTGATGGAAGGCACCAAAGCCTGCACCACCAAAATCACCACTCAAACAGCAAAAAAACTTGCCGGCACATTTGACTGCCCAAAAGATGATGCCAAGGGAGACTTCGAGTGGAATGCCAAATCCAGCAACGAATACGAAGGTCTGATGAACGGCAAAACCAGCAAGGGTAACAACACTCAAATCCGCTATCAGGGTAAGTTTATTTCTGCTGATTGCGGTAAAGTGAAGCCTGTACTTTAGCACCCGATCCGGTCTTGGACTTTCAGCCTTCTTCTTTGGATGCCATATTAGTGGCATTCCATGGAAGGAGGCTTTATGTTTACCAAATCTTTACTGACTGCTTTCACAGCTCTGTTTGCCACGACCGCCTTGGCCTATCCCAATGTCGGCGACAAAGTATCCTGGACAGGCACGATGAGCACCATCAATGGCGAAACCAACGCCGTGAAAATCACTAAAGAAGTCATCGGCCACGACGAAAAAAAGAACATCTGGAAAATCAAAATAGAAGCGGTCGTAGGCACCGACAAAACCAGTGAAACGATGGAGATCTCTGACCTCTACTCACCAGCAAAATACAAAGCCCTGATCGCCGACTGCGAGAAAAACGGTGGCACTCTTGAAAAACTGAGCGCCCCGGCGGGAACTTATGACACCTGTAAAATGAGCATGACCATGGCCGATGGCACCATGGTGGAACGCTGGTGGGGTGACATTCCGTTTGGAGTCGTCAGTAAAAACACCCGCGACAGCGGTAAAATGCCGATCTCAAAACCGGATTTAAATTCCATCATCGCTGGATTATAAATGAATGACATCGTCCGCCATCGTAGCGGCGGCGGGCCGTATCAAAGTTTGGAAAAATAGAATTTAGTTTCTGGATTTAATTTTCAGAATTTAAATTTCAAAAGTCATGATTACAAACGTGGGGCTGGCCATTTCATGAATGATGGCCCCTAGACGCGCATAAAAATCCGGGCGTTCGGTGCCCAAATATAATTTCTTAATTCCAAGACGGCGAGCTTCCGCCAACAACGTTTTCACCAACTCTGCGCCCACACCGGCATTTCGAAACTCGGGCATCACAAATAAGGCGGCCAGCCACGGCTTCAAATGAGGCCTTGCCTCATCATCACTTTCAATCAGATTCACGGTACCAACGGGTTTGCCGTCAAGGAACGCCACCAAAGACAGGGGCACTGATTCGCCGTTCACCGCTTCCTTCAGGCGCTCGTTCAAATCATCCACGGTCACACCGGGCTGATCGGCCCAGAACGCCTGATAGATCCAGTCACCCACCTCCGAAAGCAGTTCCGGATTTTCATATAGATGGCGGATGACCAAGGACACTATTTCGTCACTTCCCAGAAGCTTCCTTCCGGAGTGTCGCTGACAGATATACCCAATGCGGTGATTTTCGCGCGCAATTCATCAGACTTCGCAAAGTCCTTCGCCGCACGGGCCTCACCACGTTCTGCCACCAATGTGTCGACAGCGGATCTTTCCAGATTCATTTTCTTCAGCAACATATCATCAAGCTTGATCAGGAACGCGTGAGCCGGTTCCTGGAACAAACTCATCATCGAACCCATTTTGCGAACGAAGTTATGGAAGGCCAAAGCTTTGCCTTGAATCGCTGGGTTCGCCTTCATGCCACGGCGAACCTGGGCATTGAACTGGCGAACCACTTCAAACATCGCCGCAAACGCATCCGGTGTTCCGAAGTCATGATTCATGGCTTCTTCCACTTTCTTCCAGGCGTCCTGCGTGATTTTCGCAAAAGCAGCATCTTCCTGAGTCACTTCCGGAGTCAGATAACTTTCCGCCATGGAAAGCGCCGAATACACGCGCGACAACCCGCCCACGGCGCGCTCGACGGCTTCATCACCAAAGTCACTCAACGTGCGATAGTGCGCAGACAGAATCATCCATTTGTAGATCTCGGCGTTGTACATCTCAAGGAATTCTCGCATGGTCACGATGTTCCCCAAAGACTTGGACATCTTCTGTCCACCGAAGTTCAGCATGTTGTTGTGCATCCAGTATTTTACGAATGCTTTGCCAGTGCAGCCTTCACTTTGCGCGATTTCGTTTTCGTGGTGTGGGAAGATCAAGTCCATACCGCCACCGTGAATGTCAATTTGATCGCCGAAAAGATTTTTAATCATCGCCGAGCACTCAATGTGCCAGCCCGGACGACCTGGCCCCCAAGGAGACGGCCAGGACACTTCACCCGGCTTTGCCGCTTTCCAAAGGGCAAAGTCCATTGGGTTGCGTTTCTTTTCATCAACTTCCACTCGCGCACCCGCCAGCAAGTCGTCGGTGTTACGACCACTCAGCTTGCCATAGTCCTTGAAGGATTCGATGGAATAAAGAACGTCGCCTTGAGCTTCATAAGCCTTCTTCTGACTGACCAGATTTTCCACCATGGAGCGAATGTCATCCATGTGTTCAGTCACTTTTGGATTCATGTCATGCGGGCGCAGGCCCAGCATTGCGAAATCTTTTTTGTATTCTGCGATGTATTTTTCAGACAATTCAGTCGGGGTCATACCCAGCTCGTTCGCACGATTGATGATCTTGTCATCAACGTCCGTTAAATTCAGAGCGTAGGTTACTTTATAACCCAGATTTTCAAGCCAGTTGCGAACCATGTTAAAGACCACCGGCCCGCGGAAGTTACCCACGTGCAGGAAGTTATAAACCGTCGGACCGCACACATACATTTTCACCTGTCCCGGTGTCAGTGGTGTGAAATCTTCAAGCTGCTTGCTTTGCGAATTGTGAATCTTCAACATAGTTTTAAACCTACACTTTTGCCAGGGCCTGCTCTGCGCGGGCCACCAACGAGGATTTTTTCATCAAAGGAACCAGAGTCTTCAATTCAGCTCCGTGAGGCTTCCCGATCACCGCCACACGAATTGGCATGAACAGGTGTTTGCCTTTGGAACCAGTCTGGTTTTTCACTTCGTCCTGCATTTTCAGGAACTCTTCTTCTGTCATGAAATCAGAAGGATGGGCCTGAAGCAGGTTTTTCCAGGAAGTCAGAACCGCTTTGGTGGATTCCCACTTCATGGTTTCATCCGCTTCCGGCAGGATCACATAAGATTTGTCATTCAATGGGCGATACAGTTCGATCGCATCGGCCAGAATTTCCATGTACGGCTTGAACAAATCCAGGGACTTGCTTTGCCACGCAGGATCCGCTGGCAGATCCATGTTTTCACGAGCCAAAAACGGCGCTACCGCCTGCCATAACTCTGCATTTGGAAGCGCACGCAAGTGCTGCGCATTCATCCATTTGAATTTCACACGGTCAAAGATCGCGCCGGATGGATTCAAACGGGAAATATCAAACACTTCCAGCATGTCTTTCACCGACAGAATCTCGCGACCCTGAGGATCAGACCAACCCAACAATGCGATGAAGTTCAATACGGCACTTGCCAGGTAACCTTCGTCTTTCAACTGACCGCAAGCCACAGCGCCTTTGCGCTTGGAAAGTTTTTGGCGGTCTTCATCCAGAATCAAAGCCATGTGACCAAATTCCGGAGCCTGCCAGTTCATAGCCTCATAGATCATAAGCTGTCTTAGAGTGTTTGGCAGATGCTCTTCCGCACGGAAGACATGGGTCATCTTCATCAGATGGTCATCGACCACGCAGCAGAAGTTGTAAACCGGCATGCCGTCAGAACGAAGCAGAACAAAGTCCCCCACCATGTCAGATGGGAATTTCACTTCGCCACGAACAAGGTCGGTGAAGATATAGTCTTTCACCAGATTCTTGGTTTTAAAACGAACCACGGCTTTGTCGCCGGTTTTCAGACGTTCCAAAGCCTGATCCAAAGACCAATCCTGATACGGAGACTGCAAGTGCGCGAAATTTCCAGCTGCGGCTTTTTGCTTTTCAATTTCCTCTTCGGTCATAAAGCAATAGTACGCTTTGCCTTCTTTCAAAAGCTGATCAGCGATTTCTTTGTAGATATGCAGGCGCTCACTTTGACGGTAAGGACCATTGGGGCCCACGTCTTTCAACGTCACCGGATCCACACCCTCGTCCCATTTCAAACCCAGCCAAACCAGGTCATCAACCACCCCACGCAGGGATTCTTGAGTGGAACGGGCTTCATCCGTGTCTTCGATACGCAGGATGAACTCACCGCCATTTTTCTTGGCAAAAAGATAGTTATAAAGCGCGGTTCTTGCGCCACCCACGTGCAGGTAACCCGTTGGGGACGGAGCAAAACGAACACGAACATGCGGAGAGATTTTCGAGGACATGCGGAACTCCAAAGCTGGGAAAGGCCTTAAAAAACAAAAAGGGCCTGGTCATTAAACCAAGCCCCGAATTTATTATGTTTTTTGAAAGTCGTCCAGCCTTTCTCGGCTGGTTAAAAAAGCCTAACCCGTGATACCGAAGATGGCTTTAACTTCTTCCTCTTTGAACAGCTCTTCCTGGCTGGTCGCCAAAGTCAGCTCTTTCAAAAGCAGGCTGCGCGCAGAATCAAGCATCTTGCGCTCACCGAAGGAAAGCTCTTTGTCCGCTTTCAAAAGGAACAAATCGCGTAAAACTTCAGCAATCTCGAATACGGAACCCGTTTTGATCTTCTCCATGTACTCGCGATAACGGCGATTCCATGTCTGGTTGTCGATCTTGATGTCTTTTTCTTTAAGGATTCCAACAACTCGGGATGCTTCGGATTTGGAGATGATAGGACGCAGACCCGCGGACTTCACGTTCGTGGTAGGGATCATGATCTTCAGACCCGTGTCCACCAACTGCATGTTGTAGAACGTAGTCTTAGTACCAAGCATCTCTTTGGTTTCAATAGAAACCACTTTAACAACGCCGTATCCAGGATAAACTGCATTATCACCGACATCAAACGTCTGCATTCACGAACCTCCCCAAGGGTAAAGGGACACATCCTTAGGCCTAGACCTTTGGACAGACTTGCAACCTCGACAGTTCTATCAAATTTGACACGAGTTATCAAACGGGAGCAGCGCATTGGAAATTATTTCAGAGCCCTTTGAAAAGCAAAAAAGGCCCGGGATCACCCGAGCCTTTTAATAGTGTTTTCAATTACTTACATTGCCTACCGTGACCTATTTAGCCGTATAGACTAGAGCATAAGCTTGAGCCCCGTTCTTACCTTGCGGAACTTTAAAGCCTTTTACAGTCAGCTTGTAAGTACCCGCCGGCAGGCCGGACTTTTCGATCATCTCAAGGTTGTTGATGTGATCGTTCATGCTCAGGGTCTGACCATTTGGCAAAGTCAGAACCAGATCCAAGTCATTCACCAACGCTTGGGCCGCATTCGCAGAACCCGGTGCATCCGTCCAAACAAGGTTCGCATACAGGTTGCCTGGCGCATTCAAAGTAAATTCGTAGGAAACCTCAGCTCCTTGAGCCACACCCTGACGGTTGTCGACGAACTGAGTAGCACCACCCAAGTTGGCGATGTTAGCCACATCCACGCGACCGTAACCTTCATCAGAGTTCGGGCGACGAGTCAGGATCTCTTGACCACGAGCTGCACCGATTTCACCGAACTGACCTGGGTACATATCAACCGCAGTGTGAAGCATAGTTGCTTTCATCAAAGCAGCCGATGGGTTTTTGATGCCCAATTTTTCAACAAGAACCTGACGAGCAATCGCCGCAGCACCCGCCGTCAACGGAGTCGCCATGGACGTACCACCAGACCATACATAGTCTTTGTTGTAAGCGCCCCAAAGTGGAGAAGCGTCTTTTTCCTGAGAGAACACACTCAGGATATTAGTCCCCGGAGCCACGATATCAGGCTTCGTACGACCATCTGCCGTTGGACCACGAGACGAGAACATCGCCAAACCGTTGCCATTGTCAGAAATGTAAGAGCTGTAGATTGGTTCAGCCGGCCACTCGTCTTTTGCAGAACGAAGTTTGTTGATTGGAACCTGAATACCACCGGATTTGGTGACGTTTTCAGAAGCGCCCACAGTCAAAACGTTCTTCGCTGTGCCCGGAGAAGCCATGGAGTTGGAATCAATACGGCCGTCTTTGTTTTTGTCGGTACCGCTGTTACCAGCCGCAAACAGAATCAACATGTCCGGATTCGCGTAAGACCATTCGTCCACTTGAACTGCGAAGTTATCATAAGCACCGAAGGTACGAGCACCACCCCAAGAGTTGGTATGAATGCGGGCGCCATCAGCGAACGCTTTTTCAAACAAATCCCCTAGTTTGGATGGAACACTCAAGTTCTTCATCATCGGGGACCACATGCCTTCAGCGACCATGTTAGCTTCATAAGCGCCGCCTTTCAGCAAGCCTTTGGAAGCTGTACCACGGCCCATCACAGATCCGGCAACGTGAGTACCGTGACCCATTGGATCAGACCATGATTTAGACCACAAACCGAAAGGATAACCAGAAATCACGCCCCCTGCGAAATCCTGATGAATCGCGCCAGTGTTACCCGAATCAAGACCTGTATCCGCCATGGAAACAGTCTGACCTTTACCTGCATAACCCAAAGCCCAAGCTGCATCGAAATTCATCAAACGAGTGCCGGACTCATCACCCGTCAGGTCTGAATAATCACCCGCTGCAGTTGCAGAAACCTGATCTGCCAGGTCTTCATCCATCGCGAAGTGCAAGGATTCAATCACTGGAGCCGGTTGAACGTGCTCAACACCCGTCAAAGCAGCCACCGCCGGAACAAGCCCGCGAGGAATCAAAGCAGTGATGTGCTTTCCATCAACAACTTGAACCGCTACTTTAACATCCATTTTTTCAATTTTAGAGGCGATCACTTCCACTTCATGGGATTTGAAAGTGTTCACAAGAACTGCAACCATGTTGTCTTTAGTAAAGACGCTGGCTGGAGCAAAGGAATTGCTGACTTTATATTGAGCAGAATATTTCACCACGGCCTGTACACCAGGGTGAGTCGTTTTGAAAGTCACAAGATCAGAGTAGATCCCGCGAACAACCAAAGCATCATCAGGAAGATAGCCGAACACTTCAAACTGAGCCTTCAAAGCTGCTTTGTCTTTTTCAGTCACCGCTTTTTTGAACTGAACAATGTATTCAGTTTCTTTGGCTTCCATCATCCAGGAAGCAGCGTAGTTACTGGTAAGTTTGTTGGTGTCGATAGCGCCAGCATTGAATTTCAATACCGTGCCTGCTTGTGCTGCGCTGACAGAAAGAACTGCCGCGACCGTAGAGACCGTGATGCCCTTCACAAGATGATTCATAATACCCCCTCTGAGTACAAAATCAGATCACGACCGAAGTCCAGTCGCAAGGGGTACTTAGTATATTGATGCGCTGAGTGATTTTTTAAAGCTGATGAGCCATCACTGCCAGAGAAAGGTTCCCTGCCGTGCGACCTTTGGAATTCATGCCAAATTCCATCTCTTGATTGTCAGGAGCAAAAATCTGAGCGCGTTCCGCGAGTTTCTTTTGCCCACGCACACGTTTTGTCACGGTCACATCCATATAAAGACCGTCTTTTTTATTCACCTGGGATTTGCGCGCAAACACTTCCACCAGTGTTTCGCTTTGTCCATCGTCAGAGATTTCACTAACGAAGCTTTTCTTGCCGGATTTTGCAACCGTATTGATAGAAATAGGAGAAGCCCCCTTCAAACCGACGCGCATGTTCACCTTGTAAGAAGGTGCCGCCGCCAATGACTGAAGAGAGAATAAAACTGTTGCCGTAACTACGCTGAAGATCAATTTCATAAGAGCACATCCTTGTGATCTAAGAAAAGGATGACAAACAAAATTCGCGGATGCAACAGCAAAATGTTCCGCTATTTTTTCTTAGAAACCAGTGATCAGCGTTGGCGTTGTCGGATCAGCTGCGCCCGGTGTCGGCGGAACCGCCGACTGCCCCTGATCATTGCCGCCCCAACAGAAAAGCTTCCCGGCATTCACCGCACAAACATTTTTTTCACCCACAGAAACCTTTTGCCACAAAGCGGAAGTTCCCAACTGAATCGGCACAACCTCAGCACCGGTAAATGCAGAGCCGTTACCCTGCTGACCCCAATCGTCCGAACCCCAGCAGTACAACTTTCCAGCATCAATTCCACACGCCGCGCTATTTTCAAAACCAGATGCGATTTCAGTCCAAGTACTGGATGTGCCCACACGCTGCGGAGTCGCCTGATCAACAGGATTGCCAAGCCCCAAAGCTCCTTTGTATCCGCCACCCCAGCAGTACAACTGCCCGCTGCGGATGCCACAAGTATGCAGATTTCCCGCTACAACGGCGGTCCAATCAGAATCAGAACCCACCCGAACTGGCACATATGAAGAGGTGTTATTGCCGTCGCCCAACTCGCCGTCATCACCATAGCCCCAGCAATACAATTTGCCATCATCGATCCCGCAGGAATGATAAGAACTGATTCCCACTGCCTGCCACTTGTCTGAAGTGCCCACTTGCGTTGGTTCTTCCACCAAAGGCACCGTCGCCGGGTCGGCCGCCATCTGCCCGTCAGAGTTCTGCCCCCAACAGTACATCTTGCCACCGTTAATTCCGCACAACTGTCCTGAACCCGCGGCAATGGCAGTCCACGCCTTGGAAGTCCCCACACGCGCAGGAACTTGCGAAACCGGTGAAACACTCATCGGCATAAAACCACCGCCGCCCGGTGGTGGTGGCGGTGGCGGAGGACCTCCTCCACCGAAGTCAAACCCCACGTTTAGGCCCCAGCAGTACAACTCACCTTCTTTAATGCCGCAGGTATGCGGCCCACCAGTGGCGATTTTCTGCCAGGCCTTGGAATTTCCAACTTGCTGAGGGACAAGCGTGGACGCGAGAGTTCCATTGTCATTTTGACCCAACTGGAAAACGGAGTTGTCACCCCAGCAGTAAAGGCGACCGGCATTGATCGCACAAGAATGACCATATCCCGCACTTGGCAAAGACCAAGTTGCAGACAAGCCCACACGATGAGGCTTGTGGGCAATTTCGGCCCGATCCTCACCCAATCCGATGAAATCAATGGTGTTCTCTTCATGCGCCCAGCACAGCACAGATCCGCCGTTGATTCCGCAGGTCATATAGTAGCTTGTGCTGATTTTATTCCAGGTGCTGTCTGTACCAATGCGAGTAGGCTCCCAGACTTCGTCCTGATAGCTGACAGCACCCCAGCAATAAAGTTCTCCACCGTTGCGAATACCGCAAGTGTGATTGCCTCCGCCGGTCAGACTTTCCCAGTCACCAAAAGATCCGACCTGAGAAATAGCGCCGATGATATTGCCCGCTTCGGCTGCGCCCAGTCCAAGCTCTCCATCTGAGTTGTCACCCCAGCAGTAAAGTTTGCCATCGTTGATACCACACGTGTGATCACTGCCGGCGACGACGTCTTCCCATGTGGTGGACACTCCGACTTGCAGTATGCTCTGCTGACGAGTGATGCTGGCGTTGTTCCCCAGTTGTTTGCGGGCTCCAGCCCCCCAGCAGTACAACTTTCCGGAATCGATACCGCACACATGCGATGCCCCGGCAGAAATCTTCTGCCAGGTTGTGCTAGCGCCAATTCTTGTGGGACTGTATTTTGTCAGAATATCTCCGGTGGCGAGCTGACCAAACTGGTTATAACCCCAGCAATAAAGCTCACCGGATCTGATACCGCACGAGAAATGCGCCCCGCCTGTCAAATCCTGCCAGTCCGAGTTGCCTCCCACTTGAGTGGGCTCTGTGACTTCCGCTGGCAGTGTTGATCCCGTCGCAGAACGACCGGAATCGTTACGTCCCCAACAATAGAGTTTGCCATCGTTGATGCCGCAAGTTCCCTCATCACTCAAAGCCACCTTTTGCCACGTTGTGGAGCTTCCCACACGGACAGGCTTTGTGCGATTGTCCTGATCGCCGGCCCCCAAGCCCAGGCGGTATTTATCGTTGTTACCCCAACAATAAAGTTTACCTGACGTGATCGCGCAGACGTGAGTATCACCGGCATCGATTTCCTGAAAGACTTGCGCCGGAGCACCGGCGCCAAGTTCCAACGGAATGGCCAATTCAATTTTTGGTTTAAGCCCACTCATACCACTGTTAAGCTGAATGGTTTGATGTTCGGCGGATGACAAAGAAAGCCCCGCTTGCAAAGTCAGGGGAATACTGACCGAAGTAGCACCGGCAGGAACCAGAATCTTCCCGGTGTTCAAACCGTTAAACAGCGCAGATTCGGAGTTGGCTGAATATATAGAGTAATCAAGATAAGTTGCAAAGGGGGCCGGAGCTGACAGGTTCAACACTGTCGTTTGTGTTGGCGCACCGGAATCAAAGCTGAAGTTTTCCTGGGAAAGAGTCAGCTGCAGGCTGTTTTGCACTCCCAGACTGACAACGCCGGAAACCGCAGAGTAAGAACCTTGAGTCACCTTGACTTTAAAATCACAGGTCTCGCCCGAGACTTTGTCGATCACACCGGAAATCCAGCCTTCATCGCTGATCGCCAGCCCCGCGCAAGTGCTGTCTTCCAAAGAAAGTGTCATCGTGCTGAATACGGACATGGCACTGGAAATACCACTGACCTGAACTTGTCCATAATAGGGGAATGATTCCGGAACATCCGTCGGCAAATCGGAAAGTTTAAAGCTGACGTCGGAAGAACCACTGTCCGTGGACTTCATCCGTTCGAAAAATTCTGCATCCAGCGAACACGCGGTGAGCAGCAGAAAACTGATTGCAATGAGCAGATTGCGGATATAGTTCGTGGTCATTCCAATTCCTTAAGACGTTCAGTTAGGATCCAAATATTGATCGGTCCTTAACAACACGCACTTAAGTCATTTTCTCAGAGTGACACACGAATATTTCAAACAGGAAAGGTGTTCATATTAGGCGATACCCGCAAGCGCTGCGGGCCCGTGCTCACGCAACAGCTCGGCCTTCAACCCTTGATTCTCTAAATATGAGAGTTTTGGATCTTTGCGCAAAACTTCAAAGGCCGCTTCACGCGCCTCTTGCAAGATGGCCATATCACGCACCAGATTTGCCAGCTTAAAGCCGGAAAGGCCCGACTGCCTGGTCCCCATGAATTCACCAGGCCCGCGCATTTCAAGATCGAACTCGGCGATCTTAAATCCGTCTGATGTCTTTTCCATCATCTCGGTGCGGGCTTTGCCTTCTTCAGAAACCGCATAGCCCATGATCAGAATACAGAAGCTTTTGTATTCTCCCCGGCCTACGCGACCGCGCAACTGGTGCAGCTGCGACAGACCAAAGCGCTCAGCGTGTTCGATGATCATGATATTGGCATTCGGCACGTCGACACCGACTTCAATGACGGTGGTTGAAACCAGCACTTGAATTTCATTTCTGCGAAACTGATCCATGACCTGATCTTTTTCGTCAGGTTTCATCTTCCCGTGCAAAAGACCAATTTTCAGCTGCGGATAAAGCTCTTTCAGTTTTTCGTATTCTGAAACCGCATCTTTCAAGTCGATCTTTTCGCTTTCCTCCACCAGAGGATACACGATATAGGCCTGTCGGCCTTTTTGCACTTGTTCCAACATGAACTGCAGGGCTTGAGGGCGTTTGCTTTCAAATGTGGCGCGCGTTTGGATAGGGCTTCGACCTGCCGGCATTTCATCGATAATGGAAACATCCAAGTCCCCGTACACTGTCATCGCCAGTGTCCTTGGGATCGGAGTTGCCGTCATCACCAGGAAGTGCGGCGAGTTGCCTTTGTTTTTCAAAACCCCGCGCTGTTCAACCCCGAATCTATGTTGTTCATCGATGATCACAAGCCCCAGATTTGAGAATTGCACTTCATCTTCGATCAAAGCATGGGTGCCGATAATCAAGTCAATCTCTCCGGCTGCCAAAGCGGCCAGCAAAGTTTTTCTTTCAGAGGCTTTGGATTTACCCACCAGCAGCCCCAGCCGGATACCCAAGGGCTCAAGCACCTTGCGCGCATTTTTAAAGTGCTGTTCAGCCAGGATTTCTGTCGGCGCCATCAAACAGGATTGATAACCGCTTTCTGCGGCATAGATGGCAGCCATAAAGCTTACAAGAGTCTTTCCGCTTCCCACGTCCCCTTGAACCATTCGGTGCATAGGGTGACCTTTTTCCAGATCGGCTTTGATTTCAGTAAAGACGCGCTTTTGTGCGCCCGTCATTTCAAATGGCAACGATTGAAGCAATGCCCGCATCTTTTCGCCCGAGTTTCTGATTTGCGGAGCGCCTTCTTTCTGGAAGCCTGCTTTTTTTGAAGCCAGGTAAAGCTCCAACCAGAAGAACTCATCAAAGATGATGCGTTTTTGAGCATTGGTTTTAAATTCGGAATATTCCTTGGCCTTGTTCGGATCCGGAAAATGGATGTCCTTCAAAGCGTCTTTGCGCGGAATCAGATTGTACTTTTCGCGCATCCATTTGGGGAAGGCCTCTTCCGGCCACTCTTCAATTTGCGCAAACGCGGAACGAACAAGCTTCATGATCTTGGCTGTGGCAAGGCCTTCGATTTCCGTATACAGCGGAATCAGCGCATCCTGGGTTTCTTCATCAGGCTCCACATCCTTGATATCAGGATGATGGAATTCCAAACGACCGCGGTACTCGGTGACTTTTCCCACCACGCGAACTTCGGTGAAGGGCTTAAAGCGTTCAAAGTAGCCTTTGTAAGGCACACGGAAATATTTGCAGTGAATCTGACCTGAGGCATCCCTGACCAGAACGTCATACATCTTACGCGCCGAACGCCCCATGTTCACACTGTGAACGGCAACGACCGTGGCCTTGATGCTGACAATGTCATCCGGGCGCAGGCTTGAAATGTTTCTGGCTGCGCGCTGGTCTTCGTAGGCTCGGGGATAGAACTCAAAAAGGTCCCCCAAGGTCTTTAGACCTTTACGAGAAAACAGATCCCCTAATTTGGGACCTACACCTTTAAGAAATTGTATTTGCGTATCCAGACGAAGAGGCATGCAGGGATTATGACCCATTCACCGGGATTTCGGCAACTGCCGAACCCCCGGCAACGCAGCCTGCCGGGAACCCGGCGGGGGCTGTTTCAGCTCGAAATTAAGCCCTTTACAGAGCGAAATACGCTGGCACCGCCTGTGCTTTATAGGTTGGCATAAAGGAGATCTTATGAAAGCTCAATACCAACAATTCATCCGCACTCACAATCACAAAACTGCCATCAACGGTGAAAACCTGGTGGCCCTGAACGGCCTGACTGAACGCAATCACGTCGAGTACCTGCAAGATGTCTGCGCTGATCTGTTCCCGAACCCACAAGGATTGAAGGCTTTGGATATGGGGGCAGCTCATGGAGTTTGCGCCATGGCCCTGGCCGAACTTGGCATGCAAGTGGCGGCTTACGACATGTACCGCTCTTCTGTGGCGATTGTTCACAAAATGGCGATGGAGCAGCACTTGAATATTTCCTTCCGCGTGGGCGGCAGCCTGCAAATCGAGCAGCTGCAGGAAAAATTCGATCTGATCCACGATCGTGACTGCCTGACTCACATTCCACTGCCACTGGATCGTGCGCGCTTCCTGCAAAGCCTTCGTAAAATGCTGGCTGAAGATGGCAAACTGGTGATTCGCACCTGCATCCTAAGCCCGCAGTTCGATCCGGATGACAGCTTCGAGTCCATTTGTCTGGATGCCGACTATGTGTTGTGGAGACAAACTCCAGAATCAGATGCTGCGGGTGTGGTTGCCATGAATGGCCGTCACTGGACAGCACAAAAAAGACTGCCACCCGCTGAAGTGATTCGTCAGGAACTGTGCCGCGCTGGCTTCATGATTCTGGACGAAGAAATCGAGCTGGTTCCCGGTAACAACCCATCCATCCTTCGACTTGTCGTCACTAGCGCCCCTGGGCGCTAGTTTTTTTACGGAGAACCCCATGAAAGCCCTGCGCCTTGGTTTGACTTTGCTTTGGACACTGACTCTTGCTGCCTGTGCCGGCAGTTCTGGCTCTGACCCCTCCCCATCACCCACGCCTGCTCCGGCCAGGTTTTCTTATGTGCTGAATTCTTCCGATGGCAGCGTCAGTGTTTTTTCCATTGCCCTGGATGGTTCACTGGCACCCTTGGAGGTCGCGGCCGTCGGTGGTTATGCAAAGTCACTTTTGATGGATCAAAACCAAGAGCACCTTTATGTGGTGAACGCCAGTGATGACACGATTTCGCAGTTTCAGATTGGCAGTGATGGAAAACTGCAATCACTGGGCACCGTCGCCACGGAAGAATTCCCGCAGTCTGTGCAGATTTCTCCGGATGGGCGCTTTGTTTATTCCCTGAACTTGCGCAGTGAATCCATCACTCAGTACAGCAAAGGCAGCGATGGTCGCTTGACCGCGCTTGCGACCACTCCCCACACTGCGGGGCCATTGAGCATGCTTTTTTCCAGTCAGGGTCAGTACGCCTATGTGGTGAACATTCTTGACGCCAGCATTTCCCAATATGCGGTGGCCAGCAATGGCGCACTGACGCCGCTAGTGCCGGACCGGGTGACTTCGCAAGGCTGTCCTTCAGGCCCGATCACTTCACATAAGACCTCTCAAGGTGAATTCATCTATGTGCTTAGCTGCAGCACCGACGAAGTCGAAGTGTTTGCCATTGGTTCAGATGGCACTTTGCAATCTCGCCAAGTGATGACGACGGAATCAAGCCCGCAAGGCATGACCATCAGTGGCGACCACTTGTATGTAGCCAACGCGTTTTCATCCACCGTCAGTGTTTATGAAATTCAAACCAGTGGAACTCTGGCGCTTAAGTCCACGGTGGCTGCGGGGACTTCACCTGAAACCGTGACTGTGGATGCTGCCGGAAAATCCGCGTACGTGCTTGACTATATTGAAAACCAAATATTGCAGTATCACTTAGGCACCGACGGGTCGATGACTCGAACCAGTGCGGCTCCTTTTAGCACGGGAATGACTCCAGTGCAGATGCTGCTGAAACGCTAAATCCCGTCCCGCATTGAAACGTTGTGAGGGGCACTCGCCCCTTTGCTTCTAGACCAAGGACCGAGCTGTTTGTTTATTGCGGATTTAGTTCCTTCAAGTCCCCTTCCGTGGCAGAATTTTCCTATGGATTCCACGACTTACTTCCGCATCCGCCTCAGCACAATTCGCCCCGACAAAGTCACCAGTTTTGACATTTACATCCTTGTGGATGGTAAACATATTTTGTATCTGCGAGCGGGCGACAAGCTGGCTTCCGGTAAAATCAAAACATTGCACGGACGTGATACGGGCGATTCTTTCTTCGTGCGCATGGAAGACAAGCAGACTTATCGCGACTGGGTGAAAGAAGAGATGAACTCGGACCTGCTGAACCCGTTTGATAAAGCCAAGATCCTGCGTGAATCCTCGGTCGCTTTGATGGAAGATCTTTTTGAAAATCCGGATGTGAACAAGGCCCTGGATGAATCCCGCCCCATCATCACGGATTTCATTGATCTGATGGAAAATGCTCCGGAAGCCATGGGCTTTATGATTTCTTTGTCCGGGCATGATTTCTATACTTACAATCATTCTTTGGACGTCAGCATCTATTCGTTGGGTTTGGGTAAAGCCCTAGGGTATGATGCAAAAACTCTGGAAGAGCTGGGCGTGGGCGCTCTTTTCCACGACATCGGTAAGCGCAACGTCAGCCTGGACATCCTTTGTAAAAAAGGCGGTCTGTCGGATGCCGAGTGGGAGCAAATGAAAATGCACCCACAATATGGCTTGGTGATTTTGAACAATCACCCGAACATCAGTGATGCCATCAAAGCCGCGTGCTTTGAACACCACGAATCCTGGGCTGGTAACGGCTATCCTCAACAATTGGTCGCGGAAGAAATCCACCCGTTTGCAAGAATTGTTGCCATCACTGACACCTATGACGCCATGACCACGCAAAGATCTTACAACGTGCCGATGACGCCGATTGATGCTGTCACCATGATGAAGGAAAAGCTGGCAGGTCGCTATGATCCCGACATGCTAAAGGCCATGTATTCAGTACTTTTCAAAATAAAGGTCGCTTAGATGAAGCTCGTTTTGCATTCTTTGGTTCTTATTGCCTGTGTCCCGCTGATTGCCATTGCCCTAGAGCCCACCAACCCTGCCGGTTTCTGCGAACGCTTCATCGGCGAAAAAGAAATCACCGAATGCCAAGAACGCACCAAAACCGAAAACGTCGACTGGTATGCCGCCACGGTCTGCCACCTGCAACAAGACGACAAGGCCTTCTGGGCATGTTGGAACAGCATTCAGGGACAAAGCTACAACCCGGCCGAGCTTTCCAAATGTGGAGAAAATACCGAGGCCAGCGATACCCAGCGGCAAAGCTGTATTGATGCCGCCCGCGGCGGTCGTAAGCCGGCTTCTGTGGCTCCGTTTCAGCCTTTAAAACTTAAAAAATAGGCTTTATCCACTCGGGGGCTGTCGAAAAAGCTGACAGTCCCTTGTATTTTATTCTTCGGCACTGAATCAAATCCCCCGACTTCACCAAAATTTGATAGAACCTTTGCCACTATGAAAAAGCACTTCGTTTTCTTGGCGGTTTTGGGACTAACACTTATGGGCTGCAGCTACCCAATGGAAGAATTGGGTCTGTTTAAAACCGGTGGTCTTGAGATCAAAGGTTTCAGTAAATTCCAAAACGAAAAAGTAAGCTTCGATGTGGTAAAATCCACAGCGCTGAGCACCTGCCTTGAGTGTCACACCTCCGGTGGTCGCAGCATGAACACGGCCGAAAAAGTATTGGCACAAAAAGACGCCATTCTTGGCGCGATCAACAAAGGTTCCATGCCGCCTCGTTCTGCGGGCTATCAGCCTTTGAATGCCTGCGAAAAACAAATCCTTGAAACCTGGATCGACGATCAGGTGCGCAGCCGTTCTGATGTTCAGAAGGTCGGCGAACTTTCCAACTGTGGCGATGCCGAAGCCCCGGTTCAGAAACCGGAAACAGATCTGGCGACGCTGGAATTAAGTTTTGAAAATCTGAAAAAAGAAATCCTGGATCCAAAGTGCATGGTCTGCCATAGCACGGAAACGGCCCGTCGCACGATCCTTGAAACGGTGGCGGACCTTCAAAAACACAACCTGCTCGCTGCCACTGCGGAAGAAAGCGTCTTGTACCAAGTGACAGTGCCGGGAATGAATAAACGCTTCATGCCCCCACAAAGAGGCAACACGATGCTGGCGCCGCTGACGGCAGGTGAGTTGAGCTACATGAAACGCTGGATTGAGGCCGGGGCGAAGTAATCGCTTCTGAAAGGCTATTCCAACTCACCCAGCAGGAACTTCATCTGCTGATAGTCTTGAGCGGTGCCTAGAAGGCCTTGGGACTTGATAGAAGCGGTTTTCTTGATTTCAGAGGACTTGGGTGCTTTGGGATTTGCCTTCTTCGCCTTGGGCGCGGCCGAGGCCTTTACAGTCGTGGCAGGATCCCACTTTTCAGAGATGGCGCCGCCAGCTAGCGCCGTCTTTTCCGGGGTCGACAGCAGTTCGGCTCCGGCAGAGATCAGAATGAATCTGTACTTGATCTGCTCGTTTTGATTCAACCAAAGCTCGGCACTGTGGCGCACGGACTTTTTCGTCGCCACAGTCTTAAGAGCGAACTTCTGCTGCACCCCGAAGCTGTCAGTCACCTCAAGATACAACGATTCCCCTGGCGCCAGACTCGCATCCAATAGCTCCACGTTGGTGATCAGTTTGTCACCAACAGGCTGGGTTGAGTCTAGAAACAAGGGGTTGTGCTTTTTCAATTCCACATTTCCTGTGCAAGGCTTGCCAAAGCAAGACCCGCCGGGTTTTTCGGAGAAAAGTCATTCACCGGCAGATGCTTGTGGTGAGCTTCCTCGACCGCGATGGATTCAGGAATAAAGTTGTTAAACACCGGGATGGAATAGTTCGTGCGAAGATCCTGGATGACCTTTTCCACGATGCGGCGGTTGCGGTACTTGGAGATGATGATCCCACGCACGTTGATGGTGTGGCCAAGACCGTTTTTGATGCTTTTCAAAGTCTCTAGAATCAGATCAATACCCATCAAAGAGAAGTACTCTGGACAGATCGGAATCACGATGTCCTTGGAGGCAATCAGCGCATTCACAGTCAAAAGCCCCAAAGACGGAGAACAATCGATCACAACAATGTCGTATTCTTCCTTGATTTCCGCCAGGGCTCTTTTCAAGATGCTTTCACGGCCAAACTTGGTGGACATGGAGATCTCAATACCACTCAGCATGATTTCCGAAGGAATTACATCGATGCCGAAGGCTTCAGAGAAAACCACCGCGTCCTGCGCCTGCACTTCACCGGTAATAACGTCATAGATTGTGTCTTCAAAGTCCTCGTCGCCAAAGATCGCGCGAGTTGCGGAAGACTGAGGGTCAAGGTCAACCAGAAGAACCTTTTTGCCTTCTTTTGCCCACTGAGATGCCACGTTGATTGCGGTGGTGGTTTTAGCCACGCCACCTTTTTGATTGATGAACGATACGATGCTGCCCATACACGATTCCCTTCGTGGTAGATAAACTTCAACACCTAAGTCTAGCTGTTTTGTTTGGGCAATGTGAAGCGCGTTTTCGATTTCACGACGCGGCTGCTTAACGATCCTTCAGCAACAATGCGGAAGTCTTTTTGATCCAAGGAAGGTAAGCATCGACCCGCGAGTAAATGGAAAACTGAAAACACTTCGGCGTCAGCGGTGTCGCCAGCGAATCACCCCGGCTGGTCACACCCATCAGATACAAGTCACCGTTCTTTTCGATGTAGGCCGGGCCGCCCGAGTCGCCACTGCACACCCCTTTTTTAACCGACTGATCGATCAGAATCTCGTTTTGTCCATGGCGGGCATTACCCACTTTCAACTTCGTGGTGCGAAGAGTTCCAGAACCCTTTTTCACGCCCCACGCCCAGCTCAGTCCATATCCTGCGACCACCACTTCGGAACCTTTTTTCAGGCTTTGAAAGTCCGCAAAGATCGGTGCCGGAGCATAACCCACCGGAATATATTCGCCCCGGATTCGGACCAGCGCGATGTCGGCAGTGTCATATTTGCGGCCACGGCTTCGTTCATAGTCCTCATGGCGCAAAGATTTGATGGCATATCGGGAATTATAAGCATTCATGTTTTTAATATCATCCGTAAAGAACACCAACTGATGCGTGGAACCCGGGGTCACACAATGTGCGGCCGTCAACACCAGTTCTTTGGAAATCAAAGTTCCCGTACACAACGTACCAGAGCCTTCATCATACAGCCCCACGGTGGAACGCATGATTCGGCTGCCCACTTCGACTTTTTCACCCCCAATGACCGCGGATTGCGAGTCTTCCGACAGAATTTCTGCGGTGTTTTGCTGCCCACAGGCCGCAAGCATCGTCACCGACAATACAGTCAAAGAAAGTTTCTTAAGCATCACACACCTCGCGGTTTTGGAACCCTGTTTTACCAGATTTTCAGAGGGAAAAGTGCAGAAATCCACCGAGTGACGTTTATTGTTTTTCGCCCAAAAGTTCACCAGCAAAAACGGCCAAATTTTAGACACCACCTGAAAGCTTTTCCAGAGGGGAAATGGTCATCAGAACCTCCCCAAAATCCTGTTATATTCGGCACCTATGAAACCGCTTATTTTCTTTCTTGTTATGATCTCGTGTTCGGCATTTGCCAGCGATCGCATTCCTCAATGTTTCGATCGCAAAGACCGTATGGAATTCAACGAAAGTCAGGTGCTGACCTGGCGCGAATTCATGGAAAACAAATTCACCGCCCGCGCTTTTGTGGACGGCACCCTGGTGCGCCTGATGGAAGACCGTCAGGGACATGTGCACTTTGAAGTGGATCTGGATGAAAACCTGAACACCGACGACGACCGTGTTGAGGTGATCTACAACGTGAAATACGGCAAGCTTCCTGAATACCAACCCGGCGATCGCGTCATCGCCTGCGGTGACTTTGTGGTGGACAGGTATTCTCCCCACAAGGCCGTGATCCATTGGCTGCACATCAATCCGAAAAAAGGCGGCCCGCACGAAGACGGCTTTATTGCCCTCAATGGACAAGTGGCCGGACTGACTGATTCTAAAGGATCTAAAAAATGAGATTCCTTGTCTGCGCCCTTCTGCCGCTGACCTTGGCCGCCTGCACGGGCTCGGCCCCTGAATCTTTATCCAAGATAGAGGCTCCCGGTGCCATCTATAACGGCGACACCCGTGAAGATGTCAGCACCTCGTCGTCAGCGGAAAAAGAACTGGTCAAGGCCACGGCCGTCTTGGTTCATTCTTATCGCCTGGCGCAGGCGCAAAATTCAGCCATCAAACTGAACTCAACACCACTGGAACAGCTTTACCCGCTTTGCCCGGATGAAAAATTTCTGACCCAACCGACGTTGGGGTTTTGTTCCGGGACTTTGATTGGCCCCAATCTGGTACTGACGGCGGGCCACTGCGTGGAAAATCAAAAAGAATGCGACGACAGTCAGTTTATTTTCGGGTGGACCGAAGAAAAATCCCGTCAAGCGATGTTGCCCTCCTCTGAAATCTACAGCTGCAAAAGCATCGTGAAGTTTGAATTAAACATCAGAAAAAATATCGACTACGCAATTCTGGAACTGGATCGTCCCGTTCCCGGAGTTCGCCCGGCAAAGATTGCCAAAGAAGTTCTGCTGAAACCCAATCAAACTCTTTTAAGTCTATCACACCCACTGGGGCTGCCGGTAAAAAAAGATTACGCACACGTGCTTTCTGACAGTTCTGAGATGCACACTTTCAAAGTCCAGGTGGACACGTTCTCTGGCAGTTCGGGATCTCCGCTATACAATGCTCAAGGTGAAATTGTCGGGATTCTTTCTCGCGGCATGGACGACATTCTTGAAGATGACATTTATCGTGTGCAAAAAGAAGGCGGCTGCATCAACTTTAATGCCTGCGCCGTGGGCCTGTGCTTTGGCCAGACTTACTACAAAGCTCCCCGTATTGACCTTTAGCATATTCATAGCTTCTCGTTTAGTTGCCAAGGTTCTTTCACTCTAAACTAGAGGCATGAACCAAAAGCAACTGCCATGGTGGACCTGGGTCCTTCCTTTCTTCATTTTACTTGGAGGCACATTCCTAAGCCTCGCCTTCAAGGTTTCCCAGGGGATCTATTGGATCTATTTCCCAATCAACTTTGGCGTGATCATGGCCCTGTGGTGGGGACCGCGGGTTTTTGCGGCCGTTTTCCTGAATGCTCTGGTTGCGATTTCGCTTTTTGGTCTGCCACGTCCGGGACTTTATCCCCTGTTTGCCCTGCCTGAAACCTTGGAAGTGATTTTCTCGTGGTTCCTGGTGCGTGAACGCTTCAAAGACGTCCATGCCTGGAAGCCCAGTCCAAAAAATATCAGTCTTTATTTTGTGTACGGCCTGCTGATTCCTTCAGTGATTTGCTCCATTGCGATTCAATCCCTGTTTGTTTTAACCGGCATTCAGGACAGGGCCCTCTTCGGCTGGAGCACGTTGATCACAACGGTCGGCGACCTGACGGGCGCGATCTTTATGAGCATACCGGCATTGATTCTGATTTCGCCTTGGCTGCGCAAACGCAATCTTTCATTATTTGCCGTCAAACCCCTTCCCCCGATGCACTGGGAAACCCTGACTCGAAAAGAAAAGGCCTTGTTTGCGGTCGTGTTAATCGGAATGCTGGCTTTAGCCGTGTCCGTGCACTTACCGCAGACGTGGTACGTCTATGGCATTTTGATGCTGCTATCAGCGGCCTGGTATGGCATGTACGCCGCGTTGGCCGTGAATACCTGGGTGGTTTTCCTGACCATCATACTGCCTAAGATGACGAATCTGCCCTGGTCCAATGCCTTTATTGAAGTGCAAACTCCGGCAACACTGCTGACTTTGTGTTTCTGCTCGCTAATCACGGGATCCGCCGTGACATCTTTAACCGGAAAAATCCGCGAGCTGAGCGAAACCGAAGGCCAACTGAAGGCCGCCAAAGAACAGGCCGAAGAAGCTTCCCGAGCAAAATCGGAGTTCCTAGCCCGCATGAGCCATGAAATCAGAACACCGCTGAATTCCGTCCTGGGAATGCTGGAGCTTCTGCGTGAAACCCAACTGTCAAAAGATCAGGAAAGATATTTAACTTTATTCAGCCACGCCGGGGAAAACCTCAAGGCCCTGATCAACGACCTTTTGGATTTCTCAAAGATTGAAGCCAAAGCCCTCACGGTGGAAAACGTCAGCTACAACATTCACAGCACCATTCGCAGCGTTTTTGAGATTCTGCAAATCAAAGCCGAAGAACAAGGCCTGCACTTTGAGCTGCAGGTATCCAACGATGTCCCAGCCTTGCAATGGGGTGACCCCACCCGCCTTCGTCAGGTTTTATTCAACCTGATTGGTAACGCCCTGAAATTCACCACCGAAGGTCACGTCAAAGTGAAAGTCGATCTGACCAAAGAATCCCCCGAACAGCTGCTGATCGAGGTGCAGGACACCGGCATTGGTATTCCGCGCGACAAGCAATCCAAACTGTTTTCGCCGTTCTTCCAAGGGGACCCGACGATCAACCGAAAATATGGCGGCACAGGCCTGGGCCTTGTGATTTCCAAAAACCTGGTTGAAATCATGGGTGGCACCCTGGAAATGAAAAGCCTTGCGGGTCGCGGCACTACTTTCAAAATTTTACTTCCGCACCGTCCGGACTTTAGCAGCAACATCGAGAAAAAGACCAAGCCCGCCATGGTTTGGAACCAGCTTCCGGCCGACAAACGCTTCCGTCTGCTTTTGGTGGATGATTCTGAAGACAACCGCGTCCTGATGATTCATTATCTTAAAAGCCTGCCCTTTGACTGTGACGAAGCCGTCAATGGTCAGGAGGCCTTTGAAAAATTCAAAGAACGTAAATACGACCTGGTCTTTATGGACATGCAAATGCCCATCATGACCGGATACAAGTCCACGGAACTGATCAGATATTACGAGAAAATGAACAAGCTTCCACACACACCGATCATCGCCCTGACGGCGACTGCGGTGGTGGAAGATCTGCAACGCGCCGTCAGCAGTGGATGTGATTCCTATGCGGTGAAGCCAGTCAAAAAGGCTGAAATTTTAGAGATTCTGGCTCACAACTTGACGACAAAATCGCCGACCAAGGAAGCCTTTAAAGAACCGCCGTCACCCAGTATCTGAGAGCGGATTTTGCCGCGAACGCGTTTTTTGGAAAGCAGCTCCTGATAGAACGCCTCTTCCTCGTCTTCGGACGGAAACTCACTGACGATATCGAAATCAGTTTCCACCGGGCGCAGGTACTGGATCTCGCCCTTGGCGATGACGATGTTTTCGGTATCAAGATCGCGCTGTTTCAAACCTGCCAACGCCAAAGCATAGGCCGCAAGAACCGCCGAAGCATACAGACTGCCGCCAAAGGCTGTGCCTTTGTGGTTTTTACTTTTATCCAGGGACACCCGAAAATGCACACGCGAGGAACTGATTTCTTTTACTTCGATGCCAAGATGCTGGTACAGAGTGATCTTGTCCTTCAGAATCTGAATCAGTTCCTGCGGGTTTAATTCCATTGTTCATAGCCCCCGGCGAAGTTTGTGGCCTTTTTATAGCCCAGGAAATTCAAAGCATACACCACCGCACCGGAACGCACACCGTGATTGCTGACAACCAGTATACGGCTGTCTTTAGAAATGTTCTTTTCATAAAGCGCGCGCTCGATCTTTTTAGACGGAAGACCTTTGTCGTCAAAGAACTCACGCCACTCAAGGTTCACCACCGGCGCTTTCACGGATTTTTCCGTGGAAAGATTGCGCAATGCGAATTCCTGACCGGAGCGCACATCCAGCACGATCACCGGCTTTTCATTTTGTGTAACGTCCGCCTTGAACACTTTCAAAGTTGTATCAAGGTTTTCTGCCACTTCGGGTTTCCAGTAAGGCTTGTTCTGAACCAGAGGCGCTTCACGGTTGGGATTCGTATTCATTTCACGGTAAGAAGTGTGAACCAAAGTATAGACGTTTTTCACGCCCAGCACTTTCAACGTCCACGCCACACGGCCTTCTTCACCAGCCCCTTGCGCCCCTTTACCCAGCACCACGACAGGAGTTGACGGATCTACACCCACCAGCGCCAGTCTGCGAGCAATCGCAAATAGATCATTTTGCAACAGACCACGGGATTTAGGATTGGCTTGAGAAAAGTCCTCCCAACGAACATTGATAGAGCCCGGCACATGCGCCAAGTTAAACTCAAACGCCGGACGAGCATCCAAAATTGCCGTCTTACCTTTGATCAACTGTTCAGCCGTGACATTTTCACCCATCACCGGTTCCTGCACAGTCACCTTCGTCGGCTTCATCTGACACGCACTCAAAACCACCAGCGCCGCAATCAAAACAAACTTCATAACAAACCCCTGAAAAACAAAAGGGAGCTTTCGCTCCCCTTTTAGATACTATTTTGTGATTCTCATCGTCGGGAAGAAGATGATATCGCGGATACTTGGACGATCTGTCAGCAGCATCACGATACGCTCGATACCGATTCCCACGCCCCCTGTCGGCGGCATACCAGCATCGATCGCCAGCAGGAAGTCCTCGTCCATCGGATGAGCTTCTTCGTCCTTCGCACGGTTGGCTTCCTGGTCTTTCAGGCGCGCCAACTGGTCTTCCGGATCATTCAGCTCAGAGTAAGCATTCCCGATTTCCATGCAGGCTGCGAACGGCTCGAAACGCTCAACCAGTCGGCTGTCGCGACGGTGAATCTTCGTCAGCGGAGAAATCTCCACCGGGTGATCCATCACGAATGTCGGCTGCACCAGGTGCTGTTCGGCCGTCAGTTCAAACAGTTCCATGATCATTTCGCCGCGTTTACCCGGCTCATCGATATCGCCACCGTTTTTGCGGATGGCCTGGAAGATCTCTTGATCTGTTGCCTTGTCCGGATCAATGCCCGCGTATTCTTTAACACCGTCATGAACCGTCAGACGTCTCCACGGAGGAGTGAAATCAAGCTCTTTACCCTGATAAGTCACCTTCATGCTGCCGGTGATTTTCAAAGCCAAAGAAGAGATCAGTTCTTCAAACTGCTTCATCTGATAGTTGTAGTCCGTGTAGGCCTCGTAGAACTCAAGCAACGCGAATTCCGGGTTGTGAGTGCGGTCGATACCTTCGTTACGGAAGTTTTTGCTGATTTCGTAAACTTTCTCAAAACCACCCACGATCAGGCGTTTCAGATAAAGTTCCGGCGAAATACGCATGTAAAGTTTCATGTCCAAAGCTTTGTGGTGCGTGGTGAACGGAGTCGCCGCAGCACCGCCGTAAACCGGCTGCAAAGTTGGAGTTTCCACTTCCATAAAACCACGGTCATCAAGGAAGCGACGAACTTCTTTGATGATCTTGGAACGGGTTTCAAACACCTTGCGGGAATCCGCATCGGTCATCAGATCCAGATGTCTGTGACGATACTTGATTTCGATATCCTGAACGCCGTGGAATTTTTCCGGCAAAGGTTCGATGGTTTTCGTCAGAATCTGGAAAGATTTTGCGTAAATGGAGAATTCACCTTTTTGGGATTTGAAGACGAAACCGTCAATCCCGACGATGTCACCCAGATCCACAAGTTCAAAGGCCGCGCGGTCCTGTTCAGAAAGCTCTTCCACTTTCACGTACACTTGCACCGTGCCGGTCTGATCCTGGATATTGAAGAAAGAAGCCTTACCCATCATACGAAGGGTCATCAGGCGACCAGCAATACGGTAAGAGAATTCCGGCTTCTTTTCACCCGCCTGCAAAGTGGCAGAATGTTCAGCCACCACTTCAGAGATCTTCGCCTTGTTTTCGAAGACGTAGGGATACGGGTTGATGCCTTTCTCGCGAAGGGCATGAAGTTTTTTACGTTTCTCCGCTCTTAGCGGATTTTCATTGATGCTCATATCTACTCCAGTTACGGGCCCTTTGGGCCCTGCACTCTGTGCGCGCAGCGCCTATAGTTTTTTACCTGCGAAGGCTTCCATTACTTTGTGCAAAAGTTCCAGAGCTTCTTTTTTCGGACGCTGGAAGGCGTTGCGGCCCATGATGGAACCGAATGCGCCGCCTTGTGCCAGCTCGCCCACTTCTTTCAACAGATCTTCTGTGCTTTTCGCTTCGCCACCAGAGAAGATCACGATGCGTTTGCCGTTGAAGCAGGACTGAACGATGTGACGAGTGCGGTCCACTTGAGAGGACACTTTGATGCCCTGTTCTTCGTAAACTTTTTTCGCCGCTGCCTGTTCAAGGTGTGCAGAGGAAGGTTTAACTTTGATGATGTGCGCGCCCAACTGAGCCGCGATGTGAGCCGCGTATGCAATCACGTCGATGCCAGTTTCGCCTTCTTTGGAAAGCTGCTCACCACGAGGGTAAGACCAGATGATCACCGCAAGACCGGCTTCTTTAGCCGCGCGTGCCGCCTGAGCGATTTCTTCATACTGGTGTTTGCGTTCTGCAGAACCTGGATAGATTGTGAAACCAATACCCACGCAGCCCAGTCTCAAAGCGTCGTCGATATAAGACGTCATCGCAGAGATCGGAGCCTTGTTGGCATAAAGAGAATCCGAGTTGTTGATTTTCAGAATCAACGGGATTTCACCCGCATAGTCACGGGCGATAGCTTCGATCGCGCCCAGTGGAGCCGCGTAAGCACTGCAACCGGATTCGATAGCCAGCTCTACGTGGTAAGCCGGGTCATAGCCATCTGGATTTTTCGCGAAAGAGCGAGCAGGTCCATGTTCGAAGCCCTGATCCACAGGCAGAATCACCAATTTACCGGTGCCAGCCAATTTACCGTGGTTCAACATACGAGCCAGGTTCGTCAATACCCCTGGATTGTCAGCTCCGTACCAGCTCAAAATCTCTCTAACTCTTGGCGTCATCTAGATCTCCTATAACCTAAAGAAAACTTACATTCATATTTTAAGGCGCATCTGAAAACCTCCAGTGGAATGGAGGTTTTCAGGCACACCCTAGGCCGGGGTAAATTTATTGAGTTTTCCGGATATAATCAAGCGCGTCTCGCGGATTAACACGCTTGGCAGAAAACATGCTGTGGTATAATGTTCGTTGTCCCTGTGAGGTCTGTATGAATACCAGTGAAAAAATGCCTGTCAGCTTCGAACCAACCCCGAATCCAGCCACGATGAAGTTTTTGCTTCACAAAAAGGTCACGGATCAGGGCTTTGACTGCCCTACCGTTCAGGATGCTGAACGTTCGCCATTGGCTGCCAAAATCTTCGGCTTCCCGTGGACCAGCTCTGTTTACGTGGGCCCGGACTTCATCACCGTGACCAAGCAGGACTGGGTCGACTGGGAGCTTTTGGCTCACCCGCTGACCGGCCTGATCCAGGAACACATGGATCGCGATGAACCGGTGGTTGTGACTTTCGTTGAAGCTGAAGAGGACAACGAAAACGACAGCCCGATGGTTCGCAATATCAAATCGGTTCTGAACCGCGAAATCCGCCCGGTGGTGGCGCTTGATGGCGGCGACATTGTCTTCCATAAATACGAAAACAACGTGCTTTACATTCACATGAAAGGCGCGTGCTCCGGTTGCCCAAGTTCCACGGTCACCCTGAAAGAGGGTATCGAGGTTCGCATGAAGGAACTGTTCCCGGAGATCATCGAAGTTGTCTCAGTCTAAATTTATCCACGAAAGCAAAATGCTGGCCCGCTTGTCCGGGCCTATCGTCGTTGGTCAAGTCGGTCAGAATCTGATCACTTTGGCTGACACGATCATGGTAGGCGCCTTGGGGTCAGTGGCCTTGGGAGCTTCCGCATTTGCCGGCAGTGTCTTTATCGTGTTTCTGATTTTCGGTCTGGGGATGCTGGCTCCGGTGACGGCGCTGTTTGCGCGCATGCAGGGACAGGAGAATTATCCTTATGGCGGGGTTTTGCTTCGCCATAGTGTGGTGGTGGCCCTGGCTATCAGTGCCTTTGTTATCGGTTTGCTGTATTTGCTACTGCCCCGTTTGAGTGTCTTTGGCCAGACTTCCGAAGTTCTGGAAATGGGCTCGGGCTTCTTTGAAATCACCATCTGGTCGGTTCTGCCAAGCTTGCTTTATCAGTCCTACAAACAGTTCACCGACGGTATCGGCAAAACCAAAGTAGCCATGTACGTGATGATCTTTGGCGTTGTCTTTAACATTACCGGAAACTGGGTTCTGATCCACGGTCTGTATGGTCTCCCAAAACTGGGACTAAACGGAGCCGCGTGGGCCACTTTGATCGCCCGCTGCCTGATGGCAATGATGATGATCACTTATGTTCACGTTCATCCGCACTTTAAAAAGTACCTGGTCGAACGCTGGGTTCATCGCTTTGACCATCACCTGCTGAAAAATATGATTCGCCTGGGAATTCCCAACGGCCTTACCTATTTGTTTGAAGTCGGCGCGTTTTCCGCAGCGGCCGTGATGATGGGCTGGTTTGGCGCAACACCTTTGGCTGCGCACCAGATCACCATCAGTCTTGCCAGCACAAGCTTCCTGATCACTTTAGGTATCGGCATTGCTGCCAGCATTCGCGTAGGCTATGAACTGGGTCGTGGGGATTATTCACTGGCCCGTTTTGCAGGGTTCACCGCGATCAAGCTGGGGGCTGCCTACATGACCCTTTGTGCTCTGGGCTTTTTCTTTCTGCGTGAATGGTTCCCGACGTTCTACGTGACCGACCAGGACGTGATCGCGTGGGCGGCGAAGTTCTTTATCGTGGTTGCGATCTTTGAAATCTTTGACGGCATTCAGGCCGTTGCCATCGGTGCTTTGCGTGGCATGAGCGACACCCAATGGCCCAGCATCATCGCATTCTTTGCGTACTGGGTGATGGGTCTTCCGGGTGGATACCTGCTGGCATTCCATTTGGGCGTGGGTCCGGTGGGAATCTGGATTGGCCTATTGGTAGGATTGATCTTTGCTTCAATTCTGCTGACGTGGAGATTCCACATCCTGAGCAAACGCTTTCTGAAGAATTAGATTTTAATTAAGGATGATAAACGCAGCGATATCCGCTGTTGGTCAGAACCGCTGTCACATCCGCAGCACGCTTGGCGCTAAAGACCCCGGCGGAATTGCCATCCCCAGTTCCGCCACCGCGCCAGACACCCGTCACCGCCGAGTTGCTGAAATCAATCTTACCAAAACCACAGTACTCTGGTCCACCGACTCCACTGCAAGTCACGGCCGTTGTACCAAATGCCAGATTCAGGGCATCACCAGTGTTCTGGGCTGGATACACATAGGCCGGGCTGTAGATGACACTATTGGTGTCTTTGATCGCTTCCATGGCATTACCCGCGAAATCCCAGATGGTCTGACCGTAAGGAAGCGTGTGAGTTCTTCTTAAAGCATTGCTCGTACAAAGAGCCGTATTCGGCGCGCAGACGTCCCCACCCGTGGCAGACACTGGAGACCCGGTCTGATTGTTCCCGCGACGCAAAAGTCCTGAGCCATAAATCCCGCTGGCCCAGTTTCCTGCCTGCTTCGCAATCAGATCGGCCACCGCACGCCATTCGGCATTGGTGACCAGATCATAGCCTGCCCCCAATGAAGTACAGCGCGAAACGGAACCCATATTGCTTAGACTTTCAGGCACAAGATCAGCAATAAAGCGCGGGCGCGCGGAACCGTCGTTCTTAGCTTCATACTGACCGATACAGAACGGATTCGCCACAATACCGGCATTATGAACATAGACAAATTCCGCCGGGCACGAGAAAGCCACAAAGTTATTGGTCAAAGTGCTGCTATAGTTCCCCATTGGGTCTTTCAGACGCAGACTCATGGAATAAGTCAGACCGGGCTGCAAAGCTGTCGACAATGAAGAGAATTTCACCGGACTTGTCACCTCAACCCAGTCGCGAATGACGGCCCCGTTGGACTGCTGCTGCAGGCGAAGTTCCGCCGTCAACACATCCGGATCCGAGGGGAAGGTGAAATTCACAAGGGGTGATTCCGTGTACAGCGGAGCAACAGCCCCCAAAGTAAACGACGGAGCAACGTCCGGCCCCTGGGCGTCGACTTTCACGTTGGATGCTTTAAGGCCGTTGGCACCCGTATCAGCCGGCAACGTCATAGAAGCCTGCACAACTGGGTTGGCATTGTCGACAAGACACCCTGCACAGTTACTAAGGCTCGTGGATGTCACCCCCAGAGGGTAAGCATAGTTTCCGGCAAACACCACATAGTTGAATTGCAGTGTTCGCTGGTCCCCCTGCAGCGAAGCCGCCATCACCAGGACTCCGGTATTCAGAACCATGCTGGGCAGGTTCCCACCAATGACCCTCAGTTCACGATCATACTCGACACGAAGACTGATCGTGGTGGAGTTGCCGTAGTGAGCCCCGGGAACTGTCGCATAGACCCGGGTGATTTGCGGAACCGGGAAATCCGTTGTGAATGCAAATCCGGTATTTGACGCCGCCGTCTTGTTGCCATTGGCATCAACCGCAAAGACATAAATCTTATAAGTTGAGTTCTGCTGAAGCACGCAGGCAGAGAAATCAATAGTCGAAGCCGCCACAGTTTTATCACACAACGTGGTGGTACCACTGCTGTCTTTAATATAGGCCTCGAACTGATTGAAATCTGATGGCATCGTCAGATCGACCACAGCACCCTTGTCGCGAAGGAATGCATCTGCTGTCACATCAGCACCTGCCGTCGTGCGAACCCCGGTAATTGTGAATGCGCCAGGACCAACAAGGTCCACGATAACATTCACCAGATTAGACATCCCCTGATTGCCTGCCCGATCGAACTGGGAAGCACGGATCGTTGGGAATCCATTGCCAGCCAGGAAATCAACTGTAAAAGTTCTCACTGCCGAGCAGGTCACTTCGCGTACAACTGAATCCAGCTGCACCGAAACCGGCATTAAATCTTCAGAACATGTTCCTTGCACCGTGATAGTGGTGTCAGCGTTGATAGTTGATTGGGTGAACTTGGTGTTATTGACTGGTGACGTGATCTCCACCTCCGGAGCCGTCAAATCAACCAAAACCTCTTTCTGCTCGAAACCAAAAACCCGGTAAGCGCCCGTGGACATGTGGTTGACCGAAATATTGGTCACACCATCACCCAAATTACTTTTCAGAGTCACCGCTGCAGAAAAAACACCGCCAGAACAATTCGCACTTTGTGGTCCGCCCTCGAAGGGTCCGGTCAAATTCACCACGCCACCGTCGATTTCACAGGTGCCGCTGATTTCGTAGTTTTGATTGCCCAGCTTCAAAGTGTTAATACTTTCCGCGGTCAAACTGACACCCGGAGCAAAAATTATCAGTGAAAGGGTCTTGTTGAAAACAAACGTCTCCCCCTCAAGATTCTTCACATACCAGCGGATCTGGAAATCGTGAGCGGCATCCCCGGCAACGGTGGGTGTTTCATAAGGGAAGATATGTTCTAACGGCAGTTTGAAAGTGGCTTTACCGGCATTGGCACAGTCGACCTTTGCCCCTGTCGCAAGCTCCGTGACATCACGCCACACCTTGGTTTGTGGATTTTCGGCTTCGATCTTTTCAATGGAGCGGTCACAGGTGATGCTAAGATCCACCCCGTCGGCTGAAGCTCCCAACTCGAAAGATCCCGTTCCCGTAAGATTGTCGATCGTGAACTCGCCCTTGCCGTTGATGGCTTTGTTTAAGAAGTCCATTTACAGCGTGCGTTCGGTACAGCCCAAAATCAAAATAGACAAAAGCAGCAGACTGGCTGCTGCTTTGGTTTTCTTTAGAATTTCGGTCACTTCCCGCCTACCAACGTGCATGTTTATCTTATCGGAGATTGTGGAAAGCGACCTGAGTATCAAATTGAGAATCTGCGTCCAGTTAGTGCCAACGAACGTTCCGGTCTTCTTTGATAAAGATCATACCAATGGCGAAAGTCATCAGCGCAATGGATATCGGATATATTAAGCCGGCGAAGTGGTTCCCGGTAGAAGCCACAATCGCCGTTCCGATGAACGGAACCAAGCCTCCGAACACCCCATTCCCGATATGATATGGAAGAGACATCGAAGTATAGCGAATTTGTGTCGGGAAAAGTTCGACCAGGAAGGCGGCGATCGGTCCATACACCATCGTCACATAGATGACCTGAATAAATACCAACAGAGTCAACATCACGACGTTGGGATTCACTGCCGTCGCCAATGGATCTGCCGGGTTCCAGCCAGAATAACGTTCCATCGCCTGATAGATCGGATAGTACGTCAGCGCCGCGATCAGACACCCCGCCATCATGATATTCTTGCGCCCGATTTTATCAGACAGCCCGCCGAACACCACAAAGAACGGAGTTGCAAACAACAACGCCACCGCGATGATCTGATTGGCCACGACGAAATCGACCTTCAAAACTGTCTGCAAATAATAAAGAGCATAGAACTGACCGGTGTACCAGACAACTCCCTGCCCGGCCGTGGCCCCCAGCAATGCCAAAATAACCAGACGGCGATTTTCAGGATGCAGAAAACTGTCCCGCAATGGACTTTTCGAGGATTTGCCTTCGGCCTTCATCTGAATGAACACCGGGGATTCCTGCATCTTTCGGCGTATTAAATAAGACACCAAAACCAGAACCACCGACAGCAGGAATGGAATCCGCCAGCCCCATTCCTTAAAGGCGTCCTCACCCATCGTCAGACGGGTCAGCAGAATCACGCCTAGGGAAACAAACAGCCCCAGAGTCGCGGTAGTCTGAATAAAGGATGTATAAAAGCCCCGCTTGCCATCAGGGCTGTGTTCAGCCACATAAGTGGCCGCCCCACCGTATTCGCCCCCTAATGCCAAGCCTTGCAGCAAGCGCAGAACCAATAACAGAATCGGCGCCAGAATCCCAATTGTTTCATAGCCCGGCAAAAGACCAATTGCCGTGGTCGCAAGACCCATGATCAGCAACGTGACCATAAAGGCGTACTTACGCCCGACCACGTCTCCCACCCGGCCAAACACCAACGCACCAAAAGGACGAACAATAAAGCCCGTGGCGAACGTTGCCAACGTACTTAGCAACGCCACTGTTTCATGACCTTTAGGGAAAAATTGAGCAGAGATAATGGTGGCAAGACTTCCGAAGATATAAAAGTCATACCACTCAATCAGAGTTCCGGCGCTGGACGCCCCAATGACTTTCCAAATTTTACTTTTATCGAAGACGGCCTTGCCCGCATCTTTGACAATAGCTGTAGCCATGAACGTTCCCCTCCTGATTTTTACCCATTTTGATCAGGAGCGGGGAACAACAACAAACAAATTCAATGACGATTTCAAAGTATTAATTAAGGGACTGTCGAAGCGCAGTCCCTAGTTGAACACCATTTCACAGCGAATGACCGCCGCCGGTGTCGCCGCTTTTGCCGGAATCACCTTCGGCGAAAGACCCAGCATGTCTTTCATTTCAATCCATCCAAGCTTCACAAGCTCTTTGTGAGAGATCTTGCCCTCAATCGCCAAAGCCTTGTAAACGCGTGCCGGGTTTTTAACGGCCATACTCTTCATCAAAGAGCTGATGGACATCGTGCTGCCAGCATCCGTCAGCAGTTTATTCACGATCACGATACCGCGGTTCAGACTGACGAACTCATACGGCAGACGAAGCCCCAGATCCATCACCCATGCAGTCCACATTTCCATCGTCAGTGGCTGTTCATACCCGTGGCGGATGTTGTGCATCTTGGCCTCGATCATGAACTGAAGACGGCTTTGCGTGATTGTGCTTTTCTGCTTGTCAGCGATATTCCAGAAAGCACGAGCCATGGTTTCAGAGTTTAACAATTCAGTCCCTGCGCCCAACAGCATGACTTGCGTCTGCATGTCACGACTGATCACTCCGCCCATTCCGTAATCCAGAATGTTGACGATGATTTTAGGCTCGGTCACCTGGATCATGAAGTTCCCCTGGTGCAGATCCGAATGATAGAATCCGCCGCCAAACATCACTTCCTGAGCCCAGACGCGGGCCATTTGTTCGATGATCACACGTTTCATGTCAGGCGCAATGTCCTTGTAAATCGCGACTTCTTTATCCAGTTTTTTTCCGATGACCAGTTCTTGCACCATGAACTTAGAGCCTTTTTTACCGTCATAAATCTTCGGCACATGGAACTGGATTTCGTTTTTATAGTCTGGCGTGTTCATGAACGCCATTTTTTCATAGCGAGTCGCTGCAAGCTTTTGGCGAGCCACCGTATCTTCCTGACTTAGTTCTGCCAAAACAGTGTCGGTGATATCCTGCACCACCGGAGTCAGTTTCGGAGCACCCGTTTTACGGAATTCTGGGTTTGAATCCAGAATTTCAGCCACATCCATCAGGATGCGTTTGTCTTCTTCCACACGGTCTGCGATGCCGGGCTTGATGAAACGAACAACCACGTCGCGGCGCTCGCCATCAATAACAACCTTCGCACGGTGAACCTGAGCCATCGTTCCGACACCCAGGGGTTTTCTTTCAAAATAGTTGAACTTGTAATTGCCGTTTTCAGAACTCAAAAGCTTTTCAACCTGAGACCACGGTACCGGGCGCACCGAGTTTTCAAGGCCGCGGAAGACCTCAACCATGTCTGGCCCCAGATCCGCCTGACGAGCCACCACCTGAAGCAGCTTTTGCAGTTGCGGACCGCTGTTTTGAACCATCAGTTCAAACTTTTTCATTTCCGGCATATTCAGATCACTGCCCAAATAAGAAGACACGATCAGCTTTTTTGAAGCCGGGCTTAGACGTCTGAAATATTCGCTGAACATCGTCTGCAGGAAGATCTTCATCGTCGCATCCTGCTGCTGACCCAGCTTGGATTCTGCGATCTTTTCACCCACGCGATCCAGTTCTTTCATCTTTTCAGTTAACAGAGCATCACTTTCAGCCAAAACCCAGCCTTCAGCCAGCTTCTGGCCTTCCGGGTTTTGCGCCAGAGCCATCACCTGGGCCGCCAGGGCTTCCATCGGCATCTTTTGTTCAAGCTGGTCCTGAGGAACCATGTCCTTCAGTTTTTGCTGCTGCCATTCAAGATAGGTTTCAATCTGCTTTTGCACGCGCGCGCTGTCGGAAGTATAGGTGCGCATGGCTTTGGCACCACGGGCTTCGATCATTTCCAGATCCAAAGACACGCTATGGGTGTTGGGCCATTCGCCTTTATGAAGTTTCAGGAATTCATCGAAATTGCGCACTTTAACGGTTTCAACTTCTGCCTGATAAACGGAAGAGAAATAGTTTTTGGCTCTTTCCAGAATCTGTTCTTTGTTGTCGGCCGTTTCCCCTTGGGCCATCAGGGCATAGGTCAGCGCCAGTCTTTCTTCAAAAGACAGATGCAAGCCGACTTTTTCAGGCGTCACCGCCCAGGCAAAGCGACCAAGGATCAGTATGAATAATATCAAGAAACGCAACTGTCTCAACATGATACACCCTTAAATTAGATAATTCAGGGATCTAGCTGCACAGTTTGGACCCGGCGGGTTTTGTGTTTTATAAGATCTGATATGGTTAAGAAATTGGCAGTGCCCCAGAAGTGTCACGTTCTACTGCCTTGACCGGGTTCATTTTTGGTCTGAAACTTCAGTGATGCTGAATATATTTATTGATGCTGACGGATGCCCAGTTAAAGAAGAAACCTACAAAGTGGCTGAGCGCTATCAACTGAAGGTCTTCGTCGTCGCCAACAAATACCTCAACGTCCCGCAAGATTCCCGCATCGAAATGATTGTGGCCTCAAGCGACTTTGATGCCGCCGACGATTGGATCGTAGAACACACGCAAGCCGGTGATATCGTCATTACCGCCGACATCCTGTTAGCTGAAAGATGCGTAAAAAAACAGGTTCGAGTCATAGGAACCAAAGGTATCGAATTCACCGAAGACAGCATCGGCTCTGCCGTTGCCACCCGCGAACTAATGCAAAATCTAAGACATATGGGAGAAGTTCGCGGCGGTCCGGCACCCATGGACAAAAAGGACCGTTCAAAGTTTCTAAGCACTCTGGATCAGGTCATTCAACAGCTTAAACGCAAATAAATGAGCTACTCCAGCACGTCCAGAGCATCACCCAGCTTAATCACGCCGGTGTTTTCCGGAATCCACAACGTACCGAAAAATACGGAAGTTCCCTCGCGACGATAGCCAGCCAGGGTTTTCAAAGGCTCAGGCCCGTTGGCAACACCTGTCGCCTGATCAATCGTGGTGATCGTGCAGCGCGAACAGCGCTTGGGTTGCGAAAACACCACGTCCCCGATGCGGATCTTTTTCCATTTGTCTTCCTCGAACGGAACGTTGCCGGAATAAATGATGTTGCCGCGGAAGCGATCCATGGTGACCGGGGTTTCCAGTCGAGAATTCAGTTCATCCAGACTTTTGGTGTTGATCAACTGAACAGGTCTGCCGTCAGCAAAGCGCACTTCCGGTTTCCATGCCTTGTCAGTAGAAAGCACACGGCGCTGGGAATACGGTGCATAGCGCACCAGACGGCAGTTCACCCCCAGATACTGGGACAGGGCCTGGGAATACAAGTCCGGCTCTAAAGCCGCTTCAAAGGTGTCGTTCCAGACCTGCACCTTGACCTGACGTTTGAAAGAATTGTTGGTGGAAATTTTAAAGAACATCTTTTGAAATCCAACGGTCAGGGCGGTGTCTTCATAAAACACCTCGACAGTCGCAAGCTTTGGAAGCGTGCGCTGGGAAATAAATTTACCGTTTTCATCCACCAGCATCCACTGACGATCCCCAACCGGCCCCTCATGGGTCATGGTCATCTGGTTGATCTTTTGCGCACGAGCGGATTTCAGAGGATAGATGCAAAGCTGTTCAATTTTCATGGGACTATGCTTTCTCTTTGCAGTCCTTATTGCAAGCCATGACTACCCGCCGCCATGTATGGAGCCATTCTGTCCCCTGAAAGGCTGGCCCCGCAGTTGCAATAAATCCTCTTCGCCACTGGGAGGGGCAAAAAAATGAAAACCATCATTTTCACATTGATCCTTGGAATCTTTCTTCAAGCCACAGCTTTTGCACAAAGTGAAGGCACACTGGAACAACGTATCGCCGACCTGCAGGCCCGCATGGAACAGGCACAGAGCACGGATGAAATGCTGGCTCTTGGTGATGAGCTGATCGCCTTGACGGATGAATACATCGCCCGACACCCGGTCAAACCCGCCCCCGTTATCCCCAATGAAGTTCGCACAGTGAAGGCCGACAAATTCGGCGCCAGCCGCCACACGCTGGATGTCTGGGGTTCTTACCGCAAGATCATCATCCGCTGCGTGGAAGGACAAGTTGTCTTTGAAAACACTCCTCGAGTCATCGCCCAAAGCGAAGAGCGCGTGACAATGAACTATATCTATAAAATGAGAGCCGGTGAAACCGTGGAGTTTGATCTGGGTCACTACATCTTTGATCGCCACTTCGGCCAGAGATACTCTGAAACCCTGGATGTGCGCAGCCTGATTCTGGATATTTCCAGCCCGAACATCATCGGCAGCCGCGGCCGTCTGGAAATCGAATTCGTTCGCTAAAAAAGAAAAAGGGCGCCGCTTCCGGTGCCCTTTTCTTTGATTTCAGAGATTTTCCAATCCCCAATTTCCAATTTTTAATCTCTGCAGGACTACTTACCCATTACATAAGCGAAGATCAGAGGCGCAACGATAGTTGCATCGGATTCAACGATGTAGCTAGGAGTTGTCGGAGCCAGTTTACCCCAGGTGATTTTTTCGTTCGGAATCGCACCAGAGTATGAACCGTAAGAAGTTGTAGAATCAGAGATCTGAGCGAAGTAGCTCCACAATGGAATGTCTTCGTGACCCAAATCCTGTTCCAGCATTGGAACAACGCAGATTGGGAAGTCGCCGGCGATACCGCCACCGATCTGGAAGAATCCCACGGGTGCTTTTTTTGAAGCACTCATGTACCACTCAGCCCAGGTTTTCATGTACTCGATACCACCTTTAACAGTGGTGGATTTTTTGATGTCACCTTTGATGATGTGACCAGTGAAGATGTTACCCAAAGTGGAGTCTTCCCAGCCTGGAACAACCATTGGAAGGTTCTTTTCAGCAGCCGCCAGCAACCAGGAATTTTTTGGATCGATCTGGTAGTACTGGTTCAATTTGCCGGAAAGAAGGATTTTGTACATGAATTCATGCGGGAAGTAAGACTCACCTTTAGAGTCAGCATCCTGCCAGTATTCAAGAACCACGTTCTCGATACGACGGATAGCTTCTTCTTCAGGGATGCACGTGTCAGTAACACGGTTCAAGTGCTTCTCAAGCAATTTTTGCTCGTCAGCCGGAGTCAGATCACGATAGTTCGGGATGCGCACGTAATGATCGTGAGCAACCAGGTTGAACACGTCTTCTTCAAGGTTCGCACCTGTGCAAGAGATCGCGTGAACTTTACCCATGCGGATCATTTCAGCCAAAGAAAGACCCAGTTCCGCTGTAGACATGGCACCTGCCAAAGTCACCAGCATCTGGCCACCGTTATCCATGTGAAGTTTGTAGCCTTTAGCAGCATCTTTCAATGCAGCGGCGTTGAAGTGACGGTAGTGATGATCGATAAACTGAGTAATTGGACCCATGAGTTCTCCTTGTAGCTTTATTCAAGTGGCAAGGAAACTACCAGAAACAAAGCAAAACACAAGTCTAAAAACTTGAGTCCTTTTGGAGTGTTACCCCGTTTCCGGGATTTGAAAACATCAATTCAAAAAAACGACACTACTCTGAGGGTTTACGCGCCAAAAGGGCTTTGGCAAAAAATCCCTGATCCTTATGCAGCCCCTCAAAACCGGCCGCGATCATGAGGCCTTCCATCGGATTTTGGGTGTAGTTTTTGTAAAACGGCTCATGGAAATCCACGGGGAATTGCTCCAAAGCCCACTCAAATTCGTGAGTGTCCTCTGCCTGCAGGGAATCCACCAGCCCATAGGCCCCGCCCGGTTTCAACACGCGGAAGCCTTCGGCAATCACACGACGACGGATTTCATGAGGCAGTTCATGGAACATAAAGCAGGAATAAACCAGATCAAACCTGGCATCCTGGAACGGCAGCTCTTCCGCCGCCCCTTGCACAAAATCCAGGCGGTCAAATTCATGCAGATTATCCTGGGCTTTTTTCAAGTACGGATAACTTAAATCCAACACTGTGATCTTGGCCTTTGGGTATGCAAGCTTCATGAATCTTGTCAGGCGCCCCGTTCCCGCTCCGACTTCCAAAAAATGCAGACCAGCGCCGTCACCAGGGTGAGTCTGTTTTGCCAAGGGGATAATCAGGCGTCTCATGGCATCGGCAGAACCCGAGAACAGGATTTCAACCTGATGCTCGTACAGTTCGGCGGATTCCCTAGTCAGATAGCCTCCGGTTTGAAAGTGGAAGTTTCGCTGATAGTACTCGGGCAGATCCTTCATGAAGTTTTCAGCTTCGCCATCAAAGTCATGGGCGGACTTGTCCTTGCGGCGTTTGGCGATGGAATACCCATCATAAATGATTCGCGGATAGCGCATGAAGTGGCGGGCGACGGTTTCAGGTTTTAAAACCTCCACCGGGTAAATTCCTTGAGCGATATTTTCGCTGTCTTTTTTTAAAAGCCGGAAAAGCTCGCGGTACGCCAGGCGCAGCTTGTGCGGATCGATGTTTTTGTGAGGTTTCTTGCCACCCGTGGTGATAAATTCAAACAATGGCAGGGTCCACTGCTGGGCGGCGAAGCCCGCTGAACGCGCCAGTGAATACCCCAGAGTGATTTTGTCCTGATAAGGAATCTTGATCTTCATAGACAAGGCCTCCTCGAATTATTTTACCGCTGGAGTGTGGAAAAAAACAAGAAGCCCTCCTTGTGATTCCCGGTGTCACTTTGGTTTGGCACAAAGGTTGTAAGGTCTTTCTTGCCTGTAAATGCTGTCACCACAAAGGAGATGTTTGTGCTTTTCAGAACCGCCACTGTCAGTTTGTTGATGTCCCTGTGTTGTTCCATCTCTCTGGCCGCTGACGACGCCAAAGTCAGCCGCAGCCTTGAAGAAATCACCGTTGCCAAAGAGCAAACTCGCCTGGTCATGGGCCAAGTCTCCAGTCCGGACCAGAAAGAACGCCTGCGCTATGTGAGCGACCGCCTAACTTCCGCTGAAGAGCTTCTGCGCCAGGCCCTGGGTGGTGGCGGATCTTATCCTCCCCCGCCGTCTTACGGATCGGTGGAACTGTTCCGCTCCGACTCCTGCTCTGGCAGTCTGATTGGCACTGTCAGTGCGGGTTCCAGCTGTGAAAGATTTTCTTCTGCTGGCGACACCTGGGCTGTTCGCATCAATGGACAGTGTTTAAATATCTCTGACACCTCATCCGTGAAAGCCTGCGAATCATTCAAAGGCGGAGCAGATCCTCGCGCCATCACAATCTTCACTTCTGACTCCTGCTCGGGCAATGCGATCGCCGCTGTCAGCGCAGCTTCTCGATGCGAAAACTTCGAAAGCACTGGTTCCAGCGCATGGGCCGTGAAAATCGATGGCAAGTGTCAGAACATCAGCGACACCGCACCCGCCAAGGCGTGCGAAGCCTTTAAAGGGGCCAGTACACCGGGCGCTGTGAAAATCTTTAACTCTGATTCCTGCTCTGGAAACATGGTAGCGGCGGTGGACTACAACACTCGTTGCGAGAACCTCAGAGGCCTGCCGGCTGCGTGGGGAATTGAAATCAATGGCCGCTGTGAAAACATCAGTGACCTGGATATCGTATCAGCCTGCGAACGATACAGACCGTAAACAGCATCTCTCGAAGGCCCGCCCCCAGCTTGTGGCGATCCATGATTGTCTCAAGCTGGGTCGTTCCCATCACGACCGGGAACGAAATGCGCGCAATCATACGGGTTATCCTATTAAAGCCTCGTGTTTGCTCCGATAAGTTATACCGGAGGCCTTATGAACTTTCGGTACGTTCTGCTCTGTCTTTCATCTGTCTTTTTTTCAACCGGTTGCGTGCTTCAAGCGCACCTGATTCCAGCCATTGCCAACGTGGAAAATGAAGTCAATTTGGGCTCGTCGCAAAGCGGATTCACGGCCGTATTCAAAGCCAACAACACACCCCTGTTTGGAATTTATGATGAAAACACGACCGCCGCTGTGCTTACCGGCATTTGCAAGCCCGGCAATCTTGTCGTCATTCTGGGAGCTTACGGAGTCACGCAAAAAAGTTCTATCTTCTGTCCTGAGAATGGTATCTGGTCCGTCGACTTCGATATGAGCAACCTTGCGGGTTACAGTTCCAGCGACTCGATGCAACCGATCACCGCGGGCACCCGAGGAACCTCAAATGTTTCCGTCGACATTCGCTTCACATATTCTCCGACAACGATTCCGGCCGCAGGCGCGGACTCCAGTATCAGCAATCAAAATGGAAAGAATTTTCTATTTCTGTTTGTTGGCGGCACAACCAGCACCGGAGGATTTTCCCAGGCCATCTCGCACATCGGGCTGACGCAGAAAGCACAGTATCAGTACCGCATGGAAATTTATCGATCCGGATCGGCTCTTTTGAGTCTTGGGACCAAAGACAGCATGAAAGATGCCATTGAAGTTCCCGGGTCGTACACTTGGCAAAATGGCGACACCGTGAAGGTGACGCCATTTGATTCTTCCGGAGACAAAGCCAGTATCAACATCGCGATACCAAATCCGGCCGGTGTCGGTATTTAATTTGGAATTTAGTTTTGAGCAGAAGCGGCTGCAGTAGCGGCCGCTTTTCTTTTGGCTTTGCCCTCTTTGTACCAGTGCCAGAAGGTGACACCCAAAAAGCCGAAGCTGAACAAAATAATCAAAGTTATCAGGATGAACCAGGCTAGAACGATCATGCTTTTGCCTCGTTCTGAACTTGAGCATGGATTTCATTCACGATGTGGGAAGCCATGGCCAAACCAAAAGCCCCCGTGACATAGCTTGCAGTCCCCCAGATCACATTACGGCTGTCACAGTTGTGCAGATCGTTTTGACCTTTAGGGCACACGCATTTGAAACCCTGACCGTGGTCGTATTTCAGTTCCACCGGCTGAATCGGAGTTTCATCCGAGAAAATGCAAGGAATGCCGAAATTCTTTTCCGGGAAATCATATTTCTGGCGCAGCATTTTGCGCACTTGCGCCGCCATGGGATCAACATACGTATCAGCCAGGTCAGCTTTCTTGATGCGAAGTGGATCCATCTTCGCTGCAGAACCACCGGAAGTGATGACTTTGATACCGCGCTCACGGCAGGTCGCCAGCAAGTGGGTTTTTGCCGTCAGGTTATCGATGGCATCCACGATATAGTCCGGCTTATGGGACAACATCATTTCAGAATTTTCAGCGTTGTAGAATTCCGGAATCACAGTGACGGTGTTCTGCGGGTTGATTTTGCGCAGACGCTCGCCCATCACTTCGGCCTTCTTTTTACCCACCAGGCCTTGCAAAGCATGCAACTGGCGGTTGGCGTTGGTGATGCAGATTTCATCGAAATCGATGATCGTCAGCTTGCCGACGCCCGAACGAGCCAGGGATTCCGCAGCCCAAGAGCCCACTCCGCCCAAACCAATCACCATCACGTGAGTGTTGAAAAGGCGTTTCATCACCTCGTCTCCAACCAGGCGCCCCATACGATCGAAACGGCGGTGCAAAACGTACTCAGTTTCCTGAGGTTGAGGCAAATTAGGTGATTGTGTGGTTTCCATGAAAAAGTCTCCGAAAGTTTGCAGTAGTGATATCTAATATTTCCAGAGGATCAAGTGATTTTAGCTCCCCTATAGTTCTTGCCACCTCCCAGATGCTTTCTGGGGGATTTAAGCGGCCTTTATAGGCAGGAGGCCCCTGATCCGGGCTGTCACTTTCAATTAAAAGCTGTTCCAGGGGAATTTCACGCACAGCCTGATGCAGTTTCTGATTGTCCGGGCGACACACCGGGCCTCCAATGGACAGCATAAGGCCCCTTTGCAGGAGCTCCTGCGCCTTATAAGCACTGCCATTGAACGAGTGTACCATGCCTTTTTGCTTTGGCAGCCCCCACACGTCCATGATCTTAAGACTTTCCTCGTGGGCTTGCACCAGATGCAAAACCAAGGGCTTCCCCGTGATATGTCCCAGTTCCAACTGTTGCTCAAATACGCCAATCTGGCGCTCCATCGAGTCTTTCATGATATGGGGGCGGAAATCCAAGCCCAGCTCCCCCAAACCGTCGGCTTCGGGCAGTGCCTGCGCCAGCAGATCCAGAGCCTGCTCACATTCATCGTCTTCATGAGCCGCAACCCAGTACGGGTGCAGTCCAAAACAAAGGCCGATGTGGCTGGGATAACGAGCTTTGATTTCACGCTGGCGTTGCCAGTCCTCGGGATCAACCCCGCCTTGCATAAAGAAGGCGATGCCCTTGGTGCGGGCCTCGTCGATAATAGTATCCACCTGTCCCTGCCATCGCAGGTCCGCAAGGTGTCCGTGAGCATCGATCCAATAGCCAAATCCAACCATAGGTCTAGGTTATATCCTGAAAACCCGGACTCGAACAAGGCCGCAGTTCAACCGATAACAACAGACATGTAGGAGTATGTATGAAGCATAAAAGCTTGCGTTTGGGTTTTGATGTCACCATGGAAAAGGGTTCCACCTGGAAACCCGTCAAGGTTCAATTCTGGAGTCAACCATCTGCTTACGATAAATTCAAAGCCTCTGAACCGTTCAAGTACATGTCTGACGCCTTGGTAGGATTGTCTCTGGTCAAATTGAATCACTACATCAAAAGCCCGGTGGCAACTCCCCACCTGGATTATAACTTTGCGAGCGAAGCCTGGAAGGCATTGGATCCACACACCGAGCTTTACGAACGCTCTTTGCCACGCGTGCGTGCATTGCAGTCTCACATCGCGGTTGTGAATCCGGAACTGTGTGCCGAGTTTGAATCCAACTTCAATGAACACTTTGAAACGGCCTTGAAACCCTGGGGTGTGGACCTGACGGCTTTGTGGCCGCTTCTGGACAGCTTCAGCTGGTTTGAAACCAAAATGGGTCAGCCGTTGATGTATAACTTCGGTTTGAACTTCTCCAAACCGTTTGTCGACAAACTTCAGTATCTTTACTCTTTCCTGTACAACCTCAGAAGCCTGGTGGCTGTGGATCACAACGCTCACGTTGAAGACCCATCCCATGAAGGTGTTAAAGTGGACGCCATCACCGACTATCTGCCGCGCGCGGAATATGTGGTGAATGATGCCTTATTGTACTGGAACTTCAAAAAGTTCTCTCAGCCGTTTGCGGGCCCTAAAACTCCGGACAGCCGTGTGGAAAAACTGCTGGTGAACCCGATGGAAAAAGCCTTCCATAAGTATTCCCACAATGCCTGCCACCTGGTGGACAATCTGCCGAAAAACTTCATCGAATCTTTGAGCCCGATGGAGCTGGAAGAAGCCTTCTATCTCGTTCAGATGGACTGGTTGCTGGGTTCCCCTGCTGGTTTGCTGTTCAAAATCCGCGAAGAGATCTTTGCCCTGCAAAGTGGCTATGAGAAAATCTTCTGGAAGGACGTGGAGCCTAAATTCCACTCAAAACCCGTCAGCCTGCACCTGTGCTGTGAGGTGACTCCGGAAGCGGTCTTCGGCAGCAACGCTGCGTAAGATGTTTGCTTGCATTAAAAACTAAAAAGCCCAGCTTCGAGCTGGGCTTTTCTTTTTAGCGACTGGCAGCGCGGGTCGACCAGCGCTGATGGATTTTCTTGGCGACAAAGTAAATAACCAATAGACCGATGATTCCGAAAAGAACCAGCTTGAACTGACGCAGGTACTTCAGGATCGGCTCTCCGTAATGCGCCAGCAGGTAAATCTGAGTCGGCACGCTGATCAAGGCCGCGATACCGTCGATAACCAGGAACTTCCACACTGGGTATCTCAACATCCCGCAGGCCAAGTGACCTGGGAAACGCAAACCCGGAGTGAAACGGAAGATACCACAAGCATAGGCGCCGTATTTGTGAGTCCACTCTTCCACACGTTTCATCATGTGCTCAGGGAAGAACTTGTGAACTCTGGGGTGATACAGAAGCTTTCGTCCAAACACCCTTCCTATCACATAGATCAGGGTGTCACTGGCCACGACGGCCGTAAAGGCTATGATGGCGGCGGTATGAACATTGACGACAGGGGCGCCCTCATAAGGGGGCGGGAAATGCGCAGGGTGGGCACCCATAAAGGCCAAAATACCCACGCTAATCAGGGTGACTTCTTCCGGCAGCGGGAAACCAACGGCAGATAATGCCATCATCGCGATCAAACCGGCGTAAACCATCCCCGGCTGATACGCAAACTGAGACATCCATTGAAATATTGGCTCGTTAGCAAACTCCAAGCTGCATCTCTCCTTGAGGACCTTACTATGGATGAAACTGTCTCACTTGAACACCCTTGCTACACCGTGCTATGAGTGTTTCTAACAGAAGATTGAAATATGCAGAGTGCCAGAGGATTTGAATACGGAGTTAGACATATATTAAGCCCCCAAGCGGGTGGGCTTTGTGATGTATTATTAGGCAATCTGGAACTTGATCGTGAACAAATTGAGTTTCTTCTGCATCTGGGTGCCATTTACCACAATCATCAGCGCACGACAGAAGATTCCTCGGTTTCTGTTGGCGACTATATCAGGGTCCATACTAAACCACGACGATTCACCGCCAACGACGGTCAATGGAGATCCCGTATCGTCTTTGAGAACGAACACTTTGTCGTCGCCAACAAAATCTCGGGCCTGCCGGTTCACGCGAGCGTTGATAATCTGCATGAAAATCTTCAGTCGTACTTGCAGCAGACTCTCCATCAAAACGTCTACGTCACTCACCGTCTGGATGTGCCCACGCGCGGATTGATTGTCTATGCGAAATCCCCTGAGTTTCAGACTGAGTTCAACAAATTGCTGATCGCGCGTGAAATGAACAAGATCTATCGCGCCCGCGTCCAGGGGCACAGCCTTTCCACCGGATTGCTGCAACATTATATGGAGCCCTCCCCGCGTGCACCGAAAGTGGTCAGCAAAGAACTGCAACCCAAGTGGCAGGAATGCCTTCTTGAGATTCTTGAGTTTTCAAAGCTAGAAAACGAAATGAGTGAAGTGCGCATCAAGCTTCACACCGGGCGCACGCATCAGATTCGCGCGCAGCTATCAGCAGAAGGTCATCCCATTGTGGGCGATGTGGCGTATGGAGCTGTGAAAGTCTGGGACGAGGAAAGAATCGAACTTGAAGCCTGTGAGCTGGCGTTTACCAACCCGCTCACAGGGGAACATCACGAATTTAAAATCTAGAACAAGAACGCGTTGGTCATTACGAAGTACTGTGTGTTTTCCGGCTGACCGAAGGCGATGTCTTTGCCACGGTAGGAATTCAAAGTCGTCGTATTAGTTGCTCCCACCAGGAAGCTGATGCCACGAACCGGGCGAATACCAAGGCTGATTTGATAAAACGCTTTGGTCACGTGACGAGGCTCGATGCCTTCGATTGTGGAAGAGTGATACCAGTCTTCTTCAATCCCGATACGAGGTTTGAAAGAGAAGTACTTGTTGATATCAGCAACCACTTCAAGGAAGTGCTCCAAGGAAGCCTGTTTGTTCGCCTGACGAGGGTCGGAAACATAGTTCCCGTCATCGAACTGAGGCATGTCATAGTTGAAGCTCGCCGTGCGGCTCTGCCAGTAGTAATCCGGTTTGATGCCGTAGCTGATGGAAGAGAATCTGCCGATAGAATATTCCAGATAAAGTTCCGCACGGAATTTTGCGATCAGGCCGGAGTCTTGAGAGAACTCACTGGTAGGAAGGTAAACTTTCGCGTTACCAGAAAGGTCGATGTCACCGATATAACCCAGGTCATACATGGAATAAACCAGATGCACATCTGACAGCATGGTTTCAGACTTTACCTGATCGCCGTATTCATTCTGACCTGCAGTATTGAAAATGAACGGAACACGCAAAGAGGCTTTTTCATCTGCGTTCACTTTGTAGTTCATGCTGATGTAGGTGTAGGAGTCCTGAGAGCGGCCGTCAGTTTGTTCCTTGCCGGGCTTCATGTTGGCCTGGGAAACCACGTTGAAAAGGGTGAAGTTCCAGTTTCTGCGCAAAGTATCGCCGACAGACATCACCATGCTTTCTTCGCGCTCTTGAGCTTGAGCGAAAGGGGCAAGACAGGAGAAAACAAGGGAAAGTGCCAGGGCCTTTTTAAACATGGAAGCTCCTTAAGGGATCAAATTCGCTGGAAATATGCCATAGTGCGCCACGTTACACAATAGCGAATATTTAGACAGTATGAGTCTCAATAAATTCCTAAAACTCTTTCAACTTGAGTCCCCTGTCCCCTTCCCTTACAACTGAGGACATGAAAAATTTACTGCAACTTAAGAACCTGACCCTTGCTCTTCTTCTGTCCCTTCTTGTTGGCTGTGCCGTCACCTTCAAAAAGGCCGAGTTTAGCCTACCACCGAAGGCCGCTGACGAGGTTTCCGTGATGTCGTTCAACGTCGAAAATCTGTTCGACACGACCCACGATGAAAACCGCAATGACTACACTTATATGCCATTGGCGGTGAAACAGAAGGATCCGAAAATTGTTCAAGCCTGCAAAGACACCAACGACAGCTCTTACCGCGTGTCCGAGTGCCTTTCCACGGACTGGAGCGAGGAGCAGCTGGATAAAAAGCTGCAAAACCTAAGTAAGGTTGTACTGGGGGTAGACGGCAACGGCCCTGACGTTCTGATGCTGATCGAAGTTGAGAACGAAAACGTTCTGAACATCTGGAATAAAAAGCACCTGCAAAAAGCCGGTTACAGCACCGTGGTTCTGATCGAGGGCCCGGACAAGCGTGGTATCGACCTGGGCTTGATGTCCCGCCTGCCAGTGGTTGGAAAACCAGTCCTGCACCCGATTCCTTGGAAACCCAAAAACGATGAAGACAAAAAATGGATGGAAGCATCCCGTGGCGTTCTGGAAGTGACCCTGAAGGCGCCTAATGGCGATCCTATCACCTTCCTGACGGCCCATTTCCCGTCTCAGGCCAACCCGACCTACTGGCGCCAACAGGCTGCGGAATTCGTGGCTAAATTGATCAAAGACAAGGGGCCGGACACCATGGTTATTGCCGGCGGTGACTTGAACATCACCCACGAGGAAGAAAGCAAAGAACACATCTTCCGTGACACCTTCAGCCCGGTGGGTGACGTTTCCCACTTTGTAGGCTGCAAAGAGTGCCCGGGCACACATAACTATCGCAAGAGCTGGTCTTTCCTGGATGCGCACATCTATTCCAAAGCGCTTCTGGAAAAAGGTTCTGGCAGCTATAAAATGGAACCAAACACCATCGATGTGATCCGCTACGACGACGTTCACCTGAAAAAGGGCAAATACCCTCTTCGTTGGGATTACGACCGTCAGATCGGCGTGGCCGATCACTTCCCGCTGTATGTTCGTCTGAAACAGCGTGGCCCGGCGAAAACTCCTGTTAAGGATGAAGCCGCCGCAAAAGAAACAAACCCCGCTAAAGACGCTAAAAAGACGAAAAAGAAGTAGTCTTCAGACGCTCAAAATAAAAAAGCCGCTGATCAAAGATCGCGGCTTTTTTTATTGCCGAATCACGCACCATTCTGCTCCCCAAATCGAATCTATTCTTCCTCGCACTTCCCCCACTTCTTGCAAAATCTCCTTATTGAAAAAGTATATACATTGTATTACACTAAGGAGGTCGCTTTGGAATTCGAGTGGAACTCGTCCAAAGAGAGGATTAACCACAAAAAGCACGGCATCTGGTTTGACGAAGCGAAGACCTGCTGGTCAGACAGCCATTCACTGGAGTTCTATGACGAGCCTCACAGCCAATCCGAGGATCGCTTTTTAAAGCTAGGGTACTCATTAAAAGGACGCCTGCTGATGACATCCTTTTGTGAGCGTGTACATGGCAATACAATTCGTCTTATCTCGTCCCGCAGGGCCACCGACAAGGAAAGAGGATTTTATGAAGAAAGAATATGATCTTAAAAATCTGAAACAAAAGAAAAGCCGTACTGTCTCCAAAGACGAGGTGGGCAAGACACTTATCAGCATGCGCATCAACACCAACGATCTGGTTGATCTTAAAACTGAAGCTGATCGGCTTGGTATCCCCTATCAAACTCTTATGGGAAGCATACTGCATCGATATATAACCGGAGAGCTCCTGGACAAAAAAGGCGCAGAAATCCTAAAGATGATCAAAGACGTCTCTTAAAAATAAAAAGCCGCAGATCAAAGATCGCGGCTTTTTTTGTTCAGACTCTATTCCCAGCGAACCAGACTATTGAGTTCTTGTATCGCCTTATTTACTGCAACCTGTAAATTTCCAGGTAAGGTATTAATATCAAGCGACTTTAAGACCACTTGAGCTTCGCCAACCAGTTCGCCCCCGGTTGAGGCTCCTTCAATGGCGTCCTTAAGAGACCGGGCTTCTGTCGACATCCCGGCCTTTTCCAGCAAGTCCACTATTGTGTAGAGATTCTTGATATGTTGCACGGACCTAGTAGATAAGCATCAAAGAAAGATCAATCGTCGGACGCGCGCCACAAGCACCGTAAGTGGACTTGAAGCTGGACTGAGTTACTTCAATGCCTTCAGCTGTAGAGATCATGTTCTTCGGGTTTTTACCCTTCATCACGGTATCAAAGATCGCCACGTTACAAAGACCCTGAAGCTCAACAGACATTTTTTCGGCCTTCATGGAGGAAGTCCAAGGTTTCTTGCCTTCTTCTTTGATGTAGTCCAGTTTCGCATCAGCCTTTTTAACTGTGGCCTTGCCCGCCAGAAGTTCTTCCAAAGAAACTTCCAGTTTTTCAGAGAACTCATACTGCTCGCGTGTCGCCGCGTTTTTCAGACGACCATTGATAACACCTTTAGCAGTGATGCTGACTTTCAGAACACCGTTTTCATTCAGGGCTTCAACAACTGCTTCGTCTTCGTTCATGTTCACGAAGGTTTTTTCCAGATTCTTCTGATCCAGAGAATTGCGGGATTTTTTGGAAACAGCTTTCACCGTCGCAACCTGACCATCAACATAAGTCACATCGATGTCCCAGGTTTTAGTCAAAGTATTCGCGAATTCACCTTTGGATGTCGTGTAAGCTGTAACCACTTTATCAGCCACCAGTTTCACAGTGTCGCCACCGTCATCACGCTTGGTCACTTCCGCCTTGTAAACAGACTTGTTAACGTCCTGGGAATCCAGAGCGTAACGAAGCACTTCCAGACCTTCCAGCTGCTTACCTACGATAAGTGTGGTGCTGGAGAAAGAACCAAACTGGAACTTAAAGCCCTGTTGGCCGGCTTTTTTGTTCTTATTGTTCTTACGTTCGTTCTGCGCGATGATTTTTTTACGAACGGCATCAGAAGTAACCGCTTCGTCTTTCGGCGTACAGGCTGTCGTCAAAAGTGCAGATGAAATAAATAGGACTGAAAGTAGTTTGGCTGTTTTCATGGAAAAGGAATGTAGCCGGAAAGGACCTTTTCCGCCAGTGGGTCCGTCGATTCCTTCAATAATTCTAACCAATTCCTGAAAATTTACAGACGTGTCAAAACAGTGAACAGGCAGCGCAAGCCGCCATTGTTGATTTTAACCTCTTTAAGCAGTTTATAGCCTGCTGGCACCGTCCCAAGGCGCTCTTTTTCAGGGTAAAGAATACCCAGCTTCAGGGGATTATGACGCTCACAGAGAAGCTTGGCCAGGGCCTTCAGGCCCCCGCTTCCAGCCACCGGAAGACGTTCTCCGTAGGGCGGATTTACCACCAGCCACGAAGCCCCGACATCCTCACTGACCTCCAAAGAATTGCCATGGATGAACTTGTGAGGCGCTTTCACAAATGCCGCCTTTTGCACGGCTTGAAGCTGACGCTCGACTTCACTGAAGTTTCCTTCCGCCGCCGGAATCATGTCGGCATCAATATCCAAGCCCACATAAGCCCTAAAAGGATGCGCTGCTGGCAGCTTGTAATTCAGAGCAAAACTGGAGGACTGGAAAAGCTTCGGGGCGCGCTTCCATTTTTTGAAAGCAAAGTCCCGGACAAACTGACCGGCCCACAGGGCGCGCGCCTCGCACAGGAAGGTGCCTGAACCCATCATTGGATCCAACAATGTGATCTGAGCTGTTTCCGCAGGGCTGCTGTTACCGATGATTTCTTTCAGCAGGATCGCCGCCAAAGTTTCACGCAAAGGAGCTTCACCTTTAAGTGTCGCCCAGCCGCGCTTGTGCAGATGCTCGCCCGTGGAATCAAGGCTGATCGTGCAGGTGTCATCATCCATGCGGATATAAATGCTGGCGCAGGTTTCTTTGCCTTTAACACCTTTGAACAACTCTGTCAGGGCCGCTTCGGCACTTTCCTGCAGACGCTTTTCATTATTCAGACGACTTTTTTGCGCAGCCACTTCCCACTCGACATGGGCGTGCGGCAGGAAATCAATCCACGGCAGGGATTTGAATTTCTGATAGAACTTGGGCAGATCTTTCGCCTTAAACGAAGTCATGCGCAGTAAAATACGATTGGCCGTTTTCAGGAAAAAATTCAGCTGCAACCCAATGAACAACTCCGTCTCGAACTCGAAACCACCCTCAAGCACAGTGACTTCCGGGAACGGCAAAGAGTGAGGTTTGGCGTCTTTCCCCAACAGGAACGGCCAAACTTCTTTCATTTCAGCCAAAGCCAACTTTTCAAAATCCAATGGTGTTGCAACGAAAAATCTCATGGGATCAACCTACACTGGCCGACGCACCATCGCCAGAAAAAACAACCAGGCACCTTTTCAAGGCCCCAGATGCAAGGCGGAGGAGGCCCGCGCAGCGAAGGCGTGCTTTCGGCACGTCGTAGCGAGCAGGCCGAACGACAACGCCGTCAGATGGGGTCTTGGCTGCACTCAGAAACGCCAGTAGGCATCGAATAAAAGGTAGTAGCCGTCTTCCGGGGCGTATTTTAGCGAGGTGATGTCGGTCGAGTTCAGCGAGAAGCTTAGATGGAACTGGTCCCAGATCTTAACATAGCTGAGATAACCCCCGACAGCTTTGGATTCGAAGTTGTACGACGGCCCCAGCAAGACGCGATCCCAGTCGTCGAGAATAAATTCATAGCCCGTCTGGAAAGAGCTTGTTCCCAGGGACTTGATCGCGGTGGCATTGGCGGCGTCTTCAAAGCTGAACAGGGCCACGGACAAAAGCGTGTGCGAAACCACACTTTCGGAAGAAATCGAATCCCAATAGATATTCAAGTTCAAGGTCGAACGGTTTTCATTCGGAATGCGCGCAAAGTTCAAACCGCCGGCAAAGTTGTTGGAAGCGGACTGATACAAGCGCGTTTTGATCGTGGCATTGTAGGCACCCAGAATGTCCGCCGGGATGATGGAAGAAACCGTCAGCCACTCTTTCCAGCCATAGTTCACCTGACCAAACCACGTGATCAGGAATTCATCCTCCCACAGGGTTTCGGCCGTCTCACCCACCGCAATACCTTGGGTGAACAAAGGCTTGTATTTGGACGAGGTTTCTTTCGTGCCCTTTTTGATAATCAGGTCGGTAGTGCCTTTATAACGATTGTTTTCAGAGCTTAAATCCAAATGCATGACCTGATCGCCAATCTGGATAAAGTTCATGCGGGACTGGCGCTGAAGCTCGCAAATCAGCTCATAGGTGCCGTCTTGCTTGTTCTCGATGCCAGTAATTTCAACAAAGCCGACGATGCCTACAGAAGGCGTCTGGGACTCAATGGCGACCATTTCACCAATGTACCAGTCACTGGCAGTTGTAATCACACGCAGGGTCTTATTATCTATGAAGGAATCAATGCGCCCGCGGGCTTCGGGCTGGGGCTTTGGCATTTCCATCGCGGGTTCGCGCAGAATAATAGGAACCTCTTCATCCATCGAGGATGAAGCCTGTGCCATAAAGGACACAAAACAGATTGTCAGCACCAGAATAAGCCGCAGCATGTTCCGGAGCCTAACCTAGTTTTCCACCTTGTTCAATTGGTCCTTGAGGGTGCCGAAAAGACGGGCGATTTCCATGCGCTGGGCATCGTCGATGCCCCACATCTTTTTAAACTGGAAGCCAGCAATGCCGCCCGCCCCCGGAATTTCGCCATAGAACACCAAATGCGCAAAACCTTCCTTGATCAGGAACTCGTAGGTGCCCGGATTCACCTTTTTAAAGAAGGACATAAATCTTGGCGCCGAGGCATAAACTTCGTCGACGGACAGGCCCTGGTTGTTGTCAGTGTCGTAAATCACCATGATGGTTTCAATGTAGTGTAAAATCGTGACCATCGTGCGCACATTGGCGGTTTCAATAAGGCCCGGACGCTGAGTTGGCGTCACTGAAGCTGCCAGGACATAGTCAAAGAACTGCTTCCATTGCGCGGCATTCAATCCGCGCACATAGTTCACCATGCCCGGCATGTTCGCGAAATACACGCCAATGTGTTTGCGCAATTGTTCACGGAAGCAGTCTTCTTTGTAGTAGTTAAATCCAAAGACGTCTTTTTCCTCAATCGCGCACTGAGCCAGCTTCATATGATCAGACACGGCATTGGACGTTCCAAGACCGGCCGAGAACAGCGTCGTCACAAATTCAAAGGTCTCTTTCTGGTCCATGCCGTCGTTGCCGTTACCACTGAAGGTGAAGAAATTCGCCTCCAGGAAGCTGCGAGAACCGGAATTCGCTGAGCGCGGGTCAAAGGCCTTCAGATCCAAACCCAGTTCCTGGAAGTCTTCATACCAGGACACCAGACCTTTTTCGCTCATCTGGGACTGGCTAAGGCGGCCGCCGACATTATCGGCATAACCCAGCATCAGCATACGCGACAAAACACGCATCAAGTTGAACTTGGTCAAAGCGGCCCAGCTTTGTTTTGTCTGATTGCCCGTGGCAGAAATGATCAAACGGCCGTCACCATTGAAATTCACCATGGTCGGATTCTTGATCAGGTCGCCAATGTCAGCCCACGCGTTTTCCAAAGCCTTTTGTTCAAAGGCGTCGTCGGTCAGACCTTTTTCAATCACATAGGATTTATTGAACTTGTTGTAGTATTCAATCAACTGCTTTTGCGTGACTCCACCACCCAGCTCTGCCATCGGAATATTGTCGATAAAGCTCTGATGCAGGCGGAAGATATTCAGTTCACGCTGGATGCTCATAATGTGCTTTTTCTCAAGCCCCAGCAAGCTGCGGGAATCCGCCACGCGCGCCGGATCCAGAATCTTCATCAGCACGGCTTTATAGGTCTTAATCAAAGACTTCGGCTGAATCATGTCGGTCGCGGAAGGCAGTATCTGATTGATCAGATTGTCGATGTCTTCCACGGGAATGCGGCCCGAGGTCTTCATCTGGTGAGAGTTCAACAACAATCCCAGCCCTTGCGTCAGGAACTGGCTGGTCTGACGGACTTTGGCGGCATTCGTGAATTCAAAATCACCAATGACATAATGATATTTCAAAGCCAGCTCGTACAGATCCAATAAAGTATCAAGACTTTCACTCCACTGATAAAGGCCGGCGAAATGCGCACGACGACCCATCAATACGACTTTAACGGATTCCACCATCGGAACCCACTGACTGTATTTCTGGTAAGGCGCAAAGGGTTCTTCACCGCGAATGAATTCGGCAAAGCCAGACAAGGCTTTTTTGGCATCTTCGAAGCTGTAATCAGACTTGGCGATCTGGGTTTTTTCCAGCAGACGCTGCAAAGATCTGCGCAACTGATCCACGGCCGCGGAAATCTGTTCCCACTCGGTTTTGTCAGACTGATTTTGATTCAACAGCAATTTTACGTGCGGCGACAGCTCGATGGATTCATCACGCAAAAGCCCCAGGATTTCAACCAGACGCACGATCTCGTCTTTGGTGATATGACTGGTGGATCCACCCAAAAGCGCACGTTTGATTTTCATCAGCTCGGCCGCAAATTCCGGGGTCACGTTGTTCTTTTTCAGGAAGTACTTGCCAAAGAACCGGCGCATTTCCTCGACGGTATAAGCGTTTTCCAAAGAGCCAAAAGTTTTTTTATTAAAGTAATTCAAAGCATCCGTCATACAGTCAAAGCCCTGACGAATTTCTGATTCCTTGGCTTCACCGACCGAGAATTTTTCCAAATGCTGTGGAATCACCTGAAGACAGGCAAAACGAGTATCCGAGAATTCAATCACTTCCGGCTCAGCCTTCTTCCCATTCAAGAAGTCACTACAGCCCACAGAAGACAGACCAAAAGAAGCAACCAAAACAAAACCAACCACACGCCAAGAAATGGCCATAAAGGCCTCAAATCCAAGGCGCAAGGAGAAAGCCGTACTCTTGTACGGCGCCGACGCAGCAACGCCGGAGTTGAGGTTTTTAGGACCGTTTCGCTTAGAAGACATAAGCGGCTCCTAACATCAGGCGGTCGTTGTTTTCGAATTGGGCGATATCGTTTTGATTTTCCTGGCTTGCGGGTTCCGCCTTCACCATCTGCATTTCGCCAATGAAGGACCACAGGCCTGACAGGCGGAATCTGGCGCTGACACGGATCAGATCAAACTTGTTTTTCTCGGAATGAGTATAGCTGACCTTGGTGATCAGCTTCTTCGTGCGTTTGAAGCTGAAGTTCCCCATCAACGACAACTGCGTTGCCTGCTGATACGGGTAACGGGTCATCAATGGCGCGCGGTTTTCATTGGCAAGTTCACCCTCTTCAGTGACTTTACCGCCATAGATTTCCAAGTGCTGCAAGGCCACGCCGAAATAAGAGTTCGTCCACTCGACAAACGGGCTGACCAAAACGGCGTCTTCAAATGTCGGATGGGTCCACTTTTCTTCAAAAATCTCGTCTTTACTTGGCTTGTCGTACAGGCCGCTGATACCCACGCGCAAACGGTCGGACTTATAACTGATATCGCCACCCACCAACGAGTGATAGAAGACCTGAGGCTGCAGATTCACCGCACCTTTAAGTTCGGCGACATTCAGATTTCCTTCATAACCGATGGCCAATTGATTGGATGGTTTATAGGTATAAGCCAGCTGTCCGCGCAGCCCTTGCGGGTCGCCAAAGGCCAGCTTCAGACCAAAGGAATTTTGCAAGACCACTTCAGTCTCTGACGGTTTTTCGAAAGTATAATCAATGGCGGTGGCTTCTTCCCAGATACGAATGCTTTCTGGCGGACGGCGGAACCATGGGTTCCCCTTCACGAAGCTGCCATTTTCAATATCAAAACTAGGCCCCTGATCCGGAATATAAATGGGCGAAGCAAACAACAACAGTGTGTAATACGGCTTATCAACCTGCCAGAATATTCCGGTCAGACCCTGGCTTTCGGCGTTCAATGGATTCCACTTGAATAGAGGTTCCCACACACCCAGATCCCAGCGGGCATCCAGCTCATTCCACAGCATTTTTTTGCGACCCATATAGAAATTCTCGGTTTCACTGAGTCGCGTTTCCAGATAGAACTCGGAAATATTCAGGTAATTCAACAGCGGAGCACCGATTGCCACCCCACCAGAAACGTCCATTTTAAATGGCGCCTCGCTGAAGGTGTCGCTTTTTAACTGGGCTCCAACAAACTGATAATTGGTCTTTTCCGCGGCCTCAAAGGTCGGGCTGATGAAAGAATCTGAGAATAAACGCATCTCGGTCTGCACCTGCGCAGACGCAAAAAACGGGGCCAAAACCAGCAGCATGAACCCGATTAAAGATGTGTAAAGGGTCCCCAAAACGGGGACTTGTTTGAAAGCCATGGGCCTCCCATCAATGAGCTTTACTTCAATGCCCATGCCCGGCCAGAACGCCTATAGGCGAATACCCTTTCCACCTTTTAAACAAGTGACCTTTTTCGGCGCCTTTGATAGATTAGTCCCATGTTGGTACGGGACCCTAATTGTGCTAAATTTTTAATCATTCGCTTTTCCAGCTTTGGAGATGTCGTTCAGACTTTGAGCGTTCCTTCGGCTATCAAAGAAACCTATCCGAATGCAGAGATCCACTGGGTGACTCGCAAGGACATGGCCCCTTTGCTGAAAAATCATCCCAACATCCAACGCATTTGGGAGTTTGACCGCAAGGCGGGCTTATCAGGCCTGATCAAGCTGTGCCTGCAAATGCGCAAGGAAGGCTTCACGCACATTTACGACGCCCACAACAACATGCGCTCACGCGTGATTTCCTGGATTTTGCGTCCGCTGGGAATCCTGGGCGTGGGTCCGAAATTCATCCGCCGTTCGATCCGTCGCTGGAAGCGTCTGCTGCTGTTTAAATTCCGCATCAACACTTTCGAAATGCCCTTCAATGGCCAGCGCGATTTGCTGGAACCACTTCAACCCTGGGGCATTTCTCGCAAAGCTCCGGCGGCTCCGCAAATCTTCCCCAGCGAAGAAAGCTTTCAAAAAGCGCGCGAAGTTCTGGGGCACTATGCCGGTTCCGTCGCATTAGCTCCGTCAGCGGCGTTCTTTTTAAAACGCTGGCCGAAAGAATACTGGCAGGAACTGATTCTGCTTTGCCCGGATCAGCGCTTTGTTCTGTTGGGAGGACCGGAAGATTCCTTTATCGAGGACATCAAAGCCGCCGCCCCGGAAAGAGTTTTGAATCTGGCCGGCAAATGCTCTTTGCAAGTCAGCTCCAGCGTTGTGGGCTTGTCTGCGGCGCTGATCAGTAACGACACAGGTCTTTTGCACGTGGCCGAACAACTGGGTCAAAAGACCATTGCGCTGATGGGCCCGGCTCCGTTTGGATTCCCGTCGCGTCCATCCACCAAGATTCTTGAAATTGAACTGAAGTGCCGTCCATGCAGCAAGCACGGTCAGGGCCCTTGCGTGAATAAATTCAAATATCACCAGTGTCTGGTCGACATCACACCACAACAAGTGGCGATGGAACTAAAACAGCTGCTGCAGCGGAACCAGCCATGAGCGTTTTGATTTTCTATTTCTATAAGTTCGCCATCGTGCCTCTGGCTTATTTGCTGTTACAGCTTTTGCGCCCGTTCCTGCAGGGTAAACTGCGCGAGATGATCGAGGACAAGAACAAAGGCTTTTACAAAATCAAGATCACCGGCAATGAAGCTGAAATTGCGAAACATCGCCCGTTCTGGATTCACGCAGCCAGTGGCGAAATCGAATACGCCCGCCCGGTGATCCGTGAACTCAAGAAACAGCATCCGAACATTCCGGTGCTGGTGACGTATTCTTCCCCGTCAGCAAAAAAGATTCTGGAAAGCCTGCACGACGTTGACGTATGGTGCGCACTTCCGTGGGATCTGGATTTCCAGATGCAGGACTTTATCAAACGCTGGAACCCGCGCGTTTTGCTTTTCTCGCGCACGGACGTGTGGCCCGTACTGGTTTCTGTGACTCACAAAATGGGTATTCCATCGGCGCTGTTTTCGGCGACCTTTGCGGATAACTCTTCCCGCCTGAAAGGGATCACCCGTTATCTGACCCGTTATTCTTTGAATCATCTATCCGAAATTCACTGTGTGTCGGCTGAAGACATTCAGAATCTGGATACGCTGGGCCTGAAAGTCCCGATGCTGGTCAGCGGTGACACCCGTTTTGATCAGGTCTTTCACCGTCTGGAAAATCCAAAGGCCCTGAAAAACCACCTGATCCCAAGCCCTGAAGATTTCGTCTTTATCGCAGGTTCCACCTGGGGTGAGGACGAACTGGTTCTGCTGCCAGCCCTGGAAAAGATGAAGGGCATTTACATGCGCGCGATTTTAGCGCCGCACGAAACCACCCCGGCTCACATGGAACATCTGGAAAATCAGATGAAGGCTTTGGGACTTTCCTATGTCCGTTATTCCCAGGCGGAAGAATGGCCGGCGGGAAGTATTTTATTGGTGGATCAGGTCGGTATTCTGGCCGAGCTTTATACCTGGGCCGATATCGCCTTTATCGGCGGATCCTTCAAGAAACAAGTCCACAGCGTGATGGAAGCCTTGGCAGCAGGGTTGCCAGTCATGGTGGGGCCACATCATCGCAACAATCGCGAGGCCTTGTTCTATCAGAAAAAGAATTATTCATCCGGCATGATCGTTCAGGTGGTTCATTCCCCGGCTGACATCGCGGTGCTACTACAAAGAATGAAAAAACAGCAGGAACAGATTCCGCACATCAAAGAGGAAATCAGAGCTGAAATCGGCAAAAACCGCAACTCGACTCAACGGGTTCTTTCTGCCATTGAAAAAGTCATCCATTCATAACGAACCGGCTGAGCTAATAAAAATATCTTAAAAACAAAAAAACCGACATTGCTGTCGGTTTTTTAAGTTCATGCATATTCAAAGACCCCAGTTGCCGGGGTCTTAACTGAATTTGACTATGGCTGTTCAATATCGATGGCTTCGAAATCAATCGACAAGCCAACGCCCGGCCCCTGATAGTCCCATTTGATACCTTCAGCCAGTAAAATGGAACGAGTCGCAGGTTCGTAAACCCAACCTTCCGTCACACTGTTTGGAATCACTTGAGTCCCGTATTTCACCACGATGGTTTTCTCATTCGGCGTGCGGCTTAGCTTCACAGTGCCCGCTGTACGGCGAACGATATCACGGGCGAATTCCGCCAGTTTCACACCATAGTCCGGAGCACAAAGACTCAGAACATTGGTTTGCGCTTTATCGCCGTTCACAACTGAACCCAGGAATTCTTCAAGTTTCCCGTCAAGATCCTCGCTGGAACGACAGATCTGTTGTTCAGCCAGTTTGTTGATAGCACCGTAAGCAAGAACTTTGTTCGGATCACCCTTCTTGGTGTTCAGGAACTGCTGGAAGTCCTTCGGCGAGAACGTCGACTGTTCTTTCGCATCCGTGATAAAGATCACCGCAAGGAAAGCGTCCTGACGATAGAAACCCGCATTGATGCCGGTCTCAAGTGGCGGGCTCAAGGCCGAGATCACCGGCGAGAACATCATCTCGTTATAATCCCCGTCTGTACCCACCATGATTTTGCGCGCCAGCGTGCTGACAAGGTCCGGCGTCGTGTTTTGCACGAAGGACGGAATCCCCACCAGTTTGCCGCAGGCATTGGGCTTATTGGTATAACTGCAGGACATGTCTGTCGTCAGAACACCGATGTGGTAATCAAGGATGGACACCTTGGAAATACCATCAGCAAAGGCTGCGGCATTTCGGCTTAAGTTATTCTGAGCCCCGTCCATACTGCCGGAGTTATCAATGACAAACAGAATATCAACCTTCGGATTGAAGATCGCAAAGTCCGCCGGTTTTTCAGAGACTTCCTCTTTGTTGATTTTGGCCTTGGGCACCAGCTTCGTGGATTCGTTTCCACAAGCTGTTACCATTGCAAAAGCCATCAGCAGGCTCAAAGCCTTGATTGAAGACTTCATCCTTACTCCTTCACGCTGTCTTTAGCACAGCCCTTTTTCACGTCGACTTTGAAATTGGAAAGTTCGTCGAACCAGATTTCCTTGTCGTTGGAGAAGCTCATCGCGTACTTGCCAGAAGCACCAGTGGAACCTTTTTTGGTTTCAACTGCACCGGCGTGTTTGATGAACTTGCTGGCAGAATCCACCTGCTGGATCATCTCAACTTCCACAATGCGCAGACGCTGCATCACTTGTTTGGAATCTTCAAGCTCGGCTTTAGCCATTTCCTGCACGCGCTGATAACCCGCACCCTGGGTCATGTCTGCACGGGTTTTTACCTGATTTTTCAGGGTTTCAAACTGACCTTGCAGATTTCCGAAGGTCAAAGAACGCGCATACAGCTTTTCCGCCAGATCCGCCTCTTGATTCATGTACTGATGTCTTTTCACCAAAAGGTTCAAAACCTCATCGCGTGATGCCACTGATGGCAAAAGATGAGCGTCTTTACCCAGTTTCGCTGTACCCACCGGACCTTGCGCCAAAGCCTTCATCAGGTTTGCCACAGCCGGTTGATGAGGATCGGCACTTAGTTTTTCAAGTGCGATCAGGTGTTCGCCGAACTGACCTTTGATGGACTTCATTGTCGCCAGAACGCCCGTATAGTCACACACCTTCAGACTGGTGAAAGAGTTCAGCAGGTAAGACTCAATACCCACCCAGCCTTTGAAGTGCGGGTAAGTCAAAGTCTTGGTCAAAGCCATTGCGTTTTGCGGCTCGCCTTTTCTCATGTAAGCCCAGGCCATTTCTTCCTGTGCCTGGAACCAGTAATCCGATTTCTTGGTGATCTTTTCGTAGTACTTCAAAGATGCATCTAGGAATCCGTTTTGATAAAGCAAACGGCCCGCCGTCAGGGTCATCAGATCCTTGTCGATCGGGTTGTTTTTGGCTTTCATCAAATGCGCCAGAACCTGTGCGGCTTTGGAAGAATCACCTTTGATCCCAAGATTCAGAACCAGCTGCCATTGCAGGATGTTTCTTTCCTTGGAATCAACCGGGGTCTTCTTGATCAGCTCTGTCAAAGCTGCGATGTCTTCGGTGACATAGCTTTTTTGCAGAACCACGGCCATTTCCGCTGCCTGACCGAAAACTTGAGTCCAATAAGGGTTCCACGTCACCTGAGCCATGCCCCAGACCGGATCCTTGTCGTTCAGATTTTCTTTCCAAAGACTGATCACGGTGGCATCAATCTTTTCAGGATTGGAAATTGCCAAAAGGTTTTCCACGCCTGTCAGCTTCAGACCGTTTTTGTAGTTCAGGAAAGCTTCAAGCGCCTTGCCTGTTTCCGTCATCTGGAAAGCGGACTGATTGAAAGCCTGGCTCCACTGGAACAGGGCTTTTTCATAATTCTTTTCAACCAGGAACTGGAAGAAGATGTTCTGCTCAGCTGAAGACGGGTTCACCGCTTTTTTCAGCTTGGCCACTTCTTCGCTTTCCACGAACTGAGCTTGGGCAGTGCTTGTTTTGCCTTCAAGGATGCTCATCAGGTCGTCTTCAGCAAGAGCGACGCTGTTCACACCCACCAGCAAAGAAGCCACTGTCAAGGATTTAATCAACATCATAGCATCCAACCCATTTGCACAGAGGCAACGTTTGTCATCATGTTTTCTGTTTTGTCGTAGTACTCAGCTTTGTACTGTTGAGCACGGTACTCGATACGAGTCGTCAGGTTGTTGCTCAGCCAGAAGCCGAAGCCCACACCCAAAGTCGCCGCTGGAGAAGTTCCGGTGGAAAGCTCCATCTGGCCATAACCCGCAGTCAGGTAGGTGTCGAAGTGCGCCACACCCAATTTCCCGAAGCTGAGTTTCCCCACAACCGGATACCAGTTCACAAGACCCAGCGTTTCAGACTTTGGATAAACAACCTGAGGGAACAGGTATTGTGGATCCTTCGGGTTGGCTGCCGCCGCCTGGTCGGCTTTGGAAACCATCGCCTTGCCTTCCGGAGTCAGAGTGTTGAAGGAATAGTTGTATTTCACACCCACACTCCAGCTTGGATTGATGTGGTAGTGAGCGTTCAGACCCACGTTGTTGGTTTTATTGTAAGAATCCCCGCCGAACACTCCGGAAAACTCCGGCGCCAGTTCCACACGCTTGGTGCGGTTGATGAAACGGTTTTGCACCACTTCATTTTCAACTTCCGGGTTCAGGGCTTTGGCTTTCATGTACAAAGCCTCGTTGCCACCAAAAGAATCCACTTCCTGCTCGACCTGAGCATAGGAAACAGAAGACAAAAGAAGAGCAAAGATAATGCTTACTGATTTCATGGATTAGCCGCCTTTACGTTGATACGAAGATTGTGAGTGTTGGTTGCGGTCTGGATGGAGCGCGGGGAAACACTTTCGACCTTGATAGTCACAGTCAAAGTTTTTGCTGCCGTCGTCGCATCCGTTTTGATCAAACCAGCGCAATCCAGCTGAGAGCTGCTGCCATAAGCTTTTTTGCAGGTCAAAGAGCTGCCAGGCAAAGATGTTGCCACATCGTCCATGGAAACCAGGCGGATGTTGGCAAAGTTCGCCGGATCATAGATAGAGAACGCCACCTGCATGGATTCACCCGCAGTCAGGTTCGGAAGTGTTTCCATGGTCATTTTTGTCGGACGCAAACGCGGCTCAACAGTCACTTCACGTTTGTAGAAGTCAGACGGCACGCCGTGCTTGGAAACCGCCACCAGGCCAAAGCAGTAAGTACCGTATGCCAGAGTGTCTGCGTTGTTCAGATTCACAACCACAGTGCCGGTGTACTTGCCAGTGGAACCAGTCACATCCCTGATGTTCTTCACTTCAACAAAGTGAGAGATGGAATCAGTGGAATAGCTGACGGCACAGTCACGCACCTGTACGGACACGTTTTCTTTTGCGTAAGCGTCGATATCTTCAAGGGTCACAGTCATTTCGTAGGTTTTGCCAGCGATCAAAACGCCCGTGCTGCCTTCGATCGTGTTCACGATCGGCTTGGTGTAAGTGTTTTCGATGAAGAAACGAACTTCATGATTTCTTACTGACACAGTCGGATGAGTCGGAGTGGAGTCGGTCGCCAGAACCACCTTCAGGCTCATCGCCAGATTCGGCAGGCTGCCAAGCAAAGCTTTTGATGGAGTCCAGAAGAACTCTCCGGTGCTTTCATCAAATTTTGCACCCGGGAAATCCGCCAGATTCAGAACCATCATTTTGAAAGTCACGCCCGGAACCATCACGCGGCCGCCGACTTTGAACTGAACTTCAGAACCCACGCGAGCGTTCACACGTTCTGGCGCATCCACCAATAGTCCATCCTGCGGAATTGGTTTTTCCGGAACCGGTTTATTAGTGTCCGGCAGGTGTCCGTTACGAACCTGATCGGAAGCATTTGCCAATGGATCCTGCTGCATTTCGCAAGCAGTAAGGAACAAAACGCTGGTCAATAGTGCCAACAATACTTTCATTTTTTACCCCTGACCTTGTCTGCGCAAAACAAATGGATAAGTTACTTTTACATCCACGCCCCCTTGAGGCAGTGGGAACTTCCAGGTTTTCAAACGCATGGTAATACAATCTTCAACACCTTTATTCGCCATGGAAGAGCTTTCCACAGACGCGGACTTCACCAAACCGTTGCCGCCGATGGTAAAGCCCATCGCCACACGACCACTTAAGCTTGGAGTCCCCTGCAGGGCCTGCTCGTAACAGAAACGAACCTGCCCCAGGTTGCGACGGATGACTTCATCAATCGCAGAACGATCCAGACCTTGTGCCACTTCAGCTTCGGCACCCAATGGAACCGGAGCACCGCCCGCAGATCCCACCAGAGACAAGCTGCCGTAACCAGCCTGACCGCCGCCTTTACCTTTGGTGCCGTAACCGCCACCACCGGCAATGTTAGCTCCAGGGCCCAACGGAGCCGACGTGATGCCTTTGCCGTACAAAGACGTCTGCACACCACCGCTGCCGCCAGTGCCACCCAAGCCGACACCGGCTGTGGTGTTGACTGCACCCAGATTCAAACCGCCACGCTGCTTGCCGGAACGAAGGCTGCCCAAGGCAGACAAAGCACCGGAACGCTTCACCAGTTCCGCACGTTTTACCGGCATCTTGGTTGCCGTTGGATCCGCCATCATATTCGTGGTCGGAGCCACAGTGCGTTTGTGCTGTTCTTTGGCCTGAACGATCTTCACGACTTCCTGCTTTAGCTGTTCAGTCACCTTCGCGTTTTCTTTCGGAGCCAGCTTGAAGATGGAAAGAAGCAACAACAAGATGGCAATCGCCATCATCACGGAAGCTTTCAGATCTTTTTTGTCGTCAGTGCGAACCAGCAGATCCGCGGGAACGGCTTTGACTTCCTTCACCAGGCGCATCGAACCGAATTTGCCCAGCTGGACCTTCTTGTCTTTCATTTCATCAAAATCAAGGTCGGCGATGACCGAGAACTTGATTTTGTTTTTATCCAGAGCCGCTGTGTTGGTCACAACTTCCAGGCGTTTGGTGTCAAAGCGCTGAATCACCTGCGCTTTTTTCTCCGTCACCGGAATCTGGCGGGTCACATTGCCCAAATTGTCTTCAATTACCAGTCTTAAACTCATGGATTTTTCACCTCACCAAGGGTCGCAGATTGTTTCATGCGATCCTTGAAGTCTGCTCTGACGCCGATAAGGCTGTTCAGAACTTTGTCCTCTTCCACCGTGGTCACAGCTTCATCAGAAAAGTGATACTGACCGCTGACCAGAAGGTCTTCGAAGTTCACGTCCTGATTCTTTTTGGGTGCCATTTTATCAGATGCTGCTTTTTCAGGAGCCGCCTGGACGGAGCCTGCCATCACAAGCATCATCAATACGTATTTCATCATTGCTGCTTCTCCTTCACTTCGGTGTCTTTCTTAGCCAGAGTCGCCAGACGGCCTTCCAGGTATTCCACCATGGATTTGCGCTGGGCTTTTTTCTCAAGAACCAGAGCCTCTTCGATGGCGCTGGCCACGAATGGATTCTGCTTCAAGTTGGTGCGGGCTTTTTCAAGCTCGACCAGAGTTGGTTTTGTTTGTGCGGATTCCTCCGCTTTGATCTGGGCTACCGCCGCAGTCCAGGTGGCTTTTTGAGCCTCTGGCGCGATTGCCGCTACGGCTTCCACTTCCTGGGAAGTGTACTGCGCCCACTCAGAGTTCTGAGTCGCAAACGCTTTGTAAGATTCCAGGGAACCGCTTTGTGCCCAGAACTCTTTGACTTTGGTTTCAGCCATCATCGCCGTATTCTGATTCGGAGCCACCTGCTGGGACAGGATCGTCAGGTATTCGTTTTCCTGTTCCGGAGTCAAACCCGCAGGCATTGGCAAAGACAGGGCTTCATTATAGAAGCGCGTGTTTTCTTTCGCCACCATGTCAAGAGCCAGCAACTGAGAAGACCAATCACCCGTGTTGATCGCACGGTTCGCCAAAGCTTCGGCTTTTTCAAGCAGCTTCACGCGCGCCTTCAGGCCAAGCGCAATGGTGTTCTGGTTTTTGGTGTCAACAGTGTGTGCCGCCAACGGGGCACTCAACGCCTTCAGATCCGCCAGGAAGACAATCTTTTCGATCATCACAAAGGCATCCTGTTTGGAGGCGCCTTTTTCCTTCAACGCCAGATCCAAAGCTTTGCGGTCTTTGGTGCGACCGTAAACTTCCAAAGCAGCACGGGCATAAAGGCCGTTGTTGCTTTTAAAGTACAATTTGTAAGTCTCAAGATCCTTCACCGGATTTTTCGACAAACGAATCAGTTGGGACGCAATCAAAGGCTTTTTGCTGTCATCCTTGGACTGTTTCAAATACTGGGAATAGTACTGCTGCGGGTCTTTATCCGCCAGCTCGGAATACATCGCAAGCTTCAGGACTTTGTCATCCGCCGACAGACCGGCAAAATTCATTTGTTCTGCCGTCTTCAAAGCAGTCGCAAAATCCAGTTCCAGTTCTGCGAACCAGACTTTGCGGCCCAGGGCGAATTCACGCTCTTCTGCAGTCAAAGTCTTTTCACGCAAAAGATCCTCGATCGCCACGCGGGCTTCGGTGATCTTGTTCAGTTTTTCACTCAGAAGAATCTTGTTCTTCAGGTAAACCTTGCGGTCTTCAGCACTTGCCGAAGCCGCATGGAAAGAACCCAAAGCAGCCAAAGCCTGTTCCGGCTGGTTTTCCGCCAGTTTCGCAGACTGAGTCAGGATGGATTTTTGCTGGATTTGCTGGAAGTCCGCTTTTTTATCAGCAAACTTGCCCGCGTATTCTGCGGACCATGCCATAATGCGAGCGTCGTCTTTCAGCAATGCCAAAGCATCCAGAGAAAGTTCCGCAGCTTGTGTACGAATCGCAGCACTGCCTTGCGTGTTCAAAGCCAGTTGTTTCAACTGGTCCGCCGCAACGGCATAGTCGCCTTTCTGATAGATCGCATAGGTCTTCTGATATTGAACATCGAAGGACTTCTGTTTCAGAACCGAGTTCTGAAGATAGCCATCCTGAGCCGCAACCAACAGACTTGCATCTTTGGATTTTTCAGCATTTTCGATGCCCAAAAGCAGGTTCTTCTCAAGCTTTTCAGCTTGGGATTTTTTAGCTGCCGCATCTTTTTCAACATTGTATTTAGCCAGGATCACTTTGTTCGCCAATGCAGTCCACTGCGCCGCCTGGGCATAGCTGCCTGCTGTCGCCGCGGCCTGAGCACCCCAAACATACATGTCTTCATCTTCAGCAAACACCTGGAAATATTCCTGGTACGCCGTCAAAAGCTCTGCACTTGGCTTGCTGTTTTCCAGACGGTTCCAGCCCACGATGAATTGACGAAGACCTTTGGCTGATTCTTCGCAGGTCGCAGCCGTACAATCAGTAGCGCCCCAAAGGCCCAAAGCCGTCTGATAGGATTTTGCCGCAGCTGAAGTGTTTTTAAGATCGAAGTTCAACTGCGCCATACGCACCTGGGCTTCCAGACGCATTTTTGGATCGCTTTGTTTTTGGTAAACATAGTCCCAGGTTTTCAAAGCCTGGTCTTTTTGTCCCAGACGCAAGCCTTCGCGGGCCAGCATCGTCACCTGTTGCAGCTTGAACTGTTCCGGAGAAAGGCTGTACAGAGTTTCTGCATCGCCGTCCTTGATTCCGCGCGCGGCCATGAAGGTCGCCATATCGCGGGAAACTTCTTCCAGGAACTGCACATCAGCCACACCACGGGAAGCCGCCATGCGGGACTGCAATTTCGGATTCTTCAGAATAACCTGAAGCTGAGCGATAGAAGCATCCATGTTCCCCTGACGGAAAGAGCACCAGGCACGGCGGTATGCCGCCAAACCTTGAGAGCTCGCCCCTTCAGTTGCCAGAACCTTGTCATACAAACCCGCAGCTTTTGCAAAGTCAGACTGACGGAAAGCCATTTCCGCCAAAGACAGATTGGCTTCAGCCATCTCAATTGCCGTGGTCATGCCAGCATTGGCAAGCATGGCCTGATAGCTTTTTTCCGCAAGGTCATTACGGCCTTGAAGCTCGTACAGGTGGCCCATTTGCAAGTGAACCTTCGCCACGGAAGTGGGAGGAACTTTGGCAAGTGCTTCTGTATAATAAGTCAGTGCTTTATCACGGTCTTTGCCACCGGCGGTACAAACCGTGCAGCCGTCAGCAAGTTCCTTCATGGAAAGCTGGCGACTGCGTTCAGCGTGAAGATCGGCCAGGCGCAAAAGCACAGCGGCCCGGGCCGGATCTGCCGGCGCCAAGCCCAATTGCACTTGAGTCAGTTTTTGGATCAGAAGGTCTTGAGTCGACCCCGAGGCCATGGCGTGAGGGGCCGCAGCCACCCCAACAGTCATGGAGAAAATTAAAAGTCCTTTTTTCATTGTCGAGACCCCCTCTGTCTCTAAACTACTTGGCAGATTTTACTGAATGCCTATTTCATGAATTACTTCATGAATTACTTCATGAGTTACTTCATAACTACGGCAAACTTGATATCGCTGTAGCCCGCTTGATTCATGCCCAGAATAATCTGGTTCAGGAAGTCGTACTTCACACGACGATCCGCCTGGATGGTCGCGGTTCCCGGGAACTCCGTATTCGGATGCAGCTCCTGGTACTTTTTGCGGATTTCAAGCAGCTCGGCGGTGATCGTGTTGGCATTCACCAGTTTGTCCTCAATGAAGATTTTGCCGTCTTCAACTTTGATAACCGGATTTCTTTCCAGTACGTCAGCCATGTGCGCTTTAGGAAGTTCCTGCCCCTTGCCGATCATCAGAATGTCGCCCGTACTGGAGAAATTCATCAGAAGGAAGATCACAAGAATAGAGAAAGCATCAATCAGTGCAGTCAACAATAGATCCGCAGCGATCTGCCTTTTCATTTTGGCGCCGCGCGGACTGATCGTGGATTGCCCCTCGATCATTCCGGTCAGCACTGAACGTTTTAAAATTCCATCAGTAACCACAAAACCCCCACTATAATGGAGAAACGCCAAGATCTGTCATGCCGGTTTTCTTAAGCTTGTCCATCACGTCGATGATTTCCTCGTACGCGGTGGAAGCTGTCGGCTGAATCAGTCCTGTGTTCAAAGATGGCTCGACCTGTTTCAGATTGGTCAAAGCCTTTTCCAACCCTGCCCAGTTCACTTGTTTGCCCTCGTGAGCAACGCGAAACTTGCGCAAAGATGCCGGCACCAGAGAGCTTTGCTGCACCTCCAGATCCAGATCTCCGGTGGCCGTCATGCGAACCCAGACCAGAGGACTTTTCTTAGTGTCCTCCTGAGCCTGCCCGCCAACCGCCTGTTTCACGTTCATCGATCCGACGTTCAACCACACAGCGGTGATCAAAAGAAAACAGATCGATACCGACAGCAAGTCGATGAACGGAATAAGGTTGACCTCAAAATCCAGATGCTTCTTGGAGTGTTTCATTGAACCCCCTTAAAAACTAAGCATCCAGCTCAGCAGCGCGCTCGGATTTGGAAGTTTTGATGTTGTAGGAAGTCATTGGCTCGTAAGAGTAGCTCAGCCAATTGTAAACTTTTAGCCCCGCCTGATTCAGGTCTTCTGCCAGACGATTTGCACGGTTCTGAAGGATTGCGTAAGCAACCAGAGCCGGAATCGCAGTGATCAGACCGTAAGCAGTCGCATTCATCGCCTCAGAGATACCCGCAGAAAGCAAAGATGCTTTTTCAGCAGGATTGGCAAACGCCACGGCTGCGAAAGATGCGATCATACCAGAGATCGTACCCAACAAACCCGTCAGGGTCGCCACGTTACCGAACATTGTCAGGAAGCCTGTGCGGTGATCCAAAGCTGCGTTTTCCTGAATAAGAACTTCATCCATTTTACCCTGGATTTCTTCTTTGCCACCCAGGTTGCGAGCCGCAGTTGCACCTGCTGCAATCGCGCGAGCCACTGGATTTGTTGCCATAGCCGCTTGGGATTTGGAAATCACGGCATCCATTTCACCGCGACGGATGGACTCTTCAAAGCCCATTGCAAAGTCAAATTGAGTGATTTTACGACGAACGAACAAAGCGTAAGCTCTTTCGATCATGATTGCGATAGACGCGACTTGAATAAGCAAGATTGGCCACATCCAGAAACCACCGTGTTCGAATGCTACTGCCATTTTTGTCAGAAACTCCATGTGTTACCCCCTCATTAATGTAACGTTTCAATTACAGACCATGGTCGAGCAAATCGTAAAGAGACAAATGCAAGATGACACAACACAATATTATTTTTAGGTCAGGGAATAGTTGGCGAAACGAACGATTTACTCCTCCAAGCAAGTCGCGATCCTCTTACTGTACAAACAAGTTTCTCGAATGAAAAATTGCTTTTATGCAGTTTCCGATTTCACGCTTCTCCACCCCCAAGCCCTCGCCACACATGGCGGAACAAAATTATTTTTATGTTGGTGCACATTATAGATATAAATCCATGACACACCGTTTCGATGCAAAGCCTCATGCATTGACCCCTCACAGTGACAGGCGGAAGTTCTGTCGCACTGTCTGACCGCCTGGGAGTTTTAGTGTATTCAAATGAGTTGAAGCAACGTCGTCGTATTCTGTTAATCTGTGTTTTGAGCTGTCTGGTGGCTATCGCCAGTGTTCTGGTGGCAAAGCTGCTGCTTTTGGGAATTGCCCTGTTCACAAACCTTTTCTATTTCCAAACATTCTCTGTGGCAGAAAGCAATCCCGCAGACAACACCCTTGGAGCCTGGGCTGTCGTGGTGCCGGTCATCGGTGGTTTGATTGTCGGAGCCATGGCAAGATTTGGATCTGCCAGCATCCGCGGTCATGGCATTCCTGAAGCCATGGAAAACATCCTGCAAAAAGAAAGTCGCATCCCCCGTCGCATCACATTCCTAAAGCCCCTGTCATCAGCCATCGCCATTGGCTCCGGCGGCCCTTTCGGCGCTGAAGGCCCGATCATCGCCACCGGCGGCGCCCTGGGATCCTGGCTGGGACAGATTGTGCCGGTCAGCGCTTACGAACGAAAAATCATACTGGCCTCCGGCGCGGCGGCAGGGATGACTGCGATCTTTGGCACACCGTTGTCGGCAGTCTTGCTGGCAATCGAACTGCTCCTTTTTGAATACCGTCCCAAATCTTTTGTCCCCGTGGCGCTGGCGACCGCGGTGGCGGCGACTTTGCGTTCAGCCTTTATGCACACGGAAGCTTTCTTCACCATGCCACCTATTCAGGCCCCGGACATGACCGGGCTGCTGACATATCTGGCGTTTGGCGCGGTCATGGGATTGCTGGCGGTCGTTGTCACGAAGTCCATTTACTGGGTGGAAGACCACTTTGAAAAAATCCCGGTTCACTGGATGTGGTGGCCCGCACTGGGCGGACTGGCGGTGGGAATTATCGGCCTGATTGAGCCACGCTCTTTGGGTGTGGGCTATGGCAATATCTCGCTGAGTCTTGCTGGCAGTCTTACTGTTGGCGCCGCCGCAAGTGTTTTTGTATGGAAGTTCCTTGCCTGGGCCATTGCACTGGGAAGCGGAACATCCGGCGGGACCCTGGCGCCACTGCTGACTTTGGGCGCCGCTTTCGGATTTATCATTGGAACGCTGCTGGCTCGATTCGTTCCCGAACTGCACACGGATGTAAACACCATGGCCCTGATTGGAATGGCCGCCCTGTTTGCCGGATCTTCACGTGCACTCTTGGCATCCGTCCTGTTCGCCCTGGAAGGAACCAAACAACCCGTGGGTCTGGTTCCGTTGCTGGGATGCTGTTGTATTGCTTATTTGATTTCAACCGTGATTATGAAAAACTCTATCATGACTGAAAAAATCGCACGCCGGGGCCTTAAGGTTCCCCATGAATACTACGGAGGATCCCACTCATGAGTCAGCAACGCATTCAAGCCACCGCCGGCAGCGATCATGTCGAGTACGGCACCGCCGACATCCGCTCGTACTCCCCGCGTGAAGTTCTGATCAAGTCATTGCAAAAGTTAGGAATGTTCTGGGGCCTGGCGATTTTCAGTATTCTGCTTCCAGTGGCGCACTTTGTTCTGACGCCTTTGTTTTTTATTCTGGGAATTTATCTGTCTGTGCGCGCGCGTAAATTCCGTCACGAGATCTTGTCGGGCTCGATCCACTGCCCGCATTGCAGGACGCCGGTGACAATTGGCAAAGCCGCTTTTTTTGAGGAACACACGGAAATCTGCCAGAACTGCGCATCGGTTGTCCGTATTTCAATACCTGAAGCCTAGCTAGCCATAAAACGTCACTGGCATTATAAAAATTCACCTTGCTGAATTTTCACGGGCACCATGGGGGCGACTTTGATAGATTTTGCCCTTATGGCAAAAATCCTGATCGCCCTTATCATCAGCCTTTCTTCTGTTGCGCAAGCAGCAGACCCACTCTGCTATCAAAAAGAGCGCAACCCGAACACCCGTCAGGCCTTTGCCAGCGCTGATGAATACGATGCGTTCCGTTCTGACTGGGCTGACCAGAATCCTGGTGCTGGAAACCCGTTTTCTTTGATCAAGGCCTACAACGTTTACAAGAGCGAAAAAACCAAGGCCGAAAAGATGGGCACAGACAAACTGGCTCATTGTTACATTGGTTGCCGTATTTCTCAGGAAACCAGCTATCACACAGCGGACTATGTGGGCTGGCTGAAAGAAGACCGCGACATCACCGACTGCAATTATAAAACCCGCTTTGATGAAGACGACTACAAGGCCACCGCTCGTGGTGCACAGTTTGGCGAATCCGCCAGAGACGCAGCGGCCTGCGAGAGCTCTTGCAAGCAGGTCTATAAGTAAAAATAGAACTGGAAAATTATTGTCCTTCAGAGCTTACTTACTTCTATTTTCCTAAGAGCTCTTCAGTACAACCTATATCTTGGCTTTGATGCCAATTCCCATCCGTCTGGCTTCCGCCAGATTATGCGTGCGACAAAGCACCCTCAAGTTTTCAGCTCTATCGCTTCCACCCAGCGCAACAGGAATGCGGTGGTCAATTTGAAGCTGATAGCTGCTTTGGCATTTCTTCCCGCTGAAGGTGTCTCTGTATTCACAGCGATATTGTGCTTTTTTGAACAGTTCACGCCGCAGCCCTCGGGGCAGATAACTCCGGCTCCTTTTTACCCCGGTTTCTCTGGGCTCTTTAGGTTCGTCGTCCTCAGCTCCATTCCCAACGCAGTCCGCCGCCGCTACGATGGCGGACTGAGTCACGGCGATCCTCCCTTCCAACTTCTTTTTATTAAAAACTTCAGCGAGCTTTCCGATAACTTGAGCCCAGGTTCCTTCTATGCAGACATGACTTAGCAGACTTTTTGACAATTCCAGTTGGGAAAAATGTTCTTTCGTTAGCGTGACTAAGAGTCGAACGGAGTCATCCCGCTGTGGAGTTAACATTTCATAACTCTCAATGGGCACATTCATCTCTTGAGCCAAAGTCTTTTCTGTTTCAAATGTGTTTTTATCTTCAATTTTTTGAAGGACCTCCAAAGTCTTGGTCACCGTCAGGATTTCGCCCCTGTCCTCGCTTTTAGCAAGGCACTTTTGCATCTTGGTCAATTGGCTCAGGTTCAGACTGCCGCTCTCAATTTTATTTGCGATCTGCGGAACCTGCGCCAGCAGCCGTGCAGAGTGCAAGCGACGATAAGCCGAGCCTTCAGAATAACCCAAACCACGGGTAAGGTAGGGAAACATTCCGTCATACCCCAATTCCGCATAAAGTTTACGGGCTTCAATTTCGGCAATATGCAAAAGAATCAAATGAGTGATTTTCCGCTCCGTCCTTACAAGATTCTGCATCCTGGACAAAAGCTCACTGTTGGAAATAAGGCTGAGATTGATTTGCGAGGCTCCCACTGCAGCTACGACTTCGTTCATTTCTCCCCCAAAGAACTTCAACGGTGCAAAGGGGCTTTCTCTCTCCGAAACACCTTAGTGTCATTTACACTTATCCGAATTCGCTTCCCGGACCCTTTTCCTGATTGTGAGCCCTTGTTGGCTTTTTTACCTGGCTGTGACAATTGAGGGCACACTGTCCAAGGCCTTTCTATTAAGTCTTATATCTTTGAAATGGTAACGCCAAACCCGCGCACGGAACTTGAAATGATGTGGGTAGGAATATGGGGTTGGCATGAAAAGAACTGCATTATCAACACTTTGTCTCATTCTGATACTGACGGCGCAAAGCTATGCGCAAAGTCAGATCAGCGCAGCTATGCCTGAGACCAAAGAAAGCAGCCGCTTCGATGCCGAGTGGAGACTGCGCCTTGCAGGCTCTGACGTGCACGATGAACGCAGCCAATCCAAAGTCGTTGATATCCGTACCGATATCAAAGCCAAATACCTTCTAAGCCGTTCCCTGCAACTGGATATCCAGCCTTCTTTGCGCCTGCAATCAGGCCAGACTCAAAGTGTGGATGGTGCTGACAGAGCTGAAAATAAAATCATTCTGAACCAGGCGGCAGCTCATTATCTGCCATTCTCTTTCCTGCGTCTTTCCGCAGGGGCATTGAATCAGCGCCACATGCATACAAATCTTCTGGTGGACGGCATTGCATTCCCGGCAGCACGCCTGGAAGCCCTGATGAAGGCAGGCCTTACTAAAACAAGCCTTTCTGTGGAATCCGCAATCCCCACTTCAACTTCTTTGAGCACAAACACCAAGGAGCTTGAAAAGACCCCGTCCTTGAACACAGCGGCCCTGAAGTTCCAGGTGCAAGCTGCTCAGAATCTATTCTGGAAATCCTCGGTTGGATACTTCATGTATAACAACCTGCCGTCGGCGGTGGCTCAGCAGTCCAATCTGCTGGGGAATGAAGTTGAAAAGCTTTCTGAGGCCCAGTACGCATTCATGTATAAATACGAAGGCATCGAGGCCGCGACTGAATTTGAATTCCCGGTGTTTTCTCTGTTTGATTTCAGAGCTGGTGGCGAGTATCTGCAAAACACCAAAGCTCCATCTGATCAGAACACCGCAACCCGTTACTTTGCCGCTGGTGAGTTCCACTTCGGCAAAAACACAGATCTTGTTATTGAAGGCAGTTATTTCTCCATCGCTCCGGAAGCAGCGGTGGCTTACTTTAACGCTGGGGGTTTTGAAACCAACCGCGTTGGCTATTCCGCTGAAAGCTACCTGTCCTTTAAAAAGGAAGGTTTCAATATCGGCGTGAAATACACGGATTCTGAAGTGATGTTTAATCGCGATCCCCAATCCCGCGAAAAGACTTTGATGATCAAGCTGGAGACTTTCTATGCAAACATCTAAACTGACAATCCTTAAAGCCATCTTAAGTCTTTACGCTTTGTCACTGGCAGGATGTAATCTTCCTTCTCCGCAGGACAAAGAAAGCACGGGCACGGGTGCCGCGACTTTCACGGCGCAACCAATGGCTGACAAATCCAAAGCTTTGGAAGTCAGTGTCCAGGGCGACTTTGCCCTGCCTTCTTCCAAAGTTTTCAACCTTCAGGCCTGTATCAAAGACGTTGCTTACGACAAGGTCGTGGCTGGTCATGATTTCATGGTGGAAGAAACTCAGCAGAAAGTTACAACTGATAAAGCCGGCTGCCTGACTTGGGCAGAACGCGTGAGCTTTAACTTCCTGGCAGAATCCCAGTACATCCGCATCGAAAGAACTATCAAAGGCACGGGCGTTCACCGTGGTTCTCAAAAAGTCGCTTATGCGATCAACCCGTGGTCCCATGGCGAAACTTTGACTCCGGTTTTGAATCCGGATGATGGCAACAACATCCCTCGCCTGGTGGACAACCAGGAACAGGGCAAATTGGCTTTGAAAGGCCTTTCTGCTGACAACGCTCAAGCAACACGCCCTTTGTGGGTGGAAGATGGCCGTCTGTTCGTAACAGAACAGAAAATGACTGCGGAGGGAGTGACCCTGCTGGTGGAAATGCGCCCGAATCCATCCATTCAACTGACTAAAATGAACGGTGAAATGTTCCTGCGCGCCCTGACGGCGGGATCTTTCAAAGCGCGCATGAAGCTGATCCATATCTATCAGCACGACAACCAGGAAATCCGTCGTCAGATGTCTGAAACATCCCTGATGGATGTAAAGATGGAAAACGGCTCTTTGGCGATCAAATCCCCAATGCACCTTCCGGCTTTGCCAACTCGCGGTCAGATCATGCTGGGTCTGGAGCTTTCTCCAGTAAACGGTCCTCAAGGCCTGACAGCATTTGATGGCGTTTACTTTCTGGGTGAATACGATCAGATCAAAGGTTCTTCCTTCCTGAAACTGAACACGATTGTGGCTCAAACCAAGGGCTTCAAGATCAGCAACTATGTAAATGCTCAGATGCAGGAAGTGGCGCAAGTCACTCCGGCTGGCAAAATGAACGAAGACACTTACCAGAAACCAAAAATTGAAGTGTCCCAGCTTGAGTTCCGCTTTATCCGCGTGGGTTCTGAAACGACATCCACTCGTGAAGTGTTCTATAATATCAAGGCCTGCGTAAGAAACGGCCTGGATCAGAAGAACACGCGCGCTCACACCTTCAAAGTCACGAAGTTCCGTCAAAATGAAGCCGAGACCTCTTCTTCTGTGTCCTTGAAAACGGACAACAACTCGTGCCTGAGCTGGGATGAAAGCATTTCTTTCAAGTACTTCGATTGCCAGCGCTATTTGAAGGGCTATGTTCAGATCGAAAACGAAGACCTCGGCATGAAGGAAAAACTGGAAATCATCGTGAACCCATGGGAATCCTGGGGTCAGGTGGCTCGTGACATGCGTTATGTGGATCCAACTGAAAAGCTGATCCTGAGCTGCGAAAAAGAAAGCCGTCCCCGCACACAAATCCTGCTGGATAGCTTCAGCTACAACACTTTGTCCTATAACTACAACGTGGATGCTCAGCTGAATCTGACTGTGACCAAGAAGATCCAGTTCAAGATGGACCCGCGTCTTTTGATCTATTCCAGTCTGGCCAACGGCCGCGCGGAAGCTCAGAAACTGCGTGATGGTGTTTACCTGATGAAACTGGCGATCGTGCAAAACCGCGACTATGACCAGAAGAACACTTATGTTACATCCGCAGACCGCTTCGTAAATGTGATGAACGGCCTGATCAACACGGACGTGACTTTCCAAACTCAGGATCTTAAAGCGCTGGGTAACCGCAACAACATCCTGGTGGAACTGCATCCGGTTGATGAATCCAAAGTCGTTGTTGAAAAAGGCGAAGTGCGCCTGAAAGACGCTTCCCAGCACGTGAACTCTGCAATTGATGCAGGTTCTGTTTTGGAAAATCCGACTTTCATCGGTCCGATCACTTTGAATATCGACGAAACCACTCGCCCGCTGAGAATCATGGACCCGGCAGCGATCAGCACTTACCTGCTGAAGGGTAAAGGTGAAAACAACACGTCTGAAAAGAACGTGGTGGCTCGCATTGTGGCGGAAGGTTTGAAGGTAAAAGCAGAAATCACCAGCAACATCAAGAACCGCTCTCAGGCGGCGAACTTTGCCAAAGAAAACAACCTGGATCTGCTGGCTTTGCCAAACCTTGAAAAAGAACAGCCACTGGTAAAAGCGCTGGTGGGTTCTACCAACCTGGCGGACCGCCTGATTGTGACGAAGTCTGATTTGTATTCACTGGTTTCCACAGGCAAGTTGTCCAACGAGGCCGCGCAAAGAATGTGTGCCTTCTGGGCCAGCGATTACATGAGAAAAATGTACGCTGCCAAAGGCGGCGCGATCATGCCTAATATCGCTCCGGCGTTTGGTATGGATTGCTTCCACGCAGTTAAAAAAGACGCTTCCAGGTTCTTCATGGTTGAAAAACAGATGCTGATCAAAGAAGTCGGCAACACTCAATATGTAAAAGGTCTGAATCAGGGTCTGACTGTGGGCACAAGCTTCTCTTTGAGCGCCTCCCACTCTAAATCCGTAACGACTTCCACCAGTGTGTCTGCGAAGATTGGTCTGTCCAAGAAGTTCATGGATCTTTTGTCTGTCAGTGCGGATCTGGGTTACACCATGTCCTGGGCCACAACGGACGCGAAAGCTTCCAGCAACTCGATTTCTGTGAATGGTTCCACGTCCATGACGGTTCAACAGAGCCAGATGAAAGTTCGCGTGAACAAATACGAGCAGTGCGCGATCGTGCGCCTGAACCCGACGTTGTTCATCAAGGACACGAAATCCTGGTTCGGTCGCAAAGACTATCTGTCTGTCCTGAATTCCCAGCTGACCGAGGCTGAAAAAGCGGCGGCAGTCACTCGCGGTATCATGGTGTGTGACGGTGTGACTCACACTGAGCCAGTGGATATCACTGAAAACTACTATCTGATCGCGCAGGAAACCAGCAGCTCTCAGATGCAGGACAGTGGTGATTCCCGCAACCGTAACTTCTTTATCGCGCTTAGATCCACGCAAGACTTCAACCGCTTCGTGATCGCAATGCGCGGTAACGCTGGCATGCCTCAGGGTGCGGAAAAAGACGAAGATCCTCAGGTTCAGGCGACCAAGATGATGGAGCAGCTGTTCCAGATGCCCGCTCCAAGCTATCCGGGCATGTACCTGGCTAAATAGTCTCATTTTGGGAATTCCCTCACGACTGCTTTGCCGTCTTAGGGAATTCCTTTTATCCTGAAATCATGAAAATAGTTCTGTTTGCCGGCATGTTCATGTTTGGAATACACGCTTCTGCGTCCCAGGAGCTTTCGCAAGTCATCGCCTGCCACGAAGCGCTGGACGGCAAATCTGACGCCCGCACCTTTAAACTGGAAACCACGTCCCCCACACCGTTCACTCTTATTTCCGGAAAAAGAATCTATTTCATCACGGATCATTCCGTCAGTGTTCTGGATCACAAATACGCCAACCAAAGCATGACTGTGAAACTGGAAGAAAAAGGTCAGCCCTTCTATCGCACCATCAACTTCCAAAAAGACGGCACGGTCGGCAACGTTTCTTTCGAGGATACCACCAAGGAAGCCAAGGCCCAGGCGGTAACCCCGAAAGCCCAGCTGGATCCGGATTCCATTGCGTTGATCAAAAAAGAGCTGTTACGCCAGATGAACAGCGTCACCGGCGAATATCAGAACAAGTACGATCCGGAAGACACCCTGCACGCTCTGAACATCTGCCGTCAAGTTGAGTCCAAAGAGCTTGCCGCCAGCATCGACAAACAGAGTGCCTTTTATGAAAAGCTGCTGCATCGAAAGGCCTCATACAAATACCAAAAAGCCAAAGCCGGCCACAAATAAAAAAACCCGCGAAGTTCGCGGGTTTTTAGTTTCAGGCCTTCACATTTACAGACTCAGCTTCATTTCCTGCGCGGTCTTACCACTTTCATCCACCAGTTTCAGGTGAACTGTTTTGGCTTTCCAGTCCCATTCCAGCAGACCGAAGTTAAAGGCTTCCAAAGCACCACCCACATAGTGGAAGTCTTTTTCGCGCGGGCTGGTTTCACCGTTCATCGGCCCCACGGTCAGATCATACAGAGGACCATACCCTTCCAGCAGATCCACTTTCCCGACAGAGCCAAAACCACGATTGCCGCTGACGATCACCACTTTTTGGGCGTTAGTGGCGCGTAAAGTATCAAAGAACTTCTGACGATCCAATGGGAACAAGCCCCAACGTTCCTGGCCACCAGTGTTGGCTGCCATCTGCAGCGGAGACACGATCACGCGGTATTCAGCCTCTTTACGAAGTTCGCTTTCAAGCCAGCTCCACTGCCCGGTTCCCAACAAGGAATCTGAACGGTTCCAGTTTTTCTTAAACTCGCCATCCACGCCAGTGTCCAGCCACGGAGTCGCATAGAAACGCGTGTCCAGCATGATAATCTGCACGCGCTGACCTGGAGCGCCCAAAATCACCGAGTGTTCAACACCCTTGGCGGATTTAGGCTGAAGTTTCGGGATGTAATTCCAATAGTTCAGGAAAGCTTCGCGGCTTTCGTATTTGCCTTCAAAGCCCGAGTCCCCGTGACGAAGACCGAAATCCAGTCCGTCCCACACCGCCATGAAAGGCGCTTTGCCACGCAGTTGGCGATAGCCTTCGATCTGATCCAGTTTTTTGTACTGTGCACCCAGTGGTTTTTCGTCGTAGCGAACAGCGCTGACGCTGTTGCCGGTAAAGACAACGACATCCGGATTCCTGGCAGACACCTGCTGCCACAGGTTTTGTTCCTGATTCTGATGAGCGCAGCAGACAAAAGCCACGCGCTGAATTTTTTTGACTGATTTCAGGTCTTTTTGCGCCAGTTCAGACTGATAGTTGGTTTCAGCCTGCATTCGCATCATTTTTAAGGTCAAAGATTCCGGCGCCTGGCTTTTTTCAGCACACGAAGCCGTAAGAATGGTTGTCAAAGCCAGCAATGAAGCCCGGGTCGCCACAGAAGATACAGTCATTACAGTTCCTTCCAATAAATCGTGAGATTTTATTGTATATCAACAACTGCACCTGTCACTGAGAACTCGAAAACACCAGACCTACTTCTGGAGATAAGCCTCTTTCAAAAACTCGATGCTGCGAACACCGAACCAGGAATAGGACTCCCCGTTGACGATCGCGCCATCAATATCCAGCGCCTTCAGATCGGCGATCTTTTTTTGAAACGGGAACGGTTCGGACGAAAAAAGATAAAAGGCATTCTTGAAGTCTTCCAGCTCCACCACCGGGTATTTGTCACCCTCGGGGAATGCAGCCACCTTGGCCCCCAGCTTTTCCAGCACCGAACCAATGTATGTCTCGCGGCTGACACTCATCCAGGGTTTTTTCCAGATCAGATAAAGAACCTCGTCATAGCTTTTCCCCGGCGGGCGCACCCACTCCAAAAAGCCCGGGATCTTTTGCATATCCCATTGTAACGGCGGCGCCTCGACCAGATCCAAGGCCTCTATGGACATTTCCATCAACTGGGGATTTTCAAAGTGCTCTCCCAACCGGGCCAGCTCTTTTTGCAGGGACGCGAGCGAATGCACATGGGTCGCCAGATAAGGCACCGGGCATTCTTCGGCCATTTCCAGGGGGTTTTCTTCCTGATCCAGCAGAACTAAATCAGGCTTTAAATCCGCCACCAGATCCCATGACACATCCTTGGTGCCCCCCACGATCGGAATATTGGTGATCTGCTTCGGGGGATGAATGCAAAAACGCGTGCGTCCAACAACCTGAACGCCGGCTTTTAAAAGTGTCTCGGTCCATGACGGAACCATACTAACAACTCGCACAATATTCCTCCGAAAACGCCATTCTAAACGCCCCCCAGCGCCCAAAGCAATAAAAACGGCCCACAACATAAGCACCCTGCGGTGTATTTTGAACTGCCTCTAGTCAAAACTTGACCCCGCTGGCAGAGAGGACAAGTATGTTTTTTTTCTATTTGAGTGAGGTATTTATGACGCAACTTTTCCCTCTGAACGAGAAGCCATCCCTGAGCCCGTACAAAAAAGGCGATGTCCTGGTCTTGTTCGGCGAACTATTCACTCGCGGATATGCCAATGGTTTGGTTGAAGAAGCTGAACGCCGTGGAATGACCATTGTCCGTGCCACTGTCGGCCGCCGTGAAAAAGACGGTTCTTTGCGCGCTTTAAATGCAGAAGAAACTGCCAACATCCCTCGTCCATTCATCAACGTGCCGATGGAAGCCGGTTTTGACATGGAACCAGACTCCAAAGGCGTGACTCCTTGCCAGCAATTGGAAGGCGTTAAAATGAGCGAATGGGACAAGGTCAACTTGGACTGGGCTTCCATTGAAGAATCCCAGAAAAACGGCACCGCTCGCTTCAAAAAGAACACCGAACTTTTCCTTAAAGAGCTGGAACAGTACATCCCGGCAGGTGCCAATGTGTTGTTTGCACACTTGATGGCCGGCGGCGTTCCGCGCACAAAAGTGATCATGCCAGTTTTGAACCGCGTTGCCAAAGGCACCGGGGACCGCCACATTTCATCCCAGGCTTTGATGGATTCTGAAATCGGCAAGCTTTGCCTGAAGAACTTCCAGGACGTCACCGCGGATACCTTCAAGCACCTGATTGATCTTTCCACCCCGTTGCGCAAAAAACTGGAAGCTTCCGGCAGCCACGTTTCTTACACAGCTTACGGATACCATGGCACCGAAGTCCTGATCCGTGGTCAGTACAAGTGGCAAACTTACACGTGCTACTTCCAGGGTTGGGCAAAAATGGCGCTTGAAAAACACGCCGAAGACTTCGCCAAACAAGGCGTTCACTGCTGCGTTTACAACTGCCCAGAGATTTTGACGAACTCAAGCTCGATCTTCCAGGGTGTTGAAGTATCACTTTACCCTTTGATCGCAGCTATCCATAAAGACGCTGGCGACAAGAAACACGCTGAGCAGGTTCTGAACGACTGCAAAGCGCTTCTAAAAGATGACGTAACACTTGAACAAATCATCAAAACCACTGACGACTACTTGACCAATGATCTGACTTTGGAATTCACCAAGTTCGACAAATGGCCTCAGCATTCCCGTCAGGATCAAATGGAGTACATGCTGAAAAATTCAGATGCATTGTTTGATATGCACAAAGATCCAAAGAATCTGCTGACCGCAGTTTTGTCTGAAGTGGTGTTTAAATCCTGTGGTTATGTGATGCTTCACGACTCCTGGGCTCCAAAAGCTCCGGTGGCGTGGATTGGTCACGACCTCGTAGCCCGCTGCATGTAATCGTATGTCAGTTCAAGCCGGAGAGAGTTGGAGTTACAACAAGTACAAGTTCCATGGACTGTCGCTGTCAGGAATCCGCACGGCGATTTCCATGCCCGAACTCTCTTTGAGCTTTGATGTCGCACAAGGCTATCCGTTCCTGATAAACTTAAAGCAATTCTTTATCAGTCACGGCCATCTAGACCATGCGGCTGGGATTCCGTACATCATCTCGCAGAAAGCGATGAACTCGATGCCACCCGGAAAATTCTATATGCCGGGCACGCTGGTGGAACCTTTGGATAAGATCATGAAACTCTGGGAGCAGATTGAAAACCACCAGTACAAGTACGAGTTCATCCCGGTTAAAGCCGATGACGAAATCCCGCTGAACCCGCAGGCCTTTATCAAGGTCTTCCCGACCACCCACCGCATCGAGTCCTACGGCTACACTCTGTTTGAAGTTCACAAGAAACTGAAAAAAGAATATCTGGGCTTGAAACAGGACGAGATCGTGGACCTGCGCCGTCAGGGTCTTGAGGTCAACGAAACCACCAACATCCCGGTGGTCAGCTTTACCGGTGACACCCAGATCGAATTTTTGGATTCCCGCCCCTGGGTTCGCCAAAGCAAAATCCTGATCATGGAATCAACTTATCTGGACGACAAAAAGTCCGTCGAGCACGCCAGAACCTGGGGTCACACCCATATTGACGAAATCATCCCGCGCCTTAAAGACATCGAGAGCGAAAAAATCGTTATTATTCATGCATCCAGCAGATATTCAGACAAAGAGGCTTTACGCCTGCTTCAAGAAAAAATCCCGGCAGAATACCGGGATCGTGTCGAACTGTTTCCAGGTCGTTAACTAGAACAAGTCACCCAGATCAAGCCACAGCTTGCGGGTTTTCAACTTCTTGCTGCGGAAGTGCTCCACCCACTCAGAAGACGTGCGCTTTTGCCAGTTGCTGGCCAAGTTTGCAGTGAAAATCAGCGGGCTGTAACCCTGCCCCACGATATCGCGCGGAGCACGCAAAGCCGTCAGCATTTCCGGGCCATAGAACCCGATCACTGGGAACAAGCGGTCTCTTTCACCCAGCTCGCCGATGATCAATGCACCATGAACCTGCCCCAGGACAGTACGACTCAACGGACTGGAAACCTCCGCAGGGCCCGGGCCACCGGCAGCACCCACGACAACAAGACCCGAATCGGCTTTCTTATTCAGAAATTCGACCAGTTCTTTGTTGGCTTCGTTGGCTCTCATATTGAAATCAAAGAAAACAAAAGCGGCGTTGTCCGGCAGGGATTCCACACGATCTTGCAGGGAAGCCATGTCGACTTCGCCTTCTTTAGTATAAGGAGTGTAATTCAGAATCTCGCAGGATTTGCAGGACTTCACAAAGTCAGCAAATACAGGCTTAATCTTCAATTCGAAATCTTCAGCCTTATTCTGACCGAAATAGATCACCGTGGTTTTAGAGGACGGCAAAGCAGCCTGAGCCCATGTTGCCCCGCAGGAGGCAAGGACCAGAAGACTTCCCGTCAGGAATTTTTTAAGACTTTTGATGTCCAGAGATATGTTGCTTAATGCCATAAAGTGAGTGTGCCCTCCCCCTTGCTTTGCTGTCGACTTTTTTAATAATTTAATGAACAATTGCGACATATGGAGTCATGGAGCCAAGTTCAAATTTTTCACTCAGGTGACGACTTTTTTTTAAGTCTCTCCCAAGATATAAGACAGGCTCGTCGTAGCGTCACTATTGAATCGTACATCTTTGCTGAAGATAAGCTGACCAAGGCCATTTTGCAGGAATTGACAAACGCGCGCGAGCGCGGCTGCACCGTTAAAATCGTTGTCGATGGTTTTGGTTCCTACACCACAATCCCTTATCTGGACCGCTTTTGCACGGACAACGGCCTGGAGCTTCGGGTTTTTCATCCGCTGCCGTATCCGCTGATTTGGGCACATCAGTTTGTACTGAAATATTCCTGGCGCGGGTCTTTGCTTTTCAAACGCCTGAATCGCCGCACCCACCGCAAGATTGCGATCGTCGATGAAAAACGCGCCTATCTGGGCAGCATGAATTTCACCCAGGAACATTGCGCAAGCTTCGTCGGCGACAAAGCCTGGCGGGATACCGGCGTTTGGGTCGAAGGCGAACCGGTGAAGCGCCTGGTTTTGGCTTTTCAAATTTCATATTTGCGCACCTTTATGAAAGGCCTTTTGACGTGGGTCGGACGCTGGCGCATCAATGAAGATATCGCCCACAGTGTGCTTCGATTAAACACCACCCAGCGCACGCGCAAAAAACTTTATCGCGACCTGCTTCGCCGGATCAGCCATGCTGAAAACCGCATTTACCTGACCACGGCCTATTTCCTGCCACGACGATCCCTGCTGCGTGCTTTACTGAAGGCCGCGCACCGAGGGGTCGATGTGCAGCTGCTGATTCCCGGAAAGTCTGACGTCCCGATGGTTAAATGGGCGGCATTCTATATCGTCCGCCTGCTGATCCAGCGCCAGATCCCGATTTTTGAGTATCAAAAATCCATTCTGCACGCCAAAACGATGATCATCGACAACGAAGCGTTTGTGGGCTCATTCAACCTGAATCATCGCAGTATCCTGCATGATCTTGAGGTCGAAGTGATTCTGAAAGACCCGGCGCTTTTACAAAACATGCTGGAGCAATGGCATATGGACATCGAAAATTCCAAACCTGCCTCAGAAAAGGATTTTGCCACTCCTTCATGGCTGACCAGAATCCTGTACAAGATCGCCTTCCGATTGCGTTATATGCTCTAGTTTTTTGTTTTGACCTAAGGACCGTTTATTAGGGACCATAGAGGTATGAATTCATACGTCAAAGTCGCGATCACCGGAGGCCCTTCAGGGGGAAAAACCACACTTATCGAAGCTCTGAAAAAAGAGCTGGGCCAGCGCTGTGCCATCGTGCCGGAAGCGGCCAGTATTTTGTATCGCGGAGGTTTCCCCCGTTACAAAGATCCACAGACTGTCGTGCATGCACAAAAAGCGATCTATGCAACTCAGTTCGAACTGGAAGCGATGATTTCTTACGTCAGCCAAAAAAGCCTGATCGTCTGTGACCGTGGGTCTTTGGACAGTGCTGCTTACTGGCCGACATCTTTGGGAAGTGATTTTTTCACCAGCATGAACACCACCAAAGAAAAAGAACTTGCCCGTTATGACTGGGTTATCCATCTGGATACTGCGGCGGCTGATGACTATGACGGTTCAAATCCGATCCGCACCGAAACCTATCAGGAAGCCTGGGACCTGAATGATCGCATTAAAAACGCCTGGGACGGACATCCCCGCCGCGTGGTGATCACTCACAACGCCGACTTCCTTTCCAAGATGACAACTTCCTTAGCTGTGATCAAAGCGATCATGGCCCATAAAAGCGCTGAAGAAATCAAGAAGGAGCTACTGTAATGAAATCCGCCCTGCTTGCATTGTTAAGTCTTTCAATTGCCCTTCCGGTGGCGGCACAAACCCGCACAAGCCGCCTGAAGCCCATGTATTTTCAGGCCGACAAAAACAATCTGCAGGTTCTGCCTCAGCGCTTTGAATACACCTTGATGGATGAAAACCGCCTGAAGGTCGGCGACATCCTGATTGATACCACCGAAGTCACTTTTCAGGTGGAACCATCTCCGTCTAAAAAAGGCTCTTACCGCATTCGCTTCTCTTGGCCCGCAGGATTAATCAAGGATGGTGAGCTGGCGGTAAAAAATAATTCCGGCAAAGCCATCTTTAACGCCGTTCTGGACAAGAACAACGTCAAAGTCACCACCGACACCCTGCCTGCCGAAGAAGGAGACCTTCGTTCGGAAAAAGCAGAATTCGTGGTGGAAGAAATCGAAAACAATCTTGTCGACGACATGAAGTATCTGCCGTTCATGACGTTCTGTATTTACCGTGAAAGTGAAGAGACTCGTTTGTATCTTTGCTCGAACGAACTTTACCTCAGTTCACAGCAAGGCCAGATGGCGGTGAAAGCCCGCACCAGCACCAAGAAAGCTTCACAAATTGAAATCAATGGCAAGGTCGTGGGCAATCAGGGGATCATCTATCTGAATGATCGCAGCGAAAACGTGGCGTTTAAAGCGGCCACCCGATCTGGAGCCTTCCTGGAAATTGAAACCCGTAAAAAAGACGTGGACTTCAAAGACGTGGTTGTTTCTGATGATGGTGAAAATCTGATTCTGACCGCTTCCGGTGCCGAACCCGTGGATGCCAAGAAAGTGAAAAAGCTTTCTGCGACCGACTGGCAGATCTCTTTGCCAAAATCCCGACCGGTTTTATATTTGAAAGGCGATGGCGACATCCCAATGCGCCAGGAATTCTATATCCGTGGTCAGTTGCCACGTGAAAAGAACCGTCCTTATCTTTCCAACCGTTCGGCCGTGCGCACTTACTCTTCGTCCCTGAGCTTTGCAGGGGTGGCACCAGAAGGTGTCACGGTGAAAGTACTTGATTCCGACAAGGCCGCAAAATTGGAAGGCACTAAGAAGAATCAATTTGCTTGGACCATTGATGACATCCCAGCCGGGGTTGAAAACCGCCGCTATCTTTCTGTGACTGCCGACAGCCACACGTTTGTTGCCGGCAATGACGTCTTCCGTGGTCAGCCTTTCGGTTTGGGCTTGGGGGCTCGATATCAAACTCCGTCTGGTATTGCCTTTGGCACTATTGAGTTCCAGTGGTGGATTGAAAACTTCCTATGGATGAATTCAGACTGGTCAAGGTTCCACTGGGGCTTGTCCATCGAGCGCCAGCAGCATTTGACTGAAAACGACGATACCGCCAAGGTCGATCTGACGACAGTGGAATTGATGTGGCGTGCTCAGGAAGGTTTTAACCTGGTTGATGCCACTTGGGGCCTTACGGTGCCGCTGCAAATGGTGGCGGGTGAAAGCTCCAGTGCCACAGCATACGGGCTGGGGGCTTATATCATCAAAAAGCCGGGCCGCTGGTTGCGACCATTCATGGACTGGTCTGAATACAAGGTGCAATACTATGCAGGTTCTTCCGGAAGCGATTTCAAAGTGAAGTCCGCTTACAATCTGAAGGCGCAGGCTTATTTGCAGTTCGCGAACCAGTGGTTCTGGCGCTATGGCGTGGATGTTTCGGATTATAAGTTCGACCCATCTGCCGGCAAGGAAGACATGCAAATCGGCCTGTCGACAAGTCTTTACTGGAAGTTTTAGTTTCTGACGAAGGACCTTATGAAAAGCACACTTTTGATTTTTACAGTTTTGCTTTCATGCTCATCGGCCTTTGCCGAAGGTCCTTCGCGCGTTTTGCTGTTGGGCGATTCCCACGCTTACGGCCGCTATGGTTCGGTGCTGGATGCGCACTTTAGAAAGGGCGACACTCAGGTCACATCTTTATCCAGCTGTGGCTCGTCCCCGTCCACGTGGACAACCAGTTCTGAAAACTTTAAAAGCACCAACTGTGGTTTTTGGAAAAAGAACGCCAAAGGACAAGAAACCCGCGTGACCAGTCACCGCCTGCCCTCGTTCGGCGAAGAACTTGCCGCTACGAAACCCGATCTGACCGTGATCACACTGGGAACGAATTTCCTGGCAAGCCCTGGCAACATCAAAAGCGAAAAAGCCCACGTTGAAAAGATGATGAAGCAGATCCATGCCGCGGGTTCTGCGTGCATCTGGGTGGGGCCTCCAGATCTGAAAAAAGATCCTTTCAAAAAGAATCTTGAACTGGGTGTGAAGGAACTGAAATCCTGGGCTGACGCCAACAACTGTCAGTTCATTGATTCCACCAAGTTGACGAAATATCCCGGTGGCAAATCCGACGGCATTCATTATGGCCCGAAAGACTCGGCCACCTGGGGCGAATCGGTGGTGAAAGAAATCAGTAAATTGAAGGTCCATCCCCCAGCCAAAGCTGCTGCCCCTAAAGGCGCGGAAGCTCAGAAAAAGACCGGGACCAAGTAAAGGTCCCTTTCGTCCGAATTCCCAGAATTCAGAATCCACAACCGGACAATCCGGACGCTAGATCGATTTTAAGCGGTTTATAGCCCAAAACCCGACCGGCACGGACCACGCAATACCTCCTCGCAACAACACTTTCCTGAGGAGGAAAACATGAAATCCAAAGCTATCTTTTTCGCATTTATCGGTCTTTTGCTGGCTTCCAACGCTCAGGCTTCTGACTTGGAGCTGATCAACAAGCCTGAACAAAGCCAAAAGCTTGCTGCCAACTCTTGGAGCCAAGCTGATGCCCACGACAACAAACGCCTGGAACAAAAAGAATCAGAAGAGATTCCAGACGATCGCAAGGAAAAGTTCTATTCCCCGCGCGAACACGCTTGGTTCTAATGAAATCCGCTAAGTTCTTCCCCCTGCCACCGGCGGATATTCATTTCGGTCATTCTGGTATCTCTGTTCGAAAGCAAGACGCACGACACGCTAAAATTGTTTTTGAAAAAGTACAGGCACAAAAAGAAAGACTGCAAGAGTTCCTAAGTTGGCCGGTACAGATTAACAGCCTAAAGGACCAAACGAACTTTTCACAGAAAGCCGACATGCTGTGGGCTGCTGGACAGGCTTATCATTTTCAGATTTTTAAGGACGAAGAATTCGCAGGAGCTATATCCATCCATTCACTGAACTACCTAGCCCGCAGTTTTGAATTCGGATACTGGGTGGATTCAGAGTCAGAAGGTAAAGGTTTGGTAAAAGAAAGCCTCCAAATTCTGATGATGGCCATGGCGGACAGAGGTTGGAAGCAAGTCAAAATCAGAACCACCCATCGAAACATACGGTCGCAAAAGGTAGCAGAAAAGATCGGAATGACCCCTGACTCGCAAACCGAACACTTTAAAACTTATAGCAAAGCATTGAACCCGCGGTCCTAGGAGAAAATATGAAATCCAAATCTATTCTTTACGCTCTTATAAGTCTTACGCTGGCCGCATGCGCCCCAACGACTGAAGAACTGGCTGATATCAAAAAATCTTACTCTGGTCCCAAGGTTGGGATTTCAGGCCTGGTCGTCGTTCGACATGCAGCCGTCAATCGAAGATCTCCGGATCTGCCCAAGCAGATTTCAGTGGAATTTGAACGTGAATCAAGCCCGGGAAATCACCTCATACTGACAGGGTCCCTAGTCCACCTTCGAAACTTTAGCGCCAACGAAGGCATCGTGTCCTTCGGCTGCAATGAAGACACCGACATCGCACAGCTGCCAGCCAAGTTGACCGTGGACACCCTGAAAATTTGTGGCAAGCACAAGATCGAACATACAAGCGTTGTCATTAACGCGAAAACCGTCATTATGGATAATACCACGTTGGAGTTCATTCCCCATAAAGCTTTGCAACTTGAAGAACAGATTGAATTCATTTCTGAAGAGTTCTTAATTGAGGGGGAAAATAATATCACGATTCAAGGAGCTGCCACCGCCGGAGGCCGCGAATTGGCGCCGACGTTGTACCTGGATACCGGACCTGTCAGAGGCGCGGGACATTTGAAGGTGTATTCCAAAGCGAGCATTTACACGGTGAAGCTCTGATTTTTTTGGCTTACTACTGCCCCGCTTGAAGCATCGCGGATTCACCCAGATTGCTTTCATGCTGATGTTTTACGTTCGCCCAGATCTTCTGACTGACGGGGCCAGGAAGAAGGCTGTTGATACTGGATTCCGCGGAGGGATCTGCGGCCGCCCAGTTGTGAAGAGCTTCTGCCTTCACCCCTGCCAGCACTTTGCGATCCATTTCATTCACAGCGCTGTTTTCCACAGTCGCATCAGCCACCACGCTTTTTAGCACTTCAATCGCGGCGGATTTCATATCGGTGTTCAGGGCTTCGAAAACAAAGTCCAAAGCCGAGTTTTGCATCTGCTGGGATTCTTCATCGTTAGGAGCAGTCTTTAACAAAGCCTCCAGACTTTTCAGGAAGTCTTCGTCTTTTAGCAGACGTCGTTTGACGATCTTGTCAGGCTCAAGCAACAGGGCCTTGCGGCTCAGATCCGCGTATTTCTTAAGATCTCTGGCCTGCTTGAATTCCTTAAACACCACCGGCATCGGCTGGGAAGAAGTAATCACGTCCATCGCAGCAGGTTTTGTCCCTGCTGCGATGGCGGTCTCTTTTTCAGTTTCAACGGGGTTCGCCGCCGGAGCTTCCTGAGTCGGAGCCGCTTGGGACTCCGTCTCTGGTTTGCTCTTTTCAGTCATCACGGTCAAACCCACACCCAGGACAGTTATCGCACCTGATAGCATCACTAGTGTTCTGATTCTCATTTTCCAAACACTCCACGGGTCATGTTGTTACGGAAGATGGTTCTGTTCATTTCCTTCGCACCCGCATTCTGGAAGAATGCCGATCCGTTCAGGTATCCATTGATCAGCACCACGTTTTTATGAGGCGCATTGGACTGAACAAACACGTTGTACACCTTACCGAAGTACTTGATCTCGTTGATGGAAACAATCGCATCCAGTGTTCCACCGCTTTGAACCAGGGACTCGCCAACTTTGAATTCTTCAGCCACTTTCATGGAACCGTCCTGGCTCAGGACCGGGTGATTTTTCGTCACACGCAGTTCACGACCGGACTTCATTTTGAAGACCAGAATCTCGTGGTCGCCGTCCACCAGCTCTGTCACCCACTGATCCACTTTGGTTTTCACAACCGCATTCTTGTTCAAAGAATCCGCGGACTGCATTGTACCAACATAAGGGGACTGGGAAGTCAGAGCATCAAAGAAGGACATGTATTTCAGCTTTTTGCTAACGACCTCTTCAGCCAGGATCTGTTGTTCTGGAGTCGCGCATGAAGACACGCACACTGTCGCCACGTAAGCCGTCGCAGGCATTGTACATGGAGCATTGGCTTTCTTCGGAGCGATCCATGCTTTTTCAGGACTGTATGCACGATCCATGAAGGTCGCATAGATTTCCTGACCCGCAGAACCCAAGCCCACTTTTTTACCACCGACAGTCACTGTCACATTGGCAAAGTTGGTCAGGAACTCCTTGATTACTGGCAACTCGTTTTGACATTTCACCATCCAGTCATAACGGCCTTTGGCTTCGGTATTGCTCAAGCTGTCGTGAGAACAGCGTCTAGCCACGTAGTCACGGCAGTACTTTTCCTCAACCCAGGCACCTGGAACCGCCACTTCGCTTTCCAACTGAACAGAGTGTTGGATACAAGCCATGGTCTTGGTCGTGACAACCTCACGGGTTTTAACAATCACACCAATTTGGTTTGCCGGACAGGTCGCAGATGAATTGGCTTCTTCGATGGTTGTTACAGAAGACTGGCTGCGAACCGCTTCAGGGTTTGCGTCACACAGACGCTCTTCCACTGGTTTCACCTGGTCCGCACAACGGCTGTCATCAACCGTCACACCTTTATCATCCACGCAGACAAAGATACGGTTCTGCTTGCCGCCGCAATCCGCGGTACAAGCTGTGAACTTGTCAGTAGGAACATATTTGTAAACCGGACATTTACCGGCTTCTTTCATCGTGCCCTGACGAGTGTTAGAGCTGATGATCTGACCATCGGTACAAGTCTGATCCGAGATTTCATTATAAAGGTCAAAGAATCCTTCTTCATTGAAGGAACATTTCAATGGAACTTTCGTTTCACCTGTGATCACACCGGTTTTCACAGTGCCATGGGAACCGAAGCTGCCGCAACCCTCGTGACAAGTCACCTGGTTGTGAGTGCTGGAACCGGACAGAACACCGTTAGTACAAGTGCGGGATTCGCTGACGCTCGCGCAAGAACCCACTGGAGTCGAACTGGAATAAAGAACCTGGGAAGCCCCGTGCGCCAGCAGACTGCCATCAGGCAATTTACAAGACTGGCCTTCACAAGAACCTTCGTTGGTGATCTCTTTGGTACGAGACACTTCCACCCAGTTCAGTTTTTCAACCACAAGCTTACATTCTTCAACCACACGGTCACGGTAAGAAACAACCTTTTTACCATTCACACCGCAGGCCACTTCTTCAGAGCTCAGCTCACCCTGGGATTCACGTGTTGCACCGGCAACAGTACAAGCCATCGGATCCACTGGAACCTCTGGTTCCGGTTCAACATCAAGATCCTCGATCACTCGAATGGAATGATCCAAAGTCACCCAAGGTTCCTGATTGTCACCCAAATACAAAGTCGCCGTCACAGCATAAGTGCCCACCGCCTGATAAGCATGAGTCACAGACTGATTAGCCGCCGTACCACCGTCACCGAAGTTCCAGCGAACAGCACCGACTTTATTTACCAGACACGCTGGCAGATAAACGTGCATCATCGTAGCAATTTTAACTTTCGCTTCGTTGGCACCGGAAATACGCAAGTCTTCCAAGCAGTCCATATCATCAATCACCGTCATCACGGTCACACGATGACTGGCCACTGTGACCTTGCCATCAGCATCAGTCACTGTGGCCTGAACCTGATATGTACCAACATTAAAGAAAGAGTGTTCAACTGTTCTGACGTTGCTGACAGTCGCAGTGCCGTCATTAAAGTTCCAAACGATGGACTGAGCATCCAAACCGGAAGGAATCACAAGTTCAAAACTCATAGGATTAAAAACAAAACCGGCTTGTGGACCAGAGATGTTTAGATCCTCTTTCACAACCGTCGTCACCAAAGAAAGGGAGATATCTTCAGATCCAGCAGTTTTTTCCTGCGCCGTCACCACGTAGGTACCAGCCAACTTAAACGTCGACGTCATCCCGGACGAAGAAGTTTTAGTGCGACTGGCCCCAGCCACCTTCCATGTGACATCAGAACTGCTGACGCAGTTCCCGGCCTGATCCAAGGAGTAGCTGACAGTGCTTCCTGCCTCTGTAGCTGATTTACCGACGATGCGAACGTCTTCACTGGATGCTTTTGAAAGCTGACCCGCACAATAGCTTGCCGCCTCCATAGTATCTGCTGAACCTTCACTCAAAGCGCTTTTCTGACATCCTGCTAGAACGACTAAACTCAGGGACAGTAAGACTCTTCCGTAGTTCATCGTGCGACTCCTTGCTTACGTTCATGTTTACAAGTCGCAACTAAAATCTCCATACTTTTACAACATTCGCGTCATAATGATTGAGCGTCTTATCAACGCTTTAGACACTTTAAAGAACATTTTTTGAATGTTCCTTTTTCTGTAAAATATTTGATCATTTCCCTCAGAGAAAAGCTTTAATCCCAATGCATCTTTCAACTGCGAAACCCACTGACAGAGACCTCAGTTGTTTCGGGATTCTTTAAAGAGAAAAGTCGACTGAAAACAATTGCCGGACTGAGGGCCTTAAGACTCTGCCCTTCAAAAATACATCGAAGGAAGATTGGTCAAAAGTGTCCAGGCGCAAGGCGGAGGGGTCCCTTTGAAGCGCAGGCGTGCTCCAAGCACGTCGGAGCGAAAAAGGTCCCCCGACAACGCAGTCGAATGGGCGCTTTTCACCAATCTATTTTTTCTTGAAGAAGCCTGAAACGACTTGCTTGAGGTCGACGTTGAACACGTCTTGTTTTTTATTGGCAGCCGCCAACACAGAGATTTCCCGACGAGCAGGAATGAAGGAAGGATCCAGTGCCACGCTCTTCTCGAAGGATTTGCGCGCGGCCACCATATCGCCTTTGGTTTTATTGAACAGACCAATCACAAACGGGAAAAGCGTGTCATAACGTTCATCCGGTGGAACCTGCATCAGCTCCAGTTCCACTTCTTTCAGAACGAAGTTCTTTTTGGCCACTTCGACCGAACCCAGTTTTGCCCAAGAGCTGTACAAGTGCAGCTGCTGGGTTTGAGGGTTCAGCTTACTCACCTCGGCAAGCAGCTCCAGCGCTTTCGCGAACTGGGTGTATTGCAGGGCTTTTTTAACTTCTTCCATCAAGGAATTGGCGCGAAGTTTTGCTTCAGCTTCATTTCTTTGAGTTGCCTGACGGATTTGATCGATTTTATTGGTGTCTTTGGAGGCGTTCATGGCGTCTTCCGCCAATGTGCGCACCTTTTGCCATTGGGTGTAGACTTCCGAAGCTGTATCGCCCGGCTCATCCCCCAGCAAAGTCATAAAGTCAGACAGCATGGATTCAGCAGAACCGCCCCCGGTCCCCGTTTCCATGTATGCCACGATTTCGTATGAGTTCTTGTTTTCAAGTTCAGCAGCGATCTTCTTGATGACTTTCAACTGCTCAGCCGGGCTTGCAAAGGCCGCACGCTGGGCAAAGACAATCAATCCTTTGGTTAAAAGGAAGTGGATGGCCTTATAGACCGCCACTTCATTATAACCTTTGATGTCCAGAAGCTGCGTCAGAGTGATCTGATTGTTCAGCTTCACCGGCAGGCCTTCCAGGGATTTCACCAAAGACATGCTCAGGGCCGGATGATCATCACGGAAAGTCGGACTTTTCACGATGATGTTACCGGACCACATCACATACAGGGACTTCAGCCAGTTAATAGAGATCTTGGAAGCGATCCAGTCATGCAGATAGTACGACAGACTGTCAGCATCGATACTTGGATTGCTCATCTCAACTTCCGCGGATGCAAAATTCACGCGGATTTTCTGATCAACAATCGTGCGCACCAGACGGATGTTCATTTGCTCCATCAGGATCAGATCAAAGGCATGGGGGCTTAGCTGGTTGTTCTGAATCAGATAGTCACCGATACGGCGGTTATTTTTAACACGCAGAGCCTCCTGCACGTCTTGCGGGGTCGCATAACCACTCTGGATCAGCATCTCCCCCAGGAAGGTGGTTTTGTCATCCACGTCCACACCCACGATATTCCCGTTACAGAACGAGATACCGGACACGGAACCATCGGCATTATAGATATTCAGATAACCACCGCTCTTGGTTTCCACCAGCAGAGAATACAGGAATGGCAAGTCAAAGCCGCTCACCTCTTCAATGGACTCAATCACCTTTCTTTTCTGGCGGTTGGTCACTGTTGGGTTGGCGAACATCTGATAAAGCAGCTTACGCGCGCTGGATTCTTCGCGGCGTGGAGCCTCTTCTTTTTTCACGATTTTCAGCACCTGCTCCATATCGAATGGCTTTTTCATGAAAGCCACGGCCTGGGTGCTTTGAGTCGCTTCCTGAATGAAGGATTTGTCGGTATAAATACCGCTCATCAGAACGACTTTGAATTTGGCATTGGGATAATTGGCGCGGGCTTGTTTGATGAAATCAAGGCCCGTCATCTGTGGCAGCAAGCAGTCACAGAACAGGAATTCGATATTGGAATTGCTGGCGAAAATGCTATTGGCCTCGTCCGGACGGGACGCGACAAAAACGGCGTGGCCAGCGCGGCTTAAAATTTCTTTTAAGGCCGATCTGACCGACTCGTCGTCTTCCAATATCAAGATCTTAGATTTGCCTGATTCCACGCTTCCTTGTCGGCTCTAAAGGCCCTTCCATTTAGGATAAAAGCAAAAAGCGGGGCTGTTATACAGCACCCGCCCCAAGAACTGGACCTTTGTCGGTGGATTACTTCTTAATAAATTTGAAATACTTCGACTCAATGACGTCCATTTCCATTTCGTTCCCCTCTTCATCTTTTACGGATGCTGGAGGATTCACGTTGCCTTCGCTGAACTCTGTCCCATAACGGAACAGGACGTTCTTTTCAGACCCGGAGTCATCGTTGTAATAAGGGACAAAGAATGAGCTCACTTTGCCGGAAGCTGGCAGGAAGCCATCAACCATGTTGATCTGATCCACAATCACCTTCGGGCAATTGCTGAAGCTGATTTGAGCCGGGCCCGCTGTGCCCATCCACTTGATCCATTCACGGATACCGCAGGAGTTGATGCTCTTCAGTCCGCTCAGCTCCACTTCAATCTGTGGATTGCCGCCAAGGCTGAACTGAGAAAAATCAACGTCCTCATCAATAGTGCCTGCCATCTGGACAGTCAGCTTATCTGCGGCTTTGTTCATTTTCACATCGAGTTTACCCATAGTTCCAATCTCCTCGTTCGCAAAATCTAACTTTAACTAAGACCTTCATTTTTCACTACAAAAAACGTGACGTCATCGATTAAGGGCGCGCCTTGACGATGGGCTTGGAAGCTCATCGCGAAACGCTCTACCGAGTCATTTACGCCCGGGAAATCCTTATTAGCCGCAATCAGGGCCTTGATGAATTCACGCTCGCCCCAGGCCTCTTTACCGGGGTTCTGGATATCTGGAATACCGTCTGTATAGAAGAATACCAGATCTCCCGGCTCAACCTGAATGGTTGTTTGTTCGTACACCGAATCACGGGCCTGTCCCAGTCTGGGATTGTTCACTTCATTTAATGGAACAAGGTCTTTCTTTTTAAGTGTGCCGCCCTCATTTTTCTTCATCAGGAACGGCGCCTCGTGCGAAGCATTGCAGTAAGCAAGCTCGCCTGTCTCCAGATCAAAAGACGCCAGGAAGAACGTCATCATGATGCGGCCCTTGGACACATCATAGATCGAACGATTCAACAGCTCCAGCGCTTTGGCCGGAGTGATATTCAGACGCTCGATAATTGTGGAGGCAGATTTCGCCGCACTGGTGATCAATGCTGCCGGCGCCCCGTGCCCCGTCGCATCCCCGATCCACAGGAAGATTTTGTTGCCAATCTGACAATAGTGCCACCAGTCGCCACCGCACTCACTGGCCGGTTCATAGTAACCCGCAATCGACAACGGACCGATCTTGGCCTGCGTTTCCGGGAACAGGGTTTCCTGCACGGTTTTTGCGGTTTGCAGCTCGGATTCCATTCGCGCTTTTTCTGCCGTCTGATCCAGCAGGCGGGAAACTTCCGCCGCCATGATATTGAAATTGTCAGCCAGACTTCCGACTTCATCATTGGACTTCACGTCAACGCGGATGTTGAAGTCCCCTTCCGCCACCTTTTTGGTCGCATCGAACAATTGTGTTAAAGCTTGAGTCAAACCGCTGGAAGCAAACAGACTCAAAATCACCGTCACAGAAATCAAAATACCGAAGAAGATCAAAGATTTTCGAATCAGAATCTGAACGGCCCCCAGGGCTTTTTCTTTTTCCACCGTGGTCACAACGATCAGATCACCAAATCCCGCGCGCGAGAAAGAAACCAAAAGCTCTTTGCCATCAACCGAACGATCGGTCTCGGCCCCTTGCGCGATTTGTTTGTTGGTGCCTTCCAGGAACTGCGGACTGACGGTGGATTGAAGCTTCTGCCCCGGCATTCCATCCGGCCCAAACAAAACCGTCCCGTCAGAGGAAATCAGATACATTTTCTGAGACATCGCTGCACGGAACATCTCGGACGCTTCGCTCATCTTCACGATAACCAAAAACACCGTGTTGCGGGTGTTGGTTTCATCGCTGACTTTTTCCATGATGAACACACGGTCGTCACTGAATGGCACCTTCACCACACGTCGAGTGGCTTCGACTTCGGCAAAGTAGCCGGACATCTGGGCTTGCAGGCTGCTCAGCACCCCGTCTGTCTGATTCGGAACTTTCTCAAGCACCGCGGCCTTTTCATAGGCACCCGTTGCAGAAGGCTTAAAGACCACGATGGATTCCAGATTGAATTCGTTCTGGAAGATGGACTCGCCCACGGAAGAAAATTTCTGCTGACTCAGGTAATCCTGAAAGATCGGCTTGGTCGTTCCAAGCACGGCATTCAACTGTGTCTTAATTTGAGCCGCCATGGTTCCGGACATGCTGCTGGAAGAATCAAAGACGTAAGCGATCTTATCGTCTTCAAAAATTTTCAGCGCCAGAACCAAATACACTGTAAGTGTAATAAGTGGCAACGAAGTGAGTAACAGAAGAATCTTGTATCTAATTGATAATCCACGTTTTTTCACGACTCCAGTATGCCTGTTCCGTAACTGGCCGAAAACAAATTCTCACATAACTTAGCCTAAGGTCTGTAAATCTCTTATCATTTCCAACCGATAAGGTTTGAGCAGGAGTCTTATGTCGCGCTTTGGACGAACAGAAAAAATGATCTTCACCGGAGCCCTGCTTGTGCTCATGGTCTTCTCGTACTTCCTGTACGATGACTCTTTGCTATTCCCGAAATCAAATACCGGCGAACTGGAACTGATTGGTTCCGTTGCTGTTTCTCAGAACGACGTGCGCCGAAAAAATCTGGATACTTTCAGCTGGCTTCCGGCATCGCGCAAAGACAATGTCTTCCAAAATGATTCTATTTTTACAGGTGATCGTTCCGAAGCCACTATTCAGTTGCAGGATGGAACCCAGATTCGCATCGAACCAAATTCTTTGATCACTTTGAATCTTAAAAACGGTCAGATGAATCTGGATCTGCGTTACGGAAACCTGGTCGGTGAACTGGCGCAAGGCTCGTCCCTGACCATCAAATCCGGCACCGAAGAATTCAAACTGGAAGGCTCGGCTACAAACACACAGGAAAAGCCTAAAATCAAATTCAACAAAGCCCACAGTGGCACGGTTGATTTGAAACTGCTTTCCGGTGACGTCAAGTATACGGACAAGAAAAAACAGGCCGTTAAAGAACTGCCTAAGAACGCCGTGGTCGCTGTAAAAAAAGACGGCGACATCAAACCGGTTGAAAAACCAACCTTGCTTGTGAAAACTCCGGACAACATGAACTGGCTTCGTGTGAATCCGGACGATCCACTGCCATTTGAATGGCAGGGCAAAGGTGATATTGCCCGTTATGAACTGGAAGTTTCCCCGACGGAAGACTTCAGCTCTGTGGCCCTTTCAAAAATGACCAACGAACAAAGAGTCGCGGTGACAGAACCTCTGCAACCGGGTCCTTATTTCTGGCGTTTGAAAACCTATGATCGCAATGGCGAAGTGGGCGTTGTTTCCCAAGCCCAGCGCATGAGCATCACTCACCTGGCCGGTCCACAGATTGTGACCCCGGTTCAATCCGCCCAAATCAATCTGGAACTGAAAGTGAAACCTCAGGAAGAACTGGCCTCCACCACGGAAGTTCAGTGGAAAGCCATGGCCCAGCTAAAACACTTCACCTGGCAGGTGGCAGCCGATCCGGAATTCCAGCAGATCATTAAAGATGGTCAGACGGATTCTTTGGCGGCAGTGACTCCTCGTCTGCCAAGCGGAACTTACTGGGTGCGTGTTCAGGGCCAAACAGCCGCGAACAATGTTTCCCCTTGGTCTGAGCCTGTGTCCTTCACATTGAATCTGGCCGCCCATAAAGAAGAGCGCCCAAACAAGCCAGTGCTGATCACTAAAAAGGTCGATTTCAAGGCACCCACCGGCGAAAGAAATCCAGCATCGCCGGAAGCTCCGAAGCTTGCGTGGAAGCCGGTTCTTAGAAGCAAAGGGTATCAACTGCAGATTTCCAAGGACATGAACTTTGCCGAAGCCGAAAAGTACGACATCACCCAAAATCAGGTGGCGTGGTCTCAGTTCCGCCCGGGTAAACACTATTACCGCGTTCAAGCCAAAGGCATCAACGGTCTTAACAGTGACTTCAGTGAAGTTGGAACAATCGACGTCAGCGTCGGCGGCCTGACTTTGAATCCATTAAAAACCATCAACGCCATCGGCCAGGCTGCGGGACCAAAAGAAACCCCGATCAGCTGGAGCGAAGTACCGTTTGCTAAATCCTATTTAGTACAAGTGGACAAATCAAAAGAGTTCACGGCTCCTCAACAACTGGAATACTCCGCCACGGGTGGCAGTCTGACGCTGCAGGACCCGGGCAACTATGTGGTGCGTGTGCAGGCTTTGGATGAAGCCAACAAACCACTGACAGAGTTCTCAAATATTCAGGAAGTTCTTTACACCTTCCGCACCCCACTGGTGGCACCACCTTTGATGGAGCCATTCAACAACGCCTCTATTTTCCTGCAGACCGAGATGGAACCATTCATCTGGCTGGAATGGAAAAAGGTGGAAGGCGCGACTTCCTATCGCATCGAGATTTCCGACAAACCGGATTTCTCGCGCACACTGATTGCAAAATCTTTGGCTGGCAACCGCTTCCTGATCAAGGAAAAGGTTCCACTGGGGAAAATCTACTGGAGAGTTCGTGCCGAAGCCAAAGGCGATGCCGAAATGTCCGAGTGGGCGGAAAAACGTGAGTTCACCCTTTATCACCAGAAGAATGAGACCTTCGTAAAATGAGAATCCAGTACTCCCTCTTCGACACCCTTTTAGAGCCCGTCTTTGTTCTGACCGCAGATCAAAAGGTTGTCTATTGCAATGAAACCGCCGCCATTGTGGCCGGCCTTTCCATCCGCAAGATCACAAGAGGCATGAAGTTCAATGAACTATTCCAGTTCAGCGAACCGATTGAAGCCCTGGACAATCTGATCGGTGTGTCGGATGCGACCCCGTATAAAGAGGTCAATTTCAAAGCCCTTCACGCAGAAGAAGGAAAGGTGCAGATCACACTGCAGCCGATCTTTGATTCCATGGGCGACAAGAACTGGATCGTCTTTGTGCGTGACGTGACTTTGGAAGAACGTCTACAGAAGAAATACCGCGCTGAACTGGAACAAAAAGAAGGCGTCATTTCCGCCCTTGAAGAAGCCAAAGTTCAGCTTGAAAACTACAGTAAAAACCTGGAACAGATGGTGGCCGAGCGCACGCGCGAGTTGTCCCGTCTGAATCAAACCATGTCCGCCCTGCTGGACAGTCTGGGCCAGGGATTCTTTATATTTAATGCTGAAGGTAAAATCCTGGATGTGTCCTCGAAGGCCTGTGAAGCCACGGTGGAATGCAAACCGGACGGTCAGCTGATCTGGGATGTGCTGAAACTTCCAGAAAACAAAGTTGAAGGCTTCAAAAAATGGATGCAGACCCTGTTCATGGAAATGCTGCCCTTTGAAGACCTGTCCTGCCTGGGACCTGAAACCTACCCGCACACCAAAGAGCGCAACATCGCCCTTGAATACCATCCCCTTCGCAGCAACGAAGGCACGATGGAAGGTGTTGTTGTTGTAGCTTCTGATATCACTTCGCTGGTCGAAGCTCAGAAACAAGCCGAACGCGAAAAAGAACACGCAAAATTGATCATCCACATGATCAAATCCAAACGTGAAATTCACCGCTTCATCCAGGAAGCTCAAGGCCTGCTGGGTCAGGTGCGTGATGAAGTCAGCAAAGATGACGGTCCTTACGACACCGAAGAGCTGTTCCGCAGCCTGCACACGCTCAAAGGCGGCGCCGCGCTGTTTTCGATCAAAGATGTTGCCGAAGCCTGCCATCAGGCCGAGGGACTGCTGGCCGAACTGAAACAGTCCTGGACTCACCCCGCCTTTATCGCCCTTCGTGGCAAATGCTTTGAAGTGGAAGAGTTCTTCCACAAGTTCCTGGATCAGACCAAAGAGATTCTGGGAAGCTCGAACCTGCCGGAAGAGCGTCAGATCGAAGTCGCTATCAGCAAACTAAACCACATCGCCCGCAAAGTGGGCTCACTGCCTGGAGGCGGTGCCGTGGCGCAGGAACTGTTGCTGGAACTTGCGATGGAGCCTGTCACTGGATTTATCGAGCCTTACAGTGATGTGATGCTGCGAGTGGCAGAACAAACAGACAAAATGGTTTCGCCACTGAAGATTCATAACGGAAACCTGATGGTCATTCCGGAAATTTACAGCGGTTTGTTCTCGACATTTGTGCATGCTTTCAGAAATGCTGTCGATCACGGTATCGAAATGCCGGATCACCGCGTGGATATCGGCAAACCTGCCGAAGGCCAGGTGGATGTTACTTTCAGTCTGAATCACAATTCCCAAGGGTCTTGGTTGCTGGTGCAAATCAAAGATGACGGCGGTGGTATTGACCCGGCCCGCATTCGCGAAAAGCTTGCCGGCAAGGGCTTGGATGTGTCCGCTGAAACCGATCAGCAGATCATTCAGCATATCTTCGACAGTCAGTTCTCGACCCGCGAACAAGTCACGGACATCTCGGGCCGAGGCGTGGGTATGGACGCCATCAAAGTCGCCGCTGAAGAGCTGGCCGGCCGCGTATGGGTTGAATCCACCGTAGGACAAGGCTCCACCCTGTTCGTCGAAGTCCCGTACATCACCGAATTCCAAAAAGACAAAAAACTCCCTTCCGCAGCCTAAAAAGGTGCCTGGTTGTTTTATCTGGCTACACAGCGTCGCCTGATGTAGGCATTTTAGCGTCATTTCCGCCAATATATCGTCCCTTTGCCAATATAAAGACCAAAGGGTTCCTCAACCCCCGCCCGACCTCTATTCTGATCATGGAATTTCAACCTGAACGACAAGGAGAACTCTATGATGAACTTCGAACTTCCAGCACTTCCCTACGCAAAAGACGCCCTGATTCCTCACATGTCCGCTGAGACATTGGAATACCACCACGGCAAACACCACAAAACGTACGTTGATAACCTGAACAAACTTGTTCCCGGCACTGAACACGAAGGCAAAACTTTAGAGCAAATCATTATGACAAGTTCTGGCGGCGTGTTTAACAACGCAGCTCAGATCTGGAACCACACGTTCTTCTGGAACTGCCTGTCCCCGAATGGCGGCGGCGAACCTGCCGGCGAGCTGGCGCAAGCCATCGTTCGCGATTTCGGTTCCATCGAAAAATTCAAAGAACTGTTTGCTGATGCCAGCATCAAACAATTCGGCTCGGGCTGGGGTTGGCTTGTAAAAAACAAAGAAGGCAAACTGGAAATTCTTAGCACCAGCAATGCTGAAACCCCAATGACCAAAGGTCATACGGCTATTTTGACTTGTGATGTGTGGGAACATGCTTACTATATCGACTATCGCAACAGCCGCCCGAATTTTCTGGCAGCGTTCTGGAAGCTGGTGAACTGGGAATTTGCCGCGAAGAACTTTAAGGCCTAATACCTTGGTGTCATCGTCACGACACTCAGGCCGATGGCTTTTGTAGCGCCCGTGTTAACATAGTTATGGGCTGAATCCCCCGGGAATGCCAAAACATCTCCGGGCTTCAGCTCAAAACTTTCCCCGCTGACCACCACGGTCATCTGCCCCTGCACACAGTGCAAATACTCTTTCGTACCGCTGGAATGCGGAATCCCACCCATACGAGCGCCCACTTCAAGCTCCATGCGATCAATGGCCATCCCCGGAATGGGATCCGGTAAAAGTTTGTAAACAGTGACGTTGCCTTTGGCTTTTTTATTGGCGGGGATTTCATCCTTGCGAATCAACTTTGTCTGGGATCTGGGCGTTGCCAGCAGCTCTTCGAATGAAACCTGCAAAGCCGCGCAAACCTTGGCCAGATTCACCAGCGAGGGATTGCCCATCCCGCTTTCCATATTGGTCAGTGTGGATCGCGGCACCCCGGCCAGTTTCGCCAAGGCAGCCTGAGTCAGTTGACGTTTTTTACGAAGTTCAGTGATTTGAGCGGCAAGGTTCTGGGCCAATACATCGAAAGAAGTCATGCCCTATGGTAGATGCTTGAACGAAAGAGTGCAACGCACGCGCGCAGCACTCTTTAAAGAATCTATTTGTTGTGTTTGCTGTAAGCAGCTTTCAATTTGTCTTCAAAGATCTTTGCCGAGAATGGCTTCACGATATACTGGGACACACCCGCAAGAACCGCTTCGGTGACCTGATCACGCTCAGACTCTGACGTCAAAAGCACGAATGGCAGATTCGCAAACTCCGCCGTGGCGCGGACTTGCTTCAAAAGTTCCAGGCCCTTCATTTTCGGCATGTTCCAGTCGGAAATCACCAGTTGAATCTGAGTGCCCGGAGTGTTGTTTTGAATAAGGATTTTAAGACCGGCTTCCCCGTCTTCAGCTTCCTGCAGGTTTTTATAGCCCATGGCTTTTAACGTGTTCTTCACCAGATCACGAATGGAGGGCATGTCATCAATAACTAGGATGCGGGTCTCTGGGGGGAACATAGACGAGGTCTCCTCTATTCCCCTATTCTAGAAAACCTGTGGTGAATCTCAAAGATTCTTTACAATGCTGGACCTATTACTGGCCTGCCGCTGGACTGGCGGGTGCCAACCACAGGTAATCAGCACGGGGTCCGTCCTGAGTGCCTGGGTTGATTTCAGTCGCAATTTCGTCCTCAGTCAGACCTGAGGTATTCACTTGAGAATAGGTCAGTACTGGGAACTCGGCCCCGCGCACACGCAAACGATCCGGCAGACCACCCCCATACTGCACATGGAAATCCCCGACCACAATCACCAGAACCTGCTCGGGATGGGATCGCATGAATTCCACCGCCTGCCACGCCATCGTGTCATCCCAGATGGACTGAGACGTAAAGTAACGCTCGCCCGCTTCCGGATTCGGCAAATGCGGCATCATGGAAAGGAAACGGCGTTTGTAGCCATCATTACCCACCGTAAACTGAGGCGGCATCAACTTCAGATCATCCGGAGTCAGCGCCTGCAGGCCCCCTTTGGAAACCTTGCCCGTCAAAGAGCGCGGCGCATTCAACGCGATCGTCTTTGAACCCTCTGACAGGTTCGGGAACACGCTTTGCGCGCGATAGTAATCATAAGAGGGATTGCCCCATTTGATTTGAGAGAGGAAGTCAGCTTCGCTCAAAAGCCCCTGACGATAAGAGTCCACGGCCGGCTGATCAGTATATGTAAAAAATTCCATCCCGACAGAGACCTTCAAGCCTTTTGCCCGAAGCGCCTGCATAATAGCGACTTGCTGGTTTTGGTGTTCTTTGAAACCGTGATTTTCACCGATAACTACGATAGAACCCGGAGTGACTGGACCGACGGTTTCGGCCAAATCGACCGGTTGGAGGTCATTTCCACGCAAAATGCCACTAGTTTGAGCATGTGCGCAGGCCAACATGAGCAGGGAACTTAAAAAAAGGCCGAAAGTCTTCACGATTCCTCCTCTAGACGCGAATTTGTCTGTTGAAGTTTCCTTTTTCCTTTGATACCTTGAGCCCCTTTGAAAAGGTATTGTCATTTTTTCTATACAACGCGTGGCAGTACAAATGGTTCAATTTAAGGGGTATCGCAATGGCTAAAAAGACAGGAAGAATCATCGTAACTCTTGAGTGCACTGAAGCTCGTGCTGAAGGCAAACCTGTTTCTCGTTACACTACTACAAAAAACAAAACTAAGACTCCAAGCCGTCTTGAGAAGAAGAAATACAATCCGAATCTTAAGCGCCACACTGTCCACAGAGAAACGAAGTAATTCGTAATGATTCTGACGGATCAGCAAATTCTGGATTTCATGAAGGAAGGCTCCATTAAAGTGGAACCTTTCCGCAGAGAGTGCCTGGGTACGAACTCTTATGATGTTCACCTGGGTAAAACTCTAGCTGTCTATGAAGACAAAGTGCTGGACGCCAAGAAGCATAACAAAATTCGTACCTTTGAAATTCCAGAAGAGGGTTTCGTGCTAATGCCGGATACTCTCTATTTGGGCGTTACTTTTGAGTACACTGAGACTCTGAAGCATGTCCCATTTTTGGAAGGCAAATCGAGCGTAGGCCGTCTCGGAATCGACATCCATGCCACTGCTGGCAAAGGAGACGTCGGTTTCTGCAACTATTGGACTCTGGAAATTTCCGTGAAACAGCCTGTGCGTGTTTACACTGGAATGCCGGTTGGTCAGTTGATATACTTTGAAGTGAAGGGTGACATTTTAACTCCTTATAATGTCAAACCATCAGCAAAATATAACGACAAACAACCAATCCCGGTAGAGTCCATGATGTGGAAAAATTCATTCTAAAATCCCTACTCATACTTGGTTTCCTGGCTAGCGCCGCCTGCTCATCGGGTGGCGATGTCGAAGACATTTCTGGTTTAGACAGTTACACTGTCGTATCCGGTTCGTTCAGCCAGGCTGACTCGACTGCGCTGCATATCGCAGGCACCACCGGCGTTGTTCGCTTCACTTCTACACTGCCCGGCGTCAGCTCTTCCCGCTCTATTTCTCTGAAAGCTTCTTTAAATAACGTCACTTTAAGTGATGTCAGCGCCGTTTTCTATGCGAGCGACTCCAGCGTGTCAGGTTCAACGGGTATCGTGGTGACCTTCAGTCGCACGGGCGCCAGCGTGAACGCTTCGATCACATTTAATGGCCAAACTCGCACCGTCACCAGTGCTGATATGGGCTTTTACATCCCCAACAACATTGATGTGGTGATTGACCTTCACAACGTCGGCACTAAATCCCGCGTCTATATCTGGAGACGTGATAATCTGGTCTATGCACCGACCAGCGCTGATGTGGATTCAAATTCGGATGTTTCTTCGGCACTGCCAACTGCCGTTGGCCCCGGGGTCTTTGCCGGGTTGATTCTGAACTATGCGACCGTCACGGCAGCACAAGTTTCAACACCTAAAGTGCTCGATTAAGAAATCTCACCACTGATTTAAGCAATAAAAAAGCCCCTGTTCGGGGCTTTTGTTTTTTCTGATTTTAATTCTGAATTAAAGCTGGCTTGCGGCTTTTTCAAGAGCGTCCTGGGAGGCTGGCTCTTGAATGATCTTGGCACTTGGGCTTTTAGCGACCTGTTCGGCGATATAACCCAGGATCTGAGCCAGCTGCACGCGGTCCGCCCAGACGTCCCACTTGTCTTGTTTGCCCTTCCACTTGAACATGAACCTTGCCTGCTCCATCAACGTTGTTGGCGGTTTGCCGTAACGAAGAATGAACGTGAACACATCCAGCAGGTCTTTTTCTTTCAGCACACCACTTTTCAACTGATCCGCAGCAAGTTCTTTCAACAGACCTTTAAAGGCCGGATAAGCTTTAATGGCTTCGCTGGTGGAAATAATGTTGTCTTTGTTCTTATCAAAGCGGGCAAAGACCATTTCCACGTACTGAATCACGTGCGGAGTCAGGGCAATATCGCCCATCTTCGCCAGATTCTTGTCATTCGGAACGTAACCGGCCGCCATAAAGACATTGTTCATATAATAAGCCCACTCGTCGGCCGAGGCCTTCTTCATGAACTTGATGTATTCCGGCGTCGCTGACATGATCGCAGGCATAGCGTCTTTATAAGCTGCACGAGCACAGCTTAAAGTCACCAGACTGTTGTCAGTCACTTCTTCATCACGACCGAAGCACTTTTTCACAAGCTCGGTGCGCAGACGCGTATTGATACCCACACCCGACCAGATCATGCCAATCAAATCCGTGATCTCGGCCTGAGAAGCCAGGGCATTCCCGTCAGAGTGCGGAACAAAGATATTGGCTTCACGGAAGCGCGAAGATGCAAAAGAGGTGTTCTTCGGATCCAACAAACCCATTTCCACAAAGATGGATTTCAGTTCGTTAAACGCCCCTTCCACTTCCGGTAAGGTCGCACCCTGGAACGTGTTGATACGATTCAGGTCATTAGCAAAAGAGCGAATCAGCAGTCTTGCCACCGCACGGTTGCGGTTCAGGTCACGCAAGCTCTTAAACGTGTAAAGCTGTTCAAACTTGTTCGAGATAATCACAAAACCACGATAGTCCGTGGTCATTGGAACCGGGCTTTCCACCGACAAGATCAGTTCGGTCAGCGCCGCCTGCAATGGCAGGGCGTGAGCATCCAGGTTCTTTTCAGTTTTCTTCAACACTGCCAGCAGGTCCTTGGCTGTCAAACCTTCTTCCGGTTTCCAGCCTTCGGCCATCTGGGCAAACATCAGCTCGGTGTCGATCCAGATCTGCATTTCCTGACGACCCACTTCAACCGAAGTCAAAGTCAGCGCATCAGGTTTATGACCGGACAAACGGGCCTCTGGAGCCACCAGCATGTTGTTCAGAACCACACTGATCAATTTGTCGGCGGATTGTTCATTGATTGCACCCGGTACCAGCTCCAAGCGGATCAGGTGCTTCACAATCTTGTTCAATTCCACGCGAGTGAACTGGTTTTCTTTTTTCACCAGCAACAGATCACGCAGGATGTTCAGGGTCTGATTCCCAAACACCGAGAAATAGCTCAGATTCACCGGCTGCTGCAGGGATTCACCCATCAGGAAATACTGATAGTACAGGAAATCAGAATACGCACGGGCTGCAAAGCCCAACAACACACTCCAGTTGGATTTGCGCAAAGACGAATCATTGCCGCCCAGAACGATGTTCTTGGCGTCAATCACCAGCGGCAGATAGCTTTTAATCTGATCAGCCAGGCCCCGCCCGTCTTTCGGTGGATACAGAATTTCAATTTCACGCACGATATTGTTCAGGTCATTCAGGTCGTAAGACCCTTCAAACAACACCCCGGCTTCGCGCACAGTGGCTTCCAGAACAAACTGGGATTCCATGAACAGCTTTTGCGCTTCATCCGGGTCATACATATCCGGATCCCATTCACGACCGTAAATGGAATAGAATGGCATGAAACGTTCGATCAAAGTTCTGATACGGCTGACTTTCAATCTTGCCGTTTCAAAGTCCGTCGTTGTCAGGGAATCAACACTGCCACCAAAGAACAGTTGTTTGATCTTCATACCTTCAAACACAAGACCTGAAGACACTTTAAACTCCGGCCAGACGATTTCCAGGGTTTTTAGCAGGTCAAAGACCTCGTCACGGGAAACAACACCTTCAGGCTTTTCCGCCACAAGATCCTGGAACACGGACAAAACGTCTTCCACCGTGCGGGCCAGATAACCCAGGCGATAACCAGTGCCGGTTTCGGGAACGGACTTAATGAAATAGTGATAGCGCAGGAACTGCACATAACCACGGGCACCCAACAAAGTGAAACGGCGCCATTCGTTCGGGGTGATGGAATTTTCATCTCCACCCGCCAGGGCCTTTTTCACTTTTTTGATCACCGGCATGTACGTCTGAATGACAGAGGGGAAGTCCCATTTTTCGCCGAAGAACTGCCCCATCTCCTGCATCAAAACCACAAAATCAGACAGGTTGTAGCCCTGCGCATTTTGTTCAATCAAAGATGCCAGCATGCGCGCGGCGTTTTGCAGTTCTTTATTGGCTTCTTCAAAGTGACGGACATCACTTTGCATGTTCGGACTTTCAGAAACCTCCCAGTTCAGAGAGATCACTTTCATGTACGGATTCAGATTCACCGTGATAGTACGAAGGCTTTTAACCAAAGCGATGGTTTTATCCAGTTCGCTGCGGGTCAGATACTCGCGACTGCCGCCGACGAAGACCTGCTTCAGCTTCATGAACTCGGTCTGCAGCTGCTGGGAAATAACGACGTTTTCTTTGGGATCCAGGAAGTTCTTTTCAAGGAACGTAGCCAGTTCTTGTGCGGTGTAACGGTCTGCGGTGTTTCCGCGCACATAGCGTTTGAACTTTTCAACCGCGCTGCCGATGCAGTCCCAGGCCGCTTCCAATTCTTCCTTGTTGGCGTCACCGACAACGAAGGCTTTGGCCACAGGCTTGGCTTCGGTCAGACACTGGGTGCCGCCAAATTCCTGGGATTCCGGCGGAGGTGGTTCCTCGCCGACTTTCGAGTCACAGGACGCCAGTCCCGCGACAAGACACAATGCCAGAACGGCCTTCAAACATTTAGAAAACATAAGTCATGCCCCCGTAGAAACGGTCGTTCGCGCGATATTGATTGAGGAATCCGGATGGATCGTGCTTTTCATCCTGCACGCCCAAAACGTCTCCTCCGACGACCACGGCCCACTTTTGGCTTGGGTAATATAAGAACTCGGTGTTCAGCAACGAGCCTCTTTGATCATAATCATACAAATACTTGAAGCGGGTCACGAACGGACGATTGAAGAAGCTTGCCAGCTGCCCCTCAACACGGAAAGAAAGTGCGTTCGTGAATTTCAAACGATCATCAAACATCGTGAAGTCATCCGGCTGGCCGTTGGACTGAATGTCCGTGATGCCGCCGCCTTCAATTTTCAGGTACTCGACCTGGAAGGCCAAAGTTTTTGCCAGGAAGTCCGCCAAAGAAAAATCAAACGCTGCAGAATACGCACGGATCGGTTCCAGCTTCTGGATGGACCACTCGGGATCATCCGGGCGCTTTTCAATAGGATCGTCCTCAAGATAAGAAACAGAAGCCTTCATACGGCCATGAGTGTAACCCACGTCGATGGATTTGATGATGTGATGAGTAACATCCGGAGACACCGTCACGTCCACTTGTTCTTCAGAAACGTCTTTGAAGTTTTTGCGTTTCAGAATCAGTTCATTCACCGGCAGATAACCACCGCTGACCACCACCCACGGGCCACGCTCTTTGTTGCCCAGTCGGCCCATCATCGCCGCACCACCATTGGCCGTCAGCTTCGCTGCATCCGGGATGTCGAGCTGATACTGGATGGTGTTGATGTTGTTGTTGAAGTCATAGTCCCTGGAAGGGGCACGATACCAGCGACTGTCTGAAACCAGTCCGCCACCCTCTTCACGAATATCAGGGCCCATGCTTGGAATGAACAGAGGTGAGGCAAAACCCACAATCTGCCAGCCGTTGGTGTTATAATCCAGGAACAATCCCGTCAGCCCCTGTTCTTCGGGACGAAGGGTGTCGATAGCGAACTTCGGCTGCCACAGCCCCAGCTGCCAGCGGCGGTCCATTTCACTCCAGTCGTGCTTCTTGCGACCGGCAAAGGCGCGGAAAGGCGCTTTCTTGGAAGCCACATAAGCTTCAGAAACAACGAAGTGAGATTGTCCACGGGTGAAGAAGGTCCCGCCAGAGATGTCGGCGGCAAAGTCGATCCAGGAAGTTTCCTTAAGACCGGAAAGACGAGCGGAAAGAAGCTGGCTGTATGTCAAATTCGGAGATTCAGGAATCGGGGTCAGATACTGCATCCCCTCCATCCTGATCTGGCCGTACACCGTCGCCGGTTTTGACGAGATTTGCGGCTGTTGGATAGAGCTCACCCCTTCGGCTTGAGGAATTTTCAAGCTCGTCGATTGTGCCTTGGACTTTGAAACCACCACAACGCTCAAAAGCATCGCGGCTAAATAGGTCCTACTACTCACATCCGCCTCTGGATAAAAGTCTAGGGGATAGAGAATAAGAAAAGGCTTACGGAGTCAACGGAGCCACGCGTTGATGGGCTCCAGGTCGATTATATGCGAGCTGATGGTAAAAAAACCTCGCTCTGTTTGAAAAAACTTCCTTTGAAATCCTGTGTAAAAACAGGCGTTTTAGAGCAAGTGCTCCAGCAGCCATTGCGGGTCGTCAATGGGTACATCATGCCCCGCCCATGGGTGCATTTCCGCGCGCACGCCCCACTTTTCTGCGATCTTCAAAGTGCAGGTTGGGGAAACCAGACGATCCCCGTGACTTCCCAGCAGGCGGATATCACCTGGAGCTGAATCCGGGAAGCGATAACGAGACGCCGCCAGCATCTGACGAATCACGTTCTGAGGGTTCATCGGGTGCTGTTTCGTATATTCCATCATCGCGCCGATTTCTTCTTCGCGCCGTTCGTGGCTGTTGGTGATCATTCCAAGAATCGTTTTTTCCCAGAAGGTTTCATCTTTTTCACGACCGATCAGCTTCAAACCTTTGGGAATGTTGCCGGCAATAAAGCGACGATAAAACGGAGAAAAACCGCCAGAGCTTGTGCACACCAAAGTGGCCTTGCGGATTTCATGAGGGTATTCCTTCATCCATTCCACCGTGATCATCGCCCCCAAAGAGACCGACAACACCTGAAACGGTTCGCCCTTTTGCACATAAGAACAACGTGCGCGCAGATCTTTGACGTATTCAGAAATTTTGATCGGACTGGTTTCACCGTGCCGGGAACCATTGCCCGGCAGATCCAAAAACTCGAATTTATCATTCGGGAAGTGCTGCTGAATTTTTTCAGAGAAAGATCCCCAATGCCCCACTCCGCGCGCCAGCCCGCGCAGCAATAGCCAGTTTCTAGATGTTGCCATACCAAAGCTCCCTGGCCCGGATGTCATGCTGCCGGACCTGTTCCTGATTCTGCGTTGCCCATGCTTGCGGCGAATTCACCGCGCGGATTAAAAACTCCATCAGCGTGTTATGACGGCGCAGTGTGCGTTTGTGACGATGTCCTTTCAGTGGATTGAACGGACCTTCCGCGCTGAAAATCTGCCACGGATTTTTCTTCACCCAAAGCCATGAACCCATTTCCAGACACAGCGGCACATAGAGGCCGTTGCCAGGACGGGCGCGGTGATTGTCGTACAGATAATCCCACAAATCCCCGTGCGTGGTGTAGTTCTGGGCTTGCGGTTCAAAACGATAAAAATGATGCGGATACGTGCGATCCAAAAGGTCTTTCAGCGCGTGACACAGATGCAGTTCCGGATAAGGCTGCACCGTCTTGGCATACGGGAACCACAGGCGGTCCTGCAGACCAAAACCCGAATGCAGATCCAAAGTTATCGCCAGTTTGCTTTGCGCGATTTCCTGCTGGACACAGTCCACCAGAGCTTGCGCTTCAAGCTGCATCGGCGCGCCTTCTTCACCGCGATACCAAGGCAGTTTTTTACTGTAGCGATGACCGCCCAGCAAAAACTGTGGGTTGTCAGCATCGATGGGCGCATTGCGCATCAAATCCACGCCCTGAGGATTGCAGCGGGTTTTGCGATAGATCCCGACCGGGTTCACCGTCGGAATGAAAAAGATGCGGACTTTTTCAAGGGTCTGCTGAATGCTTTCGTCCCACTGGGACAGCTCCGCCAAAGAGCTCATCAAAGCAACACAGACTTGAGCACCGATGCGTTCAAGTCCGTGCACTCCACCGACAAAACCCAGCACCGGAGCCTGCGGGTCCTGACTGCCAAAAGAAACTTTGTAAATTGGAAAGCGCAGGTCTTCGTACTGACTATGGGTCAAAATCTCCGCCCGGGCGGTGGAGCCCAGTTGCGCGATTTTTTTTTCGATTTGCTGGATCTCAGGCAATGTTGTCATTCTTTTCCCCAGAGCCCCCTATTGTTCGCGATAATTCCACCGTGTCCAACGCTTAACGCTCGCGGCCATTAAAGGATTGCACCACTCTGACAACAGGGGTAGTCTCGTCAGTGCTGAAATAATATTTAGGAGATCGCCATGATGAATCTGGACACTCTGTTGCAAAAGATGTGGGTGGATTACTGCCAACTGAATCCTGCGGCAAAACGCATTTACGACATTTTCACCTCTGAAGGTGAAACCGTGCTGAATGACCATATTGCTCTTCGCACCTTCAACCACCCGCGCCTGGGGATTGAATCCCTGGCAAAGCACTTCAAAAAACTGGGTTACGTTGAAAAAGGCGAATACACGTTCGTGGAAAAAAAGCTTTACGCCAAACACTACGAACACCCGAACATGGACAATCCAAAGATTTTCATCAGCGAACTGGAGCTTGAAAAGGTGTCCCCTTTCGTCCGTGAAACTGTGAACCAACTGGTGGCACAGGTTCCGGAATCTGTGATTGAAAGCGAAACTTTCGCCATGGCGGGACGCCCTTGGAAAGTAAACTGGGAAACTTACGCAAAACTGGCGGAAGAATCCGAATACGCTTCCTGGGTGGCGGCTTACGGCTTCCGTCCAAATCACTTCACGGTGAACGTGAACAAACTGAACAAGTTCAACGATCTGCCGACTTTGAACAAGTTCGTTCAGGACAAAGGCTATACGCTGAACAAATCCGGCGGTGAAATCAAAGGGACCAAAGCGGACTATCTGGAGCAAAGCTCCACCATGGCTTCTGAAATTCCGGTGAGCTTCGACGACGGCAGCACCCACAATATTCCGGGCTGCTACTATGAGTTCGCAAAACGCTATGCGCTGGACAACGGCCAGCTGTATCAGGGCTTTGTCGCAAAATCTGCTGACAAGATCTTTGAAAGCACGAACAAACAGAAATAGTTCAAATGAAAAAGGCCGGGAAACCGGCCTTTTTTTATGCGATTTTTTTGATCAGGTAATTCAGAGTGTCCTGATCCTGCTTCTGGTCCTTCCAGTGCTCGTGCGCCTTCAGGAAGATCTGCACCAGCTGCGGATCGAACTGCGTGCCCGAGCAACGTTTCAGTTCTTCGTACACCACTTCCATCGGCAGACCTTTGCGGTAAGCGCGGGTTTCTGACATGGCATCACAGGTGTCAACCACCAGGATAATACGCGCAATCAGCGGAATCTCGTCGCCATTCTTTTTGTCCGGATAACCACGGCCATCGACACGTTCGTGATGTCCGCGAATGCCCGGCAGAATCTCGGCAAAGAAATCATGGGTCGCCAACGGCTTGATGATCTCTTCACTCAGCACCGGATGGCACTTCATCAGTTCATATTCCTGATCAGTCAGTTTACCCGGCTTGGCGATGATCTCTTGAGGCACACCGATTTTGCCAATATCGTGGAAAAGGCCGGCAAATTCAGCCAGCTTCTGCTGATACTCATTCAAGCCTGCATCGCGCGCCAGTTTACGAGACATCTCCCCGACACGGCAGCAATGGGCATACGTCAAAGGGTCTACGACCTTCAATGACTGCATCAGCGCCTGGGCGGCATCGTAAGCCCAAGTTGGAATGTTTCCCCAGGAAGAAGACATGGCACTCCCTTTGTTCCCCTGTTTACCATCTTTTGTTCGGCTAAACGCGCCATTTACTTAAACTCGAGAAAGTTTTACGTCTCACTCTGAGACAACTTCTCGTTGACAGCTTTCGTGCCGATTGAAAGACTTTAGTCTTGATATCCATCCTGCATGACTTGAAGAGGTGTTATGAAAAAGTGCTTTCTTTTGATCCTGTTGCTGGCCTTCTCCAGCTCCGCCTTTGCGCAAAAAATCAAAGTACGCAAAGTGAAAGGCAGCCAGGCCATTATTGACTTCTCTGGCGGCAGCCTGGCCCCGGGACAGGTCTATGAGCTGGCACCGGATGAATTCGGCGACACCACCATGAGCCAGTCCATGCGCCGCTACCTGATCGCTGTTTCCTTTGATCTGACCAACACAAAGTCTGATGCCGCAGGCGCATCTAACGAAACAGATATTGCAATCGCGGGCCGTTTTGGCTGGAACTATGCAACCTATGAGTTCGGTCCTTTGGCGTCCTATGCAGCCGACGCCACCGGCAGCCTGACCAGCACACTGTTCAAGTTCGGCGGCTGGGCTGATTACAACATGATCGCCAATACACCGGGTGAAATCTTCATCTATGGTTTGGGTGGTTTGTTTGATATCGGTCAGCTGGATAACGGTGCCGGTTCAAAACGCGACATCATGGAATTCTTCGCAGGTCCGTTTGTGAAGTGGTTCCCGACGGGCAGCAATGTCGGTTTCCGTCTTGATGGTGGATACGTTTATCAAAAACAATCCGGCGGAGTTGCCTCTGACAACGTGGTGTCAGGCCTTGCGATGCAAGCAGGTTTGATGGGCTATTTCTAAGTCTTTTGCGGGCGCACCCGGTTTGCCACCAGGAACCCCAGAATTCGGCCCTCTCTGTGCAGGGCCGAACCAAACTTCGGCTGAACCATAAAATGCCGTTTTTCCGCTGAAACACTTTCCCACACATCGTGTTCGGGCATATCAAATACCAAAGTTCCCGGCGTTCTGCCCTGCAGGGTTTGCAGACACATCGAAAAAAGTTTTTCCGTCAATCCAGGATTCCGTCCGAACAGCTTCCACCACTCGATGCAATAAAGTTCTTCCACGGTATAACTGCTCAGCTCAAAGAATCTGAGATTGCGAAAGACCTGAAATCCTTCTTCAGTATACACCTCGACACAATCCCCGTTTTCCACGCCGATAAAGAAATCCGATGAAGGTGAAAGACCCCAGCGTTCAAGAGCTTTTCGACAGAAACGTTCAGAATCGCGCAGCGAGATATGCTCTTTCTGTGCGCCCTCGCAGATGTCCACGTAGTCCCGCAGGGTTTTAAAGGCCCGCTCCTTCTGCGCAGGCTCGAGCGAGTTGAAACTTGCCAGAGCCTCACTGCGGTAGGGCTTGATGTTGACATCTTCTCGCTGCAGAGACTGGCTGAGTCTTTCACATAGAGTTTTAAAATTCGCAGAATCCATAAATTCCTCGGTGCAACGTAAACAGGATATAGCTTTCCTGATTTCAGAATACTCCTGAGCGCTCCGGAAGGGTTCACCTGAACGGGTTATCGCTGACAAAAAATGTCGGGTTCGACAGCCGAAACCAGCTTAAAGCAATACAGTCCTTACCGACACGGCATCAGACTTGCTGGATATTGGTGGCGGAACTTTGCAATTTTTTAACTGGATAGCTGAATAAATCCGCGATTTAAAAAGGCCCCTAACAAAGGATCACTCAAATGAAAAAGCTGGCTGTATTATCCCTGTCTCTGCTGTTTGCCCTGCCCGGTTTTGCCAAGGGCCTTTCTGCCGCTGAAACCAATGCAAAAGCACTGGAAATTCTGATCGACAGCGCCAGTGCAATCACTCTGGAAGGTGATGTTCGCTCTGATGAAAAACTGTCTGCCATCTTATCCCGCGCGATGATCTCTGCGGGCCAGGGTGCTGCGACTATCAAGAATAACTGCATCTTTGTCAGCTATGACGGGATCTTTGAATGCCACTTGGACATCCAGCATCTGATCGTCGGTGTCAGCTATGGCGAGACTGTGATTTCCTACGAAACATTCGCGGACAAGGACGGCGCTCCTGACAAAATGCTTATCAACAAGGTTCGCGTGTCCCGCGGTCACTAATTAGCATCCGAACTTAATTGATTTTTATAAGGGGCTCCTAAGCAGAGCCCCTTCTTTTTTGACCCGCCTTGACTTCCCCGGTTCCCGACCCACCTTTGAACTTCGGAGGTTTCGATGCAGTCCACTTCACCCAATAGCTTTCTGGTCGTTCGCCGAACGTGGCTCAGCCGCCGTCCCCACTTCCGTGCAAGCCTTATAGCGGCTTGGAGTGTGTTTACGTTGATTGCCCTGTCCGTCGTCTATTGGCGCAATTGGGGCGGTATTGGGGCCCTTTTACCGGCCTCGGGTGAAGCGGTCTTTAAAAACCACGAATACTGGCGTCTGTGGACGGCCCTGTTTGCCCATGCGGATCTGGGGCATCTGGCTTCGAATTCTTTGGGGATCTTTGTATTAGGATATTTCTTAAGCGGCTATTTCAGTCTGTGGTTTTTCCCGGCGGCGGCTTTAGTTATCGGGGGCTTCACCAATTACTTAACTCTATTAAGTTATGACCCGGCGGTGAAACTGGTCGGCATCAGCGGTGTGGTTTACTGGATGGGGGCTGCGTGGTTGATTCTGTATCTGTTATTGGATCAGCAGCGAACCAAGACTCAACGAATGCTGCGCGCGTTCGGTGTGGCGTTGGGGGTGTTCTTCCCGGCTTCGGCCTTTGACCCTTCGATCAGTTATCTGGCGCACTGGTATGGATTCTTGCTGGGACTTGCCAGTGGAGCTGTTTATTATTTCGTTAACCGGAAGACTTTCCTGAAGGCTCTTATTATTGAGCAGGTTGTTGAGGACTCCCCCTCCGAAGACGGCTTGCAAGAACCAAAGAATGTCCCCCCCGAGATTCTTTAGTTCACAAAAAAGAAAGAGGCTCCTTTTGGGAGCCTCTTCTTTTACAACAACATTTAAGTTAAGAAGACAATTACCAGTTGAAGCTGGATTCGTCGTAACCCCAGTTAGCAAGAGCTTTTTTGTACATGCCCTTCATGAACTTCTGAGCCTGGTGAGGTTTCAAACCCAACGCAGCAGCAGATCTGTTAGTCAGGTCTTGCATGCCAGAGTTGTCACCGAAGGAAAGATCTTTAGCAGCAGCCAAAGCGTCAGAGAACTGAACACCGAAGACAGCTTTGAAAGTCTTGTCCATGTCTTTTTCAGAAGTAGTACCGCGTTCAGCAGCAGCAACTGCCCAAGAATTCAATGCAGAAGCAACCGCAACCGCTTTGTCTTGTTTGAACCCGTATTCTTTCATCAGACGATCAGAAGCCATTTTAACAAGCTCTTTATTGGCATCAGAGTTCAAAGCAGCAAAGTTTGTGTCTGAAGCAGAAGAAGAAGTTTTGTCATTGATAGCTTGACCGTAGTTGGATTCACCGGAGTTCGCATTGTATAGAACGCCGTTTTTACCCAACCAGTAAGTACCACTGGAGATATCTTCCCAGTAGAAACCAGTTGTGCCCACACCGATAGTATTGCCACCAACGTAACCAGCGAATTCGCTTACGTTAGCATAGTACTGGAACACGCCAAGGTCGTTGTAAACCGCAGCTTTACCGTTGGAATCAAATTTAACATACCAAAGGTCGTCAGAACCGTAACCGCCTCTGTTGTAATCAGGATCGTCTGTTACTTTGATACGCTCGCCAGTGGATTTCAGGAAAGTACAGCCTGGAGAAGCTTCCTGAGTTTGGCACACGTCACCGTATACAGTTTCATATGGGTAGTAGATAACTGGTGCAGAGCCGCCGCCACCGCCACCACCGCCTCCGCCGCCGCAGGCAGCAAAGCTAGTCGCAACTACAGACGCAAGAACTACGCGCATAACATTTTTCATGATGGTTCCCCCTTATAGGTTTTGTTAAAAATCGAACTCTTATATTCGTTTTTGTTTAGTAAGTTAAATTAACTCTCAGCAATTTATCGCCGCAGTAGTAATCGAACGAGTGGGCTCCCTTGACCCCGTCAAAGACCGGTGTATCCATCGGACGACACCCTGTCGAAGACTTGAATCTCAAGCGCGCTGGTGACACCAGTTCGATCGCAGATCCATCCCTTGCAAAAACCGGTACCAACATTTTGACACCACGGCTGAGTTCCGAACTTTCCGTGGTAAATAGCGCTGGAATCTTCGTTGATGCGTCGCGCGCATCCTTTAAAGTCAGCGGGAAGTACAAATTCGTCATCAACATGTCGGGGAAGAACGTGTAACGCTCGAAACTTTTGCTTACTACACGGGTCGTCACGAGGTCGTGATACTGGATTTCCGAGTTCGTTAGAACAAAGGCTCCTTTACGCTGCAGCCCCGCAAACACGGCGCGCACCCACAAAGCGGAGTCAAATTGGGACCGTTCCGCCCCCAGCTGCTGGTCTAACAGTTCCCAGTTCTTGTTATCAAAGACCGACAAACGCTGTTGACGGTTCAAACCTTCACCGAACCAGAAGCTGCCCGCGAACTCGTCCTTGCCGTAATCCAGGGCATGAACCTTGTCGACACGGGTATCAAGGATGTTGCGGTAAGTGGTTTGGTGGGCAAACAGATCCAGCTCCATGAAGTTTTCGATACGGCCTTCCACCACCTCAGCGATGGCGAAATTATATAGATAACTTGGCTTGGCTTCTGTTCCCTGGTTTTTTGCCAGCAAAACAGGCACACGTCCCGCCACCATCTGTTCACGGCGCGGTTCGATCACGTCGATGATCTTGTAACCCTGATGTTCTTCCAGGGCTTTGAGTTCATTCTTTTCGTTCAGGAAATAGAAACGTGTCTGGGCCTTTTCATAGTTGTCCGGATTTTCCCAGCGCTCTTTCAAACCACGTTTTTTGGATGGATCTTTACCACCTCCCACCCACGCCGGGCGTTTGGTGCCACCAATTTTCTGCCAGTACATCTGATAAGGCGCCGGAGCCAGCTCTGCAGAATACTTGAAGGTCTCTAGCAGCTTCATGGCTTTATCAAAGATATAGAACGTCATTGGGGATGCTTCGGGTTCGTCCAACTCGGATTTGTCTTCCAGAATACCCATCACGTATTCGCTTTGACCGTCACCGTTTAGATCCAAACGGGTCAGAACCTGTTCACGCAGATTGTCGGCTTCACCTTCAGGGCGGATTTTAGTGCCACCCACAGCGGTGTAAGCGCCGTTGCCGTTGTCAGCAACCAGCCACAACTGCCAGGTGTTGTTCTGCTGACCCAAAGCCAGGTAATCACGCTGTTCCGGATGGTTGTCCAGATTTTCATCCAAAGGCAGGAAGGACACACGGGTTCTTGGCATGCCAGTGATATTAAACGTTTTCACGTCGGCGGAAGCCATTTCCGGCGTCACGCTGACCACGACTTCACTTTCAAAGACATAACGGCGGGCTTCGGCATCACCAACACGCACGTCTACGGTCAAATCCAGTTCACTTGGAATGCGGGACTGGGATGGATCCTGAGAATCCACCAGACTCATCATCACAACGTACTTGCGCACTTCATTCTGCTTCCACACACCTGGATATGGAGCCGCTTCTTTGATGGCTGTGATCCAAGGGCGAACCGCATCCACATGAGGCTTGATGAACTGAGCGTTCATTTTCACCTTGCCGATATCAATGGCCTGCCATTTGTTCACAAAAGAAATCTCGAAGCTCAAATCTTTGCTCTTACGATCCCAGTTGATTTCGACTTTTTCCTTGTCAGCAGGAACAATCAACGGCTGCACGAAAACTTTCAGGGACTGCTCAACGTCCATGTTACCGGCAACAGAATATTTTTTGTAAATTTCCCTTTCCGGGCTCAGCGCTTGTCCTTGTTCATGAGAGCCGCCAGAAACCAGAGAAAGGTTGGATTTCAAAGGACGGGCACCCAGCACAAGTCTTGCGTAAATCTCATCGGCCGGAACACCGCGAGCCATCAGCTCGGCCACCGCAGCCGCCACATAAGGCGACGCTTGGGAAGTTCCAGAAAGGTATTCGTAACCCAAAGTTGAACGGAAACGCACCGGACGTTTGCTTTCAGGATAAGTGCTCAGGATGTTCACACCCGGAGCCACAATATCCACACCACTGCCAAAGTTAGAGAAATGCGAGAACGCGCCATCCGGACCGGCCGCCCCCACGCAAATAACATTTGGATAAGCGCACGGACGAAGAAGTGCACGAGTCGAGTCATTGCCGGCAGCAGCCACGATGATCACACCGCGGGCTTGAGCTTCCGCAATCACTTTGCGCATGAAATCAGAATCTTTCGCCTGAGGCCAACCCATAGAGAAGTTGATCACCTTGGCGCCCGAACGCATCGCATAGATCACACCACGGCCAACCATGTCCCCCAGACTGCGGGTGACACTTTCACGGCCGGTCTCTTGCGGGGAATCATAAATAGACAAAGGCTTCATCGGTTCAGAAGGCTGAACACCGATCACCTGCACGGGCAGGATCTCGACGTTTTCGCTCAAACCACGCACACCGATATTGTTGTCGACTTCCGCCGCGATAATACCTGCGACGTGAGTCCCGTGACCCTGGTCATCGCCAAAGTCCGGACGGCCCATAATGCCGGCAGCATTCACGCCACCCAGCAAGCTCCAGCCCTGACAATCCAGTGGGTATCCGTTTTTATCCTGATCCACTTCCGGATTGCTCAGATCCATCCATTTCTTTTCACAGGTTTTGCGGTCGCTGTCGGCCACGCAGGCTTCAAACTTCGCCAAAGCCCGGCACTCGGATTCATTGCGACGAATGACACCCTTCAGATCCGGGTGATTTTTGGCGATACCGGTATCCAGCACGGCCACGATGACTTTGTTTTTCGCTTTTACCGGGGATGGCAGACGTACGTCTTCCTGAACTCGGGCAGGAATTTTATAGGTGTGCAATGGATCCAGGTCGATCATTTGCGGCACACCCTGATTGTTCAAACCCCATTGCATGTGCGCAAAAGGATCGGCAGCCACAGCGTGGCTTGCCAGGAAGCTCAAGGAGATAACAGAAAGAATCAAGGATCTCATCGGAAGCTCCCCAGGGATTTATCCAGTTCGATTGGAGAAATACGGGTTTTCGTCGCGAACATCTGAATCAGACCGTTGGCGTATTCGATGTTCTGCTTCGGATCACCCAAAGTGTTGGAGAAGTACTCAATATCCCCGTCTTCATCGCCAGCACGGAAGCCGTTGATGCGCACGAAGTAAATGTAGTTGTCCTTACCCAGGAACTTCAAAAGCTGAGGCAATGGAATCGCCTCTTCCAGAGTGTAAACAACGTTGGTCATCCACTGCGTCTGGGATTTTTTGTCTTTCGGGTAGCTGGCAGAAAGCTTCAGCAGTCTTTCCATCCACGGCAACATACAGTCGAAGTATGTCCCATTCACCCAAGAGCCCTGATAGTTCATCGTTCTTTCTTTTTTGTGGGCATCCTGTTCTTCCTGACATGCAGTGATGAACTCGGATTTACCACGTTTGAAGTCACCGTTACCCAGAACTGTGACCATATCATTGAACATCTCCTGATCGTGAGGACGGGCTTTACGGCCCATTTTCTCGCTCAGTTTCTGGAACAGACGACCGATGAACTTGGCTTTAGGAACAGACTTCCCGTCCTGATCCGGTTGCAGGATCAGGTCTTTGATCTTGTCCAAACCACCCGGAAGGATGGAAAGGTTCGCCGTGATACGATAGAAATCCACCGCCGTCACATTCGAGAACGCTTCTTTTTCAATCAGACGGTAAGATCCCACCGGAGAACTTTTCAGTTCGCCCTGAACCTCGTCGATCAATTTCAGGAATTTCTTGCGGTTCAAGTGCCAGCCGCCCCATACACGCTGAACCACACCCACGGATGGATACTGTTTCGCATTGGTCGTCAGGTCGGATTCGGTGGTTACGGTTCTCCAGTACGCTTTACCGTACGGAGTATTGGCTGGATTTGGATCATCAGAACGAGCCAGATCCACACGGCCTTTTGGCCACCACTTGTTCATCAGACCTTCAACCCAGTCAAAGGCAAAGCCCAGCAAATCACGACCGATCAGTTCACCGCGCTTATTAGAGAACAGCGTCACTTCTTCGTCTTTAGGATCCAGATCCGGAGCTTCTGCACTGCGCGGATAACGGATTTTCAAAGTGTGATCTTCGTTAAAGGAATTCACACGCATCGCGAAGAACTTGTTTCGGATCTCGCGGGTTTTCAGGTTGTGGTCGATCTCGAACTTGCGGTGATTGAAGTTGGCGTACAACAACTCCGGGTCATTACTCTTAAACAAGGCACGCAATGCCGGTTTCAGGTCATTACGGGTTTTGATGAAGTCTTTTACGAACTTCGCTTCCTGATTTTCAGAATCAATGTATTCCGCGTACTCGGGATTGTAATCAATCACGAACGCGTCCGTGCTTAGTTCCGCCCATGTGGTATTGGCGCGAACACGCATCACGTTGATGAAATAGTTGATGTCCAGGGTCATACCCATGGCTTTGCTGTTCTGGGAACGAACGTAAACCTGCACGCCCTCTTTGGTGCGCATGAAGCTGGTTTGTCTCAGGATCGCGCGGTTTGCATCCACACCCACAGCCACAGTGTTCAGGAAGTTCAACGGGGAAATACCCATCAAAACATCCAAAGATGAAGACGCCTGAGCGTAAGCGGACAAAGCAATAGAGTCCGTCACCGTGAACACTTCACCTTCGCGCAGTTCGCTCAAGAAAGCATCCAGAGGTTGACGAGCTGGTTTGCCCTCTTCCTGGGATTTGATAGGGTCTTTTTCGTCCAGAACCGCTGACAGTTTCGACATAAAGCGCGGAACCAGAAGATCTTTCCAGGACACTTTCGTGCCTTCCTGGATGGAGTTCAAAGGGCGTACGTGAGTGTAATCACGCATTACCATGATGTTCGCGCCGGCCATTGGCGTGATCTTAGGCACCCCGTCCAGAGTCATGAAGTAACCCAGACGACCCGCTACGGACACGTTATCCACCAACTGAATTGGCGCAGAACTGCCGAAGTAAGTGCCCGTCGTCACGTGACGAGTTGCACCCAGATTGAAGCCACCTACGGGACCGCCCCACGCTTCCACTTTTTGGTAAAGTGGCTCGTACGGACGCTCACGGATGTGCTCCAGAACTCGCTGAGTAATTTCATCACGACGGTTTTGGAACAGATCAGATGTAGAAAGCAAATCCAGCTTTTCGTTGATGTGGTTCATCACGGTGCCGATCACAGCGGATTTGGCACGGATACCCATATAACGCTCAAGGTCCCCGTCCTGGAACGGCGACTGACGGTCCCCGTGCGCAAAACGCTGAGGATAGCCCGGAACGAATTCCTGCGTGACTTTTCCGTCTTTAACCAAACCAGATCGCGAAGTGATATTCAGGTCCGGCAATGGCAACGCGGAAGTATTCTTAACGTTGAAAAGCTCCAGTGCATTGTGAGCACGGTGCAGAAGTTTTGCCACGATCAGGTCTTCAAGTTCCTGCGGGTAAGCGCCGGCACGCACGATTTCAACAAAATCACTGTGGCGAAGTTCTGCCATACGGCGAACCAACCAGCGCACGTCTTCATAGCTTGCCGCCGAGAATGATTCAGCTGAAGGATGATTGATCACCACGTGACCGGAAAGAACCGCACCGAACTTGGCACTGAATCTGTTCACGGATTCTGGCAAATCAACCAAAGCAAATGGCAGGATCAAAGCGCGGTAAGCTCTGTAACGGGAATAGCGTTGTACCGCAGGCAGTTGATTGGGATTGTTTGGATCTGGAGCATAACCCCACTGGATATCGAAATATTCCGCAACAGCCGGTTCAAGAACCGCATCCGAAAACACCACAGAGTGATTGGTTTTATTGTCTTCCGTCACCCAGCCACGGCTTTCGAAGTCAGAAATCATGGATTCCTGGGCGTTTTTCAGGAAGGATTCTTTTTCCGCTTCCGTTTTGAAGAATACACGCAGGTTGCGGTAATACTTCGGAGACGGAACATAGTAACCCAGCTTTCTTAACAAAGCCGCACGCATCAAAGTTGTATGAGTCAAACGGGACAGGCTTAGTCGATAGAACAGATTCGGATTTTCCAGCGACTGAACGCGGGACATGTAAGTGAATGGCAAGGCGGCTTCTTCAGACAGGAACTGCACCCCGCGCTGAGCAACCGGATAGCTGCCTGGAATGTCTTCCACACCCGGATAAACGCGGTTTTGCCACATCTTGTTTTCAAGAGGATTTAGCAGACTGAGATCAGACCCCTGATTGGCAAGGGCTGCGGCCTGCCCCACATCCAAAGCCGTTCCGGAGCTGTTGACCAGATCCATCGCCGGCTTCTTTACAGAGTTCAATGGCAGGGAAACACTCTCGGCACTTGCGATGGAGAGCGCCATCAAACACAGGGCGCAGACTATAACTATTCTGAGAGACATAGCTTATCCTTATCAAAAAGGTGACAAAGTGGTGTCAAAAGGGCCTTACACGGACCCCGTTCCCGGAACAGCAAGGAACGGGCCACAAATTGTCAGTCATTTAGAAATAAATTCCCGTTTAACTGCTTCAGAAACGAAATGACCGCCTTGCACGGCGGTCATCTGAAGCTTTTACAAGCTCTGCTTAAGTTATCGGCACTTGATTCGATAGTGCGCCATCATGGCGTCTTCCAGCATTTCCCGCTCGTCTTCATCCACAACATACACGCCCAATGAGCGGCTGGTGTTTTCAAGCACGAAGCGTCCCACGATATCCGGCGCATAGAACGCGCTGTTCTTCACAGAGTAATAAAGCAGCTGATCTTTTGACGGCTGATTCGAGTCATAAACAGTAAAGGTAATGATGTCGTTAGTGACCTTGTAAGACTTCACCATCACGATGTGCTGAGCCGTGCGACCAGCACGCAGATTAATCAGCGTCAGGCGTTTGGTGTCGGCATTACGGCGCAGAATAGAAACAGACTCCTGATTTTTTTTAGCGCTGCGATCACCCGAACCCGCACCCATACCGATATTGGCGGCACGGAAGAAGTGGCGGGCCTGATTTTCTTCAATCTCTGCACGGAAATGCCTGTGAACGTTCTTGCCATCCACATTTTCAACATAGCCTTCCAGCAAACGCATCCACAAACTGTTGGTGTGCCATTTGTCTTCGCTCAAAGAATTGGATGGAACCGGGAAGATGCTGTTGGCTCTCAATGAACGCGTGATAATGCGCTCAGTGCTGGAGCTGCTGCCGCGGTTGTCGTTGTTGTGATTGTCATTGATAAGTTCAAGAGTTCCACCGCGAATCTGATTCAGCAGACCCGGTGAAATCTGGTCCATCCGCAAGCTGGTTGGCTCATTATAACGAGCCATATAAGAGATCATGCGCTGGGTGCTGCTTAAAGCCCAGCAGCCCGCGATCGTGGCTACGCCGCTGCGGAAAGGCCAATTGGTGATGGGCATATTACGGGACTCATGAAAGGCGTCAGCTTTAATACGATAGTAAATACCGTCGATGCTAAGCTTGTTACAGGTCAGATCCTGCACCAAAGAGTCCGTGACTCTTTTATTGGAGATAAATTCCGAAGCGGAAGTACTTCTCTTTTTGCCCCAGGCATAAGCGCGGTCTGCCGTCGCGGCCATAGCCGTGGCAAAGGCGCATAAAAACAGCACAGCAGTCTTTAATAGCTTCAACATACAACGTCCTTTCATTTCAACGTCGGATGCTAAAGCAATTCACAATCCACACTGGTTCCATGTTTAATTCCTGTTCAGGTGTCAAAGGCCTGAACAGGTGCCCTAAAACGTAGGACATCTGGGCTAAAACTCGCGACTGAAGCTGAGACCCACGACTCCGCCCCCGACGACCGGGACTATATTATAGTCGCTCTTTCCGGTGTTCAGGGCGCTGGCGCGGCCCCAATAAATGCCCAAGGCGGCACCCGCAACCACATCGCTGGTCCAATGGATGTTTTCACTGACCCGGGAAGCAGCCACGAAGGTTGCCAAGGCAAAGGCCGGAATGCCGATCTTGTAGCCGTACGCGTAGGCCAGCGATGTGGCCGTGGCATAGGAAGAGGATGCGTGCCCCGACGGGAAGGACAGATAATCTCGTCCGCTGGGGCGTTCGCGGCCTATGACAGAGGCCATGGTGATGTGACTGGCCGCTGTGAGGGCCAGAGCCTTGCTATGAGCCAGGCCATTTTGCGGATCCAGCCACAGTTGCGCTAGCGCAATGGCGATCCCCGGGCCACCACTTCCCACATACGCCCCGATATCGGCGGTGTCTTTATCCATGATCAGCTTGTCGGGATTAAGATTGTTTTTATAAACCGTTTGATCGTACTGGCGTGCCGTCACCGTGGCAGCCGTGCCCACCAGCAAAATCAGCTGTCCCCCACTGTCGAAGGAATTTGTGATGGTGGGTTTTAGTTCCTGATGCCAAAGCCACGAAAAAGTATTTTCTTCAGCCTGTGCGGCCGCAGAAAAGGCGAACAAGAAAGCGACAACAAGGCTTTTCATGACGGACCCCTTTGCCATTTCATCAGGATCTGCTTTGCGATAAGCGCCAGCACGGCCCCCAGAAGACCGCCAAGAAGCGCCCCGACGGCAACGTCTGCCGGGAAGTGCACCCCACAATACACGCGGGAATAAGCTGTTAACGACGCCAGTGCCAGCAGAGGGATTCTTGCTTTGGGATAAAACACTGCAATGAAAGCAACCAATGCAAAGGCATCCACGGCGTGACTGGAAGGGAAAGAAAACCCACCCTGCTGTGGCCCGCGTAGCATCACCAGATCGGCGATATCAGAGCGAAACGGCCTTGCCCGTTGAAACAGGGGTTTGATCAGATCTCCGGAAAGGACATCAGCAACACTTGCCACCAGCGTGGCCGAAACCACGACCAACACACCTTTCACGCGGGTTCGCGTGAACAACCAGAATAGAATAGTCGGCAGCACCATAAACAGGAACCACGGGGATTTCTGAAAGTCCGTCCACCATGGAAAAAACACATCAAACAGCGGATTGGCAGTAGTGCTGTTGATGAATAAAAATATCTGATGATCGATTTGTTCCCACATCACACACCTTCCTTAAAAGGCCAAAATCCCGAAGGTGACGGCGATACTGTAAATGCGTGCGTTGTTAGTGACCTGGTTGCGGGAAAGGACCAGGGGCACTTCACCGTCCATCATCACGTCCTCTTCACTTTCCAGTGTCTGGGCGGTGGCAGCGATTTCTGTGAACCACACTTGTCCTTTCGAATTCTTTTTCAAAATACCCCAGCCCAACCCCACAACCGGCCCGTCGAAATGAATGCGACTGGTGCTGGGATCAGAAACGCCTTTTGGAGTTTCGCCATTCAGAAATAAAACTGTCGGAGCCCGCCCCACAAAGAGCCTTGCATAAGGCGTCCCTTCCATTTCGGGATAAATCTTTGGCAACTGAGTGCGAATCCCCATGGTCAGCAGTGTGTCCCATAAAAGGAAACTGTCCTCCATGCGGTTGAATTTCACACTGGCACTCCATTCCACGGCCCATTCGGGATGAAAGACATAAAGCAGGTCGGTCTTCAGATTCACGCCCACGCCGCCATCGGAATGGTCGTCATCAGAGGTGTACAAAGCAGAATTGAATCCACCACCGGCCAGCAGATGCAGACCGTCGCTCCAATTGTCGGTCTCAAAATCTGTCGCCAGGGCACTCACCGACAGCAGCATTGAAAGCAAAAATACAGACAGTGATTCTTTCATATCAATACCTCCAGGACACATTCAGTCCCAGGGAGTCCGTTCCCACATTTGGCATCGCCGCCAGTTCCTGCGGATAGTTTGGCAACAAGGTGAAAGGATTCAGAGCGTAGCCCAAAGCGCGCATCCACGCCGAATCCTGCCCGCGCAGATGATGGCTTAAGCGTTCAAAGCCCATCCCCACAAGAGTTCCAAAGACCGGCGTCTGATAGATATCCTGAATGCTTGGAGGCTCGGTGTAGGTTTCCACCGCAAACTCGAAAGCCAGCGAAGAAAGGAATGTCCAGGCAAAGGCTTCAGTTTCGGTATAACCACGATAGCGATAGAAAAGATAATAATACTGCCCGGCCAAGGCGTGTTTGAAGATGTTGTAGTCAAAGCTGTCTTTATCAAATTCAGGCTTGAACGGATAGCTGGTGAAATTGTCCCAGGAACCGTGATCGGCGACGGTCTTTTCCTGCGTGATCAGATACACGCTCCACTGTGCCACATAGACGGCACCGAAATTCAGAGCGTACTCACCTGCCGTGCGTGCTGGTGGTGTTGACGTGTCTGCCGCAATTCCTTGTGCGGCAAATAGAAGGGTTAAAAGGACGGTAACGAGGGCTTTCATGGGAAACTCCGCATATCGCGAAACACCCTGTGAGTTTGGACTCCAAAGTATCTATCTGTAATTGTTGATCAAATATCAACAAAAGCTCACTTATGTATGTACGCGATTACTTACTTATATGAGAACCAAACTAACGGAATCTGCATAAGTAATCAAGTAATTACTTAAAAAATGAGTATTGGGGGACGAAGCTTCGCATGAAAAGAATAAAAAAAAGGAAGGCTTTGGGGGCCTTCCTTCGCACTTTGATTTTATAATTCAACAGCTTAGAAGTTGATTCCGAGACCTACGGTTCCGTAGAACGTGTTCAGTTCGGCTTTCTGATTTACAGACCCATCAGTGAATCCGTAACGTTTCATACCGAAACCTGCCTCCCCGAAGTATCTCTCGGACCACAACACCTTACCGTGGAAGTTCAGAGACATTGGCGCATTCAGAGTCACGTTGGAATCCATCGAGCTGACATAGTAAATGAATTCCATGTCCACCCATTTTGGATAACGCATGAATGGCAGGATATTGAAGAAGTCATCAAACACCTTCGGCATAGAGCGCGCCCAGAAGGCCCCTACCCCCAGCATCGGCGCCTTCAGTTGATCGAAGGTCACGCTCTGATAGGACACCATCGCACCAACAGATTCATCACGCCCCCACAGACCTGGTGTTGCACGGTATTTCAAGTCGACAGTCATCACACTGAGCGGAGCCGTGTTGCCCGCAGCATCGACTTTCAACTGATTGAAAGACTGGAAGTACTTCGCACTGAAGCCCCAGCGCTGACGGGACAACCAATAGTTGGTCCAGCCGAACAGATCCTCGAACCACTGATTGTAGGCCACTTCACCCATGAAGATGAATTCACCGGAAGCCTGAACCGCCGTGAAACGACCGGAAAGCTCGCGCGGATAACCTTTATAGATTTCATAGTAAGACTTGTACGTCTTGCCGTCGATATCCACATTCAAGTAAGAACGATTGATCTGACCACGCTCGGTCGCTTTGAAGTCCCACACGAAAGACGGCGGATCCTGAGAATTTTCCTTTACGGAATTCTGCTCGGAAGACACTTGAGCCACCGGCTGTTTGCGACCTTCCAGCTTGATACCATCGATGTATGTACCGGTCGGAGTTCTTTTGCTCAGGTAAACACGGGACTGAGTGCGCGGGATTTCCGACAGTTCGAATTTCTGTTTAAAGATACCGCCGCCCTGACCTGGCAGATAAATTTTTGGATCGTCTTTCTTGATCGCGGCCGCCCAGAATTTACGTGGATCACCAATCGTGGATTCAAAGCCCAGCATCTTGGTGAAGGAACTGTACTGATCCGGATTCAAAATTACTGAACGTCCCACCGGGCGCGTGTCATAGCCGACAATTCTTAAAACACCCGGCTTCTTGGTGTCAGAAATATCCATCAGCTCCAGCTTGTTTGGCAAAGTCACAAATTCATAGGACTCGCCGGTTCCCAATTCTGCAAAGAAAGAGCTTGGCATGTCCGCCGCCACGGGAACGGAATTCTTCAATGCCGCCTCTTCGTTATTCACCAGCACTCGCGGAGTCACCGCATCTGCACGCACTTTCCCCATCACCACCGTCTTACCGCTGGATTTGGAACCGTAACGCTGAGAACACATTTTCGTGGAATTACGACCATCCGTCTGAGTCAGACAGAAGCGGAAAGATTCTTTCTGACCCCAGAATGGAGCCTTCGCAGATTCAGCATCACTGATCGCAAACTGAGAACCGAAGATGCCGGAGCGAACCACGTCTTTTGACGGAACACCTTTCGCAACCAGTTCTTTTCTCCACGTATCCAGTTGTTTTTGCCATTGGGTGCGATCCGCTTCTGTGAAGGAATAACTCCAAAGCACAGTTCCAGTACGAGAGATCATCTCGATTGTTCCGTGGCTCATCAGTTTTTCAGGCCATGCCATTACCAAAGCCACTTTACCGGCTTCACCGCTGCCAAGGATCTGATTGATTTGTGAGTGAGTTTTACCCAGTGGCAAAAGGGCGAAGAAGAAGTTCTTCTCGTTCAGTTGCACGTTCCCGATTTTCAGATTTTTCCCGCCAGCAGCGCTCAGGTCGTACTCCATCTCCAAGGGAGGCAGGATCACGCCATTATCCAGCTGATCGAAATAAAGGGGCTTATTGAAATCACGAGTCGCCGCTGTCTTTAGCAAGGAGCGTTGAGGCGCCGGAATTTCTTCCGTAGACTCAGTGGCTTCCGCCGGGGCCGGATTTGGCGCCGCTGCGGGTGTTCCCTCTGGCGTTTGAGCGTGTGCAAAGGACGCAAAAGACAATAATACGGACAATACAAGATGCTGCGCACTATTCACGATATATACCTCACTGCTGTGCTTCAATTTTATTGAATGCGAGGTTTTGTAACAAGCTAAAATATTGGACTGTCTGGGTTTTTCGGTTTATGAAGACGGGACCGATTATGAAGGAGCCTTATGTCTGCCGCTCGTACTATCTATCACATGAGAGTTGAAGAAATCATCGACCACACCCCAACGGTGCGTGAATTGGTCCTGAAGACGGAAACTCCGAATGAATTCGGCTTTAAAGCAGGCCAGTTCGTCATGCTTCACGTGCCTCAGGGCGAGGCAAAGCCCGCTTTGCGTGCTTACTCTATCGCATCTGATGACCGCACCAAAAATGGATTCCGACTGCTTTTCAAATTCGTAGAAAACGGCTTAGCCTCGACTTTCGTTTGGCAACTCAAAGGCGGCGAGCTTCTGAACTTCACCGGCCCGTTTGGTAAAGTCTTCTTCCAAGAGCCTCCAACGGAGCAAATCGTCTTCCTGAACACGGGTACCGGCTTGTCCCAACACTTGTGCTATCTGCTTTCCAAAAAAGAGCAGTACCCGAACCTTCGTTACCGCATGCTGTTTGGTGTGCGCACCGAAAAGGACATGTACTACCAAAAAGAGATCGAAGAGCTGCAAAATGCATTGCCTGACTTCAAGTTTGAATTTGTCCTAAGCCGTCCACAAGACGACTGGAAAGGCAAAAAAGGCTATGTTCAGAACTTTATTTCTGAATTTGATTACAAAAACATTCCGACGACGTTCTACCTTTGCGGTAACGGCGGCATGATCAAAGACGTGAAACACCAGCTTCTGGAAGTCGACGGCTTTGATAAAACAAAAATCTGGTCCGAGGCGTTTGACTAAAAATCGCGCGGCTCTGGAGCTGATCTTCGCCGGAGTCCTTTGGGGCTTCGGCTTTGTCGCCACCGTCTGGGCTCTGGAGGCCTTCACTCCGGTAGAGACCCTGTTCTTCCGCTTTGTCATCGCCTCTGTCATCGGCGAATTTTTATACCTGATCATCAAAGGCCCGAACTTCACCAGCTTGCGTGAGGAAATCTTTCGCGCCCTGCCCGCCGGCCTTCTTCTGGGCGGCATGCTGCTTTTGCAAACCATCGGATTGAAATACACCACCGCCACCAAGAGCGGATTTCTGACCAGTCTGTATGTGATTTTGGTGCCGCTGTTCAATGCGTGGTTCTTTAAATCTTCCGGCAACTGGAAGAACTATGCGCTGACCGCCCTGGCCTTACTGGGAACTTTCATTCTGGTCGATGCCAATCTTTCCGGAATCAATTCGGGCGACCTGTGGACGCTGGGCTGTTCGGTGTTTGCGGCTTTTCATATTATCTATATCGGAAAGATTTCAAACAAAGTCGGCAACGCGTTTTGTTTCAACAATTTCCAGTCGGCGTGGTGTCTGCTGGCACTGACTCCGTTGCTGTTCACACAGGAAAAAATCAGCTGGCATTTTTCAGACACAAAACCGCTTCTGGGAATTCTGTGTCTGGGCCTTGGTTCCAGCATCATCGCCTTTTACCTGCAGATACGCACGCAGAAGGTGCTTTCAGATTCCACTGCCAGCATGCTGTTTTTGCTGGAATCCCCGTTTGCAGCGCTTTTCGGGTTTATAATTTTAAGCGAGCGACTGAGCTGGTTCCAGATTTCGGGGGCGGTGATAATTATGATTGCCTCGGTTCTGCAGATCCTGACGGACACCGCGAGCAAAACCGAAAGCCCGAAGACATAAAAAAAGCCTGCTCTTTGAAGCAGGCTTTTTAGTTTTAGTGGGAAGCTTGAACATCGCCCTTTTTCAGGGACCAGATGAAGGATGTCAGGATGATCACCCCGCCGCTCAAACCGGTGAACCACTCTGGGATATGCAGGAACGGATCAGCCAGCATGATCATCGCCAGCAAACCAATCGCATAGAAGGCCCCGTGCTCCAGGAACGCGAACTTGGTCAGGGCTTCTTTTTCCACGAACATGATAGTCAAGCTACGCACGAAGAACGCCCCGATGCTTAGACCGATCATGATAATGAACAGATTGTGCGTGATCGCAAACGCGCCCACAACACCGTCAAAGCTGAAGGACGCATCCAGAACTTCCAGATACAGGAACATACCGGCGCTGGCTTTGTGCACGTCTTTGATTTGATCATCAGACGCTTCCAACCACGAACCGATGCCATCCACGATCACATAAGTGATCAGGCCCGCCATACCGGCCATCAGGAACGGAAGCTGCTCGTGGCTTTTCAGGAAGTGCGTGATCAGGATCAGAATGATCAAGGTCAAGCACACTTCGATCGCTTCCACTTTGCTGCCGATGTAGCGAGTTGGCTTTTCGATGAACGGGATCCAGTGCAGATCTTTGCTGCCGTCATAGAAGTACTTCAGTGCCACCATCAACAGGAAGCTTCCACCGAAGGCGGCCACTTGCAAGTGAGCATCCAGCATCATCTTGGCGTAATCATCCGGCTTGGTCGCCGCGATCACCAGAGCTTCCCAAGGGTTGACGTCAGCCATGAAGGTCACGATCAACAACGGGAACACCAAACGCATCCCGAAGACCGCGATCAACATACCCCAGGTCAGAAAGCGATGACGCCAAACCGGAGTCATTTCTTTCAAAACCACGGCATTCACGATGGCATTATCAAAAGACAAAGAGATTTCAAGAATCGCCAGGATCGTGGCGATGAACAAAGCCTGAAAACCCGCCGCGACTGTGCCGCCATAAAAATGACCGACAAAGTAAGAGGCAACCAAGCCAAAGAAGGTAAAGACAAAGGAACCTGTAAAGTATTTCATCCCCACAGATTTCACCGATTCAGCCCAAAGAATCAAGGACCGCTTCGGGGGACACAGGATGTCAAAAGACCCGGTTTTGGCCGGGTCTTTTTAAAGCTTTATTTTAATAAGGGCTTCAGGAATTTGCCCGTTTCACTGGCAGTGACCTTGGCCACTTTTTCAGGTGTTCCGGCGGCCACGATTTGACCTCCACCTTTGCCGCCGTCCGGCCCCAGATCAATCACATAGTCCGACGATTTGACGACTTCCATGTTGTGCTCAATGACCAGCACGGTGTTCCCTTGATCGGCCAGTTCCTGAATCAGTTCGACCAGTTTACGGACGTCATCGAAATGCAAACCCGTGGTCGGTTCGTCCAAAATGTAAAGCGTCTTACCGGTGCCACGGCGGGAAAGCTCTTTGGAAAGCTTCACGCGCTGGGCTTCACCACCCGACAGGGTTGTCGAGCTTTGCCCCAGAGTCATGTAATCAAGCCCCACCCGGTGCAGGGTTTCAAGCTTGCGGTAAATCTGGGTGTGGTTGCGGAAGAATTCCAAGGCCTCGCCCACGCTCATTTCCAGAACGTCCGCGATGGATTTGGATTTGTACTTGATATTCAAAGTCTCGCGGTTGTAACGACGGCCCTGACAGGTGTCGCAGGTCACGAAGACGTCACTTAAGAAGTGCATCTCCATACGGATCTGCCCGTGGCCCATACAGGTTTCACAGCGCCCACCCTTGACGTTAAAACTGAAACGCCCCGGCTCGTAACCGCGCAGCTTGGAATCTGGCAGATTCGCGAATAAATCCCTAATCATCGGGAACAATCCGACATAGGTTGCCGGTGTCGAGCGCGGTGTGCGCCCGATCGGTCTTTGATTGATATCGATGACCTTGTCGATCTTATCCAGGCCTTCAATTTTCTTGTAAGGCGAAGGTTGCGCCAAAGCCTTATAAAAGTGCTGCGCTAAAATCTTGTAAAGTGTATCGATGATCAGGGTGCTTTTTCCAGAACCCGAAACTCCGGTCACGGTGGTGAAAGTCCCCAGTGGGATTTCCAGATCGACGTTTTGCAGGTTGTTCCCGGTGGCTCCGGTCAAACGCACAACCTGCCCGTTGCCTTTACGGCGTTCTTTCGGGATCGGAATCCGCATTTCACCGTTCAGATATTTTCCGGTCAAAGAATTCGGGTTGGACGCCAGCTCATCCGGAGTCCCTTGCGCCATCATCTCGCCACCCAGAACCCCGGCACGAGGTCCCAGATCGACCACGAAGTCAGCATAGCGGATGGTGTCTTCGTCGTGTTCGACCAACAAGATGGTGTTCCCACGCTCTTTCAGTTCGCCGATGATATCAAGAAGTCTATGATGATCGCGCGGATGCAAGCCGATGCTTGGTTCATCCATGACATACAGACAGCCAATCAAGGATGATCCCACTTGGGTCGCCAGACGAATGCGCTGGGCTTCCCCACCGGACAGTGTGCGCGACGGACGACTGAGCGAAAGATACCCGGTGCCCACGCGAATCAGATAATCCAGACGCGCCAGAATTTGCTTTACAATTTTTTCAGCAATCAGCTGATCTTTGGATTTCCATTGAAGTTTGGCAACCCAGTCACGCAGTTCGATCGCACCGAGGTCGGAAAGCTCGGCAATGGTTTTGCCACCCAGACGGATATTCAGAGCTTCATTTTTTAAACGAGCGCCGTGGCAATCCGGGCAGTCGTTCAGAACCATCTCTTCGCCTTCTTCGTCGTCATCGTCCGAAGTTTTTTTGCCTTTGTATTTGTAGACAACTTTATCCAGTTTCTTGCCGCCGACTTCGCCGTCAGAGAACTGCTCTTCTTCTTCAAGGTCGATAGTTCCCAACCCATGGCACGTCGGGCAAGCCCCGCGCGGGTTGTTGAAACTGAACAAACGAGGTTCAATCTCGGGGAAACTGTAACCACACTCTGGACACGCCGAGTGCAAAGAATAGTTCGTGCGCTCGCCGTCCAGGGTTTCAATGATCACGCGGCCGTTGGCCATGCTAAGCGCCGTATTGATGCTTTCAGAAAGGCGCAGTTTCAGCGAATCCTTCAGAATCAGCTGATCCACGACCAGATCAATATCGTGCGTTTTGGTCTTGGCAAGTTTTGTGGCCTTGTCGAGTTCAATCATCTTGCCGTCGACTTTGGCTTTCACGAATCCTTTTTTAGCCCAGCGTTGGAATTCCGCCAGGAACTCACCCTTTTTACCGGAAGCCATCGGCGCCAGAACAAAGAACTTGGTGCCGACACCTTTTTTAAAGACCTCTTCAATGATCTGTTGCGGGGTCTGGCTGCTGACCGGAATGTGGTGAGTCGGACACTCGGGAATCCCCAGCTTCGCAAAAAGCAAACGAAGATAATCATAGATCTCGGTCACCGTGCCCACGGTGGAGCGCGGATTGGTGCTGACAGATTTTTGGTCAATCGCTATGGCCGGAGAAAGCCCGGTGATGGAATCGACTTCCGGTTTTTTAAGCTGTTCAAGGAAGTTGCGCGCGTAAGCAGAAAGACTTTCCACATAACGACGCTGACCTTCAGCATACACGGTATCAAACGCCAGCGACGACTTCCCGCTGCCACTCAACCCCGTAAATACGGTGATCTTATTGCGCGGAATAGTCACACTGACATTCTTCAGATTATGCTCTTTTGCACCCTTAACTACGATTCCATCTTCAGCATGCGACATAACTCCAAAGTCTAAAACGCCCCTCGTAAAAAGGAAAGGTGCCTGGTTGTTTTTTCTGGCAATGCAGCGTTAAACGCGCCTTAGCCAGAAAAAACAACCAGGCACCTTTTAAAGGCCGAAGCCGCATTTACGTTTTAAATAAGAGTCAAAGTCAGAGTCTGAGAAGTATTTGAAGTGCACAGGAGAGTTCTGAGCCTGATTCGGCCACAGATCACGCACGGGGACTTTGCAGGATTTGCCTTGTTTGGTCACCGTCGCAGTGCCGTTTGCCAGCAGACGCGGCTCTTCACCTCGACGATCGACCCGGACCATGACGCCGTTACCGCGGTAAGAAACCTTGGCAGGCGCCAGAATTTTGCCTCCGCCAGTCATGGGACCGTCTTCAGAAAAGGCACCCCCGATGACTTCACGGGTTTGAGCATTGTAGGTCACCGTTTCCCCAGTGGGCAGGGTCACGATCTGACGATTTCCTTCCACACGAATATGCGGCAGGGTTTTACGCGGGAACAGCATGATGTAACTTTCCTGCGTGTGACTGACCGTCGAATTTGGAGAATCACTGATACTGATTCCAATATCCTGACGAGCCCCTGCTTCGTATTCGAAAGACCATTCACGAATGCGGTAGTCACCCTTGGAAACAACTTTGTTGGGACCCATATTTCGAAGTTTGAATTTCCCCTCGGAACTGTCCCCTTCAAAAACACAACTGTCATAAGTGCCCACGGTGCGACAACGAGTCGGACGAATCCCAAACGGATTCACCGTGCGAGTCGGAGAACGCAACACCGGCGCATCCGAAGAAGCCCTCGGCGCAAAAGTGCTTACAACCTTCGCAGAATCATTCGGCAGCGTATCGCGAGCTTGTTCTTTGGCCACTTCACAGCCATCACAAGGCTTGGTCTCTTGAACTTTTTTATTGGCATCACGAATCTGCTGATTCAGCTCTTGAACAACCTGTTTTTCTTCGGCCTTTTCAGCCGCCGCAGGAACACGCAAAGCCTCCGTCTTACGAGTGGTCTCGACCGACTTGGCCTTTTCAACTTCAGCAGATGCCAAAGCTTCGCCAGCAGCCTCAGAATTTTCAAAAAGCTTCATCCCGGGATTTGCTGGTTTGTAGTATACCCAAACCTTCTCTCCCTTATGCTTGCCGGAAAGCACTTCCACCTTCAGGCCATAGTTGCCTGAACCAAACTGTTTTGTTTCTTCAATTTTCCCCCGCGTCCCCGGAGGCATGACAAACTTGACGTTACGAGTGGATTTCAAAAAGTTAGCCGAATAACGAGCATTAAAGTAGCCTTCGAGTTCAACAACCCCGCCACTGCTCACGCCCAAAATAAGAGGAATCAGCAGGAAAACTCCCCACCGTTTCATAGCCAACTTCATAAAGAGTTTATCGGCCGTTCCAATTCAAGACTTAACAGGACGTTGAAAAAGGCCCATCGTCTTCGTTGTCGAGCCTCATCTTCCACTCCAGCGTACATTAAGTACGCTTCCGCTACAGCTGAGACCCTCCGCCTCGCCGCTGAACCTTTTTGAACGTCCTAACCCCGACCAAAAGCAAGCGATGGCGAAGCCGAGCGATCCGGGCGGCCGCAAAGCGCAGCCATTCCCCGATCCCCGTCCCCAAAAATACCGGGAGCGAAGACCGTTCAAAAAGGTCCAGATGCAAGGCGGAGGGTTTTTCGCGAAACGGAGGCGTGCTTCAAGCACGTCGGAGAGCAGCGAAAGGCCCGACAACGAAGTCAGATGGGCCTTTTTCAACGGTCGCCTTTAAAGATTCTTGGCTTGGCAGGACGGGCAAACACCATACAACTCCAGAATGTGATGAGTCAGTTTGAATCCAAACTGATTCGCCACCTTCTCTTGAAGTCCTTCGATAGCTTTATTCTCGAACTCGCAGATCTTACCGCACTTCACGCACGTCAAGTGATCGTGGTGACCTTTTGGAGTCAGCTCGTAACGAGCTGGCAAACCACCCATGCGGACTTCCGTCACAAAAGTGCCTTCAGTCAGGGTTCTTAGGAAACGATAGACAGTGGCGAAACCAATATCCGGATGTTCTTTGTTCAGTTTTTCATAAAGCTCTTGAGCGGTGACGTGACGACGGCCTTCATGCAGGGCTTTCAGGATCGCCATACGCTGGCTGGTGACCTTCAGATTCAAGGCGCGGATGATGCGCTTCAATTCGGCTTCGTCGAATTGATCGGCGTGTACGACGATGTCGTCATCATGCTGTCTTGGAAGAAATGGAACTGCGTCTTTACCCATGGTCACCTCAGGGCTTCTTTATAGGGGAAGCCCCTGGAGATGTCCACATTATTAAGAATCATTTTCAGTTGGTTTCCAGTAAGTTGACACTGGAGGACTAAAAACTACGTAGTTTCAAGCCCTTAGAGATATGAGAAACGGCATTGTGAGGGTGCAGGCTCTCAACATGGCTGAATTCAGCCACATAGTCCAAAACATCCGCCTTGGCATCCAAAGCTTCCTTCACACGGCGAGCGGCATCTTCACAGAACATCAGGTTCTGGCCGTTACGAAGTGCGAACTCCTGCTCGTCCTCCCGTTTCACTGCGCCTTGAACTGCGGTCTGCAAAGCCTCTTCAACGATGTCGATCAGATCGCCATAGTTGTAGTTCGCCCCGACTTCCGCTTTCACGCGGGCAAAACTGCGTTGCGCGTGCGGAGTCGCCACGATCCCTTGCGGAGTTCCCAACCAGGAATGAACCACATCGAAATCCAAAGGTTTGTCAGTCGAGAAATTCTGTTTGAAACCATCCTGAATCAGCTGACGGGACAAGGCCGCCGACGCGGGACAAGTGCTGGAATAAGTCACCACCACTTCAACGAAGTAACTGATCTGCCCTTCTTCGTTGAAAGCCGAAGTGATCACCGGATACGAGCGCCATGCCTGATTCGCACTTTTCAAAGCTTTGCGAATCAGAGGAGCTTCAAACTGAACCTGCACCAAAGCTTTGGTGGAAAGGTCTTCGTGCGTGCGCAGGAATTCCGTCGTTACATTGCCCAGAAGGCCCAAAGAAAGTTCAGACTTGGTCAGAAGCTCCTGGGACAAAAGATACAGGCGTGACATGTGGATGCCACGGGAGGGTTTTTTATCAAGGCTGACTTTCGCATCCACGCGCGCGGGAATGCGGTAAACCCCATCGGTCTGCTTCAGCATCACCGGCAGTTCGATAGCGCCCATGCCGACCCAGTCGATCGGGGCAAAACGTTCAGAATGGGTTTCTTTGGCTACGTCAGGAAGAGATTGTTTCGTCATAAATTTATATCCAATTCACTGCTGGTCTTATCGCAATTTCCTGTAAATGGCTCTCACTTTTACCACCCAGCGAAGCTTTTTCAGACAGGTACTGCCCAGGGCCCTTTGAAGCACCGCAAGGCAGAGCCCGAAAAGAGTGTCGCCCTTGATAAGAAGCGATATATTGAGCCCCTATGTCACAAAAGCAACTGATCCTCGCAAGCACGTCCAAATACCGCCAAGAGCTTCTTTCTCGATTGGCTTACAGCTATTCGGCCCAAGCGCCTTTGATTGACGAAGAAAAAGAAAAAGACCCGTCCCTGCCCCCCCAGGCCCTGGCTGAAAAACTGGCGGACCTGAAAGCCGCAAGCCTTAAAGCCGCCGGCAAAGTCGTCATTGGCGGAGACCAACTGGTGTCCTTCGAAGGCCGCATTATCGGCAAGGCCCACACGGCAGAAAACGCGGTGGAGCAGCTTATGTCCATGCAGGGAAAAACCCACGACCTGATCACGGCAATCTGCGTGTATGACGGCGACAAGAAAATCGCCTACACCGACATCACCCGCATGCACATGAAAAAAATGACCCGCGCCCAGATTGAACGCTATGTGCATCTGGACAATCCGATTGATTGCGCCGGCAGCTATAAAATTGAAAAACACGGCATCATGCTGTTTGATAAAATTGAAAGCCAGGATTTCACCGCGATTCAAGGTTTGCCCTTGATCGAACTTGGCAAAATATTAGAGAATGCAAACCTATGAACGATACACAGAAAAAACTATTTGAAGCCGCCTGCAAGGCACAGAAAAAAGCCCACGCCCCTTATTCCGACGCCTTGATTGGTGCGGCCGTGTTGATGAGCGATGGCCAGATTTTCAATGGCTGTAATGTTGAAAACGCCTCTTACGGCGGCACCGTGTGTGCTGAACGCGTGGCCATCTTTAAAGCCGTCAGCGAAGGCGCACACAAGCTGATCAAGGAAGTGCTGGTTGTCAGCGACGCTGAAAAACCATGGCCTCCTTGTGGATTCTGCCGTCAGGTGATCGCAGAATTTGCCAATGAACACACCATGATTCACACCGCGAACCTGCAAGGCAAAATCAAGACCTTCCAGTTCCCGGAAATCTTCCCCGAAGCCTTTACTCCAAAGCATTTGGATTAGACAATCAGGGGAAAGGGAAATCCAATGCCATTGCTGATGCTGGTTTTATTTCTTTTTTCCCCCTGGGCCGAGGCCAAGAAAATCATCTTTGCCTCAGATCCCTATCCGCCGTTCATCTATGAAGAAAATGGCGAAGCCAAAGGCCTGGCCCTTGAGGCCCTGGAAAAAGTTCTGGAAATTCCCCGCAAAGACATCGAAGTCCGCATCATCCCGTGGAAGCGCGCTTTAAAAGCCGCCGAACAAGGCAGCGTCGACGTTATCGGACCGATGCAGATTGATCCCAAAAAAGACTATCTGCTCTTCACCAAAAAAATCTTCCCTTCCGAAGAGGCCGTATGGACGCTGGCCTCCAGCCAGTATCTGAGCCAGCTGAACTGGAAAACCACCGAAGAGCTGCGCAACCACAACCTGGGTTTTGTGCTGGGCTATGAATACGCCGAGCCCTTCGGAAGTTACCTGAAGTCCCCGCTGGTCAAAAAAGTTGAAGTGCAGGACGTGATTCAGGGAATGCGCAAACTTTTATCCGGCGATATCAGTCTGTTTATCTGCAACACCCAGGTGCTGGAATTTTACGCCAAAAGCGAAGGCATTCCGCTGAAGACTTTCAAACGCATTGGTCCGCCGATCATAGAGGAATTCGGGGTCTTTGGGATTTCCCACAAATCAAAACTGGCGCGCGATCTTGAAAAGATCAACGCGCGCATTTCGAAACTGCCAACAACAAAGTCAGGCTTGAATTAACGGAAGCTTGAGAAATAGTTCCAGAACGCGCCGGACTTGGTCTGCAGCTGTTCTGTCATTTTGCGCAAAGCCTCAAGGTATGGTTTGAACTCGGGCTCTTTGGCCGCCGCCAGAATCTTTTCGGCTTTGGCAAAGTTGTCCAGGGCATAAGACCTGCGAAGCTCGATACCCAGCGCATTGGTTTCAGAAGTTTTCGGATCCACTGAGAACTGCACACGCACACCATAATGATCAGACAACGGTCGGCGTGGAGTCCCCTGCATATTCACCTGCCCGTCCACCACCTGAAGCGTCGTGCCGGACTGACCCACGTTAGAATAGAAGATATAATCAAAAACCTGATCGCTGAACAACCAGCCCAGCGGGTTTCTTGCGCAGTAAGTGCAATAGCCTTTTTTGGGGTATCCGCCCATGGCATCTTCCATGGCGTCTCGTGTAGCCAGAGTCGCCATCACAAAACCGCGCTCGACACTGTCGACATTGGCATTGAAATCCCCGGACAAAAGCATCTTCAGATCCTGATGATCCATGCGCCAGCGCAACAGATCCAGAACTTGAGTCAGGCGCACGGCTTCGGACGTCGGGTGCAAATGAGTATTAATAAAATAAAAATCCTCGTCGATGCCAAAGAATCCGGACTTAACGACGTGGAAGGCTTTACGCACATTGAGGGCTTCTCGAACAGTATCCAGTACTCCGCCTTCATTGTTAACCGCAAAGGCATGGGTTTCTGTGCCCTTCACATCACCCATGAACAAAGACATCACACCGATGCGTTCGGTTTTGTTGGGTGCACTGATGCTGTATTGTCTTTTCAGGTCATTTTCAATTTGATTGATTTGCGAATCATTCCAGACTTCCTGCAGGTGAACAACATCACACTTGGGGATGCCTTGTAAGAGCGCGGTCATGCGCCCGGTGCGTTCTTCGATTCCCTTGGCGTAAACGGGACCATAAGCATTGAAGTTCTGCAGGCAGAATCTTGGCGGACGATTGTCGGGAACCCAATACTGCTCGGCAAACGCCTGAGCCGACATCAGAAGAGCACCACCCAATAGCCATGCTTTTAGTTTCATATGAAGTCCTCGCCGCCTTAAAATTTAGGGCATTCAGGAACTGATGTTTCAAGAGTCGTGCAAAGCCGAGGAAGCTTTATATTGAAGGCCGCACCGCCCGGGGTGTCCAAGAAGTCGACACTGCACCCGAGTGCGGCCCTGGGGACGGGACACCTTCGTCACTGTATAGATGGAAGATCAAAGCGCTGAATAGGATTTTTTCAAGGGACTTTTTTCGCTGTTGTGTGGGAACCCACTGGCAGCAGGTGTTTCGCTGCGAAGATGCCGCAGAACAATTTTCTCATAGCTTCCGGATTTTTTAAGATCCATCAAAGACTCATTGAACTTCCTCACGAACTCTACGCCATTTGGGTGACTGCGACTGATAATAAAATACAACTGTGTTTTCGGCAGCAGGTGCGGAGTCAGACTGATGCTTTCCACAAGCCCGGTTTCACGCAATGCCGCTTCCCCTTGAGCATCATCTGTGACAAAGAAATCCGCGCGCCCGCTATTGACCATCTTTGCACAGGTGGACGTGTTCAGCGCTTCAAACACCTTCACACGTTTTTTCTGCACCAACTCCGCCAGCTCACGGGTCGCAGGAGCCCACCCCAGCGGCAGACAATAGGTTTTGCCCTTCAGACTTTCAAGGCTGGAATAAAAACCACTTTCCCCTTTTAAGGAAAAAACGGTGTTACGGATTTCATAAAGAGGTTCAGAGAACAGGAACTCTTTTTCCCGGTCGGCGGTTTTCAAATAAGGGAAAAGGCCGTCGAACTGCGCTTGTCTGGCTTTTTCAAAACCGCGCCGCCATGGCAGCCAGGTCAAATCCACCGAGTGCCCCATGCCGGAAACCACTTCCTGCACGATCTCAGTCACCATACCACCGCGTGACAGCTTCTGTCCGGTGTAAGGCGCATAGCCATCGTCCGTGCTCAGCTTCACAGTTTTGGACCACGCGGGAGGGGTCATAAAAAGAACTGCAAGAACGATCCATCTCATGCCTTTATTATCGGCTGCTTTCTGGTTGATTTTCATTAAGGCATGGCAATGATGCGCGGAAACCAAAATGATTCATCTTGTTGTTCGCAAACTAGATACGAACACTGGGGAGAAGGCATTACTGTGAGGATTGTTCCTATTGCGTTTTGGTAATTGGCGTTCCAGGTCCCCATCTCATACAACTGGGGATTACTGAGGTCGCATTGTTTCACATGGTATTGTTCTTAATATTAGCTGTCTGTCTGTGGTCGCCACCAAGTCTTGCGGTAAACGCCGGCAAAGTCATTCATCTGCTCACCATGGAAGCGCCACCTTTTATGAGCGACTCGCTGCCGGAAAAAGGGGCCGCCGTGTATGCGCTTCGCCAGATTTTTAAAAAGAACGGCTATGATCTGAAAGTCACCTTCACCCCTTACCTGCGCGCCAAAATTCAGGCCCTGCAAAAAGACGACGTGTCGGGCTTTTTTCCCGCCGCCGAAGAAAACATCACCACCGGCTATGTGCTTTCAAAAATCATGTACGTCACACCGTGGGGCTTTGCCGAACGCAAAGACAAGCCCATCCACTGGAACCAGCCGGAGGATCTGCTGCCATATAAAATCGGAAATGTGATGGGTTATGAATTGTCCCGGGTTCTGGCGCCGGCGCAGAAAAAGAAAAAGTTCCAGATCGAAAATGTTTCCAGCGACGAGCAGAACCTGCTGAAGCTAGCCAGAAAACGTGTGGATTTGGCATTTATTGACGCCACCATGTTTGAATATCTGATGAAAGGCAGCGAAAACCTTCGCCCTTATCAGAATAAACTGCAGATCAACGCCAAAATCATTCGCATGGATGAATACGGTGTGGCCTTCAAAAACAGCGGCAAAGGCAAAGCTCACCTTGATGTCTTCAATCGACTCATTCAAAAAGAAGAATTCCACCGTCTGGTGGAACTTTACTTTAAAACTCACCTGCCGGAATAGATTCTTTATCCCCGACTAAATGGTCAGACAAACTTGTTCGGACAACACATTGACACGGATTGATTCAAGATGGCTTTCGGAAGAAAGCTTATGGCCTTTAAGCAATGCCATTTGTGTCAGGACATCTTCCAGGCCTGACAACTTCAGACCTTTCAGCAAGCGGAAACCTTCGTGCTGATAGTCCTCTTCACAGTCAAAAACCCGGCACCAGACAAAATCCAGACGCAAAAGCTGACTGCCCTGCCCTTGAGGCACTAATTCCAGAAAATGAGAATAAACAAAACGCTGCTGTTCCGGGGATTGCTGCGAGTTCCACTGAAAACTCCAGCCGCGCTCTTCACGGAACGTCAGACTGGTCAGTACGGCCTCTGCCTGCTCGGCGTTTTCGGCAAGCTTCAGGCGGGCCACCGCCATCACTTCAGCCAGGGCATGGTTCAGGCTGGCGCTTTTAGAAACAAACAGATCCTGTTCAAGCTCGGCCGTCAAGGCCCCCAGCCACTGATCCACGTCCATCAAATTCACGCTCATCCCCGACAATGGATCAATACGGCCGCCTTTCGGGGAAAACCCCGCAGCCAGATGAAACAAAAAACCCCGTCGTGATGACAGGGCTCCTTGCAAAGTGATTCGAATGGGAATCTCTCTTACGAATTGAAGCATTAGTTCAACTGCAGAGCCTGGGTGTTCATAGTCACGTGAGACTTGGAACGGAACATATTGATCCAAGCTTCGAACATACCGTCGCCACGGCGTTTTTGCATCATCTCTGCAGACATTGGCTCCAGAGCTGTTTTTACTTCTTCAACTTTGCTTTCTTTCAGTTTCAGAACGTATTTGCTGTTGCCGTCACGAACCAAACGCTTCAACAGCGGCTCGGTTTTGCTCAGCTCAAATACGGCTTCTGTCGCCACTGTGCTGGTGATTTTCGGGAAAGTCTCAGAACCCAATTCAACCAAACCAGTTTCTTCCCAAGTTGCTTTCAGCTCTTTCAGTTGTGCGTTAACTGCGGCTTCATCGCCTTTCACCAAAGCTTCATCCAAAGCCTTGATCGCTGCGTCGGCTTTTTCTTTGGTCATCGCTTTAGTCGCCGCTTCAGAGTCAATTTTCACGAAAAGAACATTGATCTTAGCCGCGCGCAGATCCTGGATCTTTTTCAGCTCCACAGCTGTTGGCTGAGTCGCCAGTTCGAACAATGCACGTGTGCGAACATTGGAGATGTCTTTACGGACTTTATCTTCAAAGTTAGCCGGAGTGGTGCGGGTCTGTTCGATATAACGCATGTAGAACTCTTTCTGGAACATGCCGTTTTGCTGGAAGAACGGGATGTCTTTCACGATAAAATCGCGAACTTCCGCGTCGGTAGCCAAAATGCCGTTCTTTTGAGCAGCCTGGGAAACAAGCTCCATGCGCACCAGATTCTCAAGCGCTTGTTGGCGCAGCAGCTGACGCTGAGAGCCAAAGTCCATCTGGTTGCCGAACAGGTTTTGGTAGTACTGCTGAATGCGGTTTTCTTCCTGCTGGAAGTCCGCCAGAGAGATCAAAGTGTTGTTCACGCGAGCCACGGAGCCAACGCCCGCGCCCATTCTTTCGGGCATGCCGAAGAAGACGAAAACCATAATGATGGCACCGAAAATCACCATCGCTGTCACGCTCTTCGCGTTGATTCCGCGCTTCATCTTATCTGCCATATTTTCGCTCATAACTTTTCCTTCCTTAAACAAGCTTGCAAACAAACCGCTTCATTACCTTACGAATTTTATAAATATTCAAGGGGAAATTGTTGTATTCCTTAGCGGTTTTTACTAGCGTTGAGAAATATTAATACAGCGAAGCTAAAATACGCAGAACGACGCGATGCTTTTTGCTGGTTTTAGAGATGGTTTTTAAGATTGGTTTTTAAAAAGAGGAACGACCTTTGAATTTCTTCAACTTTGATCTCAAGAAACTTGTGATGATCGGGATTGTCCTGGCTCTGCCACTGATTTCCATCAACATGCAGCAGCGCCCGCAAGAATCCAACTGGCTGGCAAAACCCTTCAGCCTTCTGGGCAGCGCGGTTTCTGAATCCTTCTATGGCTTCAGCTCCGGCGTCAAAGGCACCACCGCCATGTATCTTGATCTTATCAACATCAAGAAACACAGCGAACAGCTGACCAGCACCAACAATGAACTTCAGGCGCGTCTTGAAAAAATGAACGAGCTGCTGATCGAAAACGACCGCCTGCGCGGCCTTTTGGCGTTCAAAGAGCAGACCAAAATGTCCCTGATGGCAGCACAGGTCATCGGCCGTGATCTGGTGATCGATCACAACACCATCACCATCAACAAGGGCACCCAGGACGGCCTGAAAGCCGGCCAGGCCGTGATCACCACCGGCGGGGTTCTGGGTTACATCTTCAAACCGGACACCTTCACTTCCCACGTCATGCTGATCACCGACCGTTACGCAGTGGTGGATGGTATCGTGCAAAGAACCCGCGCCCACGGGATTGTCGAGGGTAAATCCCAGTACAGCAGCAGCCTGCAGCTGAAATATGTGGAAAGAACCGAAGACGTTCAGGAAGGCGACCTGGTTGTGACCGGCGGCCTGGACAACATCTTCCCGAAAGGCTTCCCGGTGGCCGTGGTTGATTCCGTTGAAAAGAAAACCTTCAGTGTTTCCTTGAAAGTCGACCTGCGCCCGGTGGTGGACCCTTACAAAGTGGAAGAGGTCTTCATCGTGCTTCAGGGCAATAACGAAGATTTCGGCGACAAGTTCGCGCCAGCTTCCGCAAAGGCGGAAACTCCGGCAGACGGTTCTGCTCCGGCTGCAGCGGCGACTCCTGCGGCGACTCCGGCAGCAAAACCAGCAGTGACTCCTAAACCTCAGGAGAACAGACAGTGAAAATCCGCTGGAATGCCCTTTTGAATTTCCTGGTTTTCCTGGCGGTGCTGATGCTGCTGGCCGGATTCCAGACAACCTTCTGGTTCCAGCTTTTCGGGAATGTTCCATCCCCGCTGCTGTGGCTGAATCTGGTTGTATATATGATCCTTTATCGCAAACCGTTCCCGGCGATCTTCACGATTTACGCCATGGGCTTCATTTTGCTCACATTCACGGCGATGCCGCTGAAGATGATGTGGATCAGCCTCATTATTCTCTTTACCTTGGTCTATACTATCAAGAGTCGCGTCTTTTGGTCGGGCTCAGGATATTATACGATTATGTGTGCATTCTCTGCCGTGGCCTATCACCTGATCTATTTCTTTGGATCGATGGTGCTGGAGAAAAACCCTGCGAGCTTTGAGATTGTCGATCGCCTTGTACAAATCATCCTGACTCCCTCCTTTGCATTCCCGATGTACTGGCTTCTGGCCAAGATCGACAAGGTCACTCAGGACGAGCTGGTTCATGAGCCCGGAGGATTGGAGCTATGAGTACATACGTCAGTAATCCGGACGAGGCAAAAGAGTACCTGAGCCGGTACAAGATCTTTTATATCGCCATCGGCTTTGCCCTGACCATCTTCACGATGCGTCTGTGGTATCTACAGATCATTTCTGGAAATGAGCTGCGCGAGTTCTCGGAAAAAAACCGTATCAAACAAAACAAAATCACTGCTCCGCGCGGACTGATGCTGGATCGTGATGGCAAGGTGCTGGTGGAAAATCTGCCGGGCTTTGAAGCGATCCTGTCCCCGCAGTACATTGAAAGCCTTGATGAGCTGGCAAAAACCGTCGGCCCGGTTCTGGGCATGGAGCCGGACAAGGTTGTTCTGAAGGTTCAGAAAAGCCGCCGTCAAAACGGTCCGTTTGCACAGATCCGTCTGAAAGAAAACCTCAGCCGCGAAGAAGTTTTCCGTCTAAAACGCATGCGTCTGGACACTCCGGGGCTTGAAATCCGCGAATCCATCGTGCGCTTCTACCCGCTTCGTGACAACGGCGCCCAGCTGTTTGGTTACGTGGGTGAGATCTCAAAACGTCAGTTGCCGGTACTAAACGACCTGTACAAGGGCGCACTGAAATTTGATCAGGGTGACATCATCGGTAAATCGGGCCTGGAAGAAACTCTGGAAAGAGACATCCGTGGTTCTGACGGCGTCAGCTTCATCCAGGTCGATGCCCACGGGCGTGAAACTGTGACTCAGACACCGAACATTTACGGTGAGCAGATCAAGGACATGATCCCGGTTCACGGGAACAACGCCATTTTGACGATTGACCGTGATATCCAGGAAGCGGCCTTTAAATCCTTCATGAGCCTGAATCGTATCGGTGCCGTCGTAGCCATGCGAACCAACGGTGAAATTTTGGCGTGGGTCAGCACCCCGTCTTTTGATCCGAATGAGTTTTCCACCGGTATTTCGGCGCAAACCTGGTCGAAACTGATCAACGATCCGTTCAAACCTCTGCGCAACAAAGTCATCCAGGATCACAATGCCCCGGGTTCGACTTTCAAACCCTTGGTGGCAGTTCCGGCTTTGCAGGAAAAAGTGATCACTCCGACAACGATTGTCTCGGCTCCGGGTGTGTTCTATTTCGGCCGTCGTCCTTATCATGACCACTTAAAAGGCGGTCACGGTAACATCACGGTGTTTGAAGCCCTGGAAAGATCCTCCAACGTGTTCTTCTATAAAATGGGTATCGCGTTGGGCGTTGATAAAATGTTCGACTATATCAGTCTGCTGGGTATCGGCCAGAAAACCGGTATCGAGCTGGCGCGTGAGGTTTCCGGAACCATGCCAAACTCGGCTTGGAAGAAATCCACGGTCGGTGAAGAATGGCAGCCGGGGGAAAATCTTTCCACGGCGATTGGTCAGGGTTTCGTGAACGTGACTCCGCTTTCCATGGCGATTGCTTACAACGCGATCGGCACCGAAGGAAAAGTCGTAAAACCATTCCTGCTTAGAAAGATCATCGATCAGGACGGAAAAGTCCTGCGCGAAAACTTCCCGCAAGTGGTTCGTGATCTGCAACAGACGCAGCCAAATGGCGTGCACATCTCTGCAGAAACGTTCAAAACGGTCAAAGAAGGCATGCGACGCGTGGCCAATGGCGAGCGCGGGACTGCAAAACGCTATAAAGTTCCGGGCGTGCAAATGGCCGGTAAAACCGGTACGGCCCAGGTCATGGGCTTCTCTGCAGATCAGATCTATGCGAAGTGCGAAAGCCGCCCGATTCACATGCGTCACCATGGTTGGTTCATTGCGTTTGCTCCGGCAGACAATCCTGAAATCACCATCGCTGCATTGGCTGAACACTCCTGCCACGGAAGCTCCGGGGCCGCACCGATTGTTCGCGACATTGTTGAAGCTTATTTCATGAAATATCACCCTGAAGTGATCGAAGCGGCGTTGAAAGCCACTGGTGGCAAACGCGCGCAAGCTCCGGCAGCCGCACCGGAAATTGAAGGAGAATAAGAGTGTTTACCTCTTTGCATGTTGAAGAAAGAACCCTCTTCAAGAAATTAGACATCAATCTGATCATCGTGATCCTGGCCCTGAATGTGATCGGTTTGATCAATCTTTGGAGCGCCACTCACGGCCCGACAACTCAGGACGTGGCGTCCTTGTTCATTTCCCAGATCATGTGGTTGATCGTGGGCTGGACGGTATTCCTTGTTGTAACCATTTTGGATTATTCTGTCGTCACCCGCATTGCGCTGATTGCCTATGTGCTGAATCTGGGCGCGATTTTGTATGTGACCTTCTTTGGTAAGGTTGCCCTGGGTGCGCAGCGCTGGATTGATCTGGGCTTCTTCCGTTACCAGCCGTCTGAAACGATGAAGTTGGCGCTCATTATGCTTATGGCTAAGATCCTTGCCACACGCAGTACTCACGGTTCGGGCATGGGCTTGAAAGAACTGGCCCTGCCACTGACAGCACTGTTGATTCCATTTGGTCTGGTTGTTGAACAACCGGATTTGGGAACGGCGATGATGCTGGCAGCGATCGGCGGATCCATGCTGATCTTTGCAAAAATCCGCAAAAGCATTCTGGCGACAATCATTGCCTTGGGAATCATCGCCATTCCCATCGCCTGGAAATTCGTTTTGCATGATTATCAGAAAAACCGCGTTTTGACGTTCCTGTCCCCGACCAGTGACCCTCGTGGTACCGGTTACAACAGCATCCAGTCAAAAATCGCCGTGGGTTCCGGCCGCTTCTTTGGAAAAGGCTTTATGAAAGGCACCCAGTCCCAGCTGGAGTTCCTGCCAGAACGTCACACGGACTTTATTTACTCGGTTCTAAGTGAAGAGCATGGCTTCGTCGGCTCGATCGCTGTGGTGGGTTTGTTCTGTTTCCTGTTCATCACCGGAATCCGCATTGCCTCCAACGCCCGCGACAAGTTCGGGGCTTTGTTAACAGTCGGAGTCCTTTGTTACATCTTCTGGCATATGTTCGTGAACATCGGAATGGTTATCGGACTTCTGCCCATCGTGGGGGTTCCACTACCGCTGCTGTCTTACGGTGGCTCCAGCATGCTGACCACCATGGCCGGTCTGGGCCTGGTGTCGAGTGTCGCTTATCGCAGATATCTGTTCTAGAGTTCATTAAAAACAGAAATAAAAAAGGCAGGTTCATCCTGCCTTTTTTATTTAGAACAATGCATGCAGCAGAATCCGGCGATTGACCCGGTCAAGCATCATCAGCCCCAAAGGACTCACTTCAAGACGGACATGGGTTAAACCCATATTCACCCCACTGACCACGGCCGATCGCGCCGGCATGTTCAAACCTGCCGTCGAAATCTGGCGCCAGCCCAGAGTGGCGTGAGCCGCCCACACCTGCACCGTGCCTGTCGGAGATTCCGACGCCGCAGAAACAAAGTACATCCAACCCGTCGATTCATCATAACGGGCATGAGTCCACAGCGTCACTGCCGTCGGATATCCGGCCAAAGAGGCGTAATCCACCACATCAAAATAAGTCGGAGTGGCATCCATTATTTTAAATTTTTTCAGTTTCATATCATCGACAACCCAAAGATTGCCATCGCTGGCCTTTTGCAATCCCACCACATCTTTCAGCGGGCTGCTTTGCAAGGTGGCCGGAGCCAGCTCTGTCGCTGCCGCGGCCGACTGAGGTTCCCCCATCACACCGGCAATAAAGGTCACGGTTGTGCCATTGGAGCGGAAAAGCATCAGGTTGCGCTGCGAACCAGAGTTTTCTGTACCCGTGAAGTAAAGATTTTCGTCACCACCAAAATCCATCAGGTAACGATAGTTCGAAACCAGAACATTCGCCCCCGCGCCAAATGACGAATTGTACGTCGGGAAGCTTGCCGCCCCCGAGTTGGTCCGCAAATAGCGCACGGGTGTCGTGGCTGCCGCTATTGTTCCCGCCAGGGGATCATAAGAGCCAAGATTCAAGGCGTTGATATAACGGGTGTCACCCGAAACTCCCGCCACCGTCAAAATCGTGCCGGCACCATTGACGGCGATCCCCGCTGTCGCCATGGAGTTGGCGATCGTCACGTTGTTATAACCCGTCGAAATTGTGGTGGCCACTCCAGAACCGTCAAATTCGATGCGACGCAGGTGACTGAGTGCACGCACATACAAGGTGTTGTTGCGATAAAGCAGATCGCTGATTTCTGAAAACAAGACTTTGCGCAAATCCGCTGGACTGCCATCGGTATTGTTGCCGATCGTCGTCAGCGGATTATCGGCAACAACCGTATAAGTCCAAGCCTCATCCGGGCCGCTCCACTCTTTGTATTTCAGTTCAAACAACTGATTGGTGGAACTGAAAACCAGCATCGAGTTGCGGGCACTTCCCACAAAAAGACGTATGCTGGTATTGCCACGCTCAACAGGAACAACATTGGTTTTATAGGTTTCAGTGTCGGTATTAAAGACCATGGCCTGGTTCCCCGTTTCTGAGGACCCATAACAGACCAGCAAAGCCGTGTCTGACGATGAGGTGTTCGGCTGGCACTGGGAAGCCTGCAACGGAAGATTTGGATTGCCGGATTCTTTCAGACGATAGCCGCCTTCCATGCTGCCTCGCAAAGACATACTCGGACCGGTCCCCGTTCCGGCGCGGGGAATAAGCCAGATTTTGGAAAGATCCGCAGAAATAATCATCCCCATCTGATTCAAGCTGCTGCAAGGTATAGGCAAATCCGCGCCCGCAGTTTCCACGGCTGGCGCGACACTGGAGCAAGTCCCCGCCACTCCCACAATTTTCTGAGGCGTGCTGGCCGGATTACTCAAATCCAAAGAATAGAAAACAAAGTTGTCATAATAGATGTAATATCGCTCCAGCACCAGGCGTTCGTATTCGATACCACTGGTGTACTTTCTTTCCGGCAAAGTCCGACTGGAAAGAAGCTGCCCGTCTGACAGACGGATGCGCAGCAAAGCCGAACACGAAACAGATTTACCTGACGCCACATAAGCAACGTCATTGGCGTCGATTCCCAAAAGCAGGGCGCCATCCAGGAAGCCGGCGGCGCATTTTTCTTCTGACAGACTTCCATAGACACTCTTCACGGAAGCCGTCTGACGGTCGATCTTCATCAATGCGCCGGATTTAATATAGTAGAAATTATTATTGCTGTCCCCGTAAAAGAAAGAACGATCCAGATCCGCTTTGGCCACGTTGACGTTTTCACTCAACGCACTTCCGCCCACCAGAATTTTCCACGGCGAGTTATACAAACCCGAAGTGGTCTGACTGATCGCCCCGCTTTGCGAACTGCAGCTGACCTTGAATTTCAATGGCAGCGACGTCGTCACAGCGACCCCCGAAGGAGTAGTCACCGGCACAGTCCATGAATAGGGTGCATTCGGCAGGTTGGTGCCGATCACATGGTAGGTTAAACCATCATCTACCGAATAAGACAGCTCGCCCACAGGCAGCGCAGGCAGAACTCCGGACGAACTGCAATTCCAGGACAGGCTGTGAGTGCTGGATGGCGCCAGAGTATTGCCCTCTGCAGGCCCGGTCCAGCTCAGTTCAGGGGGTGCTTCGGGTTGATAGTTTACGATGGCAGAAACCACATTACTTTCCAGCCCCGTCGTACTGCGCACCTTTACATAAACCGTTTTATCGCCAGCCAGGGCACTCAGTCTAAAAGACGATTTCGCGCCGGTGTAATTCACCCACGAAGCCCCGGTGAACAGCGTACTTTCTGAAAGCATGATCTCTTTGATCGGAGCCACCTGCGAATACACCGTCAAGGCCACGTTGATATCCGGAACAAAGACCACCGGTGCACCCTCGGCCAGCACCAGATCCAGCACACGCAAAACCGGGGACGTCATCTCGACCGCAAAAACCTTGGAAAGCTGACGGGTCTCATTCCCCGCCTCGTCTGTCACAGAGATCCGGTACCGGGCGGTCGTGATATCTGCTGAGGGCATCGCAATTCCTGAAAGTGTGTAGGTCTGCTCATTGTTATCACCGGCATTCGCAGCGACCCGTCCGGCTTCGGACCATGCGGAGCCATCGAAAAATTCAACAATAAACTCAGCCCCGGCTTCGATGTTTTCTTCCGTCAATTTCCAGGACACCGAACCATTGGTTCCACCGCGAACTGCCGAAGGACTGGTGATCGCAATTTCCGGAGGCAAAATATCAACAGTCCAGGTCTGTTGCGGCACGGAAGACACATTCCCCGCGCGATCACGACTGCGCAATTCAAAAGTATGCTCACCATGAGACAACGCCGTCAGCACAACCGGACTCAGACAAAGTCCCCACGAACCTCCATCAGTACGGCATTCCGTGTTTTCGATGCCGGATCCCCCAGGGTTGTCACCCGATGTGAAAGTAAAATTGGCTGCGGCCCCGTCAATAGTGGCTGGTCCCGACACTACGGCCACTGTCGGAGATGTCAAATCAACCGTCCATTTCAAAGACGTGATACCAAACTTATCCGAGCCGGTGCCGCCGCGAATCTGGAACAGGCATTCGCCTTCGACGAGATCGTTTAATTCAATGGACTTTTCGGCACTGCCACCTTCAATGCGGATCCAGCCATTGCTCATGGCAGTGGGATCGTCGGGATTGATCCGATATTCATAATATTCCGGCACAATACCACGAGGTTTGAATGTGATGGTTTTTGAAGAGCTGTTGGAAAATTCGTTTTGCGACGGGCCTTGCGAAAATTCAATATCCATACTTGTCGCTTCATAGGTCGCCGTCATCCAACCACATCCGGTTAGCCACAGTGACAGTACAGGTATAAGCAGAGGTGCAAAAAGACGACCCCGAACATCTGCTATAGATCCCATACAAGGCTTTTCGGTCTAAACATCGAAACATAGAGAGTTATCCTCTATAACAAGACCTTTTATGCTCCCATTTTTCACATTATGAAAACGTCTCACAGTGGGTGTCTCGAAACAGGATTCCATCCCATATCGACTAACCACTAATCAGACAGTGTTCATACATTGGTTGACACCCCCCTTCGCCAGCTTCAATCCATGGCATTTGAAAGGTGCTTCAAAGCAAGACCTGAAACATTCCGCACACCTGGCCGTTCGGCACGGCACTTGAACTATACCTCTGTAACAGGAGGACGCGGATATGAAAACGAAACATCTCAAAATCGGAATCGCCTTTGTCACCGCATCGCTCACGTCGGTTCTATTTAATAACTTTTCTTTTACCCAGTGGCAGCGCCCTGAGGTGCCAGCGATTGAAAGCGTGAACGAAGCTTCACGTGTTTCTCACGCGAAAGAACTGCTGGGTGGCGGCTATAAAGGCAGTGACGCCCAGAAAATTGAAGGTCAAAAGGCATTGAATCAGGCCATTCTTTCCAAAGTTCAATCTCAGTTGCCGGCAAGATTCAAAGGCCAGGCGCGTGCCATCGCCCGCACGGTGATTTCTGAAAGTGCCAAATACGGTATGGATCCGGTGTTTGTTCTGGCCGTGATCAAAACTGAATCCAAATTCAATCCATTGGTGGTGGGTCGCCATGGTGAAATCGGTCTGATGCAAATCAAACCGGACACGGCGGAATGGATCGCAAAGAAATTTGATCTGCCTTTCAACGGCAAAAAGACTTTGCAAAGCCCGTCTGCGAACATCAAGATCGGCATGGCTTACATGAACTATCTGCGTGCAAAGTTCGACAAAAAGGCGATGAAGTATGTCAGCGCTTATAATATGGGTCCGACAAATGTGCGCCGTCTGCTGGCTAAAAACGTGAAACCGGCAGAATACAATTCACGTGTGATGAAGAACTACAGCGTTCTTTACTCCAACATCAATTCCAAAAACCCGCACACCTTGGCGGCTCTGTAATACACAAGTGTTCCCGCTCGCGATTGCGATCAGCGAGCATATCGTAAGGGGCTCAATCCACAGGCACCAACTTGGCCCGCATCCCGCGGTGGTAAGGATGCCAAAGATTGTCCCCTTTTTTGCGTTTCAGACACTCCCCTGCCTTCTACCACAATTTAATGGTTTCTCGCATTGGAACGGTTATCGCAAGAAAACCTCCTATCAGGAGAAAACCATATGAAAAAGAGTCTGACGGCCCTGGTGGCCCTGTTCCTATTAAGCAGTATCGGTCACGCAGCCCCTTATTATACTGGTATCGGGTGTAACGAAGAAGGCACGTCGTGCACCTTCGGAAAGCCCTCTAAACGCGTTCTGCAGTGGTCCCGTAAAGGTACAATTGATGAACTGGGTTCCCGTTGTGAGAAATTCTTCGACAATCTGGAACAGCGTCAGCGTGTGATCGGCACTCAGCGCGCGATCGACCTGAAGTACAAAAACTTCACCTATAACTGGGTTGCGGGCGACCTGGATCAGAATGGTCACGCCAAAATCAAATGCCATATTGAATTGCACTCTGAAATCGCTGACGTGAAAATCGTGGGTGAAAAAGTAAAAAGTCTTTACTGGGTTTGTGAAAACGAAAACAGCGGCGGCATCTGCAAAAACTACGAGTCTGATTGCGAAGCTCTTCGTCAGCAGACCTTGAAAGACCCTTCTGTTCTGGATGCAACGATCTATCGTGGCGCGTCCCTGATGCAGGGTAATATCTGCGACGTGGTTGCAGCTCGTTTCAAATAGTCCTGACTTCACTCTTCTCTAATAAAAAAGCCGGAGCAGACCTCCGGCTTTTTTATTTTTACACTTAAGCGGCGCTGCGCCCCCGGGCCCGGGATATTTCACGACACTCATTCAGCATCTGGTCATAATAGCTCAAAGTCTGCCGCAGGTTCTGCATCACCACCACCTGGTCATCCGGCGACAGCGTGGCAATCTTATTCAGAGCCTCTTCGGTATGCCCCACGTCCTCTTCCGCATGCACGCGGATAAAGTGCGCGGCCTTCGGGCCCCAGGCTTTTTCAATGCGTTTGTTCATGTAATCACCAAAGTGCGCGGCCAGTGCTTCCAGCCCCAGAATGTATCCAAAGAAGGCCATCGGTGAATGGTGTTCAATATAATAGTACTGCGTCTGATAAAGCGCGCAGGTGCCCGGCATTTCCGGCCACTCGTCCATCTTGCTGCCCAGGGTTTTCAGATCATTCACCAGCAACTTGTCGTGGCCTTTTTCTTCCGCACAATGAGCCAGGAACCGGTTGTGGAACTCGGGCGCCCCAAACGGAGTGCGCGCCCCGGCCATGGCCAGCAGGCGTGTTGTGTGCCGGGCAAAATAGAAGGTCTGTGACACCCAGGCGGAATAGGCGTTTTTATCCTCCCACGGGAAAGCTTCGATCTGTTTTTTGGAGAAATTCAAAAGGGTCATCAGTTCATCGTTAACGTTCTTATTGTTAGGCATTTGTCTCTCTTTTCAGGTTTTATAAAACCATTAAGCTGCAATTTTCAGATTGTTTCTGCGAACTTCGCGCAGACAAGTCACGTGGGATTTTTTATCGGCCCACAGGCTTTCCACCAGCGCGTTGGATTTCGGATCAGGCAGAGGCACAACCTCCCCTTTTGCCGTCATCAGGATTTCGCATTCATAGTTCATCTTCATCACACTGCCAAAATAAGCGGTTCCGCTTTTTTCAGCCTTGCGCCGCACATGCAGATCCTTGCGGGCCGTGCCCACCCAGCAGTCCCATGGCGAAGACTCCATCACCTTGCTTCCCAGCGCGATGATGATTTCAGCCCAGTTCACTTCAGCACTGCGTGACCGGTATTCGGGAATCACCGTCAAATATTCCATGCTCATCAGGGTATTGATGCCGTGGCTTTTGAATTTATCAATGATCGCCTGATCAAAGGCTTTCATATAGTGGTGATCACGAAGGGCGTCCGAGCGCAGATCAAAAGCGCTGTACAAATGGAAACCGAAAACTTTTCCGTTATCGGTCAGGCAGACGACAATGTCGTTGCGATGAAAATCATCCGGGTTCAAAGGTTCGCCGACTTTGCCCAGCACCTCTGAATAGACCCGCCTCCATACCTCGTAGACGTCGTTGCTTAATTTTACTGTTTCGGGATTCAACTCGCGTGGATTGAAAAGGTGATACTGAAACTTACCCATACACTCTCCTTCCGGCAGAGTGTTTCGGATGTTCCACTTGTGAACTTGATAGTGTTTACTAATTTAAGACGTTTGATTCTGAGAACAAGTGACTTGTGTGCTGTGATTCTCAAAAAATCACATTGCAAAAAAATCAGTTGCGGAGCATTTCCACTTTTTCAAGAACGATCACGCAGTCAGGGCGCTTGTTTCGGTACACTGGAGCCATTCTGCGGATTTCGCAGTTCATCGTCAAACGCTCCGCCGAACGCGCTTCGCGCAGTTGGTGAACCGGAACATCCGGTACAAATGTACCATCCACTTCGCCGTTGAACACCAGGTTGCAGGCATCAATAATCTTCTGAGTGATGGTTTCTTCTCTTTCAAACAGGGACCACCACTCGTAGGCGTTCAGTTCTTCAAGAGTATAAGAACAGCAGTCAAAGAAATTGAAATTACGGAACAGTTGAACGTGCTCTTTGGAATAGATCTCAATGATATCTTCGTTCTGGATATGGCTGAACAAATCAGAACTTGGCACCAACCCCAGACGACGGAACGCCTTCCATGTGAAGGACAGACTGTCGTTGATTTTGTAGCCTTCAGCCAGCTGGGAATGACACAGCTCCTGATAGAAGCGCACTTTTTCAACGGCGTCTCTTTTTTTATCCAGAGGCAAACGGGAAAAATACGGAAGACCCGGAACATACGGGCGCACGGTTTTACCTTCAGCTTTCAGCATCAGGGAAATATCCGTGGTGATCGTCTTGAACTCTTCGTTCAGAACTTCGTGTTCATTGTCTCTAACGTAAATCTCTGGGTACATGATATCCTCGGTCGGCTCTTCAAACATTGTTTGGGATCCTGTGAAGTATCATAGTGAAACGCAGGACTCTTGTCCAATTCAAACAAAAAAAGGCCCCCACTTGGGAGCCTTCTTTACCTACTTCTAATAATTCTAAACAGAGACGCGATTAAACGTTCTTATTCAGGAATTCAAGAATAGCGTCTTTTGGGTGGTTGCCAACCAATTGGCCCACTTCACTGCCGCCTTTGAACAACAACATCGCAGGGATACCGCGGATGCCGTATTTGCCAGGAACGCTTGGGTTTTCGTCCACGTTCACTTTTACGATTTTTACTTTCGCACCCAACTCCTGTGCAACTTCTTCAAGCTTAGGAGCCAAAGCACGGCAAGGTCCACACCACTCGGCCCAGAAATCCACCAACACTGGGGTGGATGAATTTAGAACTTCTGCATCGAAAGACGTGTCTGTAACTGCTTTAGTAAATGTGCCCATGAATGGCCTCCGTAATATCTACACTCAATGTGATCACGGAAACCTTATCGTCAAGCCCGGTGAGGATCAATTACTTTTTAAAGAGGGCTTTTGTGAACTCTTGGCGCAACTTATCGAGTTCGTTGATGTTTTGACTATCCCAGTCAGCCTCCAGGTCTTTTTGACGACGACGCGCCTCAACCCGAGTCACGGTGCTTTTCGGAGATACCTTCACATCCTCCACAAGCTTCGCATACTTAGCCATCTTTTCTTGAAGTGCTTTATCAGCGTTTTGCAAACTTTCCTGAGCCCGCGAAACCAGCTGCGCCTGCTCGTCTTCTTCATTCCCCAGGCCCGTTCCAGGCACTGGAACTTCGACTTTTTCAACCTCGGGAGCCCCGCCACCCAAAAGCTCGCGTTCAAAAGCCTTCAGATCCACATCCGGAAAGTCCGACGCCTCTTCCGCTGCTGCGCCGCGCTCAGCATCCGCGGCAGCCATACGATCACCAAAGCGGAAAGATGGTTTTTCCCTTTGCTCTTCATCAGTTACAAGCAGGCCTTCAGAATTCTCATCAATTCTTTCAGGGCGTAAAGACTGCTCGCCATGGGCTTGCACTTCCTCCGTGGAACCCTTGATAAAAATCGCTTCATCCTCGGGGGAAAACTTTCCGCTGCCGGCCACGGTGGTGGCAGACTTTTGCGGGCTTTCAACATGCATGGCTTTGTTCAGGCGCTCCAGCAACACGGCTTCATCATGCCCCAACATGCGACCAATCACCTGCACCAGGCGCACCGGAGCCACCGGGGACTCCAACACCATGTCGACGCGGATCTTAATAAGATCCTGCGGATTGGGTTTGAAGTTTGCCGGAAAAATAAGCACCGACTTTCCCTGCCAGCGGGACATCTCTTTCAGACGCTTCCCGACCCCCAGTGAGCTGACCTTGCCGCCTTTACCAGCGCCCACAACAAGATCCGGATTGAATGCCAGCATCTGCTCGGCCACAGCGTATTCGCTGGACAGACCGATGACATCAAAGCCCACCTTTTTCAAAGTGCCTTCAACAGACATCAAGTCAGCATAATCCTCGTAAACCAAAAGAATCTTGTTCATAGTTCTATTGTCAGATAAGCAGAGTCATGGGTCAATAAGGCTTCTTCTGGACAATGGGCGCGATGACGTTGGGCCCAAGGCACTCTAGAATAGGTTCAACACACGGGCGACCAAGACGGAGACCAGATTTGAGTATTTTTAACGGAAAAAAAGCCGCACAGTACATTTTCTTTGAGATGCTCCCGAGTTTTATTTTGGGATTGCTGGTCTTTGTCTCCATTATTTTGATGTTCCAGGTTCTGCGACTTACGGAATTCGCCCTGGTGCACGGCGTGGCCATGAAAACCATCGCCGAAATCATCGGTTACGTCATTATCTCGATGCTGCCGATTCTGTTCCCCATGGCTTTGCTGTTCTCAGTTTTATTGACCTATGGGCGACTTAGTCAGGATTCTGAGATCGTCGCTATGAAAGCATCCGGCCTGCCGATGGGCACACTGCTGCTGCCCGCCCTGGTTTTGGCCACTTTGGTGGGTGTGATTTCCGCCCAGATGTCCTTCAACATCGCACCCTGGGGAAATCGTCAGTTCGAAGTTCTTTATTCCCGCCTGGCCAACACGAAGGCTGCCGCGATTATCAAGGAAGGCACTTTTGCGGAAGGCTTCTTTGACATGGTCATTTACGCCAACGAGGTCAACACCGACAAGGGCCTGCTTAAAAAGGTCTTTATCTATGACGAGAAAAACGGCGACGTGCCTTTGACCATCATCGCCAAGGCCGGAGAAATTGTTCCGGATCCCTCACGCCCGGGGCATGAGATTTTGCTGCAATTAAACCAGGGCGAAATTCACCGTCAGGCCAAAACTCACACCAAGATCAGCTTTGACACTTATGACGTGCGCTTCTCGGAACCTCAAAACATCGAGGAAAAAGCCAAGTCGCCGCCTTCATTGACGTTGGAAGAAGTCCGCAACCGCCTGAAAGAGGACATCAAAGACAAAGAGGTCCGTCGCACCTTGCAGAGTGAATACCACAAACGCTGGGCCATCTCGGTCTTGTGTATCGTCTTTGCGATGATCGGTGTGGGTTTGGGAACAACCACCAACCGTCGTGCAGCCAAAGCCGGCGGCATGATTCTTTGTATTGGTATCATCATCTTCTATTGGATTTTGTATGTGGCTGCTGAAGGTGCAGCACGAAGCGGAACTTTACCAGCGGCACTTGCCATCTGGACACCGAATGTTCTATTTGCTGCTTTGGGTGTGGAAACTTTAAGAAGAAACTGGAACTAAGATTGGGCTTGAAAAATAGAGCGATGCAGTAGCATCCTTACTACCACGGTCGTCCCTGACCACATCGCCCCTCCCTTACTTCAAATGGTAGGGGCAATACCTTGAGCTTGCAAAAGGTTTTTTTAGATCATTTCATTTTTTTCCCAAGCATTTTGGCCACTTAGCACATCCACTACAGGTAGTGTTGCAGCTCAAGTGTCTTACCTACCCCTGCTGGTGTTCTTTGTTCACCAGCATTTTCTGAATGGAAAAACATGAGCAAGTCTTGAGCATCACGAACCGCCTGTGCACCGTCCATCAACAAATCCAAAGCGCCTTGAAAATGCGGATCCAACGGATGCCCCGGAACCACCCACACAGGCCTTCCGATCTGTGCTGCTTGATGTGCGGTGATCAGCGTTCCGCTGCGACGACGAGCTTCCACCAATAAACTTGCGCGTCCCAAAGCGGCGATCAATCGGTTGCGATGATGGAACAGATGTTTGTGCATCTTTTGGTGATGATCATACTCACTTAAAAAACATCCACCCTGTTCAATCACAAGCCCCATCCACTCTTTCAAGTTCGCCGGATAGACTTCACCCAGCCCCGAGGGTAACACCACCACGGTGGGACAGAATTTGCGCAAAGCCACGCTGTGAGCCTTTTGATCCACCCCGCGCGCACCACCGCTGACAATGCAGGGCTTTTCATGCTCACAGAAATGACCCAGCTCTTTTTCCATCCATAACAATGAATCCGCCGCTGGCTCCCGACTGCCCACGACGGAAAGAGTTTTGGCATTGAGCCAAGCCGGCGAACCGCGATAACTCAGGGTCAACGGCGGGTCCGCCATCTGATAGCAAAGTTCCGGATACAAGGCCTCGCCATAAACGACAAAATTCACCCCCTGCAGTTTCAGCTGCAGACTTTCTTCGCAGTGTTTTTTGAACAGCTCATGGTTTTTCGACAAAGCCTCGGCCAGATCCGGCCACCGGGGGCGAAGTTCGACCAGCACCTGATCGGCGGCAAGCCTCCCAGCGCGGGCAAGCTCGCGATAAAGGGCATGAATACCGTCACGGTCGACGGCGTAAAGCGGATGACTTTTTATTATTTGCGAAATCGAGTAAAGATCGTTCATAAGAAAAAAGGCCCTGCAATTTGCAGAGCCTTCTTAAAAGAGTCTTAAAAATCAAGATCGGAATCATCCAGTCCGCCATCCGGCGCCGGAGTGTCTGCCGGGGTGCTCGGAGCGTTGTCAAATTCCTTTTCAAAGTCCTCGTCCGCTGCGGCGGGGGCTTCCACCACCGGAGCCTCGCGCATCGCCTGAACCACCGGTTTACCGACATAGTCGCCAACCAGGATGTTGTCCGAAGCTTTGATCACGTAGGCCGTCGCGAAGTTTGGCGATACACGCACAATTTTCACTGATCCCACCACGCGGTCGTTCATCACGGCTTCATTTTTCTTGTTACGAACGCGCTCGTCCGCAAACACCGCCAGCGTCTGACCTTCCTGCAACCCGGAAGCAGAACCGCCATCCAGGAACACCAACGTGCTATTGCCGAAGATATTACGTTTTTTGTCGAACTGCCCACCCATGATTTTTGCGCCCACACCAGACACCATGCCTGACGGAGACGGATCGATCATCGGCAGTTTTCCCGGAGTCAGGATCGCCCCCACGTCCACCGGCTGAATGGATTTTTTCACAATCGCGCGATAGATGTTTTGCTGATCGTTCACTTTTTCCAGAACTTCGATTTCACCCTGCAGTTCCACCATCTGTCCCTGACGGTCTTTCACCAGAGGATCTTTCACCATGGTCAGATTCTTCTGAGCCACGAAATCCTTGCCGCCATTGCTGTCCAGACGAACATAAATGTACTGGAATTCACCGGCCGTTTTCATGTCCATTTCAGTTGCGGTCACACGACCCACACCCTGAACCGGCGCATCCGCCAGATAGTATTCCAAAAACTCGGGCGCTGTCGGGAACTGGGTTTTCGGCAATTCGATCTGCAATTCCAACTTAGGATCGTTCATCGCACCCATGCGATAAGAAGGCAGACTGTTCGGCAGAGTCTTCAGCAGCGGTGCGCGCTTTTTTCCGCGCGGCAAAGCCACGGTGTCCGTCTTGGCGCCAGCCTCAGGCTTCACGTCCGTCACCACTGTGCCGTCCGCTTTCCCCGCGGTATCAGCCGCTGCCAGATCCAAAGTCGGCGCTTCATCGGCCGTACCCGGGAAGAACTGAATGTTCATCTTCGGATCAATTTCGTGCGGATTGTGAACCGCACCGTTATTCAAAGACCAAATTTTCGGCCAGAAATTCGGATCGCCGAAGAACGTTGTCGAGATCCCCCACAACGTGTCCCCTTTTTGCACCTGATAGATTTCCGCTTCGCGGTTGCCTACGGCTTTTTCCCACAGCTCTACAGAGGTGGGCTGTTCATTGTAGCTTTTGTAAATGCGGTGGAATTCAGCCTCGCGGGAATAATCCGGTTCCGACCCCACGACGCCCGTTGCCGGTGCCGGGCTGAATGTTTCAACCGTCTGAGTTTCCTGAGTGGGCGCTGAAGGAGCAATGTCTTCCATCGTCGGTTCAGGGCTTGCCACTTCCGGAGCCGGAGGCGGCGGCACATCTGCGCCGGAATCATCAACGTCTTTGAACTCTGGCACGCTGGGTTCAACCACTTCCTGCTGCTGGCTTTCCAGCACGTCCAATGGATCCGACTCCCAGGTCGCATCCGGTGGGTTGTCTTGCGCCTGCGCCAGCAGTGCCGTCAGGATCAGGGCCATCATTACGGAGAACTTCTTGTTCATCACTCTTTGCATCCTTGCCGTGATTTTTTATTTCAGAATTTTCAACTCAGCATCTGCGCGGAACGATTCCGGGCTGCCCGGGTAACGGGAGCGGACGTCCAGCAGGGCTTTGCGTGAAAACTCGGGCAGATTCATTTTTTTGTAGGTCATGGCTTTGGCAAACTTGGCTGCAGCCACTTTGTTGCTGCGAGGATATTGCTTTTCAATTTGCGCAAAGTACTTGATCGCTTCAGCGTAATTGCCGTTATCCACGGCCATACGGCCCGCGACAAACAATGCATTGTCGGCGTAAGAGCTTTGCGGATAGCGGGACAGAAGGCTTTGCAAGCGGCTCTTAAAGGCGATTTCATCATTGTTCTGATAGGCGCTTACCATTTCAGCATAAAGGCCGATGTCACTTTCTTTCGAAAGGTCTTTCCCCGTCAGCTCCACAAGCAGAGCTTCCTGGCTCAGGTCACGAGAAGAGCTCTTTGCTCCACTGGTTGCAGGTTTGGCGAACGAGGCCAAAGGCAGGCTTAAAAGGACCGTTGCTGCTAATAGTCTAAGTTGCTTCATCTATCGACACCTCTTGATCTTTTACTAGTATGACACGCCTTGAGAAGTGCAAACAAGCAGGAGTTATCCACATAAAATGTTGAGTTATTGTAATGCTAGACCTTAGACCTATTTGTTTTCAAGGCTTTCAGCGATTTGCATGGATCTTAAGCAGCATATAAACTACCGATATTACTAGAATTTATAGCATTAATGCCCTGTAATTATGCTCTGAAATTTCAGATCTTAAAATCCGTCCCCCGAAGACGCGCGGACCCAATAACAGACTATTTTAGAAATCCACTGCGTTATGAAAATTGCTAAGTGCTTAGAACCATGATCATTCTTCTAAGCCTTGCCCTTTGCTTAAGCATCGCCGCTCCAGACGGTTTGCTGATAAACACAACACATCTGTCACAGAATTTTCAGAAAAAGTGTGTTCACTTTCTGCCAAAGAATTCACTAGAACAGCAGTCTTTAGCATCTCTTCTTTGTGGTGAAAAAATCACAGACACTGATTTGCAGAAAAATCTGCAACGCACATCACTGATTCACATCTTTGTTATTTCAGGATCTCACCTGATTTTGCTTGATGAACTCTTAAGCATCTTAAGAATTCCACTCTTTGTAAGAATCCTTTTTCTGGGCTTCTACTCGCTGGTCGTAGGCTGGCAACCGCCGGCGGTGCGGGCGCTGATCGCGCTCGGAACACGTCACGGTTTCAAACATTTTCGGCTGCATCTGCCACCGGATTTGATGGTGCTGGTGGCAGGAATGGTGACGCTGACCCTGTTCCCGGCGTGGTGGGATTCCCTGTCCCTGCTGATGAGCTGGTGCGCGGCCCTGGCGCTGTGCTGGGGTTCTTTGCTGCGGGTGAAGGCAACCCTGCCCCGCCTGCTGCTGTCCCAGATCGGCATCTTTGTCTTTATGAGCGCCCCGCTGTGGGGCTTGGGAAGCCTGCACCCATTGAGTCTGATTTACAACCTGCTGCTGGCCCCGGTGGTGAGCTATATTTTACTGCCACTGGCGTTCTTCGTGACCCTGCTGCCCTCAGGGGTTTTCATCTTTGACGGCGTGATGGAGTTTTTCCGGCAGGCGCTGACAGCACTTTCTGAACCCATCGTTTTGCACAAAACCCGCCCACCTTCCGTGGCGCAACTGTGGCTGTGGATTTGTTTCTGGCAGGTGGTCATGCACTTTTTAAGACTGCATCTATGGCAGGGGCGGGATTCACGATGAATCTGTTTTTCTTTTTACTGATCACGCTCAGTACTTCACAAATTAAACACATTCTTCCCGGCCACTATTTTGTGATCTGGAATGTCGGTCAGGGCCAATGGGTCAGCGAAGTGTCCCCGCTGCGCTGTCGGCATTTTGATATGGGTGGAGAATTCTTTCCGTGGGCACGCCTGCGCTTTGCCTGTGCGGAAAAAGAAAATCAGGTGTTTTTATCCCACTGGGACTGGGATCATATCGGGGCTTTGTCGAAAGACTTTCAAATCCGGCCATTTCGCTTCTGTCTGGCATTGCCTCCATTGGGAAAATCCTCGCGCTACAAAATGCGCCTGGTGAAGGCGCTGCCACTGTGTCTGCAAAAAGATCTGCCGGTCTGGACACCCGCCTTAAACAAAGACAGCAATGCCGAAAGCCACGTGCTGCGCGCTGGCCCGGTGCTGTTACCCGGAGATTCCCCTAAATCCCAAGAGCTTTTATGGCGCCAGCAAAGCTTCGTGCGCACATCCACAGTGCTGGTGTTGGGTCACCATGGCAGTAAAACCAGCACCTCCACGGAACTACTGACGTCACTGCCGCACCTGCGACAAGCCGTCACCTCGGCGCGCTGGTCGCGCTACAAACATCCTCACCCTTCGGTCGTGCAACGACTGCAAGTGTCTCGCGTTCCCCTGCTGCGCACTGAGGACTGGGGGCACATCTGGATTGAAGGGAACACTTGGGACCACAAAAGTCCCCTGTGAAACTTTTAATCAACCTTTTCAACTTCGACAACTTTCTCCAGCAGGCCGCCCGCCAATTTCGCAATACCAAGAACGGCGTTTGCAGGTCCTTTTCCCTGGGGGACGATTCAAATGAAAATTTTCAAGACAAGCCTGATACTGACGACCTTAAGCGTTTCATCTGCGGCAGCTGATGTAACGGGCTATATTGATACAGTGAAGGAACTTGAAGACGGAACCGTGTCCATCCGTGGCTGGGCCTGCGATAGTGCGGTGAGTTCCACCATCAATGTGCATTTGTACGCCGGCGCACCGGCTGGCAATAAAGACACCCAGTTTGTCACCTCCACGGCTGCAAATCTTGCTTCCGAATCGCAGGTCAGCAGTGCCTGCCAGACCCAAAAAGTTTCTCATCGCTTTGAAGCACGCCTGCCCCGCGCCACCGCCTTGAAATATTCCTCTCAGCCTTTGTATGCCTATGGCATTTCACTTTCCAAAAAAGCCAATCTGCAACTGGCACAATCTGGAAAGCACAGCATTCCCAGCCGCCGCGAAATCGCTGGCCAGATTGACTCCGTTCAGGAACGCACGTCTGACGGTGCGGTGGTGATCCGAGGCTGGGCGTGCGATCGCTTCAACGATAAAAGCATTTCCGTGCACCTTTACGCCAATGCCGCGGCCGGTGGGGCTTCCGCCATTTTTGTGAAGTCTGCCCCAACAGGCAAATCTTCAGAATCCGCGATCAAAACCATTTGCGGCACAAAAGCCTCTGGCCACCGCTTTGAATCCGTGATCCCAAAAGGGGTGGCGTTGCGCTTTGCCGGAAGCCCCGTATTTGCTCACGGCATTTCCACTTCCGGCGGTGCCAACAGCCTGATCGGAAATGCCGGGCGTTTTTCCATCCCGAACTACCCTGCCGATCAAAAGCTGTCGCAGCTGATGCTGAACGCCGATGGCAGTTCAATCAGTGGTGATTTTGTGATTCCCGCCGGCTTTCGCGTGGAAATGGACCGCAATATCAACGTCAGAAATCTGACCATTCAGGGCCGCTTATTCTGCCCGGCAAAGGGTAATTTCACCCTGAAAGCCTCCTCCCTGCATGTGCACGGATCCGAGGCACTACTTCAGTGCGGAACCAGCATGACGCCGTTTCAAGGACAACTGAAAATCGCCATCAAAGGTGGTGTGTTTCTCAAGGACAACTGCGATGGCGCTCTGGTCCCGTGCAGTGATCGCAACATCATGGCCATGAAGGGCGGGACCATCCGCCTGGTCGGCAACAAGGCAAATTCCAAATGGTTGAAACTAAATAAAACAGCCGAAACCGGTGCTGCGGAAATCGTTCTGACCGAAACCGTGCAATGGAAAGCTGGCGACCGCATTGCCATCGCCCCCACGGCCTACCGCTATCTGGAAGCTGAAGAAGCCGTGATCAAATCCGTACAAGGCACACGTGTGACTTTGACGGGCCCTCTGAAATATCGTCACAACGGGCAAAGTCACAGCTATAAAACCCCCACCAAAACCTGGGTTGTGGATGAACGCGCCGAAGTCGCCAACCTCACCCGCAATATTCATATCACTTCTGATGGCAACACCGAGGCCATGAACTTCAAGGGCGCACATCTGATGATCATGCCCTCTTCCTATGGTTACATCGACGGAGTGGAGTTTTCCCATATGGGCCGCATGGGTGAAATGGCCCGCTATCCTTTCCACTGGCACCGCGTCGGGGATGCTGCCGGTCAGTACATCAAAAACTCCAGCATTCACCATTCTTTCCAGCGCTGTATCACTGTGCATGCCACCAACAATGCGCTGGTTGAAAACAACGTGTGCTATGATCACTACGGGCATGGCTTCTTCCTGGAAGACGGCAATGAAGTTGGCAACACCTTTGCCAAAAACCTGGGCATCCTGTCCCGCCGCCCACTGCCAGATCGCCATATCCTTCAATCAGATATTGATGTCAGCAGCCCCGGTCGCTTCCCAGGACCTGCGACTTTCTGGGTGTCCAATCCCAACAATATCTTCAAAGACAACGTGGCAGCCGGCTCCCAGGGCACAGGCTATTGGATGAGCTTTGCACGCGGTGTCTCCTGCGAAAAATTCAACTGTTCCTTCCCGGACAGCCGAAAACCTGCCAATGTCTTCCCCCGCCTGGAAGTCACCCGTCAGTTTGATAACAATACCGCCCGCACCACCACCGTGGGCTTCACTTGGGATGGAGTGGCCGATGGGGCTCTGACAGAAAACCCCCGCAATCCTCACGATCGAAAAATCGTGACGGTTCACTATGCTCCCGCAAAAACTCCGACCATTCGCAATATGAAGGCTTTCAAAAGCGTGGAAGCCGCAATGTACACCCGCGCTCAGACCATGAACTTCGTCAATGCCCTGTTTGCCGATAACCGCTCTAATATCTGGGCAGCCTACAATCTGGTTATGCGTGACAGTGCCGTGATTGCAATCAGCGGCAATCACCAGCCCGCTGAGTTTAAGGACAATTCCCACTTCACAGGTGCGCGCATCTATGACGGTCCGATGGATCTTAGCGGCATTGATTTCATCAACTTCAATGACGTGACCTATGGAAGCACAGTCATCAAACCCACCCCCTTCCGTTCAGTGGGCGCCTCAGAACGTTTTGCCAATGTCGCGCAAAAGCTGCGCTTCTTCCCCGAGCCATCAAGGAAAATCGTCTTTGATGCAGTCAGTGGTCCCACATCATTGGGCGGCACTGAATCTGCCAGCATCCGCGACTTGGATGGCAGTCTGACCGGCACACCCCAAAGCCTGCTGGTGCCAACTCATGCCTTTAACAATGCTCCGGGATGTGCTGCTCCAACTGACGAAAGTGTTCGCGCCATGCTTTGCAACTACGAAGTCGGCAGTCTGTATTTGTTTAATCCCAACAAAGCCACAACTGCGTTTGGCACCTCACGCAGTGATGGCGTAAAGCTGACCACCAACAACTTCATGAACAAAGTGAATCTGATCTATGGTGGTAAATATGAATACAACATCCACTATAATGAAGACCTGGATCTGGAGCGGATCACCGTGGTCTTTAAAACCGCGAATCAAGGAGCCCTCAGTCCTGTTGTTGCCATCCGCGATCTGCCAGGCCGCCATTGCAAGATGTCGCAAGGTCGCTCCGTGGCGTCCTTATCCGAACTGCGAAACGCACAGGACAGCGCCTATTACAGCGCCCCTGATGTGCTCTACATCAAAAACAAAGCCACGGGTAAGGCCGGCTATGTCACGGGTACCTCTAACGCCCAGATCGGCCAGGGCGTGATGGGAAAAATTCTTTGCCAATAAGCCGGCAAAGAATTGAAAATAAGATATGAAGAAAATCCTCCTGTCAGTTCTGGTTTTGGTTCCAGTGGTGTTTTTTCTGTGGAACAAGCACGCATCGAAAACCGGCCTGAACCCCAAAGCCGTAGAATTCAAAATGCCCACCGGAGGTGATTTTCAAATCCCCTCCACTCTAGGGCTCTTTAATTCTTCGGATAAAAAAGGCAAAGTGCTGTTTGTCTTTTTTGGTTTCGCCCTCTGCCCGCATATCTGTCCGATGACGCTGGCAAATCTGGATCGCATGATCCAAAGTCTGCCGGCCGACAATCAGAACAAAGTCGAGGTCCTTTTCATCTCAATTGATCCCGAGCGTGACACGCTGGAATCCCTGCAAAAACATTTAAATAATTTTAAATCCCCGATGGTTGCCGCCACGGATACCCACGAAAACCTGAAAGCCATCACAGCTCTTTTTGGCGCACGCTATTCACGCATACGAACCGGCAGTTCTTTCTTTGTGGATCATACCAGTCAGGTTTTTGTGATCAACAGTCGTGGCGAATGGGTCGAGACTCTGGATTACAATGTCCCGGCTGAAGAATATCGTCAGGCCCTGGAGACCGCGGATGACAAAAAACCTCTGGCTGAACGACAAATCTCTTTGAAAAACGTCAGCCTGCTAGGGGAAAATTTGAATTGCGATCTGGCCTCGCAAACCTTCTGCGAAATCAGCACTATTCAGAACACCTATCGCATCGAGATGACACCTCAACCGGTGCAGGAAGCACAGCCCACCACGGTCACCGTCCATATCAAAAACTCTATATCAACACCCCTGCTGCTAGATTTTGAAGGCGTTGAGCAGGACATGGGCTTTATCCGTCCGGTACTGACCGGATCCGGCAACACCTATCAGACCTCTTTTGAGCTGCCTGTTTGTGAACTCAGCGAGATGCAGTGGCGCGTGCGTCTGGTACTTGAAAATCAGAACAGGGAAAGAGCTGCCCTTCAGTTCTATATGAAAACCAAAAGGCAGTAACTTGGCACCAGCAACGGTTAATTCCCGTCCCCGCGATCGTCGCCGATCTTTTTACAGATGACTCCGCATTTATTGAAAACATTCTTCGCGCGGTCCCAGCAGTACTTGTTGATTGGCGCGGTCCCCCGGGGGCAGGAAATGCGACTGCCACCCGAGATAGGCTCAACCACAAAGTCCTCTTGAAGTTCCTGAATCAGCTGCACCTCGTGCAGGGTCTGATCATCAGCTTGTTCGTCCGCAAAGGCAGACAGACTGATAGCCACTGTAAATAAAAGAATCCATTTGATCATTGGTCCATCCTCCATGGGGCTTAATGCCCGATGAAGAATCTTAGAAATGCTTTTACTGGAATAACCACGGGAAACTTTCAGGGCTGCTACAATGCACAGGCACTGCGCCCTTTCCGGAAAATAAAAAAACCCGCATCCTTGCGAGATGCGGGTTTTAAAATTTCAGAATTTTTAAACCTTAGATTTTGTAAGGTTTGTACTCCATGTGAAGGTCTTTTGCTACGGGCTCGTAAACAACGTGGCCACCGTAGGTGTTCAGACCTTTCAACAATGCAGGGGATTTCGCAACTGCATCTTCCACACCCATAGCCGCGATCATGGAACCGTAGCGCAGAGTTACGTTCGTCAATGCGTAAGTGGATGTTCTAGGAACAACGCCTGGCATGTTTGGAACGCAATAGTGGATCACACCGTCAACTTCGTAAGTTGGGTTGGTGTGGGAAGTTGGACGGCAAGTCTCGATACAACCACCCTGGTCAACTGCAACGTCAACAACAACAGAGCCTTTGGACATGGAAGAAACCATCTCTTTAGACACCAAAGTCGGAGCTTTGTGACCAGTGATCAGAACGCCACCAACTACCAGATCAGATTCTTTTACGGAATCTTCGATGTTTTTCGCGTTAGAGAACAAAGTCATGCAACGGCCCTGGAAGATATCATCAAGATATTCCAAACGTGCTGTGTTCACATCAAGGATAGTTACGGAAGCGCCCAAACCTACAGCCATTTTCGCTGCGTTGGTACCAACAACACCACCACCGATGATAGTGACTTTAGCTGGTTTAACACCCGTTACGCCACCCATCAGGATGCCTTTTCCACCGTGGTCTTTTTGCAGGTAGAAAGCACCAATCTGAGTCGCCATACGACCGGCAACTTCAGACATTGGAGTCAACAATGGCAAAGAGCCGTTGTCCAACTGGATAGTTTCGTAAGCGATCGCTTTCACTTTGCGTTCACAAAGAACTTTCGTCAGCTTCGCTTCTGCAGCCAAGTGAAGGTAAGTGTAAAGGATCTGATTTTCTCTCATCAGTTCGTATTCGTCTGGAAGAGGTTCTTTTACTTTTTGGATCATGTCCGCTTTTGCGTACACTTCTTTTTTGGTGTCGATGATTTTCGCACCAGCTTTTTCGTACTGCTCGTTAGAGATACCAGAGCCAACGCCCGCATCTTTTTCAACGATCACAGTGTGGCCTTCGCTCACATACTGACGCACGCCCGCTTCGGTCAAACCAACGCGGTTCTCAGAAATCTTAATCTCCTTAGGAACACCGATAATCATGATTTACTCCTGTTATTCCGGTTTTGAAACTCCGCAACTATGCCAGATCGGTAATAAAAAGCAAGCGACCCCAAGAAAGGTGCCTGGTTGTTTTTTCTGGCGCATATGCATCAAACCAGACCCCCATGATGCATTGTAGCCAGAAAAAACAACCAGGCACCCTTTAGGGGTGGTTTATTTCGCTATAGAGCCAGCCGGCTTCGTTCAAGGTGCCTTTGGCTTGGATGCCGTCTTCTGGGTGGCCTTCTTCCAACGGGCTGTAGATGGCGGCGTATCCGGTGTTTTCGGTGACGGTGGCGGTCCATGGGGCTTTCCCCAGAAGCTGGCTGACGATCACGAAGGCGTTATTTTCCATGGCGCGGGCTCTGGCACCCAGATGCACGCGGTTGCAGTCGATGGGGCTTTCGCTGCGGCTCGGGGCCAGAAGAATTTTGGCGCCCTCAGCAGCCATTGAGGCCGCCGGGCCCGGATATTCGACATCGGTGCTCATGCAAACGGCCATGTCGCCAAGACGGGTTTCAAAAACATTGAAGGCATTGCCACCGCTGACGATCCCCCACAGCTCTTCTTCAAGTTTGGTGACGTTCTTTTTATCCTGTACACCCACCCCGCCGCTGGGGCCGACAAAGTAACTGCGGTTGACGAAGGTCTCTTGTTCGTTTTTGACCGGGATGGACGGAGCTACAATCGCGCACTGGTATTTTTTGGCCAGCTCTTGATAGGTCTCAAGGAATTTGTCTTTCATTTTATCCAGCTCACGAACCTGCGCCTTGGGATCCTGCTGAGTGGTTTCCTTCATCAAAGACACTAATTCCATAGAGCCGTATTCGGGGAACACCAGCAGGGTTGCTTTATTTTCAACCGCTTCGCGCACCCAGGATTCCACCGAATGCTGCCAGCTTTCAAAGCTGGAATGCTTTTGCAACAGGTACTGAGCGGCAGCGACACGAATCATGGGGTACTCCTTAAGGGTGAGAAACCTAATCCTTCCCATATAAATTCCAAAAAAACACGCTATTTCCCGCCGTTTTTTGTCCGGTTTTCCCGGGGATCCGGGAAGTTTCTACTGTACAAAATTCTGACAGGGGCGGATTTCCCGGACATCGAGTATTCTCCCCGCTCGGAGAATAATATGAAATTAGCAGTACGTGTTTCCGCTATATTACTGTTGTCCCTGAGCGCCCAGGCACAAAGCAAAGATGCCGCCACCCAGTGGCGTGTGACTCAGCCTGCGTGGACTGAATATCACGAAGAACAGTTCGGTCAGTTCGTGGCCCGTCTTGGCGACGCCGTTGAAAAACGCCAGTGCGGCAAGGTCAACACCTGTATGCTCAGCACGGCCAACATGTACTATGGCACTGACCCGTCGGGTTTGAAGTACTATTCTGATTGCGCGGATCTTCCTTATTATCTGCGTGGCTATTTCGCCTGGAAAAACGGTCTGCCGTTCTCTGTAACGGCAGAGGTTAAACCAAGTCCGCTGAACACCGACAAGGTGAAGGACGTTCGTTATTCCTCCCAAGGCAACATGGTCACCAAACGTTATGATGTCCTGACTAAAAACGGGATTTTCAAAAACACTTATCCAAATGCTTTGGAAATCCTGAATGACGTGGTTCCGGGCCTGACTTATTCCGCGACCCTGCGCATGTCCGGCAGCGAAGACGCGGAACTTTACACGGATTTCTATCCGGTGAAAATTGACCGCCAGGGCATCCGTCCCGGCACCGTGATCTATGATCCAAACGGCCACGTGGCTGTTGTCTATAAAGTCACTGATGACGGCCGTGTGTTCTATATCGATGCTCACCCGGACAATTCTTTGACGATGGGTATGTTCACGCCAAAGTTTGTGCGTTCAAACCCAAATCAGGGTGCGGGCTTTAAAAAATTCCGTCCTTTGTCGCTGGTTGATGCAAAACAGGATTCTTCGGGCGCTTATGCTGGTGGCAAAATCGTGGCAGCAAACAACTATCAACTGCGTGACTACAGCCTGGAGCAGTTCTATGGAACTCAACCGGACAGTGCCGGCTGGAGCAAAGGAAAGTTCCTGTTCCGCGGTCAGCAAGTCACTTATTACGATTATATCCGCCTAAGCCTGACAGAAGGTGAAGCCCACATCGACCCATTGAAAGACATGGCGCAACTGACTGATGATATTTGCGTCAGCCTTAAAGACCGTGTCGCAGCCGTCGATGCAGCAAGAACCTCAGGTGTGGCGGCGAAACCTCACCCAGAACGTCTGCCGGTGAATATCTTCGGTACCGAAGGCGAGTGGGAAAACTATGCGACCCCTTCCCGTGATGCCCGTTTGAAAGTGGCGTACATGGATCTGGTGACGTCGACACGCGCGAACATTGAAAAGTACAAAAAACGTGATCCATCCATCCGCTATAACGGCGGCAACCTGGCTCAGGATCTGTTCAATATCTACGCGCAAAAAGCCCAGGCTTGTCAGTTCTCTTACACCACCACCAGTGGTAAAACTGTGATGATGAATCTGGAAGCTGCAAGACAAAGACTGTTTGCCATGAGCTTTGACCCGTATCACTGTATCGAGCTTCGCTGGGGCGCTCGCATCCCGGCAGAACTTGCATCCTGCCAGGACGACGCGAACAAACGTTCCTGGTATGAGCGCGAACAATGGTTGCGCAACCAGTGGGAACGTCGTTATGACGTCCGCATGGACTACAGCCTGAATGAGCTGACAGGTCCCATCCAGGGCGTTGGCATCGCGAATCCCCCGGATGTAGACATCGTTGGTTACTTGAAATCCCAGAGATAACTTCCTGGCTCCCGGGCGGAGGAGCGGGCCTGCGCTGGTCTCGCCGGCCTCCTGCCTGCGACTTCGCGACACGCCGTCCGGGCTCTGCTGTGGCCCGCGCTGCGCGCGGGTGCGCGCCATCCGGGCGCCCACAGAGGTCGCTTTCGTCACTGGCATGAGTCCGTCGTGCCCAGCGCAGCCCCACTTCCCCGATGCGATTTACGAATCAACTTGTAGAATAAATAATTTCAAAGATGTAACTGCGGATTTACGCTTTGGCGTATTTGCAGTAAAACGTTTTCATGATTTTGGTTTTGGTGACGGCTCTTCAACTTCAATGCGGCATTCAACAAGCAAGCGAGCAATCGCTGAGCTACGGGACTGTCATCTATGTCACCGCAGAAAATCCAACACCGCAACTGGCTTACTTTGAACTGACCGGCAACGATTTCACCAACCATCCCTACTGCGAATTCATTCAAGACAAAATGAACTCAAATTCATCCTTCACGATCAAACTCGACAAATCCGCCAAAAAGATCCTAGGCCTCAAATAAAAAAGGGCCGGCGATGCCAACCCTTTTTTTATTCATTTTTACTGATTTAACTAGAAGGTACGACTGGTCGAAGTGCCGCAGCGGTTATAGCCGTTGATCGTGAGCGTTTTTGAGGCCCAGTCAGACGGCCATGCGGGCGTGTTCAGACAATCCACCGATGTACCGCCGAAGCTGCATTCCAGGGAGCCCACACCGGCACCGTTATCAAAGACAATAAGAGCATCAGCTGCGGACTTAGTTGGATCGTAAATGAATGTCGGCACATAGCTTCCACGAGTGTCGCAGATTTCGGTCGCCATGTCGGATGAATAGTGGGAACCATAGGCGGAAGAATCCACGCGAATACCCAAGCCTGTTGTATCGGCGTAAGAGTAATCAGAGATTTTCAAAATATACAGACGCATATTCTTGGCCGAGTTGTAAGACGCTTTCACCGTCAACGACACATAGATATAGCCGTCGATTTCAGTGAACAGACCATAATAAGAAGCCAGCGCATAATCATCCCCTGGAACCATCCAGATATAGTCGGCGGCACTTCCCATATAAGAAGGCTTTTGCAGTTTCAGTGTCACAGCCTGACCCGGAACCAGAACCACCGGTGTGCCGGAGTTTGGATAAGTTAAAATGCCGGAACCGTCAGTACTGCTTGTATTGGAATCATCCTTGGAAGCAGAGCCCGAAGAGCTCGGCGCGCAGTTTTGGAAACTAAGGGTACAAACGACAAGGACAGCAAACACAATGGCACTGCCCCAGATTTTCTTTTGATTCTGCATACATTCCCCCACCAGAAGCACAGTATTGCTACTTTACCATTATACTGATCGGCAAATGTTGAGAAAAAATGGAATCAGTCTGATTCGTCTCAGACTGGGACAGTCCAGCCCGTATAACGGCGAACTTCGTCGGAAATATCCGCACCCAGTTCAACGTGACGATAGCTGGTCGGAGAATCCCAGATCTTGCGCACCAGCTTGTTCATGACATCATGGCCGGCTTTATAAAGAACCACATGGCCCATCAATGGCATTTCCAAAGTAACCAGATCACCCAGCGCATCCAGCAGCTTGTGACGAACGAATTCATCCGCCCAGCGCAAGCCTTCCGGATTCACCACATTTTCGCCATCAAGGACGATGCAGTTATCAAGACTGCCCCCCTTGGCGAGACCGCGGGATTTCAACGCTTCCACATCCTTCATAAAGCCAAACGTGCGGGCATTGGCCACGTCACGGCCAAAGGATTGTTCGTTGATATCCAGATCGATGGTTTGTTTTCCGATGGTGGGATTTGGAAAATCAATGGTCACTGTCAAACGCAGTCCATGATACGGAACCACGTAGGCATGCTTTTCACCTTCACAGAAATATATCGGCTCAGTGATATAGCAATATTTGCGGGGCTGATCTTGTTCTACGATTCCAACAGCCAGCAAAGCTTCCAGGAAAACTCGGGCGCTGCCGTCTCCGATAGGAATTTCGGGACCGTCCAATTCAATGAACAGATTGTCGATACGCAAGGCTGACAAAGCAGACACGCAGTGCTCGATGGTTGCGACAGAAAAAGCCGCACCGCCAATGGTGGTCTGATGGGATGTCGCCTGCACGTTGCGGGCTGTGACTTTCAGCGAAGGACTGCCTGGCAGATCCGTGCGGATGAAGTAAACCCCCGTATCAGCCGGAGCCGGGCGGAAGGTCAATGTACAAGGATCGCCGGAATGAATCCCGATCCCCTGAACCACAGTCTTTTTACGAATTGTTTTTTGCAAGAACATCTTGGATTCAATTTAGCCTAACTAAGAGCCCTTCGCAATGCGGATTTGCCCGACAACGTTGCCGCGCCAGTTTGTGACAGGAGACAAGGTGAATTTAGAAAGCGCCTTGAATTCGCTTTCGTTCAATCCCCCCAACTTCAACAAAAGCATCGCTGTCGCGGCCTGAGCAGCCCTTCCCGCTCCGTCCGCGGCTTTCACCGCGAAGGCCACCTTCTTTTCTGGCAGCACACCACAGAAAACACCTTCCGCCCCGCCTTTGATCACGGCGCGACCTTGTGTCTTTTCAATCACAGCTGTGGCGAAATTGTCACTGCCAGAGATATAGAACGGATTAGATCTGACCGCGTGCAAAATACGATCTGCGGCGGCTTTGCGCGCGGGCGCTTCCTTCGGATTGATAAACGTCGACATCCCGATGGCCATATTCTGCAACGGAACGGCATACGTCGGAATACCACACCCATCCACCCCATACGGCAGTTTGGAATGATCAATGCGCATTGTTTCACTCAGAACCTTGCGCAGTCTTTTCTGCGCATTGTGTTCGTACTTTTCATATCCGGTGGGATCTTCGCCCAAGTGCAGACAGGTTGAAATAATCGCAGAATGCTTCCCGGCACAGTTGTTACAAAGCACAGTGGGTTTTTGACTTTTACGAATCATATCGTGAGCACTGGCTTCATCGTAAGGCAGATGCGGCCCACAGACATATTGGGATTCTTTCAACCCTGCTTTTTCCAGCCATTGTGAAAGCGCTGCCAGGTGATCTTTTTCCCCGCGATGGGAGGCACAGGCCAAAGCAATGTGCTTATCTTCAAGATTGAATTTTTCTGCCGCGCCCGATTCAATCAACGGCAGTGCCTGCAACATCTTGATCGCACTGCGAGGCATGGTCAGATACTGAGGATGCCCCCAGTACTGCACAAGGTTGCCGGTCTCATTCACGACAACGGCCATCACCTGATGCTGACTTTCCACCACGGGACCGCGCAACACCTCAATGATCAGGGGCTGTTTTGAAGCCATAACTTATCTCCAAATGAACCAGAATTCTTAAAACATCACCCGAACATCGCAGGCGAACCGCTGATCAGTCTATCAGCATGCACGGGACCCCAACATAAAAACCTACAACAGACTCAAAATACGACAAACGACAAAGCCGGAGAGGTCCCCGGCTTCGAAAAGAAATCATGTTTTTATAAAACTGTATTTACAAAAGAAAGACCTACAATCCCCAGACCGTGCGCGGGAATGGGAAGCGGTCTGCAGTTCCAACAACACCTTTATTATTATCACCCATGCATTTCATTTCACCCGTTTCCAGAACGAAACAGGTACTGTCACTGCCCGCAGAGACAGCACGAACACCTTCCGCAACCACGGTTGCGGGGCCGGAAGAATAACATTTATCAACCGTCGTCCCTATTCCAAGCTGCCCCTTCGGGTTCTGCCCCCAGCAAACCAAGCGGCGCTCGTCACCCACGATCGCGCACATATGGGAACGCCCCACAGAGACTTTCTTAACATCCGTCAGCAATGTTGTGGGAGTGTCGCCGTTCGTCCCCATACAAGCCAAGCCACTCCCCCAGCACTTCAAGTCCCCGTTTTTCATGATGGCACAAGAGCCCGGACTGGTTTCATGTCCCCCCATAGAGACGGAGTCAACCCCGGACAACAACGGCGTCGCTGGTATAGTTGTTCTATCAACAGTGTCTCCCAGTCCCAGTTGCTTTTGGGTGTTATCCCCCCAACAGAACAAATCATCATTGGTTGCGATATAACAGGCTGCCTGGTAAGACGTTTCAACATCCCGAACTCCGGACGACAACACCAGATTTGGAAGAGTGTTGCTGCTGGCACTTCCTGGCTTGCTCTGGCCGCTGTTATTGTCGCCCCAGCAATTCAGTCCGCCGGTCGTCAACAGCGCACACCCACCGTCATCATTCAATGCCACCTTGCTGACATCTTTACCAATCACAATCTTCGGAGTTTTAAAGCTTGTGAAGGCAGGACTGACACCCAAACTCAAGTTTGCGGAGTTATATCCCCAGCATCTCAGTTCCCCGTAGGTTGAAACTGAGCAACTGCGTTCTCGCCCTGTGGCGATCTGTCGCTGATTGCGTGACAAGGCTTGAGTCGGAACCAAGCGAGGCAACAACGTTCGATCACCCACTTGCCCCACCGAGTTTTGCCCCCAGCAAAGAACTTCGCCCGAAGACATCAAAGAACAGGCCGAATAGTAGTTTTCATGGAACACATTGCTGACCGAAACTGATTCTACACCCGCAGGAATGACCGTCACAGGCAGTGTTTTATTCACTGGCAACGGCGAGGCCATCCAACATTGAACCGAAGAATCCAGCATCAACACACACCGTGGATCCAGACCATCTGTTGGGCCATATCTATTAGACATTCGCAGCAGACTTTTCACTCCGCCGCTGATCAATTGCACCGGTGCCGAAGCCGCCACAGCGGGATTGCCCCCTGGGATTCGGCCACCTGAGCCCCATGTCCATACACTTCCGTCATTTTTCAAAGCTATGATCGACTCTTGCGATGTCATCATATCCTTGTATTCGGAACTCATCTCCACCGGAACAGTTGAACCGGCCCCGCTGGCTCCAGGGGTCAACTGACCATTACTGCCACTACCCCAACAATAGTTCTTGCGCACTGTCGGCGCACCTTCATCTTTTTGCACACAGATATTGTCATTGAAAAGGTCATAGGAAACGATATTGGTTGCCAAGGGCGTCGCGGGCACAGTGGACGTGCTTCCTGAAGAGTACCACGTCGATCTGTTACCCCAGCAGAAAAGATTTCTTTGCGACGGAGTTACGGAATCCAACTTAACCGCACACAAGGTGTTTCCGGTAACAGCCGCGATAAGACGCATTTCCTCCACCTGCCCCGTGACAAGCTGTGGAGCAGCCAGAGTGCGCGAAGCATTGGTCGATCCAGTACCAAATATACCTGAATAGTCATCGCCCCAGCACACCAGGTCTTTATTGGTTTTCAGGTAACAGAGGGCATTCGAGCTGACCGCCACCTGAGTGACTCCGGAATTCACATATTTCGTTGGCTGCAGCACTCTGCCACCGACGGATCCCGGCAGGGCACTCGCATTATCCCGTCCCCAACACCACATCTCGCCTGAAGTGTTCGCTGCGCAGACGGTGTATCCGCCCACCTCAAAATGTGCCACATTCTGCATAACAGGTGTGGCGGAAGGTTCATTCGTGTTGACCACAGTCCCATTGCCAAGCTGGCCATAGTCGTTGGCACCGAAACATTTCAGCTCATTGTTGTCATACAGTGCACAGGCAAAACCCACGCCCTGCTTGAACGACACAACCTTCGGCGCCACAACAGCGGAATCATCATCCCGGATCAATACCTCATGCACCGAGAGCATCCCCCCGTTTCCGAGAGAGTTTTTTGCCAGAATCAGACGAATCCGTTTTTCAGGCTCTGCAACAGCATCATCCAGAATGGTCAGCGGAATATATTTCGTTGTTTCATTAATGGCAAAATTAACTTCTTTGGACGCCAGGATGAAGTCCCCCGCACCAGCGTCACCCATGACCGCAATTGTAACTTTAAAGGCGATCGGAGCTGGAGTGCTCAGAACCACCGGAATATTCAACGTACCCGCATCTTCATTCACAATCAGACTGCTGGACACAAAGGATGCCGTCAAAGCCGACGTGTAAGTCAAAATCCCCGTCGTGTCTTTGGCTGGAAGATCTGTGACTGCAACCTCATTGGCAGGATTCAAAACCGTGGCACCATTCAGCTCGATTGCCGCCGGCATTTCAATTCCGTCGGTGTCATCATCCCCCGGTACAACCTCATAGCGGAAAAGCAATTCCGATGGGGAAACTTTTGTCACATAGTTGGCGATACGGTTGTTACTTCCGATACGAATGGTGATGCGCGGACTTCCCGTCACCGTCACGGGCTGATCATACTTCACAATGACTTCAAGACTGGTTCCATCCAGATACACATCCGTGTCCGGAGTGCTCAGTCTTTTTACTTCAGGAACTGTGCGAATTAAAACAGGAGTATTATTTGCCAAAGATTCATCCGAACCTGGCGCTGGCAAGGTCAAAAGATTTGCAACCTCGTCAGCAGTGCCCGTCACATCTTCAGCGGGCTCAATCGTGCCGCCGTTCAGATTCAAAGCCTGAACACCTGTGTAATCCAGTGTCAGCGCAGAATCCCCGGCCACAACTTCATATTCAAAGATCAGGATATTAGTGCCGGAACCCGAGGCATAGGTGGCAAGGCGTTTTGTCGCCCCTGTTTCAAGTTCGATTGTGGGATTTCCTGTGACATTCACCGGACCGCTGAAATGCACTTGAATAGGAACAATCCCCGCCGTGGTATAGCGAGGCAATGCCAGTGTGGAAACCGACGAAGCACCAGTGGTGTCGGCATCAACTTTCAAAACTTTTGGATATTGCAGTGGAGCTGGACCCGGTTCTGACGGCACCAGAATGGATCCCACTTTCCCAAACATTTCAGCATTCAGATTTCCGCAGCCGGCCAAAGCCAGCATCAGAAAAACTGACGCAAAAATACGGAATACATTCTGATAAACCATCGACGCCCCTTAAAATCAAAGTGTTCCTTTGAATTTATCGGCGCCAATGATGAGCTTCTGAAGCTTCAATATGAGATTTTAATGGTTATTCCGCGAGTTTCCGAAACTCGCTATTTGTCCGCCAAAACTGAGTTTTTCGCAAATTCAGTGATTACACGGCCACGCTGGGTTTTCTGAATGAACCCTTCCTGAATCAGGAATGGCTCGTAAACCTCTTCCAGGGTGTCTCGCTCTTCGCTCAAGGCCGCCGCGATTGTATCGATCCCCACCGGACCACCGGCGTACTTGTCCTGTATCAGACTGAGAATTCGGCGATCCATCAGATCCAAGCCATACTGATCCACACCCAGTTGGTTCAAAGCATAGACGGCGATATCTTTAGTCACCACTCCGTTGCCTTTGACCTGAGCATAGTCACGCACACGCTTTAGAAGCCTGTTAGCTACACGCGGAGTCCCGCGGGAACGACGGGCCACTTCTTCAGCGCCATGTTCGTCAATTTCAACTTTCAGGATTTCCGCTGACCGCATCAGAATCTGGCGAAGAGCATCTTTATCATAGAACTGCAAACGTTCGACAATACCGAAACGGTCACGGAACGGCGGGTTCAGCAAACCCGCACGCGTGGTCGCCCCCACCAAAGTGAACGGTGCCAGAGTGAACTTCATGGATCGTGCGCCCAGGCCTTCACCGGTCACGATATCAATGTAATAGTCTTCCATCGCGGTGTAGAGGTATTCCTCCACGTGACGGCTTAAACGGTGAATTTCATCAATGAACAAAACTGAATGCGGCTTCAGTGACGTCAGAATCGCCGCCAAATCACCCTTTTTGTCGATCGCTGGCGCCGAAGTCATTTTGATTTCCGCACCCATGTCGTTGGCGATGATTTTGGAAAGTGTCGTTTTACCCAAGCCCGGAGGCCCGCACAACAACACGTGATCCAGGGACTCGCCACGGAATTTCGCAGCGGCCACAAAGACCTTCAGTTTTTCCTTCACATCATCCTGACCGGGAAAGTCCTCAAACTTCTGGGGACGCAGTTCGTTTTCCCAGCTTTTTTCGCCTTCAACCGGATCGCCTTCAAGAATACGACTCATGACAAGCCTCCGGAAAGGGTCTGGAAGCCTTTGCGAATACCGTCTTCAACGGACACGTCCGTTGGCAACGAAGATACAAACTGATCCACCAACTGGGACTTGTAACCCAAGTTCAAAAGTGCAGAAGTGATTTGAGTGTGCGCCACAGATTTGGCATGGCCGATAACGCCACCGTCTTCGATCGACACAAGCTTGCCTTTTAAGGTCAGAATAATTTGTTCAGCGGTTTTTTTGCCGACCTTAGGCAGACCGGACAAAGCCTTGGCATCGCCCGCTTCGATCATCTGCTGGATTTGCGCCGGACGGCCGCCGGAAAGAATGCTCAAGGCCATCTTTGGACCGACACCGTTAACTTTCAGCAAAGACAGGAACATGTTTTTTTCTTCTTTGTCGTGGAAACCGAAAAGTTGCAAAGCATCTTCGCGCACATGCGTGTGCACCCAGACGATGATGTCTTTGCCCAGAAGGGTCTGCAGGTCCCCCAGCGTGTTGCCGGAAGCAAGGATTTCATAACCCACACCACTGACATCAATCAAAGCGGAGTCATTCATCACTTCAATAATTTTACCGCGCAGATATCCAATCATAAACTCACCGCTCTTTGCATTAGGGCTTTCTTTTTCATTTCAAAGGCATGGTAACAAGCCATGGCCAGGGCGTCCGAGGCATCGATGCGGCTGATGGTTTTTAAGCTCAGCATGACTTTCAAAATGGCCTGCACGTCTTCTTTGGAGGCGCCGCCGTTGCCGGTGACACCTTTTTTTACGGACCGGGTGGCGTATTCCTGAACTTCGGCTCCGCCTAGACCGGCTTCATACATGATCACGCCGCGGGCGTGACCCAGCTTGAAGGCACTGTCGGCATTTTTACCCAGGAAGATTTTTTCGATGACGACCTGTTCAGGTTTGTACTTTTCCATGACTTCACGGAACGCAGAACCCAGTTCGGTCATCCGGCGCGGGAAAGCGTCGTCACCGTCCATGACGATCACGCCGTGATTGATATGCTCAATCTTTCCGTTCGCCACGCGAACGACACCGAAACCTGTAATGCGGGAACCGGGATCGACCCCAAGAATAATCAAAGACAACCACCCTGTTTTTAAACTCTCGCCCCTATTTGAAGCTGAAGCTATTGCTTAGTCAATCAATCTGCTTTAGTATCTGTTCATGCCCAAAATTGAAGCAAGCACCATTGAAAAGTACCAAAGCCTCCTCGAGAAAGATCCGAATTCTCAGGTTTTTGCTCCGTTGGCAGAGGCTTATCGTGAAATGGGAATGCTTCAAGAAGCCCGTAAAACCGTGACTGCCGGCGTTCAACGCCACCCGCAATTTGTGGGTGGACTGGTGACTTACGCCAAGGTGATGCGCGACTTGGGAGAGCTTGCCAAAGCTCTGGACACTCTGAAAAAAGCCACTGCTTTGTCTTCTGAAAATATTCTGGCGCACCAACTGATGGCCGAAGTTCATCTGGCGCAAAAGAATCCGAAGGATGCTTTAAAGTCCTTTAAAATGGTTTTATTCCTGAATCCAAATTCCAAAAGCGCCCAAAAGGCGGTGCAAAAACTGGAATCCCTGACGGCGGACGAGTACGACGAAGACGTCTTTGCCATGACCAAACTGCCGGAAGTAAATCTGGAAAGTTCAGCCGCCCCCCCCGTGGGGCGCGAACCGGATTTTGGCATCGAAGAAGTGGTCATCCGTCCGGCACCGATCACCACCAACAAGGCTTTGGAGCGCATGCTTTCCCTGATTGATGCCTTTATTGTGCGCAACGATCTGGAAAAAGCCCATGCCCTTTTGAAAGACACCCGCGTGGAATTCGGCGACCATCCCGAGATCCAAAGACGCATGAAAACCCTTCAGGTCCGCTATAACGACACTGATGAGGCCATTCCACTGAAACCTATCCAACCCCGTGAGCAGTTGATCCGCGAACGAAAGCTGGAAGTCCTTGAGATGATGCTTCGCAAAATAGAAGACTACCGCGCCCAAGGTTGACCTCTGACGCCCGTTTAGGACATTATAGCTCTTCCTTGATTTATCTTATTCAGGAAGGATTTTACAATGTACGAAACGTCGGACTTTAGAAAAGGTCTAAAAATCATGCTCGAGGGCAAGCCTTACATCGTCGTGGACTTCCAACACGTGAAACCAGGCAAAGGCAATCAGTTCACTCGCACTAAGCTGAGAAACATGCTGACAGGCCAAAATCTTGAATCCACCTTCAAATCCGGTGAAAAATTCGAAGTTCCAAACGTAGAAAACAAAGAGATGTCTTTCTTGTACAAAGACGACTCTGGTTACAACTTCATGTCTCAGGAAACTTTCGAACAAATCGCCATGTCTGAAGAAGACCTGGGCGAATCCAAGTACTACCTGACTGAAAATCTGAAAGTTGTGATCTTGTTCTACAACGAAAAAGCCGTTGCTTGCGACGTGCCAAAAGCGGTGAACTTGAAAGTGGCTCAAACAGACCCAGGTATCAAAGGTGACCGTGTGACTGGCGCGACTAAGCCAGCAACTATGGAAACCGGCCTGACTGTAGGTGTTCCATTGCACATCTCCGAAGGCGATGTTCTTCGTATTGACACCTCCACAGGTGAATACGTAGAGCGCGTCAGCCAAAAGTAATTAACGCCTAGTATTAAGTCTCCGCAACCACTGAATTTTATCGCAAAATAATGAGATAAAGTTTCAGATGAACTGCGGAGGCTTTTTTCTTGTCCACATATATTGAGTTAGAAATCCAGAATTTACTCAATCAAGGCTCAGATCAAAATATCGATCTGGCTGAAGTGGCAACTCGTCTTGTCTCCAGCATCGAATCCTCCCCGGATCATTTTACTCTTGATAACATCACCGCCCTTTCACGTTTTCTGATTCAATCCGGAAATGAACTGGTGCTGGTTGAGTTTGTTTTGCGCCATCTTGAAAATGAATCCTTCCCGATTCCCTGGCCGTACTTTCTGGAAGCGCTGAGCGCCTTTAGCGAAGAGCTGGATGAAAAATCCGTGCGTGCCCTGATTGACGGTATCGAAGAAGACGGCGCCCAGGAAGAAGCGTCCCGTTCCCTGGCTTTGCGCCAGACGATTCAATCTTTGGGCGAGTGGCGCAGCAACCGCAAATACAAAATTCACAAAGACTATCTGAACAACAAACGTCTGTTGCTGGATCAGTTGATTACATTGCGCACGCAGCAGTTGTATGAACAGGAAAAATCCCTGCTGGCTCGTCTGCAGAAACTTTATCCGGGCGACAGCGACATTCGCCGCGAAGTGAACGAACACAAGCAGCGTTATGCGCTGGAAATTCTTTCCCGCCGCACACCACGCTCGCGCGGAGTGAAGACAGAAGATTTCTCTCCGAAAGATCCGGAAACAGAACAGGCTCTGCAGGTGCTGATGCAAAGTATGCATGAGCACGCAGAAACTGATCCGTCCATGGCTTTTGATTTCGCCATTGCCGCTTATATGCTGGAAAGTTATGAAGACGCGCTGTCTTTGCTGTCCTTCAGCGATGAATCGGAGACTTTGATCTGGTTCCGTCTGGAAGTGCTGCTGAAGTGCCGCCGCTTCGTGGAACTGCTGACAGATCTGGCGAAAGTGGAAGTCGTCTTTGCCCATGAACCGGAAACTTTCTTTGCCACGGCTTATCTGCGCGCCCAGGCGCTGTGGGGGCTGGGCCAAAAACACACTGCCATTGAAGTGATGGAAGGATTGCTGGCAGCGCGCCCGCATTACCGTGCGGCCAGTGCCCTGCTCAGCATCTGGGGTGGCCAGTGAGAAGGGCTTTTTGGATTTTACTGACGCCACTGGCGTGTTTTCTGGTTTTATGGGCGGTAGGGTCCACCTATATCGCACCAAAACTGGAAACCTGGGCGCTGAACAAAATCCAAAGTTATTCCGATGAGAATCTTCCCGTCAGCATTCGCGCCAAAAAGTTGTCACTACGATTCTTGCGCCCGTCCGCGGCGATAGAAGGAATTGAAATCCGCGGCAAAGGTGAATTGGCTGATTCCCTGCCGTTGATTGAAATTGGCAGCGTGCGTGCCTTTGTCGATGTGTTTCATCTGATGGGGGGCCGACTGACCCTATCTGCGGTGGTGGCGGAATCCCCGCGCGCGCAAATCAATATCGATCCTTTCCTGAAAGATGACTCTCCGGCCAAAGAACTTCCCATGGATGAAATCTTTGCCATCCTGGAAAAGCTGCCGCTGCAACGGGTGTTTTTGCAGAACATCCTGCTGAATGTTTCTTCAAAACAATTGAAACTGAATGTGGATGTTGAAAGCGGTGATCTGCTTTTGACCAATATGGGGAAAAACCTGACGGCCAAAGCCAACATCCCGTCCCTGCAGGTCAAGCTTGGCGGCATCGGTGATTTTGCGGGATCTTTGGACACGCACCTTTACCTGACCCGCCAGTCCCTGAAGATCATCCAACTGGGTGTGCGCCTGGGGGAATCCGAAATTCTGACCCGCGGGGAACTGACTCATTTTTCCAAAATCGCGATCAAACCTTCCGGTGTTCTGGATCTGAGTGCCAAGGTCAATCTAACGGACATCTACAACGAAGTGAAACGCCTGCGCCCGGACATCAAGCTGCCGGTGATCAACGGCGAGCTGGTCACCGAAATGGATGCCCGCTTCAACGGTCTGGAGGATGTCAAAGCTTCGGCCGACATCAACACCCGCTCAGTGACATTGGGAAAACTGGAACTGGGTGATGCGCGCGTTCAGGGTGAATACCAAAATGGCGTGATCAGTCTTTCTGAAATGCAGGTGAATCATCCGGCCGGCGAAGCGACTTTGACCAAGTCCCAACTGGAGCTGGACGGCAATTACGGCTTCAAGTCCCTGATCACTGTTCATAGCCTGGATCTGTACAAGCTTTTCCAAAGCCTGGATCTGGCGAACATCCCTGTGGGCATCGGGCTTGAAGGTGAACTGCCGTGCGAGGGTCGCATCCGCCCGACGTTCCAGGTGACTTGCACCAATGCTTCTATTTCCGGCAAAGACCTGTGGGTGAAAACCGACCTAAAGCCCAACACAAAACCTTTGGTGAATATCGACAGCATGAAAGCCAAAGGTCAGTTCCAGGTCACCACCCAGAGTGTAACCTATGCTGCTCTTCTGAACGTCGGCAGCAGTCAGGGCACCACCGACGGTGTGATCGATTTTAACAAGGGCTTTAAAATCAATTTCAAAACCGACAAACTGGATCTTAAGAACATCCGCAATCTGGCCAATTTGAAGATGATCGGTGCCGCCAGCATTTCAGGATCCACTTCGGGGGATTCCAATGCGGCGATCTTTGACATGAAATTGAATGCGCGCAATTTTATTTTTGAAGACTTTGCCCTGGGAAATCTGATTGCTGATCTGAAGTACCGCAAGGGACATCTGATCTTTGAGGACATTGCCGGCGCCATCAACAAGACCCAGTATCTGGGTGATCTGAATGTGAATCTGAACAACGAAACCCTGAGCGGTGACTTCAGTGTTCCAACTGCCGATATCGCCGATGTGGCGCAGGTCTTTGAGCCGATTTACAAACTGCCCATTCAGGTTCAGGGTGTGGGCGCCGCCAAAGCCCATGTGGAAGGCCCTCTGAATTTCTGGAAGCTCAATTACAAGATTGAATCCGCCTTTAAGAAAGTTTTCATCGGCCTTGAAAGCTTTGACTCGCTTCAATTTAATGCTTCCGCCAACCAGGGAAACATCAAGGCTGACAAGGTTGTTCTGCAAAGAGCCAATTCCACCGTCACCCTGCAGGGGGGCATCTCCTCTGACAAGATCATGAATCTGTATGCAGATGGAAAAAACTGGCGTCTGGAGGAATCCGACATCATCAGCAAGATCAATTCCAACATCACCGGGAACCTGAACTTTGCCGCTGAACTTAAAGAATCCGTGACGCAGCCACAGATTCTTTTAAAAGGCGCCATCACCGACACCCTGTTCGAGGATCAGGAAATTCCCAACTCCAACCTGATTCTGAAAATCAGCCGTCAAAGTGTTGCCGGCCAGATGACCCTGTTCGGGAACAAGGTCAAGGCCGACTTCCAGGTGCCTATTGCCAGCAGCCGCACGCCGCTGGTGATGAAGGTCACCACCAACAACTGGAACTATTCCACTTTGCTGGGCCTGATTGGCGGTGCGAACCTGGCCAACGAATATGACTCGGCACTGACTTCCACCGTGGACCTGAGATCCGACAGCGGCGAGCTGTTTAAAGCCACAGGCAAAGTGCACATCGACGCTTTCACCTTGAAACGCGGCCCTTTGAGCTTTGCCAACAACGGCCCTATCGACATCACCATGGATCACGGTGTGGCCAGCATCCGCAATTTCACCCTGCAAGGCCCGAACAACCTGATCCAGATCCGCGGCACCAACTTTACTGCCGAGAATCTGAACGTGGGTGTGACCGCCAATGCCGACCTTCGCCTGCTGCAGATCTTCACGCCTTTCCTGGAAGACATGGGGGGACCGATCCATGTTTCCACGAATGTATCGGGCTCTGTCATGAAGCCTGAGATTCTTGGTAACGCCAATGCCAAAGACACTTTTGTGAAAATCAAAGGCTTCCCGCATCCGCTGGAAAAAGTGTCTGCTGAAGTCGTGTTCTCGCAAAGTCGCATCCTGATTAATTCCATCAACGGGCAGATTGCCGGCGGAACTTTGACTGGTGACGGTGGCATTCAGATCAACGGCATCAAAGACATCCCGACCACCATCCGTGCGCGTTTGGAGGGTGTGACCTTCAATGTGCCGGACAAGGTTCGCAGCAGTGGCAGTGCCGACTTGCTGTTCTCGGGCCGCTGGTTCCCGTTCACTCTTTCCGGGACCTATCATGTGACCAGCGCCATGGTTGAAAAAGAATTCACCGAAGATGGTGGCGGTGTCACCGGCGTTCGCCAAAGCCTGTACCTGCCAAAACTTCTGCGCGAGGGTCAGTTTGAGGCCATCTTGCTGGATCTGCAGATTCTGCTTAGCCGCAATATCGTGATCAAAAATTCCCTTATTGATGGCTCAGTCACGGGTCAACTGCAGGTCAAAGGCCCGCCAACCAATCCGGTACTGCTAGGTAAAATCAGCATGGAAAGACGTTCCAAGATCATCTTTAAAGACAAAGTTTTTGATGTTCAAAGTGGCGTGATTGATTTCAATGATCCGGATGAAATCAATCCCAACCTGTACATTTCAGCCGCGTCCCGCATCAATGAATACGACATCACCCTGCTGGCGCAGGGACCGTCCAAAAACCCGACCATCCTTTTGAACAGCGTCCCGCCGCTTTCAGAGCAGGACATTATTTCCCTGATTGCTTTGGGTGTTACGTCGTCGGCGATGGATCAGAACCTGCAATCCCGCCAGCAGGCAGAACAGCTGGGCGTGGAAATCGGCGGCGCGGTTTTGGCAAAACCAATCAACAAACAGCTTGAAAGCACCCTGGGCCTGAACCTGGCAGTGACGTCCCAGTACGATTCCACCCGCAACATCTCGGTTCCGAAGATCACCCTGAGCCGTCGCCTTTCAGAAAAAATGAAAGTGTCTGGCAGCCGTCCGGTGGGTGACACCCAGTCTTACGACATCAAACTGGAATACATCCTGAACAGCAACTTCACTGCCATCGGATCTTTCGAAACCCGTGGCACCGAGGAAAACACCAACGTGCAGTCCACGCAGCAGGAATCCCAAAGCATCTTTGGCCTGGATCTGGAATTCAAAAGGGAGTTTAAATGATCCGCACACCCCTTTTGAAACCAGCCTTGATTCTGGCCCTGTCTCTGGGACTTCCCGCCTGGGCGGTGAAGAAGAATCTGAATTACTCCCCCCTGCCACAGGAACTGCAGCAGGATCTGGAAAAAAGATTCCCCGACGCCAAAAAAGAACGCCTGAGTCAGGATCAGGTCGACGAAATTCTGCGCTTTATGCAGCAAAAGCCTCAGCTGCAGCGCCTGCGCGTCTTTGATGACGGCAACGGCAGTCCGTGGCGCATGGACTTCCAGCTGACCCGTCGTATTTCCCAAGTTCAGTGGGAGGGCAATAAGACCATTTCGACTTCCGAAGCTGCCAGCCTGTTTGGCGTGAAGGCCGACGACGTCTTTGACCAGCAGACCCTGATTGAAGGCGGGGAAAAACTGCGCCAGGCCTATCGTGACATTGGTTTTTATAACGCTGTGATCGATATCGAAATGCCGCCGGAAAGTCCTGAGTCCGTTTCAATTCTGGTGCGCGTGAATGAAAACAAAAGAACCCGCGTTCACAATATCGTGCTGCAAAGCCCGAATGAGGATCTGAACAAACGCCTGATGAAAGAAATCGACGGCGCCCTGAATGATCCCTACACGGACTCAACTCTGTCCAAAATCCAGAAGGACGCCCGTGAATACCTGTCCCAGAACCGCTATATCCGCGCGGATCTGGTGGGGCCGACGGCGGATTTCAATGCCGACGAATCCCAGGTGACCTTGACCTATCGACTGGAAAAGACTGAAAAGTACAACTTTGACTATCAGGGGGTGCGTTTCTTAGCGATCCGCGGAATCGAAAACGCCCTGGATCTGGACAACTATTATTCCGCCAGCCCGTCGGTCAGCGCCGAGTTGGCCGCCAAGATTCGCAGCTATTATCTTTCCAAGGGTTACGCCCGCGCCGAAGTCAAAGCGGATGAATCCGAACTGCGTAATTTCCAGCGCAAGGTGACCTTCCACATCGATGAAGGCCCGCAAGTGAAGGTGCAAAAATACAACCTCACGGGCCGCTATAGCAAAAAAGACAGCTACTATATCAACTTTATCGAAGAGCACAGCTCGGCCATCGTTGACAGCGGCTATTACAACAAGGACGACATTGACGCCGGCCTAAAGAATCTGATTCTGGAACTGCAAAACAACGGTTACCTGCAAGCCAAGATTCTTTCCACCCGCACGCAGTACAACAAGGAACGTGACGCCGTCACGATTTACATCAATCTGGATGAAGGCCCCCTGACCGTAGTGGAGTCCGTCACCTTTACCGGCAATCAGGCCTTCACACCGGAAGAGCTTTTGAAGGTCACTCGCCTGCGCCCGGGGCCTCTGAAGCTGGGACAAATCGAAGAGGCCGTGGCCCGTCTGAAAAACCATTACCGCGAGCAGGGCTATATTGAAATGCTGCTGTTGAATGAGCGCGCGGATCTGGTGACCTATGATGAAACCAACACCAAAGCCACCCTGAATTTCAAAATCTTTGAAGGCCCGCAGGTGCGCGTGGCCTCTATCATTCTGGAAGGCAACACCTTTACTACCGACTATGTGATCCACAAAGAACTTGAGTTCGACAAGGGTGATCTGCTGACGCCTTCAAATCTGGAGGAATCCGTCGCACGTCTTCAAAGAACCGGCTTCTTTGGCTCAGTTGAAATCCGCACGCTCGAGGAAAAAACCAACGTCGCCAACCGCACGGTGCTGGTGAAAGTCACCGAACGGGATCCCGGGGTCTTCAATTTTGGCGTGGGCGCAACCAATGAAAGAACCCTGACATTGCGCGGATACACCGGGATTGCCTATCGCAACCTGTGGGGCACGGGCCGCGGGATTTCCCTGCGCCTGGAAGGAAACTACAACGTCGCTGACATCAAATACCTGGAAAGTCGCGTGGTCCTTGGCTATCTGGAGCCTTATATTTTCAATTCCCGCGTGCGTGGCCGTATCAACGTCACCCGCTCCAGCACCGTGACCGATTACGACATCAAGCAGGTGTCGGATGTGCGCTCGACCACCTACTCTCTGGAAAAAGATTTCACGTCGCGCATCCTGGGAATCTGGGATCTGTGGTCCTTGGCAACCATCCGCGACTTCGGTTTGGATGACTCTTATCCATACGATACGCTGGAGCAAAACATCGCCACCACCGGCCCGCAACTGGATCTGGATTTCCGCGACAATCCGTTCAATCCGACCCGCGGCACTTTCACTCGCTGGAATGCTGAGTTCTCCACTCCGGAAATCGGCAGCAGTCCAACAATCGAATACTGGCGTTCCACTTTGAGTTTCACCCACTATTGGACCGTGGGAAGCCTGTCCAAACAACCTGTCGTTTGGGCCAATCAGGTGCGCGGTGGATATTTGAAAAATCTGAGCAAAGACGGTGGTGTACCCTGGGATAAAAAGGGCTTCACGCTGGGCGGTCAATCCACCGTGCGTGGTTATGAAGCCGGAACCCAGGAGGTCTTCCCCAACCGTCAGGATCTGGGCTTGAGCGACACCGATCCGACGTACTATCTGACCACGGATTCAACCATGTATCTGATTAAATCAGAGCTGCGCTTCCCGGTTTGGGAAAGTCTGGGTGGAGCTTTGTTCTATGATGGGGGTTCCGTGAAGATCCATGATCTGCACTTTACGGATCCGTATCGTGATTCAACCGGATTTGGCATTCGCTACAATACCCCCGTGGGGCCATTAAGTCTTGAATGGGCTTGGAAGCTGGATGCACGCCCTGGTGAAGAACCATGGCGCTTCCATCTGTCGATCGGTACGTTCTAAAGACAGAAGATCCTAAATTGTGAAGTCGTTAATATTCCACACACAGTCTTCGATGGCGATCAGTCCTTCGACTTTGCCATCTTTGATCAGGGGCTCCAGATACAGGCGGGTCATATACATCTGCAGTCGCTCCAGCGACACGCGCTCTTGAATCTTATGAACTTCCGTGATGATCACCGGCTGATTCAATCGGCCTGACAAAATATAGTTGGCTTGCTCCAAAATACGCAAGGTCACTTCTTCCGCGCGGGAATACAGATGAGGCCAGCTGCGACAGAAAACGTCTTCGATAGTATAGCTGCAAAATTCAAAGAAATTGAATGAACGGAAAAACTGCGTGTGCTTGTGGGAATAAAACTCGACAATACGCCCTTCCACATTCACCAACTGATCAAGCCCCTCAGGACTGATTTTATATCCGTAGTAGTCCAAGGCTGTTTTTACCAGGAAAGGCATGTCCTTGATCCGACGTCCTTGACGGTGAACTGACCGGCAAACCTCAAGATACTGATTCATCAAATCCGTGGAATGAGCCTGCTCATCTGGATTCAATTGCTGAAAATACGGCAGAGTTTCTTGAGCATACGGACGTACAGACCAGCCCTCCTGCTCCAGCATAGAGGACAGCTCTTCACAAAGAAGTCTAAATTTTTGCAGATGTCCTTGGGTTGCCACACTCATGCCGCGCCGCTCTCGAAACAAAATCGTATTTATGCCGTTTAAACAAAAAGAGCCCCCAAAGGAGCTCTTCGACAATCAAGTTTCTAAAAAACCTGGTAACTTAACGTGCTTTGCTGCTAGCGAACTTGCGGCGAAGATCCTGAGTCACCTCATGGATGGTCGCATTCAAGGTCACTTCGAAAAGATCGTCAGCAGAAACTTTGTAAAGCTCACCCAATCTTTTCAATGCGTTGATTGGAGGATGAGAAACACCGCGCTCCCAGTTGGAAATGAACTGTGGCGTGGAGTAACCCAATTTGTCAGCAACGTCTCTCTGAGAAAGACCTGCCGATACACGTTTTTGCTTCAAAAAATCAGCTAACATATTTTTTTGTCTCATGTGATTTCCACCTAACGATGAATTTATTTATACACATCATGACGAGTGTGACAAGCCCTTTGCATTCAAAAAGCTTTCAAAATATTCTCATCCAGATAAATACATTATAGCTTATTTGATCTAAATTACTTCCTGTTTTTTTGCAATTTCTAATCTTTTCTGTGTTTGAGATATGAGCCAATTCTTGTTTTGTAGCAGAAAAGACTGAAGGATATGAGAATGACAAATATTAGCAACAGCCCCTGGGTTGAAAATTTCCACATTACAAGTCTATTAGTAAACCCGCTGGGACGCTTGGGTCTGTATGGATTGTTAAATCTGCTGCAAGAAACCGCCTGGATTCATGCCGAGAAAATGGGCTTCGGCCTGCTGGACATGGAAAAACAAGGGCTGTTCTGGGTTCTGACCCGACAAAGCCTGCAAATGAAAACCTGGCCCCGCTTCGGCGAAAACATCCAGATTCAAACTTGGCTGCGCGCCCCCGAAGGAGCCTTCGTGGCGCGGGAATTCGCAATTCTGAATCAGTCCGGGGAAGAGATCGGATTGTGTTCCACAAGCTGGCTGGCTCTGGATCGCCAAAGTAAAAAAATACTGCCAGCAGACAACCTGCGCCCGTGGGATCAGATTGCCCATGCCCGCTCTACAGGAATCAATCCGGAAAAAATCCCGGTGACGGGCACCTACGAAAAAATCGCCAAATACCGGGTGCGCAATTCGGATCTGGATATCAACCAGCATGTGAACAACACCAAATATGCCCAATGGATCCTGGATGCCATCCCCTATGATCTGCACAAAAGCCTGAAGTTGAATACCTACTCCGTCAACTTCCTGGCGGAAACTCACCTGGGTGACGAAGTCGAAGTTCACCGCAACTGCTCCAGCCCCGATGTACAACTGGCCAGCCACGGCGCCAGCGCCTACAAGGGCCTGCGCGTGGGTGATGAAAAAGTCCTCTTCACCGCCGTTCTGGGCTGGGAGAAACGCAAGTGAAACCTCTGATTCCCTTTACCAAGACACCGCTGACCAACACTTTGCAGGTTCATGGTGAAGTGACCCCGCTTTCTGACAGCCGTCTGCTGGTGGAGTTTATAATCACCGGCTCCACGGATGCCATCAAATGGCCTGAATCTTCCAATCTTGAGCGCCGTGAAGACGGCCTTTGGAAACACACCTGCCTGGAAGTGTTTCTTGGAAATGGCGCGGCACCCGAATCACCCTATCTGGAGATCAACTGCGCCCCGAACGGCCACTGGAATGCTTATTCCTTTAGCAAATACCGAGAAGGCATGGCTCCGGCCACGGACACCCGCGTGCGCCTGCAACCGCGCAATTCTGAGGACGCCGAAGCGCGTTTTCAAATTGAAATCGACAGCCGCAAACCATTGGAATTCACCTGCTTGGGACTGACGGCGGTGATTGAATTCGTCGATGGGACCCTGAGCTATTGGTCCTTGTTCCACCCCGGACCGCAGGCCGACTTCCACAACAAAGCTGGCTGGACCGCTCTTTCGACGCATTGAGCGAACCACCTGTTCCCCGTGGTCATTCTTGACCCTTTCTGGAGCCCAAGATAGCTTGGGCTGTTTCATTTTCTTAATCCAGAAAGGACCCATTCATGAAGAAACATACAGTTCGTGTGTACCCATCTAAAGAGAAGTTGGATCGCAAAGACCAACTGGCTTGGAAAATTGCTGAAATCGCAACTGACAACGCCCCTATCAAAGCTGACGTCGTTGACATGGTTATCAATCGTATCATCGACAATGCCTCTGTAGCGATTGCTGCTGCCAACCGTCGTCCGGTGGCTTCTGCGCGTGCTATGGCGATTGCCCACCCACGCAATGGTGGAGCAACTGTCTTCGGTATGCCGAATGACCAGAAATTTGACTGTGAATGGGCTACTTGGGCGAACGGCACGGCTGTTCGTGAGTTGGACTACCATGACACTTACCTTGCCGCGGACTATTCTCACCCGGCGGACAACATCCCTGCTATTCTGGCAGTGGCTCAGCAAATGGGTAAAAACGGTAAAGAGCTTCTAAAAGGTATCGTGACTGGTTACGAAGTTCACGTGGACCTGGTTAAAGCCATCTGCCTTCACAAGCACAAAAAAGATCATATCGCTCACTTGTGCCCGGCAACGGCTGCGGGTATCGGCACTTTGTTGTCTTTGCCAACTGAAACAGTTTTCCAAGCAGTTCAACAAGCGGTTCACGTGTCCTTCACGACTCGTCAGTCCCGTAAAGGTGAAATCTCTTCCTGGAAAGCCTACGCTCCGGCACACGCTGGTAAACTGGCTGTAGAAGCGGTGGACCGTGTTATGCGTGGCGAAGGTGCTCCATCTCCGATCTACGAAGGCGAAGACTCTGTTATCGCTTACATGCTTGATGGCAAAGACGGTAAATACGAAGTTCCACTTCCAGAAGTGGGCGAAGAAAAACGCGCGATCCTTGAGACTTACACTAAAGAGCACTCTGCAGAGTATCAGTCCCAGGCGTTGATCGATTTGGCTCGCAAAATGAAGCCAATGATCAAAAACTTCGACGACATCCAGTCCATCGTGATCCACACGTCCCACCACACTCATTACGTGATTGGTACTGGTGCAAACGATCCACAAAAAATGGATCCAAATGCATCCCGCGAGACTCTTGATCACTCCATCATGTACATCTTCGCCGTGGCGTTGCAGGACGGCACTTGGCACCATGTCAACTCTTACGCTCCAGAGCGCGCTCAGCGTCCGGACACTGTGGCTTTGTGGCACAAAATCTCCACTGTTGAAGACAAACAATGGACTGCTTGGTACCACGAGACAGATCCAGACAAAAAACGCTTCGGTGGCCGCGTAGAAATCACAATGAAAGACGGCTCCAAAATCGTGGACGAGCTGGGCGTAGCTGATGCTCACCCTGCCGGTGCCCGTCCGTTCAAACGTGCGGACTACATCCGCAAGTTCGACATTCTGACTGAAGGTATCATCACCAAAGCAGAACGCGATCGTTTCATTGGCTTGGTTGAAAATCTGGAAAACCTGACTGCAGAACAAGTTCAGCAGTTGAACGTTCAGATCCCAATCGAAAAGCTTGTGAACAACAAACGCGACAACAAAGGGATCTTCTAGAACGAAGGTCCGCTTGAAGGGAGTGGGAAGCTGTCCTTTACGGGACACGGCTTCCTGCCTCGCTGGGGCCGGGCGTTCGCCCGGTTCGCGCTTCCTGCGCCCCCAGAGGTCCCTCCAAGTACAGCTTCCCACTCCCTTCAAGCTCATCGCTCTGTAAGTTCAATTTGTTGACGCTTATACTTGAGCACTACTTGAAATGGACTGTGATAAGATGACTGCTGAACCGGTTACTGCCAACGTTAACGAGCGCTGCCGGACATTGAGAGATGAGCATGAAACGTCGTGCTTGGCTCTGAATGAAGAAAACATAAATAAAGACAAACGACCCAGGGGCTGCCTTGGGACAGGGGGAGGGCTCCTTGAGCCGTTCGCCGAGTTCCGCAGCAGCTCATCCCGAAGGGATGGCGTCCGCGAGGATCGAAATGCCACGATGGCATTTCGACGCGAAGTCCGAAGGATGACCAGCAGGATGCTGGTCACACTGTCCGAAGGGTCGCGAGGAAAGAAGAGGCTTGTATGTTGTTTCCTGAAATTACTCCTGCGCAGAAACGTAAGAACTTTAGAGATGCTTTGAAGTCTGGCAAGCTTTTGCAGATGCCGGGGTCTTGGTCTCCGCTGGTTTCTATGGCAATTGAAAAAGCGGGATTTGATGGGGTTTATATTTCTGGGTCTGTGCTTTCCAATGATCTGGGGTATCCTGATATTGGTCTGACTTCTTTGACTGAAGTGGCTCAGCGGGGTCGTCAGATCGCCCGCACGACAAAACTTCCTACTATTATTGATATCGACACTGGTTTTGGTGAACCGATGTCTGCGACTCGCACGGTTCAGGAAATGATCGAGATGGGTCTGGCGGGTTGCCACATTGAAGATCAAATCAATCCGAAGCGCTGTGGTCACCTGGATGGCAAGGGTCTTGTGACTCGTGATGAAGCAGCCCGTAAAGTGGCGGCGGCAGCTCGCGGTAAAAAGATGGATGAAAACTTCCTTTTGATCGCTCGTACAGATGCGCGTGCTGTTGAGGGTTTGGATAAAGCCATTGACCGTGCGAAAGCTTACATTGATGCCGGTGCGGATTGCATCTTCACCGAGGCTTTGGAAAACGAAAAAGAATTTGAAACTTTCCGCAAGGCTGTGAATGTTCCGCTTTTGGCGAACATGACAGAATTCGGTAAAGGTCGTCTGTACACTTACGAAGAGCTTTCCAATCTGGGCTACAACATCGTGATCTATCCGGTGACGACATTCCGTCTGGCGATGGGCGCGACAGTGGCAGGCTTGAATGAAATCAAAGCCAAAGGCACGCAAGAGGGTCTTTTGGACAAAATGCAGACTCGCAAAGACTTGTATGCGCTTTCTCGTTATGACGAGTACAACTCTTTCGACACCAGCATTTTCAACTTCACTTTGAAGTAGCTAAAAGGGAGGCCCCAAGCCTCCCTTTTTTTTTATTTGGCACCTAGGCATTTTCAGACTCTAAAAGCCCTCATAATTTGCAATAAACTTGGCGTTGGGCGCGAGCTCGCGGACAATCAGGTCACACAAATCAAGACGCAAACTTCGACCAGAGTCTTAATTGTTTTTTCAAAGCGGTCAGAACTCACAATCTCTTCTAAGATAGATCAATGAAGAAAGAGTTCTCTTTACAGACGAAAATCGCCCTGCCTATTCTTACAATCACTTTCATCGCACTGGGGCTGCTGACCTATTTTTCAGCTTCGCGAAGTTTTCAAACGGCGCAGTCAGACGCCGAATTTAAGGTCACAAAGTCAGCAGAGGCTTTCGCCAACGCGTTCAAAGCGGACTTGGATGCAAGCCTTATGGTGGCGCAACAAGTGGAAGCGTATCTGGACACCGTTAGAAAGCAAAACACCAAACCGCGGGCCGAGGTGAATGCCGTTCTAAAAAACATGCTGACCCAGGCGCCATCGGTCTTCGGGCTGTGGGCCACTTTCGAACCCAATGCTTTCGACGGACAGGATGCCCACTATCTGGGGCAGCCGGGTTATGAAAAAATCGGCGGCTTCGGACCTTACTGGAATCGCTCGGGCGAAGGCGGATCCCTGACCTGGGAAAATGATATCAACTATAATGGCGAATTTTATCTGGCGCCAAAAAATGCGGGCCGCCGGATTTTGACCGAGCCCTACTACGACGAAGTCAACGGACAGAATCTTTTAATGAGTTCGGCAGCGGCCCCCCTCTTTGAAGGCGGAAAACTGATGGGTGTCGTCGGTGTCGATCTGCTGCTTTCCCAACTGGACAAGCAGATTTCGGCAGTGAAGCCCTATGAAACCTCTGTCGGCTTTCTGATTTCTGACCGCTTTAACTATGTCACAAACCCGGATCCAAACCTGGTGGGAAAGCCGGTTTCACTGCCTTTCTCTCAGGAAGATTTCAAACAGGCTCTGCTCGATGGTCGTCTTTTGCTGAAAACTGGCAAGGACAGCCAGTCCGGTGAAGAGGTGCTGAACCTGCTGGTTCCCGTCTCCATCCCCTATTCAAAAGCATTCTGGGGTGTCCTGATATCCACTCCGGTGAAAACTGTTCTGGCCAATGCCTACTCTTTGCTGTGGAGTCAGCTTGTTGTGTTCCTTGTCTGTCTGCTGGTGATGGGTGTTGCGGTGGTTCTGATTTCCCGACGGATCTCCCAGCGATTCACAACCCTCACCGCAAGCCTGGAGCAGGCGGAAAATGTGGTCACTGCCGCGATCGACCAGCTAAGCCGGGCCGGACAGAATCTGGCACAATCGGCCACCGAGTCGGCGGCCTCCATCGAGGAAACCGTCGCCAGTCTGGAAGAAATGACCTCCATGGTAAAAATGAATGCCAACAACGCCAAAGAAGCCGCCCGCCTGTCCTCGGACTCCAATCAAAGTGCAGAGCGCGGCAACACCGAAATGAGCGCCCTTGTCAGCGCCATGGATGAAATCTCGGACTCCTCCAGGAAAATCGCTGAAATCAATGGTGTCATCGACGACCTGGCATTCCAGACGAACCTTCTGGCACTGAATGCCTCTGTCGAAGCCGCCCGTGCCGGCGAACACGGTAAAGGTTTTGCCGTAGTGGCTGAAGCCGTCAGAACCCTGGCGCAAAGATCCGCCACTGCCGCAAAAGACATCAACAGCCTGATCAATGACTCCATCGAAAAAGTCCAACGGGGCAGCCACAAGGCTGAAAGCTCCAATACAAATTTGAAGGAAATCGTGGATTCCGTGCGCAAGGTCAGCCATCTGAATGTTGAGATTTCTTCCGCCAGTGACGAACAATCCACCGGAATTCAACAAATCAGCAAAGCCATGAATTCCCTCGACCAGGCAATTCAGACCAATGCCGCCTCGGCCGAAGAAATTTCAGCCACGGTTCAGGAAATCCTGAACCAGGCCCATGTGATGAAAAACGTGGTGACTGAAATGAACACGGTGGTTCACGGCAGCTAAGCCGCGCTCAGCACCTTGACGGTCGAATTCATCACTTCGGATTTTTCACTGATATGCGCGGCGGTGTTCACAATCTCGCCGGCCTCAGCGGCATTGCTTTGAATGACCTGATCCAATTGATTGATGGCTACATTGATTTGCTCAATACCTGCAGACTGCTGCTGGCTTGCGCTGGCAATTTCTGAGTTCAGCGTTGCCACTTTTTCAATACTTGAGGACATCTGCTTCAGCACATCGCCATTGGCCCGAACCAGCACGGTCCCCTGCTTGACCTGAACCACACTTGTAGAAATCAACTGCGTGATGTCCTTGGCCGCCACCGCCGATCGCTGCGCCAAAGACCGCACGGCCTCGGCTACAACCGCAAAGCCTTTGCCGTGTTCACCGGCGCGGGCGGCTTCCACAGAAGCATTCAGTGCCAGCAGATTGGTCTGAAAGGCGATATCATCGATAATGGAAATGATCTCTTCAATTTTCTGACTTGAAGATTCAATCTGAGTCATGGTCTGCACCAGCTCCAGGATTTTTTCCTCGCCAGCTTTTGCCAATCGCGCAGAGTCCCCGGACAGCATCGCCGCGTTTTGTGCGTTGCCGGTATTCAGGCGCACCATCGAGGTGATCTCTTCCAAAGACGCCACGGTTTCCTCAATCGAGGCCGCCGCGCGGGTGGAGGATTCCGCCAGCTGTCCACCCGTGGAATTCAAATGCTGAATGTCCTCGGTGATCCCGGCAGAGGATTCACTCAAACCCTGGGACAAAGTTGAAATCTTTTTCTCAGAGCGTTTTGCTCCAAAATAAACCACCGACATCAGCAGCAACAACCCGACCAGGGAAAAACCCAGCTGTCTCCATAACGAGGCATAGGCCCCCGCCAGAATGGTCTTTTCGGGAGTGCGAATCACCAGCGTCCACTTCTGGGAAAGATCATAGATGGACACAGGCATCACCAGGAAAAACTCTCTGCCACGCTCGGTATCGATATCAACGCCGCCAACTTCATGCTTTTGCAGCAAAGCCTGCAGGGCACTATCGGCTTTAAATTCCTGCATCACCTCATCCTGGTTCGGCCCTGCGACCACCATCATCTTGTCAGAAACAAGGAAGGACTGGGAATCAGCAAAAGGACGGATCTCTGCCACCAGCTCTTTGATTTTATCAAGACTGATATCAATACCCACCAGGCCCTTGGCGGTCCCCTTCTGCACAACCGTATAGACCGCGGAAGTCATCACCAGTTCTTTGCCGTTAACGGTGTCCTTGTAAGGCTCCACCAGCATGCTCTGTTTGTTTTGCATGGGCTGGAAGTACCAGTCACCCAGATCCGGCGTTTCTTCATTCAACAGGGTCTTATAGATGATCTGATCACCCTGACGGACCCACCACGGATACACCCGGCCGGTTTTTTCATGGAATTCGGTATTGGCAAACTGCGCATCTTTGCCGTCATAGGCATTGGGCTCCCACGCCGACCACGTGGCCAGATACTGGGAGTCACTCTTTAGAACTTCACGCAACAGCTGATAACTTTTCTTCCGGTCCTGCTGATGAGTTTCAGTTTCCATGGCCAGATGGCGCCCCACCACTTCGGCCTGGGCAAAGGATTTATCCAAATAGGATTTAATCTGCTGGGCGTATTTGCGTCCCATCTCTTCAGACATTGCGTGCGCCGATTTTTTGGCGTCTTTGAATGAATCCTGCACAGCCAGGAAGGCAATGCCTCCCAGAACCAGTGTGCCGACAATAGCGATAGGTAAAGTTAACTGTTGAGTGAAAGAAAGTTTTCTGAATCCACGACTGAACATACAACAACTCCAGAATTATCCGACCTCGAAAGATTCGGATAAAAAACTGGCCACAAAGAGAGGACCATGGTCCAGATCCTCTCTGAAATTGGATGGATTTTCAAATTCCTCCCCCGATGGGATGAAGGACTTTAGTGCCCGCCTGCCGTCGCTTTCAGGCCAATGATGGAAATCAGCAACAATGCTAGGAAGAACAGGCGAGCTGGTGTCGCGGCTTCGTTGAACAGGAAGATTCCCAGAATAGCCGCACCCAAGGCACCGATTCCCACCCACACGCCGTAAGCGGTGCCTATGGGAAGCACGGTCGCCGCCCGCGCCAGCAAAAACATACTGCCGGCCAAGGCCACCAAAGTAAGAACACTGGGAACAAGTTTTGTGAAACCTTCGGTGTATTTAAGGCCGATGGCCCAACCGACTTCAAGAAGACCTGCGATTGCCAAAATGATCCATGCTACTGTGTTAGACATACCAACACTCCTTTCGTTAGAAAAAAGCGTCGTCTTGTCCTGACCGGGTACGTCGCACATCGTCCGGGCACCTCAGTCGCAGAAACTGAAATACCAAACTATTAAAGCGCAAAAGCCAAAAAAAGTAAAGATCAGACTCATTTGGAAAGATCTGGCTTGATCTCCCCTTTTCCTGCACCGCCTCACTCTTGACCCATCCCCTCGGGCGGACTAGGTTCAGACCCATGCAAAAGCTAAAAGTGTTTCTGTCAGACAGTTTGAATCCTCACCTTAACCTGGCCACGGAAGAATGGATCTTTCACAATCTGGATCCGTCCCAGCAAGTGCTGTTCTTGTGGCGCAATGAAGAAACCGTGGTCATCGGGCGCAACCAGAATCCCTGGTCTGAATGCAACCTGGCCAAAATGAAAGATGAAAAAGTTCACTTGGCCCGTCGCACGACCGGCGGTGGCGCTGTCTTTCATGATTTGCAAAACACCAACTTCACATTCCTGTCGCCCAAAGAATCCTATAAGCGCGAAAACAACGTTCAGATCATTTTTGATGCGTTGAAAACCTTTGGTATCCAGGGCGAAGCTTCAGGCCGAAATGATCTGCTGATCCCATTCCCCGACGGTCCCCGCAAATTCAGTGGCAGCGCTTACCGAGAAAAGAAGGACCGCGCCTTCCATCACGGCACTTTGCTGTTGAACACCGATCTGACCCGCCTGGGAAATTACCTGACACCCAATCCGAAAAAGCTTCAAGCCAAAGGCAAAGAATCCGTCCGGGCCCGCGTAGCGAACCTGACCGAGGTGTCCCCGGGAATCAATCATGATCAGATCGTGACCACGATGGTGAAGTCCTTTGAAAACTTCTATGCCGGGAAAGCGGAAGTTGAGTCTTTGACCATGGAAAGTCTGAAGCTGATTCCGGAACTGAAAGAGCAGTACGAACAGCTCAGTTCCTGGGAATGGTTGTATGGCAACACCCTGGAATTCAGCCACAAGATGGATGAATATCTGACCCTGGGGTTCTTTGATTTCCACTTCAAAGTGGAAGACGGACAGATCAAGGATTTGAAAATCTATACGGACTGCCTGTATCCACAGGTGATCGAGGACTTGACGGAAAGTCTGCGCGGCAAAGCTTATCGTGGCGATGCGGTTCGCGAGGCCCTGATGAGTGTGCGCGGCAAACACACTGAACTGAATCTGGGACTTTCCGAAGTGGAAGAATGGCTCTGCAAAAACATCGAAATCTAAACAAACAGAACCGATCCTGCAGCTTGCGGGATCGGCCCTTCATCCCGTTTATTACAATCACTCCCGTTCACTCTGCAATTTCGCAAAAACTGTCTAGAGCTACAGCAAGAAATTCAACTTAGACCTGAGTCCATTTTACATCCTCACATTCAGCATTAATTTGGCTTAATAAATCGGACCTTTGTTACGATACATACTGTATGAAAACAAAAGTCACCGCCTCCTTCAAAATTCTTGCGGCCTTTTTGCTCGTTTCGACTCTCGCTGCGTGTGCCCCCTCAAACTCTGACGTCCTAAGCACAGCCCTTCCAGGCACGGACACAGACAATTCCCAGTCGGTACCGGGGACGGAAGACCCGTCAACACCGACACTTCCTGAACCTGATGATGAAATCAAAGACAGCGCAAAGTCCCTGAAGATTCATGCTTTCGCTGACATGAACATCGACACCAGCGGCACCTATGCCAATGCCACGATCTCGATTGTCAAATCCATGATTTCGCGCCAGCCAACGGCGATTCTGGGTGTGGGTGATTACATCGATGGCGAAAAGAAAAGCCTTTCCGACAGCACCTATGTGAACATGTGGAACCAGTTCTCGAAAAAAGTTCTGTCGTTCATGCGCGATGTAAACATTCCATTCCTGCCGACGCCGGGCAATCACGATGCCTACTATGCGCAGGAACGCCGCCTGTATGATTCTTTCTGGGGCAAAAACAAACCCAACGTGGAATATGTCGATGATGACAACTTCCCGTTCTATTATTCCTTCATCAAAGAAGACGTGTTCTTTGTTTCCCTGGATGATGCCAACTATTCCAGGCTTTCCAACCGCACGGCCCAACTGGCCTGGTTGAAAGAGCAATTGTCCTCCGCCCGTGCCAAGGGGGCCCGGGCACGAGTTGTCTATGGCCATATCCCGCTATACTCGATTGTCAGCAGCAAAGCCAACAGCTCGACGGTTTACGAAAACGGGGTCCTGGCAGGAGAACGCCGCACCGCTGGCAGCAACACTCTGGAGTCCATCTTGCTCAGTCACAATGTGGACCTGGTGATCTTTGGCCATTCCCACGGATTCTATTCCGGCCACTACACTTATCCGGATGGTAAAAAATTACAGGTGGTTTCCATGCCGTGCGCGGGCAGTTCGCCACGGTACTTGGTGGGCACCAGCATTCGCACTCCGCAGGGATACGTGGAACTTGTCTTTTCTGAAACAAATCAGCTGACCATTCGCTATTACAATTCATCTGGCACTCTACAAAGCCTTAGTTCCCTGCCCGCAGCGCTGACTTTGGATTCCAAGAATGGCGTGAAGTACGTGCGCTAATTTGGCTTGCAATAAAGTAACTTGGTTTTTGATTTCGGCAGTCCTAGTCTCCGTGTTTCACAATACGGAGACTTATCCATGCTTGCTGCATTTCTATCTTTGGCCCTGATCAGTTCAAATGCCTACAGCTATCTCGATCCTCAATTCGATAAGCACGCTGTTAAAACCTACAATATTGAAGTTTCAGGAAAAGCGATTCCGGAAAAGTGTTATGTCCTGCAAAGACTTCCTGGAATGGAAAACAAAATCAACAAAGACGAAGACGCCCTTTGTGCCATGAATTTGTACGCCACTCGGGGCGACCATCCCAAAACACAGATGTACTATGCCTGTCCGAAGGTCAACAGCACTTCGGTGGCGGTGGAATACTACACCATCCCCAAAGGCATGAGCGAAGCTCAGTTCCAAAAAACGATCTGCCCTCTGACCCGTTCCGCAAAAAAAGCCTTGAAGGCTAAATCCGGCTATCCCGACAAAGAGGCCAAATTCAAATTTGCCGCACCTGGAGTTTCCGTCGGAAGCATTCTGGGCTATTCCCGCCTGACTCAACTGTTCAAATCTGTGGATGTGCCACCCAGTGTTCTGCGCACAGTAGATATGGACACCGTGTTGAATCACGCGCTGGCCGGCCGCTATCTGGGTCTGCAAATGGGTAACACCTATTTGAATCAATACTGGTACGATCAGATCGGCCACCTGGTTCGCGCCAAACACGGCAACGTGTCGCAACTGCCAGATGTCTATACGAAGCCACCTTACGGTCTGGGCATCGTGCCAGCTTCCTTCTATAAAGATGGCAAACGCCGAGGACTTTCAGCCAATGCCACCGCCTACTGGACAACACGCATCCTGACCGAGGACAAACGACAGGTCTTTGGAGTGCTGGCGGAAAATCCAGGCAACGAAGAACTGTACGCGGAGGCTTTCGGTTTGAAATCAGACAAGACCCGCATTGATCAATTCCGCAACAGCAGCGTGTTCTGGCCCCTGCTAAAAGATCCCCGTCCGATCGCACAAGTTCTGGGCGGCACTGAGATGGCCAAAGTCGGTCAGCGCATGCAGGGCATGCAGGATTCTTCCGACATGCTGGTGATGGACTTCCTGCTGGATCAGGCCGATCGCATCGGGAACATCCACTACAAGCGCCGCCAGTTCTTCAAAACGGCTCAAGGGAAAGTGGATGATATCTCTGACAAAAAATACAAAGAGCTTCTGGCGAAACCGGCGAATACGCTGACTCCGGCTGAAGTGGAAGTCTTAAGCGCCATCAAGCAGACTGGCGTCTCTTTGAAGGTCATGCTTTTAAAAGACAATGATGGTGGCTTTGACCTGAACACCGCTAAAAAATACAGCCTGATTGCCGATGTCAAAAAAACCTCTGACACTTACGACACCTGGAAAGACAATGCCGATCTGTTCCTGAATGCGACTATGGTGGTGAAACATTTCAGCCCTCAGACCTACAAAGGTGTGATGCGCTTGTATGGGCAGGTCTTTGGAACGCCCGAGTCCCAGATTGCGATGGAAACGTATTTCCGCAACTCCCTGCAGTTCACGGCGGCGGAATACAAGATCTTCAAAAACAATTTGCTCAGCTTGTACCGCGCTCTTTACAAGAACTGCAAAAGCGGAAACCTGTTCCTGGATCTGGACATGAAGGACTACTTCTCAAACAATCCGAACCCGGTGCTGACGACAACACCGGGCGTGTGTGAAGGGCAGTTCTAGATAAGGAATGGTCCCAGGGCGATGGCAGCCGGTACGATTTGCACCAGCGCTGCCCGCCACAACCGGCGTGACGACAAAATCAGCACCAAGCCTGCCGCGATGATGGACACCAATCCATAGATCACCAGGGTGGTGCCCGCAGCGCGGGTGACCTCGCCTGTTCGCAAATGCAAACCGAGCAAAATCGCCACCGCCAAAAATAAGTTATAAAACCCCTGATTAAAGGCCATCAATTTGGTGGTCGCGGCCTCGGCTTCCGTGACGCCGAAAGTCTTATTGGTGTTTTTACGCCCCCAAAGCAGGCTTTCCAGAGCAAAAATGTACACATGAATAAGTGCCGGAACGAGAGCGAATGATATTTCCATAGGCTAAGTGTGCGGAGCCCTTCCCCGTTCGTCAATCCCGCCGCTGCGCAAAGCAGAGTTCCCGCACCAACTCTTGACCGGCTCCGGGGCCCGCGCTAGCTTTGGTCGTTAATCATTAGCAATATAACGCACCGATTCCTGAATGCCTTGGGAACTCGCCTGCGCGGATTTCGCCGGAGGAAAAAATGGCTGAGTATATCAATCCAGATTATGTTCCAGAACCAGAGAAAATGAACGTTAAAAAGGGTCTTGATGGCGTTGTTATGGATACGTCTTCTGTATCCAAAGTAAACCCTCACACCAATTCTTTGATCTATCGCGGTTACCCGGTTCAAGACCTGGCTGAAAACTGCTCTTTCGAAGAAGTAGCCTTCTTGATGTACAATGGCGAGCTGCCAAATGCAGGTCAACTTGCAGAGTTCTCCAAAAAAGAACGCAGCTACCGTGAAATCTCCACCACTTTGTTAAACGTGATCAAAGCACTCCCACAAAAATGTCACCCAATGGATTCCATCCGCACGGCTGTGTCCTTCCTGGGCGCTGAAGATGCACGTATCTGGGATGCTTCCCCTGCAACTAACATGGACAAAGCCATGATGTTGCTTGCGAAAATCCCGACTATGGTGGCTGCGGACTACCGTTTCAAAAAAGGTTTGGATTTCATTCCACCTAAAGCTGATTTGTCCATCGCGGAAAACTTCTTCCACATGTGCTTCGGTAAAGTTCCACAAAAAGAAGTTGTTAAAGCTTTCGACGTTTCTTTGATCCTTTACGCTGAACACAGCTTCAATGCTTCCACGTTCACGGCACGTGTTGTGACTTCCACTCAGTCTGACATCTACTCTGCAACTGTTGCAGGTATCGGTGCCCTGAAAGGTCCTTTGCACGGTGGCGCGAACGAAATGGTTATGCACATGATGAAAGAAATCGCTGATCCTGCAAAAGCAGAACAGTGGATGCTGGATGCTTTGGCGCAGAAGAAAAAAGTCATGGGCTTCGGTCACCGCGTTTACCGCTCTGGCGATTCCCGCGTTCCAACCATGAAAAAGTACGCTCAAGTTATGGCTGACGTGACTGGCGAACAAAAATGGATGCAGATGTACACGGCTTTGGAAAAAGTCATGGTAGACAAGAAAAAGATCTACCCGAACCTGGATTTCCCAGCGGGTCCTGCTTACTACATGATGGGCTTCGAGATCGACTTCTTCACACCGATCTTCGTGATGGCTCGTACCACCGGCTGGTCTGCACACATCATGGAGCAAACTGCTGACAACCGCATCATCCGTCCTCTTTCTGAGTACGTGGGTGCCGAACAGCGCAAAGTGACTCCAATCAGCGAGCGCAAATAGTTTTTAACCAAAAGTTAAAACGAAAAAAGGGAGCCTCTGGCTCCCTTTTTTTTAGTTCAGGGCGATCATTTTGGAATCGTAGCGCATTCTTTCTTCGTTATAGTCCGCCAGCGTTCGCTCGGCTTGCGCGGCAAAGGCCGGATCTTCACTGGAATGCTCCAGCGTTGTGCGAGTCGTATTCACTGACAGCACATAATCACTTTTTCTGATCAAGTTCTGGAAATCAAATTCATACAGCTTCTTGAACTGCCCGTGACTGGAGCGACGAAGCTTCATCAGCTCGGTCATGGCCTGCAGATGGCCCAGGACACGCTGCGAGTACTCGTCCTTCACCGCATCGAAATCAATATTTTTCTGCCAGCGCTGAAACGCGCCCATCGAGGAAATCTCCAGATAGCGGCCGATTTGCAGATCCAGGCCTTCAGCAGATGTTTTGGCTTTGTTCAAACCCAGCAGCAGCTTTTGTTTGGATGCCAATCCATGTACAGCGGCGCCCTTTGTCGGCTGTCTCACCGTGAGACTTTTGCGCTGAAGTGAAGCTAATGACAGTTCGCCCGCCAGAAGGGTCAGCCCCACAAAGAAAATCGCCAGAGTTCTGCTGTAAAGTTTCATTTTATTCGTCATGCCTAAGAATCAATACAAGGCTCGTGCCGTGTCTGAATTTGAGACAAAAGATGGTTGCCAAAAACCCCGGGGTTTTATGAAATACCCCTGAACTGTTTCAAGGAGACTGAATGAAGCGAATGATTCTGCTGGCGCTGGCTCTTTCTGCCTGCACTCACAAGACCCCGGACAAAGCCACCCATGTTCAGCATCTGGCCACCACCTACGTGTCCACCCTGCCGTCTCGGGGCATCGACTATTCTGCGAAAATAGAACGTGTGGCCTTTGGCTCCTGCGCCAATCAGGACGAACCCCAACCGATCTGGAACACCATCGCGGCCACCCACCCGGATCTGTTCCTGTTCACCGGAGACAACATCTATGGCAGCTGGTCCGGTCAGCAACCCCTCGCCGAACAATATCGCAAGCTGGATCTGCTTCCCGAATATCGTGCCGTTCGCGAAAAGGTTCCTTTCATGGCCACCTGGGATGATCATGACTTTGGCCAGCGTGACGGCGGCCAGGAATGGGCCGGCAAAGATGCCGCCCGTCGTGATTTTATGAACTATTGGACCTACACCCGCAACAGCATGCCGCTGGAGCAAGGGGGCGTTTATCACAGCAAAATCATCGGACCGAAAAAACAAATGGTTCAGGTGATTATGCTCGACACTCGTTATTACCGCAGCCCCTTAAAAGAACGCCCGGGCTTTGAAGGCAAAGCGATGAACTATATCCCTCAGGATGAAGGCACCATACTGGGCGAGCCGCAATGGGAGTGGTTTGAAGCCCAACTGAAACGGCCGGCCGATGTGCGCTTTATCGTCAGCAGCATTCAGCTGATTGCCGATGACCCGCAATTTGAAAAATGGGGGAACTTCCCGAAAGAACGTCAAAGATTCTTTGATCTGATAAAATCCACCCGCGCCAAGAATGTGATCGTCATCAGCGGCGACCGTCATATCGCCTCCATCGCCAAAACAGATCTGAAGGGTTATGGCCCGCTTTACGATATCACTGCCAGCTCTCTGAATCGTCCGAATAAATACCCGGACGCCGACAGTCACTATGTAGGCTTGACCTACAATCAGGAAAACTTCGGCCTGGCAGAAATTGACTGGAAAAAGAAAACCGTCGCCATGCAGATTCGCAGCATGGAAAATAAAATTGTAAACTCAGTCGAAATCAAACTGAAGTAGCTACTTGTCCGAAACACTCCAGTCAGGCCTGATGGCGGATTCCCGCGAAGGGCCGCCGTTAAACAAGGTGCGAGCCCAAAGGACGATCTCATCCACCGCCGAATCCAGATGGGTTTCATCCACCACCTGAGTCGGAATATCCAGATGATCCACCGCCAGATTGCGGCTGTCATCCATGGCACTTTCCACTATCACCAGGCCTTTCAGATTGCAGCCTTCCTGACAGACCTGCGCCAGATATTCGGCGCCAACACTCACGCCCACACCGATGATGCGATCTTTATCGACACTGGCGTGATTTTCCAGGAAATTCAAAGCCGCGCGGATGTCCTGCAGCCGCTTGCTGGGGGATTCCCAGGGCTGTGGCGCCAGTTCGTCTTCACTAAAATAACTGTGATCCATGATCAGGGTGATAAATCCCTCGGCACTGACCTCCCGGGCCAGTCTTTCGGTCACCTGAGCCGTGGCCCCGGTCATCGAACCTTCAAAAAGACAGGCCGCAAATATTTCAGAAGAGTCTTCGGGTAAAAAAAGAGTCCCCTCCAGCATGCGACCTTGAGACATGAAATCGACAGTGAGTTTCATGGCGAACCTCCCACTGTCTTTAAAAGTAAAACGAGCTTGCAGAAGGCACACAGGTATTCAGACTAAAATGTCGCAAAACAGCAGACAGCCCCGACGGAGGTCTTTACTCCAGACTGAGCAATTGCAGATTGATCATAAAATTGCGCGCAATACGATAGGCGCGCTCTTTGGCTTCATTCGCCTTAAGACCCACGAAGTGTTCATCGACGGTTTCAACAAAAAGTCGCAGCCACTGTTCAAAGTGCCCGCGTTCCAAATTCAATTTGGTATGTGGAGGAAATGGCCGTCCACGATAAGAGTCTTCACCCAACAGTAAATCCGACCAAAAATTGTAAAGCTTGGGCAAATGTTCTTCCCAATCCACTTTCGCCACATCCGTAAAAATCGGGCCGATATAAGCATCGGCGCGAACTTTCGCATAAAAGCTGTCCACAAGAACCATGACGTCCTCGCGGCTTTCCAGGGGCCTATGTTTCAACAACTGTGCCATACGAAAAGAGATTTTCTAAACGACTCAGAGCTCCCCTCCGATCAAGCCACTTTAAGAGGCTTTCCCAGTCCCCTCGATAATCACCATGAGCTCTTGAACCATGGTATGCATTTGCTGCGAACGTGAAGTTAGAACCTCAGCTGAAGCGGCACATTCCTCCGCTGCGGCGGCATTACTTTGGGTCACTCGATCCAAGTCATTAATGGAAGCATTGATTGATTTCACACCTTGAGCCTGCTCAGTACTGGCCGTGGAAATATCAACGTTCAATCGTGTCAGCTTCTCAATTTGCTGAACTATTTCATTTAACAAAGCACCACTAGTCTGCACAACCTCATGCCCATTTTCAATTTTTTCTACACTATCTTTGATAAGGACTGAGATCTCTTTTGCTGAAATTGCACTTCTTTGCGCCAATGCACGAACTGCCTCAGCAACAACTGCAAAGCCTTTTCCTTGTTCCCCAGCTCGAGCGGCTTCAACCGCTGCATTTAATGCAAGAAGATTTGTCTGAAATGCAATGTCATCAATGACAGTAATAATTTCTTCGATCTTCTTAGAACTCTTAGCGATTTCACTCATCGAATGAATTAACTTTTCAACTTCGTCTTTTCCAGTACACGCCTTTATCTGAGCCTGCTCCGCCAAAGTTCGGGCCGCACTCGTATGTTCGGCATTCAAACGAATCATGCTGGACATCTCCTCGGTCGAAGCTGATGTTTCCTCCAAAGAAGCCGCCGCCGTTGTTGCTGCGGAACTAAGATCACTTGAAGACTTAGAAATTTCAACACTTGCCTGAGCAACCCCGGTACCGGCATCTTGAAGCTTTTCGGCAATTCCCACTAAGGCTGCCATTGGAGTTCGTAAAATAATGAAAGATAAAATTACTGCGACGAGTGAAAGTCCACCAGCCCAACCAATAATATACCAAGTCGCGCTAGTCACAGCCGTTTGAACACCGGCTTTACTTGAAATCACACCAAAAGCACCATGCAACTTGCCGTCCTTCCAGTTTTCCATATTATAACCTAATATATCTTTGCCATTCTTCCAGGGTGAATTCGCCGGATCGCCATGACAATTCATACACCCCTGAGCAGCAGACAGTCTAACCGGACGATATACAATCATATTCTGCTCATTTGATGTTGAAATTTCTTTTAGGTCTGGATTTTCCAAGAACTTCTTTAGAATCTCCAGCTCAGCTGCTGTCGCTTTATTTTCAGCATTGCGTGGCTCATCCGAGAAAATACGAAATACATAGCCTTCTTCTTTTGCGCCTTCCGCGCCAACTTTCATTGCGGCAAAAATCGGAACTTGCTTCAGAATCGTGTGCTTGGCTTCGCTAGGCAGCTTCCCGTCAGGATACATCTCCACGGCCTTCTCGATACTCGCATCCAAACCTCCTTGAGAAGCAATATAAGAACGAACCGCTTCAAGCCTAGAAAGGATAGCCTTTGATTTTTCAATAAGTTGTTGATCTCCTTGCATCGAAATTCGCGCCGAAGACACAAAAACAGCCGCCGTTGTGCAGATAGTACAAGCAAGTGCGATAATCAGAATTACTTTGTTGCTAAATCTCATGTTGCCACTCCTAGAGTATACATAAAAAGGATTGATTACTCTTCGGGCTCCTAATAAATTCAGTTAAGAGGTTCGGCCTCATTTAGAACAATAAAATAGGTTTAGTTAGGGACCTGTTCGATATTGTCAATACGCCATCGTTCCATTAAAAATAGAACGGTCTTTTCTACTTCTCGCTGCAGTTTCTTCCGTTCATGCCGATGAATTTAGTACAAGTTACTCAAAAGGATAAGGTCGGAACATGACGTCAGATGTACGCAAACATCCCCGTGCTCCATTTAAAAACTCATTGGTGGCACATAACAATCAGAAGGTCTACAATGGCATTTGCCACGACATCAGTCCCATCGGATTCAGCTTTACCACCCAGAAAGACAACCTGTTCCTTACCGACTCAAAGATCATCGTCCATTTTAAACCCAACACGAATATCCCGTCGTTCAATGCTCAATGCGAAGTCCTCTCTGTACAGCAGCTTGTAAGCACTAAAAATCCGAACGCAAAGCTTCTTTTCTATAGAATAAAGTTCGTTCAGGTTCCAGCCCATATCATTGAAGCAATACACCAATACGCAACAAGGCACCCATCATCCACCGCCGCATAATAGACCAGGTTAGATCTGCCCAAATACACCAAGAAACAAAGTCTTCGGAAATCTTAACATCGTGTCACAATAAAAAAACCGGTCACGATGACCGGTTCTTCTCCAGGGTATGGGAGCGGGAAGATCCTATGACACGATGTCTAGCGCCAGGTACTGGACGGCTGACAACCCTCAACAGGGCTCCCATAAGCAAAGGTAGCCTGGGCTCGAACTCCCGAGTTGATGTCCTCGGCATAAAAATTCAGGGTTTTATTGAAGGGCTCTGTCAACTGCCGTGCTTTGCAGTAATAAGTCGTCTCTCCGATCGTCCGATCAATTTTGAATGTCTGTGCCAATCCCACATAAGGCGCTGGAGTTTTGCCCATCACCCAATTGCCTTTGTTGGCACAAGTGCCGGAGCCAGCAAACTCAGAGCAATACCGAACTTGGGCTCCCGCAGGAACTCCCGTGAAAATAAATCTTCGCGCACCAGGCGGAGCATAAATTGTCCAGACTTTATGATCCAAAATATCCAGCACGGCTCCAAAAGTATCGCTGTTGGGATCCAGCTGTTCCTCGACAGTAGCAAGAATACGCGGCTGAGGACTACGGACCACCACAGTGTTTTCAACCTGCCCTACATTAGTACACCAACTGGTAAGTGGTGGGGTTCCAGAATGACAGTGCCCATCCATCGTCAAAGGATCTCTCGTCTCATCAACCAGGATCACTTTTCGCGCCACATCGAAGGCGAACTTCAATTGGAAGTTCCAGGTTTTATTGGCGGCATTGTAGGACAATCCTTTTGCTATTGTTTTGGCATAACTGTTTGTTAGGTAAGGAGAACAGTCCCCATGACCACGCAAGCACAATGACGTCTCCAGCTGCGTGATGTATAGTTTTAAATTGCCTTTATTACCACTCAGCCCATAAGCCCGTGCATACACCGTCTGCCCCGGTATAAATACCTTCTGTGGAGTCCCGTTGGGTGTGCTCGAAAAAACCAGCCGTGGGGTAATAATATCTTCTTCGGCAGCAGGAGCCGCACTGTGAGTTGATGCCTCCGCAACGCCACTTTGATAGGGGCTGTCTAAATCAACCATATCATTAGATGGAATTTGCGAGCTGAATTCTGCGCTTCCCATATCATCAAACTTAGCCTGTGAACAGTTTTGAAAAAGGACACTTGTGATGCCAGCCACTACAAGCAATCCCCCAAAGACAGACACCGAACGAATCGTTCTTCTATTCATGATTCACCCCCAATGGAACTATCGGAAAGCAGCTCTTATTTCTTTACGAGCAGGCCGTATTTACTGTTCTAATCGGCAACACATCTATAGCGACAGGTTACCGCACTTGTGAAAGGTGGACGTAGCGGATTATACGTTTCGCGGGTTTCCCCAATTTCACAACTAGTGCCATAGCTGATGATTATAAAAGGATGACATCGGCTATCACTACCTCCTGACGTAGCTCTCCATGCGCCCCTAGGACCTCCAGGCCCCGGTGTTGGCGTAGGAGTAGGACCCGGCGTTGGCGCCGGAACTCCCGGCGGCCCAGGTGGCCCAGCAACTGTGGTCCCCATAGGTCCTTTAAACTCCGCCAAAGGAACACAGCCTTCCGAGTCCGCTGTAACCGTGGAACCTGATGCGTTGGTGAACGACTGAGCATGCCCAATAAACATCATGTCGCCTTTGTTCACACATGTTATAACAGGTGAATCCGCATCGGAAGAGTCTCGAGGCCTACTTATTGATTGCATATTGTACTTAGCAACATGCCAGCGGTCGGGTTTACTCGTTGAAAAACGAACACTCACCTTCTCCGACGGGAAATGGCAGCCCGGTGCTCCGTCACACACAATCTGCCAGAAGACTCTGGCTTTAAATACACATGTATCTACTGCTCCATAGTTGCCACACGGCTGCATCGAGTAATTCATACCCGAAGCCCCATTCAAGGTTTCCACTAAAATTGTTTTGTCGGACTTGTATAAATTAATCGGAATCGCAGCGCCTGGAACACAGGTATGTGGTGAATTCAGCATACATCGTAAAGATAAATTTCTTTTTTTGGTTTCTTCCCAAGACTGGGGGCTGGTGATATGTGCCAAAATATTTTGCCGCATGGTCACCAATGAAGTATAAACCTCATTGGCCTGCTGCCTTTGCAACTGTTCTGTCATCATTTTTAAACTCACCGACAGCACAATTCCAAGCAGAGCAACACCAACCAGAGCTTCAACCAGCGTAAAACCTTTATTGTTTTGGTGTGGTTTGCCCTTCATGATCATGGACAGACTCCTTGAGGACCTGGGGGGCCCGGCGGGCCACTGTCTCCTTTGGCACCAAAAAATGCAGCATAAGGAATACAACCTCGCTGATCTGCCGTGTGTGTGCCTACCTTTGCACCCGGACCAACAAATATCCCACCGGTCAGCCCACATGCTACCGCAGGGGAAACATTATCCGCCAGCTGCATTCGAGTTTGCTCTGTTAAGTTGTAATTTTGAGTATTAAAAGCCATTCCCCTGCTACTCCCTGGAGAAAATGTAAATCGCACAGAAATATACTCTTGATATTTAACCTCTGCTGCATTTGTGGGAAACGAAGCACATGTCGCAGGTGTACAAGCCCCACGCCAGAACAACTCTACTCGCAAAGGACATCTGTCATTACCTGCAGGCGTATAGCTATCACACGGTTCACCATACGCAGTAAAACCCATGTTTGGAGCTGGATCTAAAATAACCGCGCCTGAACTATCCAAAAAGCGGAGTCTTGCAATTTGATCGGGCTTCGCCGGATTACAATACGTCTGGTTCGAAGAGATGCATCTCATAACAGCACTATTAGCTTGAAATGTTCTACTCCATGCTCCTTGATTCCCTAACAAAGCCACAATATTCTGGCGAATAGCCAAGGCTGATGTTTTAAAGTTCAACTCTCTGTGGCGTTTGTCCTGCGTTTCCATGATCTGCATAATGCCTAGGTTAACAATGCTCATAACTGCCATTACCATCAGAACCTGAACCGCAGACATCCCTCGAGTATTACTTAAGATTGTCATGGGGCCTCTCCAATACTGAAAAACACTCTTCTCTTGGAATCATCGGTATTTTCAGAAAATTGGAAAGATCCGCACAATCAAAACCGTTCTACAAGGGGCAGAACAAATTCCCATGAAAGAGTTCTGTAAATCTCAGAACAAAAATCAATAAATCTTGCTCAATACCTTTAGCCGGCCCGCCGATAAATATTACCTCGGAGGGGAAAATGAAAACATGTAGGCTTATGCGCCACGCAGTTCTTTTCAGTTCAGTATTCTTTCTGGTCATTACCTTTCAAAACTGCTCAAAAGTGCAGTTTGCTGATGCGCCACTTTCGGAAGACACAGTAACGGCTCTTCCCACAGATCCAATCGGCAGCCTCACCTGTTCATTTAATGGAGAAACTTTGCAAGATGGCGAAGGTGCCCTGGCCTTTTTAAACTCTACAGTTCCAGCAGGTTCGGAATGCCAATCTGAAGACCGGATTTGTTCTGATGGGCAGCTTTCTGGATCCTATAACTATGCAAGCTGCACCGTGGGGGACTATGCCTCCTGCCTATTCGATGGAAGAACTATTTCTCATGGCCAATCTGTCAAAGCCTATCAAAACTCATCAGTGTCCTATGGATCCAATTGCCAAGAGGAATCTCGGACTTGTACGAATGGTGTCCTTAGCGGATCTTACGCATTTTCCAGCTGTGCGATCAATCAGCCAGCATCTTGCCTATTTAATGGTCAAACCGTAGCCCACGGACAAAGTATTAATGCCTATGCAACCTCCAGTGTTGCCTTTGGAATGACTTGCAACTCACAACAACGTACATGCAACAATGGAGCTTTAAGTGGCAGCTACCAATATGGAAACTGCGCTGTCGCACAGCCTGCATCATGTCTATTTAACGGACAGACTATTGCTCATGGTCAAAGTATTCCCGCATTTCTTACCTCTAGCGTAAGCTATGGTAGCACTTGCACATCGCAATCCCGCACATGTACCAATGGGGCCCTGAGTGGAAGCTATCAGTATGGCAGCTGTTCCGCAGCACAGCCAGCCTCGTGTCTGCTCAACGGACAAACCATTGCTCATGGCCAAGGCGTTACCACCTATGCAGCTTCGTCAGTGGCCTATGGCCAAACCTGTGCCTCTCAAGTCCGTCAGTGTGTGAACGGCTCCCTTTCCGGCAGCTATAGCAATACCAGCTGCTATGTCCAGCCTGCTCCTGCTTCATGTACATTCAATGGAGCATCGGTTGCGCACGGCAAGTCTATCAGGGCATACCAAAGCCCATCCGGCGCACCAAGTTGCCAGTCAGAAAATAGAACCTGCACCAACGGCACTTTATCCGGTAGCTTCACCTACAATACCTGTACGTCTAGTAGAATGGCATGGACCTCACATCAAGTGACATTCAGCCCTTGCTCAGGTCCGACATTAGCTGATGGACGAACAAAAATTCAATGCAGTGAAAGCAACAAAGGGCAGTTCCTTCCCGGTGAATGGTGTGGTGCATCTGGATGGACTTGCACTAGACTCACGTACATTTACGAGGGCGCCGGAAGTAACGTTATATACGACCCACCTGCACCCTAGATAACTCATCATCAATGGCCGCTTCAGGACTTTGCCTGAAGCGGCCATCATTTCGAAATAGTCCAGAGGAGATATGTACCTGACCAGGAAGAAATTCTTACCACTATACTGCTGGTGCTTCCTTGGGGGCGCCACTGGTTGGGCACAATGCCCAACAAAAATAGAGCAAGTCACCGTCAATGGTGAATCCATGTCACCATTACTGCACCATCATCAAGAATTGAAATTGGATCTTAATTATTACTCATGCCGTCCTGTCAAACGTGGCGACATTGTTGCTTTTGAAGTTCCAGGCAAAAAGAACCGCATTATCAAACGAGTACTGGCAATACCCGCCGATAAATTCGAATATAAAGATCGACGGATTCACATCAATGGTCTGATTCAGAAAAACTCAAAAAATTTAGAGTATATTCTTGAGTCTAAGATGCTAAAGCTATTTGCAGCTTCTTATCCCGTTGTACCGAAAGACAGCTATCTAGTATTAGGTGACAACCCTGGGGGCAGCTTTGATGGCTCGAAGTACGGCTTTATCAGCCGTCAACAGATTGTTGGTCGTATAATAAACCTACCCAAACCCTAATCTTCTAAGACAATCAGAACATAAAAAGCTCACATTCCTTAAGCCCGACGAAGGGTTGGCCGATAAACTCTTACGCCTTAGTGCGTGGGGAATGAAAATGGCACATTTAAAAAGAAAACTGAAAATTGGGGCACTAGTAATTGCAACTGGCTTTATGACTTCTTTATTCTTTGTAAACTGCTCTCAGGTCGCCTTCACTCCTGACTTTTCATCTTATTCTCAAGGAAAGTATTCTTCCAATTTTAAGGTCGATGAGGACACAGCTTTAATAGATATTATTAATACAGAGAAACTTCTGTCAGATATGGGTACCCCCACAGCCAAACCTGAAATTAAAATTGTAGCGCCTCCCAAAAATGGAAGTCTGAAGTCTTTTGACGCCACCAGCGGAAGATTTGAATACATTCCCAACCTCAATTTCTTTGGTGATGACAGCTTCCACTTTCAAATCGTTGTGAATGACCCTAAAACAAAAGATCCTATAGTGATTTCGCAGACTGCTTCAATCCGAGTGCATCCTATTAATGATGCACCCGTAGTGGAAAATAAAGAAGTCGGCGTGGTTTCTGCCAATGGAACTGGTGATATTGTCATTTCAGCAACTGATGTTGACGATCAAACCTTGACATACTCAGTTTCATCCTTTTCGCAAGGTGGAAGTGCTCAATCCAAGGGCGGCAACAAATTCTCTTATTTTCCAAAGTGTGGTTTTAGTGGTGTCGATAGCTTAACTGTGCGTGTGACAGATCCCCATGGCAGTGTTGGCACCGGAGTTGTCACAGTTCGAGTCACCCCAGACACCGGATCTTTGACTTTAAACCGAACACTGGCCCAAGACACTACCTTGAATGACAGTCTACAGTCTCTTTTAGGACGCTGTATATCCTTAGGAAGTGGAAGTACGCTATCGGTCGGGACGCATCCCGCCAAAGGCACCATTTCCAATATTCAATCATCAAGTCTTTCTTATTCATATAAACCGAATGCGGGGTTTTATGGTTCAGATACCGCATCCCTGGTTGTTCGCAATGGTAGCTATCAAAGAAATGTCACCGTAAACTTTACGGTGACTCATGTAAACAAGCTGCCCACCCTTAAAAAAACCTCCTATGAAGTTTATCAAAACAACTTCTTAGTATTTAATCTGGAAATCAACGATCCAGATGACAGCAATGTCCAATCCTTCTTAACCTCGACGCGACAGAATAAAATCACTACAAATCTAGGAGCCACGCTCGAGGCCATGGCTGGAACAAATGAATACCGTTATACACCTCCAGCGGGATTGAAAGATGTCACAGACTCTGCAAAGTTCTATTTGTTCGACAAAGCACAACAGGCCGTACCGGTGACAGTCACATTCAGTATTCTGGCAAATCCGCTTCTGGTTTTAAAGCCCGGCCTGGCAGTTCGTGGCCTTTCCTGCACAATCTGCCACGCACAAATCAATGCTAGCGTCATTACAGACTTTGGGCATGGATCTAGCTTTGCCAGTCCCGATGGCGGTTGGTCTCAAGACCCATACAACAGCACTTCTGTTGGGGTCTATGACAAATCCAAACCAATAGATCCAAAAACCAATACCGCTTCCATTCTTGAAGTGATTCGAACTTGGGAGTCAGGAAATATCACGCAAACTCTCCATGTGCCTAATCGTGAGGGAAATTACACTTTCGACTTTGAACCTTATCCTACATACCTGCGAAAACTCACTCCAAAGTTTTATGATATAGTCACCTTTCCTTATGGAGACTCCCGCGACCTCCTTACCGGGTCACTGGCCGGGTCTTCTATACTGTCACCTAGGTCAATGGGACGAGTACAAGGCTACAACGAAATCTATATTGGCGCACCAACAGAAAGTGATATCAGAAACCGCATGACTAACACAAATGCCACCCATGACATCAAGGGAGCCCTGCAAGGAATGGACTGGCGCAATGGTGTAACGAAAAGCTACTTCACAAATACCAGCACCGTAAACTGCGAAGGAGATATCATCGTTCGCGGTACCGTTTTGATAAACTCTGCCAACATTAGAACAACCAAGGGGTGCAGGATATATGCAACCGGCCCTATTTTTGTTCAAGGGCCTTTGAATATCTCATCACCTACATCCGACGGCACGCGCTCAAACCTGCAACTGTCTAGCTCCGTAGCCATCATGATGGGAGTCGGTTTAGAGGCCCTCGAAGCACGTGGCTGGCCCTATGAGCTGAAAACTCGTGGTGATACTGGGGGAACCCAGATAATAAGCCAGGTGCGGTCAGAAGCAGAAAACCTAAGATCCGTCCTTCAAGATGCAATGAGACACAACTCCCGCAAAGTTCAGTTCTCTCGACTGCTTTTGAATGCACCGCAAGTTCACAGTCGATATAATGACCACTTCCGTGGCACTATCATTGCCGAGATCGCGGTGATGTCACCAGGAGAATTTGTTTACTCCTTCGACGACGTCTTTCTGCTCCCTGGGGTGGAGGTACTTCCGTTACTCCCAGGAACAAAAATCTTGAAAGTGCAATAAACCATTAACTGGCCCCCTCTTCTGTGGCCTGACCTGCTCTGGTGTGTTCGCTGCGAAAAAAGCTTCGCAGCAGCCACTAAAAGCCGCTTAGGCACAATCAAAAGTTCGCCCCCAGCGTAACACACCAAGTGCAAGCCCCTCCCTGTTTACAGAGATGCATCAATCGGTTGATTCGAAAAACTTGGTGTACGACGAAAAAGCCTGGCGAGTTGGCCGGGCATATAGCGATTTATGCTTTGGAGCATAACAGGAGGCTGGCCGGCGCATCACCCACATTATATGCGTCACTTTCAAATCTAACGGGTGGGACAATTTCCTTCCACCTTTGCAGATGCCATCTCATTCATTGCAACGAAATAAACGCGGGCATTCAAGTTGAATTGTTCAAGAACGACTACTGCCGCTCTTGCCTAAAGCGTTTTGGATAGTGCCCCTGCAGAGAGTTTTCTCGGTCTTTTGACGGACCATTTAGAGCTAGACGGTTGCAAAATAATACAAGATGTAGAAAAGGATGTGACGAGGGTACAGATCATACTTTCCTAAGGGTCTTTGAAGATGATTCCAGTGCTGTCGCCTCCCTCAGACGAGGGACCCCAAGTTACGACACTGCCATCGGATTTTAACGCGGCAAAGGCAGTATCAGTGCTAAATATCTGCACTACTCCGGAGTCCGCGGCGGTCACGCGAGCCGACGAAGAGCTTATTCAGGAAGTTTTTCATTATCGTCGAGGAAAAGTGGGAGCCCGCACAATCAAGATGCTGATGTTCAGATATTTTTGGATGCACTTAAGAGGGTTCGCCGTATTATGAAAAAGTACGAACTAAAGGCACAGCTTATCCAGATTTTTAACTCTTCCGCTTGTGACAGTTGGGATAGGAAATTTACTAAGCGAACTACCCGATGCAACACGGAGGGGTCTAATCATACATTCGGATCAAGGGTATCACTATACATCGAGCCCATATGGGAACCTACTGAGTTCATACGGGGTTACTCAATCGATGTCCAGGCGAGGAAATTGCCTCGATAATGCTCCGATTGAAAGCTTTTTTGGCCATCTGAAGGATGAACTGGATACACAGAGTTGCAAAAGTTACGAGGACTTGGTAGCAGAGGTGGATAGATATATCTACTATTACAATAACGAACGCCCACAGTGGGGGTTAAAAGGAAAAACCCCGGCGGAGTACCGAGGTTTTACTTAAAAGGCCTTTTATTTATCTGTCCAGTTTATGGGGTACAGATGAACATACCGGCCTTTTCTATTCATCATTTCACAGTCTCTATTTAGTTACTGCAAGGTTCATTGGTCCCTTTATGATAGCAACCGCCGCCAGCGCTAGTCCATCCAGCACCAGGATTGCCCATCTCACAGCGGAAATAGACTTTGGTTTTACGATCAGTACAGAAGTACTTTTCCTGATACGGACGATGGTAGCATCCCCCACCAACATCTCTCCAGCCTGGCATTGCACCATTGCATTCACAGGCGAACTCTGTCAACCCCGTGCTATTCCCAAAAGTGCCTGTGCTTTTACAAACAGCCTGTGATGGGCTATTCACTTTACAGGTTTCATAGGTATATGAGCCATTCAGTAACCCATTGTTACATGTACGCACTTGTGAAGAACAAGTACTTCCCTGATTCACCGAAGCCGCTAGATACGCCGTTACACTAGCACCATGCGCCACTGTCCGGCCAGCAAAGGAACAACTAGCGGGCGTAGGTGTTGGGGGAGGCGTTGGTACTGGTGCAGGCGTGGATGTGTTTTTGGATGGCCTATGATAACAGCCACCACCCACATTAACCCAACCAGACATATCACCTGTACAATCACAGGCAAAATCAGTCGCGGTCGCCCCACTTCCGAAGCTACCCGTGCTTTCACAGACCATTTGCGATGGCGGAACTGGTGGCACAGGTACCGGCGCTGGAGTCGTGGAAGGAGGTGGTGTCGAAGAACCGTCCTGTGGAATAACCACGGATCCCCCTGCCGTAATCACAACATTAGGTCCTCCTGATTTTGAAACGCCCTGAACATCAATTCTTCGACCTGCAAATCTTCGTGTTTGTTCAGCAGACAGGTCATAACGGAATCTGTAGTTACCTTTATAGGCAGCGCATGATGCGCGGACCTGATTTTCACTTTGCAGATTTGCTCGTGATGTGCCAATCACTTCCGAACCAGCATAAATATTCAGGTCAATGGACTCATTGACAGTCTGGTCACAGGCCCATCCAGAAACAGAAGCCTTACCATCTGTTACTTGAAGATCATAGTATCCCATGACTGTTGGCTTAGGCAGATCATCACAACGAATTCTTGCAATTGCCACAGACTGCTGAGAACGCGTGGCACCGGTCGTCACATCATGACGTTCATTCGTTCTGAATCTTGCATAAATTTCATTGCCGCTGACAACATATCCGGGACTGTTCTGAGAGCGCAATTGCTCCAGACTGCCCGCGCGCTGCAGTTCCTGAATATTGCATCGTTGACCAATGCCTACAAAGCGAACCAACGGCGAAACTTCATTCATCCCCATGCCAGAGAACTGCACCCGCACCAAAGGGTCTGGGTTCTTGGTAAAGTCACTAAGAACGTCACTACGTCTGAAAACAACAGTGTATTCATACCCTGACAGCATACTAAACTTATTATTCATCCCTCTTACATTGGGAAGCAGCAAGTAATCGAAACTGCGATCCAAATCCACGTTTGGATTATTTACAGGCATGGAAGAAGGACCATCATTTCTATATACAAGGAATGGCGTCCCACCACCTCCCTTATAGCTGTTGTTCACAGCCATATAGATACTGCTTACACTTCTCTGCCCATCACAGACTACAAATCCGTCATACCCAGCTTGGGAACGGCAACCTGGGTAATTAATAAACTCATTCTGAGGAACAACAATAGAGCCAGCCCGCCCAGTCAAAGTTCCGTCTAAATCCTTTTGATGTGTTCCGTTGGTGATATCATACCAACCCATCGTGAAATTCTTTTGAATAATTTCCTTACCCCAACCTAATGAAAACTTATAAACCAGATTGCTGGGTGACATGTAAATGCCCGACGATAAATTCATATATTTATTATGGCCACCGATATCGGCAAATGCAGCAGATGTAATATCGTAGTCGGTTCCGTGAGTATTCACAATAGTCTTCTGAGTGGAGAAATTAAGGAAGTTCACGTTATGCACCTCTGCAGGTCCATCATAAAGAACTACACCCGTCGGCTGCTTGCCCCTAAAGTTTCCATCCACATACATATACTTCTGATCGCTGGCACCATGATTATTACTGCGCGCGATAATTGTAGAATTCGTAAGCGACTGATTGAAGCCCACCCACCAGTTCCAACCATTATCAGCCAAAATATTGCGATCAAATATCGCGGTATTTCCACGGTAATAGATCCCCGTGAATCTGTTTTTAAATACAGAAAGGTTACTATAAACTGGCGTTACTGAAGGTTCATAGTGTGCCAGCTCTATAAGTTTGTCATGAGGGTTGCGTGGATTATTAGCGCTTTGTCCACGTGTTGCTCCATCCCAATTCATACCCACATCATTTGTGTGAGCCACGTTATTGGAAAAATCTGTCGTAGGCATTTTATTCGGACGTGCAACAACTCGCTGTCCAGCGATAGTTACCGGCTCATTGGCAATAATACGGCCATTCGTATTTGGGAATTCGCCAGTAGTAAACGACATCCAGATTCCAGTGCCCTCGGTTCCTGACACTACGTTTTCGCGAACGATATTTCTAGGATTAGAAATCCAAAATCCTGACATCGCCGCAGCTCGGTCGGGTGAAAAGCCACCCTCTCGGTCAGACTCAAGCAAAATTTTGTCTGCCAAAGGACGTCGTCCATACATCGCAAGATTTCCGATCAGGATATTATCGATTTCATCATGATCTTC
>NZ_JBJKJI010000005.1:0-125371 GCF_056175685.1 Bdellovibrio sp. MYbb2
TAATTTCCGTCTGTTAGACGTTACTTCCATAAAGACCCCCTGGGCTGGGTGTCCAAATCAAATCGGGGTCAGGAACAGTTATTATGGCAGTGATGGAGCACGGGTAAACTATCTTACAACCAACAACCTGGATGCGGTGGGAAGAGCGACGTCAGTTTCTTCAAGTTTGATGAGGAACGAGCGCGTTGCCAATACTTTTGTGGATTACAGAATTTCGTGTATCAACTATTGGGGTGAGACTCTCTACGAGATTAATCTCTTTATTGCCGATGAAAACTTCGATGATAGCGGTGGTATCGACCATTATATCGACTGGAACTAGTTTCAAATTTAAACTTAAAAAATCTCAAAGAGACCTAGGCTTCCTGGGTCTCTTTGCTTTTTGTGGTTACTTTGTTTGGAATCTGCTCAGCGATGTATTCGGCGACCGCGGCAATGGTCAGTGAAGGGTTGGGGCCAGTGGAAGAGGGCAGGATGCTGCCGTCTACGACGAACAAACCTTTATATCCGTACACTTCGCCCAGTGGATTTACGAAGCCCGTGTCAGAGGTTTCCCCCATCGGGCAACCGCCCAGAGGGTGAACGGCCACGACTTTATTCAAGTGAGTCAGCGGGTTGTCGACAAAAACTCCACCAATACGCTCGGCGATTTTCTTCATTTGCGTGCGCAGGCGATCAAAGTGCAATTTGCTGCCGTCCATTTTCCATTTGATGATGGCCTGATTGTCCGAGCGCAGACGGATTTCTCCGTCGGGTTTGTCACGACCCATGCCCAAAAGCACAAAGCAGCGCTTGGTGAAGTCCGCGCGATCAATGGCCTGGGCGAACTCTTCACCGACGTTGACCTGGTCGCGGCTTTCGAGATTCAGAATCTTAAAGACGTATTTCTTGATACTGCGGGCAAACAGCGTCCCTAGTCCGCGAATGCCCGGCAGCTGAGGGATTTTTCCGGAAAGATACCAGGCAAAGCCCACCGGGAATCCGGCCTCCTGCAGGTACATTCCATGGTGATAACCATCGTCATAGTCCTTGAAGTTATATTCAATTGCACCGGTAATAACCGGACCATTGGTGGCGTCGATATTTTCGCGGGATCCAAAAATCAATCCCAGCAAATCACCATTGCCGCTCCACTTTTTTCCCAGCCAGATGTTCAATTTTGGCAGGTGCCCCTGTTTTTTCATTTTCAACAGCAGGGAAGTCGATCCGATAGACCCGGCTGACAGCACCACATTTTTCGCAGTAAAAGTGGTTTCTTGTTGTGGGAATTCCGGAATGACATAAGTCACTTTATAATAGTCACCAAAGTGCTCGATACGCACCACATCCGCGTGAGTGCGAATGTCGGCAGGATGTTCAGATGTCTTCAAATTCCGGGCGCGGAAAATATAATTCAAATCCAAAGAGTTCTTGGCATTGATGTTACAACCGATGTCGCAATCACCGCATTTGTTGCACTTGGATTGCAAGGCCCCATGCATGTTGTGGGTTTGATGTCCGGGAAAGCTGCCTTCAAAACGTACCCCCAAGGGCGGCAGATTAAAGCTGGGTTTTCCGACCGAATCCGGCGGTGGCGGCATTTCTTCCGCCAACCTTTTTAAAAGCGCGGTTTTTGGAGTGGCCTTGTAGTAGTTTTGCGTTTCATAAGGGTAGGGCTTGGCCTCCATCATATGTAGAACCCGGTCGTAAAATGGATCAAGACTTTTACGGTTGTAGATCTGCGGCCAGCCCTGGAAGAATCTGTCGGGCATTCGGTAAAGAACATTGGCATAAATCAGACTGCCACCACCCAGTCCGCTGGCTGTCAGCGACAGGACATCACTTTCCGGCGTATCCCGCATTTCCATCAGACCGTATTTCTGGTCTTCGGGATCCCAGAACATACGCTGTTGCACATCGTGGGGGCGACGTGGAAATTGACCTATCTTCCACTGACGGCCACGTTCCATCAGGCAGACTTTATAGCCTTTTTCAACCAAGCGGCAGGTCATGACCGATCCGCCAAAACCAGAACCGATCACGATATAGTCATAGTCCAATTTCATAGTGCCTCAGGCAATGCGAAGTTTCGGCTTTTCGGCAGCCGGTGTTTGTTGCAAAGAGTTTTGCTTCAGGAACTCCACCAGTTGGGGGAAGACCTCTGTGTGGCAGTATTGTCCCATGAAAACATCCTGATGTCCGTACTGGGCAAATTCCTTGTACTGGATCCGGCCCGCGTTCTTGGTGGTTTTCAGTTCGTCATAGGTTTTTTTGTTTGAGCCCGGGAAAATATGATTGTCGCTGCCGGAAATCAGCAGTGTCGGCGGCATGTCCAGCAGCTTCATTTTCTCCAGATAGTTGATCTGGCCATCAAAGGAAAGCGAGTGCTGAGCCATCAGCATTTTGCGGATGTGTTTGTGATAGTGAAAACTGGTTCCCCCAAACAGATCCATCAGGCGACGGTGAGTCGCTGGATGCAGGTTGCGATGATTGTAAACTGCCGGGAAGCCCCAGCCCCACATGAAGCTGACCATGTGGCAGGCTGGTTCGCGGCATTCACTGCGCAGAGACCGCTCCATCCAGTACAGCCATTTACCAAAGGCGCGCCCGGGCATATAGGGGATTCGCGGGCTGACATAGGCATAACCAAAAACTTTTTCAAAGATTTCCGGACCCACCATCATTTTCAGCTTCGACTGCCAGCGCACTTGCGGAGTTAAAGACACACTGTTTGAAATGACACTGGCGATATCAGTGATATAGCCGGCAGCCAGCGATGCCATGAATGCCAGTGAACCCACACAGTGGGCTACCACATGAATGCGCACGTCATTGCCGCATTGCTCGCGAATGAATTCCACGGCGCGGGGGATATCGTATTTGGCGATATCATCAATGGTGTAGCCATGCGGGGAAAGATTGTAATTAAAACGTCCGCTGCCCCGCCAGTCCAGCGACCACACATCGGTGTACCCGGCGCCGTGCAGATGATTCACCAGATTTTCGTGCTCAGGCATGATGAACATGTCAGTTGAAGTGGTCAGCCCGTGCAATAGCAGTACGACATCTTTTTGAGGGGCGCAGTGGAATCTTTGAATGGATATACTTAAGCCGTCGCGCGTATCAAGCGGGTGCAGTGTCTTTTCCCCCAAAGCCACCCCTTGTGTGGTGTGTGGTGGATAAATATGTTCATTCCAGCGCGCGGAGGAGGTGGTGAAGATAAATGGGGCATAGACCTCCCAAAGATTTCCCAGGAAGGCTTTGAAATATTTCAAGATGGCTTCCTTGTCCTCCATCGAATTGGCGGCATTGGTCTTGAAAGTGCCCATCTGCTTGATAAAGTCCTTCAAAGAAATTCGCAGAACCCCGACACCCTGGACCTTTTTTTCACCAAAGTTTTCATAGGTGGAATGCCCTTCCCACAGATAGAAATACAACGTCGTGGTCTGTTGCCAGATCTCAGAGGTGTCTTCTTTGATCACGTCCTTAAAGCCAAACAGGGTCCATTTTTTTTCTTCGCGGTCCTGAAAGAAAAGCGTGTAGTGCATTTCTTTGGCGGTGTCCATGTTGGGGCTGGCGGCAGGTCGGGTGAATAAATGAAAGTGGCCTTCAAGAATGGGCAGTTCATCGCCAAAACGGATGTCGGTCACGGTGCCTGAAACTTTGGAAGGGGTGCTGTTGTCAGCATGAAACTTTGCCAGATCCGGGACATGAATCTGCAAATTGAATTCAAACGGCAGTTTGTCAAAACGTTCGGACTCTTTTTGAAATTCCGATTGTGGCAGCGGTGCGGAAGGGCGCAGTGTGAATTTTTTTGCGACAAAAAAGCCAGCCATTCTTTCGCTGAACTCTAGTGAAGTCACTGTTGCTGTCATTTAACTATCCTTTGTTTATATCTACATTACGGAGTTTTGTGAAAAACATGAATATGTCTCAGGCCCAGAAAAATTGGACGCAACTGTAATTTGTCGGACGCATGGATTGCTTGAATGCCATTAACAAGAGTTGATCAAATATCGGACTGCATACAACCGGCTTTGGTGGACAAAATTTATGGGTTCGTTTACGATGAAAACAACTGAATAGTTTCATCGGGTTCCGCGATTTTTGCGGAAGTTTATCGAGGGTAGGGTCGCCCTCACTAAGGAGACCCTATGGAACTTCCACAGAAGTTTTTGAATCTTTTGGTTATCATCATCCCCCTTATATTTTTTGTTTCCGTCTTTTTCTTTATGGAATGGCGCCAGAGAAAAGCCCGTCAGCGCACGGAGCCGTCGCAGAATGAGACACCCCGGACCTAGATCCTGATATTGATCCGGCTTTGTTTTATACTTAAAGGGAAGTCCGGAAAATTCCGATATTTCCCTTAGACATGAGCAAAAAGAAAAAGAAATCTTCAGCCGCAGAGAATCTGATTGAGTCATTGATGGATGATCTCAAGGAGATTCAATCCGAGTCCTCGTATCGTGCAAGCGATGCGAGCGAGGAGTATGACGGTCTGCCTGCTCTTGCCACAGACGAAAACCGTCTGGATGCGACTGCCGTGGGCGGGAACATCTGGGACAGTCTGGAACAGGGACTTGGGAAAGATGCTGCCAAAGACATCGACTCTTCAGAGTTTGTCGGTGGCGCAGAATATTCTGCAGAGTCCAATGAAAGTTCTTACGATGGTTCTTACAATCCACCTGCAATTCCAGAGGTGGAGGCTTCTGAATCTGAAGACTTTGAAATGCCCGAGGGCTTTGGCGATTTGCCGCCTTCCGAGCGCTTCATGATGGGTCCGTCCGTGGGTGAAGAGGAACGTTACGACGGTCCTTCCGCGGATGCAGGCTATCAGTCGGCGGATGACCTGGATTCGATGCCAGTGTCGGCGATGGATGACGATTCCACTCGTCCGGTTTTCAGCTCCCAGCCAGTTGCTGAAGACAAAACCGTTTCCATTCAACAGGATTTCAACGCCACCAGTTCAGCTGTGGGCGGCACTGATGCGGATAAAACTGTCGCAGTGGAAGGCTTTGCCAATGCCCGTGTGGGTTCGCGCAAATCCCAGCCTGAAGTGGATGTCAAAGTCAGCGTCGGAAACTTCCGTGGCAGCCGTGGGGCCGCCAATGTGATGACTTCTGTGGATGCCAGTCTGGCTCAGGCCGAAAACCTGAAGCTGGCGCAACAGCGCATCCTGGAGCTTGAGCGGGAAGTGGAGCATCTGCGTGGTGAAAATGAAGAACTGGCTTCTGCCGGTGAAATCATCCGTTCCCGCACCGATGACCTGACCGTTCGCATTTCTGAAATCGAAAAAGAGAAAACCGAGATGCAGGAATCCGCACAAAGCGAGATCCTGATCCTGAAAGGGAACCTTCAGTACAAAGAGAACGAGGTTGCCAAGGCGCGCATCAAGGTTGAAGAACTTGAAACTAGACTAAAATCCGACTTCAAAAAGATCCGTGTCCGCGAACGCGAGCTGGAAAACCGCCTGGAATTGCTCCGTGCAGAAAAATCCGCTCTTGTTCGGTCCAAAGATGAGTATATTTTAGAACAAAAAAGAAAGATTGATCAGCTCTCTCAGGAACTCGATAATTACCGTAAGAAATGTCTTGAGCTTAACAAGACGATCGAGGCCAATCAGGATCAAGTCAAACGAACCGAGCGCGCACTGCGTTTGGCTTTGACGAACCTGGAGGCGAAAGAAGAGAATCTCGTTCCGTTGAAGAAAGCTGAGTAGTATGGAGTCCGCTTCCCAGGTAGAAAGTAGCGAAGGCGCCGCCCTTGCGAAACCTGCTCCCGTGAAAAAAATCAAGATCATCGTCAGTGATCTCCATTTGGGGAAGGGCCGCCTGTTGGAAAAAGGCGGAATCAATTCACTCGAAGAATTCTATTACGGGGAAAAGCTGGTGGAATTCATCCACTTCTATTCCACCGGTGTCTATCGCGACTATGAAGTCGAACTGATCATCAACGGCGATTTCCTGAACTTCCTGCAGTGTGATTACAAAGGCCACTTCCTGTCAGTGATCACTGAATCCGTGACTTTGGAGATTCTGAAAGACTGCGTGAACGGGCATAAAGCCGTCTTTACCGCGCTGTCTGAATTCGCCGCAAAACCCGGTAACACCATCACCTACATCGTCGGCAACCACGATCAGGGGATGCTGTGGCCTGCCTGCCGCGCATATCTGAATCAGGTCATCGGGACACCGATTCGTTTTAAAAACATCGTTTATTTCTTTGATGGAGTTCATATCGAGCACGGCCATATGCATGAAGCCGCCAATCGTATGGATCCCAAAAAGTTCTTCCTGAAAAAGGATCTGGTGGAACCGATCCTGAATCTGCCGTTTGGATCCCATTTCTTCCTGGAAGTGGTGTTGAAAATCAAACAACATTATCCCCATGTCGACAAGATCCGTCCTTTTGGCAAAATGGTCCGCTGGGCTTTCCTGAACGAAACCGGAACAATGATTCGCGCGTTCTTTATGGCCATGGGATACTTCCTGAAAAGCATCCTGGTGAAGGATCCGCGCCGTCACTGGCCTTTGAAGCGAATCATCCAGGTGATCGCGGAAAGCGCCATCTTTCCGGATTTAAGTGAATCAGCGCGTAAAATTCTGGGGGATGACCGCGTGCACACCGTGATCTTTGGTCACACGCACGTTTATCAGTATCGCCAGTGGTCAGAGAATAAAGAATATTTCAATACGGGAACATGGACTGAGATCACTTCTTTGGATATTGTGTCCTTGGGAAAGATCACGAAACTAACCTATGTTCTTATCGAATACCCTGAAGACGGAGGTCGGCCGCGAGGCAGACTGAAGGAGTGGAAGGGTTATCACAAAATCGAAGAAGACGTAGCCATCTCGTGAGCGGGCGATGAAAACGGCCCATCCGACTGCGTTGTCGGACAGCCTTCTCGCTTCGACGTGCTTGGAGCACGCCTGCGCTGCGAGGGCTGTCCTCCGCCTTGCGGCTGGACCGTTTTGATCACCCTTTAAATCCCGGTAGTTTTCTGGCTGGCCCTTCGGGCGCCGCGTGGGGGCTGGCTCCCTTTGGGAGCGCCGCGGGTGGGATCGGTTTTTAACTTAGAAAGAGATGCACGTATGTTGGAGATTTCGCATTCGTTTCATAGGATTGATGAATCTGTTTTGGTGAAGTGTCAGGAGTCTTTGAAGTTGTTTTTGCAACGTAAAGAGATTGGCTTTCCTCAGGTGATGGAGCGTGTTTCTTTGTGGCAGCAGTCTTATAAAGTGGGGACTGAGCTGGCGGAGAAGTTTAAGAAGATTGTGATCGTGGGTCTTGGCGGCAGCTCACTTGGGACTCGGGTGATTGCGGAAGTTTTCTGTGCTCGCAATATGTTCTTTGTCGACAACGTGGATGCCCTGGAATTTGAGACTTTGATTGAAGAGCTGGGGGATCTGAAAGAGGTTGCCTGGGTTTTCATTTCCAAGAGTGGAACTACGATTGAGTCTTTGTGTGCGCTTGAGCTTGTGGATCAGATTTACACTGAAGAAAAGTTGGATCTTCCCAAGCACAGTGTGGTTATTTCTGAAACCAAAGACAGCAGTTTGATGGCTTGGGCTCGCAAGCATTCTATTCCTACTTGTGAAATTCCTTTGGATGTTGGGGGGCGCTTCTCGGTGCTTTCTCCGGTGGGGATGATGCCGGCGGCGTTTTTGGGTCTGGATCTTGAAAAATTCCGTGTGGGGGCGATGCGTGCTTTGAATGACACGGCGGTTGTGACTCAGACGATGGCTCAGGTGGCGCAAAGCTATAAGCGTGAAGAATGGATCACTCTGCTTTGGATTTATAATTCTCGTATGAAGTCTTTCGGGGCTTGGTATCAGCAGCTTTGGGCCGAGTCTTTGGGGAAACCTGAAACTCGTGCGGGGAAACCGGCTCCGCGTGTGAGTACGCCAATGTCTGCGGTGGGGGCTTCGGATCAGCATTCGATTTTGCAGCAGGTGATGGAAGGAACCAAAGACAAGTTCGTTGTGTTCCAGCGTGTGGAAGAATCCGAGGCGGGTTCCTTGCGCATCAAGAAAGCTCAGTTCAAAGAAACTCAGGACCTTGAAGGTCGCACGATGGGTGAACTGCTGCGGGCAGAAGGTTTGGCCACGCAGGAGGCATTGAATCAGAGTGGTGTTTCCACGATGACTCTTAAGACTAAAGTCCTAGACGAACACAGCTTGGGTTACATGTTCATGTTCTGGCAGCTTGTGGTTGCGGGCTTGGGCGATTACCTGGAAATCGACGCCTTCAATCAACCGGGTGTCGAGCTGGGCAAGAGACTAGCGAAAGAGAAATTGAAGAAAGCATGATTGTCAGGTGACGGGGGGAAGTTTTATACTTTTCCCTATGGCTCACAACGATGACAACTCAGACAACTTAGAAAAAACCAGTATTGTTGCCAGCGACACTTTCAAGGGTCGTCTTAAAGAGGCGGATGATGTTCCGCCGGCAATTGTTGTTTTGATCGGCCCTCCGGGCTACGTCGGCAAACAATATCCTATCACGGCCAGTGACATCGTCATCGGCCGCTCTGTGGAAAGCCAAGTTTACATTGATGATAAAAGTTTGAGCCGTTCGCACGCGAAGTTTGCTGTCAATGGCAGTGAAGTATCCGTGATCGACCTGGGATCCACGAATAAAACCATCGTGAATGGTCAGGTGATCCCACCACTGGCTTCGTGCCTTTTGAAGAATAATGATCAGATTAAAACCGGCAACGTGATCTTCAAGTTCCTCGAAAAAGGCAGCATTGAAGCCATGACCAATGCGGCGATGTACGATCGTGCGCAGAAGGATGCGTTGACGGGCGCTCATTCCAAAGGGGCGCTTTTGGACAAGGGCCCTGAGGCGATGAAACGCGCCGAAGTGCTGAACGAGCCATTCAGTCTTGTGACTTTCGATATCGATCATTTTAAAAAGATCAACGACAGCTACGGGCATCCGGGCGGTGACTATGTTCTGAAAGAGCTGTGCCGTATCGTGATCACCAAGCTGATCCGCTCCAACGACTTCTTTGCCCGTTATGGTGGTGAAGAGTTCGTGCTGCTGCTTTCCGGTTCTCCATCCAAAACGGCCGGCGAAGTGGGGGAGCGTATCCGTCAGACGATTGAAGCTCATGATTTTACATTTGAAGGCAAGAAGATCCAGGTGACCATTTCTGTGGGCGTGGCGACCAAGCTTCCAAATGAAACCGAATGGACTCAAGTGTATGACCGTGCCGATAAGGCGCTGTACCAGTCCAAACAGGGTGGCCGTAACCGCACGACCATCGTAGCTTAATATTAGTTTTTTATCCCGGGGTTGGCTTCTTACAAGACTTTACTGAAGAACCTCCAAACCTGGGAATCTTGAAAAGCCGCATCTATATTATAGGTGCGGCTTTTGTTTTTCTGCGTCGCTGACGTAATAGATGCCCCTACCCTTATGGTCTAGGGCCGCTTTGGCCATTTTTACAGTCCTCTATATATAGATGTGATTTTCATGTTAGCCGTCAGCTCTGCTTTAAATTTAGTAGGGGTTTTGACCCATAAGAAATGATTATGGGTGTCATAACGAAATGCGTAATTCCTAAGTTGTTTCATATATTTAGGGCCACTTTGACTCTTCAAAATCAGGCATCATCGTTGCATTAGTGAAAGAGAGTAAGCATCGCGGGTTTGGGGGCGAATTTACCGGGTGCTGGGGGGAGCAGAATGGCTCTTCTGGGAAAAAAATTCAGAACGTTAACCGAATTTAGACAGAAACGAGTCAAAGTATGGAGAGAGATCTAAACGTAACGGATCTTGAACTGGTAGAAAAAGTAAAGTCTGGCGACAGACGCTCTTTTTCCGAACTCGTGAAACGACATCAGAGAAGTGTGCTGCGTATGAGTTTGCGGTTCGTAAAGGACATGGACACAGCTGAGGACGTGACGCAAGAAGCGTTCATCAAGGCTTACGAAAAGCTGAACACCTTCGAAGGTCGTTCTTCTTTCAAAAGCTGGTTGTTCCAGATCGCAGTGAACACCGCACGCAACAAACTGCGTGAGTGGAAACGCGACACCGTGGATATCGACGATGTGCAATTGGCTGTAGATGCGGAGGCCGAAACTACACTCGTCCATACGGCGGTTTCTGACATACTTAAAAATGAAGTAGAGAAGCTGCCGTTCAAGCAGAAAACAGCCCTGGTTCTTCGTGTGTACGAGGACCTGAGCTTTAACGAAATCGCTGATATCATGGAATGCCCATACGATACGGCGAAGGCGAACTACAGACATGCTCTGATGAAACTTCGTCAGACATTCGAACAGCAGGCTGAATTGAAGAACTGGACGGAAGAAGTAGGTGGCTTCTTCCTCGAGGTTAACCAAAGATTTGCGGAAGCAGAAGGATAAGAATCGATGGACAACGTGGACCGTATGGATCGCATGGATAAAGTGCGCAAAGGCCTAAAAGCCGCCGACGATATGGAACTGCCCATGAATGATGATTTCTTCGATCGCCTGCATGATAAAATCATGGCAGAGGTGGAAACGGTCGAAATCAAACCGGCTCCGGTATTGATGACGCCGCGAAATCTGCTTCGCTCTCACTGGCGAGGATGGCTTTATCCCGTCAGCGGCGTAGCTTCGCTGATGGCCTTCGCTGTTCTTTTGATGCCGCAGGTGTCAAAAGTAAACCAGTCGATGACCAGAGCCGGGCTTCTGAGCGACGGGCATGAACGTATTGTCTCTGAGGCACTTTTGTCCCCAGAGGAGATTTCCCAGACCTTGATCATCACGCAGAGCGAATCTGACTTTTTTATGGACGTAGCTCGCGAATCATTCGAAAATTTATCTGTAGATAAATTCAATAAAATCATGGGTGAAAGCGGACGCTGATCACCCTGACTCGGGTGAGACAACGTGTTGCTGAAGACTCTGTTCCCAATATTCCTAATATGTCTAAATTCGGCTTTCTCCGTGGCTGTGGCTGCGGAGAAACGCAATCAGCTTGAAGAGCTTCTGATCTGGAAGATGAGCGACGAGCTAAAGCTGAACACCTCTGACGAAAAGAAATTCACTGAGATCGTCCGGGACATCAATAAACGCAAAGCCCAGTTCAACCTGGAGCTGCAGGCCTCTGTCGATAAAATGAACAAGGCGACCGGAGCTAAAGCGAAGGACGAAGAACTGACTCGTTATCGCAGGTCTTTGCAAAACTATGGTCGAATGAATGAAGAGGAGTTCGACAAGCTGAAGCCCTTGTTGGGAGCTGAGCGCATGGTGCAGTACCTGATGATCAAGCAGGATCTGACCAACAGGATTAAAACGATGCTGGCTAATCCCGAAGTGGCCCCGGGTAAAACGGCCAAGCCTTTGCCTTCTCCGAAACTGATCGAAGAAAAATAAAAAAAAGCCGTCATGAAGACGGCTTTTTTCGTTTAGAAGATCTCCCAGCCGGAGATGACGTCAACTCCAGAATCACAGGGCTGAAACTGATAAGGACAATGAATCAGCGCCTTGAAGCGCTCGTCATTGCCGTCGTCAAAGACAAACACCCCTTGAGATGTGCCATCGTTGGCCCGGTACATACCCTTGACGGCAGCATAGCGGCCTTTGGAATCACGGGCGATGATAGAGTTCGGGCACTGATCCAGATTGTACTGTTCAATTTTGAAGTCATAGCTTTCAAACTGAGAAACCTGGTTGCGGGCCAGAGTGGTGATACGACCATCCTGGATCTGCAGCGGCTGCAGGATCTTGTAGTTGTTCACATTGTCACGGGATTGGGCCGGTCCATAAACCACACAAGCCATAACCAAAGCACTTGTCACTAGCGACATTGTTGACCTCCATAGCGGGATGATTCGCCCCAGCGAACAGCCGGGCTCCAGCGGGCATCAGCGACCAGATGGCCGTCGATCATCTTTAAAAACAAATCCCAGGCGTTGTTGGCGGCAAAGCCTGTCATCACATGACAGCTCATCAGAACCTCTTTGGCGTCCTTGATGTCGCCAATGGCGTCCGGCACGTCATAGTTGTTCTTGCGCCAGTACATCAGATCGTTCAATTGCCCATAAGCTTCGCGCAGGCGGGCATCGCGGCGGTTGGTGGAATGTTCATCCAGAAGGCCTGCAGATGGGCAGCGTCCACCGGCATCACGCACGGCCTTCCATGCGGCATTCACCGCGTCCACGCGGCCCTGCCACAGGTTGCAGATGCTTTCCACGACCACGTCAATACGCTCGTCAATTGTCGGAGGTCTAAGGCGCAGTTCTTTTCTGATGCCTTCATGCCATTGATAGATTTGCTTGCGGGTGGGACGACCATAAGATGTCCATCCCGCCATTTCAAACTGCTGGTTGTTCGCAGCCGGTGACACCGCGGTTTTCCAGATACGGAATCCCCCCAGACGGCTGATGGGCCAGGTGTAAGGATTACGGGTGGTGATCAGTTCGCGCACTTTGGAAGGTGTCGTGGAATACAGCGAGCGAATGAAACCATTTTCGTTCACATCGATGATCATTTCGGCATGTCCACCACGGGTGCCGACGATGTTTTCTTCTTCAGGTGTCAGGGTCGGATTCAGAAAGATTGTGCCAGGACGAACGAATTCACGTTGGATCGCTACCGGAATTGTATCATGTCCCAGCGTTTGAGTGCTGGTCAGGTCCGACACAAGCTGGATGAATTTGCGAACGCGGTCTTTTTCCGCCAGGCGATCCCAGTTGGTCATGGATTGGGTCAGGCTGCGCTTCATGTTTTCGATGTTTGTGAAGGCCACCGGTAAAGAGTTTTCGTAAGCAAAGATGATCCTTGCCGCATAGACCGCGTCAGCGCAGTCGGTGGAAATACCGTACCAGGGATTCTGGGGATTCGAAAAAATATCCGCCTTGAAGCTTTCAACCACCCACTGGGAATAGCGGTCTTCCTGAGCCTGAGACCACACGTTCTGGGCATTCCAGACCGCAGCTTCGGCCATCAGTCCGGTTGACATGATCAAAGTAAAAATCAGAGTCTTCACGCTCACACCTAGAATATATCGACGGACAGTTCGATTTCATTATCCGTCAAAACATTGGAACGCGCAGCTGCAGAGGCCTCTTTGAATTCAAAAACAATTTCGCAGAACTTCGGAACACGCTGGGGCCAGTTGGCGTTAAGCACCATCACATTGTCCCGGAAAGTGCCGTCAAACGCCGCCCAGTTTGTGGTGTAAGAATAGTCCACCTGCATGCTGTCGCCGGGGCTGATCTGATTTTCCTGGCGGGTGTCCGTGCGGCCCGAGCGTAAATCACAGGACGTCGTCACGCGATAGTACAGGCTGGCTGCCGTGGTATAGGTGTTGGCAGAGTTTCGCACGTTGGCCGCCAAAGAATAAATTCTTTCGCTGAAGTCTTCTTCCACGGTATTCCCGTTACCAACACCGTTGCCGTTGTTGCCATTGTTTTTGCAGTTGCCATAGCCATGACCGTCGCCATTGCCGTTGTTGCCCTTGCACTGAGCCAGTGGGCCCAGGTAACAGACGTGAACTTTGTAACCCACACCCATGGTTTCATAGGAAAAAGACATATTCAGGCGGGTGATACGGGACAACCACTGATTGCCAAAAGAGAACAGCTTGTCAGAGTCCTCATTCAACGCCAGTCCCACACTGCGGTTGCGCCACGGTGAAGTGACCGGAGAACTCAGGTCCTCATAGTTCACGCTGCCCGAGAACGACCCCGGAGAGGGGGCCAATGGTGAAGCTGTGCGGGTCAGGTTGCAGACAAAAATATTTTCAGAGCTGGATGAAACCGTGACATCCACCTGAGCAAAAGCGGGGCAGGAAAAAACAGCAAGCAGGGTGATAAGAAGTGCTTTCATTCTTACGGCTCACATCTGTAGCGAGGCAGGGTTTTCACCTGCTTGTTCATTACCACGCCTGCCGGGGATTCTTTGATCACGCGGATATCATTCAGGTCGAAGTTGCCGCCATTACCCACGTCACCCACGGTGAATTCAGCAGAGAAGCGGTTCCAGAATTTTTGTTTTCCGGAAAGATAGCACTGACCATGGCTTGGGTCGCAAAGGCGCTCATAGTAAGTCGGCCACAGGCGGGTGGAGCCCAGTTTCTTGAAATAGCTTAGTGACATGTCCAGATCTGAATTCAGGTCGCCGGAAGAAATATGCGGCAAGCCCGTCAAACGTGGCAGGCCCAGCAGGTCAGACAATGGCTGAATGGACTGGATTTGATCCAAGCCTGCAACGCCATTGGCTGCTTTCAGATCGATCAGGAACTGTTCGGCTCTGTTCAGATAGATATAGAAATCTTCAAACGGGTCGATCATGGTGACGACGACTTTGTAGCGTTCGCCTTTCACAAAGTTCAAGCCATCGATGCTTTGTTGCGGGAAGCGCATCAGACCCTGCCAGTTCCCCTGAATGGTGCCACCGCTGGTCCAGCCGTCGATGAATACTGATTTTTGCGAGCCGACTTTAAAGACTTCAACTTCGGCGGCCACCGGGATGTTATAAGCAGACGGTGCCGTGCAAAGTCCCGCCTGGTTGCAGAACAAGGGCTGTCGGTTGTCCACAGAAAGATACATGTTCAAATCAACGCGTTCCTCGCCGGCTTGGCGGAACTGAAGGTCACCCATGTTGAATTCTGCATTGTAAGTGGTCGGGAAGCGGGGTGCTTCCAGGCCGACGTCTTCACTCAACTCCATCATTCCGGCCGGGGCTTGCAGCGTGAAGCGGTAGCGGGAAGAACCAATGGCCGTCACATCAGGGCTAAGGCCAGAATCATCACCTGCAACATAAGAATTCAAAGCGGCTTCGATGTCACCGAACTCAAGTCCCAGTTCTTTCATTTTTTCCGGGGTTGCGCACTCAGGCTTCAATCCCATGGTGATAGAAAGATTGTAGCTTGGGTTGATGGTCAGGAAGCAGTATTCGCCTTCCATCTGAACCATGCTTGCACCCTGCGGGGTGGTTTTGCAGTATTCCTGGTTGGATTTGTAGCGCAGAGGGCGACCGTTGACTTCAGCCACCGTCACAAACGCGCATTGCTGCAGGAATTTGTGCTGTCTTTTAACCAGAGATTTCTTTTGATTGTGATCCATCGGCTTGCTGAAAATCGGATTTTCAATTTTGCAGATGTTTTCATCCGGTAGGTCACCATCAAGGGAAATATCAGCCACGTCAGAAACATCACTCGGCATATAGACGCCCTTGGAAAGCATCAGGAAGCTGCCGGCACTTTCGGTGCACTTGTCGATCATTTGCGGAAGAATTGTGGACCCTTCACCATCGCCATAGATACGGATCGGTGGAGCGGATTCAAAATTGATCGCGAAGTTGTGTTTCATATCGCGAGAAGCGCGGCAGGCGAAAGCTTCGCCTGCCAGCATAAATACAACCCCTGAAAGGACCAGAACCGTAAGATTTTTGAATTTCATAGATCGATCCTTTCAGAGACCAAAGAGGGGCGATTAGTTCGCAGCGCCTTCTTCAATTTTAGTGTAAGTACACATTTCAGCACCGTGACGTTGCCATTTTCTCAAGTTTTTGATGGCAGCAGCATGGTTTGTCTCTTTGAACACATAACGTACACGGCAGAAGCGTGGAGTTTTTGTGTTTTGGTTGATCCATGTGTTGTAAAGGTCTTTAGCCGCGCCAACAGAAGTAGCTTGGTTAGTACCAGTGAAGAAGTCACCACCACCGTTTTGTGGAGCATTCCAGTCAGAGAATTTCGCTTCGTTATCCAGCATGTTGTACTGGTTAGCGTTGTTGCGAGCGTATTTGAATGTGTTCATACCTTGAAGGTCGCACACAGTGTAAGACTCAACAGTCAAGCCAGACAAAGTCGTGTACTTGATGTTTGGAGTCATGTTCAAACCATCACGACCGTGGTTGAAACCTGGACCGTCTGGGTTGTTGTCGCCTGGGTTCACGCCAGTAGCAACGAAGTCAGTTGCAGAAACTTGAGCCAACAAGCTGAAGTTAGCAACTACGTTGTCTTCCCAGTATTCAATCTGAGGGCCACGGTAGCAGATATCAACGAAGTATTCAGCGCCGTAAAGCTCGGAACCAAGGTTGAAGCTAAGTTCTTTGATACGGTTAGCGAAAGCGTCTTCGTGGTTAACCAAAGTTGCGAAAGAACCCTGACCAGCTTGACGAGTCGTCGCTGTCCAGTTTGTGTTCCATTTGGAATCACCAGTGTTCCAAGAGCTGTATTGACCTTTCATGTAGTCCATCAGGTACTCACCACCGTTGTCGTTAGTACAAACGCAACGAGTGTGGCAGGTAGCATCAGTACAAGTACCAGCAGTACAAGCGATCTGAGTGTCTTCGAAGTAGCACGCTTTGTGAGCGGATGCATTGTGCTTCAAACCAGCATTACAAGCGTAGATGTCTGGACCAGAGCTGAAGGTTTTGAATTTGAAACGCAAAGAAATTGCGTTCGCGCTTTGTGCAGAGATCAATAGCATAGCTACTGCTGCAAATTTCATCAAGTTAGTCATTGTTTTCTCCTTTTGATCTAACGTTCTGTTTTTAAGGTTTACTGTTCACTTTAATTTCGTTGTTCGTTCCGGTTTCCACTTGAGGGTTGTACTCTAAAACGTACATTCCCTGGTTGTATTGGCCGGTCCCTTCGCAAACTATGAATTTGATCCGGGAAGGTTCCTGAAACTTGTTCTTTTCCAGGACGATCAGTGGTTGGCCGGTTCCTGTCGGGCAAAGCCCCTGGAATCTGGCGATCACTTCCTGATTGTCGATGGCGGAATAGAAGTTATAGATGCTCTTGGCGGCCACAAAGATATGATCCTTGGTGAACACTCTGGCAACTTCCGCCGCCGGCAAAACACGCTGGCTGTTGCGGTACAGACGGTCGATCTCTGTGAATACGGTGCGCAGGATCGGATTGGTCGTGCCCAGGCAGTTGAAGCAAAGCTCCTGCTCTTTCCAGCAGGAATTCTGGGACTTGCACACTTCCTGGCACAGAGTTTCGTCAGGACGGCAGTAAAGCGTCACCGTGTCCTGGAACTCACCACGCGGGCCGGTGCCCACAGCGGACTCTACAGACCAGGCCATAGCTGTTTGTACGTTCAGCAAAAGGGTCAGGGACAACAAAATGGATTTCATTATTTCCCCATCGCTCTTCTGCAGGATTTGTGGAATCCGTACATGGAATGTGTTCTGAAGTTTTCAACTCTGCGTTCGCTGCAGGTGAAGCGAATGACCGCTTCACCTTTGCACAGATCAGATTTGATCCACGCTTCTTTTGTGTCGGACGGTGGCCATTGGCTGTCGTCGTCTTCGCGGATGTAAACTTCGTGAACCTTGGTGTTGTAGGCCTTTTCGAAGACATCAGCAGCTTTCGCGGCACAGCTGTCTCTGAAACATTTCAAACCTTTGCTCAGCTGATCCACACAGTGGGTCGGGATCTGTCCGTACTTTTTGTAAACTTCAGCCGCGTAAGCTGCGTTCACTTCCCAGGATTTCGGGATATTTACTTTGTCTTTTTTTGCCGAGAAATACTTCTGGAAGGTGCGGAACAGGTACACAACAAATTTCGCCGGATTCACAACGCCGAACGTGGAAGTGGAGGCGGCAGCCACCGCAGTGAAGTTCAGGGTGCAACCACCGCAGAAAGAACGGGCGGTTTTCGCACCGGTCGCGAAGTCACTTGGATTGTTGGAAACAACTTCGTTGGACTGTTTGGAATCACAGTAATTCACTGTCAAACCAGAGAAAGAATAGAAGTTGTAGTTCTTGATACCGTTGCTATTCAGGGAAACCGCGCACGGCGCACCCAGCAAAGGACCGAAATCCGCCACCAGGGATGTTTGCATTTTGGATTTTTCAACACGCGGGTCGAACTTGATTTTGCCCTCTTTCACCAGTTGGTTGAAAGAAGCCACTTTCGGAGCGGTGAAGTTCACATCCACATAGATCGGCAGGATATTCCAGCCGAACAATGCCGTATTCGCCAGGTCCACCATCAGCACTTTGTTCATGCGCTGGGTTTGGAACCAGGGATCGTACATTTTGCAGGTTTTAAGTTCAGAGTAAGGATTGAACAGGTTTGGATCTGACGTTTTGCCCGCCAGGGGAACCAAAGCGTCCGCATAAGTGGAAACCGCATAAAGGTCCACCATGCTTTTCACCATCAAACGGGTGCAATCCACAGCGCTGTAGCAGATCGCCTGAGCGCCGGAAACAGACTGATTGTTCCAGGACAGCAGGGGCTGGTTGTTGAATGCGGTTGGAACGAACTGGGCTTCTTCCGGGTTCGGCTGAAGCTGCATCATCTCTTTCGCCCAGGGAGCAAAGCCGGACTTGTTCACGGTGTAACCGGATTTGTTCCAGTAATTTTGTTTTTCAAGTTCGTTACAAAGTGGCAGCACCTGGGAAGAAACCGCTTTGAAGAAGTTCACGTGCTCTTGCAGTGAGCGACGGTCAGAATACTGCATCTGAGTCATGTTCTTCAGCTGGGCGATGCGCTCGATGTCCGTTTTCAGGAAATCCAGAGTTTCGTCACCGGCCAGGCGGATCTCGGTACACATGTAGTAAAGTTCGTTCATCATGGCTTCATTGCCACGGTGAGCGCTGATGTCTTTGGAAACCACAGTGCTCAACACCGCTGAACCCAGTTGATCCTGCAGCAGGTTCAGATTGGTGATCGCGGCCTGATACTTGGTTTTCATCAGGGCGCGGGACTGGATCACGTTTTTGCGGAAATTCGCCAGCCATTCCTGAGCACTGTCGAAGGACTGAGTCCCCAGGAAGTCATTGTTGACGCCACGAACGCCTTTTTCCAGCATTTCCGCGTCAGTGCCGCCGGGAACGGTGTCGAAGTGTTCTGGTGTCGGGCCGCTGATTTTAGCCAGTTCTCGGATGCTGTTGGCAGAAAGGTATTCACTGTCACAGGAAGGTTTAGTCATGGACTTGCAACCGTTCGGAGTGAACATGATGGATTCTTCAAGAGCGATAGAGCGGAAGATACGGCCGAAGTTGGGGCTTAGCTGTTCAACTTCGTTGGTGTGTCTCCACGCCCAGGACAGATAGATTTTCAGACTGTTCCAGAAATCGAAGCCTTGCTGAGCCAAAGAGTTTGCATTGGTTTCCCAGTCAATTTGCAAAGTCACGAAACGGTTGTTCAGGCTGTCATCGGCATTAAAGCAGCCGGTCAGATAGTCCGCTTCGTTCAGGTAAGCCAGGGCGATGTCCTGCAGGTTGGCTTGGTTGACTTCCGGGTTTTGCAGGTGTCCCTGCAGAGCCGAGAATTTTTTGATGTAATAGCAGCCCAGGCGGTCTTTGGAAGAATGCAGAGGGAAGTTTGCTTGAGTGAAACGGTCAAAGGCCAGCAGATCAGCGCGTTTTCCGGCGCGGGCCCAGATTTGGGAAAGATAATCGTTCAGCTCGGAGCAGTTACCACCACTGGCTTCACAGCTGTGGTTGGCCTGCAGATACTTGGGAAGGTCTGCAGTTTTCAGATTCATAGGCAGCACCGGAAGCTGCCCACGGATCATTTTGTTCATGATGTTCAGGGTCATGTAGGCCACAGAAAGACGGAATTCCTTCATGGCCTTGTTGCTGTATTCTTCCGTGTTCAGGCCGCGCAGTTTGGCGACGGAGTTCGCGGTTTTACCGGCATTGTAACCATCAATCATGATCATGATGGAAGATGTCGGCTTTTCAGAATCCAGCGCGCACTGAGCGCGGTTGGTGAACTTCAGAGGACTCAGGAGACTTGTCTGATGCGCAGGCACCTCTGCACGGCTTAGCGCTGGCAGGGTGAGGGCAATCAGTAAAGTGACCAAAGTGATTTTATTCATGAGTCCTCTTGAGTTTCGTTGACCGGGTTTAGTTCAGTGCTTTGCAGTTATCGACTTTGTTCAACATCGTTGTGTAGAACAGAATCACAGTTTGGTCTGCAGGGGAGAAGTTACGCTTCGTGGAACCGTCCGCGTTCACCATGTTGTACATGTATGTGTTCACGAAACGATAAACAGAAGGAGTCACACGCAGAGTGGAGTTACAAGAGTAGTTTTTGTAAGTCACAGTGATGCCTGCGTAGTAGTCGCCACCGTTGTTGTTGCGGGAGCCACTGTCACCGATGTAGAAGTTGTTGCCGCCGCTGTTTGGGTTGTCGCCGTAACCAACCTGGAAGCTTACTGTCCAGCCTTCGCCGTGACCGTCAGTGCCTACGATAGAGCAAAGGTTGCCTCTGCAAGCCACGGCCATTTCGTTTTCAATCTTTCTTTGGATCTCTGCCTCTGTGTAATGTGGATTTGGACGAGGATCATAGTCAGGGCTGCCGCCGTCGAATTCGTCAGCGTGGACAGTCAGGGACATTGCCAGTGCTACAAGGGCAGCACTAAGGAACTTCAATTTCATGTTCTCTCCGGTTTTTGTGGCTTGTCAGGGTTCAGTTACGTTCGGTTGTTTCCTGACAGCATTTTTTTGAGTGGCCGAGTTTTAATCGTGTTTTTTTGATTTCGCCAGCGCAGACACGCTGCGCATGTAAAGAATTCTTCAATGATTTCAAATAGTAACATCACCCGAATGGGTTATGCTTTAGTTGAGTGATTTCGCATTGTTAGCTTCTTAACAGCGCTCCACTGCTTCCTAAACTGAATTTTGACCGTGGTTTTACGTGTTTAGCGGGACATTACAAAATCGGCATGAATTTTCGCTGAATTTTGCGTAAACAGAACAATGTGGAACAGGCCTGTTTTTGGGGGGTTAACCCTTACGGGTGACTAAGCAGTTTTTTGAGTTCTGCGGACGGATCTTTAGCTTTTTCAAGACCGCGACAGGCTTCAATGAACGAAAAATAGTTGCGGTCCCTTGCTTCGTACAGCTTTTCGAAGTCACTCAAGTCCTGCATGTACGTGCGATACACCAGCAATCTTGCATTGTTCAGCTTCGCTTCGGCGAATCTTTTGTAGCTGTCCGTTTTCAGTCGCGGCACGACTTCAGAGGAGAATTTGCTCTGAATCTGCTGAATTCGCTGCGCGCGTTTTTCTTCTGATCTTTCACTGGCAGGAAGCTCTTTGTACCATTTTTCAAGTGCATCCAGCTCGGTTGAAATGAATTGCGAAAACACTTTGCTGTCGTCATTTTCCGACTGAATCAGCTTCAGTGTCGGAGATTCCGCACCTTCTTTTTTGTGATAGAAAAGTTCAGCCCCTTTGTTGCCCAGAAAAGTGGCCAGGCGTTCGTTGAAGTCAGCAGAGTTTTTAATATACAAAGTGGCGTGCACGGTTTCGTGAATGATGGTGTTCACAAGGTCATAATCATCATAACGAAGCATGGAGCTTAAAATCGGATCATTGAACCAGCCCAGCGTGCTGTAAGCGGAAACACCCCGCATGTAGGTGTCAAGGTTGTCCTGTTGCAGGGATTTTTCCTCTGTCTTGGCGTCGTCTTCGTTGAAATAACCTTTGTAAGGCATTTTGCCCATGAACGGATACGACCACTGATGGTGCTTCAGTTCCCACTTCGGTGCCGCGCTGACGACATAGGTGACATAGGGCCGGCCCAGCTCAACGTACGAGGTATAGTTTTTGGTGGGCTTCAGATGCAGTTCGGTTTCGGCAAAGGCGCGGGCTTCCTGAGCCAGAAGCAGCTTTTTCTTTTTGCCTTCATCAAGACCCGGATCTTTCAGCGCTTCGTCGACGGGGACGCGGCTGTTCAGCAGCTTCATCTGTCCATAGCCGGACTTCATCAGATAGCCCATCTGGCATCCGCTGTTCAGGGTGGCTACCGCAAGAAGTATCAGGCCAGGTTTCAGCCTCATAGTGCCCAGGTCACGCCGGCACGGATAGAGCTGTCATCAGTTTGCAGACCATCGCCGATCGGTGTTTTCCACACGTCATAGCTCAGCTTGATACCCAAAGACTCGGTGACTTTGATTTTTAAGCCCACACCATAGCTGGGAACAGTGACGGATTCAGGTTCGATAGTATAAGTGTCCTGGCCTTCGATCTTGATCTGCTGGTAACGGCTGATCTGGGCGCCGCCGCCTTTGATGTAAGGCTGGAACAGGGCGGTCTTGTCCGCGAAAACCAGAATCAAATCCGCGCCCAGAATTTGAGATTTTTGTGTCGTCGTACGGCGCGCATCCGAGGGGCTGGCTTTTTCTTCGCGCAGGCCTGTCGCATCGGTGTAACTTAGCTCCAAAGCCAGGCGCTCCAGGAAATATAGGGACAGCGACCCTGTGATGGATTCAGAATCGAAAGAGTTGTCTTTGTCAAAGGTGGTGGTTTTTCTTCCGTAGGACAGGCCCAGTTCTGTGAACATCGCATAAGCGGGCAAAGAGGTCGAAATCAGAACGGCCAGTAGGGTCAGGGATAAAAACTTCTTCATTCTCACATAGTAGCAAGGTTGAGTGGCGAACAACATGAAATCGGCCACACTCTGGACTAAAGCTCCTGGACCGGGTACAACCAAAGTATGGCTGACAAAGTTTTAAAATGCGGGCTGCCCTCAGACGAAGGGGAGCTTAAAAAGATTCTGACCCCTGAACAATATCGCATCATGGTCGAAAACGGCACCGAGCGTCCGTTCCAGAATGCGTATTGGAATCATCATGAACACGGCATCTATGTGGATGCTATTTCGGGCGTGCCGCTTTTTTCCAGTGACGACAAGTTTGAATCCGGCTCCGGCTGGCCCAGTTTCACCCGTCCGATTTCTGCGGACGCGGTGACTGAGATCGCTGATTATTCTCACGGGATGACTCGGGTTGAAGTGCGGGCGTCTTCGTCGAATTCTCATTTGGGGCATGTGTTTGATGATGGGCCGGCACCCACGGGGCTGCGTTACTGCATCAACTCGGCGTCGCTGAAATTTATTCCGCGCAAAGGATGAGTCCTGAGCAGACCTCAGCATTTAATCCCGCAAAAAAATAAAAATTAGTCCATACTGGTGAAATGAAATTCATCGGATCTTTTATTGCTTTCATGTTGTTGGGAGTTCAATCACAGGCGCAGGATTGGCGGACGGCCACCCGGGACAGCGCTCATCTGGCGCCGACTCCACAGGAAGAAAAAGGCGCGGTGGTGCAGGTGTACGCCGCACGCACCGTCAGCTGGCGGGGATACTTCGCAGTTCATTCCTGGATTGCGACCAAGGCCAAAGATGCCGATCACTACATGACCTACCACGTGATTGGCTGGCGTGTGAAACGAGGCCTTGAATCCGTGCGTATCGAATCGGACATTCCGGATCGTCATTGGTTTGGTGCGAAGCCCGAGTTGATTGAAGATCTGCGTGGTGCCGAAGCTGAAGCCGCAATCCCCCAGATCGACAGGCTGGCAAAAGATTATGCTTACAAGAACACCTATCGCGCCTATCCGGGCCCGAACAGCAACACGTTCATTTCCCATATCATCCGCAATGTGCCCGAGCTGAAGGTGGAACTGCCGCCGCACGCCATCGGCAAGGACTGGATCAATCAGGCTGATATCGTTGGCTGGAGCGAATCTAAAACCGGCGTGCAGTTTTCGTTGTTTGGAATGCTCGGGCTGACCGTGGGACTGGGTGAGGGGGTTGAGCTGAATCTGCTGGGGCTTAACTTCGGAGTTGATTTCATGCGCCCGGCATTGAAGCTGCCGATGGTCGGTCGGGTCGGAATGAGCGACAAGCCCTAGTCGTGATTTTTAGTTGCGGTTCACCAGGACTGGTGGGCTGTAGCGCACGGTGAAAGAAAAGACGAGGTGAATATAGCCGTCCTCTTTCACCATCTCTTGCGGGGGGTTCGGGAAGATGCGGGCTTCTTTGAAAGCATTCACCGCTGCAATATCAAAGTTTTTGATTCCTGAACTTTTCATGATCAAAGCCGAGCGCAGATTGCCGTTGCGATCCAGAATAAATTCAGCCTGAGTCACCCAGTTGCGGTTGCCAGCATTGATGCGGTCAATGCGATCGAACTGATCGATGGCCTGCTGCACGCGGGTTTCCCAGCGGTAGCGGATCAACTCTTCCACGCGCGCATAGAAAGTATAAAACAAATAGCGATCGGTGTTCAGCGCCGTGAAGGATCCAACCTTCACATCTGTTGGCAGGGATTCGCCGACGGAAGAAAAGCCGTCATTATAGCGTTTCATCTCGGCCAGTTCTTTGGAAATATCCACATTGCGATAGCCGTCTTTGTCGACATCTTCGGTGTTGTGCTGCTGTTGTTTCTGTTCAGCCACTTTTGGCGGCGCCGACTCTGGTTTGTTCACCGCACTTTCGCGGTTGCTGCGATTTTGGGTCATACCGGATTTTGCCGCCTGAGTTTCTTCTTTCACGCGCTGTTTTTGTTCGGACAGGAAGCGCGCCAGAGTTTCATCTTCGGGCAGTTTCATTTTTTCCGGCACCACGGCCTGGCGCACGACCGAGCGGTCTTTGGGTTTTAAGGCGTTGAAGATCTTTTGTTCTTCGGAAAGCGTGACTTCGATCACTTCGGGTTCGGGCAGATGCAGTTTGGGCGCAAGCCAGATCAGGCCCACGATGACCAAAAAATGGAACATAAAACTGCAGAGAATCGCCCTAAGGACTGCCATTGTCTCATTTTAAGCCGAAACTGGACCTTTGGGCAAGACGGCTAAAGTTGAAACACATTCTGCCGATAAGAAATGAGTCAACAGGGGGAAAAATGGGGAAAGTTCTCGATATTACGCCACGCCTAAGAGCTCAGAATTCTTTGGAAATCAAAGAAATTGAGGTCCGCGCAGAGGTTCTCGACATTACAGAGGCCCGCCAGGAAATTTTAAGCCGTGACCGTCGTGACGTAAAAAGAACAATTTTAACTGAGTTTGTGGGAGCTTTTGTCGTACTTCCTGAGAAGGGTCTTTTGAAGGCCGCACTTTACGACATTTCTGAAAACGGTTTGGCTTTCGATCTGGAGCTGGCTGAAGGTGGATTTGTGACCGGCGACGAAGTGGCGATGCGAGTGTATTTGAATCACTCCACGTACTTCCCATTCACGATCACTGTGTCCAACAGCCGTGCTATCGAAGACGAGGGCGTTGTTCGTCATGGTGCTGGTTTTGTCAAAGGCACGATGAATGATGTAGCGCTTCATCACTTTGTGAAGTTCATTGAAAACGTCAGTGCCAGTCTGAAAACAGATTCCGGCGACGTTCTTGTTTCTCACATTTCCTAAATTGTCCTGACATTTTGAAAGTTGCAAAGGCCCGGTGATTTTTTTTGCCGGGTCTTTTTATTTTTTGGGACGCCGTTTTGCGTGGACTTTGGTCCTGCGATTTGTTGCAATTTAGCTGTGGAGTATCTGCAGCTAACAAGCGGGCAGATCGCATGGACTATAACTACGGAGGGTGTCCATTGAGCAAATCTAAGCGCAGAAAAATTGTTGTCGATACGAACGTGATCCTTTTCGACTCCCAGGCGATCCTGAGATTCGGTGAGGCCGATGTTCATATTCCTATCTCTGTGATCGAGGAAGTCGACAAGTTCAAACGTGACCAGGGTGAAAACGGTCGAAATGCGCGTCAGTTCAGCCGCTTTATCGATGTGCTGCGCTCCAAGGGCTCTTTGGCCAGTGGTGTTCAGATCGACAACTCCGAAACCATGGTTTACATCAACACGGATCTGATGCTGGCAGGTATGCCGTCAGAGCTGGATCATCAGAAAGCGGACAACCGTATTCTGAACACCGCTTTGGCTTTGCAAAAGCAGCACCCGCGCTACAAAGTTGAGCTGATCACCAAAGATATCAATCTACGTATCAAAGCCGACGTTTACGGCGTTGTTGCCAATGACTATGATGCCAACGACATCAACCGTGACGATCTTTACGAAGGTTATCAGGAGATCATGGTGTCTCCAGAGCAGATCGATGCTTTCTATCGCGAAAAGCGCTTCATCACCGATGTAAAGCTTTACGGCAATCAGTACGTGATCATGAAGGATGCGGCGAACCCGAATCATTCTGCGATCGGTCGTTACAGCCTGGCGGATAAGGCCATCGTTCCTTTGATGCAGGCCGCTGATTCTATCTGGGGTATTCATGCACGAAATGTCGAGCAAGCCTTCGCATTGGACTGCTTGCTGAATGACGAAATCATGTTTGTATCCCTGGTGGGTAAAGCCGGTACGGGTAAAACTTTGATGGCGATTGCTGCGGGTCTTCATAAAACTTTGGATCAAGGGCAGTTCCAGCGTTTGCTGGTTTCCCGTCCGATTTTCCCTATGGGACGCGATATTGGTTACCTTCCTGGTGACATCGAGCAGAAATTGAATCCTTGGATGCAGCCTATCTTCGATAACGTAGAGTTTTTGATGGGTGCGGACAAAAAAGCTGCCGGTCGTGCGCAAGAATTGATCAATCAGGGGATGTTGAATATTGAACCTCTGACTTACATTCGCGGTCGCAGCATTCCGAAGCAGTACCTGATCGTCGATGAAGCACAAAACTTGACTCCGCACGAGATCAAGACAATTGTTACGCGTGCCGGTCGAGGGACGAAGGTTGTCCTTACGGGCGACGTCTATCAGATCGATAATCCATACGTGGATTCCGCGAACAGCGGTTTGACCTATGCGGTAGAGAGATTCAAAGGCCATCCAATTGCGGCCCATGTGACTCTGACCAAAGGTGAAAGATCTGAGCTGGCCGAGCTGGCAGCAAATATCTTGTAGGTTTTTAGGAGTTTTTTCATGGCTGAAGTGATTGATGTAGGATTTGAAGCAAAGGTAACTGTGCAAGTGACGGACAAAATGATCCAGCAATTTGCGGAGCTATCCGGAGATCACAATCCAATTCATTTGAATGATGAATACGCATCAAAAACCCGTTTTGGTCGCCGTATTGCCCACGGTATGATCGTTGGCGCTCTGATTTCCAGAGCGCTTGTTGATGGTATCGGTCAGGGTGGTATTTACCTTGCTCAAAATATGAAATTCGTAAACCCGGTATTCGTTGATGATACAATTGTTATCACCATCAAAATCACAGGTTTGAGAAAAGAAAAAGGCATCGCTACAGTTGAAACCAACGTGGCGAAGGTCAATGGTGATGTCGTGGTTAAGGGTGATGCCGTGATCATGATGTCAACGACTGGCCCTGCCGGCATATGAGCGGAGTCTTCCATCTGGTCTACTTCAGCAAGGCGGCCGAGGATCTAAGCTACACGGACATCCGTGAGATCCTCGAAGTCTCGCGCCGGAACAATGCCCGTCTGGGTATTACGGGCCTGCTGATTTTCCGTGATGGATATTTCGTGCAGCTCCTTGAGGGTGAAGAAGCTCCCGTGCGCAAAGTGCTGGACGCCATCCGCGAGGATGATCGCAACTATTCCGTCAAAGTTTTGATTGAAACCATCGGGGAAGAGCGTCTTTTCCCGGATTGGTCCATGGCTTTTCACGACGGTGATATCACCACATCCTCAACCAACCATCTGATTGAGCTTTTCGAATCGGTCGTATCCAGCGATCTGAGTCGCCGTGGTCTTATCATGCCGATCCTGAAAAAGTTCCGCGCATCCGCCCCCGAATTGAAATAAAAGGTTCCCGGTTCTTTTTTAGGCCCACATTGCGTTATGGATGAACATCATAGAAAGGATTCACTGATGAAAACCCTGCTGAATAAACTGATTGCCCCACGAAATTTCAATACCAAGATGGATGACTTTGCGCTGACGATCTTGCGCGTGTTCATCGGCCTGACCATGGCTTTCTCTCATGGGTTGGGAAAAATTCCTCCTCCGGAAATGCTGGTGGAAGGTGTGCGTTCAATGGGCTTCCCGGCGCCGGAACTGTTTGCTTGGTGTGCTGGATTGGCTGAATTTGCCGGCGGTATTTTGCTGGCGTTGGGTCTGTTGACCCGTCCCGCAGCTGCGTTCATGGTATTCACCATGATGGTGGCGGTGTTCGGTGTTCATGCGGCGGATCCGTTTGGTCAAAAAGAAATGGGCCTGTTGTATCTGTTCACCGGTTTGTTCTTTGTTCTGCACGGAGCTGGCCGCTGGTCAGTGGATCACCTGATCACGAAAAAGAAATAGTTCCTTGCACACGTTAAAATGAAAAAGGAGCCGGAAGGCTCCTTTTTTTATTTGGATCTGCAGAAATTTTAATCGGCTCTATAGAACGTCCAGCAGACGGCGTTTCAGCTTTTCTTTGAATTCACTGACATTCACTTTCGCCCCCGTCAGTTGTTCAAGGCTGATCATCACTTCCGGTGGGAAACCGCAGGGACGAAGTCCTTGGAAAGCTTTTTCATCATGGGTCAGATTGATGGCGGCCCCATGGAAGGCCACCCATTTGCGCACACCCACGCCGACAGAGGCAATCTTGTGATCATTGACCCACACACCAGTGTTATCGGCATCCGTGCGGTTGAAGCTGCTTTTGGATGAAGAGCGTGCCTCGATACCCGACAGGCCATAGGTTTTCAGTACGTCGACAATGGCGTCTTCAAACACTTTCAAGTAAGGATTGATCTCGCGGTCTTTGCGACCCTTGCGGGTGTGGGCCAGATTCAAAATTGGATAGATCACAAGCTGGCTGGGACCGTGATAAGTGGCGCGTCCCCCGCGAGTGACCTCCACCAGCGGGCCCTGCCAGGCAAAGACATCTTCGGCCTGAGTGGCGCGACCCACAGTCACCACCGGAGGATGTGTGCAGAACACCAGAACGCCCGGAAGGTCTTCGGTGTGCACCTTTTCCACCAGGTCATTTTGTTTTTTCAGAGCCTCATCATAGTTGATAAGTCCCCAATCCTGAAAAATCAGATCAGCCATGATTTGTTTGTGCCACCGATTTAAGTCCAAGTCATTCTTTCTCTTCAAAGGTCCAATTCAGAGGGCAGTGTGCAACCTTTGGACAGCAATTTCATTCGAGGTGTAAACGCACTAGTCACAAAAATTTCAAAATGAGATTCGTTTGAAAAGCCACGGAACATGCCCCCAAAATGGTTTCAGGAACACAAAGAAGCAGGGAGAGGGTATGAAGAATCTAGGACTGATGAGCACATTGATCGCCGCGATCGCTCTGACAGGATGTCTGGACAACGGCGGTGGCACTGAGGTGAAGCAAGACCTCAATAACGGTGACTTCAGCGTTATCACTGAGCCGGAAACGGGCTCTGGTGGCGGCTCAAACGGTGGCAGTACCGAAGAAGGCAGCACCGGTTCAGGTGGTGACAACGGTGGCAGTGTGCCGGCTCCATCAGACCCTGAAGGTTTTGATATCAACAAAGGCGCAGTTCTGACGGCGTCCACAAACCTCAGTCTTGATTTCTATCCTCCGTTCCACACGGCTTACACCAAGGTTTCTGAAAATGAATCCTGCGGTGGCGGCACTTGGGTGGACTATGCGGACTCTGGCACTTTGCTAAGCTCCAAGACCAACCAGAATGTGCCAGTCAGCGTGCAGTTCCGCGATCATGACGGTCGCACCAGTTCCTGCTATGTTCGCCGTATCTATATTGACCAGATCGGTCCGGACATCGTGTTCGCAAAATACCCATCCGCTCCGGTTGAAGAAGGCCTGGATGTGGAACTTATCTTCACTGTGACTGATGCGGGTGCGGGTGTGGCATCTGTGACTTGCTCTATGGGTTCTTCCACCAAAGCCTGCGCTGCCGGTACGAACAAGATCGTTCTGCCCAAACTTGCCGGTGGTGATTACACCCTGAAAGTTTCTGCAACAGACAAGCTGGGTCATGCTTCTGAAAAATCCATCTCTTTCAAAGTTTCCTCCATGTACAAACAGATGGTGAACAACGTGAAAGTGAACGAATACCAGAAAGTGGATATTCTGTTCGTGATCGACAACTCGGGTTCCATGGAATACGAGCAAAAAAGCATGGCATCCCGGGTCCGTAACTTCCTGGATGTGGTGAAAGGTCTGGACTGGCAGATTGCCGTGACCACCACCGATCCAGTTCACAAGACCCTGGGTGATGGCCGCTTGGTTCCTCTTTATAACAAACCCGGCCAGTATATTCTGACTTCCTCCATGAACGACGCCGAAGCCCGCACAACTTTGAGCAACACTTTGCAAAGATCAGAAACCGGTTCTGGCAGTGAGCAAGGTGTCTTCGCCGCTTACCGCGCGATTGAACGCTCGATGACGGCATCCGGTGGCAACGCGAACTTCATCCGTAACGATTCCCAGCTGGCTGTCGTGGTGATCTCGGACGAAGATGAATCTGCCAACGGTGCGAAAAATGATCCTGCGAACTTTGTGAAGTTCGTGGCTGACAGCTTCGGTTCCCAGAAAGCCATGAGTTTCCATTCCATCATCGCCCGCCCTGATGATCAGGCGTGCTTGAAAGGCGAAGGTTATTCTGCCGGTTTCCGCTATGAGCAGATTTCCAAACTGACCGGCGGTGTGATCGGTGACGTATGTGCATCTGATTATGCGGCCCAAGTTCAGGGTATCGCCGAAGGTGTGCGCAAGACTTTGAAATCCATCACGCTTTCTTGTGCGCCAGTTGTGGATGCCATGAGATCCATCCTGGTTCTGAAAGATGGGCAGGTGTATGATGGCACTCGCAAGATGGAAGGGCTTAATCTAGTCTTTGACCAAATGCTGCCTCAGGGGAATTACGAAGTTTACTACTCTTGTATCAAGTAAGCTTCGGTTGGTGAAAAAGGCCCATCTGACTTCGTTGTCGGGCCTTTTGCTTCTCTCCGACGTGCTTGGAGCACGCCTCCGTTTCGCAAAAAGCCCTCCGCCTTGCATCTGGACCTTTTTGACCAACCGCCTTTCTAGGGGTTGGTTTGGTTTTAGAACCAGTATTTATATCCGAGACTGAAACCAGTCATACTTCCGCGACCGTAATCAATAGAACTAGTGCCAGATGTCTGTGTCATGTTTAAGGCCACCGATCGGATTATAAAATCGATGGATGAGTTTTCAGTTAGAAGAACGCCTGCGCCAAAGTAGGCACCCAATCCACCATAAATTTCAACTGAAGAACCGTCTGTGTCAGTTAGGGTTGGGATACTTAGGTTTAAGCCGAACGGAATATAAAAGGTATTCCATCGATAAGCTAACCCAGCCTCTCCAATCAGAAATGAAAGTTTCGGCTTAGTTCCGGTAAAGTTACCAGAAGCTGTGCCACCACTACCTGTGAATTTAATAGTGTTGATTTTACGACCGACTTCTAAAAGAAGGCTCGTTGAAATTCCCCAGTTTTGAGGTTTCATTCTGGCGAATGTTAGTCCAATGCCAACTGAAGAATCCGTACCAAATTCTGCATTCAGATTACCGCTCCCACTTGATGTGGTGGCATATACATCTTCAAAATTAGCCTGGTTTGCTGAAGCATAGTAAACTGAAAAGCCGAGTCTTGGACCGGATGCCCATCTTTCCTCCAAAGAACTTGGAAGCTCGTCCATAGCTACCTGTGGAGTTGATGGAGTATGTTGAGAATTGCTTTCTTCTTCGATCAGAGCCAACTCTATAGGAAGATCTTTCGTGATTTCTTCGCGATTTAGACACTCTTTCGAACTGAGAGTGAGCAATGAATCCTTTTTGCCTTTAAGTATAAGAGAGCATTGTTTGTTGTTCGGAAACGTAACAAGAAAAGTTTTGCCGGGGCTCAGTGTTTCAAGGGAATTGGAAGTTTCTGCAACAACTAAGTTTTGAGAGGGAATTACCTGCTTTATTGTATATGCCGATGTTTTAGGAGTTTCGGCAGCTTCGGTGGAGGTTGCTTGGTTTTTGTCCGCTTCTTGCGCCGAAGAATTTTGAGCGGCGAAAAGCAAAGTCATTGCGAAAATAAGAATTGCGCTATTCATAGGGATCCTTTGTGTTGGGATCCTTATCTTTTTATTTTGTTTGAAAGTAAGCAAATTTATATTTGTTTTCAGTCCATTGGTCTAGAGTACAAATTTAATTCTGTAGGATGCGGTTTAGGGCTTTGGCTACTTCGGCGGATTCGTTGATGACTCTTTGGCTGATGGCTGGGTTTTCCATGAAATAGCCGAAGGCGCGGATGATTTGGGTGTTTTTTTGGTCGGGGCTTACGTTTGTTAAGTCATAAGCTGGGTTTTTATAGGCGTGAGCGTTCCACAGGCTTTCTAGATTTAGATCTGTGCGGTTTCTTTCCAGCCATACTCTTGCTGGCTGGGCTACGTGGCAGCTGGCGCAGTCCATGTTTTCTGGGTTGAAGCTGTGCGGGTCTTCGGCGCGGTGGATGGCGCGCAGTTCTTTTCTTAGCAGGTCTTCGTTGCCTGTTTTCATGCGGGCGGAATTGCCGATGACCTTGTTGAATGAATCTTCGCCGGTGGCTTCTGGGGAAATAAGGCCGCGTTCGAAGTGGTCTGATGGGACTGCGAAGTTGACGAAGGCTTGGGCTGATCTGTCCAGGCGTGGGATCTTCATCAGTTTTAGCTGACCATTGCGCACTTCAAAGCCCGAGAAAGACCACATGTCGCCAGCGCCTCGGACCACCATCGCGGTGATGCGGGTCAGGTTTGCGGGGCCTGCGTATTTGCGCACGATTTGGTTGAACTCTAACAACGCCGGGGATTTGTCGGCTTGTACGGCCCAAGCGGGGTGCACTTGCAGAGGCAGACCTTTGGTTTCGACTTTGTTGCGAAGTTTCCACGCCATTAGATCTTTTGTCAGGGAATCAAAGTCAGCATCGCTTAGCACATAGAAGCTGTGCAGGGCTGCATCGACGGATTGCACGCGGTTGCGGAAGCCTGGTTCCAGCGGTTGCCATACCAGGCGGATTTGTTTTTGGCAGGACTGTGGGGTTGGCAGTGGGAAGCACGGATCGATGCGCACGGCGATCACACGCAGGGATTCGGCCACGTCGTTTTCGCTCATCACCGGAGTCAGCGGAGGAATCGTTCCCATAAATGCCGGGTTCAGCAGCGGACCGCCACGGCCGGGGGTGGTGATGCCCATCAGATTGTCGTCGCCAAAACGGGCCGGCAAAGGCATCAGGTAAGAGACGTCATTCAGGTCCCAGGCGGCGTTGGCCTGAAGACCCAGAAACAGGGCAAGGGCAAATGCGAATGTGGCTTTCATGCGACGCAAATTTCCATTTTTGATGCGCCAATTCAACAAGATTCCCATAAAACGCCGGGCCAAGGACCTAATTGAAAATGAATTAAACGCGCTTCGTGTTATCATGGGTTTTTACGGAAAGGCGTGGAATGAAACTTCAGGGCGGAATTAATTTCAGAGACATGGGTGGGTATCTGACGACGGATGGCAGACGGGTTAAAAAAAACCGTCTTTATCGTTCCGGCTCCCTGTCTCGTTTGACGGCTGAAGACTGTGCTCAGCTGGAAGCCCTAGGGGTCACAGAGATCCATGATTATCGTGATCTGAAGGAATCCGCTGCCGATAAGGACGTTGTCTGGAACGGCGCTGTCTATGAATGTCATCCGGCGAATCCGGATTCTCACGCTGTGAAAAATGACAACCACGATTTCTGGGCGGATGAAAATCTGCGCGTGGTTCCCAGCGATTTTATGGAAACTCTGTACAAACAACTGCCGTTCGCCAATCGCTCCTATCAAAGACTGTTTGAACGCGTGCAGCCTTTGCAGCAAGGTGCGCTGGTTCAGCACTGTGCCGTCGGAAAGGATCGCACTGGCGTCGGATCTGCTCTGACATTGTTGTCTTTGGGAGTTTCGCGAGACGCTGTTGTTGAAGACTATCTGCGTACAGAGCAGACATTGCAGCCATTCCGCGAACAGGTCTTGAATAAAGTTGAAAATAAACTTTCCAGCAAAGGCCTTGAAAACCTGCATTATCTGATGTCAGTGAAAGAACATTTCCTGAGCGCAGCCTTGGATGCCATTCACGCACGCTACGGCAGCCTTGAGCGCTACTTCTCCGTGGAATTCTCACTGACCCCGGAAAAGCTGTCCGCTTTGAAAAGCAACTACCTGGAGTAAATCCCCCTCTTTCGACTTTTAGTTTACTGGAATTCGATCTTAAAAATAAGAAAACCTGATGATGCGAAGACTAAGGCTGAAAACAAGAAACTTCACTATGGACTTGCGCTAGGTACTGGAGTTGCTGCCATTTTGAGTTTGGTTGATTACCTTAAGGCAGCAGGTGTTTTTTAGTTCTATTTCAAGATCACCACAATATTAGGTTCGCTGACGACGATCAGTTTTCCGTCTTTGGCGAATGTCATGCCTTCATATTGCTGGGCCACCGTCGGCAGATCCAATGTGCTGACGGCTTGTCCCTGGCGGTTCACGCGCATCACACGGGAAGACTCATGACTGAGCAATAGCAGTTGATCGTTGGCGTCGTCGTAGACACAGGCGGAAAGATCGCTCATTACATGTTTCAAAAGGCGTTCTGTATCGAACGGCTCTTTCAATCCCAGTGCAGTGGAATCCAGAATGTCATTGCCATGAGTGGGGCGGTTCCATTCAAAGATGCGTTTCGGTTTCTTTTCCTGAACCGCGAAAAGCACGTTGCGGTTCTTGGAATAACAAACGCCTTCCAAGCCCATGTTGTTTTTTAATGGTGCCGGCAGTTGCATCAACTGAACATCTGCGCGTGATTCACGCGCATCAACAGTTGTTTGGCTTTCATTGATCTTAATAATCAACACGTGATTGGATTCCGTGCTGATGGCGTATTCGTTTTTCCCCAGATACACGATGTCTTCGGTGTCGTCATCCAGCAGGTTGGTGACACGAATGATGCGCACAGGTTTTGCGAAGTCCTCTTTGTATTCAAAGATGGTTCCGGAATTATTCTGAATCAGAAAATAAGAATCACTGTCGGGGTTGTATGTGATCCCGGACAGATTGCCGCCCACCTCGGGCAGGGTCTTCTGTAACGTAATAGCTTCTTGGGCAAAAGCATTTGTGGATAACAACAGCAATGCAGTTAGAACGACTTGGATTTTCATTAAATTCCCCCGGGCTGAATTCTTAACCTGAGACAGAAGCCACTGAAACAATAATCTAATTCTGTGTCTGTTTTGTAAAGATTTGGCAAGCTCCCCTTTAGTCTAGGTCGCATTTTCCGAAACTGGTGGGGTCCGTCAACGTCTACATCCAGGAGAACGTTTCAATGATTTCATCCACGATACAAAAACTGATGTTTTCCACGGTGGCGGTGCTAAGCCTTGCCGCCTGTTCTCAAGAGGGCCTTATCAAGGGCGCCGCCCTATCCACCAAAATCACCCAAGGCGACGTGTATGTTTCGCTAAAAACCCAGGTGGACTCCAACAACCTGCAGATCATGAGTGTGCAGTTGCCGATTTATAATCCAGAAAACCCAGTGGAGATGCTGGGAATGCTCAATGTTTCGTCTCTGGTGCCCGGAATTACCGATATAGATCTGGTACTGAACTTTTCCCGAATCACCAAGATTCCGGCCCTGCAGGCTGAAAAAGGCCTGCCCAACGGAACTCTGTTTCCGGTCATGGGGGTGAAGGCGGAAGAATGGTATTCGATCCCGCTGAGTGACAGCCGTGTCTCAAAGTTGTATCTGAATCTGGATCTGCAGGCTCCCAAGGTGGTGCTCGGGTATGCACTGGGCACGGATTCGCTAAGTGCTGGCATCGTGGCCAATCTGTTCACTGGATTTAACGCCCAAGGTGTGACTGGCTATGGCGGCGTTTACAGCGGCCTGCTGCCGGGACAAAGCGGGGTGGCTGTGTTTGCTGATGTGACGTCGGTGCTGAAAACTTCCAGCGCAGGAGTCAGCTTTTTGGATCGCACCACAAAGAGTCGCCAGAGCCGGGTCGTCGAACGTTTGCAGCAGTTGAACCAGAAGCGTTCGGTACTGCGACTTCGTTAAAAAGCCTGCTTTGAAAATAAAAAAGCCGACCTGTTAAGGGGTCGGCTTTTTGTTTTATTGATTTGCGGAAGTCTTAGTAGTGAATCACTTCAAAAACCGCACGGCAACCGCGGTTCACCCAAACACGGTCGTTATAGATACCGAATGTATTGTTGTACAGGCACGCATCGTAAGAGATCACGTTGTACAGTCGCACGGACTGAACGTTGTACGGGCTGAAGTAGCACTCTTGATAGTAATAGTTCCAGGATTCGCAAGTGATGTATTCAACGCGAGGACCGGCTGGTGGGTAAGGATTCGGATACGGAGCCGGAGGACGTGGATTTGGGCGCGGATATGGATCCGGGCGTGGATTGCCTGGATAAGGCGCTGGGCGCGGTCCTGGGCGGATGTAGCTTGTTTCTGCGTCTTGGTACTGGCTTTCCAAAATATCTGCCTGAGCCCATGGTGCCAGGCCAAAGACAATTAGCATTGCAAAGAATAGGTTTTTCATCGGTTCCCCCAAAAAAGGTGTCATTGTGACTACAAAAATCTTGTACCCCGCAATTATGCAGGAATGGTGCCGACGTTTTTCGGTGTCAGAATGGCTAAAATTTCCAGTCTTCGATCAAAAGGGCCGCCTGCAGCTTTCCCTGGCGGGTCAAGGCGCTCAGGGATTTGATACGATAATCAAATGAGAACTCATTGGCCGAGTTGATCTCGGTCACACGATGAAACGGGAAGCTTAGACGCAGTTTTGTGAACTGCACGATCTTCAAAGCGGTGGCCGCCAATCCAAAGCATGCGTAGTAAAACAGGCTGTCGCGCTCCCAAAGGTCGAACCAGGTGTGGGTCGTCAGTTGCTCCAGTGTGAACGAACAGCGGTCATAACAGCTTAACGAACGGAAGATCTGGAATTGATCGGCATTATAGATCTGGATGTACTTTTCCTTGTCCAAAGTGTCGTGCAGATCCGACGGCGGAACGATGCCCATGCGAAACAGAAACTGCAGAACAAAACGCTCGTTCGAAAAACTATTTTCCAAATATTCCGAACGCAGGGCGCCCACATAGGCTTCCAGGGCTTGGGTTACGGCCGCTTGCTTGGCAGGGGACAGCTTGGTGAAGAAACGCATCTGAGGGTTGTCATAGGCGCGCATCTCAATGCCCAGGCATTTAAGCAGGGAGGAAAGCTCCACCAGGTGTGAGCGATAGATGGATGTCTGTGTGTTTAAAGCTAATTCCATAATCTAATCCGTATTTAGGTATATTTCATACCGGATATGGACTGAAAGTGGTTGCACTTTTGAACTTACTTACAGATTTGTAAGGCAAATGGGCGGGGAGCAGGCAAAAAGCTCACGATGGCCTGTAGGAATTATCGATCATATGTACGGTGTCTGTTGGTCGATGGCAGAAATGAAAAAGGCCGGCTTGCGGCCGGCCTTTTTACAGAAAGCTTAGGCTTTCAAAGGTTTTTGAATGATATGGATCGCGTGACCCAAAGTCGCCTCAGCGGCTTCCATCATGGTTTCACCCAGAGTTGGGTGAGGGTGGATGGAAAGAGCCAGGTCTTCGATACGAGCGCCCATTTCGATCGCCAGAACTGCTTCTGAGATCAGGTTGGAAGCTTCCGGACCGACGATGTGAACGCCCAACAATACGTGGGTTTTCTTATCAGCGATCATTTTCACGAAACCGTCTGTTTCCATCATGCTCACCGCGCGGCCGTTGGCTGCGAACGGGAACTTGCTGATCAGAAGATCTGTGTGACCTTTGGCTTTTGCTTCAGCTTCAGTCATGCCGGCTGCTGCGATTTCAGGATCCGTGAAGACAACAGCTGGAACTGTTTTCGCATCGTAAACACGGTTATGGCCCGCGATCACTTCAGCAACAAGGACACCTTCATGGGATGCTTTGTGCGCCAGCATTGGCTGACCACAGATATCACCGATAGCGAAGATGTTTGAAACATTCGTGCGGCGTTGAGCATCGACTTTTACGAAGCCACGCTCGTCAACAGCAATGCCAGCCGCTTTCAGATTCGCCTGATCGCCATTTGGACGACGGCCTACGGTTACAAGGATTTTGTCGCATTTAACAACTTCGTCTTTGCCGTTGATCTCAACAGTTACCTCAAAACCGTCTTTGACTTTTTTCTGACCTTTGGCTTTTGCTCCGTAAAGAACATTCACGCCCGCTTTAGTCAGTTTGCGAGTCACGATCTGAGCGCAATCCGGATCAACCACGCCCGCTAGCAATGCTGTCTGAGCTTCAATCACAGTCACTTCAGTGCCCAACTTACGCAGGTAAGAAGAGATTTCCAGACCGATGTAACCACCACCGATAACCGCCACGCGCTTAGGGATGGTGTCGAACGCCAATGCGCCCGTGGAAGAACAGATATCTTTTTCGTCGAATTTGAAACCAGGGATTTCAATCGGACGGGAACCTGTTGCCACGATGAAGTATTTCGCCTGAACTGCTTCAGTGCCGGCAGAAGACTTCACAGAGATTTCTTTGGAGGTCTTGAATTCAGCTTCACCCTTGATGATGGTGACGCCATAACCTTTAAGAAGCTGGTTCACACCGCCGGACATCTTGTCAGAAACGGATTGTTTCCATTTCACAAGTTGTTTCATGTCCACGTCGATGCCACCTTTGATGTTCAAGCCCATTTCTTTGAAATTGTGCTGAGCTTTGTGCAAAAGGTGAGTCGCAGTGATCATGGCTTTGGACGGGATACAACCCACGTTCAAGCACACGCCACCCAGGAATTCACGTTCGATAACTGCTGTTTTAAAACCAAGTTGTGCGGAACGGATCGCAGCCACATAACCGCCCGGACCCGCACCAATAACTACTACGTCAAAGTGTTGCATATTAAATCAGCTCCACCAATAGTTTGCCTGGGTTTTCGATGCGGCCGATGAAGGCAGCAAGGAATCTTGCAGCCACAGCGCCGTCGATCAAACGGTGATCGGCAGTCATTGTGTAGTTCATAACTTTAATCGCGGAAACCTGGCCGTTTTTCAGAACCACTTTTTCGTCGATTTTGTACATGCCCAGGATCGCCACTTCAGGGTGGTTGATCACAGGAGTCGCATAAGTGCCACCGATAGAACCGATGTTCGTCACAGTGATGGTTGCACCCTTCATTTCATCCGGTTTCAACTTGCCGTCACGAGCACGCTTGGAAAGATCCAGGATCTCTTTGGAGATTTCCAGGATGGATTTCTGGTCTGCGTTTTTGATCACTGGAACGACAAGGCCGTTTGGAGTGTCGGCTGCGAAGCCCAGGTTGAAGTACTTTTTGTAAACGATTTCGCCAGCTGCATCGTCGATGGATGCATTGAACATCGGGAATTCGCGGATCGTTGCAATCAAGGCCTTCATAACGATAGGAAGGTAAGTGATCTTCGTGCCGTTTTTCTCTGCGTGTTCTTTCAGGCTTTCGCGAAGAGCAACCATCGCATCCACTTTCGCTTCATCCATGATGGTGAAGTGCGGGATCACGTGCTTGGAACGCTGCATGTTTTCAGCGATTTTCTTACGGATACCGATCAGAGGAACGCGCTCTTCAGCTGCGCCCGCCGGGCCCTGGTAAGAAGGCTTAGGAATAGAGATGGAGCCAGTTGCTGCTGGAGCCGCTTTCGCTGCTGCCGGAGCTGCGCCACCACCGGAAGACATAACGTCTTCACGAGTCACGCGACCTGCAAGGCCAGTTCCGGAAAGGGAGTTGATATCAACGCCCATTTCGCGAGCCAGACGACGAGTCGCCGGAGTCGCCAATACTTTGGAATCTGCCACAGGTGGGAAGATGTCGCTGGAAGCAGTCGCCACTGGTGCTGCTTTGGCGGCGGGAGCCGCGGAGTGTGCAGGCGCAGACTGCACTGGACCAGCACTTGGAGCCGCTTTCGGAGCTGCCGCGCCACCTGCACCCTCAAGGATGATCATGGTGGAACCGACTTTGACTACGTCGCCGGATTTGAATTTCAATTCTTTTACAACACCAGCCACTGGAGTCGGAACTTCCACAGTCGCTTTGTCAGTCAGAACTTCAGCAATCGCCTGATCTGCTTTTACAGAGTCACCTGGTTTTACCAACCATTTAACAAGTTCGCCTTCAGTAACGCCCTCGCCCAGTTCTGGAAGTTTAACATCCTGAACTTTACCGCCACCTGCAGCCGGAGCTGGAGTGGAAGCTGCCGGCGCCGGAGCCGCCGCCGCTGGTTGAGCTGCTGCTGGTTTTGCAGCGCCTGCGCCATCAAGAGTGATCATAGTCGCGCCGACTTTTACTACGTCGCCGGATTTGAATTTAAGATCTTTTACGACACCCGCAACCGGTGACGGAACCTCTACTGTTGCTTTGTCAGTCAATACTTCTGCGATAGCCTGGTCAGCTTTGACCGCATCGCCTGGTTTTACCAACCATTTTACCAATTCACCTTCAGTAACGCCTTCTCCAAGCTCGGGCAGTTTCACATCAGTTGCCATGTTGCGAGAGTTCCTTTCGTTGTTCATATCTAAATCTAAAACACCTCGTTCTAGACGCACCCTAGAGCATTTGCACGGGATAACACGCAGCATAAACGGTATTGAAAATCAGCTGTCACAGGATGCCACGTAACAGTGTGATTTTTCCACGGTTTCCAATAGGTTGCGGGTCGGGGAGGGGGGCTTTGAAAGGGGTCGACAAAAGGCCCTTTCAGGGACTAATTTCAGGGTGTTGATTTTGACTTGAAGATTGGGGTTCCTATGAAGTTTCACAGCAAGCTGCAAGAAGGTATTTTTCTAAAGCGTTATAAGCGCTTCTTTGCGGATATCGAGTTCCAGGGGCAGCAGGTGACCGCTCACGTTCCCAACACCGGCAGTTTGAAAAGCGTGAACAATCCAGGACAGCACTGTCTGTTCTCTGAAAGCACCAATCCGGAACGAAAACTGAAATACACTCTGGAAATGATCAAGTCTCCGGGGGGCTCTTGGGTGGGCGTGAACACAGCGACTCCAAATACAGTTGTACGTGAAACCCTTCATCATGTTGTCGGCCACAAAAAAGAAGTGGTGGGTGGCTTTGCTCACTGGGCGGCCTTTGACGAAGTGAAGCCGGAATACAAAATCAGCGCTGAAACCCGCCTGGATTTCGCCCTGAAGAAAAACAACAGCGACAAAATGCACTTCATCGAAGTTAAAAACGTGACCCTGGCAGAAGAAAACACAGCCAAGTTCCCAGATGCCGTGACTGAACGCGGGCAAAAGCACTTGCGCGAGCTGATGGCGCTGATGGAACAAGGTCACACGGCTGAAATCGTTTTCACCATCCAGCGCCACGACTGCGGCACGTTCTCTCCGGCAGATGACATTGATCCTGAATACGGGCGTTTGCTGCGTGAGGCTCATCAAAAAGGCCTGCGCGTGTCTCCGTTCGTTGTGGATCTGACTCCAGAATCTGTAGAGCTTTCAGAGACAGTTTTGCCCCTGAAAATGTAATTTCCTGCAGCCCCACATTGTTTGTGGGGCAAAGTTTTTATCTCAGGGTCATGGGTTGTCATGACCTCAATACGAGCCTAACCTCATCTCTTGTGAAGGAGAACTCGTATGATTCCAGTCAATGCCTATGCGGCTTATCAATCCAAAGAACCACTGAAACCTTTTAAATTTGAACGCCGTGATCCCGGTGTCGACGATGTTCAGATCGACATCCACTATTGTGGAGTCTGTCATTCGGATCTGCATCAGGTGCGTGACGAGTGGGGCGGTTCGAAATTCCCGATGGTGCCCGGACATGAAATCGTCGGCAAGGTTGTCAAGGTCGGCAGCAACGTGAAGAAATTCAAAGTCGGTGATGCCGTGGGTGTGGGTTGTCTGGTGGATTCCTGCCGTCACTGCAGCTCTTGTGATGAGGGGCTTGAACAATACTGTGAAAACGGCTCTGTCGGTACGTACAATTCTTTGGAAAAAGACGGCAAGACCGTCACGCAAGGCGGGTATTCCACGCAAATCGTGGTGAATCAGGATTTTGTCCTGAGCATTTCACCAAAACTTCCTTTGGATAAAGCGGCACCTTTGTTGTGCGCAGGGATCACCACGTATTCACCACTTCGCCATTGGAAAGTGGGCCCGGGCAGCAAGGTCGCGGTCATGGGATTGGGCGGCCTTGGTCACATGGCGGTCAAGCTGGCGGCTGCGATGGGGGCTGAAGTCACAGTACTTAGTTCTTCGAACAAGAAAAAAGACGATGCTCACCGTTTGGGAGCGCATGACTATGCGGCGACCTCGGAAAAAGAAACTTTCAAAAAGTACAATCGCAAATTTGATCTGATCATCAACACCGTGTCAGCACCGATTGATCTGGGCGCGCATCTGCAGTTGCTGAAACGTGATGGCACGATGGTGCTATTGGGTGTGCCAGACAAGCCGGAAGCGATTCACGCGTTTCCGCTGATTGGTGCACGCCGCAGTCTTGCGGGTTCTTTGATCGGCGGCATCGCGGAAACTCAGGAGATGCTGGATTTCTGTGCTGCCAAAGGTGTCACGTCAGACATTGAACTGATTGCCATCGACAAGATCAATGAAGCTTACGAAAGAATGCTGAAGGGGGATGTGCGCTATCGCTTTGTCATCGACATTGCGTCGCTGAAGTAAGGCCAGCAGAGCATCTGTTCGACAGTTTTTCTGGACCTGTTTTTTGGTCGGGAAAGTGTCAATAAAGCTGACACTTTCCCTCTGAAACGCTGATAAATATTCAGCCAATTCAACAGTCTTTAAAGTTTTGAATATGAGTGACCGATTTCCTCTGTGAACAACCAACGGAGGATCGGCACGATGTCTTTCTTACGCACTAAAACACTCGCGGTACTTACCACAACACTTCTGCTGGCAGCCTGCGGACCTGGTATTCCGGTTCTGCCAGATGACCCCAACAATGAACCCTCGGCTCAACAACCGAGTGAAGGGAACTCCGCACAAGGCGGCACTGAGCTTCCAAGCACAGAAACGCCAGGAATCGTGGAACCTGAAACACCACCACCAGTGGCGACCAACCCGAACGACGATGTGCTAAGTCAGTATCAGCATCTGGATCCAAATCACATTGTTCCGACCAAGGCTTTGGAAACAGCGGTTTTGTACTTCCACGAAAACAAGGCGAAGTTCAAAAATCAGGCGGTGATGTCGATTTTGGATTTCAGTCAGAAGTCCACACAGAAACGCTGGTACTTCATTGATATGAAGACGGGCGCAGTGTGGAACGTTCACGTGTCCCACGGAAAAGGTTCTGACAGCAATCACGACGGCTTCGCAGAAAAATTCAGCAACGTTGAAGGCTCCAACGCATCCTCTTTGGGCTTCTATAAAACGGCAGAGACCTATCAGGGCAGCAACGGTTATTCCCTGCGCCTGGATGGTCTGTCCACGACGAATTCCAATGCCCGCTCGCGCGCGATTGTCGTGCATGGGGCAAGTTACGTTCAGGACTCCAACGTGATCCAAGGGCGCAGCTGGGGTTGCCCGGCGGTTTCCCAGGCCAACCGCGATAAGGTTATCAACCTGATCAAGGGTGGCAGTCTGCTTTACGCCTTCAAATAAGAATTTAGTTCGTTTTCTGTTTTGCGCTCATAGGACTTCGGCATTCCTCCGATAAGAAGTCCTATGAGCTTTCTGTATTCAGTCCTTCTGCCATCTCTGCTTTTCGTCTTTGTGGTTTCTGCGCAAGCCAAAGAAACCGACAATCTGACCGGACGAAACAAGAATCTTGCTGACAGCACTGAAATTTTTGATCGCGAGATGAACAAACGTCTGCAGGAATTGCAGGCCGAAGCAAGCTCTGAAGGCATTTCCTGCAACGATCCACGCAAATTGCGTATTTTGTTTCATGACCTTAACGACGCCCGGTTTTTTATCGGTTCGTTGGAGTCCTGGGCGGAAGACAACAGTCAGGTCGCCAAGCGCGAGCTGACGGCACAGCAATCGGCCTATGATGGCGTACTGGACAACGGCTGGATTTTCAATCGTCTGAAGCTGGCCTCCACGGTGAAAGTAAACGGCCAACTGGTGGGTACGGATAAGTTCGGCCACTTCATTGATCAGGGTTTTGAGTTTTACACACCTTATCGCCAAAGCGGCTATCGCATGTCCACGGCCCTGCATTCCAGTCTGGGATCTGAAAAAGGTTATTCAGGCGGTGGGTCCACGGGCACCATTTCCTATGCCGATGCCATGGCCAACTATCAGGGTATTTTGTTTTATCATGCACTGGCCGAGGGGCCGAATCCGTACTTCCGCTGTTCTGAAGGCAAGTGGACCCAAATTCGTGAATTCCGCTGGGCTGACTATGTCGATGCGGGGTGGGACGAAGGCATCAATTGCAGCGTGATGGCATCGCCTGAAGCACAAGCCAAGTTCAACGCCAATCTGGCGAAGCAGGGGCAGACTTGTCCTGCCGACACCAGCGCTTGTGCCCAGTTGAACACGCGGTACGCGGTCTTTGATGAATATGTGCTTTCGCCGGAATGCCGTAAAGTGGCTAAGGCGCCCGTGGGATCGTATGGTGCCGGAAAATCATCTTCCGGAAAATCCTCGCTGGGCAAAAGCGGAAAGGGGACACGCTAATGGAGCTGTTGTCATTGCTGGAGGCTCAAAAATCTTTGGACACTTTGCTTAAGTGTCCGGGTTTGCGTTGTGTGCTGGATTCCTTCGCCGTGGATCTGTCTAAAAATACCCGGGAAGACATTTACGTGTACTTGAAAGACGGCGGCAGTCCGCAAGTGCAGCGTCTGTGTCTGCCGATGGAGCGCCCGCGCAGAGCCGAAGCTAATGAAGTCTGTTATATGGTAAAGCTGAAGCGTGCGGGGGAAACTCAGGTGTTGTGGCGAAATGAACGGGGGATGTGGAAGCTCAGCAACGCCTCTAAAAGGCCTCTCACGGCTGGTGAAAAGGCCCCTTCCGGCAACGCTGTCGGCAAATAGCTAAAGAAGGCGAAGCTGTTCGCCAACCAGTTTTTTCAAGTTCTCGACGTAACCCATGTACTCTTCCATGTCCAGGCGCTCGTCTTTGCGGATGTGGGCGCTGGGGGAGTTGTAAGGGGTCAGTTCAATGACGTCCGCGTGGGATGAAATGGCAGAAAAATTGCCTTCTTCCAGAACCTGCATCAAGGCATCCAGATCGTGGCCCTCATCATCGTGAGGGTATTCCAGACCGCGCATTTCACACAAAGCTTTCAGAAACTTTTCGCAGGCTTGCGCCAGATTGTAACCCACCAAATCGTGCTGGGTATCGTCGGACAAATGTTTCTTGGCCGTATCGAGGTCGTCCTGGGCCTTAAGAATCATTGATTTTGCGTGTGCGCTCATAGGAGCTCCTTGGTGTAGTTACGATTACTTTAGTGGCTGGACCTGTACGGCGCAAATAAAAAAACCCACAGTTTTTTCAAACTGTGGGTTTTTGAAGTTCGATCTTTAAAAAAGATTACTTCGCTTCAGCCAAGTGACGGTCGATGATTTCTTTGAAATCAGCGAACGGATAAGCGCCACGCAGGGAAACGCCATTGATCAGGAAGCCTGGAGTACCGGAGAAGTTGAATTTACGAGCTTCTTCCATGTCAGCTTCGATACGTTTCTTAACCACTTCAGAGTTAAGATCTTTTTCAAGCTTCTTCATGTCCGCGCCAGCTTTTTTAGCTGCATCTTTCAATGCGCCTTCTTTTTTAGTTCTCAACTCACCTTGGTTTTCGAATACCAGGTTGTAGAACTTTTCAGCTTTAGCAGCGTCTTGCAAAGCGATCGCTTCGAAGTACTGAGCTGCAGGCATTGCCATTGGGTGGAAATCCAAAGGAAGGTGCTTGTAAACAACGCGAACGTCCTTAGGGTAAGCTTTCATCACTTCATCAACAGTTGCGTGACCTTTAGCGCAGTATGGGCACTCGAAGTCAGAGTATTCAATGATAGTAACTTTAGCGTCTTTAGGGCCAAAGATAACGCGGCCTTCTTCGATAGCCGGTTTCAATGGGTTTTTGAATTCGTCGTCACGCTTTTTGCCTTCTTCGGCAACAGCTTTTTCCTGAGCTTTACGTTGAGCGTTTTGAGCGGCTTTGTTCACCACTTCAATGAATTGCTCTGGATCTTTTTCGATCGCCGCGAACACGATGCTCGGATCTTTTTCTACTGCTTCCTTGAGTTGTTTAGCTGAAGGGGCACAGTTTACCAATGTAAGTGCCAGTGCTGAAATTCCAAATAACTTAAGTGCTTTCAATGTCTTCCTCCAAGATGGATGATTGTAATTTTTTGAGCCCCTTTATATTGACATCATTTTCAGTTTAGAGGGAAGGAAAAAATCCCGGTCCAAGGTCCTGCTAATTAGGACTTGTCTCACTCTAAGACCCCTTTAAACTGACTTCTATGAATAAATCAAATTTCCTTTTAACAATGTTCGCAGTTATGTTTCTTGGCGGTACGGCGCATGCTGGCCTGCTGTTTAACTATTCTCAATTGGCACTGAAGGATCTGGATCAGATGAATCAGCTGGTCAGTGAGAAGGTTAAAGAATCGAAAAAGTCTTCCAGCGGCAAAGCTGTGCCACTGAAAGAGGCACTACAGGCAGTGTATGCACGCCCAAATGATGACGAGATGATCGAGAAAGTTGTGTCTCCTTTGCGTTCAAATCTAGATGAACTGGAGTCCTGGGAAAAAACGATCAGTCAACTTACTGACGAAGCGATCAATGCCCTGAAGAATCCTCGTGCTTTTAAGCCGGTCGTACAAGTGACGTACGTCATTTTCCTCGAGAATCTGCTGGCGGAAATCAAGCCCCATGCGAAAAATGACGGATTTGAAAGGAAGATTGCTGAACGTATTCGTGACGCAAAAATCGAAGTCACCAAGGACGCTGTCAGTGAAAGAAAGCTGCGCATGATGAAGGACACGACATCCCCTTCTGAGATCGCTGGCAGCATTCTGACCCATAAAAACGAAACTCCGTCTGAAAAACCGGCAGATTCTGCCGCCTCCGAACAGTAATTTCCCTCGACCGGACCGGGCCCAGGTCTGTTTCGACTCTGGGCCAGCGTCAAACGATAGATCTCCTCAAGTCTTCAAAAATCGCCTCAAATTGACTCAAGTTCTAATGAACTCCTACCGATAGAAACACCATGTGGGCTGGATGCCCTTGAGCAATTAGGAGGATTCGATGTTTCTGCAAGGCGATTTGCAATTAGTGTTCGATGCTCTCTACACAGTAGGGGCGATTGACCCTGTATTGAAACTTGATTGGTCCGAAGTGACGCGGGAGATGATGGCAAACCCACAAATCCTGAGTGACGCTTTCCAGACAATCAACGGCTGCCGTGGCAACAAAGACCTTCTGGTTCAGAAGCTCCACATGATGGATCCAAGATCCGTGAATTATATCGCTATGGAGGTGGCCCGTGAGTTTTGTGAGTTCCAGGATCGCACAGAGTTGCACTAAGGTTCTTTGCCTGTTGTTGCTGACTTCTGTCGCGAATGCGTGGGAAGTGGATTTTTCCCGCCGTCAGGTAGAGTTCAACAAGGTTAAAAACGAAGATCGTCTGCCCGCCAGCGTGCAGGAGGATCAGTCCGTCAATATTCTCAGCAAGGTGTTTGATTCGGTTGAACCGACTCAGGATATCGTCATCATGAATACGGAAAAAGGTTTCGTTCCTGCGCAGGTGCGCCTTAAAAAGGGTGGCAACTATCGCATTCATGTGGTGAACGTGAACAACAAGGAAAAAAACGTCAGCTTCGTGCTGGATGCTTTCTCTGAGCATCACAATACGGTGTTTGGCGAACAGAAGACTTTCCATGTGACACCAAAGACAGATGGAATTTTCTCCTACCAGTGCCCGGAAACGGCAGTGCAGGGGAAGTTCATCATCTATTCCGATGCGGCAGCGCCTGATCGCATGCCGGCATCCAAGTAATTTTTTATCTGAGGAAAGGCACCCATGTCTGACCAGTCGAACGTTTTCAAACAGACCATTCAGCAGAATCTCGGTCCTGTTGCGAAATACCTGGAAGACAAGGGTGTGTCCGAAATTCTTATCAATGGCCATAAGGAAATCTTCGTGGAAAGAAAGGGTAAGCTCGAAAGAGTTTCCGAGTCCTTCCCGTCTGAAGACGATCTGCGTGCAGCGGTGAACAGCATCGCGCAAAGCGTGGGTCGCCGTATCGATGACGAATCGCCTCGTCTGGATGCGCGTCTTCCGGATGGTTCACGTATTGCGGCGGTGATTCCGCCAATGTCCCGCAAGGGCACGACACTTTCCATTCGTAAATTCACGAACAACAAAATCACTTTTGCTGACTATATCCGCTTCGGTGCGATCACCGAGGATGGTGCGCGTTTCCTGGACATCTGCATGTTCCTGGGGAAAAACATCATCGTCAGCGGTGGTACCGGTTCCGGTAAGACGACATTGCTTTCGCTTTTGTGCACGCGCATTCCGAAAGGGCAGCGTGTGATGGTGATTGAAGACTCCTCCGAGCTGCAGGTGGATTACGAGCACGTGGTGATGTTTGAAACCCGTCAGGCCGATGCCATGGGTAAGGGTGAAGTCACGATCAAGGATCTTTTGAAGTCCGCTCTGCGTTTGCGTCCCGACCGAATTATTGTCGGGGAGGTTCGTTCCAGCGAAGCCATGGAACTGCTGAACGCCATGAATACCGGTCACAAGGGATGTATGGGAACGGTCCACGCCAACACGCCGGAAGATGCGATTGTGCGTTTGGAAGCCCTTGCTCAAGGTGGCGATGCGAAGATCAGTGAGAAGGCTTTGCGCTCTCAAGTGTCTTCGGCGATTGAAATTATTATCCAGGTCTCACGTTTTTCGGACGGATCTCGCCGTATCGCAGCAATCAGCGAAGTGCGCGGATTCAGTGCGGATGGTTCATACAACGTGATCCCGATCTTTGAAATGTCCCGCCTAACACGCCGTCCCGATGGAACCCTGGAAGGAAAGCTCCAGCCCACAGGCAACGTACCGTCGTTTATGGAAGAAATCATCGACAACAACCTCCCATTCCCAAAATCCAAGTTCGCAAAAGCAGCCTAAAGCGGTGAAAACCGGGCGTTCGACTGCGTTGTCGGGCAACCTGCTCGCTCCGACGTGCTTGGAGCACGCCTGCGCTGTGCGGGTCACCCTCCGCCTTGCGCCCACCCAGTTTTGACCGCTTCCCCTTAAAAGGTGCCTGGTTGTTTCTTCTGGCTATACCGCGTCATCCGGACGCTAAAATCGTTCGTTTTTTTGTGTTTAAAGAGTGGAAAAACTAGGCTAAGACCTTCTTCGTGCACTTTAGTTGTAAGATTTCAAACGCAGTTCTAACCGTTCTGGAGCAGCAAGGCGAAGACCTCAGCCCGCTGTATGAGCAGATCCATCTTCCGATGGAATTGCTCAAGGACTCGTCGTATTGGATGACTGCGCCTGAAATGGAAAACTTTCTGGAAACCGTCCTGCGCCTTCCGCTGAAGCGCGAAGAAAATATCCTGCAGCGTGCGGGACATGAAGGGCCGGAGTTGCGTGCGTGGGGAGTGCTCGACAGCGTCCTGCGCATGATGCCGCATCCTCAGGAAATCTTTAATCAACCAGAGCAGTTCCTTTCTTACTTTATCTCTCCAAAACCACCGATTGAAAATCTTCGCCGTGATGAAGCCAGCATCTCGTTTGATCTGCCTTTGCCGGCAGAACAATACCCGCTGGTGACGACTTACCTGAAGGCGGCGTTTGAGTCCCTGCCGGTTTACGTCGGTCAGCCTGCGGCAGTCTGTAACTGGGAAGGCATCACCATTCAGCTGAACTGGTCCACCCAGCAAAGTTCGATCTTCAGCGAGTCGGTCGGCCACCAGGTCAGCCCGGCATTGTTCCAAAGTCTGATCGATGATCTTCAGCGCACCCAGCGTGAACGTGAAGATCTGCAGAAATATGTCGGTGACCTTGAAGAAAGAATCCGTACAATTGAAAAGCAGAATCTGAAGTCCGCCACCGGCGTTCAGGCGGAAGCGCCCGAGAATGCAGCGTCCTCGCTGCTGCCTCATGAAGGCTCTTTGTCCCACCTGAATTTCGACAGCGAAACTCCGGGTTATGTTTTGAGTCAGAATCTGGCGCGCCTGCATGACTACATGGTGCGCGCCCAGCAGCTGATCACCATGCTTGCGGCCCAGGGGAAAATGACCCCGGCGGTGAAAGAGGCCATGAGACGCGTTGACTGGGAGTTCGTAAAAACCCAGTACCCGCGCACGGTCTTTGAAAGCATGGATCTGGTTAAGAAAACGATGAATAAAAACGCCGACAAAGAAGGAAATCAACATGTCTGAAATCATCAGTGTCATCTCTCGTGAAATCCTGGACAGCCGTGGAAACCCGACTGTAGAGGTTGAAGTTACAACAGCTGACGGCAACATGGGCCGCGCCGCAGTTCCATCCGGTGCCTCCACAGGCGCACACGAAGCCTGCGAGCTTCGCGACGGCGACAAAAACCGTTTCCTGGGTAAAGGCGTTTACAAAGCTGTCGACAATGTTCGTGAAAAAATCGCTCCGGAAATCGTGGGCCTTCAGGCAACTGAACAGGTTTACATCGATAAAATCCTTCGCGACATCGATGGCACTGAAAACAAATCCAACCTGGGTGCGAATGCGATCCTGGGTGTGTCTTTGGCGGTTGCAAAAGCAGCAGCTCAGGACTGTCGTTTGCCGCTTTACCGTTACGTTGGTGGTTCCCAGGCTTCTCGCTTGCCGGTTCCATTGATGAACGTTCTGAACGGTGGCGCGCACGCAAATAACGGTTTGGACATTCAGGAATTCATGATCGTTCCAACTGTGAACAACTCTTACGCTGAGTCCCTGCGTGCAGGTACTGAGATCTTCCACACTCTGAAAAAGATCCTGGCGAAAAAAGGTCTTTCCACGGCAGTAGGTGACGAAGGTGGCTTCGCTCCGAAATTGGGCTCCAATCAGGAAGCTCTTGATTTGCTGATGAACGCGATCGTGGACGCTGGTTACGATCCAGGTCAGAACGTGTTCCTGGCGTTGGACGTTGCTGCAACTGAAATGTTCAAAGAAGGCAAATACGAATGGCAGGGTGGTCATATCAGCCCAACCGAACTTCTTGGCATCTACAAATCCTGGGCAGAGAAATATCCTCTTGTTTCCATCGAAGACGGCTTCGCGGAAGACGACTGGGATTCCTGGGTTCAGTCCACAGCTCAAATGGGCTCGACTATGCAGTTGATCGGTGATGACTTGTTCGTGACCAATCCAAAACGTCTGCGCATGGGTCTTGAGAAAAAAGCGGGTAATGCTTTGCTGGTGAAAGTAAACCAAATCGGTACTTTGACTGAAACTTACGAAGCTGTGAATCTGGCTCAACGTAATAAATTCCGCACTATCATGTCCCACCGCTCTGGTGAAACTGAAGACGTGACGATCGCAGATCTGGCTGTAGGCCTGAACTGTCATCAGATCAAAACAGGCAGCTTGTGCCGTGGTGAAAGAACCGCGAAATACAACCAGCTTCTGAGAATCGAAGAAGACTTGGGTGGTATGGGTATGTACTGGGATAAAGCCGCCTTCCGATAGGCGCGGTCGCTGAAAAGGGTCCGACTGACTTCGTTGTCGGACTCTCTCCTTCTCTCCGACGTGCTTGGAGCACGCCTCCGTTTCGGAGAGAACCCTCCGCCTTGCATTCGAACCCTTTTGAGCGACCTTGGTTATGGGGGTGCTTTGGGGGACTGGCTCAAAAGCCCGCTTTCGCGGGCTTTTTTGCGTTTTGGGGCGGGGGCTTGTGAGTCTGCTGAGCAGACTCACAAGCTGGGTTAGGTGTGGCCTAGTTTTGAGGCGATTCTTGCGCCGTAGTCAGCGTCGCATTTTTTGAAGTGTTCTATGTTTTTGGTTTGCAGGTACTCTGAGATGGTTTTCATGGTGCCTGCGATGTTTGTGGTTAAGCGGTCTTTTTCTTCTTCGCTGAGCATTCGATACAGGTTTCCGGCTTGTGTGAAATCGTCATTGTCCTTGTGGGAGTCATGGCGATCCAAAGTGCCTGATAAACTCAGGGCAGGCTCTTTGAAGCTTTCGTTTTGTACGGGGCCACCAAAACCATTGGGTTCATAGTTGTCCTGTCGTCCTCCGTTGCCGTCGAATCTCATGCTGCCATCGCGGTGATAACTGTTTACTTCCGAATGCGGGCGATTCACTGGCAGATACTGATAGTTTACTCCCAGACGATAGCGTTGAGCATCCGGATAGGCGAACAGTCTTCCTTGCAGCATCTTGTCCGGTGAAAAACCCACGCCTGGTGGCACATTGCTTGGGGAAAAGGCGGCTTGTTCGACTTCCGCAAAGTAGTTTTCTGGATTGCGGTTTAGTTCCAGCACACCCACATCCAACAAAGGGAACTCGCTGTGTGGCCACACCTTGGTTAAGTCAAACGGATCATATTTGAATTGTTCCGCCTGGCGTTCGGTCATGATCTGAACTTTCAAAGCCCAGCGCGGGAACTCTTTGCGTTCGATGGCTTCAAACAAGTCACGACCTGCATAGTCCGGATCAGATCCTGCCAGTTCGACAGCTTTGGCGACGGAAAGATTTTTAATCCCTTGCATGGATTTGAAATGGAATTTCACCCAAACGCGTTCGTTCTTGTCGTTGATAAAACTGAACGTGTGGCTGCCGTATCCATTCATAAAGCGATAGCCATCGGGAATGCCGCGGTCACTGAACAAGATCGTGATCTGGTGCAAAGCCTCGGGCGCTTTCGACCAGTAATCCCACATGCGCGCCGGGTTCTTGTATCCTGTCTGCGGATCGCGTTTTTGCGAGTGGATAAAGTCGGGGAACTTCAATGGATCACGTTCAAAGAACACCGGCGTGTTGTTTCCGACGATGTCCCAGTTGCCTTCTTCGGTGTAAAACTTCAAAGCAAAGCCACGGGGATCGCGTTCCGTGTCGGCAGATCCTTTTTCGCCGGCGACGGTTGAAAAGCGCAGGAAGGCTTCCGTCTTTTTGCCAATCTTTGCAAAGATCGCGGCTTTGGTGAAGCGGGTGATGTCATGGGTGACCGTAAAGGTGCCATAGGCGCCAGAACCCTTGGCGTGCACTACGCGTTCAGGAATGCGTTCACGGTTGAAATGGGCAAGCTTTTCAATCAGGTGATAATCCTGTAAAGCCACCGGACCACGCGGGCCGGAAGTAAGGCTATGCTGGTTTTCAGAAACGGGAATGCCTGCGGATGTTGTTAGTGTCTTTTTCATAAATTAACCTCGTGCGGGGATGAAGAATTGGGACAAAGCCTGCAGACGGCGCCAGAAACGCGATCCTTGGGCGGGTGGTTCAGATTGAAGTTCGTTGAACAGGCGCACCAGATCGTCGCGCCCAAAGGCCTCGGCAAAGCTCAGGGCCGTTTGACCCTTGGGGTTGCGGGCATTCAAATCCGCGCCTGCGCGTAGCAACTGACGGGCGACCTTGTCATGGCCCTTGAAAGCCACACCCATCAAAATGGTATTGCCGCTTTGGTCGCGCGAATTGACGTCCGCGTGACAAGAGATCAGCAGGCTCACCAGGGAAAGGTGGCCGTTATAGGCTGCCAGCATCAGCAGCGAGTGACCCTTGTGGTTTTTCAGATTGGGATTTCCCAGGTTCTTCAGATAAGTCATGACCTCGTTATAGTCATTGTGGCGAACGGCCTCAAAAACCGGGTTTTCGGTTTGTGCCGTCTTAAGATAGTCTGCCCACGCTCTCATAACACCTCTCTTGCTTTCATTAAGATCGGCGAAATTGATGTATAAATCGAATCGATATTAAATATGAGAACTATCAATAAAAACTATAAAGAGAAGGCTGGACCTAGGCTTCGGTCCTGTAGCCTTCGTCTGGGTATATAGCTAGAATGAATTCATGTCTTACACACAGTTTGCGGTTGGTTTACGTCGATTTCTGAACAGTCCCACGAAGGTGGCGCTGGTTTGTTTGCTGATCTTTTCCATTTCCATTGTGGTGAATGGGAATGCCTTCCGCCTGTGGGGTTTGCACCGTGATTTCGAAAGAATAACATTTGAGATCCAACAGACGCGTCAAAACATTGCAGCGTTGTCCGGCCAACTTAAGCAGGCTAAGGATCCTTCATTTATTGAGCGCCAGGCTCGCGATAAATTGGATCTGGCGGGCGAACACGACCTGGTTTTCGTTTTCCCAGAGCAATAGTCCATAGCTCATCGCATTATCTGGTGTTTTCCGGGTATAATACAAATAGTATTCCTGCTCTATAAAGGGATACTTTTTTAAGTGATCCCAGGGGTTTATATGCTAGATAATACTCAGCAGCTTGATTGGAATAAAGAATCTCTCCGTGACCTACGCCTGCGTTTGGGCTGGAGCCGATCCGATCTTGCCCGTCGTTTGCATTGTTCAATTGGTGACATCGAAGCTTGGGAAGAAGGACGCCGTTCTGTCGAGTCTTCCATCCGTGGTGATTTGGAAATCATTCTTCGTCAGGCGGAAGCTTGCAGTGACGAGGTCAAATACACTCCGGCTGCGGAAAACGAGCTGGATAAAAATGCCCTGGAACAAATCGATTTCACTCGCGTGAAAGCCGAATTGAAATAGGCATCAATCATCGACAATCAGGCCTGTGCGGTGTAGACCTTTGGTTTACATCCGGAGGCCTTCATGAAGAAAATCTACCTTATTGACGTCAGTGCCATGTTCTTTCGCGCTTTCTACGCGATTCGTTCGCTGTCGTCTCCAAGCGGAGTCCCGGTCAACGCCGTCTACGGCTTCCTTTCCATGATGATCAAGCTTTTGAAAGAGGAAAAGCCCGAGTATCTGGTGTTCTGTTACGATCGCAAAGAGCCTTCTTTCCGTAAAGCGATGTACGACGGTTATAAAGCTCATCGCACAGAAATGCCGGATGAACTGGCTCAACAAATTCCTTACATCAAAAGACTGGCCGATCTTCTGGGAGTTCCTGCATTTGAAGTCGAATCCTTCGAGGCCGATGACATTATCGGCACAGTCACTAAATGGGGTCGTCGCAATGGCATGGAAGTGTTCATCGTCAGCGGCGATAAAGACTTTGGCCAGTTGATCGAAGACAACGTCACTATGTACGACACCATGAAGGGTGTTCGCTACAATGCCGAAGGTGTTCTTGAAAAATGGGGTGTTCGCCCGGATCAGTTTATCGATTATCTGGCCATTGTAGGGGATACTTCGGACAACGTTCCTGGTGTGAAAGGTGTCGGAGAAAAGGGCGCCATCAAACTTCTGGAGCAGTTCAAACACATCGAAGACATCTATGAAAACATCGACAAAGTTGAAAGTAAAAGCGTTCGCGAAAAACTGATTGCTTCCAAAGACAATGCCATTTTGTCCAAAAAGCTGGTGACGATTTCTTGCGATGTGCCGATGCCGGATGATCTGGAAGCGTACAAGTTGAAGCCTTTCAAGGCAGACGAGCTGCGTGCCTTCCTGCACGAGCTGAATTTCAAATCTTTCGAAAAAAGTCTGTTCGGAACGGTGGACACAACTCCGGCAGCGCCTTCAGCTTCCGCGCCTGCGGCTCCGGCGGGACCACTGATAAAGGCCGCCGCACCGGCGATGCCTTTAAGTATTGCCGATGACGTGGCACCAACGATCGTGATTGCCAAAGAAGAGCGTCAGTTCACCGAAAAGAGCATGACGACCCGTGAACTTGCCGACTTCCTGGCCGAGCACCAAAGCCTTTGGGGCTTTAGCGACATGCGTGGGGTGTTCATCGGAACTGAATCGCAAATCATCCAGGTTTCTGATCACGAGTACCTTGGTAAACTGACTGATACTTTCCAGGTTCAATGGCATGGCTATGACCTGAAGTCGTTCTGGCACAAGATTGGCGCGAAAGCTCCGGTGGCGGCTTGGGATTCCCAGTTGGCTGCTTATGTTTTGAAAGCCGGGGACACCTCCGACTTTGGCAAGATTTATACTCGCTTTATGGCAGATGTTTTGCCGGATCTGGCTTCACCCGCACAGCTTTACAATGCCCATTTGAACTTCGCCACGACTTTGAAATCCCAGTTGCAGACGGTGCAGGGTGAAAAGGTCTATCAAGAGCTGGATTTGCCATTGGCAAGAGTGCTGCTGTCCATGGAACGTTTGGGCGTTCGTATCGACAAGGACCTTTTGGCCAAGCAAAGCGAGGACCTTGCGAAAGACATCGCAGAAATCGAAAAACAAATTCATGAAGCCGCTGGCGAGGCCTTCAATGTCGGAAGTCCGAAGCAGCTGGGTGTGATCCTGTTTGAAAAGCTGGGTCTGCCCGCGGGCAAAAAAACCAAAACCGGTTATTCCACAGATGAAGAAGTTCTGTTGGGACTGGAACATCCGATCGCAAAGCTGGTTTTGCAATGGCGTGAGATGTCCAAGCTGAAATCCACTTACGTGGACGCTTTGCCAACCATGATTGATCCTAAAGACGAGCGTGTGCACACAAGCTTTAATCAGGCTCTGACCACCACGGGCCGTCTTTCCAGCACGCAGCCAAATCTTCAGAACATCCCGATTCGTACCGCGCGCGGCCAGCAGGTGCGTAAGGCATTCATTGCGGCTCCTCGCATGAAGCTTTTGTCGGTGGATTATTCCCAGATCGAATTGCGTATTCTGGCGCATATTTCTGAAGACCCGAATTTGTGCAAAGCCTTTGCTGAAGACCTGGATATTCACGCGGCCACAGCAGCGGAAGTGTTTGGGGTGGCTTTGAAAGATGTGACTGCTGAACACCGTCGTTCTGCCAAGGCCGTGAACTTTGGTATTGCTTACGGGCAGGGGGCTTTCGGTCTGGCAGAAAACCTGGGCATTTCACGCACGGAAGCCAAGGATATTATCGATCGCTATTTCAACCGTTTTAAAAACGTGCGGGAATATATCGATGGCACGGTAAAAACGGCTCACGAAAAAGGCTATGTTGAAACTTTGTTCGGTCGCCGTCGTTACATCGACGAGCTTCAGTCCAAGAACATGGCTTTGAAAAAGTTCGGCGAGCGCGCTGCGATTAATGCCCCGATTCAGGGAACTGCCAGTGATCTGGTGAAAAAGGCGATGATTGAGGTGTTCGAAAAAGTGCCGGTGCGCATGCTGTTACAAGTGCACGATGAATTGATTTTTGAGGATTTCGAGGAGAATCTGCAGAAGCATTCCCCTCAGTTGGTTTCAATCATGGAAAACGTGATGAAACTGAAAGTGCCGTTGAAGGTCAACTATGCAATCGGGAACAACTGGGACGAAGCGCACTAGGGGCTTCGTCTTATTCAGTTTCCCAGCCGACCACACGTCCGCCTTCGAAGTACACAAAACGTGTTTCTTTGCGGTAGCCTTCCGGGGCGGATACAAACTTCTGATATTTCCAGCGCTCATTCTTGTAAAGCGGATTGCCCGAGACTTCGACGCTCATCGGGTCCCCCCAGGATCTTTTGACATAATCCTGCGGCATGCCCACGGCAATGTCCTGGGATTCAATCAAGCCCTTCATTTCTTCCTGCGGAGCCTGTGATCTGTTCCACACACTGTTGCGGTTCACCCAGGCCTGACGGCCTTCGATGGACGGGATGGACAGAACTTCGATTTTTTCTGCATCATTTTTAAGCCAGGGCAGGATCTTGGAGTACTGTTCGCGCTCTTTGCGCGAGGACAAGCTGCGTTCCAACTGGCGCAGTTGCTGACGTTCGCGGACGGCCTGCAGGTCACGGCCGCTCAATGAACCTGGGTCCAAACCCAGTTCGTAAGCCGTCTGACGGGTTTGGCGGTCATAAATACCGCGGTTGGAGTTGTCGCTATAGCGGACATCTTCCGGCGCCGGTGCATATCCGCTGTCCGCGGAACGATGAAGGTGGGAACAACCACTTAAGGCCCCCAGGGCCACAATGACGGATACAAGGACTTTCATTAAAGATCTCTCCTGCAGTCTTAATGCTAGCCGATGGACTTCTGTTTATAAATTGTTCTTGCGACGTATTTGATTCCTTCCTTACAATCGTCTTGGGGGAATCCGATTGGCTGAACAGGAAAACACGACCAAGGTAGAGGAAGATATCAAGGACGGCGCTCCGGAAGGGGAAGCTGAAGATTTGATGTCCCTTGAGTCCTTGGACTCTGCACTGGCGGAAGCAGACCCCGAGTTTGCTCAGTCCCTGAATGAAATCGGTCCCGATGTGGCCGGTGGTGCCTTGATTTATGAAGAAGGCATCGAGCTTGAGTACACCCTCGCAGAAGAAGAAAAGTTGTGGCAATCCGCGACCGGATTCCGCAAGAGGATTTTAAAGATTCTCCCGTTCCTTCCGCGCATTTCCTACAAAGTTAAAATGAAGCGCACCGTGATGCGCTTAAGCTGGAGAAAATTCAAAGAGCAGCTTCGCCATCGCATTGTGAATGCCGGGCCGCTTTTGCTGGCTTGGGCGAAAAGAACCGCTCTGGGGTTCAAAGCCGGCCTTGGCAGGGGCATGGCGACCTTCAAGTCATTCTCGCTGGTGAAAAAGCTCGCGTTGGTGGGTTTGCTGGTGGTGACGGCAGGTGCGAGTGTGGTGATTTATCGTATGGCCACGAAGGGTTTGATCCCTCAACACGAAGATTTGTTCATTCACTCGATGGCGGACTGGGCATCGCAAAAATATCAATACGATCCCAAAACCGAAGTGGAGTCCTTCTATGATTCCACTCGTGCCGCGCAAAATGTGTTCCTGATGCAAAGAATGGTTGTGAATCTGCGCCGTTCAGCCGAATCCGGCACCAATCCCATGGGGGCTTTTGAGTTCTATGTGGAAGGCGCGGCCTCTGATGTCGTTGTCGAAATCAAAGACCGCGAAGCGGAAGTGGAAGACTTGTTCCTGAGAACGATCGAGGAGATGACTTTCGATCAGGCAGCCTCAGGGGCGGGCAAACAAGAGCTTTGCGAACGTCTGCGCAAAGAGGTGAACAAGATCCTGACCAAGGGTTACGTGCGCCGGATCTTTATCAAAACCGCGATCGTTAAACCTTAAAGCTCGTGATATCGATGTCATAGTATTTTAAACGGTCATGCAGGGTGCTTTTAGGCATGCCCAGATCCTGAGCCGTTCGGCGCTGATTTCCTTTGTTCGCCTGCAGGCGCTTGATGATCATCTGTTTTTCAATCTCTTTAATCACCGGCATGTCGTTACTGACGCGCTCTTCGGATTTTTCCAAAAGTGTCTTATCCAGCAGCTTTTCGATGTGGTTTTCGGTGATGTGAGTGCGCGGGTAAAGCGCGGCAGCGCGGCTGACCAGATTTTTCAATTCACGAATATTCCCGGGCCATGGGTGCTTTTTCATACGGGCAATCGCGCCGAATGAAAAACGCACACGCATTTTGCGGGCAAAGGTGTAAAGCAGCTCTTCAAAGTCCTCCATGCGCAACGCCAAAGCAGGTGGCGCCACCGACACCACATTCAGACGGAAGTAAAGATCCGAACGGAACAGGCCTTCGCGGATTTTTTCAGACAGGTTTTGGTGAGTCGCTGCGATAATACGAACATCGGTGCGCACGTTACGATCCGCACCCACTGGGCGGATTTCGTTGTTTTCCAGGGCGCGCAGCAGTTTAGCCTGCAGGCTGTAGGAAAGATCACCGATTTCATCCAGGAACAGCGTGCCGCCGCGGGCCGCTTCGAAGGCTCCTTTGCGGTCGTTGATGGCGCCGGTAAAGCTGCCTTTTACGTGACCGAAAAGTTCACTTTCAATCAGGGTTTCGCTGAGGGCGCTGCAGTTCACGCTGACGAACGGTCCCTTGTCGCGAAGGCTGTTTTCATGCAGGGCTTGGGCAATGACATCCTTACCGGTTCCGGAAGGGCCCAGGATCAGCACCGGGAACTCGGTTTTGGCGACATTGGAAAGGGTCTGCAGTTCTTCGTTCCAGACGTCATTGCGGCTTTTGATCGGGAAGGGAGTGTTTTCTTCCTGCTGGGTCAGGAACAGGAATTCTTGTTCTCCCAAACGGATGACGTCGCCTTCTTGCAGGAAGGCTTCCATCACGCGGGCATCATTCACATAGGTGCCCTGCGGGGTGCGCAGGTCGCGGATCAAATATGATTGATCTTTCTTTTCGATACGGGCGTGGCGTTCGGCCACTTGTTCACCTTGGACCTGAATCTGGCATTGCGAATCTTTGCCAAGAGTAACGAACTCATGCAAAGTCAGGGTTTTTGGGTTTTCGTCCATTGTTTTCAAGAATGCTTGTGACATGGGGTCTCCTGCTTAAAAAGTACCCACCTTTGTGGTGGGGAATGCGATGACCCACCACTTCAAGACTTTGACCGGGCTGGATTCAAATATAAGTGGGGCTCGGGCTTTTCGACTCGCCAAATTATCCTGCGACGGACTAGGTTCTCGGAATTGAGAAATGGGTGGAGCTCTGATAGTCTTGGCTATGCCAAAGACGATTCAATTTATCAAAAGCGCCGTTCTGGAAAAGGACTTCCCCGTACACAAGAAAGTTGAAGTAGCCATCGCCGGCCGCTCCAATGCCGGAAAGTCGTCTTTTATCAATGCCCTGACCAAAAACAAGATCGCGAAAGTCAGTTCCACGCCGGGTAAAACCCGTTTGTTGAACTTCTTTGAGCTGGATCAGTCCTATGTGATGGTGGATATGCCGGGTTACGGCTTTGCCGCGCGTTCCGGGGATGAAATGCGTGAATGGCACCGCATGATTGAAACTTATCTTATGAACCGTGAACAACTTCGTGGACTGCTTCTGGTGATGGACATCCGTCGCTCGTGGACAGAAGACGAAGAGCTTTTGAAAGAGTTCTCTGAACGTCGTGGCTTCCCCCTGGCGGTGGTGCTGACCAAGGCCGACAAAATGTCGCGCAGTCAGATGCTGCAGGCAGTGGCGAAAGTGAAGAAGGCCTCGGGCCTGAGTGCCGTGTTCGGTGTGTCCTCGCTTAAAAAAGAAGGCCAGGACGCGGTTGAAGACTACATCTATGAAAACTGGGTAAAAGAATGAAAATTGTCGGTGTGATCCCCGCTCGCTTTGGCTCTACACGCTTCCCCGGAAAACCTCTGGTGAACTTGAAAGGCCGCCCCCTGATTCAGTGGACGGTTGAAGGAGCCAGGAAGTCGAAACTTCTGAGCGAGGTGATTGTCGCCACCGACCACGAAGGCATCAAAGCCGCCGCCGAAGCTGTCGGTGTTAAAGTCGTCATGACGGACAGCGATCTTCCCACTGGAAGTGACCGAATCAATGCTGCCATTAAAGATATTGCCTGTGATGTTGTCGTTAACATCCAGGGTGATGAGCCACTGGTGACCGGCGAGCTTATTGATCGTCTGGCGCAGGTGTTTGTCGATGATCCGAAAATGGACATGGCCACGCTGGCTCATCCGATCAGTGCTGAAGAGCTGCAATCCATGAATTCCGTCAAAGTGGTCACAAACTGCCGCGACGAGGCTCTTTATTTCAGCCGTTATCCAATGCCTTATTCTCGTTTGTCGGCCCAAGAGGCCGGCACCATGGATGGCTGCCTGAAACATATTGGCATGTATGCCTATTCCAGAAGTTTTTTAAAGCAGTTCTGCGAAGCTCCTCCGGCTCTCATTGAAAAAGCCGAGAGTCTGGAGCAGCTGCGCGCTCTGTATTTGGGTGCAAAAATCAAAGTAATCAGAGTCAAGGAAGCCAGTGTCGGGGTGGATACTCCCGAAGATCTGGCGCGACTCGAAAAACTCTTAAGCTCACAGGGGATGTAATGGCAAAGAGAAAGACCACGAAGAAAGTGTCGACAGCGAAGTCGACCAAGAAGACGTTGAAGCAAAAGTTTATTTTTGTCACCGGGGGCGTTGTTTCCTCGATTGGCAAAGGACTGACAGCAGCCAGCCTTGGTGCTTTGCTGGAAGGCCGCGGTCACAAAGTGACCATCATGAAATTTGATCCTTATCTGAACGTGGATCCGGGCACGATGTCCCCTTTGCAACACGGTGAAGTTTATGTGACCGAAGACGGCGCAGAAACGGATCTGGATCTGGGCCACTATGAGCGTTTTACATCCGCTTTGATGAACCGTTCGAACTCTGTTTCCACCGGTCAGATCTATGACACGGTTTTGAACCGCGAGCGTCGCGGGGACTATCTGGGGGGAACTGTGCAGGTGATCCCGCACATTACGGAAGAAATCAAAGCCCGTATCTATGAAGCGGCTCAGGGCAGTGAAATCATTCTGGTTGAAATCGGCGGAACGGTCGGGGATATCGAATCCCAGCCGTTCCTGGAAGCCATCCGTCAGATGCGCATCGATGTGGGTCATGAAAACTCTGTTTTGGTGCACGTGACTTATGTGCCGTACATCGCGGCGGCGGGTGAACTGAAATCCAAGCCGACTCAGCACTCGGTGAAAGAGCTGCGTGAAATCGGTTTGCAGCCGGACTTCCTGGTCTGCCGCAGTGAAAAAGTCATCGACGACAACTTAAAGGCTAAAATCGGCCTGTTTTGTTCCGTGAAACCGGAAAATGTTATCGCCGCTCAAGACAGCCGCTTCATTTACGAAGTGCCTTCAGCATTGCACAAAGAAAAACTGGACGAGCTGATCGTGGCACGTCTGGGTCTTTCTGCTGGCAAGTTGAACATGAAAGGCTGGCAGAATCTGGTGAAGATTCTGGGGAACCCAAGTCACACCGTGAAAATCGGTGTGGTCGGCAAGTATGTGGATTTGAAAGAATCCTACAAGTCCCTGCATGAAGCCCTGGTTCACGGTGGGGTTGCCAATAGTGCCCGCGTGGAAATCATTTACGTGGATTCTGAAAAAGTCACCGACAAGACAGTGAATTCGCTGTTGGGTAAAGTGGACGGTATTCTGGTTCCAGGGGGCTTCGGTACTCGTGGGGTGGAAGGTAAAATCACGGCCATCAAGTTTGCCCGTGAAAAGCGTGTTCCATTCTTCGGTATCTGCTTTGGCATGCAGTTGTCGGCGATCGAGTTCGCACGCAACGTGTGCGGTATCAAAGATGCCACCAGCCGTGAATTCCATGCTGAAAACAAACGCACGGGCAATTTCGTGATTGATTCCATGGTTGAACAGCGTGGAGTCATCAACAAGGGCGGCACCATGCGCCTGGGTGGATTCCCGTGCGCGATTGCTTCCGGTACTCGGGCTCATCAGGTGTACAAGGCGTCCTCCATTATGGAACGTCACCGTCACCGTTTTGAGTTCAACAATAAATATAAAGACCTGTTTGAAAAGAACGGGATGAAAGCTTCCGGTATCTGCAAAGAACGTGACCTGGTAGAGATCGTGGAACTTCCTGATCACCCATGGTTTGTCGGCGTGCAGTTCCACCCGGAATTCAAGTCAAAACCCTTGGCTCCGCATCCGCTCTTCGTGCATTTTGTTAAAGCAAGCCTGAAGAAGAAGTAAGAAAGGTTCGTTAGAATATGTCCAAAGTTATTCAACAGGGTCTGAAAGTTCTAGAGGTCGAGGCCCAGGCCATTCTGGCATTGAAAGAGCGCCTTGGCGACTCTTTCGAACAGGTGGTAAAGATGATCACAGCCTGTGACGGTAAAATTGTTCTGACGGGCATGGGTAAATCCGGCCAGATCGCCAGAAAGCTTGCCAGTACTTTTTCTTCCACGGGAACTCCCGCGGTGTTTCTGCATCCGGCGGAAAGTTCGCACGGGGATTTGGGCCTTGTTGAAAACAACGACGTGGTGATTGCGCTGTCTTATGGCGGCGAGTCCCCTGAGTTCGCAGGTATCTTAAGGTTTGTTTCCCGCAAGGGCATTCCTTTGATCGCGATCACCGGCAAGCCAGAGTCCTCTTTGGCCAAAGCTGCTCAGGTCACTTTGAATGTTCATGTTTCTGAAGAAGCTTGTCCCTTGGGTCTTGCACCCACCGCCAGCAGCACCGCGACCCTGGCCATGGGTGACGCTGTCGCGATGGCCGTGATGGCAGAAAAAGGCTTCAGTTCTGAAGATTTTGCTGAATTTCATCCCGGCGGCAGTCTGGGCTATCGCCTGTTGACCCGCGTGCGCGATGTTATGCATGGTGGGGATGCCCTGCCGACGGTGACTTTGGATACGCCGATTCGTCAGGTGTTCTCGATCATGACCCATAAGGATGTTCGTGGCGCTGCCGGTATCGTCGATGAAAAAGGCGATTTGGTCGGGGTGATCACGGATGGTGATATCCGTCGTCGTCTGGAAAAGTCCAATGACCCGTTGACGGGTCTTGCGAAAGATTTGATGACCACCAATCCAAGAACCATTGATGCGAACGAATTGGCTGAAAAAGCCTTATTCGTCATGGAGCAGTTCCAGATTCAGATGGTCTTTGTGCTGGATAAGGAATCCGCAAATCCGCGCAAACCAGTGGGCATCCTGCACATCCAGGATCTATTGCGCGCCAAAGTACGTTAATTTATGAGGCCGCCTTTGTTTGTCACAAAAGGCGGCTTTGATTCCTAATACCTGCAAACAGGCAAAACGCAGGAGTCTGATATGTCTCTAAAGAAATCATTGTTGGTATTTGTAATGGGTGTGTTTGTCATTCTTGCAGGAATGATCAGTCCGGCCAAAGCTGCTGAAACCTTGGAAATCGTACCGAATCAAAAAGTCTGCATGGTGACCAATATGGTTTTCCCGCGTGATCAGATTCCGGTAAAACAGGGCGGCAAAACTTATTATGGCTGCTGTGAAAACTGCAAAAAGACCCTGGCTGAAGATGCCACGGCCCGTGTGGCGATCGACCCGGTATCCGGCAAGTCTGTCGACAAGGCGACGGCGGTGATTGCGGCTCGTGCCGATGGTTCTGTGGTTTATTTCCAGAACAAAAAGAACTTCGAAAAATTCCGCACGCGCAAATAATTTCAGGAGATCCCGTGACCCATTCCTTCACACAAAAAACAGATATCAAGATTATCGGAATTTCAGTTCGCACCAGCAACGGCGCTGAAATGCAAGGAAGTGGTAAGATCGGGTCCCAGTGGCAGAAGTTCTTCAGCGAAGGGGTGATGCAAAAGATCCCGAATCAAATCGCTGATGGACCGATTTATGCAATTTACACCGATTATGAAAGCGATGTGAACGGCGAGTATTCGTTTGTTCTGGGTAAAGAGGTTTCTTCTTTTGATAATCTGCCTGAGGGATTGATTGCGAAAGTATTGCCAGCTTCCAGATATGCTGCTTTCACTTCCCAACAGGGGCAGATGCCCAATGTTGTGATCGAGCTTTGGCAGCACATTTGGGGCTTGAGCCCAGCGGACCTGGGGGCTGAGCGCGCCTACAAGGCAGACTTTGAGATTTACGATCAGCGCAGTGCAGATCCTCAAAACTGCCAGGTCGATGTGTTTTTGTCGGTTCGTTAAATTTTGTCGCTGCGGTCCTGAACTTTGTCGATCAGGCCTTCGATGGCGTCTTCCAGAATATCCAGAACGTGATCAAATCCGTCGACGCCCCCATAGTAAGGGTCTGGTACGCCTTTGACTTTGAATTCCGAACAGTAGTCAGTGACCAATGAAATCTTGTCCAGCAGGGTTTTGTCCGGGCAGCGCTGGCGCAGATTTTCAAGATTGCTGGCATCCATCGCCAGTATCCAGTCGAAGTCATAATAGTCAGACTCGCGAACTGCGCGTGAAATACTTGTCAGATCATATCCGCGGCGCTCGCCGTGCAGAATACTGCGTGGGTCGGCTTTTTCTCCGTCGTGGGCTCCGGAAGTTCCAGCGGAATCAACCACCCATGGCAGGTCTCGTTGTTTGATAAGCTGTGCTGCCACGGCTTCAGCAGTGGGGGAGCGACAGATGTTTCCTAGGCAGACAAAGAGTAATTTTTGGCTTTTCATTTGAATTATTTTAGGGCTATTATTTTGTCTTGTCATTACAAGTGGGGCCGTAGCTCAGCTGGGAGAGCGCAACGCTGGCAGTGTTGAGGTCGTCGGTTCGATCCCGATCGGCTCCACCAATTTCTCTTTATCCTTAAAATGTGTTGTTCAGCAGTCTTTGGCGTGGTTTTTTCCTGCTAAAAGACTTGTCATGATTTTGTTTGGTCTTCTTTAAACTGGATGCTGCGACACAATTACAAGGAGAATATTTTTATGAAGTCATTAGCTATGGCTTTGGTTCTTTTGTTTTCTGGGGCGGCACTGGCGGTGGATACAGAGGCTAGGGAATACACTGCTGCTCGTGAAGCTTATCGGCAGTGGTATCCGGCTGTTTCGATGGAAGGCATCATGAATGGGATGCGGCAGTTAGGGGTGCGTGACAATATTAATATGTTCAGTGCTCAGGCCGACTCCAAATCACTTGGGTTTACGGCGAATCAGGACACTCCCTATGGAGCTGCGGTCTTGGATATTTCCAAAGGGCCCTTTGTTATTGAAATTCCGGCAGGTCCTTTTATGGGGCTGGTAAATACGCATGATCAGTCCTGGGTTGTCGACATGGGGATTCCGGGACCGGATGCCGGAAAGGGAGGAAAATATCTTATCGTGCCTGACGGGTACAAAAGTGAAATCCCACAAGGTTACTATGTCGGTAAGTCGGCAACCAACAAGGTGTTTGTTGTTGCCCGTATTATCCCACAGGGAAATGACTTGAACAAAGCTCAAGTGCTGCTATCGGGGATTAAAATCTATCCTTTGACGGCGGCCAAGAATCAGAAACCTCTGACTATGGTGGATATCTCGGGGCGAAATGGGGATATGACTTCTTTGAAGTGGGAAAGCAATATTCAGTTCTGGGAAAAGCTGGCAAAAATAATCAATGAAGAGCCGGTCAACAGGAAAAAACAGGCGGCTTATGATCAGTTGAAAGCGTTGGGTATTGAAAAAGGCAAAGCCTTTAAGCCTAACGCCAGCCTGAGATCCACATTGGAGCGTGCGGCCCAGGACAGTCAAAAAGAGCTGTTGGCAAATTCCTATGCCACCACTGGCCGACCGGACAAAGTGAAGTGGTCTGATCGTAAATGGGAATGGCTGCTTTTAAACAGCAAGCCCGAGTGGGCGGCAGATCATGACATCGATACAGTGGCCAGGGACCGCTATTTTGCGCAGGCGATTGTGATGTCACCGGCCATGTTGCGACGGGATGCAACCGCGGGGTCCTTGTACTGGGGGGCCTTCAAAGACTCGAATAATAACGCCCTTGATGGTGGAAAATCTTATAAGTTGACAGTGCCGCTGCCGGTGCCCGCCCGTCTGTTCTGGTCAGTGACTTTATATGATTCTGACACCCGCAGTTTGATTAGCAACGGATCCAAGAAATCTTCATTGAGATCATTGGTCGAGCTGGCGGATTTGAAAGGTGCAAAGTCGGTGGATCTTTTCTTTGGTCCTCGGGCCCCGGCGGGGAAAGACGCGCATTGGGTAAAAACCAATCCGGGAAAAACCTGGTTTGCTTACTTCCGTATCTATGGGCCTGAAAAAGCCGCTTTTGATAACACGTGGAAGCCCGGGGATTTTGTGCAGATCCAGTCTGAATCCATGGCATTGAATCAGTAAAAGACCGTTAATTAATGAAAATAAAAAAGGGGTGCCTGCGGTGCCCCTTTTTTATTTTCTGAACTGCTGTCCGTGGCCTTTGCCACTGAAAATGCGATCAGAAGCATCATTGCAATGGAATAGATTAAATTAATTTTCATCTGAGACCTCCGCAGCCCTATTGAGCCACTCCTGCTGACGGGGTTTAATCATCGCGAGGTCCAGAGTGATGAAAAACATGTGCGGTGGTGCTACTTGGTTACAACTTCGGCGCTGCGCACTTGCTGGATGTACGTGATGATTTGCCCTTCAGCAGCAGCGCGAACGTCAGCTTGTTTTTTGGCTTTGGCGATTTGACCGTTCATCAGCACTTTCTGAATCGTATCGTCCACTTCGATGGCGTGACCGGCGTCTTTCAGGATTTTACGTGTATCCAGCACGGCTTTCAGATAGCGGGTCATTTCGTTGACCTCAACGTCGTTGTACTTGCTCAGATCCAAAGTCCACTTCATGCCCAACAGACCCAGCTTCACTTTGTTCTTCAGGCCCTTGTCGATGTTGCTGGCTTTGGCGACCAGCATGGTCAGGATAAAGTTCTGTCGAGCCTGCAGGATCTGAATAAGTTTGCTTTCAAATGCCAGCAGGTCATAAGAAGACGCCTTCAGGTCGTTCAGGGAAATACGACCTGCATCCAGATCGGCTTTTTGTTTCAAAGCACGCTCGATCAAAGACAGCATGGACATGTGTTCGATCCCTTTCGGGTCGACACGGTTTTTTTGTTTGTCGTTCACTTCGTGCATGGTTGTCACCAACGCCAGGAAGTTCATGTCACGGTTGTCGTCAGAGGTTGGAGAAATAAAATCTTCTGTCGGTGCATATTCATGAATTTCACGAATGAATTCACGAGCGGCCGAAGACGCCAGTTCTTCACGGCGGTGATCGTTGTCCAGACCCTGCATGGACCACAGTTGGAACTCATAAGCCCAGAAGTACTTTACACCCAGGCTTAGCTTTTTCGCCATTTCCTTGGATTCATTCAGCTGTTGAAGGAATTCTTTGCGTAAAAGAGCGGCGTTACCCTGCCTTAGGGCATCGTAAAGCTCGGCGGTTTTGTTATCCAAAGATTCTGATTTTTTATCCAGCTCGCCGGTTTTTTCTTCCATGCGCTTGGTGGTTTCGTTCATTTCCACCGTGGACTTGTGCATATCATCCAGATTTTTTTTCATTTCGCAGGCAGAAGTCAGGCTGCCAATACAGGCAAGCATCAGCAGGGTTTTCAAATGTGAATCGCGAAGCATAGTTCCTCCAGAACGGTCAGTATTCGGAGGGGAAGAGCATAAAGGATGCCATCAAAACTAGAGCTTGGAATCTAATACCGAGATTTATACGGCTTTGTCTTGAAAGCCTGTAATGCAAGAACTGTCCTACTTTTTGACAGCAGGGCAGTTCTTACAAAACGAGTTAGCGGGAAATGTAGTACACACCGTCTTCCGGTGCCGGGCAGGCTTGTTTGTACAGACGGCTGTGGGAAGGAACCATATAGATGCGGCTCCATTTATAGCCGTCAGCAGATATTACTGTCGCCGGGCGAGGGTCCAAGTACACGATGTCACCCTGGGCGACTTGCCCGCAGACGGTCGCGCTGGTGGATGGTTTCGCTCGGACGTTGCGTTTATCCACCATCTTAAACTGACCGTAGCGGTTGTCGATATCCGTCGGAAGGGAATTCACCCAAGCGGCAATGATCTTGTTCACTCGCTCACCTTCAGCGGTGCCAAAGATCTGTTCTTTGTCGGCCGGAGGCATCGGCGTGTAGCCTTCCACCCGGGCGACACTGCCATACAGTTTGCTGCGCTCAAGGTTCCCCGGAAGGATCCATTCGTTTTTCACCAGGAAATCCAGATTGCTGAAACGGTCTTTGCCAAAATCCTGTGCCTGCATATTGCCATGACAGCCCAGACAGTGCTTTTGAATCAGCTCGGTTTGAACCTTGCGATAGCCTTCTTCCAGCCCAGGGCTTTCTTTGACTGCCGATCTCCAGGCCAGAAGCTGCACTTGCGGATCGTTGGCGGCAGCGGCGTTCTTGTCACAAGGCTCCTGGTGATTGGCGCCAGCAGATCTTGCCAGTCGCACGATGCTGCGGGTTTCACGGTCCTCGACAATCCACAGGGATCCATCGGAAGCTTCGGTGAAGGCCACCGGAGCCCCCTTAGGGCGAATGCCTTGGACAGCGTCCCACTTGGAAATGATTTCGGTGTAGGATCCATGACGGGCCATTCCGCCATGCGGAGTAAAGGCCTTGCGCGTGCTGCACGCACCTTTTTGATTGAATCCGAAAGTAGAGCCGGATTCTTTCGCCAGGGGCAGACCATTGCTGTCCACGTTGTAGGCGACCAGACGATGTCCAGTGGGTTGATAGCCGTGCCACGTAACCAACAACTTGTCGCCGAAAAGATCACCGAACATTTCACCCTTATAGTATGCCATGTGCAATGGGGCCACGTGAGGTGGCATCAGCAACCACGGAGCCTGATAATCACCGATACCGGAAGGATTGGCTTGGGCACAGTCCACGGGTTTTTTAAACTGTTTGTGCAAAGGAAGGTTTTTATTTTCCGGGAACAGCCATTCCGGCGAAGTTGCGTGGAAGTTGTAGCAATAGGGCCAGCCATAGTGGCGACCGACACCGTTATCCAGGTCCACGACGTTGATTTCTTCGTAAGGTTCTTCCAGTTCGGCAAAGTCGCGGCTGTTTTCACCCTGAATCAGGTAACCTTTGTCCGAAATTGCCATGGCCATCGAGTTGCGCAAACCCAGTGCGGTGATTTCATAGTTTTTGACTCCACCCGCGGGAAGGTTCTTCAGAAGCTGGGCTGGGATGCGATAGATGGCACCGTTGCCTTGAGCTTGGTCTTCCGGGCAGGATTTGTAGGCACCGGTTCCCTGAACCACGCAGTGGTCGCTGGGTGATCCGGAGTTGATGTAAAGGTCCCCGTTGCGTGGATCAAACACGAACTGCGAAAGCGGGTGCATGTAGCCCTCTTTGCGCGCCAGATTTCCGACGACCATCGTCCAATCCGTGACCTGATTGTTTTTCAAATGAAATTTCGAAATGCGCGTGCGTTCACCGATATAGTAAAAACCATCCGGTCCCAGTGCCAGTCCATGCGGGGTTTCCAAATTCAATTTCAAAGTTTTGATTTCATAGGGCGCCGAGCCCGAACGTGTCAGCAGGAACAGACGGCCGTTTTGAGGACTCCATCCGCCCATGTCGACCACCAAAAAATCCTGGGTGCCGGTAATCTGCAAGATGGTGCGGGGTTTGATAAAGCTTTTGTCGTTGCTGCGATCCACGGCGCGATCCCGTGGCATCACCATACCCAGGCAAGTGCCGGGCATTGTTTCCACTTGCAGGCGCGGAAAGCCGTCGCAGGAGGTGTCTAGCGGGTCGTAAAGATAGCCGCTTTTATCCAGCACCATGCGCGCCGCCGCTGTTTTGCGGTCGGCAGTTTTTTGCAAAGACGTACACTGAACCAAGGAAAAAGCCAGAACCAGCCAGAATAAAACGCGCATGATATCCCCATGAAGAAGTCCTTATTCAATTATGGGGGCTTTTAAGCCCTTATCAAATGCAAATTTTCCATATTCATTCCTTTGTTGGGGTTGGTTTTCCCGATATGCCGGGGTCCGGTGTCATCATAATAGGGAGGCCTCATGGATGGAGCCAAACTTCTTGTCAGTCTTGTTACCTTGTTGATTGTGAACCCGACCCTGGCCAGCACGGATCGCATGGAATGGGGCACGGGCAGTTCCAGTTTTAAAATGCCCAAGGTGAAGGACCGGGAAAAACTCAGTTTGCTGCTGCCATCTTTCGTGGTTCACGGAATCAAGCCTACGATGACAGCGTCCGTGGAAATGCCCCGTAAACTGGACGGCAATGGCGCCGCAGTGATCACGCCGGGGGTTGGGTTGGAATATCAAACAGCCAGCGGGGTCACCTTTCTGGCGGCTATGGTGAAGGACTGTTATGACAACCTGGCCGGAACTTTTCAGATCGGGCGCAATTATGAGCTCAGCGACAGGGTCAGTGCAGGGTGGTCCATGGGAGTTTACGCTCGACAGACACCGATGGCCTGTGAAGAAACGACCTTCGGTCCCTATTCCTACCGGGAGTGCTATGAACTGGACAGCTACAAATGGAAATTCATGGGCAGTGTGAACGGGCATTCGGTGGATGTGATCCCGATGCCGTTTGCCCACCTGACTGCGGCTTTGTATAAAAGCCGCGATATGCAGGTGGACTTGAAAATCATGAGCAATGTATTTTTGAACGAAGTGGGGATTGGCATCCCCTTCTAAGGGCTACTTCTTGGAAAGGGTCACAACCGGGGCGTTGGCTTCTGTCAGGTAAGAGTTTTGATCAAACGGCAGCGCCAGAATTTCAGTGTATTGAATTTCTTTCGGGCCGGAACGTTTGTTGATCAGCTGACTGATTTTATTTTTGATCATTTGTGTGGCCACACCACGGTCAGAACTGCTCTGATCCATATCTGTGTGCAAAAGAATCGCAAAATAGAATTCCCCCTCTTTGGTGGAAATAGAACCTGCCAATGTCTTGGCTTTGTTCACAGTTCCGGTCTTGGCGATCATGGCTCCTGCGGCGTTGCCCCCGAAATTATCCACGGTAGAGTCATTGTCTTTGTTAGCTACGGAAAGCACGTCGCTTAACTTGTAGCCCTTGGCTTCCAGGGATTTGTTCAGCGTGTACAGTGTTTTGATCATGGTTTCGCAAGTGGCTTCATTATAGATCGGCTTGGCGGTGGTGCCTTCGTTGTTGCCGGATCCGTTATGGAAGACGATCTGGTTCTGATCCGCTTTCAATGTCGCCGCGGCAAACGTGTTGAACGCGGCCGTGCCACCCAGATTCCAGTACAGATTGTCAGCGATATAGTTGTTGGACTGGTTATTCATGCGCTTCAGGATCGTGCGTAATGGAGCCGATTGCAGAACCACGCTGCCCGTGTATTTGTCTTTTTTGTAGCTGACCTTAGGCAGGAAGGAAATATTGCGCACTTCCAGTGCTGGCTTTTCCAGCATAAAGACTTTGGCTTTGGTGGCTTTTTCACGCAGCTTGCTGTACATCGAACGGTTGATAGCGGTGGAAAAAGATTCTTTCAGATTCTTGATCACGGCTTCGGCCTGCTGTTCAATGGTTTCATAACGTGGAGTCACGCCGCCAATACGGGGGGACTCTTCCGCCAGCCAATCCAGCAGGAAGTTTTCGTCAAAGGTCAGGTTTTCAATCTTCGTGACCTTCATGCGGTTCAATTCAGAAATCAGGAAATAACTTAAGTTACGACCGAAGATAGGATCACGGCTGCCTTCAACATGCAGATCCATGGAGCCGTTGGCTGTCGGGGTCAGGTGCAAAACTGTTTTATGGCGATAGTCGACACCCAGTTTTTCAATCGCCCACAAAGTCGTGATCACCTTGGAAATTGAGGCCAACGGAAACTTCTTTTGCATGTCTCCTTCGCCTTCCACCTTGCCAGCGGCGGCGGCGGCTTTCATATGGCATACGGAATTGACATAAACCTTGGCAGAGGCCGAAGAGGCCATCAAAACAGGTGCAGCCAGGGCTGCCAGGATACCAAGTTTAAATGTTGAAGCCATACGTCCTCCTTTGCCGCGTTTTCGGCGACCGACTGGCAGAGTTCATGTTTCATGCCGGGGTCAATTTCAATGAGTCAGATCCGAGGGGCAGTTATAGGGCCTTTTACGTCTAAAGTGACGGAAATTGGCAGTCAATTTGTCAATTGCCATAGCCGGAGATTGCGGCCCGGAAAGGGCAATTAAGTCTTCGTCATTCTGTTTTATTTTGGTTGTGATCAAGGGGCAAAGACTGACAATGATCGTCTCTTTAGACGCTTCCGGGGGAAGAGTATGTTGGATTTTTCTGTTCTTAACTCATCATTTGCCAATCCGACGTGGATTTCAATCATCTATGCCTTTTTGCTCAGTTTCATTCTGGGGACGGCCTTGGCTGTGGCCTATGTGAAGACCTTTCGGGGACTGTCTTATTCGTTGAATTTCCTGCACGGCCTGGTTCTTTTGCCGATCGTTATTGCAATTGCGATGCAGGCCATTGGGGATAACGTTGCTCGCGGGATCGGAATGATCGGGGCCTTGTCCTTGCTCCGATTCCGCACGAACGTCAAAGACCCCCGCGATATGTTCTTTATTTTTGCTTCCTTGGCTGTGGGTCTGGCTTCCGGGGTTCATGCCTATGGCATCGCCATTTTGGGAACGTTCTGTTTTATTCTGGCGCTGACTGTGCTGCAAAAATCCCCCTTCGCTGCGGGTCCGCAGTTCGATGGTCTGTTGCGTTTGAATTTGTCTCGGTCAGGGCAGGATCAGCGCGAAGTCGAAGGCGTGCTGGAAAAATCCTGCCGTCACTTTGCATTGGCCACGATCCGGGAAATGGGGCAGGGCGAGCGTCTGGATTATTCTTATCAGGTGCGTTTAAAGCCCCGTCAGACTTCCGCAGAGCTTGTTGAAGAGCTGGGGCGTATTTCTTCCGTGCGCGGCCTGAACTTTATGAATCAAGAATCCGTGATCGAGGTGTAAGGTGAAACTAGCTGACGTCGTCGGGACCGAGAACCGTTTTCTATTGGGCTGCTGGAGTGCGGCCGTGGTTCTGGTATTGATGTTGGGACTGGTGCTGGGGTCTGATCCTGTCAGCATTCTGGGCGTTGCTGAATCACGTGAATTTCAGGTTAACTTCGACAGCCCCGTAGAAATCAAACACATCTATGTGCTTCCCAGTCAGATTGTGCGTAAAGGGGATCTGCTGGCGGAATTGGGCCAGTCCGAGTGGGAATCCCAGTTGCGTGTTTTGAAAAGCCGCTATGATAAACTGAATGCCGAAATGCACCTGCGCCAGCAACTGGCCGGAGTCGTCAAAGATCTGGGACATTTGGCTCCGCAGGCGGATCCTTTGCTGGTCGAATTGGAAGACGCCCGCCGGGAAATGGCTTTGATCGAAGGCCGCATGAAGAATCTTTTTGTTTTTGCCGAAGTTGACGGCGCCGTGGGCGCGGTGAATTTCAAAAATGGAGAAAAGGCGCCGGCCTTTGCCCCCCTGATCACGCTGGTCCCCCTGAATCCCACTTACGTAAATGGCTATATCAATGAAAACCTTTCATCTACGTTGTCCGTGGGGCAGGTGGTGGAAGTCAGTTCTGCCGGAGGCAAAGTCGTGCGGGGCTCGGTGGTCAGCATCGGTTCGCGCATCGTGCAGATTCCGGAGCGTCTGTTAAGGATTCAAACCCTGCCCGCTTGGGGACGTGAAGCCGTGATCAAGATTCCTCGTGCGAATGAATTCCTGCTGGGGGAAAAAGTTTTTGTTCAGAAAAAATGGAGTTTGTCTCTGCTAAGCCTGGCCAATGCCGACGAAGCAACCCAAGCCCAGGAAGCTCAGCAACAGGATCCACGCGACATGGATATTCCTTTGAATATTGTAGAGACCTTCAAGCCGGAGATGTCGGGTGTGGTCTTTGTGCCCGAGCTGAAACAGTTTGTTCTGGTTTCTGATGATTATCCTGAAGACCGCCCGGTGCTGTTCCTGATGAATGAGCAGGGGCAGATTCAACCCCATCAGATCCAGCTTTCCGGATTGCCAGTGATGGCGGACATTGAGTCAATGTCGGTACAGGGCGAGCACTTGTATTTGCTCAGTTCCATGTCGGCGACCAAAAAAGGAAAGCTGAAGGAAGAACGACAGATCTTCGCACAGATCAAGCGCAATGGCCTGCGCTACAGCGTGGAACATCATGTGGATTTGCGTAAACCCCTGTTGCTGGCCCTGAAAGAATCGCAAGATCCGGTGTTGAAGTCCATCTATGAAGCTGATTTGAAACTGACCAAAGAGGGCTTTGAGGTCGAAGGCCACGCCATTGAAAACAAAGATTTGTACCTGTCACTGAAAGGCCCCGTGCTTCATCGCAACGAGGGATTGATTCTTAAGGTGTCGGACTTTGCTTCGGTCTTTGACGGTGTTTTAAAACCAGCCCAAGTGACCCTGGCGGCGCGATTTGAGATGAAACTGCCTCATCAGGATGTTGAATTGGTGCTGACAGATCTGATCAAGCAGGGCGATGCCTTCTATCTGGCATCATCCTGTCGCGGGGCTTCGTGCAGTGCCATCTGGAAGATGACGGCAGGTCAGAATGCACCCGAGCTGTTGCATGAATTCCGCATGCGTCATCTGGAGGGCTTGGCACTTCACCCGGACATGCATCAGATGTTTGCCGTCTTTGATAGCAAAAGCTCCAGTCAGTATGCCGTCGTCAGTCTTGTCGCCGATAAAAGGACCCCGTGATGCTTTTGTCTTGGATCCTTTTGGGGGGACTTTCTTCTTTTGCGGTGACGCCCGAGCAGGTATTAAAAACAGCCTGGTCCGACACGGCCTACACTTCGCAGGAAGAAATGCGCCCGACCGATTCCCGCAATCCCTTGCGCAATGTCGAGGGTTTTGTCAGTGCTGAAAAAGAAGATGACAAAAATGAATACGAAGTCGGGCTGAAGTTTCAGTTCCGCTCGTGGCCGGAGTGGAAGCTGGGACCCAATTCAGAACCGCGCAAGAAAGTTTTGAAAGAGGCTTCTTTGGCGTGGGCTCTTCATGAACGCTATTTGAATTTAATCTCGTATGAAATCAGTCAGCAGAAAATGGCGGTGTTGAACAGTTCCATGAAATTGTCCGAGGGTTATTTAAAGGCGCAAAGTCTTTCCTTGCGGGCGGGGCGCACGTCGACTAAGTCCTTCCTGGGGGCGCAAGGGGACATTTATAAGCTGAAACGCCTGGAAAGTGTGATTGCGCAGGAAAACAAACTGGCGGTCAAGAAACTAAAATCCTGGGTTCCGCAATGGGGGGAAAGCCCGCTGGAAGGCTTTGATCTGATCAGTGTGCAAGAGGTGCTTGATTCATTGGGCAGCCAGCCTGCACCGGAAGCTTCTTTGACGGCGCGAATATCAGAGACTGAGTTTAAAGACATTTCCCGGGAACTGGAAATTCTGCGCGGACGTGAAGATCAGTGGGTCAAGGGACTGGATGTTTCCCAAACTCGCAAAGAAGATGAAGTCGGTTACAAGGTCGAACTGACTTTGCAGCTTCCGCATCTTGGGTCGGATGATCTGTCCCGGCAAAAACAGAATGAATTGATTCTAAAAAAAGCCCTGAAACAAAAGGAAGCCGAAGACAGCAAAGACCGCCTGCTAAGTTTGAAGAATCAAATTCAGAGCCTGGCGGGGCTTTATAAGATGACCAGTCAGGGCCTGAAAGAAAGTCAGAAAGTGAAAGCTCAAGACACTTTGTCAGTACTTGAGGGCCGCCTGTTGCAGGAACAGACCGAGTTGGATTTGCTCAGCCAGCAGCAGGAGATTCTGACTTTATTTGTCGAGTACCTGCTGGAAAGTGAAAGGTTGGCTGCCGAGCCCGCCAAAAACCATCTTAGTAAAACCCAGAAGGTGGTGGCGCTGTGAGTGGACCGGTATCTCCGCTGGCGCTGGAGCGGTATGAATTGAAGTATCTGATCCCGGCAAGTCTGGTAGAACCCATTTCGCGCTTTGTGGAAACCTATTGCGAAATGGATTACTATTCCACTGTTTCGCCGGACAAGCACTACACCATCAACAGTCTTTATCTGGATACGCCCAGTTTATACCTGCTGCGGTTTAAAGAATCTGCCAACGCCTTTAACTTTAATATGCGCATTCGGTCCTATGGTGATAACCCCAAGCCACCTTATTTCTTTGAGATTAAATACAAGCTGCGGGAATTTGTGCGCAAGAAGCGCGCGCTGGTCCATGACGAAAACTGGGTGGATATTCTGGATTGGGGAGTCATCCCGGATCATATTCAAGGAAGTTCCCACGGAAATCTGGAAGAGTTTATCCGGATGAAGATGACCTATAACGTGGGGCCGGTGATTTTGACTCAGTACCGCCGCAAGGCTTATCTGTCGGTTGTGGACGACTATGCTCGCGTCACCTTTGACCGGGACCTGCGCTTTCAGGAAATGAACGAATGGCGCGTGCGACCGGACAGTAATTTATTAAGCCACTATGATCATCCGGACTCTTTTGAAGAACCAGGGTGCAATGTCATTCTGGAATTGAAGTGCGAAAAGAAGATCCCTTATTGGATGGTGGACCTGATCCGGCGTTTTGAACTGGAAAGCGGCTCGTTCTCGAAATTCGGAAATTCCATGACAACCTTGTTGGGAGTGCCCGAGGTTTTAGCCCCGGGCCCTTTGTATCTTTAATTGCTGCAAGGGGTGAGCGGGGGACGCGCCCCCGGCAGATAATTTTCCAGATCCAAGTCAAACTTCAGCTGACCTGTGCGACAGGTGCCGGTCAGGATTTCTTTGGCCTTGCTGGCATTGTCCTGTAAAGACCGATAGTCCTTGTCGGTAAAGAGCAGTTCTGTTTTGAAGTAGTCCTTGGTGGCAGGGGCTGCCAGTGACTTTTCAAAAGCCATAAAGTAACGATAGGTCAGATAGCTCATATGACGGACTTTTTCCAGGACGCTGTAAGCTCGCATCATATTGTCTTTGATGACGCCACAGTCGTTGTCCTTCAGGATCATTTCTTTTAAGACCACGGCCGTCCGTCCGGCCATTTGGCGTTTTTCTTCGGCCGGTATCACGATCTTTCCATCCACAAGTTCGGCGTTGGATTTAGAGCGCTCAATGCGATTGGTGGAAGGATTGATCGAATACCAATAGAACTTATAGTGAATGTTTCCGATGCGGTCCTGCTGGTTCATCAAGGTGTCGATCAGAACCATATCGGCGACGTCTTTCATTTGAATCACATCCTGGGCCACGCGGGTGAATTCCCCAGAGCCCACCAGTTGGGCGACCGTTTTGGTGCTGGCGACCTTTAAGAAGGGCTTTTGTTTCAGGAAGCGCTGATAGCGGCTGTTGTATGTGCCTCGTCCACTGACGTCATTATAGACATTTTCATTCTTTACATTGTCAGAAAGTCCGCCGTAAAGCTGCGTGAAGGTGGTGTCCACCAGTTGGGGAAAGGCACGGGGATTTAGATGCATTTCCCCCAGTTTTCGCCAAGCCTGGGCAATAGTATCTGTCGAGTCACGCAGGGCGTGCACCGCCTTGTTGGTCAGCTGGCTGTGAACTTTCAAATCCATGGTGCGGATCACTGATACAGGAACCCGGCCGACCCCGCCCAGAATGCGCGACATATGATAGTAGGCCAGAATCGATGGCGTATAAGAACAGGTGATGGTCTGTTTGAATTTCGCCTCGGTTTTAACGGACATTTTTTTTAGGTTGCAGTCTGAAGCATCAATGGCCTCTTTGCTGTAACTGGCATTCGGAGCCAGCAGCAAGACGCCAGGATTGGTGGAGTTGTATTTCGGGCAGATGCCGACGGTGCGATAGAAGTCATAACCGCACAGCGTGCTTTCTTTACTGGTGTCATCGCTGCGATAGGCAGCGCCGGGCCACTTTTTTGGAACGACACAAAGTTCGCGCACACCATAGGGGGAAAAGTATTCGGTTCGCGTTTCGCCTTTAAGATTTCCAAGGTTGATGGCAACCGCATTGGAAAGGGGAATGATGACAGATAAAACAGCCGAAGTGCAGATTGCGACGAGCTTCATCACACTACCTCATTTGGGTGAGAACTTAGGTCCTTCTTTGTTTATATCGAGGAAAGGAAATTTTAAATACTTACAAGTTCAGAAGACCAATGTCGGTTTTGTGGGCTCGCATTCACATTTTATTGGTCCAGCAAACTTGTGTTCACAGACAGAAGTATTTGAAGATGACGTTTATGAAATACATAACTCTGTCAAAATCCATTTTATTCTGTTTTCTGACTGCAAATGTGATTGGTTGTGCAAAGGGCAGTGTGACTGAGGCTTTGTCCACCGGGAATTCCACAAGCGCCGTGGAAACTGTGCCAGAAGTCACAGATCCTTCTGTTTTTCGACTGGATCAGGAAGTAAAAAAATATAAAGCACGCTACGAACTTGAGTCAGCCTCTGACAAATCGACTGATAATAAAGGGCTTGGTGACACGAATCTGTGGGGCACGCGAAACTTTCGCGTGGTATTGCACGGAGTTTTATATCGCGGCGGAGCGAACAATAAATACTTCGATCCACCTCGGTCCAACACCAATCCGCTGCCCACCACGGGTCTGAACAACCTGTGCAAAGAGGACTTTTCGGCGGCGGTGTATTTGTATTCAGAAAATTTCGCAACGGCACCTAAAAGCGTGAAGTGCCAGAATACGTCCCATCAGGATCAGACGCTGGCATATAAGCAGTATGCCGCCGCTGGTGAAAATGAAAAGATTCTTGCGATGGTCTATGACCGGATCAAAGGAAAATCAAACGGGCCTATCTATGCCCATTGCTGGAATGGCTGGCATTCTTCGGGGTTGATCTCAGGAATGGTGCTGAAGCAGTTCTGTGGCTGGTCCAATGAAAAAGTGGATGCCTATTGGATGCAAAACACCGATGGCAACAATCAAGGATTTGAAACGATAAGAAAAAGACTTCGAGACTTCAAGCCCCTCGTCAAGTTTTCAATCACCGCAGAGGAAAGAAGCCTGATATGTCCTGAGACGTATTAAGGTGTTTCATGGAACCGCAGGACCTTCCCAAGGAACGTCCTGGTTCTTTCGCTTTCGGCGCGGTTGAAGATCTTCTCCGGCGGCCCTTGCTCGACAACCTGGCCTTCATCCATAAATAGGATGCGATCACTGACTTGTCGTGCAAAACCCATCTCGTGGGTCACAATCACCATGGTCTTTCCACTGTGAGCCAGGGATTTGATGACATCCAAAACTTCTCCGACCATTTCCGGATCCAGAGCCGATGTCGGCTCATCAAACAACATCACTTGCGGTTCCATAGCCAGCGCCCGGGCAATGGCGACACGCTGTTGCTGTCCGCCGGAAAGTTCGTGTGGGTAGCTGTCGGCCTTTTCAGCCAGGCCCACACGGGCCAGCAGTTCACGCGCCTTGGTTTCGGCAGCATCCTTTGAAAGATGTTTAACCTTCATGGGTGCCAGCATAATATTCTGCAAAGCCGTTTTGTGCGGGAACAGATTGAAGCGCTGAAACACCATGCCCACATGAGCACGCAGTTTGTTAAGATCCGTCTGGGGGTTGGTGACTTCAAAGCCGTCGACCCTGATGGTGCCGGCTTGGGCGATTTCAAGGGCATTGATGCATCTTAAAAAGGTGCTCTTGCCAGATCCAGAAGGGCCGATTACACACACCACTTCGTTGTCCTTGATTTCGCAGGACACGTTTTTCAGAACCTGGCGGCTGCCAAAGAATTTGTCCAATGCTTGAATCTGAATCATGTGGATTGGTACCTTTTTTCAAGACGGTGAACCACAAAGGACATGCCCAGGGTGATGATCAGATAGATCACGGAAATAAATAAATACGGTTCCCAATAGCGGGCATAGGCGCCAGCAGCGGTGCGGGCGGCGTAAGCCAGTTCTGCCAAGCCGATGGCTGACACCAAAGAAGAATCTTTCAGCAGGGTGATGGCTTCATTGCCCAGCGGAGGCAGCATACGACGAAACGCCTGCGGGATGATGACGGATTTCATGGTGTGGAAATAACCAAGTCCCAAAGACCTCGCCGCTTCAAACTGACCTCGGTCGATGGATTGAATCCCGGCGCGGAAGATTTCCGCGATATAAGCAGCAGAATTCAGGCTGAGCGCCAGGGCGCCGGAAATAAGCGCGCCGTATTCCCGTTTCAGGTAAAGGGCCATGTCACCCGAGATCAGCAGACCGTCCTCCGGATGAATCAACAACGGCACCAGTGCAAAATGAATCAAAAGGATTTGCACAAACAAGGGGGTCCCGCGGAAGAAGCCGATATAGATTTGCGAAGGCAGGCGGACGAACAGTTGAACCGGCCAACGCCACGGGCCTCGTTCTATACGGGCGATTTTTCCCAGTCCCAAAAACAGGCCCAGGACAGTGCCAAAGAAGATTCCAATCAGGGTCAGTTGCAGGGTGGTGACAAGCCCCTGCATAAAAAGGGGCCAGTATTCGATGATGATGTCAGTGCGAAACCACGAAAACATCAGTTCTTCTTTTCTCCGAAGTATTTTTTGAAGATGCCGTCATAGGTGCCGTCGGTTTTGATGGCTGCCAGTCCGTCGTTGATCTTCTTCAGCAGGTCTGTGTTGCCCTTTTTAACCGCGATACCGTACTGCTCTTTCGAGAAGCTGGTGTCGGACAGGACTTTGAAGTCTTTCGGGTTGTTGGCAAAGAAATTGTTGATAACACCATTGTCGGCGACCACGGCATCGACACCGCCATTGATCAGCTCTTGCAATGCCAATGGTGTGCCTTCAAAACGTTTGATGTTCGGGCTGGCTCGGCCCAGCAGGCGGGTGACGACTTCATCACCAGTGGTTCCGATCTGAACTCCGACCTTTAGCTTTTTCAGGTCATCGAATTTCGTGACTTTAGAGTTGTTCGGAACCGCGATTAACTGAACGGCATCAAAATAGGGATCGGAAAAGTCCATGGTTTTTCTGCGTTCGTCATTGATAGTGATGGCGGAAATCAGAATGTCACGGTCGCCGGATTCAAGCTGGCTGAACAACCCTTCCCACGGAGTGTTTACGATATCCAGAGTCAGGCTTTGTTTGGCAGCGATGGCCTGGATGATTTCGATGTCGAAGCCGCTGATGCTTTTGTCGGCGTTTTCGATTTCAAATGGGGCGTAGGCTGCATCCGTTCCAACAGTGAGTTCTTTTTTTGCGGATGTTTTTGCCACAGTATCGGCGGTCCCGGGCTCTTTTTTGGTGCAACCCAAAGTGATTAGCAGAAGGCAACTGGTGATAAGAAGCGAAAGTCGTTTCATTAAAATCCCCCGAATGTGTCTACTGGACCCGTCCACTTGACCACCGCTTCTGTTTTGAGTCAAATGTCATTTCGGGAGTAATTCATGAAATCCGTTCTGGTCAAGGTTGTCGGCTCGATTCTGCGCAGCCTGTTCATTTCCATCGTGATGTTTGTCATTGTTTTTTCTGTGATCACGCGTGAATTCCCGCCCAACTTCGGAAAGCTTCAGGGAAGCTGGCAGAATCTGCAGCAGATGGCGCAGCTCAGTCGACAGATTCATGATCAGAACAAAGTTTTGAAATCGCAGCAGGCTCAAGATGGCTTTGTCGAAGATGCCGATCTTGAAAAACTGCAGGAGCTGAACTTGAAGCGCGCCGAACTGGGGGCCGGTCTTTTAAATGGCGAAGCAATCGGTGTTTCGGCCTCTGCGGACACCGAGGCGCTTAAAGTCCGGGTCCAGGAACTTGAAAAGCAACTATTCCGTTTGCAACAAAGAGTGAACGATCTCGAGTCAGCCCGACCTTAGTCGGTATATCCACACAACCCTAAGTCCTGTATCAGAGTGGGGCACTTGCTCCATTGTCTTTTATTTTTCACAATGATTCAGTGGCATTAGAAATATCAAAACTTAAAAATATCAAGATGTTGGTTCTCGACGTTGATGGCGTATTAACTGACACACGCGTGTGGTTTGATGGCACCGAATGGCGACGCTTTTATTCCATCCGGGATGGCGTTGGTATCAAACGTCTTATGGAATCCGGTTATAAAATAGCAGTGATTACAGGCAGTAAGGCAGAGGACATTCGCGCGCGCGTGAAGGCTCTTGGTATTCAGTATTTCTATGAGGGTGCTCTCGACAAAGAGCCCTCTTTCTTGCAGCTGCAGCAGGAATCCGGCCTGAAGCCTGAAGAGATGGCTTATGTCGGTGATGACATTTTTGATATTCCCATGATCGAGGCGGTGGCATTTGGAGCAACAGTTCCAGAGGCTGTCGAGGAAGTTATGGAAGTGGCTGATTATGTGACCCGCAGACCTGGTGGTTTGGGGGCTGTTCGTGAAGTTTGTGATTACATCTATAAATACGGTGCATTTTCATCGGGTAGGTAAGACATGCTAAAAAATGGTTTCAAGGCCGCTCTCATCATAGTTCTTGCGCTGATGCTGCATAAGGCGGCTTTTGCGGAAGTGGTGAATCTTCCGACAGAGGAACTGGCTCAGGAATCCGTGCTTCCTGTTTTCGATAAACCCGTCAGCGTAAAAAACCGCAACGTGGTGACTGCCGGTCGTTTTGAAGTCGATGGTTTCTATGGCTACGCGATGACAGAACCTATCGCCAACGTTTCCAAGCTGGGCCTGGGTATCTATTATAACACCAGCGAAGCTCACGCCTGGGGTCTTTTGATTGCCAAGAACTTTGCGGGTCTTTCCAGCTACGCTGACCAGCTGGATCAGCAGTTCAGTCTGGATTTCAGCCGTGCCCCGTCGCCAGAGATGACGATCATGGGTGATTACAATCTGAAAGCCTTCTACGGAAAAATGAGTCTGACCAAATCCCTGGTGTTCAACACGCTTCTTTACGGATCCGCTTCTGTGGGTGCGGTGAAGTATGTGCACAAGACTTACCCGGCGGTGGCTGTGGGTATCGGTCAGAAATTCTATTTCACCAAACAATGGGCATTGCGCTTTGACCTGCGTCTTTATGCCAACCAGGCTCCGATCCCGTTCCTGAACGGCGCGCTGAAGCCCAGCGATCCAAAGCCTGACTACAGTGATTTCCAAGAGCGTCTAACCTACACTACAAACCTGGATGTGGGTTTGTCGTATCTGTTCTAAGAGGAGCTGACAGATGTTAAGCAGAAAACTCACTTCTCTGGTAATTGTTTTCCTGGCGCTGACGGCGCCGGGCCTGGGTTATGCCCAGTCTGAAGGTGACGAACTGGATGTGATCGAACTGGAGCTTGAAAAAGAAGCTCCAAGACAGCAGCCGTCTATTTCTGATTCCACGCCGTCCTATCAGGAGACTGCTCCGAAGGACAACACCCTGACGGACTTCTCGGGACTGGGCACATTGGCTCCTTTCCAGGAAATTTCCATCATTCAAAAACGCTTCCTGCCAAAAACCGGCCGCTTCCAGTTGTTCGGTGGTTTGACGACAGTGACGAATGATCCGTTCTTCCTGACATTCGGTGGGGTGGCGAAAGCCAGCTACTTTATGTCTGAAAGCTGGGGGCTTGAGCTGAATTATTTCGGTCTGACCACCTCCAGTCGCCAGGCAACGGATGAACTGAAGGAAATTCAGGGTGTCAGCACCGAGAACCTGGTTTATCCAAAATCCTTTATCGGTGTGGATCTGATGTACATCCCGGTTTACGGTAAAATGACCTGGTTCAATGAAACGATCGTTCCATTTGACCTGTATCTGTCTGCTGGTTACGGCAACACCGAAACCCAGTCCGGTGAAAGCGCAGGAACTGTGCACTTGGCAGCAGGGCAGATCTTCGCCCTGAGCAAAGCCTATGCGGTTCGCTGGGATTTCAGCTGGAACTTCTTCAATGCCAAAGGCATCGACGGCTCGACAAATTCTTTCAACAACCTCTTCCTTACCGTGGGTATGAGTTGGTTCTTCCCGGAGGCTAGTTACCGATGAAGAAATTATTACTTCTCCTGATTGCCGCAAGTATTGTTGTGCCTGTTACGGGCGATGCCCAGCAGCGCAAAACTCTGAAAAAACAACCGACAACCCGTCGTGCGGCTCCGGCCGTGTCGGGGAACACGCGTGAAGCGACCCTCAGAAACCAACTCAGCAACGCCCTTCGTATGGCCCAAAGCGGGCAGTATGAATCTGCGGCAAATGCGCTGTTCTCTTTGAGTCGTCGGTCCGAACTGGCTGCTGAACGTCCGCAGATCAAATACATCCTGGGTACGATGCTGGTGGAGCTGAAGCTTTATCAGACCGCCGTATTCCAGTTCGTGGATGTGATCCGTATGAAGCATCCGAAATATTCCAAAATGGCCATCGAAAAGCTGTCAGTGGTGGCGGATTCTTTGGGTGACGACACGATTTTGAACTATGCGATTTCCCGTGTGGACCTGAATGACTTCCCGGCGAAACTCCGTGACATGATCAACTTCCGGTTGGGTGAAATCCGCTTGCGCAACCGCGAATTTGCCAAAGCCGCGGACCTGTTCAGCCGTGTGTCTCCAACCAGCAGCTATTATTTCCAGGCTTTGTATGCCAAGGGTCTGGCAGAGCTTGAAGCCAACCAGCCGTCCTTGGCTGTGGGCACCTTCAACAAAATGCTCGATGCCCGCCGTCGTGCTCCGGTGACGGACACGAACAAAGTGGCCGCTCAAATGGGTCTTGCCCGTGCACTTTATCAAAAGCAGGATTGGGATGCTTCCGTGGAAGCTTATTCCCAGGTTCCCCGCGATACTTTGATGTGGCATGACGCGGTCTTTGAGCAGAGCTGGGCGATGCTGCGTGCGGCGCGCTTCCGTTCTTCCTTGAGTAACTTCCAAACTCTCCACTCGGCATATTACGAAGACTTCTATATGCCGGAGAGCTTGCTTTTGCGCTCGATCGTCTACCTGTACATCTGTAAATACGACGAGATGGAAAAGGTCCTAAGCCTGTTTGAAAAAACCTATGGCCCGGTCCGCTCCAAAATCGGCGACTTCCTGAAGTCCTCCAACGAAGCCGGAACCTTCTATGCAGAGGTTGAAAAAGCCCACCTGATGAAAACCACGGACAAGTCGGCGAACCTGCGCTTGCCATACATCGTTCTAAGAAACGTGCTGGATCAGGGGGATGTGAAGCGTTCCATGCATTATCTGGAAAAGCTGAACCAGGAAAAAGCGCGTGTGGAATCCAACTCCGCGTTCCGTGCTTCTCCGCTGGGTCAGTATTCCCTGAAGATCCTTGCAAACCGCAGTAAAAACACGAAATTCGCCATCGGCGACATGGTCAAGGCGCACTTGCTGAACATGCGCGTGGAACTGCGTGACCTTTACGAACAGGCCGGATTCATCCGTTACGAGATGATCACGGGCCGCAAGGAAAGCATCAAAAAGAAAATCGCCGGCAAAGACATCAGCGGTGACCAGATCGATGAAAACGTGAACCGCAAGTTCTACATCGAAAACGGTTACGAGTACTATCCATTCCAGGGTGAGTACTGGCTGGATGAAGTTGGAAACTACCACTACCTTGGAAAGCAGAGCTGCGAGTAAAGTATGAAAATCAACAGGCATCAACTTCTTGTTTCCGGATTTATGAGTCTTGTTCTGGCGTCCACTGCGGGCGCACAGAGCAAAACTGTTAAGACCACCAAAACCGTCAAGAAAAAGACTGTCGGTGAACTGTTGTCCCAGGCCAACGATGGCAGTCGCGGCGGCAGAGTGCAGATGTCCAAAACGGACACGTCACTGCCCTCGGCGAACATGGGGTTCAAACAGGATGTTCAGAATTACAATCTGGAATCCGTCAAACCTCCGCGCTCTTCTGAAATCATGCAAAGAGACAGCGGCAACGGTCAGGCCGAGTACGAAAGAGTTCTGGATCAGCAGATCCGTGAACTGTACAAACTGACACAGAAATTCAAAACCAGCCCGAACCGCGGGGAGTTGTGGTTGCGTCTGGCCGAGCTGTATGTCGAAAAAGCCGGTCTGATTGATTCGCGCAAGCAGGATGAATACGACGCGAAACTGCGTGCGTTCCAGGCCGGTAAAACCAAATCCAAACCTCGTCTGGATACGGCGGAAGCCCGCGAATACAACAAAAAGGCCGTTCAGCTTTATGAATGGTTCCAGCGTGACTTCCCACGCGACGAAAAGATGAGCCAGGCGCTCTTCTTCCTGGGGTACAATTATTTCGAACTGGGTGAGGTTAAAAAAGGCGCGGACTATTATGAAAAACTAACCCGCGGCTATCCGAACTCCCAGTTTGTCGGCGAGGCGCACTTTGCCCTGGCTGAATACTATTTTGAAAATGAAAGATGGGCGAATGCCTATAAAGAGTATTCTTTCCTGATCAAGGAAAAGAAACACCGTCTGCACACCTTTGCCCTGTATAAGGGTTCATGGTGCCTGTTCCGTCTGGGCAAAGTTCAGCAGGCGATGACGTATCTGGAATACATCATCAAAGCCGGTAAGAATGAAACCGGGGACCAGCTGGCAAGCCGCATGAAAGTGAACCGCACGCGTCTTGAGGGTGAGGCCCTGCGTGACATCGTGGTGTTCTATGCGGAAGGCGGCGATCCAAATAAAGCGGCGGATTACTTCAAAAACCTTGTGGGCAACAACTACAGCCCTTACTTGGAAAGACTGGCGTATCAGTATTCTGACCGCGGTAGCAAAGATGCGTCCCGTGATGTGTTTAAACTTCTGATTTCCCAGAACCCGACGGCTCCAAAAGCCTTCGAGTACCAGTATCAGATCGTACAGAACTACTTTTATGCAAAGAACACGCAGCGCTTTAAAACCGAGCTTTATGGCTGGGTGAAGGACTATGATTCCTCAGGGGCATGGTATGCCGCGAACAAAGGCAATAAAGAGCTGATTGAAAATTCTTATAAGCTGCGTGAAACCACGCTGCGCAACTATGTTTTGCAGCAGCACCAGACGGCGCAAAACTCCCGTGCCCAGTATTCACAGTCCCAGGCTTACGAAGGCTACCAACTGTACCTGCGTGAGTTCCCGGATTCAGCGACCGCAGCCGACATGCACTTTTACTTCGGTGAATTGCTGTATGATATGGGCAAATACGACGAAGCGTCCATGCAGTACAAGTGGGTGGTGGATAATGCCCCTCAAAGCAAGTTCTATGGGAAATCCGCGCAGAACTTGATCTTGTCTGTTGAGCGCAGCATCCCTTCCGATCAGGAAATGCAAAAACGGGTGGGGAGCTCCACCGATCCGGTTCCACTGGAGCCGAAAGTGGACCGTTTTATCAAAGCGGGTCAGTGGTACGTGGAAAAGTTCCCAACGTCTGAAAAAGCTGTGGAAATCAAATTCCGTATGGGCCGTCTGTACTATCAAAGCAATCACTTTGATCCGGCAACGACGCATTTCCGGGATATCGTAAAACAGCATCCGAACACCAAGTACGCCGAATACTCGGCCAACTTGTTGCTGGATATTTACAATCTCAGAAAAGACTATGCGGGTCTGGAGAAAACCGGGGCCGAGCTTCTGGCTGTTCCGGGCATTGCCTCCTCCAAAGCGGGGGCGGACATCCGTGGCGTGATGGAAAAAGCGTCCTTCAAACGTGGTCAGGATCTGGAGCTTGAAAAGAAATACGCAGACAGTGCGCAGGTGTTTGAATCCTTCGCCAAACAAAATCCGAAGTCCAATCTGGCAGTGAATGCGAACTTCAATGCGGCCGTGAACTATGAGCGTGCAGGTATGAATGCACCGGCGATCGCGGCTTACCAGGGGGTTTTGGCCTCCAAGGATCCGGCAGCGGATAAATTGAAGCCCAAAGCCCGCCGTTTGCTGGCGAAGCTTTACCAGGATTCTGCCCAGTTCGAGGAAGCAGCGAAGCTTTACCGTCAGGCGGCTCAGGAAAATCCAACCGATTCCCTGGCTCCGAACCTGATGTTCAATGCGGCTGTATTGTATGAAGCCCTGGGTAAATCGGATGAAGCCATCCGTTCTTACACGGACTTCACTAAAATGAACAAAAAACACAGCGACAACGTTGAAGCGGTGTTCAGCATGGCCCAGATCCATCGCAAAGCCGGCCAGACTGGTGCTGCGATTGCACGATACACGGAATACGTGGAAGCCGGCGGTCGTGATCAAGAGCGTGTGGTTGAAAGTGCTTACTGGGTCAGCGAACTGTCAACTCGTCAGAAAGCGACAACAAGAGCTCAGGAATGGCGGCAGAAAACTTTGGCGATTCAGAAGCGCTTTGCGCCGAACAAGAAGGGTGTGGGTGCGACTTATGCCGCCCGCATCAAGCTGGCTGAAGCCGAAGACACATTCAAAGAGCTGAAATCCGTGACCTTCCCTAAAGATCCGGCCAAACAGAAGGCCGCGGCTGACAAGAAAGTCGCGTTGCTGACCAAGTTGACCGGCGAACTGGCGGAAGTGATCAAGTATGACAGTGCAGAAGAAATCGTAAGCTCGCTTTCGATTCTGGGTGATGCCAACTTGAATATGGCCCAGGCGATCATCAATGCGCCACTGCCTCCGGGCTTGAACGCAGAAGAAACCAAGCAGTACAAGGCGGGCGTGGAAAAGTTCGCAGAACCGTTCAACTCGAAGGCTCGTGAAAGTTACAAGGCCACGGTGGACCGCGGTCTGGAGCTGGAAGTGTACAACGACGGGTTCAAGTCTGCTTATGCGTACATGAACAGCAAGGATCCGAAGGGTTACTACAACGGTGGCGAAGTGGGCTCTGACATTCGTCTGGTGAATTGGATAGGTCAATAATGAAAAGAATAATCACTTGTTTCAGTTTGCTGGCACTGGCGGCTTGCTCTTCCAGTCCGACCAAAGAAACCTCTGAAGAAACCAAAACGGCGGTGGCAGAAGCCCCTAAGGTGGAGGTTGATGAGTTCAAGGATCTGGAAAAGGTCGAGCCGGTTCGTCCGGTGACTCCGCCAGCGCCCTCTCAATATGCGGCGTTGAATGAAGCGATCAAGTCCCAGTCTGATGAAAGAATCTATCAGGCTTCGACTCAGATTCTGACCCAGTCCCCGAATGATGCCCGCGCCCTGAATGCCCTGGCGATGTATCACTATAAACGTGGACGTTTTGATCTGTGCCGTTACCTGTTGGGGAAAGCCATCAGCTCCAGCCCCAAAACAGCAGAGCTATACTCCAATCTGGGCATCGTCCAGTTGGCGCAAAATGAACGCCGGGACGCCGTGAAGTCCTTCCGCAAGGCTTTGGACATCAACAATGATGAAGCGGTGGCGGCGGCCAATTTGGGTGCGATCTATGTTCAGGAGCGTGACTTCGCGAAAGCGGGTGTTGTGCTGGAAACGGCCTATCGCAAGGGCGTTCGTGATCCTCGCGTTCTGAACAACTATGGTATTGCGCTGACGGCTCAGGGAAAACTGGACCGTGCTGAAGACATGTACAAGGCGGCTTTGAAAGACAGCGGTAACAACAAAGAGGTGCTGTTCAACTACGCCATTCTGCTGGTCGATCACATGCAGAAGTATCAGGACGGTTTGGAAGTCATTAACAGACTAAAGTTTGTAGGTGGACCTGCAGATAGCCGTAATCGCATTATTGCTTTGGAAAATAAGGCGAAAGCTGGGATAAAATAGAGTGAAGGATCGGGTGAGGACTATGTTGCGATACGTAAGACACATGACAATTATGCTGGCCGCACTTTTCATTTTTGAAGTGAGCCATGCGCAGTCATCCTCTCGGTCCTCGACGACCACGACCACAACAACGACAACGACCACGAAGAAGAAAGCGACGCTGAACTTCGAGGACGAGTTGGTTGAGGGGTCGACGCAGAAGCCGGAACTGTTTTATCTCTTTCAGAAGAAAAACTTCAACTATAAGAGATTGATCAAGTTGAGAGAAAACTTTTTACCCGAGATGAGACGAACAACAGAGGATATCCAGCGGGTCCGGGGTGCTAATTGAGATCGCCGTTAATATTTAGAATTTTCAAAAACAATCAGCTCGTTGGTGTTAAACAGTTCGATCAGGATCAAATCGTGGTCGGACACAATGCTGAAGTGCATCTGGATCTGGATGCCGACGGCGTTTCACCCATTCACTGTCTGATCGAACTTCGTGACAACGGATGGTATGTCTGTGATTTGGGTTCCTCTCAGGGGACTTTCAAAAACGGGCAGGCCGTTCTGGATGAAGCCATCGCTTCTGGCGATGAAATCGAAGTGGGTCCTTTCCGTATTGCCTTCTTTGTGGGTGTGCCGAAACCTAAAGTGGTTCCGGGCGCGCCAGCTTCTGAAGCTGCGGCTCCAGTGGCTGAAGTGCCAGCTCCACCTCCGCCAAAGCCGGAGCCATCCATGCCGCCTGCGGCCGTGGTGAAGACGGAAGAAATCAAAGTCACTCCGGTGATCCCGGCGGTGACTCCGAGCATTCCAGTGGAAGCTCCGAAGGCCGAGGAAAAGCCTGTTCTGACTACGGCTCCGGTAAAACCTGAGATCCGCAAAGAACGCTCTTCTTACAAAAAGGCCAAGAAAAGCAAAACATTCGCTCCTCCAAGCGAGATTCAGAATCTGAAATCGCACCTGAAGCCTGGTAAAGGCACGACGGTCGAAGTTCTGGTCACCTGGAAAGAGCGTATCCTTACGACTTATCATTTCAAGGGCAACAAAACCATCCGCGTGAATGCGGGCGGGGACTTGTCTGTGGCTCTTCCTGACGGACTGGTGCCGCGCGGTTATCCGCTGCTGGACATGTCTGCAGGTCTGCGTGTGAACACCACCAACGAGATGGACACCGAAATGGTGATCTCTGGCGGCGTCACCCAGCACGTGGAAGACCTTGCCAAATCCGGCAAGGCGCAAAAGGGCGGCAACGGTTACAGCGTGCGTGTTGATCAGAATGAAATGCTGTGTGTGAATCTGCCGGGTGGAAACCTGTGCCTTTACATCCGCTTTGTTCCACAGGCACCGACAGTTCCGATGCTTCCAATGATGCTTTCCGGTTCAGAAATGACTGGTGTGGCGATGTCCCTGATCATTGTGGGTTTGCTGGCACTGTATATCTCCGCAACAACCCCGAAAGACTGGCAGGAAAACAAGCAGGAAGAGGTTCAGCGTATTGCCCAGGTGGTGTTCACAAATCCACCGCCGGCTCCAACGCCAACACCGACGCCTCCTCCGCCAGTGCCTCCGACTCCGCCGCCGCAACCGGTGGCGACGCCAACTCCACCGCCGCCTAAGAAAGTGGTTGTGGCTGATGCGAACAAGGAAGCACAGAAAAAAGGAACAACCGGACAGCAGGCTCAACGGGCCCAGGTGGCGGCAAGAGCCAGTGAAGTGGCTCCGAAGCCCAACGCGAAAGACCGTACCAAGAAGTTCACGTCCACTCGTCAGGGTGGCGCGATCAAAACGGGTAACACGGCTGGTGCGAATGCTCAGTCTTCCAACAAGGACCTTTCCAAAGTGGGTCTGTTCAGCGCCTTCGGTGGCGGGGGCAGTCGCGCCAACATCGACAAAGCGTATTCTGGAGCCGGTGAGGTACTGGGTATGGCCGACAAGGCGACCGGAACTGCGGGCTTCAATGAAGACCGTGCCGGTGATGATCTGGGCTCCAAGTTCAAGGATGCCGGGGCTGGTGGAAAAGGCACTGCAACTCAGGGTATTGCCGGAATCGGTACCAAGGGTCGTGGGTCAGGTCAGGCTGCTTACGGTGCGTCTGAGGGCTTCGGTTCGAAGACCACAGTGGCTATCGAAGGCGGTGGTGCTGAAGAATCCTTCGACGCGACCATTGATAAAGAAGCTATCCGTCGTGTGATCCGCTCTAAACTTAACGAGGTGAAAAGCTGCTACGAGCGTGCTTTGAACACTCTTGAGAAGGGCAAGAAGATGGAAGGTAAAGTGATTCTTGCTTGGGAGATCATCGAGCGAGGTCAGGCACGCAACGTGAAAGTTGTCGATTCCTCTCTGGGCAATCCAGGAGTGGAAGAATGTATCCGCCGTCGTCTGGCAAGCTGGGTGTTCCCAGAGCCACCGACCGGAATGACAGCTGAAGTACAGGCGTATCCGTTTGTTTTGAATCAGGCTAATTAATTTATTAAGTAAAGTTTTTAAGAAGGAGACTTCCCGTGAACCCAACAGTTACAGTAGACAACATGAATTTCATCCAGCGTGCTTTCGCTGAGGGTGGTTTCGTCATGTACGTGATCGCAGTTATCGCCATCCTGGCGCTTTTTGTGATCATCGAAAGAATGATGAAGCTTAAAAATCTTGCCGTGGACAAAAAAGAGTTCACTGACCAGATCTTCAGAATGGTTGTGGCCGGCGATCTGCGCCAGGCAATCAGCTATTGTGATGCTCGTCCGGCTCCTTTGACGAATACAGTAAAAGCAGGTCTTGTTCAGGCGATGAACAAGCGTCCTGATGAAGAAGTGCAAGTGGCAATGGACGCAGCAGTAATGCGCGAAATGCCAAAAGTGGAAGGTTGGACATCTTTCCTGGCGGTCTTCGGTAACGTGGCCGTACTTGCGGGTCTTCTTGGAACGATCATCGGTATGATCGGTTCCTTCCGTGCGGTGGCGGCAGCCGATCCTGCAACCAAAGCTCTGGAACTTTCCAAAGGTATTTCCCACGCCCTGAACTGTACGGCGTTTGGTCTTTTGGTGGCGATCATCTCTATCGTGGCTTACGGTCTGTTCCAGCACCGCATCCAGAAAACAGAAAATGAAGTGGTTGAAACCAGCATGAGTCTGTTGAACCTGGTTGTTGCAAACAGAGAAAAAATCAAAGACTAACAGAGGTTTTCAATGGCTCACATAGATAGCGGCGATTCCAGCGGCAGAAAAAAGAATATCGAGCTGAACCTCGTGCCTTTCATCGACTTGATGAGCGTTCTTATTACGTTCCTGCTTATCACGGCCGTTTGGACTCAAGTGTCTATGATTCAAATTGGTAGTTCCCTCTATGGGAAGAAATCGGACACGCAACCCAATCCGACGCCGCCACCGAACGCCGATGTGGTGCTGAAAGTGGATGTGAAGGAAATGGGTTATGTTTTAACTGTTGGGAAACAAGTGATCAGCCTTCCCATGGTGAACGAACAATTTGATGAAGCGGGTTTGGTGGCGCAACTGCAGCGTGTGAAGCAGCTGTATCCTGAAAAAGTGGATGCGATTGTTTCTGTTGCAGATGTCATCCCCTATGAACAACTCATCAAGGCAATGGATAACTGTCTGACCGCAGGGTTCTCGGCGATATCCGTTGCGACGGGAGGGCCGCAGTAATGGCCATCTTCAGACCTGGTGAACGTCATCGTTATCACAATATTTTAAGCAAGAAAAAAGGGAAGCGTGACGTTACGGCGTTGCTGTCACTGACAGCGATGGTCGACATGTTCACGGTTCTGGTTATCTTCCTGCTGCAGAACTACAATGCCACGGGTGAAATTCTTTACATCCCGAAGGATGTCGTTTTGCCAAAGGCCACCAGCGTGCGCGAGTTGAAACCGGCGCACGTCATCACGATTTCCAGCAACGAGATCCTGCTGGACCGGGACGTGGTGGCAACCTTTGACGACGTCAAAGGCACGGAAGAATGGCTGATTCCAAAGCTGAAGGACACTTTGGCTGAGGCTTTGGTGAAATCCCGCACTGAGCAGGAAGGCAAGCTTCAGAACAAGATCCGTGACGTGGTTGAAACCACCCGTGGAGAGACTGAAGAAGACCCGAACGCCTGGAGCAAAGTCACGATTCAGGCCGATAAAGGTGTGGACTTCCTGACTGTCAAAAAGGTTCTGTTCACTGTGACAGAGGCGGGGGCTGGCGAGATCAACTTCGCGGTCACCAAGCTGCCGCAGGAAACAAATTCGAACTAAGAATAAAAATACATGAAAGCCCGGTGAAAACCGGGCTTTTTGTTTTTCACCCCGGTACAGCATCCGACGCGGAAGTTTTGACCGCGAGGCCCTGATGGTTTAAGATTCTTGTCATCTATGGGTAAATATAAGAATTATATTTTTATGGCTCTTCTCGTCGCTTTGTTCGTCGAGATTCTTATTATTTTCCCATCGCATTTGGAGCATGAGGACGAGGTCGCTCTGCGCCAGCGAGTTGAAAAGCGCGACAAAGAAGCCAAAGAACGCAAGAAAAAGGGCATCAAGGAAGATCCGGGCCCATCCAGTCTGGCCGATCAAAAAATGGGCGGCGTGCATCTGGTGGAAAGCCAGTCCGGTAATCGTGACTGGGAGCTGTTCGCGGTGTCTGCCGAGGGCAGTCAGGCGGGTGGCAAGTGGGCTCTGCAACAGGTGCGGGTGCTTTTTTACAACAAGGAAAAGCTCGAATTCACCGTCACGGGCGATGAAGGCACTATCGACGACAAATCCAAGGATTTGAGCGTCATTGGCAACGTTGTGACCAAGTCCGAGAATGGCTACGTTTTCAAAACACCATCTATCTTCTATTCGTCCAAGACCCGTCAAATCGTCAGCCCGGAACAGGTGCTGATGGAAGGTCCGCGGGATTCTTCCGGTGCTGGCCTGTTCTTAAAAGGCGCCAGCATGAAAGTTCTGGTAGAACAGTCCAAGATGCTGATTCAGAACAAGGTGACGGCGCAAAAACCAATGAAGGACGGGAAAAAGTTTGAAATTTCCGCCGACGGCGCCGAATTCAGCGGTAAAAATCGCGAGGCCCGCTTCCTGGGGGCCGTTCGCATGAATTACGACAACATGAAGCTGGAAGGTCCTGAAGCCTCTTTCCTGTATGGAAAGGGTGCGGATATTCTGAGTTCTGTGGCGGTGAAGGGCGGCGTGCGCGTCAGCGACGTGGACAAATTCGCCACGTCCGAAAGTGTGAATCTGGACCTGCTGGCAAATCAGTACACGTTCAAGGGGCGTCCTAAGGTGATTCAGAATAACGATGAACTGACCGGCGAGGAAATCGTCTTCCTTGAAGGCGGAAAAAAGGTTAAAGTTGAACGAGTACGTGCGAAGGTGGAGAATAAAGATCAATGAGCATGCTCACCATCAAAGACATTTCCAAGTCCTTTAAAAAGCGCAAGGTCGTTGATGGCGCATCTTTTTCTGTGGAGTCCGGTCAGGTTGTAGGCCTGCTGGGTCCCAACGGCGCCGGTAAGACCACTTCGTTCTATATGGTGGTGGGTCTGGTTCAGCCGGATTCAGGCACGATCAATCTGGATGAAGCCAATATCACCCAGGAGCCCATGTATAAACGCGCCCGCGTGGGTCTGAGCTATCTGGCGCAGGAGCCAAGCATCTTCCGCAAACTGACGGTGGCTGAAAACATCACTGTGGCTTTGGAAGCTCATGGTTATTCCGGTGCGTCCCGTTCTGAAAAGCTGGAGCAGCTGATCGGGGACTTCCACGTCGGTCACATCCGCGACAGTTATGGCTATGCCCTGTCCGGGGGGGAGCGTCGCCGGGTTGAGATCGCCCGCGCGCTGGCGGGGTCACCGAAGTTCATTCTGCTGGATGAGCCGTTTGCGGGTATCGATCCCATTGCGGTCGCTGACATCCAGAATATCATCCGCGAACTTAAGGCCAAAGGTATAGGAGTTCTGATCACGGATCATAACGTGCGTGAGACTTTGGGCATTTGCGACTATGCTTATATATTGAAGGACGGGAAGATTCAGGTCAGCGGAAGTTCTGATGAAATCGCAAATTCCGAATTGGCACGTAAGTTCTATCTCGGCGAAAACTTTAAGCTGTAAAGCCATCCCGGCTGTTACGGTTCTTGGGAAAGGGAAATTTTAATGGCTCTTCGACAGACGATGAACCTGAGCCAGTCTCTGGTAATCACTCCACAGCTGCAACAGGCGATCAAGCTTTTGCAGATGTCGCGTATGGAGTTGGAGTCGGCTGTGCGCTCCGAGCTGGAGGAAAACCCGATCCTTGAAGAATCCGAATCGGCTCTGAAAGAGGACGACCTTCAAAGAACCAAAGAGGCTGCCAACGAAGTTGAGCATTCCGAAACTCCAGATCAGCAGAACATTCAGGATCCGCAAAAGCAGGATGAGTTCGAGTGGGAATCCTACATCGAAGCCAACCAAAAGCCTCCACAGTCCGGTATGGCGGGTTCTGAAGAGATCATGAACTATGAGAACGTCATCACGGCGTCTCAAACCCTGCACGATCACCTTTACTGGCAAGTTAAAATGAACGGCTTCTCTGAAGAAGAGGAAAGAGCCGCGGACGCCCTGATCGGCGCCATTGATGATGATGGTTACATCAAAGTTCCTTTGGAACAAATTGCTGAAGAGGAAAAAGTGGATCTGGCGCTGCTGGAAGACACTCTGACCCTGATTCATGAATTCGATCCTCCGGGTGTGGGTGCCCGCGATCTGCAGGAATGTCTGCTGATCCAGGCCAAACACATGGAAGAGGACACCCACGATCTGGTCACGCTGATCAAAAATCACGTGAAGGATCTGGAAAAGAAAAACTATGAAGCCATCGCAAAAGCTTTGAACCGCGACGTTGAAGACATCGTGGAAATCTGCAAAATCATCTATGCGATGGATCCGAAACCGGGTCGTGCCTTCGTCAGCAGTGACACGCACTATGTGACTCCGGATGTTTACGTGTACAAAGTCGGTGATGATTACGTGGTGTCTTTGAACGAAGACGGTCTGCCGCGTTTGAAAATCTCGAACTTCTATAAAAACATGCTTAAAGGTGGCAAAACCACCGGCGACAAGACCCAGGATTATATCCAGGAAAAACTTCGTTCTGCCGTTTGGTTGATCAAGTCCATCCATCAAAGACAGCGCACGATCTACAAGGTGACCGAGTCCATTGTGAAGCATCAGCGCGAGTTCTTTGAAAAGGGCTCTGAGCATTTAAAACCGATGGTTCTGCGCGATATCGCCAACGATATCGGCATGCACGAATCCACGGTCAGTCGTGTGACCACGGCGAAATATGTGCACACACCACAGGGTATCTATGAACTGAAATACTTTTTCAACTCGGGTATCAGCTCTTCTGATGGTGATTCACTGGCTTCTGAGTCAGTTAAAATCAAAATCAAGGATCTGGTGGCCAAGGAAGATCCGAAGAATCCATTGTCCGATCAAAAGATCGTGGATTTGCTGAAGGTCGAAGGAATTCAGATCGCACGTCGTACGGTAGCCAAATACCGTGATGTTCTTAAGATTCTGCCTTCTTCTCAGCGCAAGAAGTATTTCTAATCTATTAGGCGAAGACGGCTTGGGATGTTGAATCCCGGGCCTTATTTCAGCTTTTCTGCACTTCGTTCCAGAAGTATCGGTGAGTTTGTTTAGTTATTACTCAAGTGTAAGGTGTATTCAGGGTTCTTGGCTTGTTAAGTAGCAGGCATGGGTCGATTTGGTTTCTTGCTGGTAATTCTTGTTTGTTTTGATGCTTGGTCTGCTCCCGTGAAGTTGATGGTGGAGGATTCCTGGCCGCCGTTTGCTTTTCGTGAGAAAGGGCGTGCTGTGGGCATGTCCGTGGATATTGTGCGGGCGGCATTCAAGAATGTGGGGGAAGAAATTGAGCTGGTTCAGGTTCCTTATCCGCGCTGTCTGGCGCAGACACAGAGTGGGAAATTTCCGGCTTGTTTTAATTCTGCGCGCAGCAAGGACATGGATGCGGATTTTCTTTTTCCCAAAGAACCGCTTTTTAAAAGCAAGGGTTTGATTGTTTCTTTGCGCACGGGAACTCCGCTCAAGGTGCAGAAGGTGAAGGATCTGGAAGGTCGCACCGTGGCCCTGCCGAATGGGTTTCCTTTTGGTGTCGAGTTTGATGAAAATTCCAAAATCAACAAGGTGTTCACTGCCAATGATCTGACCAGTCTGATGATGCTGAATTCACGCCGGGTTGATTTTGTCGCCATCGATGAATACGTGTTTTATTATTACCTGAAAAACAAACCTGAGTTCCGGGATCGTTTTAAAATCATGGTGGAGATGAGCGAAGAGCCCATCTATGTGCACTTTTCAAAAAAACATCCCGAGACAAAAAATCTGATGAAGAAATTTGAAATGGGACTTTCAATGCTGAAAGCTTCCGCAGGGTATAAAAGCATTCTGGAAAACTGGGTGGGACCCGACGGGCAGCGCAGTGTGAATGTGACCTCGGTGGTGTATCACCCGGCTCATTTGCGCGAGCCGCTTTATTTTCCGGACTTGCTGCCGGAATAGATTTTCTTTACTCGCAGCGGCCTTTCCCTTAAAAATAAGGGGAGGAGAGCCCCATGGATTTAAAAAGCCTGATTCGTGACGTTCCTGATTTTCCAAAGCCGGGGATCATTTTCCGCGACATGTCGCCGCTGCTGCAAAATGCAGAAGCCCTTACTTTTGTTTCCCATAATCTTTTGAAACATGTTGATCTGACTTACGTGGACTATTTTGCGGGCATTGAATCCCGTGGATTCATCCTGGCGGCCCACATGGCGGCCACCCATAAAAAAGGTTTTTTGCCGATTCGTAAAGCCGGCAAGCTGCCTCCACCAACGCGCAAGGTTTCCTATGCCTTGGAATACGGCACGGCAGAAATCGAACTGCCTCCGGGCAAGGGCCGTGTGGTGATCGTCGATGACGTTTTGGCTACGGGTGGCACTTTGCAGGCGGCTATTGACCTGTGCCTGGTGGCCGGATACTCCGTGGAGTCTGTGGCGGTTCTGGTCAATCTGACGTTCCTTAACAAGATGACCTACAACGATCAAAAGGTGGCTTCGCTTGTTCAATATTAATGACGTGGCTTTGGTGATGGCGCTTCCGGGCGAATCCCAGGGCTTCTTTGAAAAAGAAAATATCCCTGTGGTTTACACTGGCATTGGCAAAGTGAATGCCGCGCTGGTGGCCATGGATGTGATTCATAAAACCAAGTGCAAAGTCATGATCAATCTGGGAACTGCGGGCAGCTCTCGTTTTAAAACCCATGACCTTGTCGAGGTTTCAAGCTTCGTACAAAGAGACATGGACATCTCGCCATTGGGGTTCAAGGTTGGGGAAACTCCGTTTGACCCGCTTCCGGGCGCGATTGATCTGATTCCGTTTTTCCCGGAGCTGTCTCACGGGGTGTGTGGCACCGGGGACAGTTTTGAAACGGGCACTCCGAAAGTGCCTTGCGAACTTGTGGACATGGAAGGTTACGCCCTGGCCAAGGTTTGTCGCAAAATGAACGTGCAGTTGATTTCACTGAAGTACATTACCGACGGGGCGGATCACAATGCCCACAATGATTGGGAGGCCAATCTGGTTCACGGGGCTAAAAAGCTTCTGGAATTTTACAAAAAAATGGTGACCATCCCTGGTTAGAATTTAGCGGGCTCCGAAAGGGGCCCGTCTCTTTTTGGAACATGGAAAATCCTCATCTTTAGTCGGGGATTGCCGATAAGTTTCCCATGATCAAGCCAGCTAACATCGCCATGTACGCCGTGGCCCTGACGGGTCTGACCCTCGGGCTGATTGCCAATCCCTTTGGCTCCAAAAAACACAAAATGGATCCTGCTGAAATCGAGGCCCTGCATGAAAAAGCGCAGGTCTATTTCGAAGCCGGCAACTATGAAGGGGCGCTGGATATGTCCCGCAAGATCCCGTCGCATGTGCCGAAGTATTCCGACATCCGGGAACTGCGCCGCAAATCAGAAAATGCGCTGCGCGAATATAAACGCAAAATCGAAAGCGGGGAGGCTGAGCCCCGAACGGTGGACCGCCTGCCAGCGGCGTTGCGTGATTCTTATTTCGACGCAAAGCTCGAATTCAGCCGTGGTCAGTGCCAGGAGGCTTTTGCCGCCATGAGCCCGGTTGCGAAATATCTAAAAAACAAGCAGGACGATGAAATTTTTAAGGCCTGTCTATTAACCCAAAGAAAAACCAAATGAGTCTCAAAATAGGGCTCATCTTTAGTCCGGCTGGACCGATAAGAAGTCCAGGTAAGAAATCAAAGGCCTTGAAAGGGGCCGAGAAGGAGAAAACATGAAACTCAACTATACCTTTAAGCATCTGGATCACTCCGATTCCCTGGAAAAGTACACCGAAGAAAGAATGTCCGAGGTGGGGCGTTTCCTGCTTAAAGAAGGTTACGGCAACGTGTATTTCAGTAAGGTTAAAAGTGAATTCTGCGTTGAAATTTCTGTGAACACTCGCGAGAAATATTTCAAAGCCACAGCCTACGGCCCGGATATTTACGGCGCAGTGGACGCATGTGCCGAAAAAATGGAGAAACAATTCCTTAAGACAAACAAACAATATAAAGATCACAAGAAGCCTGAACTTACCAAGGGAGCACGTCAGGAGACGTTCTCACGTTGGAAAAAGGCGGCGTGATTTTGGTGCAAATTTCCTGACCAGCGATTATACTAAGGAGGTGGAATTATCCACCTCTTGTATTTTTGGAACGTTGCTTGGAACAGGAAGAACAGATTCTTTGGGGGACCACCCTTTTTTCCCTGGATGTAAAAGAAGATCAGTATGTCCGTCATTATAAATGGCGCCTTTTGGTTCTGATCACCCTTCTGACCGGTCTGCTGATGTGGACCTACAGCTTTATCTCTTTATTTTTCGTGGATAATCCGACCTTGGCTCAAATCGGCTTTAGCTGTTCGATTGTGCATGCCTTTTCCCCGTTGATTTACCGCTGGAGCCGTTCCATGTCCCTGGCCGCTTATTCCATGGTGACTTCGGGCATGATCTTTCAGTTTTCATTCTCTTATTTTACGGGGGGCTTCTTTTCTCCGACTCTCATCTGGTTTGCGGTATTGCCGCTAATCGTGGGGCTGTTGACCAGCCGGGTGCATGCGGTTTTTTGGACGTTCCTGTCGGTGGGGGCTTATATGCTGATGTTCCTGCTTCAAAGCAAGGGGCTGGTGCCGGAATCCTCTATCAGCGAGCTGGGGCGCACCCTTGCTCAGTTTATGATTGGCTTGGGGCTGATCGGCCTGGTTGGAGGCTTTACAGTGTTTTTCCTTGAGCTTGCCTATTTTTACCATCACAAACCCAAGGACTCTTGACCCCCAGAACTCGTTTTGGTAGCTTGGCCGTTCGCTAAATTCCAGCTCAATTTTGACTGTTTTTTAGGATGGTTCCAGTGGGGGCCGAGCTCATTAACACCCATTCCCTAATGAGGAACGAACGCAGTGAAAAACTACCTGTTTACGAGTGAATCTGTATCCGAAGGTCACCCCGATAAAATGGCCGATCAAATCTCTGACGGTATTCTGGATGCCATCCTGGCTCAGGATCCGAAGGGCCGTGTTGCCTGTGAAACCCTGCTGACGACTGGTTTGGTTGTTGTTGGTGGTGAAATCACAACTTCTGCAAAAGTGAATTTCTCTGAAGTGGCCCGTGAAGTTGTAAAACGCATTGGTTACGATCACTCTGACAAGGGCTTCGACTACAAAACTTGCGGCGTGATGATCGCCGTAGGTCAGCAGTCCCCGGATATCGCCGTGGGCGTTAAAGAAACTCTTTCCGACGATCAGGGCGCGGGCGACCAGGGTCTGATGTTCGGTTACGCTGTGAATGAAACTCCAGAACTGATGCCTTTAAGCATCGCGATGTCTCACAAACTGGTGAAAGACCTGGCGGCTCTTCGTAAAGCGGGTCGTGTGGACTGGTTGCGCCCGGATGCTAAATCCCAGGTGACAGTTCAGTACGAAAACGGCATTGCAAAACGTATCGATGCGGTGGTTATCTCCACTCAGCACGCAGACAGCGTTTCCAATGCAACGATCAAAGAATTCATCACTGAAGAACTGATCAAAAAATCCATCCCGGGCAACTGGATCGATGCGAAAACCAAATTCTTCATCAATCCAACGGGCCGTTTCGTAACGGGTGGTCCAATGGGTGACGCTGGTTTGACCGGTCGTAAAATCATCGTGGACACTTACGGTGGTCACGGTGCTCACGGTGGTGGCGCGTTCTCTGGTAAAGATCCTTCTAAAGTGGACCGCTCGGCTGCTTATGCGTCGCGCCATATTGCTAAGAACATCGTGGGTGCGGGCCTTGCGGAACGTTGCCTGGTTCAGGTGGCTTACGCGATTGGTGTGGCTGAACCGGTCAGCATCACTGTAAATGACTACGGCACAAGCAAAGTAGGCCCTGAAGTTCTTGAAAAAGCGGTTCGCCAGGTCTTCGATTTGCGTCCAGCTCGCATTACGAAGGATTTGGACCTGCTAAGACCGATTTACAGCCCGACAGCGGCTTACGGCCACTTTGGTCGTAACGAAGAGTCCTTCACTTGGGAGCGCCTGAACAAGGTCGACCAGCTGAAAGACGCTGTAAAGACTTTGGCTTAAATTTTTATAAAACCTTAATCATTGCGCCGAGTTGTCACTAGCAACTCGGCGCTTCTTATTTATACTACCGCCCATGGATCCTAAATACATACGCAATTTCTCTATCATCGCTCACATCGACCACGGCAAATCTACTTTGGCTGACGGTCTTCTTTCTGCAACCGGCTCATTGTCGGATCGTGAGAAAAAGGATCAGTTCCTCGACAACATGGAACTTGAGCGCGAACGCGGCATCACCATCAAAGCTCAAACAGTCTGTCTGGATTTCAAATCCAAAGACGGCAACATGTATCAGATCAACCTGATCGATACACCGGGGCACGTGGACTTCTCTTACGAAGTGTCCCGTTCATTGGCAGCGTGCGAAGGCGCGATTCTGGTTGTCGACGCCGCTCAAGGTGTTGAAGCCCAGACTCTGGCCAACGTTTATCTGGCAATGGAAAATAATCTTGAGATCATTCCTGTTCTGAACAAGATCGATCTTCCTTCAGCGGATCCCGAAGGCGTGGCAAAGCAGATCGAAGACACGGTGGGCTTGGACTGCACAGGTATCATTCACGCGTCGGCGAAAGAAAAAATCGGTATCACCGACATTCTGGAAGCGATCGTTGAAAAAGTTCCGCCACCAAAAGCGGACCGCAGCCTGACACCAAGAGCTTTGATTTTCGATTCTTGGTTTGATGCTTACCAGGGCGTTGTTGTCCTGGTTCGTATGGTCGACGGCGTGATCAAAAAAGGCGACAAGATCAAGTTCATGGCCACGGATCGTGACTATGAAGTTCTGCGCATGGGTAAATACAAGCCGTTCCCGCTGATGCAGGATGTTCTTGAGGCGGGTGAAGTGGGCTTCATCGTCTGCGGTATCAAAGATATCCGTGACGTTCAGGTGGGTGATACCGTTACGGCGGCTAAAAACCCGGCGACCCAGCCTTTGGCAGGTTTCCAGCGTATCAAGCCGATGGTTTTTGCCGGTATCTTCCCGGTCGTGGCTTCTGAATACGAAAATCTGAAGGACGCTTTGGACAAACTTTGTCTGAATGACTCGTCTTTGACATTCGAAGTTGAAAAATCCGCGGCACTTGGTTTCGGTTACCGTTGTGGTTTCCTGGGCCTGTTGCACATGGAAATCGTTCAAGAGCGTCTTGAGCGTGAATTCAATCTGGATCTGATCACCACGGCTCCGACAGTTGTTTACCGTATCACTAAAACCGACGGCACCGAGATGATGCTGGAAAATCCATCCGGTATGCCGGTGGAAACCCAGATTGCCAAGTTTGAAGAGCCTTACGTAAAAGTGACCCTGCACACGCCAACCGATTATATCGGCGGCATCCTGAAGCTGTGCGAGGACAAGCGTGGTATCCAGCAGAAGATGGAATACGTCACCGACAAAAAAGTCATCATCGAATACAAACTGCCGATGAATGAAATGGTGATGGACTTCTACGATCGTTTGAAATCCATCTCTAAAGGTTATGCTTCTTTGGAATATGAATTCGTCGGTTTTGAGGAATCAGACCTGGTGAAACTGGATATTCTGATTAACGGTGAGGCTATCGATGCCCTGTCTTTGATCGTTCACCGTTCCAAGGCGCAAAACCGCGGCCGTTTGCTGGCTGAAAAGATGAAAGAACTGATTCCTCGTCAGATGTATCAGGTGGCGATCCAGGCAGCTATCGGTGCCAAGATCATCGCGCGTGAGACTCTGGGGGCAATCAGAAAAGACGTGACCGCCAAGTGTTATGGTGGTGATATTTCCCGTAAGCGTAAGCTTCTGGAAAAGCAAAAAGAGGGTAAGAAGCGCATGAAGGCCATCGGCCATGTCGAAGTCCCTCAAGAAGCCTTCCTCGCGATCCTGAAAGTCGAAGACTAGGAGAATCAACATGAGCGACAAACAACCAAAAAGCTGGGACTTTAGAACGAAACACTTCTGGACAGAGGGTTGGGGCTCTTTGTTCCTGGCGGTGTTCATCGCTTTGTTCATTCGCTGGGGCTTTATCGAAGCTTACGTGATTCCATCGGGCTCCATGTTGCCGTCGCTTTTGATTCATGACCATATCTTCGTGAACAAGCTGACTTACGGTCTGCGCGTTCCTTTCAGCGAAAAATGGCTGGTAAAATTCAACGAACCAGAGCGTGGGGAAGTGATCGTCTTTAAATACCCTAAAGACATGAGCACCTTCTTTATCAAACGCATCGTGGGCGAGCCGGGCGACAAGGTTTACTACGAAAATGGGACTCTTTATATCAACGACAAACCGGTTGAAAAAAAGGTTCCGGCCAACATGGATGACTTTGCATGGCTTCGCGATGCGGACTTCCAGCGTGATGGCAACATCAACGACAGCAAAGAAAACTATGTTGAATTCACTGAAGTCCTGCCTGCGGGCAAGGTCGCCAAAGAGGGTAAAGAGCATGCCATCCTTCTGCGCAAGGGTGATATCTATGAAACCTTTGGCCCCGTGACCATTCCGGATGACCATTTGTTTGTTATGGGTGACAACCGCATGAATTCTTCCGACAGCCGTGTTTGGGGTTTCCTGCCAAAACAAAACATCCTGGGTCGTGCGATGTTCGTATGGCTAAGTTGCGAAGAAACGGTGCCGATGCTTCCGTTCCTGTGCAACCCGCTGACCATCCGCTGGGGACGTTTCTTCCACCCTGTGAACTAGATGTCTGAACCCAAGGCCACTCCCAATCTGAAAGGAACATGGAATCAGGCGATCCTGACTTTTCTGTTTCCGATTCTGCTGGTGATGGGAGTGCGCTGGGCCTTGTTTGAGCCCTTCGTGATCCCATCCGGGAGCATGATTCCGAATCTGCTGATCCATGACCATATTCTGGTAAAAAAATTCGCTTACGGTCTGCACATTCCTTTCAGTGACAAGTGGCTGGTGCAATGGTCAACGCCCCAGCGTGGGGATGTTGTTGTCTTCAAATATCCGGAAAATCCGGATGTCTATTATATCAAGCGACTGATTGGCCTGCCAGGGGATCGCATCGAAGTTCGCGCCGGTCGTATCACCGTGAACGACAAGGCTTTCGACATGGCCCCTTATGAAGGCCCTTTGGTGAACAATAACGAGTTTTATTATTTCACCGAAAACAACACGCAAAAATCCTATGTCGTGCGTTTCTTGAGTGAAGAAAGCTCGGCCGATGTGCAGGTGTACCAGGTGCCGCCGGGGCAGTTCTTCTTTATGGGGGACAATCGCGATCAATCCAGCGACTCTCGTTACTGGGGTTTTGTGAAAAACGATTATTTGGTCGGAAAAGCCTCGGTCATCTGGCTTTCCTGTAACAGCACTTTACCGACGATGACATTTGTGTGCGACCCCTCACAAATTCGTTTCAACCGCCTGTTCAAGGTCCTGGACTGAGAAATAATAAAAAGCCCTAAGAATTCTTTTGAAGGTCTTGCTTAAGTCCGTTTAGGATTTAAGGATGAATCGTTGGCGGGAATATCTAACAACTTTGGTTTTGGCAGTGGTGTGCGCACTTTTTGTGCGTCACTTTCTGGTGACCGCTTATAAAGTCCCGACAGGTTCCATGCAGCCGGCGCTGAAGCCCGGTGATTTCATCTTTGCCTCACGTGTGTCTTATGGTGTGCAGATTCCGTTTGCTTCCAAGCGCTGGAATCTGACTTTGCCAGCTCGCGGGGATATCGTGGTTTTCAGTTATCCCAATCAGCCCTCTGTCACTTACGTCAAACGCGTGGTGGGTTTGCCTGGGGATCGGGTGCAGATCGTAAAAGGCCGCCTCGTTTTGAATGACGAGCCCGTGTCTTATGAAAAACTGGATGCGGCTTCTGATAACCCTAATGCGGAACTCTTTGATATCTTCAAAGAGACTTCCGGTGCTGACTCCTGGCGTGTGATTTTCCAGAAAACTCCGGACGATAAAGATTTCGGCCCGCTGGTTGTGCCTCCAGGAGAGGTTTTCCTGTTGGGGGATAATCGTGATGCCAGTGACGACTCGCGCTATTGGGGCACGGTTCCTATGACCCAGGTGGTGGGCCGCGTGGCTTTAATTTGGCTTTCGCTGGATTGGCAGCAGAAATGGGGTGGCGATCGCTATCCTTCAGTGCGTTGGGACCGAGTTTTTTCTACGGTTCATTGACAAGGTCTGCCCAAGTACCTAGTCTTGGGTTCTAGATGTCGTCTAGGAAAAATTTCTCCATTCTTGATCTTCGTTCGCTTGAAAAAACAAAAATCGATTTCCTATTCTCTATTGCCGACTCTGTTGCGGCGGCAAAATCGGCTCCTATTCAGGGCTTCGGAAAAACCGGAGCCCTTTTGTTTTTTGAAGCCAGCACCCGCACCCGCATGAGCTTTGAAACAGCCTGCGCACGTTTGGGAATCCATCCGTTGCGCCTGGATGGAGGCGCGGGCAGCAGTCTTGAAAAAGGCGAAACCCTTGAAGATACGGTTTTGAATGTCGAGGCCATGAAGCCTTCTTTTTTGGTGATCCGCTGCGGGGATGATCTGGATCTGAAAGATCTTTCCGAAAAAATCAGCACTCCAATTTTGAATGCCGGCTGGGGAAAGAAAGGGCATCCGACGCAAGCGTTGCTGGATGCTTACACCATTCGCAAACATCTGGGCACCTGTGCGGGCCAAAAGCTTCTGATTGTCGGCGATGTTCGCCACAGCCGGGTGGCCGCCTCGCACTTCGAACTGGCAGAAAAGCTGGGTTACGAAGTGGCGCTGTGCGGTCCGAAAGAGTTCCTGCCTGCGCAACCGCCCTGCCGTGTGTTTGCTTCTTTGATGGAAGGACTTCAGTGGTCCACAGCCGCGATGGCTTTGCGAGTGCAGTTAGAGCGCCATGAAAACAAGTATTCCTTGGCGGACTATCGTGATCAGTACGGCTTCACGGTCAAAAACCTGCAGGCCCTGTCGGACAAAGCCCTGATTCTGCATCCGGGCCCGATCAATCAGGGAACCGAGCTTGATTCTGAGGTTCTGAAAGATCCACGCTGCAAAGTTCTGGATCAAGTTTCCAATGGTGTGTTGATTCGTCAAAGTCTGATTCAAATGACATTGAAAGAGGGGGAATGATGCGCGGCTATCTAGTGCTTGAAGGTGGGGAAGTTTACACCGGTCAATGGCAAGGTGGTGAGGATCGCGCCGGCGAAGTTGTTTTCAATACCTCGCACTCCGGTTACGAAGAAATCGCCACGGACCCTTCTTATTTCTCTCAGATTGTGATGATGACGGCGCCCATGCAGGGAAATTATGGGATTGAAGACGAAGTCTGGGAATCGCGAAAGCTTTGGATCGAGGGTTTCATCTGTCTTGAAGTTCAGGACAGCGAACGTGATCAAGCCTGGAAAAAGCGTCTGACTGACAATAAGATTCCAATGCTTACGGAATTGGACACGCGGGCTTTGGCTTTGCGTTTGCGCCAGGGGGGGACTCCGTGGGGAGCATTGGTTCAGGCCAACTCTGAAGCCGAAGCCCTGAAAAAGGCTGAAAGCTTGATCGCTGCCAAAAAAACCGTGGAAAAGGACTGGGTTTACATCGCTTCTCGCAAGGAAGCAGAAACCCGCCGTGGTGAAAATATGGTGGGCCCAAAGGTGGCAGTGCTGGATTTCGGCAGCAAGGAAAACATCCTGCGTGAACTGCAAAACCGCTGTTCTGAAATCAAGATTTTCAACAGCCGCTCCTCGGTTCAGGAGATTCTGGCTTACAATCCGGACGGGATCATGCTGACCAACGGCCCCGGGGATCCTGCGGATGTAAAAGTGGCCATCGGCACAGTTCGCGAACTTTTGCGTGTAAAACCGATCTTTGGTATCTGCATGGGTCACCAGATTCTGGGGCTGGCCCTGGGTGCAAAGACCTACAAGTTAAAATTCGGCCATCGTGGGTCCAATCATCCGATTCGCGACACCCTGCTTAATCAGATTTATATGACTAGCCAGAACCACGGATACGCCGTGGAAGAGGCTTCTTTGCCTTCTGACGTGAAGGTCACCCATGTGAACCTCAATGACGGCACTGTGGCAGGTTTTTATAGTGAAAAACGCAAGTGTTTAGGAATACAATATCACCCGGAAAGTTGTCCTGGGCCGCATGAGGCTTCAGGGCTGTTTAGCTACTTTGTAGAGCGGATGATATGAACGAATACGAAAAACTGATCGAAAAAATTCTTAACCACTTTGTCAGCGACGCATTCAAGGACGAATTGGCCATGGCCAAAAAAGAGTTCTTTGAAAACGCCGGTACTCTGGATGAAAACTCCGAGCACTATGAGTCTCGCATGGCGCAGTTCTACGACTGGTATTTTTTCACCCGTGAACTGAAGGGTTTCGGTCAGACGCCGCTGGAGGCCTGCCTTCTGGTGCGTGAACTTCGTTTCTCTGAGGAAGAGCTGAAAACTCTGGAAGTGCTGAAGCAGCACCGCCATTCCATTTTCGAGTTTGTGAAAATCAAGGACGGCGACGTCTATATCAAGGATATTCTGCAGAACAAAAAAGGCTTCTTCTCTTCCAATGTGATGGTGGTGAAGGCGTCTCCGTTTGTTTTCGGCTTTGACCAGGATGAGTTGTTTGAAGTGCGTTTGATCCCTCAGGGTGATTCCTATGTCTTCACCCGCGGCTTCTGCTTCCATCCTGAAAGTGCGAAGAAGTTCATTCTGAGCGAGGCCAAGCGCCATCGTAAAGATCCGGATCTGGATCCGGATCTGCTGATGCTTCGCCTGATTAAAATGCGTTATAAATTTGAACAGTATAAACATGTGAAGCCTGAGCTCATTTACTCCAATGAGGGGAAGCTCGGGATCTAGTTCGAGGAGGAAAGAGTGCCGCGCAAGTCCAGTATTAAGAGAGTTCTTATTATCGGATCTGGACCCATCGTTATTGGACAAGCCTGTGAGTTTGATTACTCCGGCACTCAAGCCTGTAAGGCCCTGATGAAAGAGGGCCTCGAAGTCATCCTGGTGAATTCAAATCCCGCCACGATCATGACTGATCCAGAGATCGCCACCCGCGTTTATGTTGAACCTTTGAAGGTCGACTATCTGGAAAAAATCATCGCCAAAGAAATGCCCGACGCAGTGATTCCCACTTTGGGCGGCCAGACGGCTCTGAACCTGGCTTTGGATCTGCATGCCAAGGGCATCCTGCAAAAATATAAAGTTCAGCTGCTGGGCGCGACACCTCAGGTGATCAAAGCCGGTGAAGACCGCGAAATCTTCCGCGGTTTGCTGGATAAGATCGGCGCGAAATACCCCAAAAGCCACCTCATCCGTACCTACGAACACGGTCTGCAGATCGCCGATGAACTGGGTTACCCGATGATCCTGCGCCCGAACTACACTCTGGGCGGGGGCGGCGGTGGTATCGCTTACTCTCCGGAAGAATACAAAAAAATGCTGGTGACAGCTCTGCATGAAAGCCCGACATCCGAAGTTCTGGTGGAAGAAAGCATCCTGGGCTGGAAAGAATATGAACTTGAGGTCATGCGTGACCACAAGGGCACGTTCGTAGTCGTGTGCAGTATCGAAAACCTGGATCCTTGCGGCGTGCACACTGGTGACAGCATCACGGTGGCGCCTCAGCAGACTTTAAGTGATCGTGAATATCAGTCCATGCGTGATGAGGCCTGCAAGATCATCAATGAAGTGGGTATTGAAACAGGCGGGGCCAACATTCAGTTTGCCGTTCACCCAACGACAAAAGAACGTGTGGTGATTGAGATGAATCCACGGGTCAGCCGCTCTTCGGCGCTGGCAAGTAAGGCGACGGGGTTCCCGATTGCCAAGATCGCGGCTTTGCTGGCGATTGGTTATTCTCTGGATGAACTTCAAAATGACATCACCAAAGTAACACCTTCTTGCTACGAACCGGCTTTGGACTACATCGTTACCAAGATCCCGCGTTTCGCGTTTGAAAAGTTCGCGGGCTCAAAGGACTCCCTGACCACCCAGATGAAAAGCGTCGGCGAAGTCATGGGAATCGGGCGCACGCTGCAGGAATCCTTGATGAAGGCTTTGGCCAGTCTTGAAAAAGACCCTCAGGCCATTCCAGAGGTGGAACTAGAGACAGGCAAGATATCTTATCCAAACAGCCGTCGCATCTATCATCTGTTCCAGGCCTTCCGTGATGGCAAAACCGTGGCGGAAATCGAGGAACTGACGCGCATCAATCCTTATTTCCTGGAGCACATTGAGGCCCTGATCAAATTCGAAAGAATGTTCAAGGCGGATTTCACTGAAAACAATGTCGATCTTCTTTTGAAGGCCAAACGCAAGGGTTTCACGGATGCCCGTTTGGCAGCTTTGATTGGCAAGAAGGAAGCTGACATCCGCGCTTTGCGCGAAAAGCATCAGATGTTCCCGCGCTATCAGCAGGTGGACACTTGTGCCGGTGAATTTGAATCCTCCACGCCGTATTTCTATTCGTCTTACTGGCCAATGGCTTCGGCCAAAGTTGACGCGCCGGATGCTGTCGTGGTGATCGGCAGCGGTCCGAATCGCATCGGGCAGGGGATCGAATTTGATTACAGCTGTGTGCGCGGGGTGAAGGGTTTCCAGAAAAACGGTCGCAAGGTGATTATGGTGAATTCCAATCCCGAAACCGTTTCCACTGACTATGACACTTCAGACGTGTTGTTCTTTGAACCTTTGACGGTGGAAAGTCTCTCGGAAATCATGCGCTTTATGAAGCCCTATGGTTTTGTGGCTCAGCTGGGTGGGCAGACTCCGATTGGGGTGGCTCCGGATCTGGTGAAAGCCGGTTACCGTTTGCTGGGTTCTTCGCTTGAAACCATCGATTTGGCGGAAGACCGCGGATTGTTCTCTAAAATTTGTCGTGAACTGAATTTTGCAATTCCAAACTCCGGCATGGCCGGTTCTTTGGAAGAAGCCCTTCGCATTGAAAAAAATGTCGGTTACCCGATGATCTGCCGTCCAAGTTATGTTCTGGGCGGCCGCCGCATGGAAGTGATCGAAAACACTGAGGAGCTTCTGTCTTATTTCCAGCGCCACAAAGACTACATCTCTCCTGAAAAGCCGTGCCTGATGGATCAGTTCCTTGCCGGTGCTTTGGAAGTCGACGTCGATCTGGTGCGCGGGGAGGACTGGGTTGTGGTCGGCGGAATTGTCGAGCATATCGAGGCCGCCGGGGTTCACTCGGGGGATTCCATGGGGGTGTTGCCTCCGCACCGTTTGAAACCGGAAACTTGCGAGCGCATCGAAGACCTCAGTAAACAACTGGCCAACCGTATCGGTGTGATCGGCCACTTGAATCTGCAATTGGCCGTGAAGAATGATGTGGTGTACATGCTTGAAGCCAATCCGCGCAGTTCCCGCTCGGTGCCGTTCGTTGCCAAGGCTACGGGCATTCCGCTGATCGATTTGGGTGTGGCGGCGATGCTGGGTAAAAAGAAGAAAGACCTGAAGCTTGAAAACCTCAACTGGAGAAAAACCGAATCCGTGTCCGTAAAGGGTGTGGTATTCCCATTCAAGAAATTCCCGGAATCTGACTCCATTCTGGGGCCGGAAATGAAATCCACCGGTGAAAGCATGGGCCGCGGAAAGAGTTATTCCGAAGCTCTGGCGAAGGCCTTCCTTTCAAGTAACATAAGACTTCCAAAAATCGGTCAGGTGTTCTTCTCTTTGCGTGATAAAGACAAAGAAGTCATGCTTCCTTTGGCGCGTGAACTTCAGCGCATGGGTTACGGGGTGTCGGCGACAACGGGAACCGCGAATTTCTTCAACGAAAAAGGTGTGAACTGCCTTTCGCTTAGAAAAGTCGATGAAGGCCGCCCTCACTGTGTGGACAAGATCCGGTCCGGCGATGTGGCCTTTGTGATCAACACCACCTCGGGCCGCCGTGCGATCGAGGCCAGCTTCGACATTCGTCGAGCTTGTACTGACTATAATATTCCATGCCTCACCGAAAGTGACGCTGCTGAAGCCTTCATTCTTGCTTTGAAAAACGAAAGAAATGAGTCATCATCAGTCGAGGCCCTGGGGGCCATGGAGGAATTTTGAAACGACTTATTCTCGGACTGCTGACACTTCTTTCGATCTCCACAGCTTTTGCGGCGGAGGGCACCTCTGAAGCAGTCCCTCCCAGTATCACGATTGGCGTGATCCCTGGAGGCAATCCCGAGAATCTGCGTGAACAGGGCCTGGCTCTGGCAAAAGAGCTTCAGGCCAAACTCAACATTCCGGTCAATATCTACGTTTCCAAGAACTATGTTGGCTTGATCGAGGCCATGAAGACCAAGAAGGTGGATTTCGCCTTCTTCAGTTCTTCAACATATGTTTTTGCTGAACAGCAGGCTCAAGCCAAGGTCCTTCTAAAGAAGGTATGGCACGAGCCGTACTACTATTCCATGATCATCACGCCGCAAAGATCCGGGATCAAAAGTCTGAAAGCTTTGAAAGGCAAAAAAGTGGCCTTCGTTGATGACAAGTCCTCTTCTGGGTATTTGTATCCTCAGGTGGCCCTGCGCAAAGAGGGTTTGAGTGATACGGACTTCAAAGAAGTTGTATTCACCGGCAATCACCAGGCATCCATTCAGTTCCTGGAAGCCAAGAAAGTCGATGCTGCCGCCGTCTTCAGTGACGATGAAAAAGGCACGCAAGGGGCTTGGGAAAAGTTCGGCACCGATAAAAAAGCGAAATACCGTATTTTGTGGAAAAGCGCTCCGATCCCGAATGATCCATTCTGCGTTCGTCAGGATTTCTATGATGCTTATCCCAAGACAACCCACACTTTGATGTTCGCGTTGATTGATGCTCTGGAACAGAACCGCAATAAAGACACATACTCTGAAATTTTGGGTTCTCGCGACTTGATGCCAGCCACCTCCAAACAGTATGATCCTGTCAGGGAGATGGTGAAAGCTTTGAATATCGAGCTGAAGCCATAGTTTTTCATGGCTGTATTATCAATTGAAAAGCTGAATAAGACATTTAAAGGCGGTCTTTTTGAAAAGGACCGTCATGTGTTGCGTGACGTGACCTTCTCTTTGCCCGAAGGCCAAACTTCCGGCTTTGTCGGCAGCAATGGGGCGGGTAAAACCACCACCATCAAATGTCTTTTTGATTTCATTCGCCCGGACAGTGGTCAGATCAACTTTTTTGGATCCCCTCTGACCAGCGAAAGCAAAACCCGCATTGGGTACCTTCCCGAGCGCCCTTATCTCTATGAATTCCTGACGGGCATGGAATTCCTGCGTCTGCACTGGAATCTTTGTTATGGTTCCGCGATGAAGGACTTCCATGAAAGAGCTCACGAAGCGCTGAAAAAAGTCGACCTTTTCGAAGCCCGTGATCGCCGTCTTAGAACTTACTCCAAAGGTATGTTGCAAAGAATCGGGATTGCTCAGGCGATTTTGACCCGCCCGGATTTGTTGATTTTGGATGAACCGATGTCAGGCCTTGATCCTGATGGGCGGGCCATGGTGAAAGACATCCTGCGCGAAGAACAAAAGCGCGGTGTCAGTCTGTTCTTCAGCAGCCATCTTTTGCAGGATATGGAAGAGCTTTGCACGCATCTGGTGGTGATCAATCGCGGTCAGATTCTGTACGACGGGGTATTAAGCTCCTTCATGGCTGAATTCCAAAGCCTGGAAAAAGCCTTCTCTGTTCTGAAAGGAAAGGAGGAGGGCCGTGTATAAGGTTTTGACTTTGGCACGCACCACTTTGCGCGAAATGTTGCGTGAACGTGTTTTTATGGTGGCCGTGTTGATTGCCATCGCTTTGTTGGGTCTGAGCTTCTTGTTGGGGGCATTGTCCTTTGCTGAGCAACGCAAAATTCTGACGGACTTCGGTTTCTTGGCGATTCAGATTTCGGGTTTGGGAATTTCTCTGTTTTCCGGGGCGTACCTGTTGGCCAAGGAAATTGAAAAACAAACCTGTTTGTTGATTCTGTCCCGTCCTGTGTCCCGTGCCCAGTTCATCGTCGGAAAACTTTTGGGGGTTCTGGCGTTGAACAGTCTTTTGATGGGATCTTTGACCATTTTGCTGTGGATCCTGCTGGGTCTGTGGAAAGAACCTCAATTCCTGCTGTCGTTCCTGGAGATCGCTCTCAGTCTGTGGTGTGAAAGCGCCGTGATTCTGTGTCTGGTGATTTTCTTCAGTCTGGTGGTGCGCCCGGTGCTGGCTTTGGGTGCGGGCTTTATGGTGTTCCTGCTGGGGCATTGGCTGGGGGATCTGGCTTTCTTCGCGGAAAAAAGTCGTGAAGACCTGTTTGTGCAGGCAGTGAAAGTGCTGCACTGGTTGACCCCGAATTTCTATCGTATGAACTGGAAATCAGCGTACTTCCTTGAAAAGGGGATTCCGGCTGAAAATATTCTGTGGATGCTGGCGCACATGACGGGTTGGGCTTTGTTGGCGGTGCTGGCGACGAACTTCTTCTTCAGGAGAAAAGACATTGTTTGATCTGGATGCGGGCTTTTACGTCCTTTTCTTTGTTTTGGGTGCGATTTTTGGAAGTTTCGGCAATGTCGTGATCTATCGCCTGCCGCGCGAGGAAAGTGTCGTCAAGCCTCGCAGCTACTGCTACAGCTGCAAAACCCAGATCAAATGGTATGACAATATCCCTATCCTGAGCTGGTTCATTCTTCGTGGCAAATGTCGCAAGTGTCAGGCCAAGTTCTCTTTCCGCTACCCTCTGGTGGAAATCATCATGGCGGTGCTGTTTGCGCTTTCTTACCACTATGCGGGTCTGACGTGGACGCTGCTTGAATACTTGATCTTTATTTTTGGACTTGTTGTCTGCACGTTCATCGATCTGGATCACATGATTCTGCCGGACGAATTTACTCTGTCAGGGATTGTCATTGGACTTGTCGGTGCAGCCTTGAATCCCCAGCGTGAGTTCCTGGATGCGCTGTTTGGTGTGTTGATGGGCGGGGGCTTCCTTTGGGGGATGGCTTACGTCTATTATATGTTCACCAAAAATGAAGGCATGGGTGGGGGCGATATCAAGCTTCTGGCCTGGATCGGTGCCATCGTCGGCTGGAAAGCCATTCCGTTTGTGATCATGACCTCGGCGATTGTGGGCAGTGTGATCGGTTTGATCGCTGCCAGAAAGCAGAAGGCTGGACTAAAGACGGTGATTCCGTTCGGTCCTTATCTGGCTTTGGGGGCGGTGATTTACCTGTTTGGTGGTGAAGCCATCGCGCTTTGGTACCTCGGTTTGTTCCTTCCTGCTGTCTGATTTGACGGCAAGACCTCGCCTCGGGGCTGGACCTTTTGTTTTCAGCCTCGACCCTTGTTTGACATTCCCCACCCAAGCAGAAATAATTTTAGTATATCAGACTTGGGTCCTAAAGACGTAAGTCTTTGAAAAGACATCTGAGTGGTACAACTGGGGAAGCAGCGTAAGCATGTTTTTTAAATCGAAAAAGGTCATAGGACTCGACATTGGATCGAGCTCCATCAAGCTTGCTGAAATGGACGTCAGTGGCAAGGGCGCCCAGCTTCTCTCTTTTGGTTTTGCACCAACGCCTCCCAATGCCGTGTCCGGTGGGGAGATCGTGGATATCGCCTCTGTCGGTATCGCCATTCAGCAGCTGATCAACGAAGTAAAAACCAAGCGTAAATCCATTGCCACTGCCATGTGGGGAACCGCCGTGATCGTGAAAAAGATCACCATTCCCAAGATGGATCGCAAGCTTATCAAAGATCAGATTCGCTTCGAGGCCGAGCAGTACATCCCGTTTGATATCAACAATATCAGCCTGGCCCACCATATTCTGAATTCCAGTGCATCTCCTGATGCCATGGACATTCTTCTGATTGCTGCGCAGAACGAACTTGTGACCCAGTACACTCAAGTGATTGAGGTCAGTGGCCTGACTTGCGGCGTATTGGACGTTTCTGGCTTTGCATTGGCGAATGCGTTTGAACTGAATTATGGAAAAATCCCGGGCGAAGTGATCGGTATCCTGAATTTTGGTGCCTCGATCACCAACTTCGTGGTTCTGCAAAATGGCGAAGTGATCTTCTGCCGTGACATCCCGGTGGGCGGAGCCAACTACACCAATGAAATCCACAAAGCGATGGGTGTGACCGTGGCGGAAGCTGAAGCCTTGAAGCTCAGCGCGATTTCCCGCCGTGAGGTTCCCGACGAAGTTCACAGCATCATCAGTGCCACCAACGAGGCGGTGACGGAAGAAATTCGCAGCAGTCTGGACTTCCTAAGCGCGACGACCAACGGTCTGGTGCTAAGCCGTTGTTTCTATACGGGTGGAAGTTCAGCGACTTCGGGGCTGGTTGAAACAGTTTCCCGTGTGACGGGTATCATGATGGAACCGTTTAATCCGTTCCTGCGTGTGAAGGCCAATCCGAAAAAGTTTTCTCCTGAATATCTTGATCAGATCAGCTCCTTTGCCGGGGTCGTGACGGGTCTTGCCCTGCGTGAACAGGGGGATGCGACATGATCAAGATCAATCTGGCATCACAAGCTTCTACCTCTGGCGGAGGCTCCATCGGGGCGTCACTGGGGATTTCATCAGACTCCTTTATGGGGGCCGATGAGATCCGCAAAGAGGCGTTGAAGCGTCTGGTGCTTTTGTTGATCGGACCTCTGGCATTGTACATTTATGAAAACCAGAATGTTCCGGGCAAAGTGGCCGAGCTGAACTCCAAGAACCAGATTCTGGTGGAGCTGCAGACTTACAATGCCAAAGCCGCGGATTCCGTGGCCGAGATCAAAAAGTTTAAAGAGGACGAGGCCCTGATGGAGGCTCGTATCTCGGCTTTGGAGAAAATTTCCAAAGACCGTCAGCGTGAGATCCGCGTATTGGATCTGCTGCAGACGGTGATTCCGGAAAAGGCCTGGTTGACTCGCGTGCAGGTGAATCCGACGCGTGTGAACATCCAGGGGCTGGCTTTGAGTGACTTTGAGGTCTCTCAGTTCCTGGAAGCTTTGACCAAGAGTGTGTTCCTGATGGACGTGAATCTTGTCAGTTCCAGTGAAACGGTGACCGACGGGGTCAGTTTGAAGAAGTTTGAAATCAGTTGTTTGTTGGAGAGAGCAAATGAATAAAATATTTGATCTGCTCGCAGTCCAGACAATTGGTAAAATCCTGATGATCGGCCTGGGCCTGACCGCCATGTATTGGAACTTCATGTACGATGACGGTTCCGCCGTTGACGCGCAAATCGTCACGGTGAACCAGCAGCTGCAGGAAGAAGAAAACAAAAAGAAAGACACCGATGCAACTCTGAAACAGGTTCAGGAGATGCAGGAAAAAGTCGGTCAGCTCAGCCAGAAGTATCAGGAGATCTCCCGTCGTTTGCCGGCGGTGCTTTTCTCTATTGATATCAATAAGGCGATCGATGATTTCGCCCGTAATGCCGGCGTCAGCGTGAAATCGAAAAAACCGGGTGAAAACATCAAAAAAGAAGTCGTGGAAGAAGTTCCTGTCGAAGTGTCCCTTGAGGGCACTTACGCAGAACTGGCTCAGTTCACTTTCCTGGTTTCCACGGCCGAGCGTATGGCGCGCGTTCAGAATGTTGTCATTTCTGAAAGCGAACCGGGCTCCCGTAAATTGAAGTTTGAAGGACAGGTGGTTGGTTACAAGCTGGCCCCTGAAGAGAAGAAGCCTGCTACAACGGAGAACCCACAGTGAAGTCTGTAAGATGGATTGTATCTTACATTTTAGTGGCCTCTCTGGGACTTTGGCTGGCCTTTGCGGTCAGCATGAAGTTCATGGCGCCGGCGCATTCTCAGGATGCTCCGTCCAACGGCGATCTTCCCGCAGAATTCATGAAAGAGGTTGAAAACACCCAGGTGCCTCCAGCCGGTGGCACACCTGCGGGCAGTCCGCCTCCTGCGGGCAGTCCGCCTCCTGCGGGCACTCCGGCCGAAACACCACCGGCGGCACAAACTCCGCCACCAGCGGATGTGCCTGCACAGATTCCTCCGCCTCCGGCAAATGAAATGCCGGTTGGGGACCAGATGACAGCTCCGGCTCCGCAGCAGATTTTGTCCAGTGATGGATATATCTATGATCCGACCGGAAAAAGAGACCCGTTTAAGGTCTTTAAAACGGTCCGCCCAACGGGTCCGGAAGCGGCTCGTCCAAACGAGATTCTTGAGCCCCTGCAGCGCTGGGAAGTTGATCGTTTACAGGTTGTGGGTATTTTGTGGGATGTAAGAACACCTCGTGCGATGATCAAAGATCCGGACGGGGCTGTATTTGTAGTGACTAAAAACTCCAAGATTGGCCGAAGCGAAGGATTCGTGGCGGCGATCCGTGAAGGGGAAGTAGTTGTCGTGGAAACGAAATACGACGACGGCAAAGCCTTTAAAGAGTCACGCATTATGGAGTTGAAAAAATAGTTATCTTTTAAGAGGAGGAACTAATGAACGGATTCATTAGATTAGTAATCCTGAGCGCAATGATTGCCTCTCTGACTTCCTGTGCAAGCCGCCCGGTTGAAGACGATCTGTCTTTGGATGGCATGGACTCGTCCGCGGATGTGATGTCTGCTGACGACAGCGCTCCAGCGGCTGAATCAGCCTCTGATGACTTTGCAGAATTCGATGAAATCGACAATCAACAGCCAGCTCAAGCTGAATCTCAAGCGGCTCCTGCCGGTGACCAGGATCTGGCCATCGAAGAGGAAGTGAACGAGGCGGGCGGTCAGGAACAGGTGGCCGATGCGCCAGCTCCTGCTCCGGAAGAAACCAGCCCGACGGAAGATCCGTTTGCTGACAGTTCTGTTGCGGATGTTCCTGCTCAGACTCCAGAACCGACGGTGACTGAAACCACGCCAGATCCGTTTGCGGATCAGCCGCCGGTTTCCGAGCCGGCGCCGGCACCAGTGACTGAAACGATTGCCGCTGTTCCATCCGGAGCTCCGGCAAATATCACGGACCTTAAATTCCGCGCCAATGAAACTGGTGGAACTGTGATCGTGCAGGGGGATCGTCCTTTGACGTACACCACCCGTACAAATCCGGATCTGCGCCAGTTCATCATTGAAGTGGACAACGCCAATCTTCCAGATCGTTTGAAACGCTCTTTGAACACCAAAGACATCAAAGGCAGCGTGGGTGCGATTGATGCTTATCAAAACCCGGGTTCTTCTACCGCACGCTTTGTGATCCAGATGCGTGAAGGTGTGGGTGAGCCGGCGGTTCAGCAGGAAGGCAACAGCCTTCTGATCGTGGCCAGCGGATCTGCTCCGGCAGAGGCGATGGAAGTAACTGATGTCAGCACGGCGATGGAAGACAACAACATCCTGCCAAGCCAGAATCTGACAGAGTTCCTTGCCGGCAACACCAAGTTCTACGGTAAAAAGATCTCTATCGAGACCAGCAACATGGACATCCGTGACGCTTTGAACTTCATCACTGAAGAATCCGGCGTGAACATGGTGATCTCTGAAGACGTTAAAGGTGCGGTCAGCCTGAAACTGCGTCAGGTTCCCTGGGACCAGGCGCTGGTTGTGATCATGAAGGCCAAAAAACTGGGTTACACCCGTCAGGGCAACGTTTTACGTATCGCTCCACTTCAGGATCTGAAAGCGGAAGAAGATGATGCAACAAAACTGGCTCAGGCCAGAAAGAACCTGGAACCTTTGAAGGTTCGCATGTTCCCAGTCAGCTACGCGAAAGTGGACGAGCTAGAAAAGAAGATCAAAGACTTCCTGGGTGACCGTGGCCGCGTGGTCGGCGACGTTCGTACGAATGCTTTGGTTGTGACCGATATCGAAGAAAACCTGGAAAGAGCAGCCCGTCTGATCGCCAGCCTTGATACGCAGCCCGCTCAAGTTTCCATTGAGGGTAAAATCGTTGAGGCGAAAGAAAGCTTCACTCGCAATATCGGTGTAAACTGGAGTGCGACGGGCGCGCCAATCAAGCTGGGTTCCACGGCGCGTGGTCCGGTGAACATGAATCCATCCTTCAACGTGAATCAGAGTGCGGCGGGTTCCTCCGGTGCTTTGAACTTCAATCTGAATGTGGGTACTTTGGACATCTTTGGTACTTTGTCAGCGGCATTGGCCCTGAACGAAAGCGAAGAGCAGGTTAAAATCATCTCCGCTCCGCGTATCATGACCCTGTCCAATGAAAAAGCCGACATCAATCAGACGACGGAAGTTCCGGTTCGTCAGGTGACTCAGAATGGTACGGCGACTCAGGAAACGTTCCAGTTCAAACCGTTGACGCTGAAACTTGAGGTGACTCCACAGGTAACGGCGGATGGATCTGTTATCATGAAAGTACTGGTTAACAGACAATTCCGTGGTGCTGACGTGTCCAGTGCCGGTCAGGGTGCTTTTGCGGTGAACAGCCGTGAAGCCAACACCCGTGTTCTGGTGAAAAACGGTCAGACTGCTGTTATCGGTGGAATCTATCAAAGTGATGCGACCGACGGTGAAGTGGGTGTTCCTTGGTTCCGCGAATTGCCATTCGTAAGTTATCTGTTTAAGACCAAGAACATTTCCAAGGAAAAGTCTGAGTTGCTGATCTTCCTGACCCCAAGAATCATGGGTCAGATTGATTCCAACGCGGGCAATCCGACAACCACTGACTTCTAACGAGGAGGACCCATGCGACACTGGAAAGTTTTATTGTTGGCATTGGTGGCAGTAACCCTGCCAAACTGCTCGCAGACTGAAAGTGATCTGCAGGTGACGGTTTCTCCGTCCCGCACTTATGTGATCAACGCTTCGGCAAAGAGCTGTATAACCAAAAAAACGGAAGACTCCACCAACCCCTCGCCAAACGACGTCGGTGCGGCATTCTTCCAGGTGCAGTATCTAACCGTGGCTTGGCCGAACGTCGAAAAGACCCTCATTGTCGCCTCTGTGCGCCTGAAATTCCAGGGCGGGCAGTTCTCGGGCGGTTCTTACGTGTGTGAGTTCTCTGGCGACAATTTGCTGGCTTTGAACGACACATGGTGGGCAAAAGGTGAGGCTGCCGTTGGCGGCCCGGAAATCGCAAGCTACAAGGCTCCGACAAACGCGGCCGAAAGATACACTCCCGCTCAGAGCGTGTCTGCCACTTGTCCTATCGTGTGCGGTGGCTTGAGCGCCTCCAACTCTTTCCAAGCTTCAGGAACGGTTGATGTGATCGGTTTTTCTCGTGACTCCACGGGCGAGCTGACTCCTGAAAGAACCACCGGCTTCATTTCCATCGAAAGCCTTGGCGACTAAGTCATCTGACAAAAGTGAATATGTAAAAAGGGCGGCAAAACCGCCCTTTTTTATTTAGGTTTGACCCATCTTGGCAGTCCTCGCTTAACTTGAAGTGAGGTGAATATGAAAACCACTTTACTTGTCGTATTGTCGTTGGCGATAGGGATTGGAATTTCCTGGGCAGGTATGAAGCCTTTTGCCGTCAGTCAGTTCACCGATGGAACAACGGTGGAAACAATCCTTGTAAGGCCTGAAGCGACCGAAACCGCTATCTATCAGATCAAGCAGCCAGATGGGGTTGTCTGCTATGCAATCAGTGGTGCTCGCAACCCAAATACACCCACGATCAGTTGCATTAAATAGTGGATTCTGGGAAGGGGATGGTTTATGACCCTCCTATGGATCTTTTTTCTGCATCTCAAGCCTCCCATGGAACTTCACCGCTGTCAGAAATCCTGCGTCCCAAGACGCTGGATGATATCTTTGGGCAGCAAAAGACCCTGGGGCCTCAGTCCAAGCTAGGACAGATGCTTCGCAAGGGCTATTTGCCCAGCCTGATCATTTGGGGGCCTCCCGGTACTGGGAAGACCACTTTTGCTCTGGCCTTGTCCCAGCACTTCAATGCGCACTATGTACATTTGAACGCGGTGGATTCCGGTGCCAAGGCGCTGCGGGAAGTGGGCGAAGCTGGCAAAGACCGTCGCCTTCAGTACCAGCAAAAGACCATTCTTTTCGTGGATGAAATTCACAGATTTAACAAAGCCCAGCAGGACGTGCTTTTGCCGTTTGTCGAAAAAGGCGATCTGGTACTGGTTGGGGCAACCACCGAAAATCCCAGCTATGAGTTAAACCGCGCCCTGCTCAGCCGCTGTCGTGTGGTGATTTTCGAGCGTCTGTCCGAAGACGATCTGAACAACATCGTCAAACGTGCTGAAACCCACTATGCAAAGCCATTGGACAGAATCCTGACCGAGGACGCCCATAAAAATCTGCTGGAATACTCCGACGGCGATGCCCGTCGTCTGATTAACAGTCTTGAGATTCTATACACCTTTACAAAGGATGAGGTGGAAGGCCCGCTGCTGGATGTGAACGACATGCGCGAACTTCTGCAGCAGAATCCTCTGGGCTATGACAAGAACTCTGAAATGCATTACGACACCATTTCGGCGTTTATTAAAAGCATTCGTGGCAGTGATCCGGATGCAGCCATGTATTATCTGGCAAGAATGCTTGATGGCGGGGAAGACCCGGTGTTTATCGCGCGCCGTTTGATTATTCTGGCGTCGGAAGATATCGGAAACGCTGATCCTCGCGCAATTTCAGTGGCGATCGCGGGTCTGCAGGCGGTGGAAGCCATTGGTCTGCCCGAGGGAGCAATCACTCTTTCCCAAGTGACGACATATCTGGCGTCTTGCCCGAAATCCAACGCTTCCTACATGGCTTTGCACAAAGCGCGCGAATTGGTGGAAAAAACCCGCACTCTGCCGGTGCCTCTGCATTTGCGATCTGCAAAGACGGCGCTGGCGAAGGATCTGGGATACGGCCGCGATTACAAATACCCGCACAACTATCCAACGGGCTGGGTGGAACAGTCCTATCTGCCGGAAGAAGTTGAAAAGACCGCGATCTATGAACCGACCACAAGAGGCTTTGAAAAGAACATCCGCGATTACCTTGGCTGGATGAAGCTGAAGAAGGATAAGGAATAGTTCTATATATAAAGAAGCCCACAGACTGTGCTTTCAAACAGCTGTGAGCGGTCTGTCTGAATGAAATAAAAAAAAAGCCCCCGTCTGTGAAGAAGGGGGCTTTTTAGTTTTTAATCTCAATGAAAAACTAGATCGCTCTTTGTGCGCAAACAGTCACGCAGGGTTCTCCGCCCTGAGCAACGTAAGAGAAGCGGGTGTTACCCGGGATTTCAACACGGTCTCCGGGGCGCAGGACAAACTGATTGCCGGAAACGTTGAAAATCATTTCACCACTGATGATAACTCGCACTTCAGCAAAGGGTTTGCGGTGGTCGCCGACTTTCTTAGCCGGTTCTAAAGTTTGCTCATACGGCTCCATGCCTTCTGATTCCAGAATCATAAGAACCTGTTGTTTGCTTGGGATGATCGGAGCTTGCCAACGTGTGATGATCATAGTGTGTGCCTCTTTCAGGCCAGTTTATCTCAAATCGGAACGCCCGGGACAAGGCGCGCCGCCGACGAATCCCGGCTTGAAACAGTATCACGAAATTTTATTCAAATTGCGACAGGATAAGAGGCCGGATTCTCATCTTTTTTTGTTTTCTTGTTAAGTCCTTCAAGGGATTGTCGATATCTCTAATGTAAGTTAGAGACGCCCTATATATTAGGGGAGGGTAATTTGAGCAGTTCTAAAACGAAGTCGACACATGCTGAGCTAGATCACATCCTGAATTTTGTCGATGCCTCCAAAGGTCTTCGTGCGAAGATCAACGAGTCAGGTCGAGTGCAAATTCGCCAGGATCTAGACGGGAAATTATTCTCCTTCAACACTCAGGACGTGAATGAAGTCCTTCACCGCGCAGACTCTGAAGGCAAGCCCTTCATTCAGGTGAACTTCAAGAACGGCACAAAGGTGCTGCTGACAGAGACACTGGTAGGATTCAAGCCACTGGAAACCCTGGGTTTGGATATGTCCCGTATCCCTAAAGTGGTGACAACACCGGACCTATTGAGTGTGTACGAGGCTATTGAAGAGTCCATGGGAGCCGACAACGGCCTGGATCACGAGGTTGAAATCCTTAAAAAGGTCTATACAGCCATCGTATCCGGAGGCGAAAAGGTCGGGTTCGACCTTAGTTTTGAAAGAAAGTGGCTCAACAGACTGCTTGCGTCAAAATTCAAGGCTAGCGCCTAATCTTACGTAAATTCAAATACTTATCTATGTTTTTTACAATAACCGAGGCCCCTGCCTCGGTTATTTATTGAGCAACTTCAGGTGAGTTATTAAATTTTCGAAAAAAAGCTATTGACCTTTTTCGGCCCTTACGAGAAAACAGCTCCACTTCGTTCGGGGGCATAGCTCAGCTGGGAGAGCATCTGATTTGCATTCAGAAGGTCGCAGGTTCGATCCCTGTTGCCTCCACCAACTTTTTCTTCTTCTTAACTAAGACTTAGGTCGAAAGTTAAAAAAAAGAAAAAAGATAGTTGACGGGGACAAAATCTTTGATAAGATTGGTTCCTCGCGATTCGGAATAAAACGAAGTCACGATAAAATGTTCGCTCTTTGAAAACTGAATAGCTAGATAAAATAGATTTTTGGGCTCTTTGAATACCGAGTAATTGGTATTCACAA
>NZ_JBJKJI010000006.1:0-62224 GCF_056175685.1 Bdellovibrio sp. MYbb2
CTTGGCATGAAGAGCCCAGTCGAGTACAAGGAGTCCGTGAACTTTTAACTGTGTCCAAAAAATCGGGGTTCACTCCATAACGAAGTGAATTCTCCGAATTAAGCTTATACGCACTCTCCAGACCTATATGAGTCATAAAATAAAGATGGTCGTTCAGAGGGAAGTCCGGAACCATTATGGGGGCCGGTCCTCCATAACAAATACTATCTTTACCGCCGGCACAGGATACTGCCGCCTCGGTGTCGGGTGCCGTATAGCCTGGTTGCCCAACAACCGGTGGGGTCGCTGCTGGATCGGCGGCAACAATACCCAAATTCGAACGCATATAGGTGTAAGGTCTAAACTTCAGAATAGGACAGGACGAAGCAACTGTCGTTCCCATTTTGAACTGCAAGTGACTGTAATACAGTTATGCCTCAGGGATAGAAAACGCACAACTAATCGTTCTTTGAGCCAGGGGCGACGCCGCGGAGATATTGCACTTATCACCTCCCAAACTTGTCATGGTCGGCCAGTCTGTGAACGCCGACGCATCCGTAGCCGTTTCCCATTGCAATCCGAGTCGGAAATACAACGCCGTTCCTGCTGGTGCGACTCCAACTGCACCTTCACCTGTTGTCGGCGTTTCTGTGCTAGGCAAGTCTGTTGGGACAAGAGCCTTTGGCTCTTCCGAACAGGAGACTGTCGACACTGCCACAAAAAACAGAACACTTATTAAATAAAGAGATGTTTTCATGCCCTATTCATCGGCAAGGCATAGATTCACGAAATATGTCTAAATAGAATTTGTTTGCTTCTTGCCTAAAAACCAGACTTTCAGTAACAAACAATGTTCAATTTATCTTCAATTCACAAAACATCTTAACAAAGAAAAAAGGCCTCCAGAGTGGAGGCCTTTGACAGGATCTTAAACAGTGATGACTTTTTTGTATTCAGTCAGGCGTTTTTCAAGATCGCCCAAAGTCACATTCGCCAAGGCTTTTACAGAGAAATCCTGGATCGTATGGGAAGCCATCATGGAACCCATGATGCAGGCTTGTTTCAAATTCGCGATAGTTGGAACTTCCTTCTGAGCTGCCAGATAACCGAAGAAACCACCAGCAAAGGTGTCACCCGCGCCCGTTGGATCAACAACTGTCGGGATCGGCATTGCTGGAAGGATGAAGTAGCCTTCGTCCTTCGTGTACATCGCAAAGCCGTACTCACCGCGTTTGATAACAACAGCCTTAGGGCCCATAGCAGTGATCATCGGAGCTGCAGAGATCGCATTGGCGGCGCCCGTCAGCATCTTGGCTTCACCTTCATTGATCAAAACCAGATCCACCTTTTTAAGAACATCAATCAGCTTGTCCTTTTTGATGGAGATCCAGAAGTTCATGGTGTCCATGCCAACAAACTTAGGGGATTTCACCTGCTCCAGAACCTGCAATTGCAGTTCCGGGGCGATGTTTGCCAGGAACACGAAAGAAGAATCTTTGAAATGTTCTGGCAACTGCGGATTGAAGTCCGCAAATACGTTCAGATCGGTTTTCAAAGTTTTTGCTTCGTTCAGGTCACCTTCATAGGAACCCGCCCAATGGAACGTTTTACCCGGAACTTTGGACAGACCCGCCAGATCCACACCACGGTTGTTCAAAAGATCATAGTCCTTCTGGTCATAGTCTTCACCAACCACACCAACAACACGGACTTTGGAAAACAGTGATGCTGCCAAAGAGAAATAGTTCGCAGAACCGCCCAAAGCACGGTCCACTTTGCCGGATGGAGTTTCAATGGAATCGTAAGCCAGACTGCCGACAACAAGAATTTCAGACATAATGTTACCTCTATTGTTGATTGTTTTGTTCTGCTTCTTGCGCAGCCAAAAGTTCACGTTTGTATTTAGGAAGACCCGCCAGACGAGAGTTGGAAATATCCATCGTCTGAGGACGCTCTTTCACCGTCGTCAACTGACCGCAAGCCGCGAAGATGTCACGACCCATGGAGCGACGAAGAAGAACATGCGCGCCCAGATTCATCAATTCAGTGTGGAACGCCTGGATCGTGTCGTCATCAGGACGCTCGTAACCAGAACCCGGGTGTTCATTGAACGGAATGATGTTGATTTTGCACGGAACGTCTTTCACCAGTTTCACCAGCTGACGAGCGTGCTCCAACTGATCGGTGATACCTTTCAGCAGTACGTACTCGAAAGTGATCTTGTCTTTGGAAACACGGTAGTGCTCTTTACAAGCTTCCAACAATGTCTTGGTGTCCCAGCGTTTATTGATTGGCATCACCTGAGTGCGGATCTCATCATTAGGACCGTTCAAGCTGACTGCCAGGCGGACCTTCGCATCAGCCACACGCCACATTTCCGGCACGATACCGGAAGTGGATACCGTGATCTTTTTGCGGGACAGATTGATACCCCATGGGGAATGAATCACGTCGATCGTTTTGAAAACTGCTTCCGGATTGTCCAGCGGCTCGCCCATGCCCATGAATACGATATTGGTGATGCGCTGGCCTTCAGCCAAACGGTCGTGAACCTGCATGAACTGACCCACGATGTCTTCTGTGCGCAAACGGCGTTTCAATTTCTGTTTGCCGGTAAAGCAGAATTTGCAGGCCATGTTACAGCCCACTTCAGAGGAAATACACAAAGTCAGACGGTCTTCGGAAGGAATCACCACCGCTTCAACGGACATGCCGTCTTTCATGTCGAACAGGAATTTCTGGGTGCCATCAACCGACTTCAAGTGCTGAAGAACCGGAGGCAGCTCGAAAGAAAGCATGGATGGAAGATCCTGACGGAATTCCTTGGACAGATTGGTCATCTGCTCCGGATCAGTCACACGCTGTTCGTAAACCCATTTGAAAATCTGCTGAGCACGGAACTGCTCTTTGCCTTTGCTTTTGATATAGGCTTTCAGATCTTCCAGTGTCAGGGAGTAAAAATTGACAGGTTGATTTTCAAGGGGTTTGGCGACGTTGTCGTCAGAATAATTAACGGGCGCAAGAGTGCTGCCGGCGTTTGCTTCCATCTTCGGGCTCCTTGGCTTTTTACAGCCGTGCTTGTTACAGCTGGGACCTTACCTTCACTAAGGCTGATCCCGTTGGTTAAAGGATTATGTGTGCGGCGTTTGTAGCACAAGCACCCCCCTTTTCCTAGGGATTTCATATAATTGGGTGCCCATTAAGGGGGCTTCAGAGTCTTTTTCAGGAATTCTTACACCATCTGCCTAAGCCCTGACCAACACTGCAAAGAATCCAGTGCCCCTTAGCCCCCCTTGTGTTTCCCCCGCGGGCCTTTATATTGGCCAGCATGATTTGGCCCTTTATATTTCTATCCTACGCCAGCCTGTTTGTTTTCGGCCTGACCGACAACATCCGAGGGCCTCTATTTCCTGAAATCCTGAAACAGTTCGGGGTCAGCGACGGCATGGGTTCGCTGATGTTTGCTTTTTCCAATATCTCGGGGCTGATTTCCAGCTATGCCTGCCGCTATCTTTTGCGCCGTTTTGACCGTCTGACTGTTTTGAAAGCGGGCACTCTGGGGCTGATCATTTCACTGCTGGGACTTGCGGTGTCCCCGATCTTCCCGGTGTTTTTGGTTTTCAGTTTTGGTTTTGGCTTCAGCATGGGGATTCTGGGTCTGGTGCCCAATGTGCTGGTTCCGATGGGTTCAAGCCCTGAACGCAAACAGCGAATGCTGGCGGGTCTTCACACCATGTATGGCCTGGCAAGTTTGATGGCTCCACTTATGGCAGCCTCGATTGAATATCTGACAGGAAGCTGGAGATGGACCTTTGCAGCAGCCACTGTGGGTCCGATGGCCCTGTACCTTTACATGCTTCATCCCAGCCACAAGTCGCTGCACACCCGCTCAACCGTCACCGATGATCAGCATCGCGCCAACAAACAAAAAAACCTGAAGCCCCAGTTGTTCCTGGCCATCATGTTAAGTTTTGCCGTCGCTGCCGAAATTATGGTGTCTTCGCGTCTGGCGCTTTACATGCAAAGAATCTGGGATTTCTCGATGGAATCATCCAGCATCTATGTCACATACTTTTTTGTGTGCATGGTGCTGGGACGATTTGCCTTTGCCGTGATTCATTTCCGTCAGTCGGCGCGTTTTCTGCTGTCTGCCTCGGCGGTGATCTGTTTGGTGGTATTGCTGGCGGGTATTTATATTCATCCGCTGTTTTTGGCGGGTACGGGCCTTGCCATAGCTCCGTTCTATCCTTTGGCGATTTCCTGGATTTCATCCGAGTTTCCCGAGGATCTGGATACCGCTGTGACGTACATGATGACGACAGATTCCCTGATGCTGATTCTGATGCACGTTGGGATTGGCAAACTGACTGACTTTTTCGGCATTCAAAATGCAATTCTGGCAGGTTCGGTCTTTCTTGTGGGGTCCTTTGTTATGGTCAACAGCTATGCGTGGCTGTTTAAGAGGTCCAAATGCGCTTAAGTCTGTTTGCTGTTTTATTATTTGTATCCCAGCTGGCTATTGCAGACCTTGAGCTTCCGCATGAAAGCCGGTTGCCGGCATTGATGCTGAATCAGAACGATGAAGAACTTTATCTGCGCGGGGTGATTCCCGGCACAGGGCCAAGTTCCCTGTGTGGTCCGACCAGTGCCTTGAACTGGTTGCAGCTTGAGAAAAAATCCCTTTCAAAATCCCAGCAGATTGACCTGCTTGAACAGGCCGCCGCTGCAAGTCTTGCTCAAGGCACGAACGTCAATCATGGCCTGATCGAACCGCAATTGATTCAATATCTGCAGAATCTGGATCAACTGACCAGCCAGACAAATCGCTATCACGGCAAGGGCCGCTATTTCAGCGGAGCCGAACTGACTGTCGAGGATCTGCTTTCTTCAAAACCACAGATTCTGCTGTTGCGCTATGATTCCCGCCCCCGCCCACAAATGCCCGTCGGTCGAGGCCGTGGCCCCCGTGATGGCGGTGGACGAGACGGCGGACGCGACATGGGAATTCCTATCCTGGATGAAAATGAAATCCGTGGCTTTCACTTTGTTCTGAAAGTGGCCGCCAATTCCGCGACTCAGGAGATTTTGTTCATCGATCCGGAAAATCCAGGTCGCTATTCCCGTGCACGCCTTGAGATCCGCACCAATCCACGCAATCAAAAGCCGGAACTGCGCCTGGTGCCGAATTCAACGAAGGATCTTGCAAGCTTCACTGGTGGCGGGATGTTGCTGTGGACGGCGCTGTCTGCTATTGAAAAATCCAACTGATGTATCGGGGCTTGTCTGCAAAGCCCCAGTTTCATGCGCGTAAAGTCGCGTTCTTTCCTGCGACACCTGCACAAACACAAGCGTTCCCGCATAAACTGACTTCATGAATACCACCATCGAAATCGACTTGTCCCAACACCGCGAAACTGGACGCAAGCTTGTCCAGGAACTGATGAAAGAGCTGGTCAACGACAGCTCCAGCGTCCAAGTCAGCACCGCAATTGGAGAACGCACCACCATTTATCAAGTGAATTTCAACAAGGAATGCATTGGTCAGATTTTAGGTTCCAAGGGCAGGAACATCTCGGCAGTACGGACACTGATAGCATCAATTTCTGCCCGCAAGGGATTTCGCGCGATAGTTGAAATTCCCTATTTTGAAGACTAAGATGCCTTGTGCATTTCAAGGTACTTTTTCTTTTACCATTTTTCCTGACGACACAAGCTCAGGCTAAATCACCACTCAAAACGGTGATTGGTGAAAACATGTCTGCACCTTGGTACATTGCCGGCCCCAACGGCGAAGCCAGCGGCATTACAGCGGACTACATACGTGCCCTGGCGCAAGAGTTGAACCGGAAAATCGAGATTCAGGTTTTACCCAAGTTCCGGATCAAAGAATCCTTCGAAAAAAGCAAGACCGACCTGAACTGCTATACTTCCCGAGAATGGGCGCATGTCAGTGAAGATGAAGTTCACTGGTCCGAGCCACTTTTTATTTCAATGAATCTGATTGCATCCAACATCACGCCACCAAAGTCATTGGCTGAATTAAAAGGACAAAGAATCGGAACCGTCCTGAAGTACAACTATCCCAGTCTGCAAAACAAGTTTTCAGGCGGAGATCTGATTCGCGACGATTCTTCAAATGAAGAGGCCAATCTGCAAAAGCTCGAAGGATCCCGCTTCAATTACGCCATCGTTGAAAAGGTTCACCTGGCCTATTATCTTAAAAATCATAAGAACTCAAAAATTCACAGACACGGTCTGGTGACAGAAGAAGTTCCCGTACGCTGCTGGGTGCGCGAAAGCGCCGCGCTGAAGATTGAGGATCTGAACAAAGCCATTGCCACAATCAAGGCCAACGGCACTTTGGAAGGCATTTTCAAAAAGTACCGGTAGAACTAGGGACGCGGAATCCACTTCACAACGTCATCGCCAACAAAATACAGCTTTCTTCCAACGACACAAATTTGACGGGCCAACCCGATTTCAGAGTTTCGTCCGCCATTTGATATCGATCCCGTATACGCAGGATTTGAACTGGTTATTCCGGCGATTGTCGTCACGACACCCGCCTGAGTGATCTTGCGAATAGCTGAAGTGCCAGACTGTGTTAAATAAATATTCCCTGACGGATCCACAACAATACCTTGCGGATAGGAAAAACGGGCACTGCCCCCGGTGCCATCTGTATCACCCATATCGCCCGCTGTCCCCGCCAATGTGGTGACATCGCCGGAAGCAGTGATCTTTCGAACAAGCTGATTGTCCACGTCCGCCACAAAGATGTTTCCGGAAGAATCTCTGCCAAGTCCCGCAATCCGGGTGAACATCGCACTGGTTCCGTTCCCGTCGGCGCTTCCCTGAAAACCTGCTTGCCCGGCGAAAGTGGTTACCACTCCGGACAATGTCACTTTTCGAACTGTGTAGTTTCCGGCATCTCCGACATAAAGATTTCCGGCACCATCACTGACAATGCCAGCGACACCACCAAACTGAGCCGCGGCACCTGTGCCATCAATGGTGCCGGAAACACCAAAACCGCCCGCCAGTGTTGTCACAACTCCGGCAGGAGTGACCTTGCGGATGCGGTACTCGTCGGCAACATAAATGTTGCCATCTTCAGCGACAGTCAAAAAAGTCGGATACTGAAAACGGGCGGCAGAGCCCGTGCCATCATCAGCTCCTGTCAGTCCAGGACTTCCGGCAATTGTCGTAACCACCCCCGCAGAGGACACCTTGCGAATCGTACCGCTGTCGGTATCTGCGATATAGAAATTGCCAGCGGCATCCGCAGCAATTCCATCCGGGTCGTTAAACGACGCCGAACTGGCAGCACCGTCAGCAGAACCATCGCCATCCCAATTGTGAGTCCCCGCAACCAGGGTCACCACCCGGGAAGGGCTGATTTTTCGCACCGTCATTGCAGCAGAGTCCGTCAAAAACAAATTGCCTGAGGCATCCGCGGCAATCCCGGTCGGTGAAGAAAACTGGGCCGCCGCACCCGTCCCATCGGCACTGCCATAAACCCCGTAAGTTCCGGCAAAGCTTGTTACAACTCCGCTGGGTGTGATTTTCCTGATGGCGGTATTGTCTGTATCAGAAACATAGAGGTTGTCCGAACTATCAATCGCCAGCCCTTGGGGCCAGTTGAAGGTCGCTGCGGAGCCGGTCCCATCATCAGAACCGCTGACATTGGCCTGCCCAGCAAAGGTCGTCACCACTCCTGCTGGTGTGATCTTGCGAATGGTTCGGCAAGATGAACTGGACACAAAAATATTGCCAGCTGAATCAGCCACAATTCCCGTCGGATAACTGAATCTGGCGGACATCCCGGTTCCGTCACCACAGCTTCCTGAAGTTGCGCCCGCAAACGTTGTCACAACTCCGGCCGGAGTCATTTTTCGAATCATGTTGTTGTTTTTGTCAGATATATAGAAATTTCCGTCAGAGGCAACGGTGATATCCTCGGGACTGTTGAATCTTGCTGCCGACCCGGTTCCGTTCGCACTTCCGGCATTGCCTGCGGCCCCGGCGACAGTTGTGACCACACCTGCTGGAGTGATCTTGCGGATCGTATGGTTGTTGCCTTCCGTGACGAAAAGATTTCCGCTGCTATCAATAGTAATGCCTGTGGGATAGCTGAACTTTGCACTTTGACCTGTCCCATCGGCATGACCAAAGATCCCAAATCTTCCTGCAAATGTAGAAACAACTCCGTTGGAAATCTTACGTATGACTGACGCGTTGCTATCCACAACGAAGATATCCCCAGCCGCATTCACTGCGACGTCACGGGGCTCACGAAATCTTGCACCACCTACAGGTCCATCAATCATGGCTTCGGCTTTTAACTGCCCTGCAAAAATCTGCAGCCCCACATCCCTTTTCTGCCAAAGTCCCCCACCAAATCCGAAAAGATTCACTGGCAGCAGCAACATGAGTCCCGTTGAAAGAACCGACAGGATTCTGATAGGCATAGGCCCCCCAAAATTCTTCACTTAGTTAAAGCCCTCGACCCACGAAACATAGATGACAGTGCCGACCTTCATCAAAGTGTAAATCACATGACCCGGCGCTGGTGTTGCATTGCTGGGCTGATAGCGGAAGGTCGAACCGGAATTTGTAAAGCTGCATGCGCCGGTATGGGTATTGTTCTGTACGGCAATGGTGTAGGTCGTGCCTTCAACCATATTAGCCAGATCCCAACTGGCACCTGAACAACCCGTCGATGTGTGCTGATAGTTCCCAAGAGCCATATCAATACTTGTAGGTGAAGAATCATTCACCAAAGCAGAAGCGATGACGCCATTGACTCTCAGTTTTGCGTCGGGATCACTGTTTACACCAATACCCACATTTCCCGAAGGAAAGGCATTCAAAACTCTGGTGTTGTTCGTAAACAATGTGATGGGACGAACACCACCCGACCCAAGCACCACGGCATTGGAAACTCCACTGGCGCCACTGTTCGCCCAGCCAACGAAGCCTTCAGCCACACCGCCGGAATTGAAAAACTCCACCGAGCTAAAGCCGCTGGAACTGCTGTTCTGAACATTCATCGTACCTTGTCCGGCAGAGTTGTTTGTCACAGAAAGATTTCGGTCCGCGACGGCTGCGCCAATCGCCACCTTACCGGCGTTGAAATAGATGTCTGAACCTGAGGTTACCCACTGGCTTGCTGGTATATTCGTGTTACAGATGATCGAGTTCGCTCCATCAGAGGTGCACATTTTATTACCGGTGATTCCCGAAACCCCGATGACCGGAATATTACCTGAAGCCGCTCCGGTGTCCCGGGTTGCCACAGTGCCAAGTCCCAGGTTGATTCGCGCAGTCCCCACCGTGGTTGCGCCTGTTCCGCCATTTGAAATCGACAAGGTGCCACTGATATCTGAACTCAGATTCACAAGAGAATTCACCCAAGCTGAACCATTGTATCGCAGATGGTGACCCGTCAACGGGGACGTGATCGCAGCAGACAACTTACCGTTGAAGTTGTCATAGTCCGTCTTGCTGATAAGACCTGCCGTCACTGACGCTGTCGAAGCCATTGGAATGTTCAGTGTGTGTGTATTTGAAGCCGAGCTCCACGCAGGAAAATTTCCAGTTGTTCCAACTGCCAAAGACTGGGAACTTCCAGACTGACCCGCGAAAGAATTAATGCCTGATCCGGCAATGTCCAGTGCCTGAGCTGCAGTTCCATTCCAGACTTTTACCTGATTGGCGTCACTGTTGAACCAGACATAACCTTTGTGAGTCGCATTCAAAGTCCCCACCAGGGTTGCTTCCTGAGCATTGGTGTGGATCGCCATTCCCAGCGCGCCGGTCATCGTGCCACCACTGCGCTGCAAAGCCCCTGTGACGCGGGAATCATCCCCGGCGGCAACACTACCTGCCGCAGTACCAACGTTTACGCCCAGTATTCCCGAGGCGTAGGTCAAAGGTGCATTTACCGTCACCGCTGAATAAGAACCGGCACTGTTGCGCTGAACGATCCCCGTAGTCACCATCGAAAGCAGGTCCGTGGCAAAAATATCACCCCATTTTACCCCGGAAACTTCAGCACTATCGGCGATCAACGCCTTTCCGTTGAAACCGACCGCCATACGCTGGTTCGCAGTCCCATTATGAACAAGCATATCTCCTTTGGTGGTCAGCGGAGACAATGCACCAAATGCGGCTACCGCCGTCGTCTGCCCCGTACCACCCTTTGAAATCGGAACCGTATTTAAAGTAATTGCATTGTAAGTTCCCGAGACTTCACCACCAAAGGTGGTCGCGGTCCCGAGCTTCGCCGCAAATGCCGCATAGTCGGTGTTACTAAGTAATCCCGCAGTCACCGAACCCGTCGCCGCCATAGGTATATTCAATGTATGAGTATTGGACCCTGACACCCAGGCCGGTGCCGTACCAGCTGTGCCGTTCGCAAGTGCCTGCGCCCCACCCGTCTGACCACCCAGGCTTGTAATTCCGGAACCGGCAATTCCCAGCGCCTGAACCGTGGTTCCGTTCCAGAATTTCACCTGATTGGCTTCACTGTTATACCAAGTGTAACCTTTGTGGCTTGTTGAAAGCCCCCCGGTCAAAGTGGTTTCCTGTGCATTCGTGTAAGTTCCCAAACCCAGGGCGCGCTGCGGGCTCATCAAAATATAGCCTGTTGCAGTCAGGTCGTTAAAGCCCATGTTCAAGGCACCAGCCATCGTGTCGCCGTTTTTACTGACGGCATCAGTGACGCCATATCCTGCCAGAGTGGTTGGTTTGCCTGTCGTGATTTTCGACCAATCCAAAGCAGGAACATCCGCAGCCACCAAAGCACCGTTGATCCATGCCCCGCTATCAAAACGCAGAAAGTGACCATTTACCATCATGGACGTATTCACTGCCGTACCCTTGATTTTATCAACGGTATTTGAGCCCACAGCACCACTGACGTCACCTGCCAATGTCGGTGCAGAAGGAAGCCCCGTCCACGTCCCATCACCGCGAAGATAAGTGGTGGCATCTGCGGTCCCCGACGGAGTCATTGTTGCCAATGGCCCCAAACCCAGATTAGTGCGCGCCGCTGCGACGGTATTGGAGCCCGTACCGCCGTTAGCCACAGCCACAACACCTGTGACATTGCCTGCGGTGACCGCTGTCGAGGAACTGTAAGTGCCCGCCAGAAGATTCGCCATCACCGAACTGCCAAACCAGGCTTCAGCTGCGGTCTGAGTCAATCCCAGCGGTGCATTGACGTTGATAAAATCCGCCGAGGACTTTCCATTCACAGTTTCCGCGCTGCCGGCGCTTTCCGCATGCACGGCCAATGGTGCCGATCGCATGTTGAAATCCGCAGTGATTCCCAGACTGCTGACCACAACACGCAGCTTGCGACTGTCAGTCGCCTGTGGAACATAGTCCGTAAAGCCATTGGAACAGGTAAGCCCGGTTTTGGACTTGTCATTAAAGACATCCTTAAAGCTCAAGGCCGAAGTTGCAGTTTTATTCCCGCGCCCCACAACCAGATAAAGATATCCTTTTTCAATCTGCACACCGGAATGCAGTTCTTCCCAAAGAATGCAGGAATTGCCATCACTACGAAGTCCCAGGATCTGCACCATCACATTGGATGTCACAGAGGGGAACGTGGGACTTGCAGGATTGGAGGTGTCTTTAATAACACCCTGGAAAGTAATCCCCTTGTTGCCATTGGTCTGAGCCAAGGACAATGAAGAATGCATTAACAGACTCAACACCAACAACATGGATTTATTCATAAGCGATAACCCCTTCTACAACGTAGTTCCCGCTAATCCGTCTTTCCGTTGTCTCTGCAATTTGTCCTTGAACCTGATAATGACCAGAAACGGCCACTTCAGTGCTTTGATAGTCTTTGTCGTGACGAATCTCCGCCGGCACCGGAGTCAGCACATTGTTCATGTCCCAAACACGGGCCTCGATAGAGCATCCGGTGGTAACCACAACCACAAATGATATTGCGAAAGTCACAATCCAAAACATCCCTGACTCCGTCGTTAAACGTGCTGCTATTTCAATCTAAAGAAATGTTCGGATTTTTCTCAGTGTTGCTCTATCCAGTCGCCACGTAATGTTGTGGAAATGCTTTTTAGAAGACTTGAAATCGCACACAAAAGGCCTTCGTCCAGCCAGCAAAGCCCCACCCAGAGCGCATCGCAACGCAACATGTGGCTCGCGTTAAAGCCACATTTCCACGGCTCGATTCACTTTTTTGTTTAAATGCAAAGCAGACTCATGAATTAATTGTTCCATGAGCGTACAGAAATTCATGCAAAACCAACTGAAGAAGCGTCAGGAAAAGAACCCGAAATTTTCCCTGAGATCTTTTGCCCGCCTGCTGAAGACGGACCCAAGTTCTTTATCCAAAGTTCTGAACGGGCTGCGTGTGCCCGCGGACGAAACCGTCGCAAAATGGGTGGAGTGCATGAAGCTGGCTCCGGAAGAAGCCATGGCCCTGCGAAGCTCGGTCAGCGAAACAAATTCTTTCAATCCCATGAATCCGGAATTCTTTGAATCCACTTACAGTTGGGCTCACCCGATTCTGCTGGAGGCACTGAAGCTTCCCAAGGCCACTGAAAAACTTCCTCTGCTGGCAAGCCTTTTTGAAATGTCCCTGCCGGAACTGGAACAGACGATCGGCTATCTGCACAGCCATCAGATTCTGCAAAAGAATTCCGAGGACGCAGGCTACACGCCTTCCAACCTGACAACAGTGCAAATTCCTTACACCACCGAACTGCGCCGCAATCTGCAGAAAAAGTATTTGGAAATGGCTAAGACAGCGATTGAAGAAGTTCCAATGGAAAAACGCGACAACAGCACTTTGACGGTGGCAATTCACACCGATGACATTCCCGCGATGAAAGAGATCATTCGTGAAGCGCGCCTTAAAATTCACCGTCTGGCAGAGAAAAGAAAAAATCAGCTGAACGCAGTTTATAACTTCAGCAGCGCCCTGTATCCGATCAAAGAGGAGACCGTATGAAGTTCGCCTTCACTCTATTGGTAGCTTTCATGTCTTTGGGATTTTCCACCCACGCATCACCTTTGCAGGATGGCCAGGAAACAAATGGCGGTGATCCTTATGCTGCGGAATTTTTATTTGTTGTGGATTCGACGCTGAAACAACTGCCGCAAAGATTGCCGTTGGAAAATGAAGCGGCCATCCAGCGCGAAGTTCTGGAAAATGCCCGCAATGAGGTTTTAGTTGCCTCGATGGAAGTTCTGACTCTGGATGGAAGGGAAGTGGCCGCCGTCAACCAACCCCTGACGATCCCGCCCAGAATCGTCGTTTCCAGATCCGCATGGAAATCTTTGGATATAAAACAAAAAAGACTGCTGGTACTGCACGAACTACTGCCGATTGCCGGCATCTATGATGATCACTACAAAAACTCTTTAAGACTGTGGCAACTGCTGCCTTAAGGCCTTACTCACCGGTCAATGCAGACGGTCCCCGGTGTCTTCTTCCGGCAGCGAGTCCTGAACCTCTTCAGGGGTCGCTTCACGGACTTCCAGAGCTTCAATTTCGAAAATCAGATCCTGTCCCGCCAAAGGATGATTGGCATCCAGAGTGATGCGGTCCTGAGAAAGCTCCGTCACCCGGAACTTTTCCGCTTTCTTGCCTTCACGGGCAAACAGAATGCTTTCACCGACTTTCAATTTCGGACTGCCCACCAAAGATTCCCGGGCCACTTCCAAAACTTTCGTGGTGTCGTAGTACCCGTAAGCATCGGCCGCGCTTAATTCAATCTGGCGCTTTTCACCTTTGCGAAGATTTTTAAGCCCGTCAGAAAGGCCCGGCAATGCATGCTCCGGCCCCGGAGCCGCCGTCATCACGTCACGGTTGTACGTTGAGCTGATAACCTGCCCCAGTTTGTTTTTAAGAACACAGTGAAACGATATAATCTGAACGTTCATAGCATGTCCTTTTGTTGGCGAAACATTGTTGGGACGCGAGTACATATGGTTCAGTATCGGTAGTTACAGGAAACGAATATCGAGTATCAGCGTGCAGAATCGAATATCATTTTGAGACGAGCAGCCAAAGATTTCCGTGCTGCCTGAACCCCAGTATAACATCCCAAGGCCCCGGCACCAGTCCGAAAATCACAAAAAAATCAGAAGATCACTTAAATCTATCGTATTTGAGCTCAACAGCAGGACCCAGCCACATGGCAGCCTGGGTGTGGTCATAAAGGTCATCCCCGGTTAATTCATGGACCAGGACCGACAGGTCCCCGCGCTCATGCATAAGCCACAGAACCACTTCAGTAAAATGTTCTTTGGGGAAATTGATTTCAAACATAGGGACCGGATGCGGCCCAATGGCTTCAGGAATCATCTCGCCGACGAAGACTTTCTTGCCTTCAAACATGCGAATAGCCTCATCGCGAAGATGCTCCGCTTTACTGAGGCTGGCACTTTCAAAATAAATATGCGCATCGAATTCACGAGGAAAACCCACCGGCAAAAGCTTGCTGTTCACGGTGTAAGTCTTTTGCATTGTCGGTGTCCTCTCTGCCAAAAGGTACCAGGTACCTTTTGCATAAACGGTGCGTCTAGTGCGCGGTTTGGATGTATTCTTTCAGTTCCGGGATTTCACAAGGCACACAGCCCACTTTACCCACCACCACGCCAGCCGCATAGTTCGCGAGCATGCAGGAATGAACCAAAGACAGACCCGAGACCAGCCCCAAAGAAAGGGCTGCGATCACCGTGTCACCGGCACCCGTCACGTCAAAGACCTTGCGGGCATAGGTTGGAACTTCAGTGATTTCATCGCCAGAAACAATGGTCATGCCGTCTTTACCACGAGTCAGAACCACGTCTTTAGCGCCGGTCAGTTTCTGCAAAGCACGAGCGACATCAACAACCTTGTTCGGATTGTCACGCAGATCATCAAAGTCCATTCCGGTCAGCACCACAGCTTCATCATAGTTTGGCTTGATCAGATCCACGCCCTGATAGAACGAACCCTGATTGTTGCGATGTGGATCAACCATCAGTTTTTTACCGTGCTTTTTGCAGATGGCGGAAACCTTTTCAACCACGTTGCGAGAAATCACACCCTTGGCGTAATCCTCGATCACCACACAGTCGGCTTTTGCCACATTCTTTTCAACAGTCTCAATCAGGCGGGCTTCTGCTTCGGCAGAAAGATATTTGCGCAGTTCATAGTCCACACGCACCAGGTGATGGTGTTTTGCCATCACGCGGGTTTTGCGTGTGGTCGGACGGGCTTTATCAACGATCATGTAATCCCAGCTGACGCCGCTTTTTGTGAACAGTTCACGCAAAAGATTCGCGCCAGTATCATCACCCACAACAGAAACCAGCATAGCTTCCCCGCCAAGGCTAGCCACGTTTTGAGCCACGTTGGCAGCAAGCCCCAGGCGCATGTCTTCTTCTTCCACTTCCAGAACCGGAACTGGAGCTTCGGGGCTGATACGACGGACTTGGCCCATGACATATTCGTCCAGACCCACATCGCCGATAATGAGGATTTTTTTGCCTTTAAGGAAAGGGATCTGATTTAGAAGAAGTTCTTTTTCCTGAGGACCCACGGAGGCCTTTACGGGTGTTGTCATTTTTTCATTCTCCCGGAGCAATTGAGCTTTCCTTGTAGCCCAAAAAGGCCCGGCCTGTCACCCCCAAAACCCCGCACTTGGCGGCCCCGGGGGCCTCGTGATAGAACCCATGACCTATGTTTAAACCCAAAGGCAGATTCCCATCCAAACCAGCCCCGCGTTCCGCGAATGCAGGCCCGAAAAAAGGCGGCAATGACGGCGGCGAAAAGTCCCTGCCCTATGGATTGATCTATAAGCAGAATTACATCTCGGCGCGGGAAAAAGCCGAGATCATGGCCTACCTGAAAACGCTCTATCCGATCTGGGAAATGCGTTATTCCAAAAACAACCCGCCACCAGAAAATCAGAAACAACGCCCGCTTCTGCGCCCGGTGTACTGGCTGGGTAACTGGCAGTTTGCCTGCCTGAACTATTATCATCCGCCCAAAGGCATCTACAACCGCTGTGTCACCGCCGAAGGCTATCCACCAATTCTGGAATACGTGATCCAAAAGATCGAAGCTCTGGTGCATGACACCTACGCCCCCAGAGATATCCCGCGCGGCTGGCATTTGAACACCTGCCTGATCAATTATTACGGCGACCAGATCGGCGAAGACGGCAAAAAGAACGATTGCGCCCGCGTGGGCGAACACAAGGATTTTGAACCAGGTCCGGTGGCATCCATTTCTTTCGGGGAACGCGCTTTTTTCCAGTTTGTTTCAAGCCAGGGCACCGAATCCAAATCCAATGCCGTTTTTCAACAGTGGCTGGAAGACTGTTCGCTGCAGATTTTTGGCGGGGATAAATTCAAGAAACATCTTTTCCACCGCGTTCAGCGCGTGGACCGCAAGTCCAGGGATTCATTCCCGTTGAACGAGATTTCAAATTTTGAAACCCGCCGGATCAACTTCACCTTCCGCTATGTGCCGGACGAGCACATCACTCCGTTCCACCGCCTGTCGGCTGAGGCAAAAGAGGATGTGCAGGGCTATATGGAAAAGCTCGCCGAACATTCGGATTACTTCAAAGAAGAGCTGTCGAAATAATTAAAGCGCCACCGGCCACGAGGCCACAAGCAGGGGCTTGCCCTTGCTTTGATCGATGCGCACTTTCAGGTTCTGATTCAACCAGCGCACGATCATCTCTTGTTCAGATCCGGTCATGTCCTTGTTGAAGAAACGGAAATCAAACTGCGACAACGGCAGACTCAAGTTCATGGATTTGGTTTTGCCCTTGGCATTTTCCACCTCCAAACTGACAGTCACAAAGCCCTGTTTTTTACCCGGCTCTTCCACTTCAAACTTCACGCTGGAGCCGGAATCAAAGAACCCCGTCCATTCCTCGTCAGAAAGATCCATTTCCAGTTTCTGTTCTGTCATTTTGAAGTTCGGGGAATGCGACAAAACATAGGACTGGAACAGCGACGTCAAAGCACTCCAGTCATAAGGAACAGGCAGCGTGCAGTGCACCCCTTGAGGCAGCTCCACCACGCGGATGTTTTTACTGTCAACTTTCAATTCCTTGTTCAAAAGCATCTGGGCATTCACATCATAAGGAACGGCCGGATCCTGCTCGGTGGCGTAAATCATCACCGGCTCTTCCACTTGTTTGTAGTAGCGCCAGAAATCATTCAGCTCCCAGAAATGAATGCTGTCTTCCTGACCCGGTGGCAGTTTAACCGCATTCACATAAGAAAGCCCGCCGTGATAAGTGCGCGCGATCTCGGAAATGGCTTTGCTCAGGAAAGAAAAATTGTCGTAGGTGACCAGTGACGGGATTTTCTGTTCAAGGCCCTTCAGGCGCTGACGGCTCCACAAATCCACAAAGGCGGACTTCACTCCACTGTGAGTCAGGGATTCCATCGTCGAGCGCAGATTCACCACCGGGCACAGGGCTGTGAAACTGTTAATCAGCGGGCCACGCTTCGGTGAATTGTATTTGTTAAGCAGCGAGGAATAAAGCACACCGTGACCGCCCAGGCTGACGCCGAACACGTGCACGCTGTCCACCATCTGCGACAGGGGTTCGATTGGATCCTGCAGCAGGCGCGCAATCAGGATATTCTGAATGCCTTCATCGTAACCCCCGAATGAGAATCGGCTGTTATTGGCAACAAAGTCCGGGCTCGACATGTTTTCAAGCATCAATACATTGAAGGGTGATTGTTCAAACAGCATCATCAACCAGGCACGCTCTGGCTTGAAGTCTTCAACATTCGAAAAAATCCCCAGCCGCACAATCACCAGCGGGCGGCGTTTCATATCGCCTTTCAGCCCCAGCAGACCTTTTAGCTTTACGTTGCCCGGCAGATTCACCACCACCCGGCGCAGAAAAGGATGTCCTTGCGGATCATACTTCATCGTCATCATCCGGCGCAGATTGATCAGCGAACTGTTGTCTCCGGTTTCAAGTTCAGAGCGGCAGTCTTGAAAATACTTCTGTACCAGGCCCCCTTGCAACTGGGCTGACTTTTGAACCCGCGAATCCTGCATGCGTGCGGCCCAAACTTCAGGCGCACAGCTTGACGACATCAGCTTGGGTTCACCGGTGGGAATCCAACTGATGACATTCGTCATGATAAAATTCAGAGGTTCCGGATAACGCCCCGGGCTGTCACCCAGTAGCGGAGAATCCTCTGCCGGGAAGCTGATACGGGAGCTTTGGAACTGCTCCATGAAAGCTCTTTGCGGGCTTTGGGCATAAAGTTGGGGACTGAAAAATAGGACGCTAAATAGGCTAAACCACGACTGAAGCATAGGCTCATTGTGGTCAAAAAGAACCACTGAGTCATCACCTTTTTCCGGAGTGACTTTGAGTATTTACTTCACTAACATTTCACCGTGTACTTAAGGAGACACATATCATGGAACACAAGATAGAGCCTCTCTATGACGGGCCTCTTTTCAGAAACGCCATTCAAACTCTTGATGAAGCTGCCAAAATTATCAACTGCGATCCCAACATCCTTGAGCGTCTAAAAAGACCTCGTCGTTGCATCACAGTTTCTGTTCCGGTTCGTATGGACGACCACAGTGTGAAAGTATTCACGGGCTACCGTGTTCAGTACTCTCCAACTTTGGGCCCTTACAAAGGCGGCATCCGTTATCACCAAAACGTGGACCTTTCCGAAGTTGTCGGCCTTGCGGCTTTGATGACCTTCAAAAACTCTGTTTTGGGTCTTCCTTTGGGCGGCGCAAAAGGCGGTATCACTGTTGATCCGACCAAACTTTCCCGCACTGAAAAACAAAACCTGACTCGTCGTTATGCTTCTGAAATCGGTCCATTCGTTGGCCCGACAAAAGACATTCCAGCTCCGGATGTGGGCACAGATCCACAGACGATGGCTTGGTTCATGGACACTTACTCTCAGGAACAAGGTGGCTTCGCTCAACCGGGCGTGGTGACTGGCAAGCCGGTGGAAATCGGTGGTTCTTTGGGTCGTAACCATGCTACCGGTTTGGGTGTTGTTTATGTTGCAGAAAAAGCTTTCGAAGTTTGCAACATGAGCATGAAAGGCGCTTCTATCGCGATCCAGGGCTTCGGTAACGTGGGCTCCTTCGCGGCGAAATTCGCTCATGAGCGCGGTGCTCGCATCGTGGCTGTCAGCGATGTTTCCGGTGGTATCTTCAACGGCGACGGTCTGGATATCAACGAAGTGAACGAATACGTGAAAGCGCACAAGTTCCTGAAGGGCTATCCAAAAGCTCAGCCGATCAGCAATGAAGAGCTGCTTGAAGTAAAATGTGATGCTTTGTTCCCGTGCGCTCTGGAAAACCAGATCGACACGCACAATGCGGAAAAAATCCAGGCGAAAATCATCGTGGAAGGTGCCAACGGTCCTATCACGAATGCCGGGACTAAAATCCTTCATAAACGCGGTGTCTTCATCGCTCCGGATGTTATCGCCAATGGCGGTGGCGTGATCGTTTCCTACTTCGAGTGGGTTCAAGACACCATGTCTTACTTCTGGGACGAAGAAGAAGTGAATGGTCGTCTGAAAGGCATCATCACCAAAGCCTTCGACAAAGGTTATTCTTTGGCGAAAGAAAAGAACATTGATATGAGATCTGCTGCGATGGCGGTTTCTGTTCAACGTCTTGAGCGCGCGATGCTGCTCAGAGGCTTGTACCCTCGCTAATGCGTCCTTGGTTGCTTTTACCACCCCAGTGGGCTCACGATCTGAGCTCTCTGGGGCTTCCATTCTACTCTCTGATTCACGGACGAAAAACTCCGCACTGGAACAGCTTTACCTGGCGTGATCTGCACTTCGCCAATCCCATGGGTATTGCCGGCGGTGTTGATAAAAATGCGGAACATCTGAAAGAATGGTGGGCGTTGGGCTGCGGCTTTGTTGAAGTTGGCACCATCACTCCCCGCGCACAAACTCCGAATCCTGGAAAAATCATGGACCGTGACCTGGAACTTCAGGCCATGTGGAACAAGATGGGTTTTCCTTCTGATGGCGGCGATGAAGTCTTTCACAACCTGACGTCCTATGCGCCGAACTACCGCACCCCGATTTTTGTAAACATCGGAAAGAACCGTCACACTCCGAATATTGATGCCGTGGCGGACTATCTGACTTTGGTGGACCAGTTCCGCCCGTTTGCAGATGCCTTTGTTGTGAATATCTCAAGCCCCAATACAGCGGGTCTGCGAGATCTTCAGAAAAAAGAGAATCTGCGCGCCCTGATTGGTCCTATCGTGGACCGCGTTTCTCACTTCGAGCCCACACCGGTCCTGGTGAAACTTTCCCCGGACATGGGGGAAGAAGGCCTGGCTGAAGCCGTGTCCAACTGCCAGGAATTGGGCGTGGACGGTTTTGTTTTGACGAACACCACATTGTCCCGCCCCACCGGATGCCATTTCCCAGCTGAAGGAGGCCTTTCCGGGGCTCCTTTAAAACAACTTTCGCAGCGCGCCCTTCAAGTTGCTGTTCAAACTTTGGGCAAAAAACGCGAAGGCCTGCTTTTAGTCAGTGTTGGGGGCATTATGAGCCCAGAAGATGTCTTTGAAAGATTGCAAATGGGCGCCGATCTTGTTCAAATTTATTCTGCACTTGTGTTTCATGGACCCGGTTTCTTCCATGACGTTGCTAGAAGGTATAATGACGGACGATAGCGCAGTTGAATCAAAGCAAAAAAAATCTAAAATCCGCAAGGGCCATTGGATCCCGGTGGTGGCTGGATTTCTGCGTAAAGACGGCAAGATCCTGGTGGGCCAGCGTCCCGAAAACAACTCTTTGGCCGGCCAATGGGAATTCCCGGGCGGCAAGATTGAAAATGGCGAAACCCCTGAAGAAGCTTTGGCCCGCGAACTGAATGAAGAGCTCGGTATTGAGGCTGAAGTCGGTGAATTGAAGCTGGCCTGCACCCATTCCTACGGAGATGTAGGGATTCTCATATTGTTTTATGAAATCCTGTATTGGAAGGGCGAGCCTCGGGCCAAGCATCACATGATGCTGGAATGGATCCATCCGGAAGAGCTAAAACACCGCAATATCCCCGAAGCCAACCGCAAAATCCTTCACAAGATCTATAAAGCGTTGGGACTGGAATGGCGAAAATAATCCTGGTTAGCAAACATGTGAACGCGACTTCGTGGCAGCTGGCGCAGGCTTTAAAAGCCCAGCAGCACGAGGTGGTTCTGCTGACCAGTTATGGCGAAATTCCCCGCGACACCAGCGGCATCGAGTTCATGGGTTATTTCAAAAAATGGAGTTTTCTGGAAGGCGTTCGCATCATCCCGGGTCTTTTCGGCCTGCAGCCGCAGATTCTGCATGTGCTTTTGGACGATGACAAAATGAATGCCGCGCAAATGGTGCTTTCCACCTTTGCAAAATCCCACCCCACTTGTGTTCTGACGACCTCTTTACTGAATATCAAAAATGGCCTGTCCCGCCGAAACCCGGTTCGCTATCTGGTTGAGGAAAGTGACATCATCACCTGCCCGACAGTCGAAACACTGGGACAGCTTCGTGGTTTGGATGTTCGATCCAACCGCCAGGGCCGTGGTATCTTGCCGCCGGTTCTGGATTTGAAAACAGAACAAAATGAAGACGCCATCGACAGCAGCGAACTGCCGCTGATCGCGAACTTGAAAAAGTCCTCTTACGTGGTTCTGCCTTTCAATGAAACCAGATTCAATCCGGACTCTGATTACTTCATCCGCCTGCGAGCAGTGGCACAAAAATACAAAGTGGCCTTGTGGGGAACCTACGCCCACTGGACTCTGCGTGATCGTAAAAAATTCGCCGCCTGGATGACTGAATTCCAGTGTGCGGACCGCTGGGTTCTGACTGGACCTCTGTCTGCCCCGGTGACTCAGCAACTTCTTAGTGGCAGCACGGCTTTGATGCTGGCGGGACAGAATTTCACACCGGTTGAAATGACTGAATATTATCTGCGTGCGATTCAATCCCACGCAGTGCTGATTCTGGACACGCGCCAGACCAGTGTTCATTCCGATCTTTGGAAAAACACCGTCAACTGCTGGGTGCTGAATCATTCTCAACTGCAAAAGGATCTGATCAAACTGCTGGCCAAAAGCCATCTGCGTCTGCCGGAATCCCTGTCTGAAAAACTGGCCGAAGACCGCCATCTGATCGACTCCTCGATGAATGAACTCAATCGTCTGTACAACAAGGCCTTGAATCATCTAAGATAGTTTCATGGCTAAAAAGTCCCGACTGCCGGAAACACTCAATATCTGTCTGACGTCCCAACGTTTTCCGATTCTCAGTCGTGCCACCGATCATGGTTTCTTGTGGCCTATCGCCCGTGGTCTGGCCCGCGAGGGACACAAAGTCACAGTTCTTGCCGCCAGTTCCGCACTGAAAAAACCGGAAGTCACCCGTGATGGCGTGAAAGTGTTTTATCTTCACGAGGGCGCAAAAAATCTTTCTCATTTAAGTTTTCAAATGGCAGTTCGTCAGAAGTTTGCGCAACTGCACAAGGAAGATCCATTTCATATCGTTCACAGCATTGATAAATCCGGCTATCGCATTGCCACCCGCAAAGATGATTTCAAAGTGGCGGTGGCTTACGATGTTGAAGCGACTCAGATGTCCCAGCTTTTTGCCATTTTGGCGATGAAACAAGACACTTTGGGAAGCATGCTGACCACGGCGGTCGCAACGGCTTATAAATTTCTGACCACTTACTATGGTGGTGACCGTCAGTTGCTTTCCACTGCCGACGGCATCTTTGTCACCAATCCCCAACAGCGCATTATTCTGGAAAGATATTATCTTTATCCGGACTATCACACCTACACCGTGCCTTATGGGATTGAACTTGGAGATCTGACACCGAAGGAAAAGTCCCTGGAATTGCGTAAGAAACTGGGAATTCCTGAAAATGCCCACGTCGCCGTTTCGATCACCGACATGACCGACGTGCAGGAAGTGATTCCTTTGTTGCGGGCTTTTGAAAAAGTCGCCATCAAAAAACCAGGCAGTTATCTGTTGTTGGTCGGCAATGGCCCGAAATACAAAGACATTGAATTCCAGGTTTTGAACCTGGCTTTGGGCAACCGGGTGATTCTGACCGGAGCGATTCCGGCCGGAGAACTGGAAGATTATATCGTTTTGGGCGATGCCTTTGTGAATATGGGCTCCAGAACCACGGGTTTTGAGCCCTCCACCCTGGAAGCAATGGCTCAAAAAAAGGTAGTTTTGGGTTCAGAAGTGTCCCCAATCGCCAATATTATCGAGGATGGACGGGACGGATTCCTGCTTCGCCCGGCGGATGTGGACTCCATGTCGAACCTATTGGTCGAGATCTTTTCGGGCACCATGCCGGCCGATGAAATCGGCGATCGGGCCCGTCAGAAGGTCGTTGACCTGTTCGATACGGCCAAAATGGTCCAGTCAGTGCTTGATGCTTACCGTAAAATCCTGCTCAACACGGGTCTGTATAAGAAGCATTGAGTTAAATCATTGAAAAGTGGTAGTCAGCCCCCTTCTCTTCTGTATAATCGAGAGTGTTATCAATACTTTAAGTAGGTCAGAATGACAAAAGCAGATTTGATAAATTTGATTTCTGAAAAAGCGGGCATCACCCGTGTAAAAGCAGAAACTGTAGTAAACACTATTTTCGATTCTATGGTGGAAGCTTTGATGCGCGATGACCGTATTGAAATCCGTGGTTTCGGTTCATTTGTGAACCGTCAGTACGGTGCCTACAAAGGTCGTAATCCACGCACTGGTGAAATCATCAACGTCGATGAAAAGAAACTTCCGTTCTTCAAAGTTGGTAAAGAACTGAAAGAAGACATCAACGGCGGCCCGGAAGAAAAGGGCTAAATCGAAAAGACCTTTCGGGGTCTTTAAGAATGAAAAAAGGGGCTGAAAAGCCCCTTTTTTATTTTCAAAATGTGCAACGGAACTACTATTTGCAACGCAGATTTTTTACGTCGTAGAAGTGTTCAGTCTTTTTGAAAGTGGTCACGCAAGTATAAACCGCGCGAGTGTAGTAAACGCGAACAGTTGTTTGAACTGCCAGATCTTCACCTTCAACAGTCACGAATTTGTAGTCATCAATCTGAACTTGAGAATCATCGAAACCGAAGTTTTCAAGAATGCTATCCGTCGTCATGATATAGATTTCTTTCATTTTTCCAGCAAATGCAGGTGCGGAAACAAACATCAAAGCGGCGATCAATAAAGCCTTCATAGGAACCTCCGGTGGTTTATTTATTGCGGAAGTTCTAGCGGATGAAGGCCTTTAAAGACAGTCAAGATTGCCTTTTCTGTCATTTTTTCCGGTTATTCGTAGCGAAGCGCTTCAATGGGATGCAGTTTTGACGCCTTGCTGGCCGGATAACTGCCGAAAACGATCCCAATCAGGGCAGAAAATCCAAAAGAAAGTATCACGGAGCCCGCAGAAACCACCGTCGACCAACCCAAAACCTTGGAAATCAACAGCGAGAACCCAACCCCCAGAGCAATACCCAAAAGTCCCCCGCACACACTGACCACGATGGATTCGGCCAGGAACTGCAAAAGAATATCCCGGCGGCGCGCACCGATGGCTTTGCGCAAACCGATTTCTTTGGTTCGTTCGGTCACCGACACCAGCATAATGTTCATGATCCCGATACCACCCACCACCAATGAAATTGCCGCGATCGAAGCCAGCAGCATCGACATAGTCTGACTGGTTGAATTCAGCGCCTGCTGAATGTCGGCCATATTGAAAACATTAAATGCATCACCTTGTGACGACACTGGCACGCGATGACGTTTGTTCATCAGCTCCTGCAGTGAATCCTGCACATCAGGAATATCCGCAGCGTCGCGAACTTCGATATCCACTGAATCCACATAGTTTTTCCCGAACAGACGATACATCGCCGTCACCACCGGAACCAGAATCCGGTCATCCTGATCCTGCGGACCCGCAGCACCCTTTTCAGGCAGAACACCGATCACGCGGAAGTTCACTTTGTTGATTTTAATCATCTCGCCAATCGGGGATTTATCTCCGAAAAGCTCGCGCGCCACCGTGGTTCCGATGACTGCCACCAGTGTGCGGCGCTGATTTTCTTCCTCGGAAAAAAAGCGGCCAAAGATCGGAGTGCTCGCGCGCATTTGTTCATACGCCGGAGCCACACCCATGACTTGCGTGTTCCAGTTTTTATTCAGATAAGTGATCTGCCCGCGTCCCGAAGACGACGGCGACACATCTTTAATTCCGCTGATTTGATTCTTAATAGTGCTGACATCATCCAAAGAAATCCGAATGCGCACACCGGATTCCTGCATCACCCCGCCCACACGCACATTGCCTGCGCGCAGAACCAGAAGATTCGAACCCAAAGACGACAGTTGTTTTTCAATGCTTTGACGGGCCCCCGTTCCCAGCGCCAGCATTCCCACAACCGCAGCGACACCAATCAAGATCCCCAGCATGGAAAGCCCAGAACGAACTTTATTTGCCGCCAGCGTCTGGAAGCCCTGATGAAGATGCTCAATCATTTCCCGCACCGGCCATTTTGCCGGTTGTTCCTGACGTTTTTCCAGCGCGGTGGTTGGCGCTGCTGGCAATGCCTGAAGGCGCTCGTCGGACTGAATCACACCATCACGCAGTCGGATCAAACGCTTGGCCTGCTGACCGATTTCTTCTTCGTGGGTCACAACAATAACTGTGATCCCCTGTTCGTTCAGCTTGTGCAGAATCTGCATGATTTCTTTTTCGCTTTTTGAATCCAGATTTCCCGTTGGTTCATCGGCGAAGATAATACGGGGATTGTTAATCAGGGACCGGGCAATCGCGATACGCTGCTGCTGTCCCCCGGACAATTCGTTGGATTTGTGATGAATTCTTTCGGCCAAACCAACCTTGTCCAAAAGCGTGTGAGCCTTGTCATAGCTAAACCCATCCTCGCTGTAAATCAGCGGCAGGGACACGTTTTGCCAGGCTTCCATGCGCGGAAGCAGATTGAACTGCTGAAAGATAAAACCGATTTCCTCTCGCCGAACAATGGCCAGTTCATCTTCACTGAGATCGGCCACTTCACGGCCGTTCAGGTTGTAACTGCCTTCACTGGGAACATCCAACAACCCCAGAATGTGCATCAGGGTTGATTTACCAGAACCTGAAGGCCCCATGATGGCCACGAAATCCCCGCGCTCAATTTTCAGACTGATGCCCTTAAGAACATCCACTTTCGTGTCGCCCATCTGATAGGATTTGCGTATGCCTTTGATATCAATCATTGACGACCCCGGCGCGGACCTGACGGAGGACCAAATGGATTGGAACCTGACGAAGATTTTTCACCCAGCTTGAACTGCGTCACCAGAACCACTTCGCCTTCAACCAAGCCTTCCACCACTTCGGTGTTGCGGCCGTCGGTGATGCCGGTGCGCACTTCGCGCAAGGCCGGCTTGGAGCCTGGCACTTTCACCAGAACTTCCGTGCGCCCCTGACTGACACGCAAAGCTTCGCTTGGCACCAGCAAAATGCCTTTCTTGGATGCGATCGTGAAGGTTACGTTCGCCGTCATCCCACTTCGCATGAAGTCCGGAGTACTATCAGGTATCACATCCACCAAATAAGTGGTGACGTTATTCACCGTAGTCGCATCAAAGGCAATCTGATCCACCGTCGCTGGCAATGGGCTTTGCGGATAGGCATCCAATACGATAGTGGCCTTTTCTTTCAGTTTGATTTGCGCAATGTCGGTTTCATCCACCTGCGCTTTCACGGTCAGACGGTCGGACATCACAAAAATGGCGTCGGTGTTCGTGAAGGTCTGTCCCGGTTCAACATTTTTCAGAATCAAAGTACCGGCAATCGGCGCAATCACCGGGGTCGCCAGATAAAGCTCGGACCATTTCTTGTATTCCTCCGCCCCTTGCGCACGCGCGGCATCCAACATGGCGGCTCGTTCGGTGGAACTCATCCAGGCCAGAATCTGACCTTTGCGGATCTGCTGGCCTTCTTTAGCCAGAATCTGCTCAATACGACCAGCCACCGGGGCTTTGATCTCCAAGCGGTTTTTCGGTTGCACCGTGCCTGTGGAAAGAATCGTCACATCCAGATCACCCGCTGCAACGGAAATCTCGCGGAAGGTAGGTGCGGTGCCATTGTCTTTTTTCCAGAAGTAAATCCCTGCCGCACCGACGACGACAAGACCTGCCAGCACCCAGCTCATTTTTTTGGTTGATGATTTCATGGCAGCACTCCTACACCTTGTGTTTTTTCCCAGTTGGCTTCCGCCACCACACGATCACGACGTTTTAAGGTCTGATCCTTTTGATAAGAAATCAGATCATTTTCAATTTTGTCCCAGTCATCAAAGGTCGTTAGACCGTTGTTGTATTTGCTGCGCCCGATTTCAGCGCGCACACTGCCCGCTTCGACGAAGGCATCACTGACTTTCACCTGCTCCACCGCTTCGGTGAATTCAGCAAACGTCTGGCGAAGCTTCACGATGATTTCCAATTGCGAATTCTTCCAGGTGTTTTCAGCCACCAGCTTTTGCGCAAAGGCACTTTTATTGGTGAAATAGTCCTTACCGCCCGAAAACAGAGACCAGGACAGGGTCGCGCCGACACTCCAGCGATCCTGTTCCGGATACCAGCTATCCCCTGTATTACCCACAGAGCCGCTTAAATCCAAGGAAGGCAAGAACTCAGAACGTGCACTGCTTAACCCGGCTTCGGCACTTTGAATCTGCCCTTGTGCCTGCAGGCGTTCCGGTGTCTGTTCAGCCATTTTTGTAAAAGCCGGAGTCACTGACGACGGAGTGCTTTCAGGCGCCTTCCCCTGAACCTCAAATTCGGCATCAGGCGCAAGGCCCGTTACACGAATCAGCGAACTGCGGGAGGTGTTAAAGAAATTTTCCGCCTTCAGAACATCCAGTTGGGCCTGCTTCAGATAGGCTTTGGAAAGCAGCACCGAGCCCTTGTTTTCACGACCACTTTGAAAGCGCAGTTCCACCATATTCAGATTGTCAGCACGGCGCTTTTGAATGCTTCTGGTCAGCTTCAAGGATTCCTGCGCATAGATCACATTGGCAAATGCGGACTTCAGATCATAGCTGATTTTGGCTTTCACCGTGCGCAGGCTGGCTTCCGCCACTTTCACTTTGCCTTCGTTTTCGGAAACTTTGGCCATATCCCCAAAGCCGTTAAAGACATTCTGGGTGGCATTGAGTGTGGCCGTATAGCCTTCACTTTCCACCTGATTGGTTTCACTTTTCTGATAACCGGCATTGGCTGTGATCTGCGGCAGATAGTTGCTGTAAGAGGCATTCAGATTGTATTTGGCAGAATCCATACTCTGCTCGGCCGCCACAAGTTCCGCATTGTTTTTCTTCACCAGCTCCAGGCAGTCAGCGAACGTATAGACATTGGCCGCCAAAGCCTGCGCGGACGACAGTGTCAGAAGTAAAATTAAAGCGTTTTGTTTTTTCATTCTAAATCTCACCAGCTTTATTGCAACGCTCACTCACGATTGAGTCAACAACCTAAGGATAAGGAAAGACTGATGTGAGATTGTGGAATGCCAGACCCTGAATTTCAGACTTAGGTTCAGGGTCCGAAGTGATCTCGTTTCGATATGTTATTGAGAGCAAAACTCCAAAGACGGGTCTTTGGCGCACAGGGATTTCTTCATCAAACTGATTTCATCCACGCGGGACTTGAGTGCTCTATTTTCTTCCTTAAGAGCACTAATCTCTTTTTCCTGCGCATTCACTTTTGCATTCAGGTTCTGAGAATCCTTGTACCAGATTGAATAGAACTCTTTGATTGCCTGAATGATCGGTGAAACCAGATTTTGATAGGCGACGGATTTGAGTCCTTGAGAATCAGTTTTGACAACCTCAGGGAAGACCTTTTCCACTTCCTGAGCGATCACACCCATATCCCGTTTGTCACCCTTGGATGGATCGATCCAGTTGTAGGTCACGCCGTTGATTTGAAGGATCGAAGTCAAGGCATGGTCAATGCTGGCAATATCGCGTTTCAGTCGTCTGTCTGAACCTTGAGTCAAAGCTCCCGTCAGGGTGGCGCTTCCATCTGTTCTAAGAGTGAACAAGCAAGTCCCCGCGCCAAAACACATGGCGTTGGCACCTAATGGAGCCCCCGTTGACGAGGAATACCATCTCCAGGAATTTCCGCCTGTACCCACGTTCTGATTGGTGATGGTCGTGTACCCATCCCCGGAAGTCACATGAAGATGTGTCGCCGGGACCGTTGTTCCCAGCCCCACAAAACCATTGTGATCCACAGTCATGCGGTTAAGTCCCTGGGTCGTTCCGTTGGCAACTGTGGCAAAATAGATTTTGCTTCCACGTGCGGTCGCCGACCAGTTTTCGGAAGCCGAGACTGTCATCGAATCCGTTGTGCCGGATGAACTCACCCAATTTGTGCCGTCGTATCCCGCAGCCACCAAAGACATCAGTCCCGTACCGCTGGTCACCGCGGTTGGAGAGGCCTTACTGCCTTTAGCTTTGTAAGCAATAAACATGGGAACTTCCGTCGGACCATAGTGACGGGCCGCAAACCTTGCTCCCACATAGGCCCCCTCTGACTCGGCAATCACGCCTGCGCGATGAGGGTGAAGCGAGGCCGTGTCCCGCTGACTGTAAACGTGCAGATCCGCATCCGGAGCTGACGTCCCGATCCCGACATTTCCGTTTGTTCCAAGGAACATATGGAAAGCCCCGCCTGCGCGGAATGACATCTGATCGTTGGTATGCGAATAAGAAATTCCACCAGGATCCCGGCTGTCGGGATCAGAGAAATACAAGGCCGAGGCCGCGGTGTTTGGTGACGTCACCTGCAACACTGTGTTTGAATTCCCGATCACAGCAAGCTTGTCCACACTTACATAAGGCGCAGCGGTCCCACCATCTGTAACCACCAGATCTGCTGTCGGACTGGTTGTACCGATCCCCACATTGCCCGGCTCGGTAATATGGAAATTCGGGGAATAACCCTTATGCCCCAGACTCAACCGTCTTTGTGCTGTATCTGAAGAATTGTAATTGTATTCAATGCTACCAGCCTGATAGTTGCTGTGAGCTTTACCAATAATGATATTGGTCTTGCTGTACGTGTCCCCGATATTCGGAGCCAGCGCAGCAAAAGTGGTCAATCCCGAGATCGTCGAATTTGTATTTTCGAACACCGCTAAAGGGTTTGTCCCGTTGGGAAGGCTACGACTGAGGTGCAACAGCGTGGAAGGCGTTTCAGTTCCCACACCCACGTTCCCCGAGGAAAGAATCGTCATTTTTGCAGTGCCACTGGTTTCAAGCTGCAGGCTTTGGGCATCGTTGGTTCCAAGTACCGCCGCTGCACCAAAGGAATTTCCATTCTGAGAGAATGCATCTGTGATGCCATACCCGCTCACTGTCGTGGGACTGGTCGCTGCTGTCACTCGGCCATAGGTATCCACGGTGACTGACGAATAGGTACCGGCACCCACTCCACTGGTTGGCAAATCAGCCGCCGCAATTGTCCTGAACGACGGCGCACCTGCAGCCCCTGTCGGCGCCGCAAAGAAAGTCCTGGCCGACTGTGATCCAAAGCTCACTTTAGACGAGGCAATAGTTCCTGATATATTGGACTCTGAAATCGAAATCGCCTGACAGCTGAAAGAATCCGTCAGGGACGACCACGTCAATGTCTGCGCGCTGGAACAAGCCGTTCCCGGGAAAATGGTATTTGCCGGAGTCACTGTCGAACGAATATCAGCAAGACTCAGGAAGTTCGGAACGTAACTTGTACCATCATAACGAAGCAACTGTCCCGCCGCTGTGGGGGCCGTCGCAGAAATAGCTTTACCACGAAGTCTGACAACATCCGGATTTGGATAGGTGCCGCCCAGATCGCCACCTGCTGTACCGGCTGGTGCCACACCAGACACAGTCACTTCAGTCACAGAAGTCAGTCGGCCTTGAGCATCAACAACAACTTGAGGAACCTTGGTGGCTGTCCCGTAGGTGCCTGCAGTCACCGTTGTGTTTGCCAGATTCAAAGTCACATTGCCTGTACTGCCGCCGCCACCAAGACCTGTGCCCGCAGTCACACCCGTGATAGTGCCACCCGTACCCGTTGCGCTGATTGTGATCCCGCCAGCTCCATTGCTGATACTGACACCTGAACCCGCCTGAATATTGGCGGCTTGCGGGGCATCCCCGGTTTTACCAATCAGAATCTGTCCATCCGTCAATGCGACGGACTCAACAATTTTCCCCGCTGATGAAACCATCAGGCGGTTGTTGTTCAAGGTCACACCACTGCCCGTTCCGCCTTCGCTGACCGGCAAAACGCCGTTGATGCCTGCGGCTTTGCCGGAAATATTTCCGGCAATCTTCGCTCCGGAAATCGTGCCAGTGATCTGGGATTCCGTAATCGAAATGCTGTAGCAATCAAACTTGTTGGCCGGAGTCACAAACACCAGCGACTGTCCTGCCGTGCAAGAGGTTGGGAACATCGTAGCGTCGATCTTGTTGTTCAAAGACGTCGACAATCCCGAAATATCAGCAGATGTCAGTGTCGCAGGAACCCAAGTATTGGAACCGTTCATCTTTAAAACCTGGCCGGAAGTCGCCAGTGTCGCACTGATATCCTGTCCCCGGATCTTTTCAGCATTCAAAAATCTTGAATCATTCCCCGCTGCCATAGTTCCCGCCGCGGTTCCGACGTTGGCCGAAATCACCGGAATGCTGGCCGTTCCAGCTTTCGTCAGGTAAGGACCCGTCGCATTGATGTCTGAAACCATGCCGGCTCCACCGGCATCGTTTTGACAGACGAAGTCTGCGCCATCAAAGGTCAAATACTGACCACTCAGACAGGTCGAGACGGCGTCTTTCAGAACAAAGTCAGTGGAAAGTTTGTCACCCAGACGAGCCGCTGAATAAGCGAAGTTTGCAAAAGGCACCGAGCGGATGATGTTGTTTGGAGTGATCGCTTTCCAGCCACTTCCGTCATGAAACTGCACACGCAACACTCGCACTTCATCGTGGGACGGAGTGTACTTCGCACTCCCATCGCAATTGTGCTCAATGGCGTTGTTAAAAACATCACGCAGACTGTAACCAGGGTCCGTCGGATACAACTTTGTGCCTTCACCGATGGGAATATCAAAGACCCCTTTGGATCCCTGCATGTTCACGTTGTTTCTTTGTTCACGATAGAACACGCACGTGCCAGTGACGTTGGTCACCTCAAAAGCAAAGCTGACATTGTTGTATTCCAATGCCGTCCCGTCAGTTTTTAAAATGCGTCCCTGATAATTCAAAGTTGTCGGAGTCGCCTGCGCCACCGCCGCCAAAAGAATGAGGAAAAAGCTGAGAATGCCAGTACGTGCCTTAAATGTTCCCATAAATGACTTAACGGCTTGTTTTTACTGAGTCTTTAGCTGGATTTCAGAAGGATAATTCACATGCAATCAGCTCACCCTATATGGGCCTGAAATCCAAGACAGAAGCCCTGTAACAAAATGATACGTTGTAGCCAGAAAAAACAACCAGGCACCTTTCTGGGAAAAATATACAAGTGTTCGGTCTTGTCTCTTAATTCGTGTGATGTCTTGGCAGGACTCGAATATGACAAGAGTATGCTTCGCTTCTCGGTTTGCCTGTTCATTTTTATTTTTAGCCTGACCTCGGTTTCCCCGGCAATTACTGGCGGTACGTTTGCCTCTGCAGGTGAATTCCCGTTCATGGTGAACATCTGGTTCAATGATCCGAAAGAAAACTATGTGTCCCATCACTGCGGTGGCAGCCTGATCGCCCCGCGCTGGGTGCTGACTGCAGCTCATTGTGTGCTCGAAGATGAATCAGAAACCCGTCAGCGAATTGTTGCGCCGGCCAAGCTGGTACTTTACATCGGTGGCATTGCCCAGTCCGGTCAGGACAGTCGTCGTCTTAAAATCCGTTCTATTCAGACTCATCCTGATTTCAACTGGCCGAAATCCGATATCGCATTGATTGAGCTTTCTGAAGCTGTGATGGACATCACGCCGGTTGAACTTAACACCGTGGATTTGGGTGATTCCAATGAACCTGTGATGATCACTGGCTGGGGTCTGACGGACAGTGAAGGCGCAAAAACAAGTGACTGGTTGAAGAAACTGGAAGCCCCTTTGCTGCCACGGTCATTATGTGCCCAGGATGATTTTCCGAAAAAACGTGGCTATGTGCTGGGGCCTGAAACACTTTGTATCAATACCTTTCAGCACCAGCATTCCTCCTGCCCGGGTGACAGCGGTGGTCCTGTGTTCATCCAAAAACCAGGCAAAGCTGTTCAGGTTGGTGTCGTCAGCTGGGGTTCCGCGTGCTCAGGCTTCCGCGCCAAAGGTTCCTCGGTCGGAGGCTACGCGGCCGTTTCCCACGCTCTGCCGTGGATTCAAAAAGTTTTAAGCGGTAAATAGATTATTGAGGGAAAAGACGCAGACTTGAAATACTGTGCAGGCCCTGAAGCGCCATGAACAGACGTTCCACACCCAAGGCAATCCCGCCTGATGGAGGCAAACCCGCCTCCAGACACTGGAAGAATTCTTCGTCCAGACTGACAGCCTCTTTGCCCATTTCTAATTTCTTTTGCAGGTCTTCTTTCGAACGCAGGCGCTGGATCTTTGGATCATTCAGTTCGTGGAAGGCATTGCAAAGCTCAATGCCCTTCCAGTACGCCTCGAAGCGATCACCCCAGCCATCAGACGTCAAACGCGCCAGCGCCGCCTGATACGGCGGATATTTTTCAACAAATACCAGCTCGTCATGGGGCAACTGACTTTCGATTTTATCCATGAAGATCAGGAAGAAATAATCATCAATACTTTCAGCGCTGCGAACATCGACACCGATTTTCCCGGCCAGTGCTTTCAGTTCTTCTTTGGAAGTGTCGGGCTTCAATTCAAAACCACAGTGAATTTTGAAAAGCTCGGCCACGGAATAAGAAGTCACCTTTGCCGGGCCTGCGACCTTCATCGCCTGCGCCAGATGATTTACAAGTTTAATCGTGTCTTCTTTGATCAGCTTCAGTGAAGCATAGGCGCGGTACCATTCCAGCATCAGGAATTCGGGCTGATGTCTTTCGGTGACTTCACCGTTACGGAAACACGGAGCCAGCTCAAATATTTTTTCAGCGCCCAAAGCCAGGGCTTTTTTCAAATGCAGTTCCGGGCTGGTGGGTAAAAACAACTTCTGCTGGCGCGAGCCGACCTTCAGGTTCGTGGAAAAAACATCCAGACTGGGTTCCGTGCCCGGGCACACAACCAAAGAAGGCGTTTTTAATTCCACAAAACCTTGTGAAACAAAGAATTCACGCAAAGATTGCAGATAGGTGCCCCATTTCAGGGTCAAGTCTTTGTCGAACGACCGGTTCGGCAGGGATTGCTTTTGCGGAGCCAGCAGCACCACTTCAGTGGCCGAAACAACGGCGACGATGTCACCCTCAATCAGAAATTCAGAGTGCTTCGGGGCTTTTTCAAATTGGATTTTGTGAGTTTGGGAATCGCGGTGCAGAACCAGCTTTAAAGCCTCGCCATCGCGCTCGATCTGATAAATACGCCCTGCCGCCTGAGCATTTTCAGGCATCGCGGGATAGGGTTTCCAAATCTGGGTTAAAAAGTCATTTCGGTTCAAAGCCCTGCCACTTTAGCGGCAAAGGCCCTGATCACGCAAGGAATCAAGCTGGGACAGGATGGAATCCATGTCATTCGCACCATAAACAACATCTTCGTTCACCACGATACGGTGCTTCACCCAAGAACCATCAAAGATGCCCTCGGAAGTCATTTTGCAACTTGGGGTCGCCAAGGTCGAAGCATTTGCCGGACCGAAGTAAGTGATCATGATCATGAAACCTGTTGCTAGAAGTGCTAGAAGTACTCTCATATTCATCCCCTTTTTTGCTGGTTCTTTATGACACCAGCAACCTCCCTGAGAACGTATAAAGCAAAGGCCTTGCCAACCCATTCTGACACTCGACCCTCCATCTCGCCCACCCTCGCCCCGAGGGGTACCGCTTGATAAGACTTTTCAGAAAGCACCCTTCGAGGTTGTCTTTTCGGGCATGATTGGTTATTGGAAGTGCTTAATTCTACTCGGAAAAGAGGTCTTCAATGGATTTACAAAGAACCCTCCACACGCTCAAAGGATCCGCTGACTGGGTCAGTTTGCGTCACGTGACTGAAAAAACCACCTACCGCATGGTTCGCGATGAAAAGCCGGACCGTAATGTGATCAGTTTCGATCAAGGGGTCATGGTCGAGGTTTTGGTAAACGGCCACTTTGGTTTTTCCGGCACCAGTGACCTGAGCGGCACCGGCATCAAACGCGCTTTGGATAAAGCCATCATGATGGCGAAAGCTGCAAGCTCACACAAAGTTCACAATTTCTCTGTGGACCAGCGCCCGGTGGCACAAGGCTCTTACAAATCCCCGGTGGTAAAACCTTTGGATTCTTTCTCGGCGAAGGAAATTTCAGACATTTTCGTGGACGCAACTCGTGCCATGAAGGTTTCTGACAAGATCGTCAGCCGTTCTGCCACCGCGATGATCGTGGAAACTCACTTCCACACGGTGACATCTTCCGGATCTGATTTCGAACAAAGCTTTTCAATCGTGAACACGGACTTCTCGGCAACCGCGGCGGCCGGTGGCGAAACCCAGACCCGTTCCGACAGCGGCGGTTTGGCACGTTGCCTTCAGGTGGGGGCTGAGGTCTTTGACCGCGCTTCCATCCTGGAACGTTCCAAAAAACTGGCGGAAGAAGCCGTCGAGCTGCTTTCTGCCGAAAACTGCCCGGACACTTCCATGGATCTTTTGCTGGCTCCAGACCAGATGACTTTGCAAGTGCACGAATCCATCGGTCACCCGCTGGAATACGATCGTATTTTGGGTGATGAAAGAAACTATGCCGGCTGGAGCTTCGTAAAACCAGATGACTTCGGACACCTGCAGTATGGTTCCAAACTGATGAACGTGACTTTCGATCCGACCATCGAAGACGCTCTGGCATCTTATGCGTTTGATGATTCCGGTCACCCGGCAACCAAAGAATTCCTGATTCACAACGGCCTGCTGGTGCGTGGCTTGGGCGGTCTTGAATCACAAAGCCGTCTGAACCTGCCAGGTGTGGCGAATTCAAGATCTTCATCCTGGAATCGTGCGCCGATTGACCGTATGGCGAACATCAACCTTGAGCCGGGCACTTCCAAACTGGAAGACATGATTGCTTCCGTTGAGCGCGGTGTATTCATGCTGGCGAACAAGTCCTGGTCCATTGATGATTACCGCAACAAATTCCAGTTCGGCTGTGAATACGGTAAACTGATTGAAAACGGCAAACTGACCAAGACCGTGAAAAATCCAAACTATCGCGGCACCACCGTGAAGTTCTGGAACAACCTGAAAGCCGTCAGTGAAAACCGCGAGACCTTTGGATCTCCGTACTGTGGTAAAGGGGAACCAAATCAGGTGATCCGTGTGGGACACACCACGCCTTATTGCCTGTTTGCAGATGTGGAGGTTTTCGGTGCTTAATTTTACAGAAAAAACAAAACAGTCCTTCAACATCGTGGCGGATCACCTTTTAGCAAAGCTTGAAAAGAATGAAGCTGCGAATGTGAACCTGCATGCGGAAGAATCTTTGTTTGTGCGTTTCAACGCGAACAAAGTCCGCCAGAACACCCACGTTGAACAGCGTTCTTTGACTTTGACCCTGCAAAAAGACGGCAAGACCGCGAACATCAGTTTTTCCATCACCGGCGAAGTTGATGAAGACAAACAGCGTGTTGAATTCTGGCTGGACCAAGCCCGTCAGGAATGTGCGCTTCTTCCTGAAGATCCGTATCAGGTGGCCATCGTCAACAACGGCACCAGCGACAACACCTTCAAAGGTTCTTTGCTGAAAGACGAAGACGTGATCAAAGCGATCACGACTCCGGCAGCGGGTGCTGACTTTGCTGGGCTTTATTGCGCAGGTCCTATCATTTCTGCGAATAAAAACTCGGCTGGCCAAAGCCACTGGTTTGCGACCGAAAACTTCTTCGTGGATTATTCCCTGTACATGGGTGAAAAAGCCGTGAAGTCGATTTATGCCGGCACTCACTGGGACCAAAAAGCTTTTGATGCCAGCATTGCCCAAAGCAAAAATCAGCTCAGCCTGATGGACCGCCCGAAGAAAGTCCTGCAGCCAGGTGCTTACCGCACTTATCTGGCTCCGGGCGCGGTGGCGGAACTGGCTTCGATGTTCTCTTGGGGGGCATTGAGCTTTAATGCCTACAAACAAGGTGGCAGTGCTTTGATGAAACTGGCGGACAAGGAAAAGTCCCTGTCGCCGCTGTTCAACATGCGCGAAAACTATGGCATGGGTCTGACTCATCGTTATAACTCTTTGGGTGAACTGGCTCCGGAAACACTGGGCTTGATCACCAAAGGACAGTTGGACAGCTATGTGATCAGCAGCCGTTCGGCTAAAGAATACGGCGTTCAGAGCAACGCGGGGGATTCCCATGAAGGTTCTCGCGCGATGGAGATCCTGCCTGGGGCCTTGAAAAAAGACGACATTTTGAAAGAACTAGGCACCGGACTCTATTTGTCCAACCTGCATTACTTGAATTGGTCGGACCGTCTGAATGCGCGTATCACCGGGATGACCCGCTATGCGTGCTTCTGGGTTGAAAACGGTGAAATCGTGGCGCCGATCGCGGATCTGCGTTTTGATGAAAGCCTGTTTGACTGCCTGGGTGAAAACCTGCTGGCAGTGACGGACTTCCAAGAGGTCGACCCCATGGTGTCGACTTACGAAAGCCGTGCTTTAGGTGGCAAAAAAGTGCCGGGCATGCTAATCAAGGACTTTAAATTCACTCTTTAAGGAGCGTCATGGTTACCTATATCGTTCAACTGGCAGTTCGTTGGGAGACATACCCTGAGTACGTCGAATGGCTTAAAAACGAACACATCGCTGAAGTACTTGCTCTACCCGGCTTTATCAAAGCGGAGCTTTGCTTGCGTAAAGGTGGCGCCATGGAAGCCTCCAGCAAAGACGTGAAGATCATCTACACCCTCAAGGATGAAGAGGCGGTAAAGACCTATATGTCTGAATACGCAATGCAAATGCGCGAAAAAGGACTGGAGAAGTTCTCGGGTCAGTTCTCTGCCCAGCGCGAAGTATGGCTTGAAACTATTAATTTTACGTCAAAATAGCCCCGAGGGGCTATGAATTCCCCTCTTGCGGGTGTATGTTGGGGATGTAAACAAAGGAGACCTTGTGGCAACTGCAGCTTTCCAAAAAATTCTTGAAAATCTTTCTGGCAACAAAAACGTTCAAAACCTTCTTGAAAGCTTCCAGAAGCTGAGCGACGAGATCAAAAAGAAAGAGTCTGAACTTAAAGGCCGTTTTGATCAGGAAAAAGAAGACAAGATCGAACTGGCTTGGAAGAAATATCAGGAGATCGTAAAAGTTCTTTCCACTTCCGAAGCTAAATTGGAAAAAGAAGTGAACAGCACTATTTCCAAAATCAAAAAGTCCGCTGACGATCTGGAAAAAAACATCCAGGCTTACAAAAAGAAAGCCATCGTTCAAAAGACCAAGCTAGAAAAGTCCTTGTTCAAAAAACAAACGACTAAAAAAGCTTCTTCCAAAAAAGCCGCTGCGAAACCAGCTGCAACCACGAAGAAAAAAGCGACAGTGAAAAAAGCTGCGGCGAAAAAAACAACAAAGAAAGTTTCCAAAAAGAAGTAATTCTTTTCTGACATTTTCAGAGTCAAAAAAGGGAAGGCATAAACCTTCCCTTTTTTTATTCCCCATCCCCAAAAAGTACCTGCTTACTTCCCGGTCCTTGATCTTGTGGCTTTAAGGACCTTTTGTCTTGTTCCGCGATAAACTGTGGACACTTTGTGTTTGGCACTGACAGCATGAATAGACATCCATGGAGGAACTACTATGAAACACCTGCTTCTTTCACTCACAGTTTTGTTGTCTGGCGCTGCGGCTCAGGCTCAGGATCTTTTCTGCAAGCTTACGGTGAACAGCGAAGTGATGGTCGACACGAAGGTGTCCACTGTTGTCGGCAAGAATGCTGCTATCGGCACTTACGACAACTATCAAATCAGCGTGCGCAATCAGGGCGCTGGCAAATTCTATATCGAAGTTTACGAAACCAACGTGTCCCGTTCTTATGCTGACGGCGTTCTGCGCACCGAAGAGGACGAAACCAAATGGACCCTGTGGAGTCGTGAAATTCTGATGGAAGCTTCCTGCCGTCTGGCGATCTAGTTTTCATCCGTTCGAACCAAAAACTGAAACGGACCGAACCACCTTCGGTCCGTTTTTTTATTCCCTAAAGGGCGCCCCGGTGACGGTTTTGGGCCCTCAAACCCCGGCCTATGGGTTCCATATCTAATATAAGCTTTCCTCCGAATGGCGGGGGATTTGCTGTATTTCACGGAATGGTTAAGAAGCTATTATTCTTTAGTTTGTTCGTTCTTCAGATCCTGGTGGCCCCGGCACTAGCCGACAGCTACGACTATGCCCGGATCTTTGATGTGGCCTTTAAAACCATGACTCAAAAAGACCTTTATAAGGCCCTGAACGAATCTATCGTGCAGCAGAAAAATCCCCTGACTCAAAGTCAGCTGGTGTTTTTACTGAAGAAAAATCCTGAATACATCGCGATCCTTGAAGATACGACCGCGAAATTGGCCAAAACCCAAAGTGAATCCCCTGAGGCCTACACGGCTTATCTAAAAGAAGTTAAAGCCCAGCTGAAGACCGTGGTGCAAACCCCGCGCTTTGCTGAACAACTGGCGAAATACGAAAGCCCGTCTCAGCCCCTGACGATGGATCTGCCCGGTGGATCTCCGGGGTTCCGTGGCATGCGTCTGTTCATTAATCACCCGCACTTAAAAACCATCAAAGGCAAGACCCGCACATTGCCGGGCGATGATCTGCGCAAAGTTGTCGTGGACTTCATCGCCGGAGCCGAGCAGGAAATCTGGTACAATGTATTTGATTTCGATCTGAAAGTAATCGCGGATGCACTAAAGAACCAGCACACGAAAAAAGGCGTGAAGGTCACCGGAGGCATTGATGCCGGCACGATCAACACCCGTGCTGAAGTGAAAGCCATCTTTGATGATCTTGCCACTTTGGAAGGTGAAAACTTTAAAACTGTCGCCGTTAAATCCGTGGGACTAAATCACCAGAAAATCATTCTGCGCGACCCGTTTGGCCCAAAGGCCGCCGTGCTGTTCCTGTCCGGCAACTTCACGCAAAGCTGCATCGGTCCTGAAGGGGACCTGGTGAATCTGCCTCCGGAAAAACGCAATGAATTTTCCATCCCCAACGCCAATCATGCCTTGATGATTCTTGGAACTTTGCCAGCTCAAGCCACCAAGGCCGAACTCAAGAAAACCCTGGAATACAAAATCCGTGGCCAAAGCCAGTACCCGATCAGTGGCAGTTACAAAATCATGGGTGAAAAGAAAAGCCCGAATGAGGAAGCCTCTTACATCGTCCTGTCATTCTCGCCAAACGGCGGTGAAGGTGATGTGAATAAAAGCATCTTCGTGCCGCTGATTCAAAACTCCAAAGGTCCGATCGAAGCAGTGCACTTTGCGTTTTCTTCCAAGCAAATTCAAAGCGCACTGATTGAACGTGCGGCCCGTGACATGACTGAAAAAGGTCAGTTTGAATTCCGCTCTGTCGGTGACACCCCGTTTGCCATGCGCGAATGGAGTGCGTTCCTGCTGCTGTCCGGTCTTAAAAAAGATCTGACCTCCGGCAAATACCTGACTGATGCGGAAGCTCCGATTCTGCAAGCCCTGGGTGCCGCAGGTGTAACGGACCTTCAGAACAAGATCCGCACGGCGCCTTCTATTTATGGTGAACGCCACTTCCGTCTGGAAGACGGCACGGCGGTGAAGACCACTTCCAAAATTCATCACAAGGTGTTTATCTTCCCTGAAGATTCGACGGCTGTTTTGGGAACATCCTTTAATCCGAGTGAAAACGCTGAAAACAACAACGAGCAGATCGTGATCGTTAAAGATGCCGCCATCGTGGAACAAGCCCGAGGTCTGTTCGGATATCTGTACCAACAGTCAGCCCGGTCCGTAACCCAGGAAGCAAATAAACGCAATTTGAAGGCACTGCCTTCACCGGACGAGACTGTGGGCGATGAATCCATGGAAAGAGATCAATAAGGCTGACAGATTACACGGCTTCTGTTAGCTTTCTGTTCATGAAGTTTCTGCGCAGCACATTGAAGTATCTGATGTTTTTCACGTTGGGGATCGTGACCTGCGCCTTTGTCGGAATGGCTGTCATCACCTACTACACGGTCGACTATCTGATTCAAGATCCCGCGACCACCACCTCTGTTCAGAAGAAACCTTACCCCGTGGCCAAAGCCACTTTGACTCCGGATTTGAAAACCGCTGATCAGGCTCCGGCGCAAGAGCTGATTCCGGCATCCTCCAAAGAAAACTTCCGTAAAGCCTTCGATACTTCACGGTCATTTGTGATGATGAGTGCCGAAATCGGCGATCTGGTGCGCAAGCTTGAAAAAGCCAATATGCCACCCCTGTGCCCCTCGTTGTGCGATGCCAGCCACATGGACCGTGAACAACTGAGAGAAAACAAAGTCGCGTATCTGGAAAAGTACTATCAGCAACAAGGCACCCGCGCCCTGCAAGATCCTGATTTCCGCCTGATCACGGATGACATCAGCCGCATTCACCGCCTGATGGTTCCGGCCCAAAAGATCATGAGTAAAATTGATCGACTGAAAGAACGCCAGCAAAATCCCGACGGAGTCAGCACCACGGACAAACTGGTTATCACCGCAGAGATTCAAGGCGCCGTACTAAGTGACTTCTATGGATTTGTTCACGACGTTGAAGCATTAAAATCCGAAGACAAAAAAATGAAGCTGATTCGTGATCTGCGCAAATCCTGCCACAAAGGCAAACCCATAAAACAGATTATTTCAGAGTGCGACTCAGCAATGTCGCAGCAATAGTTCACATTCGCATCTATTGATTGAATATCACATTCAAATGAACTACCTATAGGATCCTATGGGAAAAGGCCTCTCTCGCACTCAAGTTTTCTTCATGACCCTGACCTGCATTCTGGTCGTGGGCAATATGTACTACAACCAACCGCTGCTGGGGATTCTGGCGCGTGAATTTGGTGTGACTGAAAGCAAGGTGTCTTTGGTTCCCGCCTTCACATTGATCGGCTATGCGCTGGGGATTCTGTTCCTGGTTCCGATGGGCGACATGATTGAACGCCGTAAACTGATCCAGGGCTCTATGACAATGGCAGGCCTGCTGGCTATCGCACTTCCGTTCAGTCCAACCCTGGGCGTGTTCTGCGCGATCAGCTGCGTGATGGGCTTCTTCAATGTGTCCCAATCTGTACTGATTCCCTTTGCTGCAAACCTCGCCAAACCTGAAGAGCGCGGCAAAGTCGTCGGCATCGTGCTTTCCGGTATTCTGATTGGCTCTTTGATGGCAAGAACCCTTGCGGGTTTCATCGCGCAGTACTTCGGCTGGAAGACAGTGTTCATTTTTGCCGGCGCGGTCAGCCTGATTCTTTCCATCGTATCGCAATTCGTGCTGCCGATGTCCGAACCTAACTTCAAAGGCACCTACAAACAGCTGCTGCTTTCCACGGCAAAACTTTTCCGCGAACTTCCCACCATGCGTGAAGCGGCTTTGATGGGCGCGATCTTGTTTGGAACGTTCTCGGCTTTCTGGACAACGCTGACTTTCCTGCTGGAAGCTGCTCCGTTTAATTATGATCCGAAAACCATCGGTCTGTTTGGGGCCTTGGGAATGATTGGTGCTTTGGCTGCTCCTTTGGCCGGGCGTTATGCCGACAAAAAAGGCGCTGCGGCGACCATCCGCATGGGTCTTTATTGCTCCATGGGGGCCTTTGCCCTGCTTGCGCTTTCCTCCACCTTCGTAGCCGGAATCATCCTGGGCGTTTTGGTGCTGGATTTGGGCATTCAAGTGGCCCATATCTCCAATCAGTCCCGCGTGTTTAGCCATGCTCCCGAGTACCACTCCCGCCTGAACACGATCTACATCTTTGCCTACTTTACCGGAGGAAGCCTCGGGTCTTATGTGGGTTCGGCTTTGTGGAGCTGGGGCCAATGGCCTGCCGTCAGCCTGGGGGGACTCGGTTTTTGTCTTATCGCGACCCTCATTTTCCGCCGGGGGCAGAAAAACCGAGCGGCCGTCGCCAAAATAGCCTAATCTATACCCATTTCGCCTCGCATTAGCTCAAGCGCTCTCGTTGCAGAACTTTCATCCTTGAGGGTGGTTATGTTAGTCTCGGGGCGTTTATAGAGGTGTGAATGAAAATCGCTGATCTTTCTCCTACGAATGAGTTTATCCCCCGTCACATTGGTCCTACAGATTCAGACATCCACGAGATGCTGAAAACTCTGGGTTTTAATTCCCTGGATCAAATGGCTGACAAAGTTATCCCGGCACAAATCCGCACAACCCACACTTACGCAGATGTGGGCACCGGCATTTCTGAGCACGGTCTTTTGAATCATCTAAAACAGATGGTTTCCAAAAACAAAGTTTACAAAAACTATATCGGCATGGGTTACCACGACACCATCACTCCGACTGTGATTCAAAGAAACATCTTTGAAAATCCAGTGTGGTACACAGCCTACACTCCATATCAGCCGGAAATTTCCCAAGGTCGCCTGGAAGCGCTGTTGAACTTCCAAACGATGATCGCGGATCTGAACGGCATGGAAATCGCCAACGCCTCTTTGCTTGATGAAGGCACGGCAGCGGCTGAAGCCATGTTCATGGCGCACTCTCTTTGCAAAAACAAAGCAAACGCCTTTGTCGTATCCCCGGATATGCACCCGCATGTGATCGAGGTTATCAGCACTCGTGCAGAGCCTCTGGGTTTTGAGATGATCGTGATGGATCCGGCGAAGTATGATTTCGCAAAACCAGTGTTCGGTGTGTTCTTCCAGTATCCAAACACCAACGGCACGGTTGAAGACTATGCTGCCATCGCAAAAAAATACAAAGACCATGGTGCGCTGGTGACAGCTTCCACGGATCTTCTGGCGATGACGTTGCTGACTCCTCCGGGTGAATGGGGTGCCGACATGGTGGTGGGTAATTCCCAGCGCTTTGGTGTACCACTGGGCTTCGGTGGTCCTCACGCAGGTTACCTGGCAACGAAAGATGCTTTCAAACGTTTGATGCCAGGCCGTCTGGTGGGTGTCAGCGTGGACTCTCAAGGCAAGTCTGCTTTGCGTCTGGCTTTGCAAACTCGTGAACAGCACATCCGTCGTGAAAAAGCGACTTCCAACATCTGTACGGCTCAGGTGCTTCTGGCGAACATGGCTTCCATGTACGCTGTTTACCACGGCCCTGCGGGCTTGAAAAAAATCGCTCTGCGCGTTCAGCGCCTGACGGCGATTCTTTCTGCGGGTCTTAAGAAATTGAACCTTGAAGTCGGTGCAGGAACGGTGTTTGACACTGTGACTGTAAGAACGGACAAGGCTGGAGAGATCATTGCTCAGGCTGAAAAGCTGCAAATGAACTTCCGCAACTACGGCGGCGGCAAGCTGGGTGTTTCGCTGAATGAAGCAACAACGTTGGAAGACGTTGAAAACATCTGGGCGGCATTCAACCTTGGCAAAGCAGCCGGCTTCACAGCATTGTCTGTTGATGAGTATTTGGCAGATGTGACTTTGCCTGCGGCTTTGACTCGTTCCACGGCTTACATGACTCATCAGGTGTTTAATTCTCACCACAGCGAAACCGAAATGCTTCGCTACATTCACCATCTGCAAAACAAGGATCTGACGCTGACTCATTCCATGATTCCGCTGGGTTCCTGCACAATGAAACTGAATGCAACAACAGAGCTTGTGCCAGTTTCCTGGCCTGAAATCAGCAAGCTGCACCCGTTTGCACCAACCGCACAAGCGGTGGGCCTGATTGAAATGATCCACGACCTAGAGAAAAAGCTTTGCGACATCACCGGCTTTGCAGCCGTCAGCTTGCAGCCGAACGCGGGTTCTCAAGGTGAATACGCGGGCCTTTTGGTGATCCGCAAGTATCACCAGTCCCGTGGTCAAGGTCATCGTAACATCTGCTTGATCCCATCTTCTGCGCACGGAACAAATCCAGCATCCGCAGCCCTTGTGAACATGCAGGTTGTGGTTGTGGCGTGTGACGATCAGGGTAACGTCGATGTGGCAGACCTTAAACTTAAGGCTGAACAACACAAAGACAATCTGGCAGCGTTGATGATCACTTACCCTTCCACACACGGTGTGTTCGAGGAAGGTATCGTGGAAATCTGCAAGATCATCCACGACAACGGCGGTCAGGTTTACATGGACGGCGCGAACATGAATGCTTTGGTTGGCATGTGCCGCCCAGGCGTGTTCGGTCCGGACGTTTCCCACATGAATCTGCACAAGACCTTCTCGATCCCTCACGGTGGTGGCGGTCCGGGCGTGGGTCCTATCGGTGTGGGCGCGCATTTGGCGGAATTCCTGCCGAAGCATTCTTTGGTGCCTGAAGCGGGTCCTGCGAATGGTATTTCTGCGACGACGTCGGCTCCTTGGGGCAGCGCCAGCATCCTGCCGATCTCCTGGGCTTATATCACCATGATGGGCTCTCAAGGTCTGCGCAAAGCCACGTTGGTCAGTATCCTGAGCGCGAACTACATCGCGAAGAAACTGGAAACTCATTACCCTGTTCTTTACAAAGGTAAAAACGGTCTGGTGGCGCACGAGTGCATCGTGGACGTTCGCGAAATCAAAAAAACCTCTGGCGTTGACGTGACTGACGTTGCAAAACGTCTGATGGACTTCGGTTTCCATGCTCCGACCATGAGCTTCCCGGTAGCGGGCACGCTGATGATCGAGCCGACTGAATCTGAATCCAAAAAAGAACTGGATCGTTTCATTGAATCCATGGTGACCATCCGCAAGGAAATCACGGCGGTTGAAACCGGCAAGATGGACAAAGAAAACAACGCCCTTAAAAATGCCCCTCACACAGCGCAGATGCTGATGAAACCTGAATGGAATCATCCGTACAGCCGTGAAGAGGCTGTGTACCCAGTTGAATGGTTGCGTGGTAACAAGTTCTGGCCGGTTGTTGGCCGTGTCGACAACGCTTACGGCGACAGAAACCTGATTTGTTCCTGCCCTTCGATTGAAGACTATCAGGCGTAATGAAGCGCATCCTTCTTATCCGCTTAGATAAAATCGGTGACCTGATCTGCAGCATGCCTGTAGATCAGGTTTCTTTTTTAGAAGGCTGGGATAAGCACTGGGTGATCGCCAAAGGCCTGGGATTCGTCCCTGAAAACTCCGACCCTCAAAGAAAATTTCTGGAACTTCAAAAAGATAACGCCAAAGAGTCTCTGCCAAAACTAAGAGCCTTCTTACGCAAATACCGCCCTGACGTCGCCGTCAGCCTGCAGGCCCCGTGGTGGGTCAGCTATGCGCTGTGGGCGGAAGGTGTGCCGGTTCGCGCGGGTGTGCGCTCGCAATGGCACAGCTTCCTGTTTTTGAATAAAGGCCTGCGCCAGCGTCGCAGTCTCGCGGTTCAACACGAGGCTGACTACAATCTGGATGTCCTGAAACACGCCCTGCATATCAGCGAAAACATTAAAACCCCGGTTTTGAAACTGACCGGCCCGGAAAACCCGGAGCTTCTGTCCAAACACGGCCTTATAACCAAAAACTATGTCGTGGTTCACCCCGGCATGGCAGGGTCCGCCCTGAACTGGCCGATTGCCAATTACATTGAACTGATCAGAAAAGTGTCTGAAACCACCCAGGTGGTTCTGACCGGCACCCCGGCAGATGAAAAATGGCTGACTGAAATCAAAGCGACTTTCAAGGACCACAAAAACGTCCTAAGCCTGCAAAGCCTGCTGACCGCGACCGAACTATTCACGGTGCTTAAAAACGCCAAAGCGGTCGTGGTACCAAGCACAGGTGTGGCCCACATGGCGGCTTCTCTGGGAACTCCGGTTCTGGGCATCTATCCGCATGTGCGCGTGCAAAAACCCCTGCGTTGGGCGGCCCGTGGGCCTCAGGTTCATATTTTCGAAGCCCCGACTCAAAATGCCGATGGAAGTGTCTGCGACGGCACCCACTGTGAAGAATTTCACTGTATGGCAAAAATAAAGGTCGAAGATTTGCTTCAGACCCTTTCCTCCCTTTAGAATACCCCCATGCAAAGAGAATTCACCTGTCCCGCTTCTTTTGAAGAATCCATCAACCGTGCCTTGGCCACGTACAAGCTCTCGTTGAAGGATTCCAAAGCCCTGGCCAAATGTGTGCTGGCTTTGTCGGACTTCTTTATCGCCAAACCTGACAGCCCCACCCCGTGGAACGAATCCTGGGCGCAGGTGGCTTATCTTTGTTATTACCTGCCGCTGAATTCAACCCGCCTGACCGGACTGATTGAAGAAGCCGACAAGCGCGGATTCTTCAGCGGCCTTTCCCATGTGATTGATTTCGGTGCGGGTCTGGCGACAGCATCGATGACCCTGAATGAAAAGCACAAGTTCAGCTATCAGCTGATCGAACGTGCGGCCGAGCCACAAAGCCTGATTGAAAAACACTTCCCGCAGTTTCCACCGCAGGAATGGCTGCGCACCTTCAGCGGTGCCCGCCTGAAAGACGGTGCCAAGACCCTGGCGCTGTTTTCGTATTCATTGACCGAACTGACCGATCTGCCGGACTGGGCATATCAATGCGAAGCCCTGATGCTGGTCGAACCTTCCACGCAGCAAGATGGCCGCAAGCTTTTACAGCTGCGCCAGAGGCTTCTGGAAAAAGGCTATCACGTGTGGGCCCCGTGCACGCATGAACAGGCTTGTCCCCTTTTAACCCAGTCTAAAACCGACTGGTGCCATGACCGCGTTCACTTTAAAGCGCCTGCGTGGTTCACTTCATTAGAAGCCGAGCTTCCGATGAAAAACCGCACCCTGACCATGAGCTATGTGCTGATGAGAAAAACCAAACCTGAAGTCATCAAGGCTGCGCGCGTGGTCGGTGATCGTTTGAAAGAAAAAGGCAAAGATCGCCAGATGATCTGCCGGGGTTCAGAGCGTGAATTTTTGGCCTGGCTTCATAAAACCAAGATCGAACAGGAAATCCCACGCGGGGTTCTGGTCGACATCCCTGATGACATTCAAAAAGTTTCAAATGAGTTGCGCGTAAGCCACGAAATCAACGTCCTTTAAGGGTGTCTCGGCCCGCAGGTATTTCTTCCACTGACCGGATCGGCGCAGGCGCTGGATTTCACCTTCCAGCCACTTGTGCAGATCTTTCTGCGACTGCGGTGACACCAGAATCTTTCTGTCAAATCGTTCAATGGTTTTGTCCGAGATATGAATCTGATCTTCCAGCCCCAGATCCCGGATCAGATACACAGCCACAATCCGGCCCATGATAACGAAATCAATCCGTCCCCGTGCCAGCATGCGCAGACTGTTGTTGAAGGATTGCGTGGATTCTGATTTGACGACTCCGGCTTTTTCCAGCTGCTGCACAGGTTCTACAGCATGCCCCAGAACAATCGAAGTTTTTTTACCCTGCAACGAGGCCGAGTTCTCATACTCCAAAGCTCGCTTGCGAGGCGAAAGCACCAGATTTTCATCTTCCATCAAAGCCGATGTCCAAAGATATTTCTTTTCGTTTTGATCGCCGAACCACTTTGGTGACACCAACGGGACGACATAGACTCCGCTACGCTCAAGAATTTTCTGCAACCGCGCACGCGGCACGACCACAACTTTAAATTGATATTTCCCCTGTGATCGCACCGTCAGCAGTGATGCCAGATCATAGACCAGACCCTGTTCTTTTTTTTGATCAACTACAAAAGGAGGAGTGTCGTAAGGCGAAACCATCTCGATCACTTGCGCAGCGGAAGTGATGACGGAATAACAAAGCAGTGCCGATACGATCCAGAGCAGACGCATAGTATTCCCCTTGGTCTGTACTGTCATTCTACCACAACAAAGACCGAACAAGAGGTCTCGATTTAAGACGAGACAATTACGCGAATGTCATTCCGCAAATACCTATAAATATTGGGAACAAACAAGCCGATATGTACTGGGTAAGGAACGCACATATGAATATACGGCACGTTATGGAAACATTCATTGTTCTTCTTTTTGCGTCTATTTTAGGACTGACGGGATGTATTCGCGCCAGCGTTCATAATGGCGAACTGAAAGCCGATCTGGCTTCTGAAAGTGATTCCTCTTACTTCACAAATAAAAACCCGATCGAAGTCCTGATTGTTTTCAACCGCGCGCCTGATCAGTTCTATCCTGAAAACTTCACTCTTGAAAATGCCACCATGGGTTCCATCGTCCAGGTGGACAAGGTCACCTATCGTGTGCAACTAATTCCAACCAATCAAGGCGAAGTGCGTGTAAATTTGCCGAAAGGCACAGCCGTCGGAAATCGCGGTGAAACCAACACTGAATCCGAAGTGTTCGAAGTTTACTATGACAGCATTCTGCCTACGATTGGCACAGCTACGATTCTGCCCGCCGCTGTCAGCCCCAACCCGATCCCCTCCGTGGGCGGAACGACGGAACCCAAAGCCATCGTCACTTTATACAATTCACTGGCCTGTACTGGCGACAAACTGGCTGATTCTACGGCCGATGCCATCACCGGAAATTTTGAGTTCCCACTTGGAAATGCCCTGACCAGCGAAGGAGCTTACGCGTGGAGTGTTCAGGCCCGGGACGCCGCTGGCAACATCCATTGCTATCCCTTCCCTTTGGCTTACACTCTGGATCACACCGAACCGTCACTGCCATCCATCGCCGTGGCCCATGGGACGGTTCAGGATGATCCCGTGGGTGTGGATGTCATCTCGTGCGATGACGACAACCAAACACCGGATTCTTTCTATCAAGTGATCTTCGTACAGGACAGTTCAGCACCTCCGGCGCTGGACAACCCGAATTGGATGACTTGTGCCGCTGGTATCAACAATGTGCCCCTGACCGGTGCTGACGGGGATCATACACTTATAATGTGGGCCCGCGATGAAGCCGGAAATATTTCTTCCAGTAACCAGATCACCATCACACTTGATACGACCACGCCAAGTCTTTCGATGCCTGCCACCGCCAGCCTCAATCGCAACAGCGCAAGCACCGTGATTCTTGCTGACGCCGTGGTCGATTCTGATGAAGAAGGGCTTGGTAGTTATTCACTGCCAGCTGCCGATGCGCCGGCCTGTTCCGATCACGGAAGCGTTTCCATCAACGCCAGCAACGGGGCTTTGACGTTTGCCCCGGCGGCACACTATTTCAACCGCTATAGCGGCGCGGATCACCATGGTGGCCCTTGCAATATCAAAGTTCAATTTGCCGACCGGGTTCAGCCGACCGCCCATAGTGTGACAGCCGATGTGGCCGTCACTGTAAATTTTGTGAATGAACCTGTGCAAATCACCGCTTGGCCCGGCACCAACGGAAGTGCTTTGGAAAAATGCGGCAACAAATGTTTTGCCAATTCGATCTTTGATTTAAGTTTCACGGTGTCCCCGGGCGGTAACGCCACTTATCCGGACCCGCAGACAGTAACCTGCTCAGCAATTACCGCTGATGCTTACTATGTGGATATCGCCAGTTGTTCCCTTTCCGGCAACACCGGCACTTTATCCGTGCAAATGGGCAGCGCGCACGCTTCCTCCACGGACGGCACATCAATCACTCTGACAGTAAACGATGGCATCGGGAATGATTCTGAATCGTTCAGTCTGCATGTTGATAACTATGTGATGAGCATGTACCCGGCCCTGGCCGTCAGCCGTCAGCTTTCGTGTATCCTGTGTCACGCCAACATCCAGGCTGACATCGTAACGGACTTTGGAATCGCCCAGGCCAATTACGGCAATGCCAACAACATTCTGGGCGTCGCCAATCTGGCCGGATCCCACATGTATCACAACGACAACTCGGTGATTGATTTCTCGGTGACCGGTTCCATCTACATGCCGAACATCACTGTGACAGACAAAAACTTTATCAAACAAACCACCGGGAATCCGAACTCGGCCGCGGTGAATTTAAGATCCTTCCTGCAAAACAGCTGGAACCAGTATTCTCCGATCACCGACAGTCAGGGCACGATCCTGATGGACGGCGATGGCTTTATGCAGGTGGATCCAACACCGGTTGCAAAAGCTGCGCAGCTGGTGGCCCCGAAAGTTCAAGGGGGCTTGCAGCTGAAGACCGCCATCACCATCCGCGCGCCTTCCGATGCCGAAGTTCTGGCCCTGGACAGCTCGCTGTCGGCGGGCACCACAGCCTTCGTGTACAAAGGCCCGAATTCCAAACCGGCCTTCAGCGGTTTGCAGGTTCATGACTTTGGTTATGGTCAGTTCGTACGCAACAACGGAACCATCATCTGCCACGGAAGCATTATTATCAGCGGAACTCTGTACCTGAACAACCCCGACATCCAAACAGATGATGTGGGCTGTTCTATCTATGTTGCGGGGAATGTGTTCATTGAAACCAATCGCGGCACGGCCATCCAATATACAGGCGGCGCGGCCTCTCCGACCCTGCAAATCACCAGTTCGCGCAATCTGCACATGGGTGTGGGCTTGTATGACATCCGCTATATTCGCCGCTCTTTGAATAACTTTGAAGATGCGCAAAAAATTGTGAACGCCGCAAACCCGGCAGGTCTTCGTGATGCTGCCGAAGGTGCCCTGACAATCAAATCCAACAACGATGCCGGCGCCTGGGAATGGATGCGCTGTCCACTGCGCCCGGAACACGCGCTTTATTTGGAAGGCAAATACATCTCGAACGGAAACTATGGGGCTTGTGATGCCTCCGTGGACCCGTGGAAATGTAATTTCGCCAAAGAGCTTTTCAACAACTGGGTCGGAGTCGTTTTAAACTATGATCATGTTCTGGATGAAAAGGTCATCAACCGCAGCGGCACGCTGGTGAACCCGGTGGTAGCCTACGAAACCATGTGCCGCGTGAACGGCGCTTATCAGATGTCGAACTATGCCGCCCACAGCTGGGCTTGGTCCGGATACTGGGGTGAACAACCTGATCGCGTGGGCGCTGCCACGGTCAACACCACCCGCCATTCAACGATCTTTGATCACGTGCGCATCAACGCGCAAAACGTGCACAGCCGTTACTATGGCGAATTCCGGGGCTCGGTGATTTCACCCTGGGCTTTGTTCGCCGTCGGAAACCTGGTGTTCAAGTACGACACCCGCTTAAACAACGTCGTGCCATACCCGCGCCTGATGGTGCCCAACCCGATCTTCGATGTTCAATAAAAAAACCGAGGGGGATTCCCTCGGTTTTCAGTGTCGAGTTGATATTTAAAACGCGCGCTTATTCAGCTGCGTAGCTGGCAACAGGAATCAAAGAAACAGAAATCTGGTAAGTCTTGCCCTGAATCACGCCATTATCAAGAAACTGAGCCAGTTCACGACGGAAGCCTTTGATTTTCTCTTTAGCCTCGTCCAAACGAGCTTCATCCACATTGATAGTGATCGTGGAATGCTCGCGCTCTTCACTAGGCATCTTCTCCAATAGACGCTCCAGCTTGCGCTTCATTTTTTTCTCGCGGCTGATTTCACCAAAACGCTGAAGTTCATCCGTGTTAAGGTTCAAACGCTCCCCGAACATACGAATTGTTCTCATCGTTACGGTACGTTTGCCATTTAGGATTTTGGACAAGAAAGACGAGTCCACTTCCAGGTGACGGGCGAACGCACGCAAAGAGTAACGGGGATAGTTTTGGCTACGACGAGCCAATTCATCTTCAAGAAATTGTCTAAAATCTGAGTTTTTATTTACATCCTGCATGAGGACACAATTATGTGCAGGGCCCCTGATAATCAATATTTTGTTCACAGTCTTACAGACATTTAATATAGCCATTCGGAGCGCGTCAAAAACTCGCCGAACATTACAGAATTTTATCGAATATCAACAACTTACGGTTTCGACCTCTTTCATCGATCGCAATGATTTCGGAATCACTTTTGTACGAAAAATTCGCCAAATTTTGCAGCCACACAAACAGTTTTTCCTCGTCACGTTGTGGCCCCAGTATCAATCGGTCCGCACTTAAAACACCCGTTTCAGTCAAAGAGCGAACAATTTCCAGAATCGTGTGTGCACCGACACCGGCGATCACCACGCTGCCTTGAACGGGCTGTTCAAGCTGTCCTCCCGGCCGCGGGTGGAAAAACGCCTGACAGGCCGAATCGTCGCGGAAGTATTCATTCTGAAAGCGCTGCTCCAGACGCTCGATGATGTGCGGGACCTGGTCGACAAAGTGAACCTCGGTGAACAAACCGCTTTCATAGGCGTTTAAACCCATATAGCCGTGGTCGCAACAGAAGTCCCAGACAGGTTTTCCGGGTAAAAGATGATCGTAAATAAGCTGCATGCGACGCGAGAGTTTGAACATAGGGCGCAAGATAGAATCCTCATTGACTGAATGTCACGGGGAAAGGATTATGCAACCGCATGAAAAAGACACCTTTAGCAGACACACATGAAAAGCTGGGCGCCCGCATGGTCGACTTTGCCGGTTGGTATATGCCCGTTCAATACATCGGTCTTCGTGAAGAGCACAACAACGTGCGCACGAACGTAGGCCTGTTCGACGTTTCCCACATGGGCGAAATCCGTGTGAAAGGCCCTAAAGCCGTGGAAACCTTGGAATGGCTGACGACCAATGACGTTTCCAAACTGAACGACGGCGAAGCACAGTATTCTTTGCTGCCGAATGATCAGGGCGGCCTGGTTGACGATATCATCGTTTACTGCCTGTCTAAAGATTCTGACTATCTGGTGTGTGTGAACGCCTCCAACAAAGACAAAGACTTTGCCTGGATGACCAAGCACAACAAGGGCTCTGATATGACGGACGAATCCGATCTTTGGGGTCAGATCGCCATCCAAGGCCCGAAAGCTTTGGAGCTGTGCGACCGTGTCTTTGACATCAAAGTCAGTGAAATGAAGTCCTTCACCGTAAAATCCAGCACTTTCAAGGGCCACAAGATCATGATCGCCACCACTGGCTACACCGGCGAAAAAGGCTGTGAAGTCTTTGTCGAGGCGGCGGGCACGGCGGACCTGTGGATGACTTTGCTGGAAACAGGCAAAGACCTGGGCTGCATGGGCATCGGTTTGGGCGCTCGTGACACCCTGAGAACCGAAATGAAGTATTCCCTGTACGGTCATGAGATCGATGACACGACGAATCCATACGAAGCGGGCCTTGGCTGGGTTATTAAACCGGCTAAAAAGGACTTCATGAATAAAGCCCAAATCGTGGGCAAAAAAGAAGCCGGCCTAACCAGAAATCTTGTGGGATTTAAGATGCTTGAGAAGGGCATCCCCCGTCAGGGATACAGCCTGTTTTCTTTTGACAACAAAGAAATCGGCAAGGTAACTAGTGGTACACACTCACCGACCCTGGACGAGCCTATCGGTATTGCTTTTATCGATGTGGCTTACGCGAAAGAAGGAACTGAATTCCTTCTGGATATCCGCGGCCGTAAGGTGAAAGCCGTGGTTTGTAAAACCCCGTTTGTAACGAAATAAGGAGCCTCAAATGGCATTTCATATCCCTGAAGACTACTACTACACAAAAGAACACGAATGGGCTCAAGTTGACGAGAACATCGTAACCGTAGGTATCACTGAGTTCGCTCAAGACCAATTGGGTGAAGTGGTTTACGTGGAACTTCCAGAAGAAGGTCAAAAAATCACTCAAGGCCAAACTTTCGGTGTTATTGAGTCCGTAAAAGCCGTGAGCGACCTTTATGCTCCTGTTTCCGGCACTGTAATCGAAGTAAACGCGTCCCTGGGCGACGATCCTTCTGTTTTGAACGACGATCCAGTAAATGAAGGCTGGTTGGTTCGTATCGAAATGGATACCGAAAAAGAGCTGGCAAACCTGATGAGAGCTCCAGATTACAAAAAATTGATCAGCGAGAAGTAATTTTCTTGCATTAGCCTAGGTAACTAGGCTATCAATGTTCTTCGAATTTAAGGTGTGCCCCGCTGGTGAAATTGGCAGACACGCTAGACTTAGGATCTAGTGCGCAAGCGTGGGGGTTCAAGTCCCTCGCGGGGCACCAAATCTTTCCCTTGGGAAAGATCCGCAAAAGAAGCTGACTGAATAAGTCGGCTTTTTTTATGTCCGAAATCTGAGTCCACTAGCGTTTGCAATCAATAGTCGACAGCCCCTTGGTGGCATTCCTAATCGTCTTTATGGCTACATCGCCCTTTTTAATTCTTAAGTATTCACAACTCACGGTGCCGCAATTTTCGCTGGAGAACACATAGTCCACACCCATTTCCCTGTCGGCTACGGTGACCGTTTTTTCAGCTCCCCAAATTCGTTCACCCAAGGCCTGGAATTCTTCAATATGCTGACGCGACAATGGAATGATCCTCGCGCCAGGTTTCGATGAAGTTGAAATAATTAAATTGTTTCCAATCTGCTGCATCTGAAGAACAGACTGAACACATTGTCCCGTATGTGCTTTATATGAATTATCAGCAGTGAAGGTATATCCACGGGCATTGAAAGTTGAATAGTTTTGCAGGAAGGCACCGGATATCTGGTACCGACGATCATCAATGTTAGCAAGCCCCAGATATTCGTGAAGAAGAATCGCCATCGCACGACTCTGCACTTCCAGCAAGTCCAGCCCGCATAGCTTATTGGATAAATAAATCTCATTGGTGTCAGGATAGTTAATTGCATCCTTTGTCTGCCCATCCAGAGTCAGATTTTCACTTAGGTAAAACTTAGCCACTGATATCTTGTGCAGCAAGAAAGCTCTTTGCCCCTCGCTCAACAGCGTGGGCATCTCAGCAAGTAAACTGACCAGCTTCTCTGTGTTCTGGTGAATGGAAAGAGCACAAGAATTTCCACCGCCCCCAGTACGAGGCCCCTGTGTTTTCAAAAATGTCTGAAAGTCCTTGAGGTTTTTACCCAAGGCATTGTCCAGAATCAAAGATCCTTCCGGTCGAGCCACGGGCTTAACTTCGATACGAACGGCGTCAGGCGCCTTTACCTGCGACAACTGAGGTAGCTTTAACTTTTCGGTCCCAGCATCCAATGCAAAGGTATTCAACGCAAAAAGCGTCACACAGGTGATCAAAATTTTTTCGCAAAATTTCGTGCAGATCATTTAAGTGTCCTTTGCATTCTTTAACTCCTAAGAAAGCAAGGGACATACCACAGTCGTGTCTCATAGTGAGACGGCCATCTAAACCCGGAAAAGATCTATATTAAAGCAATAGGCGTCTTCGGGCTCTGACGGGTCAGCGACCTTATTAAAATCACTGATGAAGTAGGCGATCTTTTTCTTCAACTTTTCAAAGTCCTCTTCAGAGAAGGACTGAATAGAACTATAGTGAGTGGCCTCCCGGTCATTCTTTTGAACATTATCCATGGCGCGCGCACGCCAGTTCGTATGATGACTGCTGATCCAGACGCTGCTGTCTTCCAGATGAATATTCGATGAGTTCCAGCGATATTTATCACCACTTTTTTTGATAAGTTCCATTTTCTCAAGATAGCCGATAACCGTGGCAACACTTGCCTGATTTAGATTCAGCCGTTTTTCAAGGCTCGCTATACTTTGAAACTGCGGCACCGACGTCAGGGTATGGATAGCCGTCGCAAGCCAGGTAGCATAATAAAAGCCGATGTTTGAATCCTGCTCAGAAACGATCACAGAGTCCTTCTGCTGATTCTTAAGCCTGAAGGCCTCGCGGCTCATTTCCCTGGCTTTGGATTCAAGGCGGCGGCGAAGTGCCGGAGTGACAGCCTTTTCCTTATCAATCAACAGATAGAAATAGTCCTGCTCATAGTCAGACATATTCAGATATTCGGCGACTCCGAAGGCCTGATCCAGGCTCAACTGCCCTTTTCCATTCAGACAGGCTGACAAATATGACTTTTGGGTATTGGCGGCCTCCGACAGCCGGGTCAGCGCACCCCTTTCGGAGTCGCAATAGGCTCTTAAGAACGTCTTATAAGACTTGAAATCAAATATATTCATCAGCCAATACCCACTCGCTAAAGTTTAGACAATTGTACACTAATAATGAACATAACGTTTACTAATTAATAACATCTATATTTTTTTGAGACAATGCCTCGGGTATCTTGCATTTGAGTTTACGAATAACGAAAAACAACCTTAAAGGAGTTCTCAATGAAACAAGCGTTCTGTGCACTTATGATCCTGGGTCTGGCTTCTACATCCTTCGCCGCTAAGCCCTACTATACCTGCAACCTGAATTACGCCGGTAACTCAGTACAAGCGGATTCTGAAGTTCTGATTCAATTTAAAAACGGCAAAGTGGCAGTCAAGGGCACTGGCACAACCGGGACATGTATTGGTGACGTAAAGTTCATGGGAAGCGAAGGTCACTATGCCGCCTATTTCGAACACGATGGCAGAACCAACACGACCTGCACCACCTACAATAATATCCAGTGGCTCTCTACCAGCGAAGGTTATGCCTCCATCAGTCCGAATGCAACCGTCGACCTTGCTGATGTCAGCATCGGCGGCATCTGGGCAAGGTACACCTGCAAATAACCCAAATAAATATTTAGAAAAGAAATAACGTAAAAAACAATCTTAAGGAGTTTTTATGAAAAACATGATTTTGGTATCTCTATTCACAGTTATGACCGCTTCTTCTGCCTTTGCCAACTACAGCGATTCTTTGCAAAAAATCAGTGCTGCACTAACTGATGCTAGCGTTGCATCTGCCCTGAAAGGCGAAGCCGTGCAAAAAGTGGAAATTGGTGGTGATGACAATCTTGACGTTCAAATCACTTCCGACAGCTGCCAAACGATCGTAGGCTTGACGTACATCATCTCCAACGATGCAGTCGTTGGCTATAAGGTTGAAAACATCGCCACTTGCCAATAGTCCCAAGCAAACCGAAAGAATAATTCACTGTACCTATATTGAAAGAAGGGTCCTATGCGATTAGTGTTTGCAATCTTACTAAGTCTAATATCTTCGGATGTCTTTGCCGGCGGAGACAATGCCTCAAAAGTGAAATGCGAATCAGGTGACTATGGACTCACAATCAAAAGAAAAGGTTCTTTTTTTGGGGAAAACCGCATTATCTTAAAAAAAGGCTGGTCTCGTTTGAGTGAGGAATATGAACAAGACTGGAGCCCAGCCAGAAGTACTCCCGTCGAAAGATTAGCCATCGAAGAACAACCTTGTGCGACCAAAGATTTTTACACATTCCTTGAGTCCGAAAACACTTACGTTGTAAAGACGGCTGCAGACTACTCAAGTTGTGCATCCGAGGGCGAGCGTTCCACGATCTATGTTCAAATCAAGAGCTCCGGCGATATCCTGAAATTCACTGATTGCGAATAAGAACCGGCAAAAACCGCAAAGAAGCCGACTGAACAAGTCGGCTTCTTTCATTTATCCCGCTTTTCTATTTACAGGTTCACCCAGCAGTATTCCGTTGAAATGGCCTTTGAGCTTGGTGAGCTGAGTTTCTTTTTTTGGGTATCTGCCATAGTTTGCGCGGATTCGGTCGTACCAGCGGTGATAGCGTTCATGATCGTTTCGCGGCATCACACACAAGTTTGAGGGCCGGTTGTCACTGCGACGGCCGTTGATGTGATGGACGACTTCCCACGGCTTCAATCGTCGCCCCAGGACTCTTTCGGCGACCACGCGATGCTCGTACCGAGGTCTTCCATAGGTTGATTTTCTAAGAACATAACCATCTCGGTTTTTTGAAGACAGAAGCCACGATAACGGCAAAAAGATCAATTTGACCGGAAGACTTGCAAAAAGCCAGACAAAGCGAATGAGACTAAGGCGTCGTCTTCGAGATCTCATGATGGACTTATCGGCGAAACACGCTGGACCATTAGCCAGGTCGCCAATGACTCAGAATGGGAATCAGTCCCTACAGCATCATATCCACAAAGGATTTATAGAAACCTGCGCCGCACTTGGCGGTGTCTTCATAGAACTTCACGGCTTGTTTGGTTCGGTGGTTCATCGGTTGCTCGGTTCGCACAGTGGCGTCTTTCGCAGTATCGACTGTCGCAGGCTTGGAAGACTCGGCCCGGCTGGAAACCTTGGACTCAGAGGCAGGCTTTGGGGCTTCCTGCGCGGAAGATTTTGTTTCTTGCTTTGGCGCCTCGGCAGTTTTGGCATTTGCTTTCGCTGCAGCGTCGGCTTTCGCTTTTGCAGCCGCCTCTGCCTTGGCGGCAGCTTCGGCTTTTGCCGTGGCTTCGGCCTTGGCTTTGGCCTCAGCTTCGAAATCCGGTCCTGACCACTTTTTTGGTTCCGGTTTTGGATTTACAGATTCTGTTTTTGCGGAAGGCTGCGCCGTCGATGCCGGCTTGGCGGTCGTTTTTGGTGCGGACTTCACCGTGGCGTCGTATCTTTGGCGGGCCATCGGGTCCATCAGAGTGTCGCGGGACACGTTCAGCTTTTTCATCACTTCGGTTGCGGCGCGCAGTTTTTGCGGATCGTTTTGATAGCGATCCGGATGATAGGTTTTCATCAGGCGACGATAGGCTGTGCGGATCTCGGCCTCTGAAGCGTTCTTACTGACATTCAAAATGTCATAATGGCTGCTTTGTGAATTCATGATTCGACGAACTTCATCCGCAGTTTGTGCCAGTGTCACAACCGGCAAAACCAAAGGCAGCAACAGCATCAGAATCAGATTCTTCATTTGCACACCCCCGATTTGGAAGATTCACGAATCGCATCAGCAGCTTTTTCCGGCTTCTTCTTCAACAGTGCCAGAACTTCCTTACGCTGTTCTTTAGGTAAATCGGACAAATAGCCCAGAAACATCCCCATCTCTTCTGAATTGACCTGCTTCTGGCTGGTTTCCAGAACCTTCAAGACGTCTTTGTCGGACGAGATTTCTTTTAAAGATGTCGCCATGGACTTCACGGCGTCCGTTTCAACCTTGGCACCTTCTTTGGCCACTTTTGCATAAGACCCCAAGCGCGAAGCCTGAGCGGCGTTTTTCATGACCTTCAAACCCGCACCAAACGGGATGATGGATGCGGCTGAAAAGCCTGCTTCCGCAAGGTCTGAATAAGCCTGATCTTTGGCGGCGTCAGCCTTGTTGAAGGATTCGTTGGAAGACCCTTCCGCAAATGCCGAAGCTCGCAGATTTCGGGCTTCGATAAAGGACTCATGGGCTTTTGAGGACGCATAGACTGTTTCCCCACCAGCAGCAATAGTGCCCGCCAAGGCGGCTCCGGCAGCGACTGTTGTCAAAGTTCCTGCCGCGGCAGTTCCAGAAAGAACCATCGCGCCCACCCCGGCACCAATCCCTGTCGCCAGCAATACACCGCCAACCACAAGTCCGCCCCAGAACATGGCTTTATCCAGAATTTCGTTTTTCTGGGCTTTCTTGTCGTAACCCTGCAGGATCTTACAGATCAGATCAGAAGCTCCTGGGTTTTCCATCAGGAATTGGGCACTAGCTGCAGGATTGGTCACCAACAGACTTTGCAAGGTCTCATCGATGCCCCCTTTGGCTGCTTCAGTTAAATAGTCCTCGTGATTTTTCAATTCTGATTGAACTTCGGCGAAGGCTTTCTTCACGTCGTTTTGAACAATGACGTTTTTGTTTCTTCTTTCGCGAATAGCTTTTGTATAAAGCAGCAGTTCTGTTCCTGCCTGCGGAGCTTTCACCTGCATTTCACGTTCCCGGTCCGTCAGCTCCACCGCGATGTCCAGGGCGTCTTGTTTGGCGGCTTCCTTCCAGTAGGTCTGAGTGACCTTAAGCTGTTTTTTGGCTGTATTCAGAATCTTATTGCGTGCGTCTTCTTTGAGGGCCTTTTCCATGTCTTTGCCAAAGGCCTGCATCTTCTTTTCTTCTGCAACAACCTCGGCACACACCGCTCCATTTAATACCTGAGAATCCAGAGCCTTGGCCAAGGCTTCAGAAACACCCTTGGCTGCGGCATGGGACAGCAGACACTTTTGCAGGTTCTCTTTCAGCTGAAGGACTGAAAGCAGACTTTGCCCCTGCTGCAGAATCTTTTTTCCTTCAGGGGTCTGCAATTGGGCGACCTTGGATTTATCAGTGACCAGATCCTTAAACGAGGTGCGGAAGGCACCGACGACCTTGGGGTCTTCCAGATTTGCCGCCGTCCAGGCGATTTGTTTGGTATACAGCAGCTCCAAATCAGAGTCCGCCGCCGCCATAAATGGCGAACACAGGACAAGCAAGAATAGCATCACAAACGCAGGGACGTGCATTCCCGACTTATCGGTGATTTCGAACCATAAACTGACCGGACTTTTGTGAAGATTCACGTCTCAGGATGAGACTTGGCTCTGAAAATAAAAAACCCACACTTGTTCAGTGTGGGTTCTTCGATCATCAACCTGTTTAATTCAGATTAGAACTCGCAAGTCGTGGAAAGATCGTATTTCTTAAAGCCATCCATCATGCAACGGAAGGTTTCACGGATAGTCAGTTGGTTGCCATCCAAAACAAGAACCTTTTTGTAACCGATAGCGCCTCCGAAATCACCACAAGCATCACCACCTGGGCGCTTGGAACTTGTGCTGACCAGAGCTGTGTTGGCATCTGTCAGTTTGGTGTCTTTATCAAGACCCGCACTTGGCGTGAAGTACATACCTGTGTCCTGCAGATAAACTGCCAGACCCTGACCGCCATCAAGACTGTCATAGGTTTGAAGCTCTACACGGCACTTGCCCGTGTTGCTTTCATCATAAGAAGCCACGATTTTGCCTTCGCGACCATCAAGGGCTTTAAGGCGCTTCAAGAAGTCATTGCCACCAGCAGAGGCAGAAATGGAAGACAATAGAATTGCAGAAGCCAAAATTTTACCAAACGTGTTTTTCATAGTGTTTCCTTGTTTGTTGAATCTTATTGGTGACCCTTTAATCCAAATCCTATGCCAACCAAAACACCACCCCCAACACCAGCCTGTTGAATCTGGCACCACCCCTGTGAAAAAAATGCTGTACACTGGCCTATACATCGTGTTCCTGACCCCGATTTGATTTGGACACCCAGCCCAGGGGGTCTTTATGGAAGTAACGTCTAACAGACGGAAATT
>NZ_JBJKJI010000007.1:0-52612 GCF_056175685.1 Bdellovibrio sp. MYbb2
GCACGACGCCAGCTCTATTTTACTTGAACCCGGGTTACGAAAGTAATCCGGGTTTTTTTATGCCCGAAATCTGACGAGAGACTAAAAGGTACCTGCTTACTTTTTCCGAAGCGATGCGTAGATAATGGATTTTGATATAAGAAAAGCCCGGTCAATGCCGGGCTTTTTTCGTTTGTAGACTCTGTTTCTAATAGATCTTTTTTTAAATGAATTGTTGGTTCTGTAGATCTGAGTTTCTTTAAAGGTGCTTTTTCATCGCTTGCCAGAAGGTTTCGTAGTCTTCGATGAAGGGCATGTGCCCCAGGCCTTTGAGTTCTTCCAGTTTTGATTTTGGAATCAGGCGGGCGGCTTGTCTTCCTAGTGCTGGATAGTTACCCATCTTCTTCTTATTCTCTTCAGGGGCCCAGGCTTTACCGATGGCTGTTCGGTCTCTTTGTCCGATAATCAGTACAGTCGGTGCTTTGATGTTTTTGAATTCATAAATCACAGGCTGGGTGAATGCCATGTCGGAAGTCAGAGCGGCATTCCAGGCAATCACTGAATAGTCAGGGCCCAGGATCCAGCCGGTTGGAATTTCCAGCCACTTATCATATTCCGATTTCCATTTTCCATCGTAGTAACTGTCCAATTGGTATTGTTTAATCTTTTCCGGAGAGCTTGCCAGTTCTCCGCGGAAACCATCTTCGACGGGACGGTAAGAAGTCATTGTTTTCCAGTCTTCAAGACCGATCGGATTCACCAGGAATAGCTGAGTCACTGAATCTGGGAACATCAAACTCATACGGCTGGCGACCATTCCGCCCATTGAGTGACCCAAAAGTTTGTATTTTTCTACATTCAAAGCCTTTAAAAGATTCTGGGTGTTTTGTCCCAGAGCGTGGAAGCTATATTGATAGTAAGCGGGTTTTGTCGACTTACCGAATCCGATTTGATCCGGCACAATCACCCGGAAGCCTTCGGCCGTCAGGGAGTTAATCAAAGTTTGAAAGTAGGCACCAGGAAAGTTCTTTCCGTGCAGCAGAACGATGGCGCCTTTGTTACTTTCCTTGGTGGGGGCGATATCCATGTACGCCATTTTCAGATCCTGGCCTTGGGATTTGAAATTATGGAAGTGCACCGGGAAAGGATATTGATAGGTCGACAGTACTGAATCGAAGCCTTTGGCTGTTTTGGTTTCGGCAGTTGGTTTTGTGCTGGTACTTGCGCAGGCCGTGGTTATCAGCAGGGCTGCGACTAGCAGGGTGTTTTTCATGTTGATCTCCTTTGCTGTTGGTCTCGAAGTTGCGACGACAAGCTGGGAGTTGCCTTTTTTATTCGAGGCCGAAGTTAAAAAAATCAGAGCAGTGGATCTAATACTGCCTGAGTTCTTTAGACGGTCAGGCAGTATTTCGGTTCATTTGTCGGAAAACTATTTTCTATTGTTTTGGTGGATTCGCCGGCTGAGCGCCGGGAGTTGACTGCTGAACCGCTGGTTGCTGCTGAGGAGTTGCACTGCTCTCTGGCGGGGCATTTGGCGCAGGTGGAGCTGTGGGTTTTGCCGAAGCATCCGCTTTTGCTGGCTCTTCGGTTTGTGGTGGAGTTACACGATTCAGATCATTCATTGTGTAAGTACGGCCGATTTCGAAGATTTTATTCTTGGATTTGATATCGAACAGACTTGCCTGAATGATGATGCCGGGATTTTCATCGTCTGGAAGATCCATGATCTCAAGTTCCAGATAATTGGCCCCCTCTTTGACCCTTTGAATATTCGGACGTTCTTTGCCCAGGATTGTTTTTGCCAAAACTGAATTCATGCGCAGTTCTACGGTGGCGATATTGGACCATTCTGCAGGCAGCTCGCCGTTGACGGCCAGATTTTGGAAATCGTCATTGATCATTTTGGATAGTTGCTGTGCCGGAGTCAGTTGAATGCAGGCTTCGGTTTGTTTGCCGTTGCTCTTTTTTGTGGTGCTAAGTCCCAGGTCATCTTTCAGGACAATATATCCAATCGTAAAAGCGGCCAGGATGATGAAGGTGCCCAATAATTTTGTGATCATGCAGATGCTCCCAATGATGTGCAGCTTTGGCCGGCAAGAGCCAGCCCTTCTATTATTGGAAAGATTGAACCCAGCCTCAAAGGCTTTCGGCCCGAGGACCAAAATCGCTCCTTCGGCCTAGGTGGTGGGAAGTTTATAAGCCTCTGAAATTGCAGACAAAAAAGTGTCTTTCGGGGGCTCCTGTCCAAGAGATCGACAGGGGCGAGGGTGCCAAGGGGTCAAAATGAAACAGTAAAAAGTCTGTAATTACAGATATTTGTAAAAAACACCCGGTTTTGGCACTGACCTTGGATGTATGGAGGTTGAGAGAGGTGTGTCTATGAAAACACTTACCAGAATGGCTGCCATTTCCTTCTTTGTAGGGCTTTACGTGGGATGTTCCCCGGTGAAGTTCTCTTTGGACGACAGCAAATGTAAAGACTCAGGCTGTGTGGTCGAGAACGGCAAATACGCATTCAATTACTCCCAGACTGCGGGCCGCGGTAAGGTCGACATCCTTATAGTAAATGACAACTCTGCCTCCATGTCATTTGAACAGGCAAGGCTGGCGCCGCGATTCCAAAACTTTATTGCTGATCTGGACAATCAACAAATCGACTATCGTATCGCGATGACAACCACCGATGTGGCAAGATCCGATGCTGGCAGCCTGGTTTCTTTCGGCGGCAATCCTTATATCACCCGCAATCACAGCAATCGCATGAGTTTGTTCAACAGTACAATTCAAAGACCTGAAACCCTGGCTTGTGAGAAGTTCATTGCCAACTGGATCCGCAACAACGGCGGGAACCTGGCTTCTATTGAGTCCTCGGCTTATTCCCAGGCTTATGCTCAGAACTGTCCATCCGGCGATGAGCGTGGTGTTTACGCTGCAAATCTGGTTGTTAAAAACAATCCGTCCAGCTTCATTCGCAGCGATGCTCACTTGGCAGTGATCTTCCTGGCGGACGAGGATGAAAGATCCGGTCTGTATGGTAACGGTGGTTATGTTCTGGATCAGATGGATCAGCCAAACTACCTGATCAACAACGTAAAAAGCAGCTTGGGCGCTGACAAGTTCAATTCCTTAAGTGTGCATGCGATCGTGGTGAAAGATAACAACTGTCTTGCCCAGCAAAACGGTCAGACTTTGGACAACTATTCTCCGACAACGGGTTTGGTGACAGGCAGTATCGGGAATGTGTATCTGTCCTTCACGAACAATGGTTGGGGTATGGCTGCAGACATCTGCTCCAACGACTATACCTCCCAGCTGGGTCAGATCCGTTCCAAGATCACGGACCGTATCAAGGACATCATGTTGAATTGTTCCAGCCCTCAGGATCTGATTGTGACTGTGTCGGGTTCTCCAGTGGGTTACAGCCTGGTTGGTAAGACTTTGAAGTTCAACCAGTACCTGTCCCCAGGCACAAGTGTGAGCCTGTCTTACAAGTGTGATTCTTTGAACTAACAATAAATTGCAGAGCGTTTTGGTAAAGGCAAAGCTTCACGGCTTTGCCTTTTTTATTTTCAGGATCATGGATCTTTCCTTCGAGGGGTGTCCTTTCGCTGGTTCGGGTGGCTTCAGTTACAAAAGCATTCTTCTCAAAGCGAGACGGGAAGTTTGGTTTTTTGACTAACTTTTTGCCACTACGAATGGGGGATGTTTCATCGCGGAATAAAACTTTTTTGATAATAAAAATAGCCGTCAGATGTCCTTTAGTCCTGCATTACACATCCGATAATTTACCCATGGGCATGTTAGACAGATACAAAAAAAAGGGCGGCTTCTTTCAACTTCTTCAGCTGTTGGAAACATCACCTGCAGCGAAGCGTGAACAGTTCCTGGGTTTGATCGGTGGCGAAAGCCCGGCTTGGGAAGAAGCACTTCGTAAACGCATCCTGACCATCACACGCGTGTACAGCTGGGACGGGCAGTACCTGGTGGAGATCTTCTCCCGCGTGCAGCCGTTGACGCTGGCAAATGCTCTGCATGGCAATCCACAAGAGCAGGTGGATCAGTTGCTGGCCTGCCTGCCGCCGATTTCCAAAAGAAAAATCACTGACATGATGGCCGAGTCTGCGCCGACGGCAGCAGAGAAGTCGACATGTATTTCCAAGATGCTTTCAGAGGTTCGTGGGTTTGTTTCTCAGGGTATTATCCGTCTGGAAAAGGTGGATCCTGAACTGCACATCCCAGAGAACATCGAAGAGATGCTGAGTGTGAATGCCTTCGCGACACCGACATTTGATTCTGAGCCGGTGGCGAAGAAGGATTCCAAACCCAATATCGTGGGGGATTCGGATCCGGCATCCCAGCAGGAAAATGAGTTCTTGAAGCGCAAGGTGAATCAGCTGGCTTCCGAAGTGAATGCTTTGAAGCATGAGAACTCGGTGCTTAAGGATAAGTTGTCGCAGATTAAAAAGATCGCCTAGGTCACTGCATAGATTCGAACTCGTCGAACCCCATCTTTTTAGGTGGGGTTTTTCTTTTTGGGAATAGACGAAAAGGTTGGATCAATCTCTTCCTCTAATTTGTTCAATCAATCAATCAATCAATCAATCAATCAATCAATCCTATTCTTCTTCTCATCATTTCATTTTGAAACAGTTTGCGTTTGAATTTTGAAAACCATGTTGGTGTTTTCATGGAAACTCGTGGTCGTCCTTGGTCTGGATTTCCCGTTATTTTGTCGAGGGTTTAGACAATCTGAGTTTTCTCTAAACTCGCTAAAAACCGCCCCCGATAAGCCTTTCGAAGTACGTGAGGTAGTAAAATGTCGCTGCAGATTTTCAGCATGTTTGTTGGGATTGGTATTGCATCATCTTTGACTTTGTCAGCTCAGGCCCAGTCTTTGGCCGATGCGCCAAAGGTCGATCTGGAAACACAATTTTATCAGGAATTGGCGAAAGAGGCCGGTGCGGATGTGCCGCAGACAAAAGGAATCTTTGAAGAGGTTCCCGATGGACTGAGCACCAAAGAAATCACTCCTGCCTGTGATCCGCGTCGTTTCGAAGACAGCATTATTGGCAAGAAGCTCAGCACGGCCCAGTACTACAATGTGGCACGCGCTTACTTCGCTAAATGTTCAGGCGAACTGACGCAGAAGTCCTGGACAGGCCTGCTGGGACTTTTGAAGTTCTCCAAATTCCAGTATCCATTCTTTTCCCACCCTCAGGTGAAAGAGTTCATGGTTAAACTTCCTGATGGCACTCGTGTCCCGGGGGTTTTGGCCTTGAAGCAGGATGCACGTCCTCGTCCCCTGGTGATTGTGAAGTGCGGGGTGTTCTGCTCGGCTTCGCAGTCGGCTTCGATGAAAAGCTATCTTATGCATTTGTTTGATCAGTCTCCGTTCAACGTTTTGCTTTTGGCGAATCAGACGGGCATGGACTACATCTATTATAACAAGCGCGTGACCCTGGGCGGTTGGTCTGAAGGTTACGAAGCTATTGAAGTCGGCAAATGGATGATGGAAAAGTGGGAACACAAGGACCGTATCTCCAGCTTGCATTTGATGGGTATCAGTCTTGGAGGCAATGCCGCTGTTATGGGGGCTGCTTTCAATGACAAGTATCTTTTGCCCAATGGTCGTAAGGTTTATAACTCTGTGACGGCAATTTGCCCGGTAATCAGTCTTCGTCCGACGTTGGATCATTTGTACGGCACGCAAGTGGTGGGCCGTGCGTTTGCGAAAATGACCAAAGAGCATTTTAAAGAAGCTCGTAACTATGTTGCCGACGTACCGGATCTGATCACTGACAATCACATTCCTTCCAACCGTAAGGACATGGCAGATTATATTGGTTCATTGGCTTCCACATCTTTACAGCGTCGTGGAATTGCCAGTACGACACCAGCATTCTTTAAAAGTAACAACTTCTGGAACTTGAAAGAGGAAGTCAAAACGCCTCTGATGGTGTGGGCTTCCAAAGATGACTCTGTTGTGAACAACCGCATCAATGCGGAAGTGATGGAGCATGATGATCTGTATGAAAAGTCCGCCAATGTCGGGGTGCTGAATCTGAAATACGGCAACCATTGTGGCTTCTCTTCTTCCTATGGGGCCCAGGCTTCCGCAGCGGTTTTGCGCACGTTTGTTCTGACTCACAGTCCGGAGTTTGTGGACACATACAACACCAAGCAAGAGATGCCTTGGACCTTTGGATTCAAGAAGCTGGGCTCGCAGTTTGAACATATCGGGCAGAGTTGGCATTTCTATTCTAACTCCAATCAGGCGAAAGTGGTCTTCCGTTTATTCAATTGGAATGGGGGGAGCGAGTGTGCTGACAAGGGCCCATGGTCCGGCAGTGGCACTTGCACGAGCACTCGTGAGTTCTGGGTGCCAATTTCATCTTTGAGCAAATTGGGTGCTCGCGTGCCTCGCACCGATGCCGAAGCGCAAGCCCTGACCCGCGAATTCAACACGAAAGTGGAATTCCGTATCAAAGGTCACCCACTGAATGGTACATATAGCAGTGATTTCTATATGACATGGCGGAGCCACTTTGAATAAGCGTAGCCACGTTGAATAAACGCAACCACTTCGAGTAATGAAAAAGAAAAAGATTCTGCTTACCGGGTTTGAACCATTTCTGGGCGAACCCATCAATCCCAGCCAAATCCTTCTTGAAAACATCAAGAGGGATTTGACGTTTGGTGATCAGGTGCACACGCTGCTGCTGCCGGTGTCTTTTGCAAAAGCCCCACGGCTTGTGGCGGCGGCAATGGCAATGCAAACTTATGACGTTGTTCTGATGCTGGGACAAGCCGGTGGGCGCAAGAATATCTGTCTTGAGCGCGTGGGGCTGAATTGGAACGAAACCGAAAAACCCGATGAAGATGGCAGCACGCCGGTGCGGGGAAATATTTCCCCGGAAGCACCCTCGGCACTGTTCACTACGGCCCCTATTGAGCAGTGGATGCAGCTTTTGCAAGAGCATCAGATCCCGGTGGAGATTTCGCTGAGTGCGGGCGGGTATGTCTGCAACAATGTTTACTTTAAAACTTTGCAGGTCCTGGGCTCTTCACCCGAGATTGTCGCCTGTTTTATTCATGTCCCTTATCTTCCGGAGCAGGTTGAGGGTAAAGCGGAACGTCCAGCCTGTATGGAGCTGGAGACCATGTTAAAGGCCGTTAAAACGATTATAGGATCGATTTTAGAAAGATCCTGATCGTTAGGATCCTAGATAATAATTTTTGAACCTGGTGGCAGACGCCGTCGTCTAAAGATTCAAAACAGGAGGAAACCATGAAGTTTAATCTGGTTTTGGCAGGAGCCCTCGTCGCGACAATGATGTCTACAAATGCCTGGGCTCGTTCAGAGGGCCGCGAACATCATAAGAATGATGAGATCGCCTTGGAAAGTCACTTCAGTCCCAAGAAAATGAAAGAGCTGAATCTGACCGAGGAACAAAAAGACAAACTCAAGGCCATTCGTGAGGCCGCCAAGGCAGAAAAGCAAAAGTGCCGCGAGGATATGAGAACGGCCCGCAAAGCCTTCAAAGAGGCCCTGCGTAGCAACGCCTCCAAAGAAGCGGTGACTGCCGCATATCAAAGCATGCTGGAAAAAAAGCAGCAGTTGTCCAAGACCCGCTTGGATACATTGCTGTCAGCCCGAGATGTTTTGACGGAAGAACAGCGATCCAAATTATTCAGCCATGGGTCCAAGGGATCTGAGGAGTAGGCGCTTTTGTGAGTTTTTCTGACGCCGCTGACTTTGCGAAGTTCTATGAGGCCCATGCACACAAAGTGAGGGGCCTTCTGTTTCGTTTGGTTGGTGAATCTGCCTTGAGTGATTTGACTCAAGAGTCCTTCATGAAAGCCTGGGAACACCGGGGAAAGTTCCGGGCAGAAAGTGAAGCGTCGACTTGGCTGTACCGGATTGCCTACAACAGCGCTGTTGATCATCTGCGCAAAGCGGGGCGCAAGGAAGAAGTCAGTCCCGAGCAGGTGGAAGAAAGTCTGGAAAAGAATCTTTCCAACCGCGAGCTGGTGGATCTGGCTCTGGGCACACTGGATGTGGATATGCGAGCGGTAGTGATTCTTTTTTATCTGGAGGATCAGTCCCTGAAGGATATTGCTCTGGCCCTGGAGATCCCGGAAGGTACTGTGAAATCCCGTTTGAGTTTGGCTCGTCAGAAGATGAGCGATTTGCTGGCTAAGAAAGGAGTGAGTCTATGAGTGATAATTCATTCAAAAACTTCCTTAAAGACAATGCGGCCCCGGTGCCGGAAGCCCCTTTGGGAGAGTCCTCCCGGATTTGGCGTCACATTGAAGATCGTAAACATCGTCGTCAACGCGCGTGGTGGGTTCTTGTGCCTGCGATTGCGGCGACTCTGGCTTTGGTTATCACAGTGAAAACCCAGAAGCCTGCAGTGGTGGCAGGGGCGGAAGAGGACTATTTATTCCAGGAATGGAGTGAGTTCTCTAAAGAAGTCGATTCTGACTTTGATCAGGATATGGCTATCATGTTCAATGGCGAATAAAAAACGCGAACCCATCGGGCTCGCGTTTAAGGATCTAATGGTTTTTAGTTTTTTCTAGCGGATAGTGGAAAGAGCGCGTTTCAAAGCCTCTTCATCTTTCACACCGACAAAGACCAGCTCTGCACGACGGTCTTGAGCTCGGATGCCTGTAGAATCAGTTGCTCCTTTACCCATTGCTTCAACATTCGTGAAGCCATTTCTTTCCAGGATGTTTTTCACAGAGTCCGCACGGGCTTGAGAGATTCTTTGATTGACCTCTTCAGTGCCTGTGGCGTCGGCGTAACCGTGAATTTCAACTCTTTCAACCAGGTCCGGATTTTCATTCAGAACTTTGGCGACTTGTTGAAGTTTGCGGTTGTCAGCTCCGGAGATCGCATATTGGGAAGAACGGAACTGAATCGCGCTGCCAGCACCGGCAATCATATTCATGTTCACGTCTTTCAAAGCGGATCCGGCTTCAACCGCGGCCACTGGACGAGCTGGTTCCACTCGCTCTTGATAGGTGATGTCCTCTTGGACTTCTTCCATCACAGTAGGCTCAGCTGCGGCTGTGGATCTGACGGATGGTTTGTAGGCGCCAGGGTTCCAACCGATTTGCAGGTCAACCATGTACATGCCGACTTGCTGTTCAGTGTTGTTCGTCAAGGCCTGGGCACGAACACCCAGACGGGCCAGCCAGCTTGGGCTCATGTTGAACTCTTTCAAAAGCTGTAAACCCACGAACTGGGCATCAGCTTGATCCGCGGTGTAGTTTACACCTTGGTTGAATAATTGATTTCCCACAACCCCGAACTGCCAGCGGTTGTCAGAGACCCAGCGGGCAGCAAATTCCAATGCCCCATCGGTGATGGCGGTTTCATTGGCCGTGCCTGAAGACTGGCTGAATTGCTGATTATTTACCCCATAACCCAGATCCATGACCCATGGGCTTTCCAGGTACCACGAACCCAGCAGTTTGATCGTTGAAGGTGTCCCTTCAGTTGCACCATTTGTTTCATACCCGGTGTAACCACCGCCCAATCCAAGGAAGGGAAGAACTCCGCGGGGTGCCATTTGAGTCTCCTCTTTGGAGAATTCCAATGCACTCGTTGTCGCTGAGTCTTGGTTGGCCTGTGCCGTCAGACCGACACTTAGCAAAGCTGTTAGAATGATTGTTTTCATAGTCTTCTCCTTTTTTGTAGAACGCCTTCAGTATTGACCTTATGGGAAATGGGTCAATTTTTAGGAGGTCTGAGAGGGTGTTCTTTGTTGAGATAAATAAAAACCATTCTACTAAAGGTCCTGCGTTTGCTTACGAACGTGTCATACATTGTTAAGTTCACGTATATGGGGTCTGAAGACAGGAGGTGAGGGAATCTTCGTTAATTCAGTTAAACAAGGGTTAAAGAGATACCGATATATAAGATATGAAGATCCACGGAACGTCATTTTTCTTCTTCTTCTTCTTCTTCTCTTTTCTGTTGTCTCAAGTTGCAACAGCAGCTCCCAATTCCCTGACTTATCAGGGGCGTATCTTGAAGGTGGATGGCACTCCACTGGAATACAACAACGTCAGCTTCAGTTTTGAAGTTACGAGCCCTGATGGCTTGTGTGTGATCTATCGTGAGCAGGTCAACGGTATCAACCTGGCAAACTCGGGTGGTGTCTTTGACGTGCCAATCGGCCAAGGGACTAAAGGTTACCCTACGGCGCCGACGTTCAAACTTTTGGATGCCTTCCAGAATTCGGGGACGTCATTCATTTGCGACGGTGGGGCGACTTATTCACCGGCGTTTGATGAAATCCGCCGTCTGCGTGTGCAGTTCCACGATGGCTCGGGCTGGAAGATGATTTCTCCGGATTCGGAAGTACGCTCCGTCCCTTACGCGGGATACTCCTATTCCGCGGCAAAACTGGGCAGTAACACAGCAGCTGACTTTGTCTTGAAGTCAGTATTGCCTACTTGCGGTGCGGGAACATTCTTAAGCTACAACGGTACAAATTTTTCCTGTGCGGCAGTGGCAGGGGCCAGTGGCGGCACAGTCACAGATGTGACTTCCGGGAATGCCTATTTGACCATAGTGAACGGGACCTCCACACCGTCGTTGACCCTGAATGTGGGAACCACAGCGAACACTGTTGCTGCGGGAAATGACTCGCGCTTGTCTGATGCGCGTGTTCCAACCGGCACGGCTGCTGGAGACTTAAGCGGTACCTATCCCAACCCGACGGTGGCTAAACTTCAGGGGGTTCCGGTGGCTTTGGCTGCTCCGACCAGTGGGAATTTTCTGAAGTACAATGGGGCTGAATGGACGTCTTCGGCAATCGCGACTGGCGATGTGACTGGTTTGGCAGCAACCCTAAGTGGGTACGTAACCCAGAGCTCTTTCAATACCGCGGTGGCGGATGCCGGCTGTACGACTGGACAAACCATGTACTGGTCTTCAGGGCTTGGTAAATTTTTGTGTCAGACGTTGAGCGACGGAAGCAAGCTGGGCACAACCTTGAATTCTGCCCAGGTTTTTGTTGGCAATGGTTCCAATATTGCGACGGGTGTGACGATCAGCGGAGATATTTCTTTGAGCAACACCGGTGCTGCCACCGTAGTGGGCCTTCGTGGAAAAGCTGTCAGCGCTACGGCGCCGACAGCGGCAGGTCAGGTACTTCGCTATGATGGAACTTCGTCCTATGTACCGGCATATTTGTCGTTGGCGGATATCCGTTCCTCTGTGACTGCGACCAACACCATGTTCCCCGCGGCAAGCTGTACCTCGTCACAGACTCTGACCTGGTCTTCGTTGTCCGACACAATGACGTGTTCAAATATCGTGGTGTCGGCTTCAAACTTTGGATCCCAGACTGCAAAAACCTTCCTTGCCGCACCAAATGGTGGCAATGGAACTCCGTCTTTCCGGACTATAGCTTCTTCAGATCTGCCGACAAGTGGTGTGGGTGCGGGCACCTACAAGTCTGTGACGGTGGACACTTATGGCCGTGTGACTGCGGCGACCAATCCGAGCACAGCGGCAGGATATGGTCTGACGGATGTTTTTGTTAAGGACGGAAACTCTTTTGCTCAGGATGCTGTCATTGGAACCAATGACTATTTTGGCCTGGGTCTGAAGACCAATAATCAGTATCGACTGGTGATAGATCGCGACGGGAATGTCGGGGTTAATACAACGTCCCCCTCGGCGGCGTTGCACGTCCATGGAAACGGCAGTGGGACCATTCTGGCGTCACGAATTGCCAATTCTAACAATGGTGCAGAGATCGCTTTCTATAAGTCCCGGGGAACTGATGCTTCGCGATTGGCTGTTCAGTCCGGCGACCGCCTGATGGGCCTTTATGGACTGGGTGCCTATGACGGCACAAATTTTTCAAACAATTCGGGAGCGATTCAGATCATGGCTGCGGAGGATTTCACGGCGACGGCTCATGGTACCAGCATTGATTTTGGAACAACACCCCTCGGAGGCACGGCACGCCAGACACGAATGACCCTGAGCCCTCAGGGAACCGTCGGAATTGGGACTATCAATCCAGCTGCAAATTTGCATATCCAGGGGACAGGGGATTGGGATGTCACTCAGTATTTATTGAATACGGATGATGCGTCTGCCAACTCTCGTTCACTTATCCTGGTTGGTACGGCAGCGACAGGGGCCCGTTATGGCTATATCTCTCATCAGGGGGCTGGCTATACGGGGATGGGATCTGGCGCAGCATCGAAACCTCGCACGACCGTGTTAGCAGGTACCGATACCGGAGGACTGAATCTGTACGCTACTCAACAGATCGGGATGTGGATCGGCAGCACAGAAGCTTTGAAGGTGAACACGAACGGCTATGTCGGTATTGGACCAGGAACTCCGCGGCAGCCACTGGAAATTAATAAAGGCCATATCTTTCATACCGGCGGTGATCTGGTTTACTTCTTTAACAGTTATCACACGGGATCTCAGAAGTACGCCGGCTATGGTGGTGGCAGTGCTCATGCTGCCGCAATTGGTTTTTCGCCTGTCACTGGCAGCATGTATTTTGCAACCTCCTCTGCTACGGGGGCGGCTGATGCGAATGTCACCGGCAGTGCAAACCATATGACGATTGATAAAAACGGAAATATCGGGATTGGTGTCTCGTCTCCGTCCTATAAGCTGCATGTTGTGGGCACCGCGGGACTGAGTACCGGAACCGCCTGGACAAATGCATCGGACCGCCGTTTGAAGGACATTCATGGCGACTATGAATACGGTCTGAATGAAATCCTGAAGCTGCACACAGTTCGCTATAACTATAAAAAAGGCAATGCCCTGAAGCTGCCTTCCGATGTGCCAATGACAGGATTTATTGCCCAGGAAGTTCAACAGGTGATTCCTGATGCGGTGAAGACTCGTGAAGACGGATATCTTGAATTGAACGTCGATCCGATCCACTGGGCCACGGTCAATGCCGTTCAGGAATTGCACGGCCTTTGTAAGTTGTCAGAAAAACAACTGCAGACCTTGGAGCTGCGTCTGCAGGATCATGATCGTCGCATTGCTTCTGTGGAGCAGGAAAACAAGGACCTGCGCCAGGAAAATGCAGACTTGAAAAAGCAATTGCAGCAGCATGCCGCAGATCTTGAAATCATCAAAAGCCGTTTGGGTATCAAATAGCGCTGTGGTATGCTTCACTGCATGCCACACATCAGAATGCGCGCCGTAAGAAAAGAACATGTTCAGGAACTCAGTGACAGTCTTGCCAAAGAACTGGCGCCGGCTATGAAAACCTCTGTTGATAACTTCACATTTGAGCTGGTGCAGACGCAGTTTTTCTCTGCCGGGCAGGAAACGGCTTCGTATCCATTTGTGGAAGTTCTTTGGTTTGCGCGTTCTCAGGAAGTGCAGGATGACTGTGCTTCTATCATCACTCGTCAGGTTAAGAAGATCGGGCGATACGATGATGTTGTCGTTGTCTTCCAGGTGCTTCTTCAAGAGTCCTACTATGAAAATGGGATCCATTTTTAAAGATCCCCTGTCAAAGTTTTAGACACCTTCAGGGCCTGCATTACAGGGCCCTCATTGAGCTTCGTCAGGTATTTTCTTCATAGGCCCTCATCTCAGACCCGGTTCTATTTGAATTGAGGGTGCCAAACCCCATTCACGCTTCTTGCTTTAAGGCTGGGTGCAATGAATGGAGATTATATGAAAGCTTCTTTAGTCGGAGTCGCAGCAGCGGTTCTAATGAGTGTTTTGGCTGGTTCCCCTGTTTCTGCCCAGGTTGCGGATGCTTCCGCCCAGGTTGTTAGCAAGAGCCAGTTGATCGTAGGCAAGCGTTACTATATTTCAGCTGACACGCTGAACGTGCGCTCCAGCAACTCCACCACAGCCAATAACGTTGTTGGTAAGCTGTCTAAAAATGACCTGGTCGAAGTGTATGACGTCTTGAATGAGGCGACACCGCTTGTGCAGATCAAGATCATCAAATCTTCCACGGTATCTCCTTATATCTCTTCTGATTTCTTTGTATCCAAAGATTATCTGAGCGAGCGTGAGCTGACATTGCCGACGTCACGTTATTTCGTGGTTCAGAACATCGCGACAGAGAAAACCCGTATCTATGAGCGTTGCACGGCGACTCCGAATTGCGCCCATAAAATGGTAATGGAAACAGACATGGTTGTGGGCCGTCCCGAAGAGGGTGATGGTCAGGATGACAATGCCTATAAAACATGGGTGGGTCATGCCCGTATTTCTGAATGGGTGAAGTTCTATCAGGATGGCAAAGCCTTCTATCCTCGCTGGTACACTCCGGGTCAGAGCATCAAGGATATTCCAGATCCGGTTACAGACAGCATGAGCCTGTACATGGGTGCAAGAAAGTGGCTTCGTAAAAACGAACAGGGCAAGACTTCCAATTATGGCGCGTTCGGTTGGTATGCAGCCAAGTTGACTCCGGCAGGTGAAAACGGTGGCGTGAACTATCAGTGGATCCACGGCACTATGGGCTGGGGTAAAGATGGTTCCAAGCCAATTGAAATCACTCGTATGAAGATGATCAACTTCTTCAGCAACCCGGGTTCCCATGGTTGCACCCGCTTGGAAAATCAGGCGGTGGCATACATGAGACACCTTTTGGGTCCAGGCACTGACATCTATCGTGTGTATGCTCGTGAAGCGTCCCGTGAGGCGGCTCCATTCTCCAGATACCGTGATTCTCAGCGCCCTCTTCCTTGGGAATGGATGCTGTTGACGAACGGTGCCGCTCAGTCCGGTGGTTTGACTGCAGATGCTGCTACGATCAGAGCTCAGGGCATCAGTGCGGTTGCGGGTGTGAATCTGATTGAACGTGGTATTTATCAGGTGAACCGTTATCCGACAGTGATGCCATTGAACTATAGCAAATCTGCGGCTTCCGGTTTGTCTGGTGATCGTTACGACATCGACAAAAAGTTGAAGAAGGGCCAAGGCACAAACTTCCGTGGTTACTTCCTGGTTGATGAGGGTCGTTTCGTCAGCTACTCCCACCCGAACTACAACGCAACAGGTGGTGCGGTTCGTGTAGGTGGTATGGCGGACTTCACGAACTCTGTTCCGGATTACCTGCAAGCGGGCGCGGGCAACTACTACCCACCAGCTGTTATCAAATAAATTTCACCAGGCATGGTTGAATGGAAAAGGCCGAAGGAAACTTCGGCCTTTTTTATTTGGCCCAATGCGCCTTTGAAATAATCTGTCTTGAAAATTGGACTGCCTCAGTAAGAATAATGGGATGCTAAGAAAAACATCTCTTTCTATTGTGTGTCTTTCCGCAGTTCTTTCCTCTGGTGCTTATTCCGCGACTTTGCAAGAGGCTTATCAGTCCGCTTTGCAGAAGAACGAAACAGTCGGAATCCAGAATGAACAAGTTCAACAAATTCGTGAACGAGTGAAGCAGGTGCGGGGGGGCATGTTCCCGCAGATTTCTGCAAACGCCACTTACTTCATGCAGCCGGCACCGTCAGACCCGGTGGCTCGTCAGTTCTTCCCTGAGCGGCAGACCACGGTGGCTTTGACGGCGAATCAGGTTTTATTCCGGGGTTTGCGAGAATTCGCAGCGGTTCGTCAGCAAAAAGACCTGGTGCAGTCCCAGGAAGAAATCCGCAATCAGGCGCTGATTCAGCTTTATCAGGATGTCACAAGTTCGTATCTGAACATCCTGACTCTGGAACAGGATCTGGATAATATCGCGGTTCAGCTGAAAATTTATGACGAGCGGGTGAAAGAACTTTCGTCACGCGTGCGTCGTGGGGAATCCAGTTCTTCAGATGCGCTGACCGCGCAAAGCAGTCAGGCCGCTTTGAATGCCGAACATGAAATCATCACCGGTAATTTGAAAATGGCCCGCGAGGCTTTCGCTTTCTTGACCGGCCTGCCAACGGCCGAGCCTTTGACTGACCCGGAGCTGGCCAAGTCGGTGAAGGTCGCATCTTTGCAGACTTATCTGGACAAAATTGAAAACCGCTATGACGTCAAAGCGGCGCGCAGTCAGCACCAGGCCATGGAAGAGGAAGTCAGCATCGCCAAAGGGGCGCACTGGCCTTCATTGGACCTGACCGGAAATTACTATCTTAAAAGACCCGACGGATACAGTGAAGGTCTGAACTGGGACGTGCAGTTGAAGCTGACGGTGCCGTTGTTTGAAGGGGGCACCACCCAGTCTCGCGTGCGCGAAGCGGCGTCCAAACGCATTGAAGCGGATTTGTTGCTGTCTCGTTTGCGCAGACAGGCGGATCAGGAGATTCGCGCCTATTACGAAAACTTCCAAACCCGCCTGAAGCAGGTCGAGGCTTTGGAAAAGGCCGGGGATTTGTCGGAACGAAACTATAAGGTTTTGCAGAGAGACTATCGCCGGGGACTGGCACGCAATATTGACGTGCAGGTGGCGCTCACAGACTTCAGAATTGCAGCCCGTGCCCTGGATCAGGCGCGCTTTGCGGCTCAGATGGAGCTGGTGAAACTGAAAGTGGCTTCTGCAGAAATCGAAGCTCCGAAAGTGAAGGAAGACTAAGATGACATTGTCTGATTTATCAATTCGCAGACCCGTCTTTGCCTGGATGTTGATGTTTGGTCTGATCGTCTTCGGTGCGATCAGTTTTATGCGCATGGGGGTCAGTGAACTTCCCGATGTGGATTTCCCGGTCATTTCCATTTCAGTCCGTTACGAGGGCGCAGCGCCTGAAGTTATGGAAGCCGACGTTATTGACCCGATCGAAGACGCCCTGATCAGTATTCAGGGTGTGAAGAATATCTCGTCGGTGGCTCGGAACAGTACTTCCGACATCACAGTCGAATTTGATCTTGAACGTAACATCGATGTGGCCTTCCAGGACGTGCAGGCCAAGATGTCCCAGATTCAGGATGCTTTGCCGCAGAATATGGATTCACCGACGGTGATGAAGATCAATCCTGAGGACTTCCCGATCATGTGGCTGTCCCTTTCCAGCAATAAGATGCCGCTGGAAGAAATGATGGTCTTTGTGAAGGACTATGTCCGGGACCGTTTAACGACGGTACCAGGCGTGGGGAACTTGTGGATGCCCGGTTATCTGGAACCCAACATGCGTGTCTGGGTTCGCAATGAAGACCTGAACCGTTATGCGCTGTCCGTGATTGATGTGACCAACACTTTGCGCACCGAACATGCCGAACCTCCGGCCGGTCGTGCGGAATATGACAAGACGGAATACAGTCTGCGCACCCTGGGTGAAGCTAAAACCATTGATCAGTTCAACAAGATCCTGGTGAACAGCCGCGGCGGGGGGCCGAACTACATGCCTATCCCGCTTGAAAAAGTGGTGGAGTTCAAAGAAGGCATGGTCGATGTTGTGCAATTTGCCCGTGCCAATGGAAAAGCCGCGGTGGGCTTGGGCGTCGTCAAGCAACGTGGATCCAATGCCGTGACCGTGGCCCACGCCGTGAAAGATCGTATTGCCGAAATTCAAAAGACCCTGCCTGAAGGCATGCAGATCGTTGTAAACTATGACGGCACCAAGTTCGTGGAAGAATCCGTACACGAACTGGTATTGACGCTGATTCTGGCAGCCATTCTGACCTCGTTGGTGTGCTGGCTGTTCCTTGGATCGTGGTCATCGACTTTCAACGTATTGCTGGCCATCCCAACTTCGGTGCTGGGAAGCTTTATTATTCTTTATTTTGCAGGTTTCACGCTGAATATCTTTACCTTGATGGGGTTAAGTCTGGCGATTGGTATCGTCGTCGATGATGCCATCATGGTTCTGGAAAATATCATCCGGCACCTGGAAATGGGCAAAAGCAAACGCGAAGCCGCCCTGGTCGGTGCGCGCGAGATCACCTTTGCAGCGATGGCGGCATCCGTGTCCCTGGTGGCCATTTTCCTGCCGATTGCGTTCATGGAAGGTCTGATCGGACGCTTCTTGTTCCAGTTCGGTGTGACGATGAGTGCGGCGGTCATGATTTCCCTTTTGGAAGCCCTGACCCTGACGCCAATGCGCGCTTCCCAGTTTGTGGACTCCGGAGAGCGCACGACTCGTATCGGCCGCGGATTTGAAAGTATGTTTGAACGTCTTAAGAATGCCTACACCCGGACTCTTGAGATTTCTTTGAATCACCGCTGGAAGGTGATCTTAGCTTCCTTGGTCTTCTTTATCCTGAGTTTTGGCTCGGTGACCTTCTTAAAAGGCGAATTCCAGCCGGCACAGGATCAGAGCTCTCTGATGATTCAAATCAGCAATCCGCCCAAGTCCGCAATTTCTTTCACCGACGAGAAGGTGAAGATCATCGAGGACTTCCTGCTTAAAAGGTCTGAGGTCAGTTCGACGTTTGTGGCGGCGGGTGGTTTCACGGGTGGTGAGGCGAACAATGCCATTATCTTTGTGGACATGAAACCCAAAGGTCAGCGCGGCAAGTCTGCGGAAAAGAACAAGGAGCTGAGTCAGCAGGAATTCATCGAAGTTGTGCGTGACTATCTGAATAAAACCATCCCGGACTCAAAGCCTCAGGTACAGGATCCTTCGACTCAAGGTTTTGGTGGCGGGGGCGGCAAAGGCTTCCCGGTGGAGTTCAGTATTCAAGGACCTGATTGGAACGAGCTGGGTAAATTCTCTGAACAGATTGTGGAAGAACTTAAAACCAGCAAGATTATGACCGACGTCAGCTCGGACTATCAGGCGGGGGCTCCGGAAGTGCAGATCATCCCCAATCGTCAAAAGGCGGCGGATCGTGGTGTCAGTGTGATTGCCATCGGTGAAGTTTTGAACGCGATGATGGGGGGTGTGGTTGTCGGAAGCTATGAAAAGGGCGGCCACCGTTATGACATCCGCGTGAAAATGCTTGAAAACGGACGCAATCCGCAAGAGCGTATCAAGGATCTGAAAGTGCGCAACAACCGTGGTGAGCTGGTGCCGATTGCGTCTGTGGTGGACATCAAAGAAGCATCGGTTGCTTCCAGTATCTCACGCAAGAATCGTCAGCGTTCGATCATCATCTATGGAAATATCGGCCCAGGACTAAGTCAGCAACAGTCGGTGGACAAGGCCCAGGAAGTCGCTCGTAAAACTTTGCCGGCAGAATACAAAGTTTTGCTGAGCGGATCTGCAGAAGAATTCCAGCAAAGTTTCATGAGCCTGATCTTTGCCCTGGTTCTGGGATTTATCGTGGCGTACATGATCCTGGCTTCCCAGTTTAACAGCTTCATTGATCCCGTGACGGTGTTCATGGCTTTGCCGTTCAGTTTCTCGGGGGCCTTCCTGGCGCTTTTGATTGGCGGGCAGTCTTTGAACATTTTCAGTATGATCGGTTTGATTTTGTTGATGGGTATCGTGAAAAAGAACTCGATCTTGCTGGTGGATTTCACCAATCAACGTCGGGATTCGGAAAAGATTCACGTGCACCAGGCGCTATTGGAAGCGTGTCCGACACGTCTTCGTCCGATTCTGATGACATCTTTTGCGACCATTGCCGGGGCTGTGCCAGCAGCCATGAGTCTGGGCCCGGGGGCGGAAGCCCGTCAGCCGATGGCCATCGCGGTTATTGGTGGGGTGTTTGTTTCGACCTTCCTGACTTTGTACGTGGTTCCTTGCGTATACAGTCTGTTTGCAAGGTTTGATCGGCGGGAAGTCGCCGTTGAACACGCAGAATAGCTGGCAAAAGCCCCGCTCCAGCGGGGCTTTTTTTATGTGAACTGTCAGATTGAGAGCCTTCCGTGCTTGGGGGACAATGAGGTTTAAAAGTACGGAGGGTTTTATGATGAGTCAGATGGAGCTTTTGCGAAAGAAAAGTCACCCGGTGGATCAGGCGCTCACCCCGGAGGAAATTCAGCAATATCTCACTGTGCTGGATGGCTGGAGCCTGCAGGGTCTTCATATTGCCAAGTCCTTTGAATTTAAAAACTACTATCAGACCATCGCTTTCGTAAATGCCATTGCCTTCATTGTTCACACAGAAGATCACCATCCAGAATTGGAAGTGGGTTACAATCGCTGTGTGGTGAAGTTTTACACTCACTCGGTGAATGAGGGATTGGGTGGAATCTCTGAAAATGATTTTATCTGTGCGGCTAAAATTGATGCCTTGGCCGGGAATCAGTTCGCCCCCATGTCCCACTGAATTCTAACTTTCATTCAGAAGCAACATCAGCCCTTCAGCATCCTGAGGGGCTTTGATTTTCAAATCGTTATCAAAGAAAACGAATATGTCCTTGGCGGGACCGGTCACGGGGGGCAGTAAAGTCAGGCTGTCCTTTGGATTGTTGCCCTGTGCCCAGGCTTTAAGTCTTTGCGACCACCAGCGCAGCTGTTCGGGTTCGTAGCCTTTGCTGTAGAAAGTGTCATCGCCGTGCAGGCGAAGATAAAGAAAGTCGCTGGTGATGTCTTCCATATAGGGCCACTTGCCGGCGGTTTCGGCAAAGACCAAAGCCACATTGTTGCGGCGAAGCAGTTCTATGAAATCTGGATTTTCAAAGCTGTGGTGGCGAACTTCGACGGCGTGGCGAAGGGGCTTTTTGATCTGGGCTATATCCGCAGAATATTCACCGTGAAAGCGTTCTGATTTGCCAGCCAGTTTGACAGCGTCAGCAACGGTGCGGGGAAGCAGGCGGAAGAAAGTTTCAAGACGTTCTTCCTTTTCCGGATTAAAAACAAAGTTGGGCGGCAGCTGCCATAAGAAGACACCCAGCTTTTCGCGCAAGTGTAAAACTCCCGACGCAAAGAAATTCGCCAGCGGAATTTCGACATTCTTCAAACGAGCGATATGAGTGATGTACTGCGGTCCCTTCACGGAAAAAACGAAATCATCCGGAGTTTCAGAAAACCAGTGCAGATAGGTTGAAGGCTTTTGATAAGAATAGAACGAGCCATTGATTTCAATCGAAGACAGATGTCGGCTGGCAAAGAAAAGTTCTTTCTTCTGGGGAAGATCCTGGGGATAAAAGGTGTTTCTCCACGGTGGATAGACCCAACCGGAGGTGCCGACTCTGTATTCCATGCATTCATCTTAGTTTGCACAAAGTTGTTTTTCATTCGGAAGTTCTTCGCTTCTTCAATATACAAAAACCGCTAACCAAATTTAGTTGGATATTTTGATGGACGCTTCTTAATTGTATCGACGTTGACGGTTGCCACTGGACTTCATCAGACTGACTTCACAAAAAAAGGAGTTCTGTATGAAAACGATTCTGATGTTTTTGATCACGGCATCCTCATTGACGGCGGGTGCGAAGTTTCTGGAAAGCCACTATGGGAAATTAAGAACCAGTGGGCATGTGCACAGCTGTTCTTTCCACAACAGCACGGGTGGAACACTTGATATGAAGTATGTCGTCTTTACGTTTGCTCCTCAGTCGGGCGACAGTGCTGACTATGATGTACAAGAACGTATTGATCAGGTGGTCGAGGCGGGAGATACCGCCAGTGCCTCTGTTCGTGAAGTGCGCGGCCGTCCACTGTGGTGCCGCTTCCTTGCAAGGTAAAGTCCAGGGGCGGATCCCGTATAAAGGTCCGCCCATTTTGTTAAAGTTCTATGTGAATTGAGGATCTTTGAATCTTTCTCTGGCTTCTTGGCAAATTACCGATGCAATGGTTCCCACGATTAGGGATCCATAGTTATCTGTTGCGGGATTAACCAAAGGAGGTTCTTTATGAGTTTCGGACATTTGTTTATTGGTTTTATTGTCACTGTGGCCGCGTGCACGACGTTCGCAAAGGGCGATGATCACTATTCGACCACAACAAAAGAGACAACGACAACCAAGGCCACAGATCAGGGTATGAACGAGTCGGATACGACTTTGACCCGTTCTATTCGTGAAAAGATCAACAGCGATGGCTCCATGTCGATGATGGGAAAAAACATCACCATCGTCAGTCAGAATGGTATGGTGACCCTAAAAGGAGCAGTGGCCTCTCAGGATGAAAAGAAAAAAATCAGCAGAATCGCGAATGAAATTTCCGGTAACAAAGTCTCTGACCAGATGACGGTTAAGAAATAGGGGGACCATATGGAAAAAGGTCATAATTCAGTATTTGGTATTTTTAGAAATCGTGCTCAACTGGAAAATTGCGTCAACCGCCTTAAAGCGGAAGACTTCCGTAACAGTGACATCTCTGTTCTTATGCCGCAAAAATCCGAAACCCGGGAATTCGCACACGAAAAAGGAACTAAAGCACCTGAAGGTGCCAGCGTCGGTGCTGGGGCTGGAGCCGTGATCGGCGGCAGTCTGGGCTGGCTCGTCGGCGCAGGAGTGATTGCGACCATTCCGGCCTTGGGGCCTTTGGTGGCAGCAGGTCCGATCATGAGTGCATTGGCCGGTCTTGGTGTCGGCGGCGCTGTCGGTGGGCTGGGTGGGGCCCTGGTTGGTATCGGCATTCCTGAATACGAAGCCAAACGCTATGAAGGTTATGTGAAAGAAGGGGGAATCCTGATTTCAGTTCACGTGGATGACGGGGACTGGGCGGACAAAGCCGAACGCATCCTTAAAGAATCCGGTGGGGAAGATATCTCCAAAGCGGGTGAAGTTCGCGGGGATAAATCATCTGGGCGCGATCTGCGTTCTCATCCATAGTAAGTTTTAATATCACGCCCCGGTTTCTGGCCGGGGCTTTTTCTATTTAGTGAATGGGGCCTTCATTGTTTCTTTCAGCCGCGCGCTGGGATGCCGAGGTAAGAAAAGACGGCGAAACAGAAGAGTGCGCATCCCTGCCTTCAACCGCATTGGCCTGACCTGGCCCTGGCATCACCATATTTGCCAAATACATCAAATCTGAAAACATATTCGGGAATCGCGCCTGCATGGTGGCGGCAATTTTTGTGGGTAGTGACAATATCAGTTCAGCATCACCACGCACACATGCATGGAAGATGCGCTGAGCGGCTGTATCTGCGCTGGTGCTTAGCAATGGCATAGAAGCCAGAATCGAAAACCAGGCGTATTCCTTTTGAACCTGACCTTTGAAGGTGGCGTGATCGATGGAACCTGTGCGCATGACATTGGGTGAAACTGTCGTCACGTAAATGCCCTTGGCAGCAAGTTCTGAATGCAAGCCGCGGGAGTATCCCACCAACGCGTGTTTCCCCACGCAGTAGGCGGCACGGTGGGGGATCGGAATCAGGCCGCCAATCGAGGCGATGTTCACAATGCGGCTGCCTTTGTTCATGACGGGCAGGCAGTGTTCGATGAAGTGATAGGGACCCCAGAAGTGAACCGCCAACGAATCCTCATAGTCGGCTTCGGTGACATGCTCCAGTGGTGAGGAGGATATGATCCCGGCATTGTTCACAAGCACATCGACTTTACCGAAGGTGTGAACGACTTGAGCCACGGTTTGCTCCACGTCCAAGGGGATGCGGCAGTCACAAACGAAGGTGTGAACCAGCGCTTGAGGGCTGTCCAGCTGAAGGATATTTTGCGCCCGGCGCAGTTCGTTGCCATCCCTTGCCGTCAAAGCCACGCTGGCCCCTGCACGGCAGAATTCTTTGGCAATCAAAAGCCCCAGCCCGCGCGAGCCTCCCGAGACCAGCACCACCGCACCCTTGAATGATCGCGATCTTATCTGGGTTCGGATTTTTCTAAGAAGCAGGGCTGAAACAAAACCTGTGGCGAAACCAGTGATAATTTTTTTTGTAAGGCTCATATGAGCTCCTTTTCTTCATCATAGGTGACGAAGGGGGGAGCTCAACGTGTAAGAATGCAGGGGCTAGTAGTAGTAAAGCAGGCGCGCTTCGCCACGCTGAACAGAGTTGGTTTCTTCGCCAGACAGACGCAGGCTTAAAGACTTGTTCACACTGAAGTTCACGCCCAGTGTGTTTTGACGATACTCGTGTTCAAAACCTTTATAATCGTAGCGATAATAGCTTTCAGCGAAAAGAGCAAACCAGTCACGATTCCAGCGGGCACTGACGGCAGGACCGGCACCGATCTTCCATGTGTCGCCGATAAAGTCAGGGCTGGTTTGACCTGTGGCACGCAACCACAGGCTGAGATCCAGATCGTTCCAATAGGACTTTGTGATACCAGAGCCCCCGCTCAGTTCGGTCCAGCGGCAAAGTGTGGTGCAGCCATTTTCATAGCCACGTTCCACAGACACTTTCAGGCGCCACGAAAAGCCCTGATTGAATGCATCTACTGGTGCCAGAGAGATCACTTCGTACACGGTGGCTTTGTCCAGTGCGATTTCTTCATTGTCCGGATTAAAGCTGAAGCTGAAAGCTCCCATCGTGATCTCGGCAGTTGGTGGGTAACCTTTTTTCGGATCCAGCAAATCATGCAGGGATAGTTTTGTGTCGAGCAGATAGAAGCGGTCTGAATTCCATTCGCGGTATCCCAAACCCCAGCGTCGGGATCCTTGAGCATCGTGAGGAGCTTCATTCCAGGGAGCAGGCACGGTCAATGGTTCTGAAGCTCCACCCAGTTCCGCACGGGCCAGCAGAATGTCTTTTTTAAACAGGTAAGCCCCTTGTTTGCGCAGGATTTCTTTTGGATATCTGAAATCCAGATAGTCCATGGCGGCATCCAGAGTGTCGCGCTTTTGCTGAGTTTCAAGGCCTGCAACCAACTGAGACAGGGATTCCGTTCTTGCGAACTGGCGGATGCGTTCTTGTTCAGCCGGGCCCAGCTTTTTGTAGCGGGTGTCGAAAGTCGCGCGGATCGAAGGGCGATAGTGAATGTTCTTAACCAGATCCTTCTGCTGATAAAGCGTTCCGACCGTGTCTGCCGGCATCACCTGGGATTTGAGGTCTTTGGTGAGTTCCAGCGACGGGCGGGCGGCTTCAAGCAAAGCCAGGATGCGGTAAGAACAGTTTTCTTTGAAATAGTGATAGTTGAATTCTGCACTGATCAGTTCCCAGATGTTGGCGACGATCAGCTGGACTTCTTCCGGGGTGAAGTTCAGGTCGTATTCCCACAAATCGCGGGATTCAAAGTCATTGTATTCACGGACTTTGTAATAGTACGGATTGATATCAAAGGTTCCGGGCATCAGGCCAGAGACGCCGAGGAAAGAATAGATAAATGGATTGTCAGAAACCTTTACCGCCGCATAACCCACGCCATAGTCAGACAGTTCGTAGCGTTCACCATCACGGGCCGAAGCACTTTTATTGATGCGCAGGAAGGTATGCCCGAATGCAGAGGCAGGATTGTTCAGATAGTAAGACGAGAAGACATAGGTCAAAGACTGCGGCTGAAGAATTTCGATGAATCTTTCATAGCGTTCACAGGGAACGGAGGGCAGTTTTTGTCCGCTGATTTTTTCAAGCCAGAGCTTTCGGGCGGGGAATACACAGGCCGCGGATTCATTGAACTGGCCATCTTTGGATTTGATTTTCTTTTCCGGATCCAGAAGGGCCGAGATGGTGGCCTGCAATTCCAGAGCGGGGTTGGTTTTTCCTTCAGGATGCAGGAAAAACGCGGGGTTTTCAGCCGGACTCGTGTAGCCGCCGAAAGTGTTCTTATCGTATTGCAGAAGTCGCAACCATTGAATGTTGTCGCCCCATTTTTCAGTGGAGGCGCGAGAGGACAGATCACCGGTTGCCAGAGCCAGTGAAGATATGGTCAGTGAAAAAAGCAAAAGCCCCATTTTCATGAGGCTTTTGTTGCAGAAACTCAAAGTCATTAGCCTTGGCAAGATTGAGCCAAAGTAACGATTTTTTCAGAAGAGTTCACGCCTGGAGCGTAGATCTCTTTGTAGTTCTGTTGAAGAGTGCCGTTGAATTTGGAATCACAGCCCAACATGTTATTCAAAGTGGACAGAGTCTCACCTTGGCCACGAGCGATGTCGTTTTCCAAAGCAACAGAGTTGGATTCGATGAAAGAGTTTACTTCAGCTTTGGCAAAAAGACCTTTACCGCAGTTGGAAGTACCGGAAGTGATACCGAAAGTTTGAACACCAGTACCGTTCAAAGTTGCAGCGATAACTTGCATCGCGCCTTCTTCGTTACCGAAAACCAAGGAACCCAGACCGCAACCTGCAACGCCATAAACGCCATTGCCTTTAAGACCGGAAGCAGCTTGTACAGATACAGCAGAACCCAAAACAGCCAGTGCTACGATGAATGATTTCACGTAATCCCCTTTTTAAAACGCCCGACTTTATTGTCGAAGACCTAAAAATTATGAAAAACGAAGTGAGACTTGGCAAGGACTCATCAGGTGCTGACAGATAAACTTGGTGTTATTGACCCTGAAGTCTGGGTTTGCTCAAAAAACAGGCTAAAAAAGGACGTCCGCATAGTCATCTGACAAATGCTTTTTAACTTCCTGAATAAAAGTTTTCACATTTATGTTTTGTCGGTGACGAATGGGGGTGACCGCCCAGATGTCTTTGCGCCCTTCGCTGAAGTTTTCCAACAGTGAAACCAGACGGCCTTTTTTGATGTCTTCAAATGCGTAGGACCCCGGAAGTCTTGCCACCCCCAGGCCGGACAGCACGGCTTTTTGCAACACACGCGGATTGTTGCATTTGAAATTTCCTTTTACCGGAACTTGAAAAGATTTTCCCCGTTTGCGGAAGCTCCAGGATGATCTTTCTCCGATGCAGTTGTGTTTTGCCAGATCCTCAGGATCTTTCAATGCTGGGGACGCGCTAAGGTAAGCTTTGGAGGCGACTACGTATTCAACTCGTGAAGCAATTTTAGTGGCCAGCAAAGAGGAGTTTTCCAGGTGCCCGATACGAATGGCCACATCGAATTTTTCCTCAATCAGATCCACCACGCGGCTTGAAAAATCCAGTTCGATTTTCAGATCGGGATAGCGTTTGGCCATGTCAATCACCACGGGGGCGATATAGTCCTCGCCAAAGATTCCGGCAAGGGTGACGCGCAGAACGCCGCGGGGAGTGTCTGACAGATCCAGGATTTCTTTTTTTGCCGAATCCAGATTTTGCAGTGATTGGCGGCAGGTTTCCAGAAAACGTTCGCCGACACTGGTCAGCTGGACTTTACGGGTGGAGCGGACAAACAGGGCCACCCCCAGGTCTGATTCCAACTGGCTGATGGTTTTGCTGATATGGGACTTGGAAACACCCAGAGCCTGAGCCGCGGCGGAAAAGCTTCCGGAGTCGGCGATTTTGACGAAAGCTATGATTCCCTGCAACGATCTTATTGTTTCCATGCAGAAACAGTATTGTTCCTTTCGTTGCCTAGTCAAGTGGGGGTTGGGAAATTATAATTCCTTCTTATTAACTAAGGAGAATTACATGAAAATCAAAGCCGCAGTTGCCTGGAAAGCCGGAGCCCCTTTGTCCATCGAGGAAATTGATCTGGAAGGACCTAAAAAGGGCGAAGTTCTGATCAAGGTTGTAGCGACGGGCGTATGCCATACAGACGCTTTCACGTTGTCCGGCGCGGATCCAGAGGGTTTGTTCCCGGTGATTCTGGGTCATGAAGGCGGCGGCATCGTCGAAGAAGTCGGCGAAGGTGTGACGACTTTGAAAAAAGGCGATCATGTGATTCCGCTTTATACTCCTGAGTGCAAAGAGTGCAAATTCTGTCTGTCTGGTAAAACCAATCTGTGCGTGCGCATCCGTGCGACTCAAGGCAAAGGCCTGATGCCGGATGGAACCTCCCGATTCTCGAAAGATGGCAAAATGATTCATCACTACATGGGTTGTTCCACTTTCTCGGAATACACTGTGGTTCCGGAAATCGCTTTGGCCAAAGTCAATCCTGCGGCACCTTTGGACAAGGTCTGCCTGCTGGGTTGTGGTGTGACCACCGGGATTGGCGCTGTTTTGAACACGGCAAAAGTTGAAAAAGGTGCGACGGTGGCAGTATTTGGTTTGGGCGGCATTGGTTTGTCTGTGATCCAAGGTGCAAAAATGGCCGGAGCTTCCCGTATCATCGCGATCGATATCAACGATGCGAAATGGGAAATGGCGCAGAAGTTCGGTGCTACGGACTTTGTAAACCCGAAAAAACATGACAAGCCAATTCAGCAGGTGATCGTTGAAATGACTGAATGGGGCGTGGACTATTCCTTCGAGTGCGTGGGTAACACCCAATTGATGCGTGCGGCGTTGGAGTGTGCACACCGTGGCTGGGGCCAGTCCATCGTGATTGGTGTTGCTGGTGCTGGTCAGGAGATTTCAACTCGTCCGTTCCAATTGGTGACGGGTCGTGTGTGGAAGGGATCTGCTTTTGGTGGGGTTAAGGGCCGCACGGAGCTTCCAGGTTATGTGGAGCAATACATGTCCGGTGAAATCAACATCGACGACATGGTGACGTTCACAATGCCACTTGAAGATATCAACAAAGCCTTTGATTATATGCATGAAGGAAAAAGCATCCGTTCTGTCATCAAAATGTAGAACGGGCGGGGGATCCATGAATCTGACACCTTTAAAAACGCATAAAACATTCCAGGGACTGACTCAGTTCTGGGAGCACGACTCTGCTGTGACTAAAACCAAGATGAAGTTTTCAACTTTCATCCCCGAGGGTAAAGTCAAAGGCTGCGTGATCTGGCTTTCCGGTCTGACCTGCACGGATGAAAATTTCATCACCAAGGCGGGCGCGCAGAAATATCTGGCAGAGCACCAGTTGATGGTGATTTGTCCGGACACTTCGCCGCGTGGCTTGCAGCTTCCCGGAGAACATGACAGCTATGACTTCGGTTCCGGCGCGGGCTTTTACGTGGATGCGACAGTGGATGGTTATAAAGACCACTACAAGATGTACAGTTATGTGAATGAAGAGCTTTATTCCCTGATTCAGAAACAGTTTGAAGTTTCTGCCGAGCACATTTCCATCATGGGGCATTCCATGGGTGGGCATGGCGCTTTGGTTTTGGGTCTGCGCAATCCAGGCAAGTATCGCTCTGTCTCGGCGTTTTCACCGATTGTGAATCCGATTCAGTGTCCGTGGGGGCAAAAAGCCTTCGCAGGATATCTGGGGAACGACGGCAGTACGTGGTCGCAGTACGATGCCACAGAATTGGTAAATAGTGGGGCCCGTCATCCGGCCAAAATCCTGATTGATCAAGGGACGCAAGATGAGTTTCTGCAAAAAGGCCAGTTGCTGACTCAAAACTTTGAAGGTGCCTGCAAAACTGCGGGGCAGCCTTACGAAGTGAACTATCGGGAGCAGTACGACCATAGCTATTACTTCATTGCGACTTTCGTTGAAAGTCACATCAAGTTTCACGCAAGCGTTTAAAGTAAAGAGGCCGGTTTCCCGGCCTCTTTTTTTTCAGCTTTCTTAGATTTTTCCCATATCCAGAACGAATCGATAGCGCACGTCGCTTTTCAGCACTCGTTCATAAGCCACATTCACTTGTTCCGGAGCAATCAGCTCAATTTCCGGTGTGATGTTGTGTTTGCCGCAGAAATCGAGCATCTCTTGGGTTTCTTTGATCCCACCGATGGCAGATCCTGCAAAACTTCGACGCATCAGAATCAACGGGAAGACATTTACAGACAGCGGTTTGTCCGGCGCTCCGACCGACACCAGCGTGCCATCCAGCTTCAGCAAGCTGAAATAGTTCGACATTTCAAGGTCTGCGGAGGAAACCGTATTGATGATCAGATCAAAGTGTAAAGCATTGTCTTTGAAAGCATCGGCATTTTTGGTCAGAACAAAACGATCGGCTCCCAGTCTTAAAGCGTCTTCGCGTTTGCCTTCAGAGTGACTAAGAACTGTGACTTCCGCACCCATGGCTTTGGCCAGTTTCACACCCATGTGTCCAAGGCCGCCAAGTCCCATGATAGCCACTTTTTTGCCCGGGCCGGCCTTCCAGTGTGCCAGTGGCGAATACAGCGTGATTCCCGCACACAGCAGGGGAGCTGCTTTATCCAATGGCAATGAATCAGGGATGCGCACGACGAAGCTTTCTTTGACGACAATCACGTCGGAGTATCCACCTTGAGTGATACCGGAACCGTCGCGTTCCATGGATCCGTAAGTCAAAGTTTGGCCTTCCATGCAGTATTGTTCCAGATCCTGTTTGCAGTGGGCGCATTCGGCACAAGAATCCACCAGGCAGCCCACGCCGACATGATCGCCGACTTTATATTTGGTAACTTTGGGACCTACGGCGCGAACAACGCCGGCGATTTCGTGACCGGGAACCATGGGGAATTGGCCGGGGCCCCATTCGTCGCGAACCATGTGAATGTCAGAGTGGCAAATGCCGCAGTACTTGATGTCGATGACAACGTCATGATCTTTAGGATCACGGCGCTCAAAAGAGTAGGGTTTCAGAGGTGCTTTGGAGGTGTGGGCCGCCATGCCTTTAGCTTGGATCATAAGAGTTCCTTTGTTGGATGTTTCGGGATCAAAACCAATACTACGGTACTGGCTATCATTGAAAAACCATCTTCGGCTTTATGTGCTTTTAAGAATTACTTAACAATTCCTGACATTTGTATTGTTAAGATTTGCTTAATAACGCATGAAGAAAGGGTTCATTCTCCTTTATAGTGAAATCGGCATATGATTTAGTAAGTTCAAGACAAGCTGGAGATTTATGCGTCTATTTAAAACGGTCCTGATTGTACTGCTGGTGGGTTGTCTATTGGGTGTAGGAGGAATTGCGATGGTGGGTTGTTCTTCATTTGGATCTTTGCCTTCAAAAGAACAGGCAGAGGCTTATCAAAATTCTCCGAACTATGACAAAGAAAGAAAAGTTTTTGTGAATCGTCGTCCACGTCTGGTGGAAGAAATGCGCAAGCGCACGATGAATTTCTCAACGACCAAGGAATTCCTGTTCGGCGGGGATGCGGAAAGAATTCCGACAGAGCATTTGCCAGAGGTCAAAACGGATTTTGCCAATTTCAATCAGGCAGGTGATGACTTCAAGGTGGTTTGGTTCGGGCATTCCAGCGTACTGATGAAGCTGGATGGAAAAAATGTTCTGATCGATCCGGTGCTTTCAACATCGACCGGACCTTTTGGTTTTATGATGAAACGATTCCAAAAGCCGGTGATTGAGCTTTCTGAATTGCCTGAAATTGATGTGATCATTGTGTCCCATGATCACTGGGATCATCTGGACATGGACTCAATCAAATTCTTTAAAAACAAAGCCACACGTTTCGTGGTTCCGCTGGGGGTTGCCGCACACCTGACGGGCTGGGGCATTGAAGCCAGTCGGATCCAGGAATTGGACTGGTGGCAGGGTGTGGAGATTGCCGGTATCAAGTTCACGGCAACACCGGCCCAGCATTTCTCTGGACGGGGTTTGACGAATCAGAACAAGTCCCTGTGGGCTTCATGGGTGATTAAAAGCACCAAGCACAACATTTATTTCTGTGCGGACTCTGGTTATGACACTCACTTCAAGGATATTGGTGAAAAGATGGGGCCTTTTGATTTGGCCTTTATTGAAAATGGTCAGTACAACGAAAAGTGGCGCGAAGTCCACCTGTTGCCGGATGAATCCATTCAGGCCTTTAAGGATCTGAATGCGAAAAGATATTTCCCGATTCACTGGGGTATGTTCTCGTTGGCGTTGCATTCTTGGTCCGAGCCTATCGAAAAAATCTCGGCAGCGACGACTCGTGATGGGATTTCTTTGGTTGCGCCACAGATCGGCGAGGTCGTGACGATCAACGATCAGTACGTGACTCAAACTTGGTGGAAGAAAAACAGCAACGCCAAGGCGGACTAAAAAAAGGGAGCCTTATGCAAAGTGATCAGCTGGATGGACTTATTGCGCTGAAGCTGGTGGCGGAGAAAAGAAACTTCACCGCCGCTGCCACAGAGTTGGGCATTTCGGCCTCGGCAGTCAGTCAGGCCATCAAGCAGCTGGAAAGTCGCTTGGGGGTTGCACTGCTCAGTCGCACCACCCGCAGCACCAGTCTGACAGAGGCTGGGGATCAGTTCCTGGCCCAGGCGGGGCCTGCGTTGGATCAGATTCTGGCGGCTCTTTCCAATGTCGGCACTTACGCTCAGAAGCCGTCCGGACTTTTGCGGCTGAATATGCCACGCATGATATATCCGTGGTTTTTAGCGCCTCTTATTGTGAGCTTCCGAAAAAAGTATCCCGAAGTCGCAGTGGAGCTGTTCTTTGAAGACGCCACCTCGGATGTGATTGGCCAGGGTTTTGATGCGGGCATCAGGCTGTCGGATGTGTTGGCAAAGGACATGGTCGCGATGAAGCTGATCGGGCCAGTGCGTTTTGTGCCGGTGGCGTCCCCGAAGTATCTGAATAAAGCCGGTCGTCCGAAGCACCCCAAGGATCTGTTAAGTCATGATTGCATTGTGGCCCGTTTGAACACCGATCGGATTTATGACCGGTGGGAGTTTGAACAAAAAGGCACAGAGTTTCAGGTGCAGGTGAAGCCCGCTTTGATCTTTAATGATTCTGTGCAGGCTTTACGTGCGGCGGTTGATGGTTTGGGCATTATGTATGCGGCAGAAGAAGTCGTGGGTGATCAGTTGGCCGCTGGAAAACTGGAACTGGTGCTGAATCAGTTTTCGACCACAAGTACGGGATTTTATTTGTACTACTCAAAACGCTCTCAGGTTCTGCCGAAACTAAGAGCGTTTATAGAACACCTCAAGTCAGAAGGCGTGGTGTAACTTCCTACCAGCATTGGTGGTGGCAAGTGGATGCGGCACCACCGGCATCAACGCACTCTTTAATGCAATCGCGCAGATAGTCCCGGGCTTTTATAAACTGTCTGGGGCGAGGTGTGCTGACATCGTTCGCTGAGCAGAAATGGCGGTCCCCGGCCCAGCCGCGACCCATAGAGCAATAATAGTGGTTGCCCTGTTCGTCGCAAGGGGTCTCTGTGTAGTTGCATACTGTGGCCGCCTGGGCTGGCAGTCCCGACATTAATAACAATCCAAGTACAAAGATGTATTTCATTATTCATTCCTTTCGTGGTTGGGATCTGCCGTTAAAATAGTCATATTTATTATTGAATAAAAGTTCATTAAAGTTATATATACATAACTTATGGATATAGGACGTGTTCGTTACTTTCAGGTGTTTGCAGAGACTGGATCGCTGGTAAAGGCGTCAGAGGTGTTGCACGTGTCGCAACCGGCCCTGTCCAAAGCTTTACGTTTGTTGGAACAGGAGGTAGGCGCAAAGCTACTGGAACCTGAAGGACGGGGATTGCGCCTGACTCCAGCGGGGCAGCGCTTTAAAAATGAAACGGCTGGTCTGCTGGATCAATGGCTCAAAATCCCGGAAAATCTGCTGCGTTCCGATGCGGAAAAAAGTCCTTATCGTCTGGGCTCTTTCGAGGTTTTCACCACTTATTTCCTTGGCCATTTGATGAAGTCAGTCGATCTGGGGCCATTGGAACTGCATGAGTATCGTCCGGGGCGACTGGAGCAGGCGATTGCGGATGGCGTGGTGGATATCGGTATTACCTATGCGCCCATTCCAAAGGCGGGTGTGGATTTTGCTGAGGTTACTAAAATAAAAATGGGAATCTTTGGCCTGAAGAAATTTAAAAGCCAGAGTTGGAGTGAGTTGCCCTTTGTTGTACCCTTGTTGCCGACGCAGGGAACGCCGTCAAAGGTGCAGGGCCTGGATGGCTGGCCGGATCATGAATACAATAGGCAAATTCTTTACCGTGTCACCATGATGGAATCGGCTTTGGAACTATGCCGCCAGGGGGCGTGCGTGGCTTATCTGCCCGAGTTCGTGGTAAGTCTTCATAATAAAGCAATTCTGCCAGAATTTCGCCTGATAGAGCTGGAGTCCCCTCTTCCTCAAAAAGAGCGAAAGCAGAGCGTGTTTTTGATTCAACGAAGGAACAATGCCGAAAGTACACTGTACCGGCAGATTGCCAAGAGCCTGCGTAACCTGAGTTAAGGGCGGCGTGCTGAAATGAAAGGATCCAAAGATGGTCATCCAAAAGAACGAATCCTATGTGAATGTTGCAGGCGGCGAGATATTTGTCACTTCGTGGGATGTGCAGGGTACAAACCTTTCACCGGTGATTTTATTGCATGACTCTTTGGGGACGGTGGCAACGTGGAGAGATTTTCCCGCAAAGCTTGCCGCCAAGCTGGGGCGCACGGTGGTGGCTTATGATCGTTTGGGTTTTGGTCAGTCCAGCGCAAGGAAAGAGCTTCCCTCCATTCATTTTATACGTGAAGAAGCAGAAACCTATTTGCCCGCGCTTTTAAAAGCTCTGTCGATTGATGAGTGTGTTTTGATGGGTCACAGTGTGGGTGGTGGTATGGCTTTGACGGCGGCGTCCTTGTTGCCGCAAGTGAAGGCGGTCATCAGTATGTCGGCGCAGGCCTTTGTTGAAGATCGTACCCGCAAAGGGATTGAAGATTCCAAAAAGGCTTTTGCCAGCGTGGAAAGAATTGAACGACTGGCAAAGTACCATGGCGATAAAGCCCGTTGGGTGGTGGATGCGTGGACCGAGGTGTGGTTGTCCCCTGAGTTTGCCAATTGGTCTTGCAGGATGTTTTACCAAATGTGCATTGCCCGGTTTTAGTGATTCACGGTGATCACGATGAATACGGTTCTGTGCGCTTTCCTGATATGATTTCTGTTACTGCTGACTTTCGACCTTGCACTCGGCCCATTTTTGCCAGACTTCGGCTTCCATATAGCAGGCCTTCATGTGCGCGGGCGTATCGCTGAGTTCGTCATAACAATAGTCCATAAAGTCCGGACCGAAGTTGCTGCTTTCATCAAAGAACACGGTGGTCTTTGGTTTCAGCGCTTCGCAAGTATCTTCCTGCGCCCAGGATAAGATGGGTGTGCTTGCAATCAGACCGGCGATAAGCAATTTCATAATGACTCCTAAAGGCTTCTTCTTATCCCAGCAAACAGGGGAAGGGAGCGGCTAAGGATCGCTGTGAAATTTTCATCTGGTTTGCTGTTAAAGATCCCTTTAAATACATATTGGCAAACCCTGAAGGCCCGCTGTAGAACGGCTTTCATGAAAGCAATGTTGGTTTTGCTATTGTTGATGCCCGTGATAAGTTCTGCGGTCGTCGGGGGAAAGACCCTGACGGATGGGTCTTTCCGTCAGACGGTGGCTTTGACCTATAAAGCATTACCCAATCAATCCCAGGGTGAGGTCTATTGCAGCGGCACCTTGATTGGTCCGCGCTTGGTGTTGACGGCGGCCCATTGTATTTCTTTGGGAGCCAAAGCCTTTAAAGTCACCAAAGAAGAATTCGCCCAGCGCACGTGGATCTATATCGGGGATTCCCCCGTTGAAGCCAAACCCATGGCAACGCCGCAGTTCAAAGTTCAGCGGGCCGTGATTTATCCCCCAAGTGATGCCAGTCACAGCGACCTTGCGGTGTTGGTGCTGGAACAGGAAGTGAATCTTGAAAACTATCAGATCCGTCCGGCACCTCTGATGATTGCGGGTAAGTCTTTGATCGGCCGGGAGCTGACTCATGTCGGATTTGGTCAAACCGAAAGCAAAGGCCCTAAAGGTGAAAAGGCGGCGTTCAGCCTGCCAATTCGTGGTTTGAACGGATATAACGGTCTGGAAGTGGGCGAGATGTTTAAGCCAAGTCCCGGCGCTTGCCACGGGGATTCCGGGGGCAGTGCTTATGTGACTGACGTTGATGGCAAGATGAAGTTTGTCGGAGTGGAAAACGCCATTTCAAACCATCCGTGCGGGGAAGCGGCGACATTCTTTGTGCCTGTGTCCGAGAATATGCTGCGCTGGATTCGTGCTTTAAATATGCCTTTGTTCGAGTAAATTGCCGTCGTTTACGCCAACTTTTGGAATTCTTGTTTTAAGACCTCGCGAAACCAGGCTTTAAGGGGATCTTTGTGAGTCAAAGAATGCCAGATCATACGAATCTCGATCTTCGGAATATCGACCGGGCACTTTTGCACCAGCACCGGGAAATGTTCGGCATACTTTTTCAATAACAGCGAAGGCGCAGTAAGTACCAAGTCCGTCGAAGCGACCGTCCACGCCAGTCCGGTGAAGCTGTAGGATCCAAATGCAATATGGCGTTCCAGGGTCCTTCCGTTCACACGTCTGCGCAGACCGTCTTTAAAATCTCCCTGAAGTGTGATCAGGGCATGATCGCACTCGTAAAACTGCGCAGCTTTTAGTGTCCCTTGGATAATGGGATGATTTCTGCGATAGGCGGTGGAAAATCCGTCTTCATAGACCTTCACCTGATAAAAGCCTTCGGGCATGTTTTTATAGAAGCCGGCAATGGCCAGGTCATACACGCCACTTTCAAGCTCGGGCTTTGGCAGATCTCCGCCGGTGGGGCGGAAAGATATTTGCAACCCCGGGGCTTCAGTTTTCAGTCTTTTTAACAGGGCTGGCGCTAAAATCACTTCAACCATGTCCGTGGTCGCGATATTGATGCGCCCTTGGGCTTTCTTGGGATCGAACTTTTCCGACTGTTGGGCGAGGGCGCGTGCTTGTTGGGTGAAGGCTTCAACTGCAGCCCGCATGTTCTTTGCTGTTTGGGTGGCTGACATGCCTTTGGGAACGCGAACAAACAGAGGATCATTAAAATGATCGCGCAGTTTGGCCAGGGCATGGCTTGCAGCGGACTGACTCATATTCAGTTCATCGGCTGTTTTTGAGATGTTGGACGTCCGATACAGACTTTCAATGATAAATAACAGGTTTAAATCCAAGCCTGGCTTCATGGGTTCCTCTTAATTCGTTATGATTATTTCAGATAGCTATTATGAAAGCTATGAAATTGATAGATCGACTGGAAGCAGGCATCCTGGGGCTGTAACAAAGGAGATCACTATGAAAGCTCTGGCAACTGTTCTGGCTGTATTGGGACTGTCTGTAGGCGCCCAGGCCAAGGAAGCGGGTAAAACTATGAAAAAGGCACTGATTGTTGTGACAAACCATAACGTCAAAGGCAGCACAGGTCAGCAGACGGGCTGGTATCTGTCTGAAGTGACACATATCTATTATCCTCTGGTAAAGGCCGGCTATAAAGTCGACTTTGCCAGTCCCAAGGGTGGAGTCACAACGATGGATGAATCCAGTCTTGATTTGAAAGACCCGGGCAACCAGAAATTCGTCGAAGATAAAAAGCTGATGTCACAAATGCAAAACACCTTGGCAATCGGCAAGATCAATTCCAAGGATTACCAGTTGATTCACTTTGCCGGTGGGCACGGGGCCATGTGGGACTTTACAAGCTCGGCTGACATGGACAAACTGACTGCGGCGATTTATGAAAACGGTGGCATTGTCTCTGCGGTCTGCCACGGCCCGGCGGCGTTGGTGAATGTGAAGCTTTCCAATGGGGACTATCTGGTAAAGGGTAAAGATGTCAGTGCCTTCACGGATGCGGAAGAAAATGAAGTAGGCCTTAGCAAAGTGGTGCCATTTATGCTGGAGTCCACATTGCGCGAGCGCGGAGCAACAATGCATCCGGTAAAAAACTGGAATTCACAGGCTGTGGTTTCAGAGCGATTGGTGACAGGTCAGAATCCCCAGTCAGGTCACGCGGTGGCAAAGAAACTGGTGGAATTATCCAAGACGTTAAAATAGTGCTTTTGTGGGTGCCCCGGTGATAGGATCGGGGCATGAAGCAACTTGAAACTATTGTATTGCTGCCGGGATTTTTGTGTGATGAAAGGCTTTGGGCCCCTCTGGTGCCGGTTTTTTCTGAACACTACAATGTTCGAGTGGTGGATTTGAAGCATCCTCAGAATCTGGATGCCATGATCGAAGAAGTTGGCAAGACAGCCGACAAGACATTTCATCTGGTCGGCTTTTCCATGGGTGGGTATATCGCTGAAACATTTGCGACCCGCTTTCCTGAACGAATTCTGTCTTTATCCCTTATAGCTGCAAGTGTGGGTGCCCTGTCTGAAAAAACACGGGCGGCGCGCCTGAAAATGGTGGTTCTGTTAAAGCGCGGAAAATACAACGGCATCTCGGAAAAAGAGATGGATCGTTATATTCACCCGGATTTTCTGAACGATCCCCAGGTTGTGGGACCTGTCATGCAGATGAGTGCGGATTTTTCCTCTGAACAGTATATCAACCAAACCCTGGCCACTGTGGACCGAGTCGATCAAGGTGCGGCTTTGCAGGAGCTTTCGTTCCCGGTGTTGATTGTCGCCGCTGCCAATGACCGCGTGGTTCCTTTTGATTCCCTCAAAAACCGCCATGCCCAGATAACTCGATCCAAGTTTCACGTGATTGAGCATTGCGGGCACTATGTGCCTTTGGAACAGCCCAAACTGCTGGGTCATGCCATTCTTGATTTTGTTGGAAGGTAACTGATGACGCAAACGTGGGGCATCATCGGCATGGGATGGCTGGGACAGAAGTTGTCCGAGAATTTAAGTCAAAAAGGTGTTGAAAACTGGGGCACCCGCAGTCAGGACTTTGACTGGGGACGTGATGATTTTCCGGCCAAATCCTGTGATGTGCTGTTTCTGAACACACCGCCGCTGGTGCAAATCGCCCCCGAAGCCTTCGTTGCCAAAATTCCGACAGGCGACTATCGCCGAATTATTTTTATCAGCTCTATTTCGGTCTATGGCCATCAAGCGGGTCGCATTACCGAGCAAGCCAAGACTCTGCCCAGTACAGACAGTGCGCGCTGGCTGGTGGCGGTGGAAATGCTTTTAAGTAAGAAGTTTAAAGACCACGTGACGGTGATTCGCCCCGGAGGTTTGATCGGTGGGGACCGGCACCCTGCCAAAAGTTTGTCACAAAGCCAGCGGTCCTGCGCGGGCAATGCTCCCGTGAATCTGATTCATCGTGACGATCTGGTGCAGATCATCGTTGCTGTCGCTGAAGCAGAAGCGGCACCGTCAGTCATCAACGCTGTTACTCCGTTTCATCCCACCAAAAAAGAATACTACAGCGAGTGGACAGCAAAGCTGGGGATTGCTCCAGTCCAATTCACTGAAATGCAAGAGCCTGCAAAGATTGTCAGCTCGGATGTTCTTCCTAAGATGTATCCAGATTGGTTGTGTCCACGCTTGGACTGATTGGTTTTTCAGCAGTGCTGCCGATAGATTTGGCAGTTCCTTGTTTTTATTAGCAGGGAATCTGGAGGCATGGTAAGGGATTGCCTCTTATGCATCATGATGTTTCTGTGACGGACGATAAAAATATACGCAAAGATCTTTTCTTTGCGTCGTCGAATCTGCTGAAGAAAATTCGACAGCTTGAAAAAGACCATACGGACTTTCTGCTTTGGGATCAGATCCTTTATCAGGATTGGTACAACCTGACATTTAGAAATGAACTGCAAGCGGGCGAGCTGCTTGAAAAACGTCACAAGGTTCTGACCACTTTCCAGGTGCATTTGAAATACGTTGCCAACACCTCGGACGTTCCTTTGGAGCGTGCTTACTGCATGCTGAAAGAGGAGGAAAGCCAGTATCAGGCCGGTGATGACGTATGGAAGTTTGTCATCGATAAACTGAGAAAGAACCGCTTCGACACCGCGACAAGATCATCAGCACTTCCCGGAGAGCCGGCGCCTGTCGATGACGACGAACCGGCAATCAACTTTGCCGAGATTTTCTTTAAAGACGATTCCGCCTTAAGCGGCCTTAGACGTCGCGCGCGTTCCGTGTATCATTACCTGAATGATATTGATGACGGCATGATGGCGCGTCACTTGTCCGTGCCAATGGCTGGCTACCAGTTATTCAAAGAGACTTTCCAGATCGCGATGAAGTGCGGGGACTGGAAGCTGCTAGGCCGTCTGTGGAAGGCTGCCGATCCCGCATATCAGCAAAGATATCTGCGCAATATGCCGGTGCATCTGAAAGACTTCCTGCAGCAGATCATTGCTGAAAACGCCAGCCAGGAAGCTTTGGAAAAAGAACAGGCCGAGGCGGAAAGCCTGGTGCGCACCACGTACCGAAAGCTCGCGCGTCTGCTTCATCCCGACAAGCAGATTGGGGTTTCAAAAGAACATCAGGAATGGGCTTCGATCAAGTGGCAGCGTGTGCAGGCCGCTTACAAGTCCCAGGATCATGATGCCTTGAAACGCATCGAGCTTTTGTGCATGGCCGAGCTGGGTCAGCTGAATGATCTGACCACCGATGAAATATATCAAAGCTCGCTGGTGCTGAATGAAGAGTACGAGTCGCTGAAGAAAAATCTGAAAACCTGCCGTAAGCACCCGGCCTGGAAGTTTTCCGGTCGACGCAGTTATGAGACTTTGAAAAAACAAGCCCGTATCGATCTGGAAAAGCGCTTCGGCCCCTTGGAGGCAGAAGTGCACATGCTGGAAAACCTGCTGAAAATGCTTTCCGCCGCCGAGATGCAGGCTGTTCATTAACCTGTCCCTTGGAAAATATTCCATTAATCAGGGGTGAACAGGCCTTAAAAGAGGTCGTTTCTGTTGGCTCCAAGCCCCTGTAATTAATAAAAATTTCGTATTTTGCGAGGGGGCAGGGTTTCTGCTTGCGGAATTCGCTGGGTACTGGCTTATTACCGTCCATGCAAACACAAAGCTTCAAACGTCCTGAACTGTTACTTCCCGTGGGTACCAAAGAGATGGCTATGGCCGCCATCCATAACGGTGCCGATGCCATTTTCATGGGTGTACCGGGTTTCAATGCCCGCGGACGAAGCTATGATTTCCAAATCGAGGAAGTTAAAGAAATCATCGACACGTGCCACCTGTACGGCGTGAAGGTGAACCTGGCCTTCAATATTTTGATCTTCCAAAACGAACTGCACAAGGCAGCCGAGACGCTGGAAAAAATTCTTCCACTAAAACCTGATGCGTTCATCGTTCAGGATCTGGGTTTGGTGCGTCTGATTCGCCAGATGGCGCCGAATCAGCGTGTGCACGGTTCCACACAAATGAGCATCAGCAACGCCGAAGCCATCATCTGGCTTGATGATCTGGGCATTCAGCGCTTCGTATTGGCGCGTGAAAACTCGATCAAAGAAATTCACTCGATCAAACAAAACACCGACAAAGAAATCGAAGTCTTTGTGCATGGCGCTCTTTGTGTGAGCTATTCAGGTCAGTGTTTTACATCCGAAAGTATTGGTGGCCGTTCTGCCAACCGCGGTCAGTGTGCACAAAGCTGTCGCTTCAATTACGAAATGTATGTTGATGAAGAAAAGCGTGACCTGGGTGGCAAGTCCTTCCTGGTGTCCCCGCAGGACCTGTGCGGCATCAACGAAGTGCCAAGCCTGCTTGAGGCCGGTGTTGACTGCTTCAAGGTTGAAGGCCGCCTGAAAACGCCTGAATATGTTGCCACCGCAGCCCGCAGTTTTGATCAGGCGATTGAGTCTGCGCAGAATCATCAGGCCCTGATGAATCCGGTGCTTTTGAAAAAACAAATGGCCACTGCATTTTCCCGTGGCTTCTTCAGTGGCTGGTTCCATGGTGTGGATCACCAGAGGCTTGTGGAAGGCACGTTCAGTGCCCACCGTGGTTTTGAGTTCGGTAAAGTTGTTCGCGTGAAGGATAGCTCTTTGGAAGTCGAACTGACCGAAGAAAACATCCAGCAGGGGCTGAAAGCGGACTTCATCCAGGCCGGTGACGGTGTGTTGTGGGTTTATCAGGACCGCAACGGACAAAGTGCTGAAAAAGGTGGATTCGTTTTCGCGGTAAAATCCCTGAACACCCGCCGGTTTGAATTGGAATTCTCTCGCGATATTAACATGAGCGAAATGTTTATGGGTGCTCGTGTGTTCTATAATCACGATAAAGACCTGAAACGTGACGTGGCATTAAGTGTGGAAGACAAGGAAAGAAAGAAACGTCTTCCGGTGTCTATCCGTGCAGAGGCTTCGCTGGGTCAGCCTTTGAAAGTCACCTACACGGACGGTCGTTACTCTGTTTCCGCAACTTCAGCTAACATCTGTGAGCCGGCGAAGAGCAAAGGGCTGAATTCCCTGGATTTGCGTGAAGAGCTTTTTGCTTTGATGGGAAGCCCGTTCCGCGGTGAAGAGTTCACGTGCGAACTGGACGCGGCTGCGCCTTTGTTCCTGCCTGCTCGTCAGGTGAAGGAACTGCGTCAACAGTTGGTCAAAGAATTGACGGATCTGCGCATTCAAAATGGCGCAGCACCAGAAATCCAGACGGCATTGGCTGTCGGCGAATGGATTGAAGGCAATAAGACGGCTGAAAAAGCCGCTCCGGGTGCAAAACTGAATCTGCTGCTGCGTGAAAAAGGGCAGGTCGAAGACTTCGTTAATGCCATCAAATCCGGCGAGCTGACGACGGCTGGTTTGAATCTGGTTATTCTGGATTTCGAATTCGGTTTGGATTTTGAGCCCAGCTTGAAGCTGCTGAAAGAAAACGGCATCAAGGTGGCGATTGCGACCACTCGTATTTTGAAACCGAATGAACACCGCAATGTGAAGCATCTGTTCAATTTGAATCCGGATGCGATCCTGGCAAGAAACTTGGGTGCGGTTCAGTGGCTTCAAGCCAATAACTATCAGGGCGAGATCCTGGGTGACTTCAGCCTGAACGTGACCAATCACCTGACAGCGCAATACCTGCTGAATAAGGGCCTTCACAGCCTTTGCCTGGGTTATGATTTGAATAACGTGCAAGTCAGTGAGCTGATCCAGGCGGGTAAAGCCGCACAATTTGAAGTGACCGCTTATCAGTACATGCCAAGCTTCCACATGGAGCACTGTGTGTTCGCCGCGTTCCTAAGCAAAGGTTCCAGCTTCAAGGATTGTGGCAAACCATGTGAAAAGCACCAGGTGAAACTGAAAGACCAATTCGGCAACTGGCACCAGATTAAGCCGGACCAGGAATGCCGTAATACCATGTACAACGGGACTTCGCAGTCAGCGGCCCGCTATGTGAAGGAATGGGAATCATTGGGTCTGGGTTATATCCGCTATGAAGCGTTGAAAGAACGTCACTCAGAGCTGATCACAAAAATTCAGGGCCACTTGGATTTCATCAGCGGCAAAAAGGATCTTGAATCTTTGATCAAGGATCTGGGGAACGTGGAAAGTTATGGTTTGTCAGAAAGCCACTTCCAGAGAGAAAAAGAATACCAAAGCCGTAAGAAGTAATAAAAAAAGGGAGTCCGTAGACTCCCTTTTTTTATTCAAATTTTGAGCGAAGATACTTTTCGTATTCCCGTAACACCGAGTTCATGACCCCTTTCAGGAGTTCATCCATCGCGGGATCCTGCCCCTGTTTTCCGTCCATATTGACGAAGTCTTTCAGAATTTGTTCTTCACGGGCAGCATTGAAGAAGGGCTGACCTTCCTGCTGCTTGATCTTCCAGACGGCCATCGTCAAATCACGACGGCGCAGCAATAGAGCATGCATTTCTTTGTGAACCTGATCAATTTCCTGACGGAGACTGTTGATTGTTTCCATGTCGATAACCTTCCAATTAGTCCAGGCGGAAAAGGGCAAATTTCAGATAGCGAAGTTCTTCCATCGCCAAAGGATAGGGGTGATCCACGGGCTGGCCGCCAATGTAAACCAACGTGGCCTTCTTACGAGCGCGGGAAAAGGCTTCCTGACAGATATCCATAAACTCTTTGGTGGAGATATGGCTGGAACAAGAACTTGCTGCAAACAGGCCTTCAGGATTCACCAGTTTGATGGAGTTAGAGAATACTTTGGTGTAAGCGGCCTTGGCTTGTTCGACCGATTTTTCATTCGGGGCAAAGCTTGGCGGGTCGGTGATCACGATGTCGTACTTTTTCTTTTCGGTGTTCAGTTGCTCAAGATAGGCAAAGGCATCGGTGGCCACATCATGGTGAACCGTCTTAAGGTTATTGATTTCAAAATTGCGGGCCACGGCCTGAATAGCGACTTTCGCGATATCCACGCTCGTGACTTCGGTGGCGCCACCTTTGGCGGCAAAGATCGAAAAGCCCCCGGTATAGCTGAACAGGTTCAGCACCGTTTTGTCTTTGGCAAAGTGCTGAATCATCTTTCGGTTGTCACGCTGATCCAGGAAGAAGCCTGTCTTTGCAGCGTCACGGATATTGGATGCGAACAGGACGCCGTTTTCCAGGAACTGAACTTCCGGGGCCAGGGTCCCTACGATGTTTACGCCTTTTTCTTCCGCGTCGTTACGGCGCTTCAGATAGACGCATTTCACCTGAGGGAAGGCTTCCTGGATTTTTTCGGCAATGGCCGGGGCATTCCAGGTTTTTTCCATGATCGGGTGGTCGTGTTTGATCACGGCCGTGTCGTTATAGACGTCCACGATCAGGCCCGGCAGGCCGTCGCCTTCACCGTTGATCAGGCGGAACGAGTTGGTCACAGATAGATCAAAAGTTTTACGAATCTGAACGGCTTTGCGCCACTGGCTGTCGAAGTACAATTCAAGCGTGCGCTTCATGTTGTTGCGGCGGAAGATAGGCTCTTCGGCCAAAACCAGAACTCTGAAACGTAATTGAGTGTCGCCCTGCCAGATACCCAGAGCCAGAGCCTCACCCTTATAGTTCAGCAGGTGGATCCCGGATTTCAGGTTGCGGCTGGGATCAAAGCAGTTGGCGAAAAGCCAGCGGTGACCTTGTTTTAAGTGCTTGGTCACGTCACGTTTTAGCTCGATGGTTTCAATGGTGTTTTCAAATGTGACGGCAGCAGAAGTCATAGTTCAGGGTCTCCAAAGCGAGGGCTCTTTTTATGCTAAATCGTCCCTGTTCGCAAGGTGTTAGCAGGGGCTTGGCCGGGGGTACTTAAGGGGGTGGCAAATTTACAGGCCGGACCTTCTGTTTGACTCCCAGATCAATCTCAACGACTCTGGCGCCTTCAAATTCGCTCTTAAAACGGAGTATTCCATGGCGCAAAAAACCGGCACCCCCAAGGCTGCATCCACCGTGCTTGATCAGAAGTTCTGGCAGAACTTCGCCAAGAACCATTGGGAGAAAAAGCCCCTGGTTGCCCGCAATGTGAAGTCCGGTCTGCTGGAGATGACGGATGCCGAGATCTTCGAGCTTTTGGTCAGCTATAGTGATCGTTGCCGTGAAATGAATGACCCCGAAGGTTTGAAGTTCTTCATTGATGGCGCTAAAGCCGACCCGGAAGAAGTTTTAGAGTTGCTTCCGGAAAAGTCCGACAAATCCTTGTTGGGATATCACAAACGTATGAATGCCCAGTTCCCGGATTATTGCCTGGTCTGTGACGAGCTTTTGCAGGTGAATCTGAAAAAGCAGCATCTGTTGCAGGACTTTACCGACGATCTTTTCCGCCATGTGGGTTTTCCAAATCGTTTTTCTGAAATCGGACTTTATCTGGGGAATTATCGCAAGACTCCGTTCGGGGTTCATGTGGATTCCTGCGGGGTCTTCAGCTTCCCGGTGGCGGGGGTGAAAAGATTCCGTCTGTGGCCTGCGGCGTATGGAGATAAACATCCCGAACTGGATCGCACGTTCAATTATGAAAAACACAAAAAACATTCCCAGCTTGTCGAAGTCGGCCCGGGGGACATGACGTATTGGCCATCTTCAGAGTGGCATATCGCTGAATCTGACGGTTCCTTCAGCGCGACGTGGAGTCTGGGTGTGTGGGTCGATCAGACTCATCGGGATATGTTCGGGACGGCATTGAAGAATCTGGTTGATGCGAGGCTGGATTCAGCGGGGTTGAAAGTCACAACACCGTTTAAGACGTTGCATGACAAGTCCGGTGAAGTCGGGGAGCTGCCAAAGATGTATCAGGACTCTTTGAAAGCGTTGAAGTCCCTGAGTGCCGCAGAACTTGAAGAGGCTTTCTTGAAATCCTGGATGAAGCACATTTCGCTTCAAGGGTTTAAGACCGTGCCTGTATCGACCGTGAAGGTCACTGCGAAATCGCGCTTACAGCTTCGCAGTGTGCGGTCGCCCGTGTTGTGGCAGCAGAGTGCGGTGAATAAGAAAAGTTTCAGTTTGAGCTTCGGCGGAGTTTTGGTTCAGAGCTCTGCCGCCGGACTTTTGAAGCTGGTGAAAGATTTGAATGCCGGGAAAGTCTGTGTTCCCAGTCAGTACTTGAAAACCAAAGGAGACAAGCTGGACCAGCGCTTGCTGCAAGAGCTGGCTGATGCTGGGGCGTTTCACGTTTGACGCTGCGGGGGCAGGACACAAAAGTGGTCCTGTTGCCCGGAAAACAGGCATAATTTCCAGCTTTTCCCATGACAGAGGCTTTCAGCGGGTTTAAATTCTTCGGGATAGCTAATTCGCCAAACCCTTGAAAGGAACCAGCTTATGAAAGCTCCTGTTCGTGTTGCAGTTACCGGCGCTGCCGGCCAAATCGGTTATGCACTTCTTTTCCGTATCGCTAGTGGTGCGATGTTGGGTGCAGATCAACCGGTGATCCTTCAACTTCTAGAAATCCCAGATGAAAAAGCTCAAAAAGCGCTGAAAGGCGTGATGATGGAGCTTGATGACTGCGCGTTCCCTTTGTTGCACTCCATGATCGCTACAGGTGATCCGGCAGTTGCTTTCAAAGACGCTGATGTTGCTTTGCTTGTTGGTGCACGTCCCCGTGGCCCGGGCATGGAACGTAAAGACCTTTTGACTGCAAACGGCCAGATCTTCACTGGTCAAGGTGAAGCGATTGGTAAATACGCAAATCCAAATGTAAAAGTTTTGGTTGTTGGTAACCCGGCAAACACGAACGCTTACATCGCAATGAAATCCGCGATGAAGCACGGTCGCGTACAGGCGAAAAACTTCACAGCAATGCTTCGTTTGGATCACAACCGCGCATTGTCTCAGTTGGCGACTAAAACTGGTAAACCAGTTGCTTCCTTCAAAAAGGTTGCAGTTTGGGGTAACCACAGCCCAACGATGTACCCGGATGTTCGTTTCGCAACAGCTGACGGTGCAAAAGTTCCTGAGTTGCTTAAACTTGGTACCACTGAAGGTGATGCCTGGAATAAAGACACGTTCATCCCGACAGTGGGTAAACGTGGCGCTGCGATCATCGAAGCTCGTGGTTTGTCTTCTGCCGCTTCTGCAGCCTCTGCAGCAGTTGATCACATCCGTGACTGGTGGTTGGGCACAAACGGTGAGTGGGTTACAATGGGTATTCCTTCTGACGGTTCTTACGACATCCCAGAAGGCATCATGTACGGTTTCCCTGTCACTTGCAAAAACGGCGAATACGAGATCGTAAAAGGTCTTGAGATCGACGCTTTCTCTCGCGAGAAAATGAACAACACGTTGAAAGAGCTGACTGAAGAACGCGACGCTGTTGCTTCAATGCTTTAATATTAAATTCAAATTTTGAATTGGAGAAGGCCGGGCGAAAACCCGGCCTTTTTTTATAGATCCACTTTCGCACCCAGCGCTTCGATCAGAACCAAAACTTCCGGGAAAGAAAACTGTGCGTCTTTGATTTTTGTGAACTTGGGATCAATAAAGTATTCCCGGGCGCCGCGGAAGTCGGCTTTTTCGATATTGGCATTGGTGAAAGATGTCCCAGCCAGAGAGGCTCCGTTAAAGCTGACTTTGGAAAGGTTGGCGCCAGCAAAGTCAGACTCGCGAACCACGCAGTTAACGAAGTCCGAGCCCCGCAGATCCACCCCTTGGAAACTTGCATAATCCAATTTGCATCCCTTAAATGAATAGTTGCCGTTCTTGCGCACTTCTGTCCAGTTAGTGCCCATCAGATTGCAGTCTTCAAACACGACCCCGCGGAAAGTGACATTCATCAGGGAACAATTCGCAAAGTGGCACCCGACGAATTTACAGTCAGTGAAAAGGGCACTTTTCAGACTGACCTCAGTGAAGTCCATCTTGATAAACTCAAATCCCGAGATTTCCGTATCCGGGGTGTTCAGCATTTGCAGCATCTGGCTTTCGGTGGCTTCGATGTAGTTCATGATCGTCTCCTTGCAAGGAAGCTAGCACTGTTTGTTGTAAGGGTTGAAACGATTTTGTGTTTTCCCAGAGTGGAAAATTAACGCCTAGCGGTTGAAATCCAACGGTTTTTGTATATCTGCGCAGAAAGAATCAGGACTTTTAATTTTGTAATTGCACCGGGATTTCCATATTGAGTTGGCAAATACGAAGTAAATCGTAACGTGGGAGTGGGGGATGCATCATGAAGTTCAAGCAGCGTTTTTCAAGTTTTCTGGATCAGATCAGCAAGCATGAGGTCTTTATTCTTTCATCATCCATAGCCTACACCACAGGTTTGGCACTGGCTCCTTTTGTTCTGATCCTGTTGTCCCTGGCGACTTTGTTTGGGGATGCGACTCGCGATAAGATCTTTGCCGGTTTTTCGGACGTTGTGGGTCAGCAGGCCAGTGGCTCTATTAAGATGATCGTTGAAAATGCAGAAAAGAATCCGCAAGGGACAGGTATTTCAGGGGCCATTGGTTTCATCGTGTTGTTGGTGTCGGCCTCTGCCATTTTTTCGCAGTTGCGGTATGCACTGGATAAAATCAATGAACACAAAGCCACCGAAAAAGAACAGGGGATGATGGGGTTTGTGAAGGACCGCTTCTTGTCCATGGGGCTGTTACTGGGGTTTGTTTTTCTGACGATCACATCAATGATTTTAACGACAACATTGACCTTGGTTCTGCCCGAACAAGACGGGTGGTTCTGGCAGTCGTTGGTTTTCGTAATTACTTTGATGGTGTTTTCGCTGCTTTTTACCGCGATCTATCGTTTTGTCCCGACGGACAAGGCGTCCTGGAAAAGATGTGCGGTGGCCGGGGTGACCAGCGCGGTCTTTTTTAATATTGGCAAGACGCTGATTGGACTTTATCTGGGCACCGCAGGCCTTGAAAAATCGTACGGCGCGGCAGGGTCGATTGTGGTCTTTCTGGCGTGGGTTTATTACAGCGGGCTGACTCTGCTGGTAAGCTATGAGTTCGCGAATGGGGTGCTGTTGCGGGTGCCGCCTCACACGAAAATCGTGAGGTCGACACCGCGGTCAAAAGAGTCCCGGAATCAGATCACGCTTAACACAAACTAAAGGGATTAGAACTTAGAGATTTGATCAACGTATTCCGGGTGATCAATGAATGGATTGCGGTTGCCTTGAATTCTTTCAATGGCATTGTTGCGTTCCAATTCTGACTGGTCGACAGGATCCAGCTTGTTCCAGCGGCGAAGAGTCGCTTCCTGTGCCGCAGGGATTGGGAAGTCATAGCGAACCGCGAAGTAGAAGATCGCTCTGGCAACATTGCCTTTGTGTTTTACAGGTGGTTCAAAAACCAGATCGCTGCCACCGCCGCTGCCCAGTTTGGATTCTGTGGAAATGTCCTGTCTTTGTTCATCAAAGCATTTTGGCGTGTTTTTGATGGTGCCCACGTCACCAAACGCAAAATTGCCGCGCATGGAATTGGCTCTGGAATCAGACGGGTAAAGGTGGTGCAGGTCTGCTTTGCCTACGTTGAAATAGTGGCGTCCCTTGAACCAGGATTGTGCAACTGTGTGTTCAACGTTGATGATCATGGAAGAAGGTTCTTTTCTTGGGCCCACGCCGTTACCCAGATGGGTTTTACCATATGGTGTGGAGCAGTAGACTTCGTCGATGGCATAAGAGCCGTCGGTCAGTCGGATCAGAGCTACGTTGCCAAGCAGCTCTACTTGGGCTTTGTCATAAGAAATTGGATCGTGCTTGGAAATGACGTCTTTTTTTAGATCGCTGCGAAGGTCGGCTTTGGCAGCAATAGAAGTTAAAATTAGTGCAGCAGATAGCAAAATGAATGATTGGCCCACAGTTCCCCCTTGTAGACACGAGACGAGTATCAAAGGGGTGTAAACGTTTCAATCTTGAAAGGTTCGATGCCTTGGCGCGGCAGAGGATAAAGACGGATTCCTGACAATTCCTATTCCCAAGCCATCAGTCATTATGATCGTGAAACATATGAGGTTTAGTATTGTCGGAAGGCGCATTGTGGTTCACGTTGCGCTTTCACATGCATTAAATAGTAGGAGCTGCCTCATGCGTTCTTTTGTCATTGCGGTTGTTATTTTCTTTGCGACAACCTTCGCCCATGCAGAAACTTTCGTGGAATTCATCGTCGTCGGCAAAGTGTGGCCTGAACACAAGTGGGGCCACGTTTCCTTGCGTGTGAAAGATGCGGAAACAGACTTGGTTTTTGATTTTGGTCGTTATGGCCGGATGTGGGGGCTGTTTAATTCGCAGGGTGAGGCTATTTTGCGCGTCTGGAAAAATGCACGCAGTCACCTGGAGGCGCAACAAGAGGGAGGACCTGTTATTCGTGCGATTCGCTTCCCGGCAACATCGACCCAGGCTCAAGGTGTGCTGAAGTATTTTGAACGTATCGCGGGAACAAGGCTTTACCATCGGTCTGTAGATGCGGATTGGTACCATATTAGCAGCACGACTTTTCATCCAATCAATAACAATTGCGTCACTATGGCGATCAAAGGCTTCATGAATGGATTGCCCACAATCAACGTCAATCGCAGTTCATATGCAAAGGGCGACGGTCTTTACATGTGGGCTCGGGGTAAAGCCAGAGGGAGTTCTTATAACTCTTCAACAAAAACCTGGAAGCATATCTGGTGGCCCCAGGATCTTTTGACGCTCTTGCAGAGGGAATACGTGGCCAAGGGGCTGGCTGTGGGGAAGGTTTACTGAAGCCGCCAGTTCTTTGAATCTATTTATTCTGCTTAAAGATCTCGTCGATATTGGCGTGAAGCTTTGAGGTCAGGCTTTCCATCAGCGTCTTCGTGAAATCCTCAAGCGTGTCAGCGGATTCAAAGTTTTCTTCAAGCAGTTCGGCTTCTGCTGTCAGCTGTTCAGAAGCCTCTGTTGGCGCAGTTTGATTTTTTGGATCTTGAGACTGAGGCATAATTACTCCTGAAACGAAAAAAGCCTTTTGAGTTCATCAAAAGGCTTTAATAAAATTCAAACTTTAGGTCCTACTTCGGTGAAGCCGAAGTGCAGACAGCCATTTTTCCCAGCCAAAGGCTGGAGAGAAAAATGGTCGGGGAGAACTATTGCGCACCTGGGGGCTTTTACCAGTGAAATTGGCGATTTATACGAAAAACCCACAATGTATAATATCGCGTGGCGTTACTAGTTTTGGGCTGTGGCGACAGAAATGACTGTAGCAGGACAAAATATCCTGACTGTTGTAGGATGCCCACATGGCAAAAGGCAGAACCCCTATCAAGGCGACAATCCCTCCATCAAAAACCCCACAACAGGCACTTCCACTGCTTGGCAGGCAGCTTCAACGTCTCGATGAAGTGACACAGTTGTCCTTCAATGACCCCCAGGTCACAGGCTGGACAAATACGACGGTCAATTTGTTGAATGATGTGTTTGGTAAGCCCAATGGTAATCCTCATGAAAATACGTGGGCGTTTGAGCATGCTGATGGGGGTGGCTTGTTCGTCAATATGGACGATCATGAGCTTCAAGAGCATTTCCGGAAGCAACAAGGACAGCGTAAGGCCCTTCTTTCTGCCTATATAGAACAATTGACTGATCAGGTAGGCGAATTAGCGCCGTCGCCACCACAGCCGGAGTTAGTTACTCGATCGCTCAAGAAGCCAAAAGAATTGAGAACAACATTCTCAACGTATCAGGTGAATGACGTTATTGGTGAGGGTGGGGCAGGGCTGGTTTACAGTGCAAAGGATGAAGATGGGCGAGCGGTCGCAATCAAAATCCTTAATCCTGTTAAAGCTACTCGTGAAAAAATGAAGCGATTCAAGAATGAATTTAGATTCTGTGCGCAAAGTAAACATCCTAATATTGTGAGCGTGCATGATGATGGGCTGACTCCGGAAGGGGCATCATTTTTTGTAATGCCGCTTTATACTTGCTCACTCCGTAAGTTGATAGGAACTTTTTCTTCGAAAGATGCCTTTGCGGCATTTATCAAAATTCTCGATGGAGTTGATGCTGCCCATAAGCAGGGGGTTACCCATAGAGATCTAAAGCCCGAGAATATTTTGGTAAGCCCATCAGAAGGGCAATTAGTAATAAGCGACTTTGGTATCGCAGACTTTGAGGAGGATGACCTTTACTCCACGGTAGAAACTAAAGTTGGCGCCCATATTGGCAATTTTCAGTATGCTGCTCCTGAGCAGCGTGCTCGCGGAAAGCAAATTGATAAAAGGGCTGACATTTATTCTTTAGGGTTGATTCTGAATGAGCTTTTTACTTCAGAATTGGCACTGGGTGTGAACTTCAAAAATATTTCTTCTGTTGATCCAGATTATGCCTATCTAGATCCTATTGTTTTGAAGATGCTGGAGCAGTCGCCATCTTCCAGATACGCAAGCATCGACGAATTAAAATTGGATCTTAGTGCCCGGCGCGGTGAGCAAATTTCTCGACAAAAACTTAGCAAGCTGAATGGTCAGGTTATTCCGGTTGGAGAGGTAGATGATCCCATTGTCGCTGACCCGATGCGTATTATTGGAGTTGACTGGGAAAATGGGACCCTCACCATCGAGTTAAATCACGCTCCTAACAAGACTTGGATTTGGGCAATGAACAACATGGGTGGGCATTCTGCTGTTTATGGCCGAGGACCAGAGACCTTTCGATTTAGTGGCAATAAAGCAGTGGTCCAAGCAAGTGAAAATGAAGCCCAACTAGTTATAAATCACTTTAAGCAGTGGCTGCTAACAACATCTCGTGTTTATGTTTCTAAGCTGGAAAGAGACCTACAAGAGTCCGAGAGAAAAGCCAGAGATGAGATTAAGAGGCGGATAGCTGAGGAGGAAAAGAGAATGAAAGTAAAAGGCAGCCTAACGTTTTAAGTCGTTTAACTGTGGAGTGAACCCCGATTTTTTGGACACAGTTAAAAGTTCACGGACTCCTTGTACTCGACTGGGCTCTTCATGCCAA
>NZ_JBJKJI010000008.1:0-13490 GCF_056175685.1 Bdellovibrio sp. MYbb2
TTGGCATGAAGAGCCCAGTCGAGTACAAGGAGTCCGTGAACTTTTAACTGTGTCCAAAAAATCGGGGTTCACTCCACGGTCCAAGGCTGAGCAGAGCAGATAGCTCATCTTGCGGTAGCTCTTCAATGATGGGAAATCTAGCGAATATTGCGGATGTTATTAAAAGTAAAGAATCGGATCTTTGCAGCACTCCTCCAGTTGGAGGTACTCGATTGGTTTCAATGACCCGCCAGGAAAGTTTTACGACGGTAACCCATAATTATCTTCTGCGTACGGTGGGCGAGAAGCATTTTGAAGTAAATTTCTACCTTTATTTCTATAAGAAAAATGTTAAAGTAATGACAGCGCAAGCTGAGAAACTGAATCAGAAGTGGCAACATGTGGCTTCCGAGTGTTTGAAAAAGACAAATGGAAAAGTTTTCGGCCCAAATGGGGAAAGAATTGATTTTAAGCTGGCGGATCAGAATCTTATAGGGAAACAGAACGAAGAAGCTTACTGGAATCCATCGAATATCGAGATTCGCAAAGGCGGCCAGAGAGCTCACTCAGAGGGCTGGACAGAAGATATGGTGGGTTCTAATGAGTGTCCAACTGTTTTTCATGAATTGCTTCATCTTGCTGGCCTTGTTGATGAATACGAAGAATCATCACATGGCATCGTTACCGATGTGAAAACAGGCAAGAAATACTGGAAGCAGCATGTTCAATCGGCGCATGGCTTTGACTGTCGAAAGTACTGCGGTTCTGACTCTATAATGAATGGAATGGTGGCTACCTGGAACGATGCGACTGCAGACGAGAATGTCATCGTCACGCCGTGTGAATGTATCGATTCCAAATCCTGTCGTGCCTTCAGTTCAAAGATCCAAAAAGAAATAGAAGCTGAAGAACGAGAAATGCTGGAGTCAACTAAATCAGCAGCGGCAGCAAGTCGGATTGCAAAAATGAGGGAACAAAGAAAAAGGCAGCCGTTGCCCCAAGAGTGTCCTGCGGGCTATAGAGTAGTCGCAGGTTCTAAATCAGAACCTCAGCCGGTTAATCGGGAAGAGTACCAAGAAGACCAGCTTCCTTATGTTCTAGATCAGTCGAGGGATCAGGCAGTTCCACAAGTTTTTACATTTACGCCAAGAAAGAATACTCCGTCCTTACTTGAACCAAGACACATCGACGCTATTCTATATCCCGGATGTCTTGCAAAGAATCAACAGTACTATCAGAACTCAGCGAATGCTTATCGGACAAGCCAGGCTCACGGCGGAGAAGGGTGTATGGATCTTTCGTGGCCCGGCATTAAATAGGATCTAGAGCAAGTTCAACTCAGAAGGGTGAACCGAAAAATTGCCCTCCTGCTTTTACATAAAGAGCTGTTCGCAACGCACTCGATTCATTTGCGACTTGCTGAAGATAGATCCCAAGCGTTTCTGTGATTTGACTTCTCCTTTGGACTTCGCCCAAGTTTCAATACCATCCGTTAACATTTTAATAGTAATAACTTGGGAGTGAGGGCTGATCTTCGTCATCGCCAAAGCTTCACTGACGATACGCTCAGGCATCAAAGAAGGATGCTTGTAGACATCTGTCGACGCGATGCCCTCATTTTTCATTTTCTGTAGGATATACTTTGCCAGCAAGCCCGTCACTGTTGGAGTCGCCATTGAAGTTCCCGACATATTCTGTCTATTGATCGGAGACTCAAGGTGTAACTGCAAGCCTAGTGATGAACCAAGTACCTCAACGAATTTATTCCTGGCCATATCCATTTGAAAATTTTTTTTGGCAGCATCTCCTGAAAATCTAGATTCTATCTCTATTTTTGAGAGAACCATACTCGTCCAGCGAAGATCTCGAAAATTCTTATCAATGGACGTTTCGATGAGTGCTTTATCCTTGCCAGGTACCGAAGAATGAATTTCTTCCCGGTCGAAAATACCTGCGGAATTTTTGGATCAATAAGAATATTCGTAAAGGGTGTCAAAGTTCCTTTGATGTTCACACTTCCCACAGCAATGGTGTTTTTTAGTGAATTATTCGGAGAATCAGGTAAGCCCTTTTCTTTTGCGATAGTCAAAAGGCGAGAAGATGTAATTCCCACGGGAAAGGCCGTTTTAGAAACACCATCAACCCAACCTCCATCATTGCCTGTAGCAACAATGAAAAGGGTCCCAGGTGCTTTTTCCATCATAGTCTGCCCAATACGAAAACGCACATACTCACTGAACAAGTCATTGATATAGGATTGTTTTTTATTATTGAGGTCATGATCTTTTTTAAAAGTTAAACCTAGCGAGACATTGGCCAGCTTCAGTTGGTTTTCGCCAGCGACCTCGACAGCTCGAATCACCTCTTCAACAAAAAGCGCATTGATCACTTCTTTATTTAGCTTCTCTTTTAAAAGAGAAACTTCCGTTCTTTCGGACAGGTTGACTCCCCCATATTCATTTCCAACTGTTTTTCTAAGCTCTTGAATTATCGGCTGCTTCAGCCACTGAGCAAAGTCCACAGCTAAGTGGGAAATGATTTCATTTTTTCGTTTTTCAGAGGGTGCAAATGAGCTTGTTGTCACTCGGATGGGTACAATACGAACGTTCTTGTTCTGATGAGCGACAACGCCCGAGACATGAGTACCATGACTGGTCGAATTTCCCTCTGCAACAAGATAAGGATGTTGTGTACGCACGATATATCTACGCAAAGCAGAGCGCATTTCTTTATACTTTTCCGGATCATGTTTGACTTCTTGAAGAGCTATCGCCGCCGCTCTGATATTTTTTAGTTGGGCTCTCCCGTTCTTCAAAGTCTTTTTATCTTGGTCAGTCAACCCCCGGTTTTTTTCTGCCTCATCAATTCTAGCGGAAACTGATTCAATCAAGGCTTCTGCCACCTCAACGAAAGTTCTTCCTTGAAGGTTGGGCTCAACGCGCATCAGCTGTTCTAATTTTGAAATCGGATCAAAAGCGTCCATTCCCAAAACTACATAGTCAAAGGCCGGTTTAATGCTTTCTTTTACATCCGAATGATCACCCAAATGACCCTTGAGGTAGGCTTCATACTTTTTCAGATTCTCTTCAAATTTAGTTTTGGAATCCACTTCCAATACTGCATCGCGGATGGCTTCCAAAACCAAATCACCATGCTCAACTTTAGAAATATGCTCCAAAATTTTTAACTTATGCTCCTCCAAAAGAATCTCAAAATTCAAAAGGCCTTCAGCTCGTAGTTTATCAATACTTAGATATTCTTTGGCTTTTTGTTCTTTCAAATCTTTGATTTGTTCATCTAATGGATAATCCTCTCGGATGTCTAAAACTTGATAAAGCGAAAAGGCCTCTTTGGGAATTTCCGCAAATACCGTGCCTTTTAAAATAGGGTGTTCATGAATCTGGCGATAAACGCTTTCCGCATAAATATCGTTTGAATTCTTTAGATGTAAAAGAGGATTCTCAACCGGCGCAACGATCACACCTTTGCGAATTTCCTGCGCGCCAAATGCAAACAGGCTTGGGTCCACTAGAACGTGGGAACCGCTAGCCCCTTTACCCATGATATCAAAGCCGGCACCTTCAACACGGCCGTTAACAATTCGATAATCTATTTGAGACTGAAGATCTTTGTGGGCTATATCAACCCCGTTATCGATGACACCGACACGAAGAAGATCTGTTCTTTGACTGTCTTTTTTGGAGCGGTCCACGATCGCGTCGCGCTCTTTTTGCGAGAGCTCGCGAATTTGACCACGCATAAGCTCAAGCTGACGCGGAAATCGTTTCGTCATAAAGGAGTCGGTAGGATCCTGGGAGATCACCGTTTTACAAGACGGCAAGCAAAACAACATTGCCGTCACCAACAACAAAATTTTGCGTCCACTGACCTTCGCCATAGATTCTCCTACAAAAGATACCGTTCCAGATTCTGTGGGACTAATTTCCCGAAGTAACTGGAGTGGCTTCTTAGGTTATCAGCAGAAGCTGTGCCAATTGAGACTAGGATCTTTTTTGCTTTATATAAGAGATGACGTGTTCTGCTAAATGCAGAATGTCTATGCAATCAAGCCGATGCCGGGAATTGTATTTTTTAGGTGCTGTCCGTCTCTGGGGGAAAACATTCTATTTAATTCGGAATAGGTAAGCGAGCAGATCTCTAATGTCAGGTAGTAAATAATCCGAAATAAAAGACAACCTTTTGACGGTATGGGGTGTTTCTGTGTTCAAAATGGGTTGTCGTTTTACTAGAATGCTTCTTCCACTGGGGCTATTGGGAAACTCTGCTTGCTCTCTCGATGCGCATATTTCCTCTTTAGCTCCACGACCATCTATAGCTATCACCAGCCCACAGGCGCCACCAGATGAAACAGTGGCTAAGCATTTTATTTTGGGGATTAACAACTATTTCTTTACATTTCTGTCGGGGGTTGCCGTTGACGGCAGTGGAAATCTCTATGTCGTAGATTCTGATAGCGATCGGATACAGAAGTTCAGTTCGACGGGAACTCATCTTTTAAGTTTTGGATCTAGTGGCACAGACGACGGAGAGTTTGACGGTCCCCATGGAGTAGCTGTCGATGCCAGTGGTAATATTTTTGTCGCAGATACTGAGAATAACCGCATACAAAAGTTCAGCTCGGCGGGGATACACCTTTTAAGTTTTGGGTCTTCTGGTTCCGGTGATGGACAGTTTGCTAAGCCATCCGGCGTGGCTGTCGATGCAACTGGCAGTGTCTACGTCGCAGATTCTGACAATAACCGAATACAGAAGTTCGACTCATCAGGAGCCCACATTTTAAGCTTTGGATCTTCTGGCGCAAATGACGGCGAGTTTGCTGCACCATCCGCTGTAGCCATCGACGCCAGTGGAAATATCTATGTGGCGGACTCTGACAACTACCGGATACAGAAGTTCAGTTCAACAGGGGCTCATCTTTTAACTTTCGGATCTTATGGAACCGGTGACGGCGAATTTCATCAGCCCTCGGCCATAGTCGTTGAGACTAATGGAGATATATACGTTACCGATGCCACTCTTGATCGGATACAAAAGTTCAACTCGTCAGGGACACATCTTGTAAGTTTAGGATCTTCTGGTGCAATTGATGGGCGGTTTGATAGTCCATCAGGAGTCGCTGTCGACGCCAGCGGAGGTATCTATATTGCGGACTCTGCTAATAAGCGGATACAGAAGTTTGATTCGACAGGTGCTCACGTTCAAAGCTTTGTACCTTATGGCTCAAATGATGGGGAATTCCAATCTCCAGAAGGAATGGCTCTTGATGCTGCCGGAAATATTTATGTCGCGGATGCTGGCAATAACCGAATCCAGATGTTCAGCTCGTCAGGAATGCATCTTTTAAGTTTGGGATCTTATGGTTTAGGTGACGGGGAGTTCGGCTATCCAGAAGGAATGGTTATTGATGCTGATGGAAACATCTATGTTGCGGATTCTGGTAATGATCGAATCCAGAAGTTCAGCGCAGCAGGGACACACCTTTTAAGCTTTGGCTCCTCTGGCTCAGGTGATGGGGAATTCAATTATCCAGAAGGAATGGTTTTGGATACCGATGGCAATATCTATGTCGCGGATTCTGGAAACAGCCGGATACAGAAATTCAGTTCTACAGGGGTGCATCTGTTAAGTTTTGGAACTTATGGTTCAAGTGACGGAGAGTTCGACTATCCAACGGGGATAGCCCTGGATGCCGACGGAAACATCTATGTCTTGGATACTGAAAACCACCGAATCCAGAAATTCGACGCAGCGGGGACCTATCTTTTAAGCATTGGATCTTATGGCACAAATGATGGCGAATTCAGTTCGCCATCTGGACTGACTATCGACGCCACTGGGAATATCTATGTCGCAGATGCTGGCAATAGTCGAATCCAGAAATTCAGTGACACGGGAACACACCTCTTAAGTTTTGGTACCTATGGTTCAAGTGACGGCGAGTTCAAGTATCCAACGGGAGTCGCAATTGACGCCCACGGAAACATCTATGTCGCGGATCCTGAAAACCATCGAATCCAAAAGTTCGACAGCTCTGGAGTCTTAGCATTGCAGTAAAAACCAGGCATCATTTCTTCTCGTTCTTTTGAACGCAGTTCCCTCCGTGGGATTGTAAAGTAAGTGTACCTTCGCCATGGATTTCGCTTTTAACTACCAGATCCAGCGACGGGGCGAGCTTGTCAGCTCATCCATATCTTGCTGGTGCTTTTTTAATAATTTTTTCTACGTCTTTATTGATGTCGTCGCTAGGGTGTACATTGCATCCAGTCATTAGAAGTGCAATAAACGGCCATAGGTATAAACTCTTCTTCATAAAGTCCTCCGACTTACGAGGCAAGTTAAATGCACTTTATAAGCCGGAGTCCTCTAGAATCAGCTTTATCGACCACCGCCAGATATTCGAGCTCCGCTGGCAGAGGTACGAAAGCTTCGGATCGTCGAGATCGCGTATCCACCACTGGTCGCAAGCGAACTGACTCGATAATAGTAAACTCGATTCGGAAGCAGTCCCGTGATACGACGAGTATGATTCTTCACTGCCGATGCGCTATAGTACTGACTTTTGTTCGATAAGTTACTATTTAAGCTGTATTCAATCAAGGTTGTCGAAGCCTCGTTCGTCGTCCAACTGATTGTCGCTGTTGTCGTCGTGCGATTGTTCACCGCAATGGACGAAATCACCAAAGGCCCAGGCGTTGGTGGGGGATTCGGTGTTGGAGTCGGCATCGGTGCTGGCCCACTAAATGTGACCGTTGACGGAAGAGCGCTGTTGTTCAGCCAGCTGTTTCGAATGGGTGCAAACACGACTGAGTTCCTCTTAAAGTCCATCACGCGGAACGTATAGCTGGGATCGTACTCAACTTCCCAAATCCAGGCGGCATGATTAAGTCCACTGCGTTCAAGAAGATCAATCTGCTTTTGCATGAACTGACCATTGTTGGCGCTTGAGTTAGTAATGCCAAATTCATTGATCATCACAGTGGCGTTATTTTGGGTCTGCCAATTTAGAACGGTCTGATAGATATTGTCGAGCGCCGAACTCCAGTTTGCTGATTGATTGTAGTGAGTGTATTCGAAAGGTTCGTATTGGTGAGCAGTATAAATCAAATTTGTCCCGGTAAGGGGCGTCCAACCTGAAAGAGATCCCACCACCCCCCAATTGTCAGGAGAAACAAGGATGGGAGTGTTAGCGTCCACGGAACGAATGGCTGCGATGACTTGATTCGCAATACCTCGCCAGGCAGAACGACTGACACCATTGGGCTCAACTAAGATATCATAACCGATGACGTTTTTTTCATTCATGTATCTTTGAGCCACTTCTTTCCACATATTCGCAAAAGCCGTTTGTGCAGCCGAGTTTGAATAAAGTAGGGCATTGCTTTGTCCGCCCGTAATATTTGTCTCAGGTCTTCCTGGGCCTGTACGAAATGAAAGGATCACAAAAAGATCGGCATTCTTTGCATAGCTGACCAACTGATCCATACGCGCGAAGAAGTCAGCACGGCGTTGGTAAGAGCTAACATCATAAGGACCGGGAATCGAATAGTTCACCAAATTCGATCCGCTACTTCGCATGGCAGTCAAATCTTGCTGAACGATAATCGGGTTCCAAACTTGACCGGACTGCGCGTATTGCTCGCCCTGAAACATATTGGCGCCTCTTAAGCAGGATCCTGATTTAAAAAGCTGTATCTTAGAGTTCACCTGCGACGGAATACAGGCCGCGTATGCGGCGTCAATTACAACCGTCCATGATAGAGCCACCGTTGACAATAATGTGATAACAGAAACCTTGCAGTTCATAGAATCCCTCCCGACCCTTGTGTTCAATTTTAGGTGCAGTCTTTGTTTTCACAAAAGTAAAAGAGGCAAGTGTATCAAATAAGAATTTATTTTTAGAAAGCGCACGGGATTGATTAAATAAAAAGCATTCTGAATAATTCAGAAGTTTTTTTAGAATCAGAATTGCACTTCATAACTTCAGATAGTGGTATTGAATAAATGACTGTTAACGTTCTTCCTTCGTAAGGGGCACAAAGCCGATACTGAACAGGAAAACTTCCGTTTTAGCCACTCCCGCTCTACTAAGGTAGTCATGGCATTCCCGTAGGAACTCGACAGATCTTGTTTGGATGTAATCTAAGTCTTCTTTAGAAGACGCAATGGTCACGGTACCGCAAAAACGCTCGTCACTCGGAAGATTGCCGACGGCCTCGTGAGTCTTAATAATGTTCTCTTGCGTGGTCTTTATCAGAACTGCTCGACTTTCCTCATCAGAGACTTTGATGGTGTTGTCATAGGTGACCACAAGTTGATTGTCATGATTTCTTTTGATTTGCCCAATTCTTAAAAGATCACTTAGTGCCTGAATAGCTTCACCAGGTGCAATCCCGAGACGCTGTGCAATCCATGTTGAATCTTCTTTAAAACCATCTGTTGCGGCCAGTTCTAAAAGAGCTAAATGATACCATGTGGATGCGGTATTAGTAAGTTCAGGGGGCTCAATATGAAAAGTGCCAAGGCCGGCACTTGTGCTTGCCTCTAGAACTTCTTTGAACTCGACTTCTTGCTCTAGCGCATGCTTTAGTTTAGCAATTGTTTTTTTCGAAAGGCCCCTTTTGCCTTTTAGAATTTCATTTAGGGTTGTGCTGGACAGGCCAATTTGGTTGGCGAAGGCTCTTTGTGAAAAACGGGGATTCTTGCGCTGCTTGCTTTCAATAATACGCTGCAGGCATTCTTTGACGTCGTAGGTTAAAACTTGCTTCCAGCTGCTCACTATATCTCCAAGTTAATGCGGTCCAAGAACTTGAAGATATATAACATTCATCGGGTATTGCTATCTAGCATGCGAGAACTTTTGCGTTCTGCCTTTGTCAGAACAGTTTATGCTACGACTTGCTATCTGGATAGTAGGGTATTTCAATTACCGCCCTTATTCCACTGGAAGCCATGATAGCTGTAACTACATGACGCAGGCCCATGATATTTCTTCCGCCGGCCCCGATAAGACGTCCCATACAGGGTTTGCCGCAGTCCACAATAAATACGGTGGTTCTTTCTCCAACGTTAGTGCGCACACTAATTCCACCAGTTTCACCTACCATTTTTTGGATAAGAACTTCCAAAAGATGGCGCATCTCTTCTCGGGCTTGGGTACCCTTATCTTCACTTCTTTTAATAAAAATTGGGATGGCTCTATTCTCCGACATAAAATCTCCTATATGAACTCTACTTTTATTGTCGGGAAAAGACTTGCTTCTTGACAGTCTTATTTTGCAGTAACCCAGAGTAGAACTGCCGAAAGTGTTCCTAACAATACAGAACATTTTGCAAACATCGCGTCGAGGAAGAGGCAAAGTACAAGAACAATTTCAGAAATAAACTTTCAATGTTCTATTTTATGCAGAATAGAAGTTCTTTGTAGCCATGCCGTTCTGTAAAAATCGGAACGATAGATGGAGCAAAGAGCTTTAGATAGCGTTCACGACGTCCGATTGAATTGGTGAGGAGGCCTCGACATTCTTTAAAGCCAGAGTCCACCGCCGCCACAAGTTCTTTATCCCCCCGGTTAAAGAATTGTGGTTTGAATCTGTTCCCCCAATAGAAGAGTAAAAGGCGGTGGACCCTCTGGATCCACTTATAGTTGTCCGGTCCCAGCTAGATCAATTGCTATCTGAAGTCAGAAAAGTGTTCTGTGTATTCAGAACGCTAAAAGATCCTGCTTAGGGTCTTTGGTGTCGCGAGTATGTCAGTCATCGGATAATCTAGAATAGTTCAGGTATTTGTTGAACTAGGGGAGGCCAAAGTGAATCCATGGACAGATCTTCTTGATGAAGATGTAGTAGATTGTCTGCAGTATCTGATTGAAAAGAAGAAAGCGCGCAATGCTCTTTTTTCTCAACGCGCTTTTGCTTACCAGTTGGGGTTTTCAACATCAACATTCAATGAAATTCTTAAAGGAAAACGTGTTCTTACTAGAAAGAGCATCGAGAAGCTAATGCATGGATTGGCTGGCGACAAAGATATGGAAGGCTATTTTGATAGCCAGGGAAAAGATTTACTCGACATTAAGCCACTGGATAGAAGGTGGTACTATCGGGCTTTGCTCGGCTTGGTCGATACAGAAGGGTTTGTCGAAGACTTAGGTTGGATATCCAAAAGACTGGGGATTACTGTTGAAGAAGCTCAGTCCGGGTTGGATGACCTTTTATCCTTCAATTATTGTGAAAGAAGTCCTTCTGGCCAATTGACAGTGACCTCAGATGCTAGATCTCTGTCTGCAGAAGAGCAGGCGATTGATCGCAGCAAGAAAACCCAGGAACAAATTCATCGGCTTTCGCAAGTTGTTAAAGAAACCCCAGCTGACGAGCGCTTCTTCGGTACGTTGGTTGTAGCGATTGATTCTGAAGATTTCGAATATATCAGATCAAAGATGATGGATTTAATTAAAGAACACAGCACTCTCCTGGCAAAAGACGGAAAAAGAAAGCAGGAAGTATATCAGCTTTCTTTTGGATGTGTTCCTTTGACAAAGAAGGTTTCTGGCGAGAAGTAGGCAATGTTCCTATTAAAGCAGAACATTTTATCTCGAATTTGGACCTAACTTAATTTTCTTTCGGCCGAAACATTCCACAGATCTCTTAACCTATAGGAGTTTTGTGTGGAAAGAGAAATTAGTGTTCCCGAGCCTAGAGTACGCCTCAATTTGGAGGTGGTCTTTCGACCGAATTATGGTCGTGAGTTGTCTTATGGAACTCTTAGAAACATCAGTTTGACCGGCGCTTTTTTGGAACTGCAGGTAGTTCACCTAGATCCCAATGACAAAATTAAGATTCACTTTGAGGTTTCGGGACGTGAGCGTATCATGCAGGCCGAGATAGTATGGGTAGCTGCTAGTGGGTGTGGTGTTAAGTTCGCTCCTTCCAACAAGCGTGATATTCAGATTGTAGACGATCTAATAAGCTATGTAGAAAGTGGAAGAGCCGAAAACCGTATCATTATGAACACCATTTTCAATAAACTTTGACTGCCTCATGGTGTTCTACAAAAAATAGAACACTTTGTTTGGTTGTCATACTCAAAAAGTGAAAAGTGGAAGGAAACCCTTCAACAAAATGATTGCGACGACCGAAATGAAAAGCACAAGGTGGTTTGGGGATGTCTGCGGCCAGTAAAGAACAAGTAGGGCAATATCGTATTATCCGGCCCCTCAAGTCTGGCGGAATGGCAGATGTCTTTTTGGCCAAGAAGATTGGGGACCTGTCTTCTCAGAGCTTCGTTATCAAGCAGATCTCGGCCGGCGTAGATGACAAATGGTATTATTCGAAACTCTTCATTAGAGAAGCCCAGCTATCTTTGGCACTTCATCATCCGAACATTGTACGCACGTTTGAGATGGGAACAAGTGAAGGGACCCTATACCTGGTTCTGGAATATATCGACGGGCTCAATCTAAGTGACATTATTCGAGCAGTTGAAAGAAAAGAACGGCTCTTGCCAGCGATCATGGTCTATTATGTTCTGACAGAGGTTGCTCTGGGGCTTTCGTATATGCATGGTGAACTATCTCTCAGTCGAGAAAATCCAATTTGCATTCATCGGGATTTAAGCCCTCATAACATCATGGTCAGTCGTACTGGTGACGTAAAGATCATCGATTTCGGTATTGCAAAGACACGTGAAAGTGAAGTGCTTACTCAGTTGGGATCGGTACGGGGGAAATACACCTATATGAGCCCCGAACAGATCCGAGGAGAGCCTCTGGCTCCTTCATCCGATATCTTTTCATTGGGAATTATGTGTTATGAGTTGCTTGCGGGAAAACGTTTTTTTGGCGAACAGACTGAGCTTGAGGTTGTAAGGTCTCTAGACTCCTGGTCGCTGTCAACTTTGGAGCAGAAGCTGCTTGATGTGGGGGCAGAGGATGCTGAAATTTTAAGGCAAATGTTAGATCCAGTGCCAGCAAATAGATCGTCGGCGTTGCGTCTTAAAAGTATTATTGAAACTCGAATGCGAACCTTGGATGGCAATTACAGCCGCCGAGACTTCGCCGAAAGCCTTGTGGAGTTTACTGCAGAGATACCAAGCCGTTCAGAAGCTCTTTCGACGGCCTCTTCTATTGCTGTCGGTAATCTGCCAAGCCAAATCACACTTTATGACGTATTGATGAATGAGCCCAAGAAGTCACATGGAGTGCTGGGTTTTGCCCTGCTGGGATTGGTCGCAGGTGTTGGGTTGTTTTTTTTGAAGAATGCTGATACGACTTACGTCCAACAACAAGATTTAGCGTCAATAGAACAACCTTCCCGACGATCTCTGTTAGTTCATTTTAGAAATTTTAACGGTGAGTCTATGGAAATATCTGTGAATGGCAGTCTAATAGATAGTGCGATTGTAAAAAGGGGATTTAGAGTCTATGACGGGGACGCAGTCATGATCCGATATTACTCGAATTCCCAGCGGCAGTGGCTAGAACGGGAAGTCCTAATTGACACATCAAAGCCATTGGATTTGAACCTGGATTTATAGGCAGACCATCCCCCCCACACACACACTCACTCTTCTCGCGCCGGCGTTAAGCAGCCTGGGAATGGTTTTGGTTTTTGGTATATAGCTGGATGGCCTCTTGGGCCTCTTTGGAGATGCTCAGAAATTTCAGGCGATATACTAGCAGTTTGATTTCCGGGGATTTAGGGTGTGCAACTTGTTGCACGGATATGATTTCGCAGACGGCATTGAAAGATGGGATAATCGAACCAGATTTAACATGTATGGTGATCTTGGATCTTACCGGAATGGCATATTCTTTTTCCGTAGTAAAGCTGAGGCCCATAACGCTGATGTCGTTGCAAGCCCCATTGTATATGCGGCGATTATTGTGGGCCACGAGGGCCCCTTTAAAAAACACTCTAGAAAAGCGACGTTTTTCTATGCCCATTTATCCTCCGCCAGTGTATCGGTCGTCGCGAGGTGGCGTGACATTGATGCAGCGTGAATCAGAGGTTGATACGTATTTGGTGGCCTCGCAATACCCCGTACCTAAAGTTCCTTGCATCCAGGTTCCACTTCCTTCGGCACTGCAAGTTGCGGAATAAGAATCCCAACGTGTAATAATCAGGCTGCTGTCATCAAAGCTCACCTGGTTGCGAGCGATACCTACTGTCTGTCCCGCAGTGCCGGTGATATGGAAGTATCCAAGTGGACCTTGTCCATATCGGCTTAACACAAGCCCAGCGCGTGGAGAACCGGAAGGGCAAGTCAGGCTAATATTACACAATATATCGGTTCTAAGTCCCTCTGTGCAGTTCTTCTTTTGAACTGTACAACTTGGATATTGATAGCTTCCGCTAAGTGTCCCATTGTTACATGTTCGACTTTGCGATAAACATGACTGCCCACCCGGTACTGAGGCCGCTGCATACGCTACAACATTTTGTCCGTGAGCGACAGTCTGTCCATTGAAGCTACAACTTGCTGGAGCCGCCACAGAG
>NZ_JBJKJI010000008.1:13589-31855 GCF_056175685.1 Bdellovibrio sp. MYbb2
CAAGTGCTTCCGTTGGGCACCGACGAACTTTGGTAGGCCGTAACGCTAGAGTTGTGGGCCACAGATCTGCCACTGAAAGTACAGCTTGCACCCGGGGCGACAGTACAACTTGGATATTGATAGCTGCCACTTAGGACGCCATTGTTACAAGTCCTGGTTTGTGGTGCACAAGTTCCACCATTGGGAACAGATGAGGCTGCATACGCTACAACATTTTGTCCGTGAGCGACAGTCTGTCCATTGAAGCTACAACTTGCTGGAGCCGCCACAGAGCAGCTTGGATAGGTGTATGAACCACTCAGTGTTCCATTATTGCAAGTGCGTGTCTGGGTCACGCAAGTGCTTCCGTTGGGCACCGACGAACTTTGGTAGGCCGTAACGCTAGAGTTGTGGGCCACAGATCTGCCACTGAAGATGCAAGCTGAAGGGGTATTTACGGTACAGCCTGGATATTGGTAGGTTCCACTCAGCGTCCCATTGCTACAAGTGCGTGGTTGGGAAACACAGGACTGTCCAGATGGTACGGAAGAGCTTTGATAGGAAGTAATGGATTGACCATGGGCGACGCTTTGTCCATTGAATAGACAGCTAGCAGCTGTTCCTGGGGAACAGGAAGAATGGTTGTAGGACCCACTTAGAGTTCCATTATTGCAGGAGCGACTTTCTGATACACAAGTCGCCCCAAAGGGAACAGAAGAGTTTTGGTATGCGGTGATAGACCCTTGGTGAGCGATGGTCTGTCCGTTGAAAAGACACGAGCTTGCAGTACCTGGGGTACAACTGGCGAACTCGCCTGAACCACTCAAAACACCATTATTGCAGGTTCTGGTATTTGGCTGACATTGCTGTCCTGCAGGTGTTGATGATGTCAAATATCCTACGACACTTGCACCGTGAGCAATGGTTTGACCGTTAAAAAGACAACTTGCTGGGGTTCCGACAGAGCACATGGAAAAGTTAAACGAGCCTGTTAGGCTTCCATTTTCACAACGTCTTGTTTCTGGATTACATCTTTGTCCATAAGGAACAGCAGAGTTTTGATAAGCTTCGACGCTGGTTCCATTCGGGACGGTGATGCCATTGAAAAGACAGGATTGCGGAGCATTCGGCGTACAAGCCGCATATAGATAGGATCCAGTAAATGCGCCAGCACGACAGGTCCGAACTTCAGAAACGCAGGGCTGTCGGACTGGAACAGAAGATGAAAGATAAGCGGTTACCGTTTCTCCTTCACTATAAGTGACCCCGTTAAAAGAGCAATTAACGATATCCTTAGGGTCATCGTTCTTAGGATCACTCAATGCGCCATCGGAGTCAGCTGGCTCCAGAGGGCGCTCTTGAAATGCCACACGGCTGCAGTTTTGGAAGGCAAGTCCCAGAAAAATGAAGAAAGTAAAAAGAAGTGTAAGCTTCTTTATTAGTAAGCGGAGCTTTCTGGATAGGTGCATAGATCCCCCTAGCCTGTACTATCGGTGACCAAAGTCTGTATCTGAATATGGGACGTGGAATTACTGTTCTGAGGTAAGCAGAATTTCAAGTAAGAGTTCTATTGGTGGCAGAATAGCAGAGAAAACATATTTCAGTTGATTTCCGAGCTGCATTCTCGAGTCGGCAAGATACTAATATTGTTTGCCCGAGAATGAGACAGTACGGGGATATAAGATTCAAACAATTTTGAAAACGTGTTTTTGAAATATTTTGAAATTTAACTGTTTCATTTTGATTTCTGGCGTTGCAAATTACTAAGGTATCCGTTCTAGGAGCAAGATACTATCATATGTATGGCAATCAAATCTTATGAACTAGATCGCAAGGCTTTAAGTGCTCTTTTACAGAAACACAACGTCAGTCATGGTCGAATAGCTCGCCGGTTAAAGATTTCAACAAAAACAGTACAACGATGGGTCAATGGATCTGTACGTCATATAAAAATAGATAAGTTAAATAAACTTGCCGACTATCTGTCTGTGGCGCCATCAGAACTTATCCATGGTGATTTGACGGACAGGGTGGTGGTAGCAAGAACTAATGAGTTAGTAAGACAGTTTACATCCGTCGAGTACCTGATGCGCGCGCGTGTAAACGGGGGACTTCGAGAATATTCCAAGGCTTTGAAGGAAATTGTACTGAATGATCTGTCAAATTATCAGGAACTCATTGTTTTAAAAAAAATAGGACTTAGCTTCTATGGAGTCGGATCATTAAGGTGGGCCCAAGAGTACATGGAAAAAGCCTATGCGAAAGCTGAAAAAATAAATCAACCTGAAGAACTTTTAAGAGGCAAGTCCTGGTTGATGGTTTTTGCCAGTTTAAAAGGTGACTTTAAAAAGGCTCAGTCTTTACTGGTGGATGCTGAAGTAAGATTGTTAATCAACGGAACAATGATGGGCCGTTCGGTGTTCTATGCCAACAAGGCCAAGATGCTTATGAGTTGGGGTAAATTACCAGAAGCAGAAGTTGCAAGCCGGAAAGCTATTTCACTGGCTCTTAAGGACAAAGAGCAGACCTATCTTTGGCCAGCTCTGGTTTACCCGTACTTGGGCTTTATTCAATTGCGCCAAAAGAAGTATTCAAATGCTAAAAAAACGTTTCAAAGATCTTTAGAACTAGCCAATCTTGCGGGTTGGCCTTATGGGGTGGCAATTTCAAGTCTGGCTATTGAAGTCATTGCGGGCCTATCCAGTGGACGAGCCCCGATATCTTCAAAAGTAGTGCGTAAATCAAAAAAGTATTTTCAGGCCAATCAGATTTCGCCATTGGACAACCGCTATCGTCAGTTGTACTTTGCATATTGTGTTGTGAGTGAAAAGTATGAAGAAGCCTTACAGATTTTAGAAGAACGTCGAAAATCCGGAGAATTGAGCAGGTTGTTTCATGCATATTTTGTCATGGATGTTTTATTGTTAACTCGTCTTCACTCTTGTAAGATTGCGCTATCCAGTGTCGACCTCCAGAAGGCACAAGACTTCTTTAAGAAACAGAAAATGACCGAAGAACTCAATACGATTCGTTGGCTAAAGCAGGTCACCTCAATCGATCGCAAAGAGTTCTTTCAGAATTTCAGATTCTTTTGAGCTTAGCAGATGGATAGCATGCTATGAACTCTACAGAGGATTGATAAACTTGGTCAGCTCTTCAACCAGCATATCCGCGTAGTTTCCCATAATCATGTCAACGTGACCGGCCCCGTACATTGTGAACTGAGACATTTTTCTATTTTTTGCGGCAGTAATTTGAGCATCCAAGGGAGCAAGGACATCATGTTCAGCACTAATCAGCAAGGTCGGGATGCGGGCGTAATAAGTCTTATTGCCGGGTTCTCCCATGCTGCATAGAGCATAATCAATTCTGCCATCAGCCGACCAATATCCATCCTTTGTATTCTGAGCCAGGGAGCGAACAAATTCACTGGGTACATCGCTGCCCATATAGTCTTTGATTATGTCAAATTCTTGACGAGAAATATTCCGCATGTTCAACAGGCCGGGCTCTTTGTTTGTGGTGACTTTTTCGGCGAACTCCTGATCTCGCAGGTGGTTGATTGCCGCTGAAATTACAGGATTTTCTCTCAGGTGTATGTAGGCCGACTTATCCAAACGAATACCATAAGATTCAGTATATATTTGAATGGACCGTTCCAGCATATTTGGATTGCGGCTTTTTACGAAATGAACCGGCGATCCCACGGCAATGAATGCCTTCAGTTCACTTGCAATATGTTTTGCGTGGTCCTCTGAAATTACCAATTGTTCTCTAGAGTTGCGGCTGACGCCCGCCAAAGCCAAGTGCATCTGCATTCCACCCATAGAGTGACCTACGTAAATGACCTTTTTTTCTCCGGACAGCCTGTAAACCGCATTTACTGCTGCAGGTACATCATATGCAGGCAGGTCATCATAGACCAAGGGGCGATATTTAAGAGGCGCTGGCAATGAACGATAGTATCCTTGGCCATGACCACGCCAGTTGGCCATAAATACTCGGTACCCTAAGTCGCGCAGGCGTTCACCAATCTTGTACCAGCTGTTCCAATTAGATGTATAACCATGAACTAGTAGAACTGGTTCTGAGTGGCGCATCGGCGTACGATTGTCACCTAAAAGCTCAAGCATGTTAAGCAGAACGCCATCCTGAGTTGGGACCTCGTGAACCCTATAGTTCTCAAAGACGATGCGGGAATAGAGCGAACTGTTCAGATTTTCACGGGGAGTAGCGGTAGCTGTAATGGTGGGAAGTATGAAAAGAATAGGCAGAATAATAGATCTAGTGAGCATTGATAGAGCCTCCATGTTTGTGTTTTTGAAAGGCGTTGGATTCTAGGGACTAATTGAATACGACTTTAAGGCTATGTCAGCTTTTTGCTAGTTCACCAAAATAAAGACCGTTCCGATATAAATAGAATGCCTTGCGATCATTGACATTATTTTAGTGGGTTAATATAGCTTTGGCATTCAACAACAAGGAGTTCTTTAAAATGAAGTCAATTGTCGCCCTAGCAAGTATTCTTGCGTTTTCTTCCGCAGGTTATGCAAATCAAAATGTTAACTCTAACAGTCTTGAAGTTACGAAAGAATCGGTTGCCGCCGCGCCATCTGGTTTGATGCCATTTTTGGGTTTTGCAGGTGGATACACGGGACATAGTTCAGATGTGCCGGTAGCAGGAGCTCCCATTACTTTGAAGCTATTGGGATCTTATTACTTTGAGATGCCGTGGGTTTTTGATGTTGGTTTTGGAATCTCTAACCAGCAGTTTTCTGAATCAGAGGCACGTGACACAGCAAAGACGGGACCAAGTCTTGAATTGGCTGGGCGTTATCGTTTCGTTAATGCTTGGCAGGCGGGTATCGTAGCGAATCAAATGTTTGAAATGGGTTCTGCGTATGCTGCTTCTCAAGGTGATGCGCAATTCGTTGGTTTGCAGGTATTGAAAGAGTTTTCTTTGGCAAAAGCTTGGCTGGCTCGTATTGGTGGTCGCGCGATGACTGAGACTAATAATACAGGCGAAATGGTTAATATGTATATGATTGACCTGCAGTTGGGTTGGAATCCCCACTCCCAGGTGACAACTGTAAAATCAGTCGCACTGGACAAGGCGCCGCCTAAAAGCATGAACCCTGTCGCAAAGGTGATGGATGTAAAGCCAACATCTGCTTTGGAGTATGTTAACTACGCTTCTATTGAAAATGGGAACAGTATCTTCTTTAAAGAATCTAGCTTTGCAATTGATTCTCAAGGCCAAGTTCAGTTGAAGAAGCTTGCAGCGGCCCTTAAAAATAATAAGAGTCTTTATGGCAAGTTAGAAGTTCGTGGCTATTCAGATATTTCTGGGACAGACTCTATGAATCAAGCTCTTTCTGAAAAAAGAGCAGAGCAGGTAAAGGCGCAACTTATCAAAGATGGCATCGATAAAAACAGCATTGTTGCTATTGGTCACGGTGCGCACTTGTCTGATAAGGTACTAGCGCAAGACCGCAAAGTGGAATTGATTTTCACAGGTGTAAAAGATGAACAGGCTTTAAGAAAAGCCTTGGCTCTTTAAAGTCCGGTAATGGGTTCCCGATCTTCGCGGTCGGGAATCTGGAATTCTATCGATAGTAGAATGTACGAACGTTGATTCTGGCACTGAAACTGCATTCTATAATTCTGCAATGCTAGATAAAAATATTCTGTCTGAGATCTTATTGGTGCGTCTTCGTAGAAGCGTGCTGTCGATTGTTTTTACGGGCGCAACCTTTGTTGTCCCCTTACCCGTCATTGCGGCATCATCTCAGCAATGTGAGTCGATCTTTACTTCTGCGATTTCTGAACGGCGCAACCCCGCTCCGCTGCTAAAAATGGACGATCGTTATCGTGGGGAAGAAGTGGGTACCTATATTGATCCAGTAACGAAAGTTCCCTGGAAAGTGAAGTACTTCAATGAAAACGAACAAGCCCCGTTTGAACTTATACATGAAAATGGAGTTTTCATTACCTATGAAGGTAAGAAGGCAGATTCTCCGTTTGATGCTGAAGCTTTAAGTTTTGAATCCAGCCTTATTGTAATTGATCGGAATCAACGAGTCTTAGTTCTGCCTTTTGAGGAGCGTGGAAAGTATCACCATTCATCCTTATCTCGAGGTGAGGCTGTCTTGTTTGCAGGCACCGCCGCTTTTGCGAATGGAAAGCTTCGTGAACTGACAAGCAATAGTGGGCACTATAAGCCTAGTACAGAACAAACTTTAAAAGTTTTAAAGTGGCTGCACTCTGAAGGTGTGGATCTGTCGCAAGTGAAGCTTGCGGGGAGATTGGCTTTGGATATTAGTGGAACTTATTCCATGACCTATCAAGAGTTGCTCAAGTTAAGACCCGATTTGTTATAGCCTGCCCCCCAGTTCTGTGGTGTAACCCTCGCTTTGCGCCAAGGCTTGGTCGGAACTATCGCACTTCTCAGCGGCCACTCAGACGCCGCCAAGATCTTCGTTGTTTTGAGTTCTAGCAAGTCCCTGAAAGCGCAGTTCGTAGACATTTTCAAACAGGCAGTGGTCTTTCAGAGTATCCGTGACCTTAGTTCGAATGAATTCGAAATCCACTTGATTCACTGCTACTATCAAAGTACAGAACAGGGGGGCTGAAGATGAATTCAATTTTGCGAGATTTGATATTTTCACAATTTCATCGAAAGCCTTTTGTTCTAGATCAGAAGTAAGCTCATGAAGGCGCTTGGGCGGGCATCTGGCGTTGATCTTATGAAGGTAACTTTTGACATCGCTGTCTTTGGATAAACTATCAAAAAGCTTTTGTGCTGTGTTTTTTGTGAGCTTGCGTTTGCCTTTAAGGATTTCATTCAGTGTGGATGGGGTGAAAGCTAGGCGAGAGGCATAAGCCCGTTGAGAAAAACGGGGATTTCGTTTCTTTTTTATGCGAATTAGATATTTAAGTAGCGATCTAATTTCAAACCTTAGAACTCGTTCCAAGCTATCCAAGTGATCTCCGTTCCGTTTACGTACCTTGAGATAGATGCTTCCATGGGAGCATATTCATTGTAAATGGAAACGCGAAGGATCCCCATGACAGCAGGACTGTCAGTCAGGGGGCTGCTAGAAATGTCCATACTGTCCAGGACTGAAATTATGAAAGAAATTGAATGTACATGAATTCAGGAATTATCATTTCTTATTTTCTGGTGATTCTGAAGGACTAACGCCTGCCTCTAGAGAGAGTTGCAATATAAGGTTATATCTTTTATTTGCATCCATGCCGAGGGGGGAGGGATACAAACACAGAGGTTGTATTTGTATAGCGCAATCGCTCCATAGTTAGCGGCACTACATGGCTGAATGTTTTCCCATATGTCGTAATTTTTAAGCTGTAAAATCCCGTCTACCTTGGCAGATCCAACAACATGAAGCGTCCGAACTGGGCTGTCAGTTCCGATTCCAACATTTCCGGTTGTATAGTAAATATTGTCTCCGCTGTTCACTCTTGGCCATTGTGAAGGTGCATCTTTAAATTCCCATGCTCCGGTGCTGTTTGTTCCCAGTATCTTATTTGTGTGAAGTATTGGTTCCGGTACTGATTTTCCTTGAATCGCTACGACAGTGGCGTCGGATATGGTTGTTCCCGAGAGGTCACCACCAAGCATCCCGCCGCTAGAGGATGGAGTTGCCCATTGCGGTATGCCTGACCCGGTTGTCTGCAAAAATTGGCCGTAAGTGCCGGGGCCTAAAGTTTTCCAACCCGTAGTAACATCGCGATATAGAATGCTTCCGGGAGTGGTTCCTATCATATCCAAAACTTGAGAAGCGGTCTGTGCAGTCGGCAGTCCCGACGAAGCCGTAGTGTTGGCCAGTACTGTCTTAGAAGCGATGTTTGCTAAGCTAACATTGACGGCTCCTGCTGTCGTACTGCTTTGTACGCCCTGAGTGGCCGTGACCGATGTGATACCGCCGGTTCCACCAGACGGAACCGCCCAGACTCCATCGCCACGAAGATATGTGGTGGTGGTTCCCGATGGGTTTAGTATCGCTAAAGCACCTAGTCCAAGATTAGTTCTTGCTTGGGCGGCGTTGGTTGCGCCGGTGCCGCCATTCGCTACTGCCACGGTTCCGGACACATTGGTCGCTGTCGTTGCTGTGTCGGCGTTCCCGTTAATATTTATCCCCGCGGTAGTCCCACCACTATTGAAGCCGTTCAAAATGGCATCCAGCTTAGTGTATCTTTGAAAGAGGCTTTCCATATTATCTTGGGTTACACCCTTGCTAGAATTTGCCTGAATGAATGCATCGGCACTCTTGTTGTCAAGTTTTTGAGCATTCTGGGAGTTAATCGAAAAAGGGATATTCCCTATTGTCGCATCTGGAGACAAGTGATGGCCATTGACTGTTACTTTGAGTGTTCTTTCAGTAAAGCTGTCAATGGTAGTAGGAGCGGCACCTTCACAACTGACCGTGCCAGAAAAAGCAAAAATACGTTCGGCATTGTTACTTGTTGAATCGGCGCGTCCGGTGATGCCCAGGGCTACACTAAAATCGCCGGCGGGGCCAGGCGTGATTGATTGGACTTCTTTATAAAGAACGCAATTGTCATGAAGGACTTCAAAGGTCACAGTGCTCGCCTCAGTAAGAGGATCTCCGTTTGCGTCTGTTAAAAGACCTTCGTAAACAAAAAGGGATCCCGGAGGCGTCGATGCCGCCCAAGCAGGGGAAGCTGACAGAATTAGCAAACTCGCAAAATCAATTAAAGATTTCATTGGGCGATCCTTCCTTTTAAACGAATAGATCTGTCACTACTTTGGGCTGCATGCTGAAAAATGGGCTTTATGCGTCCTTTTAGTACGAAAGGACCACCGGTGGATATGTGGCTTGTAACTAAAGTTTCCTGCTTTGGGCCAAGGGCGCCTGAATGCTTTACGGAAATATATCGACGTATCCATTCCCCCGAACGATGGCGGGCCTGAAAATACACAATGGCGGAGTCACCCAGTTTCAGGCCTTGCAGGGGAGGTTGCGTGTCAGAAAGAGTCAAAGAAAACTTCCCATCTTCACAATAAGACTTTCCGGATGGATTGTAATCGGTGGTGGGCATCCAGTGGGTACCATCAAGGCTCATTTCAACTTTATCAACAAAGCGAGAACAAGTTGCGGTAAGGTCGATAGGGGTCAATCTGTATATCTGGATATAAGATTTCTCGAACTCAAATTTGTATTCAAGAGATTTTAAGATTGAAACACCGGGTGCCGTATCTGAACACCCGATAAGCGTCATTAAAACAACAGCTGTCGACAAAAAGAAAATAAGAGTTCTCACAAACGTTTCCATCCCTATCTATATCGGCATATAAACAAGGTGAAGAAGAGCTGGAAAGGCGATTTCATTCCGAAATAGATAGAACGGCCGATAAAGGCGGGACAGGGCCTGTTCTTCTAGTTTTAGAACAAATTTACTTTTTATTCTTGCTGCTAGAGCCTATATCCTTGGTTACAGGGTAATAGTTTAAGTTGAATTTATAAACCTTGCGTCCCTGAAGATGAATGGGTTGATAGTTAGCAATCAGCTGCATGGTGAATTTTTCGACCTCTTCAGTCACATTGCGGAAATCCTCTTCACTTAATGTGATTAGAAAGCTCTTATATCTGCAAGTTTCTTTTGGAAGCTTTTGCGCCTGTTTGGCCTCTTCCAAGGAAGCGTTGTGATACGCGGATAGGGCAACTGCGCTTGCTTTGTTATTTACTCTAACCAGTGCTGCCTTTGCTTGCCATGTAAACAGGCTGCTGTTACCCCTATAGCACAGCGCCAAGCCAATCTCTTCGAGCTTGGCCAATGCGATCTCAACAGTTGAGATGTCTGCATCCAAAACTTCAGAGAGTTTTTGTGCGGTCCACTCTGTATCTTCGAATGACAAAATAGTCCATATCTTGGGAATGATAAGATCTGAAACATAAGTGAAATAGTTAAGTTCATCTTCCTGAGTAATTCGATTGGCCAAGACTTGAGAGATCGCCGACCAAGTGGAATTCTTATCTTCCGTTGTGGGGGCGTGCGCATGAGACACTAGAAGGCTAAAGTACTTTTTCTGATCATTTTCCGTCAGATGCTTTTCCATGAATCTTCTGGCAACTCCTCGAGTAATTTTCTTTTTCCCATTTACCATCATACGAAGTGCGGATCCGCTGCTAAGTCCTAATTCCTGTGCCCATGAGGTATAGGAAAATCCGAACTCATTGTTCTTTCTGAAGTGATAGTATTTTTGCATGAAAAGGTACGGATCTAAAAATGTAAAAACATCCATGATTTTCTCCCGAAGGTGAAATATCAACCCCTGAAAATAAACTTGTCAAAGAGCGACGCTTCGAAGTGTTCCGCAGCAAACAGAACATGCAAATTTCTATAAGGACTAGCAGATTAATTCTGCGAAAACCAGAACGATACTTGGTTTACAGAGGCTAAATCTATTGAGCGGGTTCAGGATTTTTGAAACAATTTTCGCAAAGAGGTTGTTAGTGAAAAGTCTTGGTTGCGCTCTGGTATTGGCTATTAGTTTGTTTCATGTATGCTGCACCCAGTTTCCAAAAGTTGGCGACTCTGGCGCTCTTAATAAGGTCAGCATAGCAGCCAGGGAGCCAGCCCAAAGCACCCAGGATTCCTTAAACGCCATTTGTACGCGGATCGCATCAGAATATCCGGGAACGAATGTTTATATTGAATGCATCAATGAATATCGGAAAGACCAATTTGACCAAGTAGCAATAGGTACTTGTGTGGGGCTTCAAAACTCACTGAAACCCGAAGAATCTGCAACTCGAGTGCTATTCAACTGTTTAGAAGTGGTTCGAGGTAAAAGTTTTCCCAAAAATAGCGCAGCGGAATGTTATGAAGCTGCTCAAAAGGGAGAGCCCCAGTTGGCCACCTTATGTTTGAAACACAACGCCCATTGACGCGGTCTACGCAAGGGATCTATTTTTATGAAAGCCGTTCTATTTTACGCAGTTCTTCTTTTTTCTGTTCCCGGTTTTGCTGCTGACGTTAAAAATTATGCATGTATGACGAGTGATATTGTCGATATGGAAGTGAAGATCACTTCTGCAGACGGTCAAGAAGGCATTGAGGTTGTGCTGACTTCGCCAGATGATCCGAATGCACCCCGCATTTATAAGCAGACAGGTTTCGGTCCTGCTGTAGTTTCGGGTGCTTTGGCTGGGGGGAAATTTGAAGCGGTTATTTCTAAAAGTGACTTGCAAGACGTTTACGGTGGGGCCTTTCTCGGGGCTGGATGGTTGCGTATGGTTAAAACCAATGAGCCGAACCAGTTTCATTTGATTTTCGCGGCGGAAGACACGGTTTATCAAGCGGTGTGCTCAGTGGAGTAAATTTGGAAACTGGCCCCCTCTTCTGTGGCCAGCTCCTCGCCCCAAACCAGGCCAACTAATTGCTTTTCACCAAGGGCATGAAACTAAAATGCCCTTATTGCCACCTCCAAAGAGACCCTCAAGACGCCAACCGGACAATTCGCAGACTTGGCCGATACTATCGCAAATCCGACGGCCAAACACTGACCAGACTCTGGTGCGTTCGCTGCGAAAAAAGCTTCTCAGCGGCCACTAAAAGCCGCTTAAAAGGCCAAAAGAAACGCCATTTGAACAAACTCATCCGCGACCTACTGACCGGCGAAATGAGCCAGCGCGAGATCGCCCGGGTTCTGAAAATCAACCGCAAAACCGTCGTGCGGAAATTTCGCTTTGCCGCCGCCCAGGCAAAAGAGGAACTTAAACAGCACAATCAAAAATTCGCCCCCAGTGTGGAGGTTGAGTTTGATGATTTGGAGACCTTTGAGCACACCAAGTGCAAACCCCTCTCGGTGACACTGATGGTGGAATACTCCACACGAAGAATACTGGGTTTTGAAGTGGCGCAGATGCCGGCTAAAGGCAGAATTGCCGCTTACTCGAGGAAAAAGTACGGTCCGCGCAAGGACTTCCGCCCGCAGGCAAGGGCGAAGTTGTTTGCAGAAATGCGCCAGTTGGTTCATCCCAATGCCACTATCAGATCGGACTCAAATCCTTCTTATCCCGGTGATGTGCGAAAGTTTTTTCCGAAGGCGACCCACGCAACTGTATTAGGCGGGCGAGGGGCTGTGGTTGGTCAAGGGGAGTTAAAGAAGCTGCGGTGGGATCCGATTTTTTCTTTGAATCATACGTGTGCGATGATGCGGGCGAATATCAATAGATTGATTCGCAAGACGTGGTGTACGACGAAAAAGCCCGACCAGTTGGCCGGGCATATTGCGATTTATGCTTTGGAGCACAACAGGAGGCTGGCTGCCACACAGTGAGGGGCCAGTTTATAATATTCAAATAAAATCATGATGTTATATAAATCGGCAACATGTTGCCGATTTATATTGATAATCAGCAGTATATTGCCGATTATAAGGTATGTATAAACGAACTTTGGATCTTAAGTCGGCACTTCTAAAAAAAAGTCACTTCCTATTTGGTCCGAGAGCGACCGGCAAGTCCTGGCTGGTAAGGCAAGACTTGCCGCAAGCCCAGGTCTTCGATTTGTTGAATACGGCCACATTTGATCGTTTTCTTAAACGGCCATCTTCTTTGGCCGAGGAAGTGACCTCCGATATGGTTGTCATTGATGAAATTCAGAAAATTCCTCGGCTGCTTGATGAAGTTCATCGGCTTATTGAGGAGCGGGGCATCCGATTTTTACTGACGGGAAGTAGTGCTCGTAAGTTGAAACATGGTGGTGCGAATCTTTTAGCTGGCAGAGCGCGAAGTTTACAACTGTTTCCTCTTACTAGTCAGGAGTTAACGGATTTTGATTTGTTAAAGTATTGCCGATATGGTGGTTTGCCTTTGATATATCAGTCTGATGAGCCATGGCGGGATTTGAAAGAGTATGTACATCTCTATCTCAAAGAAGAAATCACGGCAGAAGCTGTAGTTCGAAGAGTTGACCACTTTGCACGATTTTTGGACGTCATTGGGCTGGCTTCCGGAGAAGAGTTGAACTTTCAACAGATTGCCAGTGACTCTGGGGTTCCGCCTAGGACGGTTGCCAATTTTGTGGAAGTTTTGAAAGATACCTTACTAGCTTTTGAACTTGAGCCTTATAAGAAGACTAAAAAAAGAAAAGCGATTTCAAAGAGTAAGATTTTTATGTTTGATGTCGGTGTCGCGAACTATCTTGCAGGTAGAAAAGAGGTTCTCTTTAGGTCCGAATCCTTTGGCAAGACATTTGAACATTTCTTAGTTCAAGAGGTGCGGGCTTATCTGGGATATAAGAATTTTGATGAGCCTCTGATGTATTGGAGAACGGTCGGAGGACAGTACGAAGTCGATTGCATCGTGGGAAATCTGATGGCCTTTGAAGTCAAAGCGGCGGAAAGCTTCAATGAAAAGATGCTGGCAGGTTTGAAGGCACTAAAAGAGGACACCAAAATAAAAAAATATCTTCTTGTATCCCGTGACCCGGTATCGAGAAATTTGGATGGAATCGAAGTGATTCCCTACCAAAAATTTCTCGCAGACCTTTGGAGCGGAAAGCTCTTGTAGTAGATTGTGTCAAACGAACTTCTATTCAAGAGCTACTGCCGCGGCCATCAGTGCGCGGCGAGTGCTATTGATTTCTTTTAGAACCTGGTCGGCTTGGCTGTCAGTCAAGGTTCCGATGATTTGTCCGATGTTCCCAGCATTCATTATCAAAGATCCCATGATTTGCGCTTTGGAATTATGGCGATTCATCCCGTACACGGTGATGGCTGCTCCAGCAGCTTGCGTAATCTGTGCGAGCAACCTGTTTTTCCTGTGGGAAGAATCGTCTTTTTCGAAGCTGGACAGTGTCGCACGCACCGAGTTGAAGTTTCCTTCAAGTTTTTTTAGTAAAGCTATCGAGGACTTTTCGGTCGTTGTTGTGAGGGCTGCGCGTACTTCATTTTCTGCCTGATTCAGATATTCTTTAAGATCTTTGATATCCACTTTTGGTTGGACTGCTTGATCCAAAGCGCTTGAACCCGCAGAAGCCGCCGACATGATTAATCCGGTGGATGCGGCAAGGAGGCCTAGAATGCCGTTCATTTCTCCACCGCGAGAACGTAAAGAGAAAGTTGCATAGACGGAAAGCCCAAGCCCAAGGGCGGCGCCAGTCAGAATGGTGCTGCTGAAATGCTTTTTGTTCCCACGTTTTTCGATAGTTTCGGCCGCAGAAATCAACGCTTGATCCAAGGCCAATAAGTCCGTCTTGAGAGCCTTAATGTTTTCTTTGGCTGTACGAATGTGTTCAGTCTCGATGCCAGCTGTGCGGTCCACCTGGGCAAGGGCAACACTTTGCAGACCCATTGCCCCGGCAAGGATGAGCGAAAGAAGTTTAGTAAAAGACATATGGGTTTTCTCCTTGTCGCCTTTCTGTTGATGCATTTCAAGTGCCAGTATCAGCTATGCTTAACCTGTTCTGTTTTGACAGAATGCCTATTGAATCTACAGAAAGTGACAAGAATATGACCCGAAGAATGTCATGTGCAGAAACATATACTACTCAACGAGGCTTGTTCTGTATTGGATAGAACCAACTTGAGCCAAGCACACTGGTTCAGTTGTCATTTTGGTTTGCCGATAAGACCTATATGAGAATGATTAAGGTTTTTGGGTTGTGCATGATCATGTTTGCATCGGTGCTTTTTGCTTCGACTGATGTGCATGCAAAGAAGTGTCACGAGATTAGATGCGGCAATGGCGCTGTTCATCGCTTGGATGACAACAATGACATGAACTCTTGTTATTGTGCTCCTGCAGAATCCAACAACTGTGCGAATGAAGTGCAGTCTTTGATGCAAGACTGCAATACTCAGATTCAGGATACTTCTTATACGTGTGATGAAAAAAATGATTCTGGAATGAGTGGTGTTGCGAATACGGCTTCTCAGCTTGCTCTGATGTTCGGGCAGCAAACCGCAGGTAGTATTCAGGCGGCTTGTTCGAAGATGGCGGCGTTTTCTTCAGCCGCAAATGCAGCGGTAGCGGCATATCGTTTGACCTGTCAGTCTTCTATCGGCAGCTGTCATTCTGCTTGCGGTCGTGTTGTTGAATATATTTCGGCTAATGGACCCTGTTTGGATGCGATGCGTGGCCCGGGTTCGGCGGGGCAGTTGAAGGCATCCGCTGAAAACACTGCTGAGCGATGCAGCAATTATGATGCTAAGGTGCGCGAGGCTGATCAAGCGATCAAAAATTTCAGCAGCACGATGCGAAATGCCGCACAATGTGCCTCTTTAACTTCGGGGCATAGCACGGCCTTGCCGGAAATTTGTAAAACAAATCCGACCTTGCCTGGTTGCAATGGAGCGACCGCTACGGATTGCACTAACCCCGAGCTGGCTGGAAGCAAAATCTGTATTTGTTCCAAAAACCCTTCGGATCCGGCTTGTATGTCGGTCTCGGGCGAGTCTGCCCCTGCCTTTATGAACAGTGCCAATTCAGGTTCCCGTTTGGCAGCGACAGGATTGGGTGGCCCTGGGGGCGATCTGCCAGCTTTGCCCTCAGTTTTTCCGGGTAAGCCAGGCTCTGGCGGTGCGGGCGAAGCGGTGGATGGCAAGCAGGGTGGTAGTGCTGGGATTTCCAGCTCAGGAGGCGGTGGTGGCGGCGCAGGTGGCGGTACCGGTGGCGACTCGCTTGAAGAAGGAGTACAGGTGACTGCGGGCTTTTATGGTGGTGGTGGGACTTTTGGTGGCTCTGCCGGTATGGGCGCCGGCGGGGCACGCAGTGGTGCGGGTAAGCGAGGCGCGGCTAAAGGCCAAGGTGATCCAGATCTAAGAAAGTTTCTTCCCGGGGGGCAGTATGACCCAAAACTGCGCGGTATTGCTGGTAATGGAGGTCCAGATGGAATCACCGGGCCGCATTCCAACATCTGGCAGAAGATTCAAAACCGCTATCGTGTGATGTGGCCCACACTTTTGCCCTAAAAGGGGCTGTTGATCCATATCTAGATCATTATGCGAGCTAAATGGCATACTGTAAAATATGATCTAGATATAGATCATATTGACGAAAGATCAATACTTAGGCCAAAATGATCTGTATATGGATCACAAAGAAAAATCAGATATTTCAGAATTTGTCATAAAAAATGTTGCAGACTTGGGAATGATTATTAGAGACGAGCGCAAAAGAAAAAACCTAAGTCAGGCTGATCTCGCGGCCCGCGCAGGGGTCAGTCGTCGCCTGATTTATCAGCTGGAAAATGGCAGTAGGGAGTCTTTCCCTTTGGGTAAAGTGTTGCAAGTAATAAAGCGGCTTAACCTTGAGCTGCGGACCTCGAAAAAAAGGATGGAATAGTAGATGCAGCGTCTTTGGGTATGGTTTCCGCCTTATCTTATAGGAACCATTGAACAGACGAATGATGGTCTTTCCTTTGCGTATGCGAAGGATTGGATTTATCATGACAAAGCCTTTCGTCTTTCCAACTCTTTGCCACTAGTCACCAGTAAGTTTGACAAAGAAGCCTCTGCCTTTTTTGGTAATCTGTTGCCTGAAGGGAATGCACGGGATGCTCTTTGCCGTAGGCTGGGCATATCAATCGACAACGACTTCGAGCTTTTGGCAAGAATAGGCGAGGACTGCGCTGGGGCGTTCATCATTACGAAAAAAGCGACTCCACCGAATGAAAAAGGTGGTCTTGAAGAGATCCCGCCAGAAAATTTGGCGGCATGGCTTAAGGATGACTCTGCAGGCCTTTTAGATTTGCAAGTAAAAGGCGACCTTCGGCTTTCGCTTGCAGGGGCACAGAACAAGTTGCCCCTTGTGTATAAGGACGGGAAGTTTTTTAAACCCCTAGGGTCGCAACCAACAACTCATATTTTGAAACCGGCTCCCAAAGGATTCAAAAATCTGCCACAAAACGAATGGATAAATGCTCGGTTGTATTCAGAGTTCGGTCTTAAAACGGCCAACTCAGAACTTGTCAGGATTGGCACGCGTTATGCCCTTCTTGTTGAACGGTATGATCGGATCAAAGTGAATGGGGAGTGGGTACGTCTTCATCAAGAGGATTTTTGTCAGGCCCTGGCAATCCCTTATAAAAAAAAGTATGAACAAGAAGATGGGCCGTCTCTTTTAGACTGCCAGGAGCTTCTTGATATGAGATCCGATGATACGGCAGAAGACACGGATTCTTTGTTGAAATGGCAAATCCTAAATGTTCTTGTCGGGAATTGCGATGGACACGGTAAAAATCTGTCGCTGCTAAGAGATAGTGATGGAAGGTGGCGTCTTGCTCCCTTTTATGATTTGGTAGCAACAACGATTTATCCATCTTTAACAAAAAACTTGGCTATGTCTATCAATGAGCATTTTAATTCTGGCACCATCCATCCAAAAAATTGGCGTAAACAGTTTGAGCTATCAAAAGTAAGCCCTGCGCACTATATGAAAGTTGTTGGTAAGATAATTGAAGATATGCCATCGGCTCTTCAGGTCGTATTGGCAAAGTTTGAAGAAGAGTACGGATCTAGTGCGTTTCTCAATGAATATAAAGCGCACCAACTGAAGATCGTGCGAAGAAATGCTCAGTTGCTCAAGACTGAGTAAACTGGCCCCTCACTGTGTGGCGGCCAGCCGGCCAAGTCTGCGAATTGTCGATTAGCGTCCTGAGGGTCTCTTTGGATGTGGCAACAAGGACATTATAGCTTCTGTGTTCTGAAGATAGCAGAATAAGGAAGTTCTGCGCCCTTTAGAACGTAATTTTGAGGAGGCATTCTTTTGGAGTATTTAGCATAGCTGATCGGAACCCGAGAAGTATAATGGTTCGGCGGATTGTTTCGGGAAAGAGGAGCTTCTAAAAATGAGTATAAAAAGATGCTGCGGCTTTGGTTTGGTACCACTTGGGTTTGGTGGTTGTTCCTTGGAAGCAAGTATTACTTCCTTGTCCGGGCAACCTTCTTTCTTGGACGACACAGTGATTCTTTTATGAATAAGCTGTACGTTGTCTCTTTCACTATTCTAATGTCCTTGTTTTTAGTAATGACTGAAGCTAAGGCCCAGCATAAAGGCATTAGCTTTCAGGCAGTAATTAAGAAGCCCGATGGAAGCTATCCCACTGTCAGCGGTATGACAGTGACTGTGCAGATCCTGGATCCTGTGAATAACTGTGTTTTGCGCGAAGAAGAACATACCGGAAAGAATGTCTCCAATGGTTACATTAATCTGGTGGTCGGTGATCCAAATGCATCAACTTTACCCGGAAAAAATCCTTCCCCTGTTTTATCCATTGCTGAAGTGATGAACAAT
>NZ_JBJKJI010000009.1:0-13880 GCF_056175685.1 Bdellovibrio sp. MYbb2
GAAGATCATGATGAAATCGATAATATCCTGATCGGAAATCTTGCGATGTATGGACGACGTCCTTTGGCAGACAAAATACTGCTTGAATCGGACAGAGAAGGCGGTTTTGCGGAAGATCGTGCCTCAGCTATGTCTGGCTTCTGGATTTCCCACCCTAGAAATACTGTTCGGGAAAACGTAGTATCAGGAACAGAGGGAACGGGATTTTGGATGTCGTTCACCACTGGTGATCAGCCAAATACAAATGGCCGGATCATCAACCAACAGCCGGTGACTATCGCAGGGCAACAAGTTGTGCCACGTCCTAACGTATCGCCTACGACTGATTTTTCCAATAACGTAGCCCACGCGAATGTTGTGGGTATCAATTGGGATGGAGCGACCGGAGGAAGAAGTGCGAATAATCCGCGCAATCCTAACGATAAGATTCTTGAGATGGCTTACTATAGACCCTCTGTTACGCCTGTTTACAGCAACCTGTCAGTATTTAAGAATCGCATCACTGGGATCTACTATCGTGGGAATACGGCAGTTTTTGATCGCAATATTTTGGCTGATAATGGTTGGAACTGGTGGGTGGGTTATAACCAGTCCCTGACGAATTCTACTATTATTGCGCGTAGTAATAATCATGGTGCCAGCGATCAGAAGTATATGTACACGGACGGTAAGTTCTGGGGTAAACAGCCAATAGGTGTTGTTCTTTATGATGGACCGGCCGAAGTTCACAATGTGAATTTCCTCAATTTTTCTACTCAGAAGACATTTGTGAATACTCATGGAACCGAATATGAGATCACATCCGCCGCGTTTTCAGATATCGGCGGTCACAACAAGTATATGAACTTGTCGTCGGGCATTTATATGTCTCCAAGTAATCTAGTCTACAAGTTTTCACTTGGGCTGGGCAAAGATGCAGTTCAAAAGAACTATACCAGTGGCTGGTATGACGTCACAAACGGAACTCATCAACGAGATTTAGATGGAACTTTGACGGGACGTGCTGGGTCTGTTGTTGTTCCTCAGAATGAGTTTGTTAATTACCCAGGTTGTCGTTCCGAAGCGGGATATGACGGCTTTGTGATTTGTGACGGGCAAAAGAATGTAAGCAGTATTTTTGTTGCTGTGAACAACAGCTATCAAGGTGGTGGTGGAGTTCCATTCCTTGTATATAGAAATGATGGGCCATCTTCTATGCCTGTTAATAGTCCGAACGTGGATTTGGATCGCAGTTTTGACTATTTGATGATTCCAAATGTCCGCGGCTTGAACAACAAATTCAGTATGCTGACGGGATATGATTACACTGTTGTATTCAGACGCAGTGACGTTCTTAACGATTTTAGAAAGATCAACCCACTTATGCGGGTTCAATTCGCTGCAACAGGTATGAACGAAGTGTCGCCGATGGTTCGTTTTGTTGGACTTGGACAGCAGTGCGCGATTGAACAGTTGCCGCGAGTAGGAAGTGTCGATCAATTGCGTTCTCAAAATTCCGCTGGATATGTCGTCAGTGGTAACGAGATCTTTGCAAAGTTTAAGACAAATGAACGGCATGAAATGACGACTGGGGGGACGCGTTCTCAGCAGTCGGTTATGACAGTGTCGATTCGTTGCGACGATGTCCCGAAACCACAAGTCATGGGTTCCTATAGCCTTGAGATGAAAGATGGCAAGGCTTCAGTATTTGGCTGGGCTTGTGATCAAACTATCAACGAATCCATTGATTTACACATGTATGCAGGTTCTGAAATGATTGGTTCTACGCGAGCAGATCTGCAGAGTGAAAATCAGGTTCGCTCATCTTGCGGAACTTATAAAGGGCACTATCGCTTCCGTTATGACCTGACTGCTGAACAAACACGAAGACTTACAGGTCAAAGAATTGATGCTTACGGGATTTCGAAATCAGGAGGCCCGAATCTTGTAATTACGGCCGGAGGATCTGTGGTTATTCCAGGAGGATCAACGCCAAATCCACCATCCACACCGGCTCCGAACCCTGCACCTACCCCAGCTCCTGTTCCGCCGACGCCAGCTCCTGCACCTGCTCCGGCCCCAAGCCCAGGTGGTAATGAAGTCATTGGCTACATCGATGGCATTTCTGCAGGCCGCGTTGTAAATGGCTGGTTGTGTAATAAAGGTATTGCGAAGTCTATTGCCTATCATATCTATGCGGGTGCCCCAGGAAAGCCGGGCGACATCTGGGTTGGTGGTGGAGCCGGTAACTTACGCTCGGAGTCGCAAGTGGCAGCTTCCTGCGGGGTGAACTCTGGGGCCTACAGATTTAGCTATACTTTGCCACCAGAGACGGTTGGTAAGTCTATTCATATCTTTGGTATCTCGGTAAGCGGGGACAATAAAAACAGTCCACTTACGCGTTCGGGAGAACTTGTTGTTCCAGGATCTGTGACAGCACCGAGTCCAGGACCTGCACCAACCCCAGCTCCAAAGCCTCGTTCGGTTCGTATCGTGGACCGTTCTCAAGGTAAAGATGGTTTTGTCACGGCCTTCGATCAAGAAATTTGGGGTGCTGGTGAAGATGCAAGAGCTTGTACCGGGATTGTAGGGCGTGGTGGTTGCACCAAAGACACTGACTTTGTTTCTTTGATTCAGGCATGGGGACAAGCCTCTTATCGCAAGAGTGAAGATGTCTTTATCCAAAAATCCGATGTCACTGGTCGTGGTTACCCGATGGGTAATTACTATACAACTGTAATTACTTCGGATGGAGGTCGCCATCAACTGACCTTTACGCCAAAAAGTATCGCCTCGAATCCTGTGCCAGCTCCAGCGCCTGCACCGCCTCCATCACAGGCTGTTTGTAAAAGCACAGGCACTTTCGGTAATAGCACGGGGTTGACAGAGTTTGCCTGCGAATGTACGGGCAACATGTCCGGATGGACGGATGTGGGTGGTGGTTGCTATCACCGTCCGTATCAAGACAAGTATTTCTGTACCGATAGAAATACGAGAACTTACTACCGTTGTGAGAAGGGAAACCCTGGCGCAGGTTGGAGTAGCGCGGGCGGCGGCTGCTATCACAAAGGAACCAATGAACGTTGCAGTAACTAAGCTATTCTCAAGTTTTATTCGGCCTCTTGAGAGGTGCTCTTAAGGCAATTTGAGAATAGAACACGAGGATATGTGACTATCTGTCTTATTTGAAACAGAACAGTCTAGATTGCCAAAAACTGTTTAAGGGATAAGCAAGCTTTCACGGGCCAGACTAGAATGGGATCACCTGAGAGTTTATTCATGGATTGCTCCGTGAGGAATTATAGTGATGGATATAGACCGTGGGATGTAATAGCCCATTCTATCGCGCAGAATATACCTTGGTGAGTCGGGGTTCGGTTCTATTAGAGTGCGAAGACGCTTGATCGATACATAAATTAGATTGTCATGTAATGCGGGATCGTAAGATAGTTTCCATACTGATTCGATGAGCATGACCTTTGAATGCCGTTCTCCAGGGCGACGCGCCAGTGCTGTCACCAAATCAAACAAGATATGTTGGTTGTTGAAGGTCACGTGACCTTTGCGGTGAACTTTGATACTGAAGTTATTTGTATAAATGATTAAGTCCCTTTCAAAGGGTGCAGTATTCAAAGGTCCTAAGCGTTGCTGAAAGAAAGCATGTAGCCGCGGCTGCTGTTTTTCGTCGAGTCCTGTTTTTATGAGGGTGGTGTAGGTTTCCGCCAAGTGGGGCTTACCCATCGATAGATAGGTGTCGGCCAACTGCACCAATACGTTCATTGCAAGATAGTTTAAACCTTCACGCTTGGATTTTTCATAGCATAGCCAGAACAGATCAAGGCCTTCATCATGCTGTTTCCGTCCAATAAGCACCAGGCCCTTTATGAAGAGACAGCTGATTTCTAGATCAACGTGGTTGATTACTCGAAGTAGTGTCAGTGCCTTGTCGATTAAGGCCCACGCCTGATCTACTTTGTTTTCTAGAATGGCTGCGAAGGCCAGGCCGTGCAGAGACCTAGCGATATATTCGTAGTCCGTGTTGGTCGTGGCATCTTCTAGTGCGAATCCAAAGAGTGTTTTTGCTTGATTCGGAGAGTTCTTGGCCATCTGCCAAATACCCAATAGATACAGGATATGAGACCTAACGATCGGATCCGGGGTGCCTGCATTCTGTAACATTTCATCATACACGAATTCGATTCTATCATGCATGAGCAATTCAAAATGGCACTGGAATAAAAGGCGTGCAATATACACCCATTGTTGACCACTTCGTTCCGTTGATGTTGATTTCCACAACTTGAAAGAAAGCTTTGAAGCTTCGTGAAACTTTCCTTGCTGGTACAGAAGCGTCAAAAGTTGAATATCTGAATGGGGAGGGGAGCTTGGCATCACAGACCTATTAGTCCTATGAATAATTCAAGTCAATAGTAGCAATGTTCCGGGAAAAACAGAACATTACTAGGGTTCTCTTAGTGATGGCTATGATTGTGACCGGCAGTGGGGACAGTTATTTTGAATTTTTCTTGCATAGACTTGCCGTCTCTTCTGAATGAAATGGTGATGATATCGCCGTCCTTAAAGCTCTTTTCGGGGTCGAATAGCATGATGTGATGGCCACCTGGTTTAAGTACAAAAGAGCTCTTCGCTTGAAGGGTGACAGAATTTACTTTTTCCATCCACATATGGCCTTTCTTTTCAAAGGATTGGTGCAGTTCTACCGCTTTAAAGCCAGTGGCCTTTTCTACAATGAGAGAAACAGGATTATCTGTATTGTTTGTGATGGTCGTATATCCCGCAGCAACAGTGGCATTGGTATTAAAGCGAATTGTGGGGTCTTTAAAGGTCAGATCTGTGGATTGTGCCTGAATAGAGACAAAAAAGCACAGAATAAATGTATAACAAAAGATGAGGGATTTCATAGGTACTCCTTTAATTTTGATAAAATTTCGTCGGCTGAGCGAGGATTGGATATGATTGATAGAACTGTTCCTTCTTCATTCAGAAAAAATACTTTGTCGGTATGGGCTAAAGAATATCCAAGATAAGAATCTGGTTTGTCCTGCAGAATAAAGCTGGCACCAATAAGTTTCGCTGTCTGTCTTAGTTCTTTTTCCGAACCGGTAAGTCCGATAAAATGAGGATGGAAGTGAAACGCATACTGTGCAGCTTTTTCTGGCGAGTCATGCTGATAGTCCACGCTGATAAAGACGAATTGGATTTGCGCGAGAGCCTCGGAGCTTAGTTTATTAAACGCAGTCGCTGTAATGCTAAGTGCAAGAGGGCATACATCGGGGCAGCTTGTGTAGCCGAAATAAATAAGGTTGATTTTTTTTGCGTGATTTATGAAGCGCCATGTCTGGCCGCGATGGTTTAAGGTAAAGTCCACGCCGCGAACTGCAGATCTCGCAATATACCAGTTTACTAAGCTGAGAAGAAGGACGCTGAAGAAAACAAGGCCAAGTGCCTTCTTTAAAGTGGGGCTGTATTTTTTTTCGTCCAAGAAGAACCTCAGAGATGTTGATCGTGCAGTAAGAGCAGTATAGTTTAATTGCATGACGAAGAAATATTTATTTATAATTTCACTGACTTTGGTAACTGGAATTAGCGCATTCGTGTTCTATTTTTTTTGGAACGGCGAGGTTATGTGCGGGATGAATGAGCAGGGCAAACTTAATATTAGTTGGGTCAAGCCAGCGAAGGAAGAAGAGGTGCTTCTTACGGAAGACACCAAGAAGTGTCCTGTCCATCAAGAAGAATGTCGAATTGAACTTTCGGAAAACGAGTGGATATCTTTGGATATTACACCTAGGCCTGTTGAGACATCCAAGGTTGTTGAGTTCCGAGTGAAAGTTTCCAGTGACAAGATAGTCCCCGAAGATATTGATTTAACCGGGACTGAGATCAATATGGGTTATTTCAGACCCAAGCTGGAAAAAGTAGGGCCTGATACTTATAAGTTGGATTTTAGTGTTCCAATCTGTGAAGAGGCTGAAATGCAGTGGAAGGCGATTGTTCGTTATAAAGAGAAAGGCGCTGGCGCTGTAAAAAAAGGTGCCGCTTTTTATTTTATGTCTTATCAAAAGTAAATGTTCTGTCTGGGGCTTCATGAAATGGGGAGCGCAGCAAAAGGCTAGTTTTTGCATTTAATGGCCCATATGGGAGGCTTTACGTTAGATAATGCCCTCCATATGGGTCATTTTTGTTTGTATTTCACTTGTTTGTAATTGGAGTAAGTCATATTATGATCTATATAAAGGTCATAAGGTTATTTAATGCCTTTTATGTGGATCAAAAATGGGGGCGGGAGTGCGAAGATCCTATTTGAAGTATAGTAAAGAGGCAGTTCTATTGCTGGGGCAGCAAATTAAATTAGAAAGAAAAAAGCGAAAGATGAGCGAAGCGGATTTCGCAGGTCGTGCTGGAATTGCCCGCTCTACTTTGCAAAGGATAGAGAAGGGCGATCCGGCTGTCGAGATTGGAATTGTTTTTAATGTGGCGCATATCGCCGGTATTCGCCTGTTTGAGATCGAGAATAGCTTTACAGGGTTGCTATCGCAGACAAGTGAAAAGCTAGCTCTGTTGCCCAAAAGAATTCGTAAAAGTCTGGCAGATGAAGAGGTGTATGATGACTTCTAAATCAGGATCCTATAGTGAGTCCTTTGTTTGGATTTGGTTGCCCGGAGAAACAGAACCCACCGTAGCCGGACGTCTTGAACAAGTGGGTTCAAGTCTGCAATTTAACTATGGTCAGAAGTACTTAAAAAAAGCGAATAACATTTCTATCTATAAACCAGAGCTTCCGCTGAGACCGGGTATCATTGCGCCTCTTGCAGGCTTGGCGATGCCAGGATGTATACGTGATGGAGCCCCCGATGCCTGGGGCAGGCGGGTTATTATAAATAGGAAATTCGGTTCCCAGGGAGATCAGATCAATACAGATGATTTGACTGAGCTTGCTTATATGCTTGAGTCCGGTTCCGACCGTATAGGAGCTTTGGACTTTCAGTTGTCGGCAGAAAAGTATGAACCACGCCAAATGGAAGAGGTCTCTTTAGAAATATTGATGGAGGCTGCGGAGACTGTTGAAAAAGGCATACCGTTGCCGTCAAGTCTGGAGCGGGCTCTTTATCACGGGACCGCCATTGGTGGGGCGCGTCCGAAGGCCCTGATTGATGATGGTGATCACAAATATATCGCCAAGTTTTCTTCAACAAGTGATACCTACAGCGTTATCAAGGGTGAATACATAGCAATGCGATTGGCGGCATTGGCAGGAATGAATGTTGCCAATGTAAAACAGGTGAGGGCTGCTCATAAAGATGTCTTACTTATCGAGCGCTTTGACCGAGTGAAGAAAAAAGACAAGTGGACCAGGCGGTCCATGGTCTCTGCACTGACAATGTTGCGATTGGATGAAAATATGGCCAGATATGCAAGCTATCAAGACTTGGCTGAAATCATTCGTATCGATTTCGATAAGGCCAAGGAAACGCTGAAAGAGCTTTTAGGTCGTATCGTACTTAATATTCTTTCCGGAAATACAGACGACCACGCCAGAAATCACGCTGCTTTCTGGGATGGGGAAAGGCTGTCTTTGACTCCGGCCTATGATATTTGTCCTCAAATGCGAACTGGTGGGGTCGCCAATCAGGCGATGGCAATTAAGGGAGAAGATCGGCGCAGTCAGATTTCATTGTGTCTGGATGCTGCCGAAGAGGTTTTTTTGATATCTCGAAGTGAAGCTGTCGAAATGGTTGAACAAATAGCCCAGGCTATCGTGAATAATTGGTCTAAGGTTTGTGATGAAGCTGAGGTCAGCATTGTGGATAGAAATCTTTTTAAGAGCCGACAGTTTTTCAATTCTTATGTCTTCGAGGGGCTTGGTGAAAACGAACCCATTGTTCATTTAAAGAAGGACTTTGAGAGGTTGTGACTTTTGTAAGCTCAACTTCACCTTCGATTTAATCAGCGTACGTCTCGAGAAAAACAGTGCGCTGTTCTGGCGCGAATTGGTTAAGAAGCTATGGGTTCATCTTTGTGATTCGCAGGCTCTTGGCTTTGCATGCGCAAGCTGCAGAGCAGTCCCTCAAAAAGACGTCTCTCTTCTTCCGTTCTTGCGCGTTGAGCCTGACAAAGGATATTAAAATATTTCTTTTCTGAATCTGTTTTGAAAAGAAATATTTCCAGGCATCCTTGTAGCGATGCTGGAATATGTCGTTGTCCATTAGTAACTAGGCACAAGTTTGAGCGATATGGATAGGCGATCTCTTTAGCCCACTTGTCGTATGAAAATCTGTGGTTTTTCTTCTTGCGATAAGCATAATAGTCTTTAAGAAATTTTGCGCCTGAATCGTAGTCAATTATCTGAGGTCTCATCATTTCCTCTTTCCACTGAGAATATTTGAATATGATTTCGTGTTTATGTCAGCTCTTTGGCAGGCGATTAATAGGAAGATTGTTCTGGCAAAATCAGAACAATCTTTCTTTCAACTATCTGCAGCTCTGATTGGTACCTAGATGGTAACAAGAATCTGAAACTCTATTCCAGTTTCTACCTTTGGGCTTTGTGTCGCAAGTGAAGTACACTTTTTTCTTATTTGCACAGAAGTAGCTGGGCTCTTTGTGAAAGCAGCCGTCAGCTTGCTTTACCCAGCCGGCTTTATTTCCGACGTTTGGTACCTTATTGCATCCGCAATGCCATTCCAGAGCGCTATCATTATTAGCTTGCTCTACGGAGTGTTGACATTCCGGGGCGGGTGGTGGAGTAGGAGTAGGAGTAGGTACGACCAGCGTTCCTGATCTGCTGAGAGCATTGTTCTTGTTGTCTCCGCTTTCCGAGATACCAAAGATATGAATAGACTTACCAACCGTCTCTGGTGGCAAAGTATAGCTAAATCTGTAGGACCCAGAGTTCACCCCGCAGGAAGCTACCACTTGTGGCTCCGAGCGCAAGTTACCGGCTCCACCACCAACCCAGATGTCGCCCGGCTTTCCTGGGGCACCTGCATAGATATGATAGGCAATAGACTTCGCAATACCTTTATTACACAACCAGCCATTTACAACGCGGCCTGCAGAAATGCCATCGATGTAGCCAATGACTTCATTGCTGCTTGGCGCATTCGCATGCCCATAAATTTCCGCGATAGCAGTCTTGTCTTCAGCGCTTAAGAATGTTTGAAAGCCATAGTTAGTGCCACCTGTCTTGATAGTGTAGGCGGGCCTGCTTATGTCGATATTGGCAGCGGTGAATTGGCCATAGTGCATGATTGAGTCGATATCATATTTTTTACTATAATTTTTAAGATCTAGAAGGGCACCTATTTTATCAAAGGCATGTGAATCACGTCGTATGTTATTCATGTCCACTTCTATATAAGAATCGCGGTCAAAACGTTGGTGTTCGTGAATCAAGCCGAAGACATGACCCATTTCATGAAGGGCATCATGCTTCGTGAAGCAGTATCCTTCCATATTCATTTGATTGGCATAAGTACGCTGATGTGAAACAGTTGTATTATAGCCTAGGGATGCCCAGCAACCTAAGTTGAAATTAGTTACAAATAAAGGGTGCTTTACCTGATTGGGCTTTACAAAAATACATTCCGCTTTTGATCCATGCGTCCACTCGGTGCAGGCTTCTTTAAGAAGGGTCACTAGCTTCATAGGAACTGCATGGGTTTCGACGTCAATAAAGACTTTGCCGCCAGGCCAGCGACTGGAGCGATAGGTGGCATAGCCGATGGCTTTTTCGTTCTTGGATGGACCGTTTTCGGGGACGTTGACCAGCATATCACCCATTAAGATTCTACCCTTAAAGACTTCAGCGGTGGAAGAAGCCACCTTTTGAGATGCAAAATCTTGTTGGAATGTAGATGGGAATTTACTGCAGTTTTGGAACAATATCCCAGTCAAGAAAGCTATCCCTAGTAAAGTGCATGGATATCCCCATTTTTTTAGTAATCTTGTCATAAGTGTACTTTTCGGGATACTGACTTGAAACTAAAGGTTTGGAGGTCAGGAATGAGACTTTACCGGCTGAGATATTGTTCTAGTTTTAGAGGGACAGCAGGAGGGGCGTTCTTTTTTTCGCAGAACACTGATTTTGTGAAGTGTCTTCATAGATGAGCCCCTGTTCCGATAACAAAGGTATGGCAAAGCGTATCGGTTCCTATGAAATCATCAGATCAGTTGCACAAGGGGGAATGGCGGAAGTCTTCCTTGCCCGTGCCACTTCAAAGTATGGGCGGGGCAAACTGGTGGCGTTAAAGCAAACTTTGCCCGAGTATCTGGAAAGTCCCGAAGTAATTAAGATGTTCCTGGATGAAATGAGGATTGCAGCCAGTTTGAATCACAAAAATATCGTTCAGACATTTGATTTTGGTACGACGGAATCGCAAGCGTACTTGGTTATGGAGTTCCTTCACGGCGTATCATTGCGAGAACTTTTGGCCCTTCATCGTGATTGGGGGCGTCCTGTGGATCTATCAATTGCTTTATATGTCATTAAAGAAGTGGCAGAGGGATTGAATTATGCCACCCATGCGCTGGATCCGTCATCGGGAGAGCCGTTAAATCTGGTTCACAGAGATCTTAGTCCCCACAATCTGATGCTGACCTTCCATGGTGAAGTGAAAATCATTGATTTTGGGATCGCAAAAGGGGTTAAGCAGCAGACGATTCTTGGAAGCGTCAAAGGCAAGTTTGCCTATATGAGTCCAGAGCAGATATCTGGACATTCTGTGGATCAACGGAGTGACCTGTTTTCATTAGGAATTATTTTATGGGAAATGTTAAACAACCGCAGACTTTTTGCCGGTAAGTCTGTTGACGAGATCAAAGACTTAGTCAGAGGGTACCGCATAGGGAATCTAGATTTTTCTGGAATGATAGGGCATGACTCGTGCCGACATATTCTGGAAAGGCTTTTACACCACAACTGCGAGCGGCGCTATGATAGCGCTCGTGAGTTGATCGAAGATATTAACTTTGTACTCAATTCTCGTTATCCGGATTTTTCGTCTCATGAACTAAGTCGATACTTGAAGAATGATTGCTTTTCTCAGAAATATTTGAATACATTGGAAGACTTTAGATTATTTGGTGCCATCGTTTTTCCTAACGATATTGATTATAATTTGGAATCCACGATAGTTACGTTTAAGGGAGAAGCGCCGCTTTTGAAGCCTCCGATACCGGCCATGTCGACGGCGATGCAGATGCGAGTCGTCAGTACGAATGATGAGAGTGGCCATCCCGCCTTGAAGTACGCGGTGGCGGGAGTTGCGGTGTCTTTCTTTCTGGCGGGCGCTATTCATTTTGGGAAATCGCCGAAGGTTGAAGAAATACAGATGTTGAGTCAGGAAAAGGCTCCGGATGTATCGGTGCTATTTGTCACTAACCCTATTGGCGTCACGATGTTGGTCGACGGCCAGAAGTACCTTGTAAATGGTCCTTTGCCGCTATATCTGACGGTTAATAAAGTTCACCGGATTGAGGTCTTCAAAGAGGGATTTGTGCGTCGAAGCTTCGATCTTTTGCCTCAGAGGTCTGCGCAATTTCAGATTGCGCTTGAACCAGCTGAGGCGGCTCCGACATCACGCAGTCCTGAAAGAACGCTGGCTGCTACGCGAAAACCAAAAAAGTATGTAAAATCTGATCCTGTCTTAAAGAAGAAGGTTCCGAAGAAAAGAAGTCGCTAATAAACCTGCTCCCTTGGTGGCTTTGGTGCGCAGCTTAACCGCATCCCGGGGACAACCCCATCGTGCCTTCATCTAGAAACACTGACAGGGCACTCTTCAAACACGAAGAATTGCTAGATTTCCACTATAGCGACGACGTCCGTCGGCATCAGCTGGAATTCCTACAAATGTATTTGAAAGTCTTCAAGACTATCGGCGAACTTATTCTTTACACAATTGAAGGAAGGTGATTTCTTAAAGTGAGATGTTCTGCGGGTGATTTTTGTTCTATCTAAGACGGAAAGTGAAATATCATTTTAAATTTTGTAAAGTAGAAAGGAGCGAGTAATTCCGCACCTTGTAATGATTGGCAGGGATGTTGTTGTATTAAGGGGAACCGTATGAAATTTGAAAAATGCAAAAAGATTTCTCTATTTTTAATTTTATCAATGACAATTCTGCCAATTTTTCAAAATTGCAGTGGATTTAAAACTCTGGATTTTCTTGCCGAGTCCCAGCCCTTAGCGGCTGTTTATGCCGCCGGTCTGAAGGGATCAAGCAGTACCTTGGTGGAATCTCAGAGTTCCAGAAACAGTTCTCAATATGGAATGGTGAATTCCGAAACCTTGATTCCCAATCTTAAAAATAATCAGGTTTATCAAAGACAGGCCTCGGCCTCTTTGAATGGTAAAACGGCTCATGATGCGGCTGTGGTGCCTTTGCGCTTTAAAAAAGCCTCCTCAGGTGTTCAAGAAGTCCGCGTCTCTATTCTGATGGAATCTATGATTTTGTTTGATAAGACCTACAGCGTTGCTGAAGCCTCTGTTGAAGAGTTTGAATTTCCGTTATTGTTGAGCGCGGGGGGATGGTACTCCTTGCAGATTCGTCAGATTGATAGCGCGCAAAAGAAAATTTACTTTTCCGATGTGAGCAAGTTTGGAGTGGGGGATGTTTATCTCATCGCGGGTCAGTCCAATGCTGCTCAACATGCAGAAGTTAAAACAGCCTCGAAAAATTCAAAAGTGGTGATGGCGGACCCTGAGCATAATACTTGGGCTCCGGCAGCAGACCCATTACCTTTTGCAACGGTAGATCCAAACAAGGTATTGATTGAATCTACCAATGGCAAGGGGCAGGGGTCTAACTGGCCAGAGCTGGGTGATATGTTGGCGCAAAAATACAATGTCCCTGTGGCTTTTTTGAACACCGCAGTGGGCGGCACCGCGATCACGCAGTGGCTTCCCGGAGCGCAGCCTCTCAGTATGGGAGCAAATTTAGAAAACGTTTTTAAGGACTATCATCTGTATCAACGTTTGGTGTTTGCAGCAAAATATCTGCAAGACCAGAGCGGTGGTTTTAAAATGATTCTTTGGCATCAAGGCGAGTCCGATATGTACGCTGAAGAGTGTACACCCAGCACGTTGGAGAGATGCGCTGCCACTCTATATGCAGCTCGCTTTTTGGATTTAAAAGGCTCTTTCGACGGAGCCATTGGTATGAACTCTTCGTGGATGGTGGCGAGGACAACTTTTGGACCTGATCGCTTGAATGATGGATGTGTGGGTATTCAGCCGTATCGGGAATACACAGCTCAACAATTGCGCAGCAGTCAGGAAAGGTTGTGGAGTTATCCTAATATTTATCGAGGCCCTGAATCTGATGACTTAAGGGAGGGATATCGTTACTCAGGACCGGCGGGGTCTTGTATACACTTTTCTTTTGCAGGGCAAAAAGCAATGGCCCAGCGTTGGTTTGCCTCTGTCGTGGCGGCCCATAGTGGCGCAGCCAGTCCAATAGTAACACCTACACCAGCACCCACTCCAAGACCCAACCCTGGAGTTCCAGCAGCACCTGCGGAGCCGCTGCGCTTAGTGGATAGATCCCAGGCGAAGGACGGTTTTGTGACTTCTTTTGATATGGAAGTATATGGTGCCGGTAAAAATGCAAGGGCTTGTATGGGGCTTGCCACCCAAGCACCATGCACCAACTATGTGTTGATGACAACAGCTTGGGGTGCAGAATCTTATCGGGCTGTGGATGGTGCTTTTATTCATAAATCCAATGTTGCTGGACGTGGTTTTCCAATGGGGAACTATTATCTTTCAGTGAAAAAGGAAAATGGAGAGACCCAGCGACTAGCATTCACACCTAAGGACAACACTGTAATAATAGAGCCTGTCAAATTGGGGCTTTTGCGCTTAGTGGATAGATCCCAGG
>NZ_JBJKJI010000009.1:13975-24653 GCF_056175685.1 Bdellovibrio sp. MYbb2
TACCACCCAAGCACCATGCACCAACTATGTGTTGATGACAACAGCTTGGGGTGCAGAATCTTATCGGGCCGTGGATGGTGTTTTTATTCATAAATCCAATGTTGCTGGACGTGGTTTTCCAATGGGGAACTATTATCTTTCAGTGAAAAAGGAAAATGGAGAGACCCAGCGACTAGACTTCACTCCGAAAAACAACTAAGTATAAACTTGTCCCATTAATTGTTGCTACCCCAAAAGCTTCTTCATTTAGATGACGAAGGGGCTTTTTTTGCAAAGCAAATAGGAATAGTTATCTTGCTGGAAGAGGGATAATTGAGTCTCGACGTGTTAGGCAGGTAGCAAAGGCATGGTCATTCAGACACTCATTTCTGAAACGGCCATTGAAGGACTCGATGAAGGTGGAGTTAACCTCTAAAAACAGGACCACCTAGCCAGCGGTTGTTGTTTGTTCTCGATACTGCGTCGGAGCCATCATCTTCAAGCCCCTATGCGGTGCAACTTCGTTATAATCTTTGAACCACTTCGGCAAAACTTCTAGAACAGCTTCTGCATTAGGGATGCTGTTGACGTACACGTAATCTCTTTTGAAGGTTTTTACGAAGGCTTCGGCCATTCCATTAGATTCTGGGCTGTATGCCGGTGTTGTGCATACCGAGATCCCCAGACTTCGGATGAAGTGAATGGTCTCAGTGGCTACGAACTGGGGGCCATTGTCAGATAGCCACTCAAGACGATGCGGAACCTGTTTGTGGTCAGGGAACCTCTGGTCAAAGCATTCTGCAGCAAGATCCCTGACGAGTTCGCCTTTGATGCCGACAGAGCTTGCGGCCCAGCGGATGACTTCTCGGTCATGGCAGTCCATTACAAAGATCACCCACACAAAGTCACCATTCCAACATCTAATGCCAAAAATATCTGTACACCACCGTAGATCACTTCTCATTGTGATCACCTTGCCATCATGGGTCTGTCTATATGATTTTCCAGTATGCCGGGCCAAGCAAAGATCATTTTCGCGCATGATCCGGTAAACCCTTTTGTGGTTCACTGGCGACAATCCGTCTTCAGTTCTTTGGCGGTTTAGCAAAGCCGTCACCTGGGGTATCCATAGGTTGGCCGGTTATCAGTGATCTCTTTGATGACAGGCAATAGATCACCGTCATCGGGTTGAGTCCGTTGTTTCATATTGGCGTTTTCCTTGAATCTGTTGACGATATTAGAGCGAGCTATTTCAAAGGCTTCACAGATGTTGCGAAGGGAATATCTTCGACTCCCGGCAATGGTTGCCGCGAGATCAGTTTTTTTTCGCGTGCAAGCTCGATGGCATCCCTGAGGATCTCCACCTGTTCAGTCTTACGACCCAGCATTCTCTCAGTCTCTGAAACTATGGACTGTTTTTCAGATGGGGACCAACGGCGTTTCCGCTCTTTGCCCAGAATCTCGGTTTTATAAGTTTTGTTACTAGTACTATTACTAGTCGTATTCATAGTCATACCCCTTTTTTGAAGCTGACTAAGTGGTCCTGTTTAAGAGGGGGTAAGTCCAGGGGGAACCTCAAAACCCATAGTGCCTTCATCTAAAAACACTGACAGGGCACTCTTCAAACACGCCCGAGTAATTGGGCTAGTTGCAAGTTACACCAAAGCGTGCATTCTGCGCTTTGCAATGAGCTTTGATTTTCGCGTCAGTGAGTGCGGATTTGTAAACACGAAGAATTGCTAGATTTCCATTATAGCGACGACGTCCGTCGGCATCAGCTGGAATTCCTACAAATGTATTTGAAAGTCCTCCAATAACATCACCGTCCGCCTGCGGAGTCCCAGCCTGATCACGTTTGATATCAATGATCTTCGTCGCTTTTAAAACGCCATTTATATAGGCTCCTATTTTTGAAGTGTTTTTATCAAAACTCACAGCGACGTGATACCACTGATTGATATCTAAACTTTCTACGGATGCCACGGTGTCCGTGAAACCGTAATTATTGACGATAAAAGCTGTCAGTTCGTTGTTGGTCCCAATTCTCATACCGAAACCTTGCGACAGCTTATTCGCATTGTCATAGGTGGCTTTTTCAAAAATAGTTTTGAAAAGAGGATGGTTCATATGATTCGGAGGAAAACTATTATCCACTCCCAATGCCACGCCCGGTTTCAGCCAGGCCTCGATAGTCCATGTTGGTCCTAAAGAAAGGCTGGCGTTGGTATTGAGTTGAATATAGTCATTCACTCCATCAAAGGCCATAGAAGAATTTGCAGGAGTTGTCGTGACAAAGCCCGAAGTCGGTGTGCCATCAAAACCACCCATGATTTTTGAATATGTATCCGAAGTAAGGTCGGCCCAGCCTGAGGGAGTCGCAGTACTCGAGGGACGTATTCCTGACTCTGCATTCGCAGCATCCCAATGAAGAACGAGGTCATTCTGTGTGATCGCGCCAATTTTAACACGACGATAGCGTTCTGCTGTGGCCGCGAAGTCGGCGAAAATTTCAGCAGCCGTTGATTGTTTATAACCGGCGATTTCTGATATGAGGCCTGCAAATGCAAAGGGACCTTGCACTTGAGGCGCAACTCGGAAAGGAGAAGAAAAGTCATAAGTCGCTGGAAGACTTTGACTGCAAACCTCACGTCCGTTGACGTATGTTTTCATAAGACTGCCTGTGACTTGACTCGTAACAAATGTCCAATCGTCCGTGGCCGGAGTCGTATCCATGCAAAGTACTTCAGCGCCACCATCGGTGTAGCGGCTTGAAATAACGCCCCACCAGTGACTGCTCTCAAAAACGCCATTGGTGTGATTTACTAAGAGAGCGCTCTTACTATTGTTGTCGTCGCGTTTGAACCAATAAGATAGACGCAATTCTTTCGTATTTCCCAAGTTGCTTACGGGAAGAGGTAAACCTTGAGGGTCTTGATTCGCATCGAAGTGCAAAGCTGCAAGTCCAGTGTCGACGTCAACAATCCATGGAGCAGTTTCATTCAATCCACTCAAGTCCATCGTGTCGGCATTTGTAAGGCCAGGCCAAGGATCTGTGCGATTGTTATCGGTCGTTGCGATTTCTCGCGCGACAAGAACGCTTTTAGTTTCCCATGTTTTAGGTAGGGAGAACTGTGCATCGTAAAGGAAGAGTTGCTGATTGGTCGTCCACGTAGGGCGCACCTGCAGATACACCTTTTCTCGGGCAAATCCTGAGTTTTGTTCTGAAGCTTCAAAATTAAAGAACCAACTGCCGATATCACTGAATAACGGTGTCCATTCAAAAGCACCCGAGGCACTCATTGTGCCATTTCCTAGGCAATCTAAATTCGGAAAGACATTGAGGTTGCCAAAAACTCTTTTAAAGTTGCACGACCAAAAAAGATTTCCAACTTGCGCCAGATTGTTGACGGCGACACTCAGGGCGATGGCTTCTTGAGGTGGCTTTATGACAGGGGATATGGAAGCTAATAAAGGCAGTGTCGGTGCCGTGCTTTGTGCTCCATCAAGATTCTTCAAAGCCACAGAATAGATTTTGACTTCGGCATCTTCAGAGTAAAACCCCAAGGAGCCTTTGGAAGCGTACATCTTTTTCGGGAAGGCCGTGTTCCCTTCGAAAGAATAGAAAAAAGTGCCATCACGATGCACAGTAAACTTGTTGTCTACACGCACAAACTTAAACTTATGACGAGATCCCACAGCGGTTGTTGTTGCAGCATCTGTAGAAATAAAATTCTGTCCGAGTTCGCCATGAGCCAGTCCCAATTCCGATCCATTCACAGGTTTTGATATGTAGTAGTTGGTCGTCTTTCCTGTCACACTTCCGTTATAACTAAAGAAGAGCCAAAAAACCTCCCAATCATTGGCCGCTGTGTTCTGACGAAGTTGCTGGGTTACCTCGAGATCCACAACCAGTTCGAAATCTTGCAGGGGGGTATCGATAGTTTGTTGGAGCATCACCAAAGACGCATGTGTTTCACTCCCTGCGGTCGAAGCTTTCGGTGCCATCGTGATATTGTCAGAGTTGAAATCCACGTGCCCTTCGCCATCATAAACGACCATGAAGTTTTGCGGAGTAAGCTCGATGGGGGTTGGCGGTGCAACTGATGGTGCACTTGTTGAGATGGTACTTTCAAGAGAGAAGTTGAGAACTCCACACGCAGAAAGAAAAATGGGTAGGATCAGAATCAGCAGTTTCATAGAATACCTCTCGGCTTTTTAGGTAGAGGCAATAAGCTTACTTAAATGAATGTAATCCTATAGTGTTCTGAATTTTCCAGGAGGATAGGGATATTTTGGAGTCTTTTCTTTACAAAATATACCTCAACGCGGGTGTGGTGTAATGGTAGCCACGAGAGACTCAAAATCTCTTGGATTCACGTCCATGGGGGGACAAGTCCCTCCCGCACCAACCTTTATTAAATCCAATACAATCGAAATAGGAAACACCATGCCTGATCGAATTCATTGGATTCGTGATCAATTTTTAGATGGCACTGAAATAAAGACAATGTTCTCGTGGCGGGCTATTAATTGCGGTCATTTTCATATAGAAAACTCTCTGATATTAAAGGTGGGATTTTATGAAAAGCTATATCGCAGTTTTGATGTTTGCATTCTCTCTTTTTGCGGGATTCGCAAAAGCAGAGGCTTGTTCTCCAGAAAATGTAGTTGGAGATATTTTGACGAAGCAAAGGAATATGTCAGGTGGACAATTTTACGTTGCTTTGCCGAGAATAAAAGATTTGCCCGCTGGTCAAGTTTACGAAATTCAATTTTCATCTGTCTTTAGCGATGGCTCAGGAGAAATTGGTTCGATTGAGGTTCAGTTAACAACCTGCAAGGTTGTTAAATTCAACGTAATAAGCTCGCTCTTGCTTAAGTAGCAATTGATATAGGAGCAGCCTAAGTCGTTTGACTGTTGAACTCTTAGACGTCGGTCAGCGATATATGGCAAAGTCCCCTGAATCGGTGTTTAACGGTTATAAGCCTTCTCTTGGAGGGGCCAGGATTTTGCAATACTCATTGGTGTGAAAGTCACGTTTTTAATAGCAATCCCTGTTTTGATGATGATAGGCCTTACGGCTTGCCAAACTTCCTCTAAAATGACAACAGCGGGGCGCACGCCAGCACCACAAATTGTAACGTTTGATGATTCTGAGGTTCCATATATTGCTGTATCAAAAAAGAATGGCAAAGTCAGCGCAGAGATTGTTAGTGTGCCAGCACAGGCATCCCAAGTTACAGTAAAATAATCAAATTAGTAGCCCTTGTTTCCCATAAGAAGCCTGCCAAGAAATTCGCAGGCTTCTTGATTTTTGGGGAATTCATTTACGGATGTGGATTGATTGCTTAAAAGAGCAAGGTACTGAATGGATTTTGCTACTTGTTTCAAAAGCCCCTCTTGCTTAGAGGCTTTTGTTTTCTTATTAGCCTTACGAGCTTTTAGCGAAGCTTCGGCGGCCGCTTTTAATTGCAGGTAGGTTGTCGTCGCAGGAGCTGTCCATTCAAGCGTAAACACTGAATCTAGTCCTCCAACTCATCAATCCAAGAGAGAGATTCCTCAAAAGCTGGATTGCTGCTGATTTGCTCCTTAGCCGCAGCATCAAGCCCCGCCTGCACAAGACTGATAGCCGTTGAGTTTTCATGAAGCCATTTCTCACGAGTGGGAACAACTACAGCTCGCTTTACCACGAGATCACCGTGAATATTTTTCTCCACGATAGCCATTGATCCAGCAAATTCTTCTCCTAAAAGAAGGCGGCCTCTTGAGTCTACTTTTCTTGCTGTGTCCATAAAGGTCTCCTAACACAACCAGAATACCAGAGATACTATTTGGCTTTCGAATAAACGGCCCTATGTGTTCGACCAGCTTAGGCTCGGGGGCACCAACCTTCTCCAAGGCTACGGTTGGCAGGCCGTTTCCAAAGCACTGATCTTCTAGTCATCAGACTCAACAGATATTTGTTGCGCCTTTCTGTTTTCTAACTTTTGGTTCCCGTATTTATGAAGGGCTTTTCTTCGGGCTGCGGAAATTTTGTCGCAAATACTTTTATTTGATTTTTCTTTGCACTGAGCCTCAACAGTTTTATAGATGTTGTCCCACTTATCTTCGTCCATAGAGTCCGCTTTTAATTTCTCAGATGTCAGATCTTTTAGCGCATCAAGTTGTGTTAAGTGTGGTCTAACTTTTTTCAGGTAGTATTGCTTTTGGTCTTGTTGGAAATCGCTAAACTCAGAGTAATCCGAGAGTAGTAATTGTGAGCTATTTGCGTGTTCTTCACAAGAAAAGGCCTGGATAGGTTGTAGGATTGTAAGAGCGATAGTCATTAGAAGCGTTGCATTCAGTGGATTCATTATTTGATTCCTCCATGATTGATTTGTTTGGAATTCTTTTCTGCAAGAGTATCAGCCTTTAGCGGTCTATTGACGTTTTCCAAGGCTACTTTAATTTGACCTTTTAAGAAAACTGCTTCTGGTGTATTTTTACGAACCACCGAAAATGTTTTTCTATCAAGGCACTCTGATTTGGCGGTCATCTTTAAAGGACCCTTTAAGCCGAAGGTGTTGTTGGGATGAGACAGCCCAAAGTGTCCTGTAAATAGGTCGAAGCGGTTGTTGCCATTGATAGCACCACCGACATCTTCAACAACCAGGACTCCTGGATGGGTCATCTTTTTTCCATTTTCAAGACTAACAATTTGGCCTTTAAGGCTGGGAACCTTCAACATGTCCCCCATTCTATAGTACCTGTCGTCAGCGGCAACGGAAATATATGGAGTCAGGCAAGTACCTGCCGCGCCGACGGCAGTGTTACAATTGCCAATGTTACGAGTTCTTCCATCGTATGTGAGCACTTTATTGCCATTAAGAGTTCCTGAACCTTGCATTTTGACCTCGGTTACAAAGGCTTTGCAGATCTTACCGTCCTTACAATAGTCGTTCACGTGAGGAACAAAGTATATTGTTGAGGATAGAATATTTGCCGGACAGTTGACCGATGATGCATTTGCATAGGGCAGGATGAAAAATATAGTAAGCGCTTTTAGAATATTTTTGCGAAAGGATATCACTATCATTGTTGTTATCTCCCGGTCATTGTTTATGGACAATTTAGTTTGGTTGCTAGGTGGTAGCATCCGTCACCTTGCTTGCTCCAGCCGTCGCCAGCTGGGGTCTTATTGCAAGCAAAATATACCTTCTTTTTATTGGCGCAGAAGTAAGTAGGTTCCCGGTGAAAGCAGCCGTCGTCTTGTCTTTTCCAGCCCACCTTGTTGCCGATATTTGGAACTTTATCGCATCTGCAATGCCATTCCAAGGCACCACCATTTTCTGTTTTTCTGACGCCGTGGTTGCACTGGGAAGGCTGTGTTTGTGATGGTGGTGAGACGGTATTGTCTTTAGGAGTGAATAGTAGCTTATATCGAGAACCATTGGCCATGATGACGGTGGTGAAATAGTTTCCCATTGGGAAGCCGAGCTTTTCCACGTTGGATTTGTGGATAAAGACATCGTCATTCTTTCTATAGGATGCTGTTCCCCATGCTTTTGTAATCAAAACAAAGTCGCTGTCTTTCGTACATCCAACACGATCTACAATTCCAGAACAAGCTCGGGCTTGTTCGCCTGCACCCCATATTTCCTGATCAAAAGAGGTGACAAATCCATTCTTAGCCTGAGATCGGTCCACAAGGCGCACTAGACCTGGCTTCGGCACGGGCACAGGTGCAGGCGTTGGTGAAGGTAAAGGATTATGCTGCGTTTTTACCTGCTGCCAATGGTTAGGGGAGTTTAAGTCAGCATCGACAGTTGTTAGGCCATTGCAGATGTTCGTATAGTGGTCTGCCGTGAAATCGAGGGCCCAGGGCCCATTACATCGAACAGTGCTGATGATCGAGGTTCCTGATCTATCATAGACGGACATATTCTGTCCCCCAGTGCGAGAGACACAAAGTTGGCCGATACGGCATTGATAGTCGCCGTGTTGATTTGAGAAGTCGACAAATTTGTCTGATGAAGCCGTAGTTCTGTTTGATGCTTCGATGGCCCGGAACCAACGAATTGCCATTTCTTTTTGGCCAGCCAGTGAAAAGTGAATGCAAGCTCCCGTGAATCCTGAATATCGATAGCCTTCTTTAAGGTCGTCGGATTCCGGGCCTTGATAGACGTTATTAAGTGTCCAAAGGGCTTGTTGACTTTTTCTTAGCATTTCCGCGTGGTCTGGCTTGACGGGCTGGATGTCAATACAGTTTTCTGGATGCTTGTCCGGACCAAAGGAGGCGCGAGCAACAAGCCATTTTGCATTGATTCCAAGATCGGCATCGAGGGTCACTTTAAGTTGCATAAATCGTGCTGTATAAAGAATAGGTGCACAAGTCGCCAGTGGCTTGGTGCTACAGTCTTCGGCATAAAGATCTGATTCGCCTTGATGCCAAAGAATCATTTTGAATCCACCACTTTTTTCCTGCAGTGATCTCGCGGCAAAGCGCAGTCGGTCATATAGAGGATAGGCTCTAAAGTCGTTTTCAAGATTGGCCCCAATGTAGAAGGCCTGTGCGCTGGGCTGCCACTGAGATATTGTTGTTCCTCCGACGGCCGTATTTAAGAAGGCAATTGGAACGTTGTCTTTTTGGGCTAGATAGTCACCAAGTTCGGGCCAGTTGGAACCTTGGCCTTTCCCATTGGATCTTTCAGTCAGTGCTTTATTTGGATCGGTCGAGGCGAAAGGAAGTGGGTCTGAGGCGGCCACCCAGGTGTTTTTTTCGGGATCATTCATCACAACCAGTGGGTTCCTTGCGCTGGTTTTAACCTCGGCATGCTGGGCAGCATTCGATTGGCCGGCAATAAGATAGATGTCGCCCACGCCAAACTGAGAAACATCAGAGATGTAGGAGATCTGTTGCTGTTCGTCGACTTGAATCAGCTTCAAAGTATACCATCCACCCGCAGAAAGAACGATAGGCAGTGACAATTCAGCCGACGATGATGGATCGACTGAGTATGTTTTACTTAAAAGAATCTTTTTTGGTAGGAGTTGGATATTGACGGTAATCCACTTGACTCCTGGCGAGGCTTTTTTAAATTTCAATGAGACAATTGCTGCGTCAGGAGTCGTCAGTCCATTAAGGGTGACTGATTCTTTTCTTTGGAAGACATGTTTGTTGTGAATATTAAGAAGTAAGTTGTTTGACGATATAGATCTAAAAGCCCCATCGGGATAAGGGGTGCCGGTTTCAATGGAATGGCTGCTTAAGCCCGAGAGGCCTTCGATCCTTTCAAAAGGGATTGAAGCCAGTGCTCTAACAGGTGCGGAATCATTGACGCGGAAGGCACCACTGCAGTTTTGAAATAAAGGCAACAGCGTCAGTGTAAGGACAAAGAACATAAGAATCCGCTTAGATTTTGTTAAATCCATGTAGGTTTCCTTTCCCCAGGTGCTGTTCAAGTCTATCGGCGAGCTTGTTTTTTATACAATTGAATGAGGTGGCTTTCTTAGAGTGAGATGTTCTGGAGGTTGGTTTTTGTTCTATCTAAGACAGAAAGTGAAATATCACCTCAAATTTTGTAAAGTGATATCAAGGAGGGGGCATGACTAGATTTCCATTAGCTATCGGAGTGCTTCTTTTTTCACAAACATTATTGGCTCTCGAAGTAAAACCCATTGCAGGAGCCTCGGCTGTAGCTATCGTGAATGTCATGAAGTTAGGTGTGGGCCAAAGTCGGGAAGAAAGTGCAGAGATCTATTATAAGAGAAGCCCCTCGTTGAATAGGAAAGTGCGAGACGTCGCCTGCAGTAGTATGACTAGCTATCATTTGATAGGAATGGAATGCCGGCTTCCTGACTGTGGGGCAGGGAGCGGTTGGATTAATCCGGAAACGGTCTACTGTGACTTTAGCAACGTGAGATCGTCCAATGACTTGCGATTGATACAGAAAATCTTAAGGACTGCAGGTCTGGACTTAAAAAATGAGCTGTTTAAATATAAGTTCCGTACTTTGTAACCGGTACTATTGCAAATCCGGCAGCCAATCTAAAGAGGAACTTAAGCAGCCTTTTGAGCATAGCAGGAGATTGGCCACCACGTGGTGAAGGGCTGGATTGAATACATTCTAAACTAAATAGAAATGGTAGCGGGGCCTCCTTCTTGGCTCCGGCTGCAAGTTCTGTTTGGGTCAGAATACAATCTTAAAGAGTATTTTTTTGTGGTATTTAGCATGGCTAACTAAAGCCCGAGAAGTCTAATAGTTCCGTCGATTGGTCGGAAGTGAGGGGCTGCTAAAGATGGGTATTAAATATTTCTGCTTTGGTTTGGTACTTCTTGGGCTTGGTGGTTGTTCCTTTGAAGCAAGTATTACTTCCTTGTCCGGGCAACCTTCTTTCTTGGACGATACAGTGATTCTTAATCGCAAAAATCCTGACTATATATCTGGAGAGGTTGTTACGACATCCAATGGGTATCAGTTCGTCGGGGTTTTTGGCGAGGCTTCAGAAAAGACAAAAAGTATTACGGGCAATAATTGGCAATTTGAAGGAGTCTTTTATGAATAAGCTGTACGTTGTCTCTTTCACTATTCTAATAGCCTTGGTTTTAGTAATGCCTGAAGCCAAGGCCCAGCATAAAGGTATTAGCTTTCAGGCAGTAATTAAGAAGCCCGATGGAAGCTATCCCACTGTCAGCGGTATGACAGTGACTGTGCAGAT
>NZ_JBJKJI010000010.1:0-7749 GCF_056175685.1 Bdellovibrio sp. MYbb2
GCCAGAGTAAATTTAGGGCTTGGATCGCTAGCAGTCATGAGTCCTTCTGGCGCAGCAAATAATACGACCTATCTTCGTGGTGACGGAACATGGGCGGCCTTGCCTGCAGGTGGCAGCACTGTGACGAGTGTGGCAGGTCGAGACGGAGATGTAACTTTATCGGCCACTGATATTAGTGGTTTGGGGCCGGTAGCCACCATGAGTCCTTCGGGAACGGCAAATGGCACCACTTATCTTCGAGGAGATGGTGCTTGGGCGGCTCTTGGCACAGCAGCGTCCTTAAATATAGGGACGGGACCTGGTACGGTTGCTGCGGGAAATGATTCTCGTATAACCAAAGCCATTCAAAATATAGGAATGGATAATTCTTCAAATATCATTTCGATTTCAGCTGGACTAGATAGTAACAAACCAGCTTCTCCAGTCGCAGGACAAATGTATGTCGCAACAGATGAACAGAAAATTTATCGTTATGATGGATCAATTTGGGTGACTGTGGCGCAAGCAGGTAGTGGATTTAGTGGTTCACTGGCAGGCGATGTGACGGGCTCTCAGTCTTCGACCAGTGTGGAAAAAATTAAGGGTATGGCGGTGACCAATGCAGGTGTTGGGGATGGCAAATTCTTAAGATACAATTCAGGGACTTGGGCTGCTGCGCTTATTGGTTTAACTGACATTACAGGCTTGGGTGACTTGGCTGCTAAAAACAGCGTGAACTTAGCCTCTTCAGATGTCACAGGTACGCTTGCTGCTGCCCGTATGCCTGCACTGAGTGGGGATGTCACATCCTCAGCGGGCTCAGCATCGACAACGATCTCTAGTGGTGCTGTCAATGCCCTCTCTAAAGTGGTGGCGAGCCCTGGTTCCTCTGGCCCTAATCGTCTTTTGGCGACGGATACGGGGACTGGAACGACGATCATGGATTTTTATTGCACCACAGTGGGGCATGTTCTGAAGTGGACGGGGACGACAGGTTTTGGTTGTTCGGCCTTGGCAAGCTCAGATATTTCAGGATTTAACACAGATGTGGATGCACGGATCACAGCGCAAAAAGGTGCCGCTAATGGTATTGCCACGTTAGATGGGAATACCAGAGTACCAGCTTCTCAGTTAGGAATTGGGATGGCAGACAATGCGACTTACTTAAGAGGCGACGGAAGCTGGCAACAACTTCCAGCCAATGGTATTTCGACGGCAGTGAATATCTCGACGGCCTCCTATGGGATTCAAGCAACGGATAGTGGCAAGGGATTTTATTATACCCATGATGACAATGGAAGTATTTCTCTTCCGGCTTTAAGTGCTGTTTCAAATGGTTTTACTGTGCTGATTTCACGAGAGGTAAAAAGAAATTTGACTATTGCCCCTAACGGTTCAGATAAGTTCGTCGGAGGAAGAAGCAGCTTGGAAATGAAAGCTGGAAACTTACAAAATATCACACTCATGAAGCTGGGAGCGACCTGGAAAGTCGTCAATCAGTCTGAAGAATGTGTAGTTGGCCAAGAATGTTGGACTGCTGATAATACCGGGGGCATGAAACAGATTTATGCAGGCACCTACAGAGGTTATCAGTATTTCACAACGCCAGGTGGTTGTACAGACTCTGCGAATCCGGTTTGCGCTGGGGGAATGGACACGGTTCTGAAATCTTGGGCGACGGCTTCTCCGGAAGTCGATGCACAGATATCACCATCATCACCAATGACGTTTTATGATGGCAAGGCAGGGTCTGCTTTAATAGCAAGTTATGCGACGGCCGAAGCGGCCCAGTATTGTGAAAATATGAATTATGCAGGTTATACAGATTGGTATCTACCGGCTCCGCTGGAGATGATCACGATATTGATGAAAAAGCAGGATTTGTTAGGCGGATTTGAGTATGACGGCATCAATCCTTTCTATTGGACGATGATGGATAACACCACTATTGTATATGTGGGTCATTTTCTCGACAATAGCCTGAACTCCTATTCCAAGGGGATGCAAGAGTTGAAGGTTCGGTGCGTCCGGAGATCTGAATGATCGCGTGAAACGAGCGTGTTTTGTATTTATCAGAACAAAATAGTGAGAAGCATAGGGATGCTATTAGAAATTGACTTTGAATACTGCGGAACAGAGGTTATGAATAGTTAACTGTTTACGTGTCCTTGATCGGGACATCGTTTTCTCCGAGCCCCGGTGTCGTTCCACCGGGGCTCTTTTTTTATTTTTCGTTAAAAAAGGGGGGGCTCATGTCATTATTTAGAAATGCCGCGGTTGCTTTGGCCTTCACGGCGCCGTTGTGGACCGTTCAAGCTGCTGAGGTCGTTAAAGACAATTCATTTTTGATTGAAGAAGCCTACAATCAGGATCCGGGTGTGGTGCAGTTCATCCAGTCTTATCAGTATATGGATCCTTCCCATGAATGGACTTATAATTTTACCAACGAGATTCCAATCACGGATCAGACTCACCAGTTTTCCTATGTGATTCCGGTTATGAAGCTGAACGGAGTTGATGATCAAACCAGTATTGGGGATGTACTTTTGAACTATCGCTATCAAATGCTGAACACGGATTTGATAGCCATGACTCCGCGATTGACCCTGATCGTTCCAACCGGAGACTATAAAAAAGGTTTCGGCAATGGGGTGGCAGGTCTTCAGTTCAATCAGGCAGTATCCATCACCGTAAATGATCGATGGACCAATCATTGGAATGCGGGATTTACATTCACACCGGATGCTCAAAATCCTGCTGGCGAGACAGCAACGATTTTTGGATATAATTTCGGTACCAGCGTTGTGTACAACATGACCCCAAAAACAAATCTTTTGTGTGAGTTCGTCATGAACGGCAATGAAGTGGTCGTTTCCCAGGACGCTAAGGACACCGAGCAGACCTATTATGTGGTTCCGGGCATTCGCACGGCATTTGATGTTGGTGAAGAGACTGAGGTCGTTCCTGGGGTGGGAGCCCTGTTGGGACTGGGGCCTTCCGCAGTGGAGCATGAGCGCGGAGTATTCGTTTATCTGTCTATTGAGTCCAAGCTTTGGTAGTAGGGGCTGCAATATTCAAGCTGGAGGGCTTGAAGATTTATACTTCTCTCTTATGCATAATTTTTAGGTCGTATCGAGGGATACATCTGTTTTATTTACGCTAGAATATTCAAATTAAAAAGGAACTGATTCTTTAAAGCAGTTTCTTTCGATAAAGATATTGTCTAATTCACAAGTATCTTAGTTCAGACCGGGCTTAGATTGGAAATAGAATCTCGATTTATACCATAGAGTAGCTGTTATGAGGCCTCCTGCAATAACCCACTGAGACCTCCGTAGAAGCCAATACTCATTACTATCTTCAGTTGTTCAGGAGTCAATTCCGATGAGGCAGGATTCTGCGGTACCGATTCTGTGGCAGAAGAAATAATCTGATTTCCTTTTGTCAATACGTAGGCTGACATTACAGCAAAATAGATGCATTCACCGATACCGGCTATCCAACACCACCACACTTTAAGAACAATCAAAGCTATCAATACAATGCTTAATCCCAAAGAAATCAATATAGACGAATATCCTAATTTTTCTATTACCTCAGGTCGTAAAAGTTGAGAACCATATTTATACAGTGAATAAGTATAGATTGCAAAAAGCAGCTTAACTGAAAGCGGAGATCGAATAATTGAATTAAGATAGTTCATAATGTTAAGTCTAAGATACTTTAAGTCCCAAGTAAATCTGACACTTGAGCTGGTCAGGGAATTTAAGTCTATTGGCATTTCAATGAGGAGTAAAATGAATTGGCATATGAAAGCCACATATCTTGATCGCCATCGAATTCGGCACGGCCGGCGATCATGCTGACGGCTAATTTCTTTTTTAAAACCCGCTTCTTCAGAAATTCATCAACACTTGTATTTGAGACGATCACCAGTGTACGTGTGCTCCCTGATATTTCTAAAGTGCCCTCTTTGGGATGATCGAGGTCTTCATACTGAAGGGGATTTTCGTCATCCAAAACCACCTCAACATTATTTTGGCGTTGCGTGATGCTAAAATTATGATCCAGCGATATGCCTTTACATTGAGTGGCTGCAAAAGTTGTTTGCGGAAGAGTTATGGATGAAATAAATAGAAGAGAGAGTAATTTCACGGAAGGTCTCCTTTGTCTAGGCTGTCTTTTTACCGAAGCTTTATTGGAACTTCCAGAGAACTTTGATCAATGGCGATATCTTAATGAATCCGTACTGGGAGTAAAGAAGTTTGGATCTAAAAGTGTCCTTCTTTTTTCGGCAGTACGGATAGGTTTGCCGTAAGAATTCTACGGAACACTGCAGATTGCTCCAACCGACGGCGGATGAATGACTAGCTGAGTGTGATGGTGAAATAATGATGTATACCAGCCAATTACCTTTCCGACGATATAAATGGGGTTTTCGCCACACTTGGAAGAGAGGACTTCCAAATCATGCTCGAGGTTTTGCTTTGTGTTCAGCAAGAAATGGCGATTGTAGTAATTGGAGCCATCAATTGAAAAGCTGTATACTTTCTTTCCGTCGATGGTAAGAATTAGCTCATTACTAATAAACGGAGTAAACTGAGGGTCAATAGATAGCGTTTGTCCTGGTTGAAGAGTCGCCAATGTAACCAGTTTGTGTTCTTGGTCAGCAGAGTAGCTAACGCTGTCGGCAAATGTTGTGGAACTAACGATCAATAGGGTCAAAATTGTGAAAATATTTTTCATAAGGAATCCCTTTTTCACTTTGCTTTTACGCCCTTGACAGTCCGGGAATTGGTATTCTCGGACTGTCAAGGGCGTATGGTTTCGAGAGATTGTAAGAGCAATTTAAGTTCCAGACTCAGATTCGTTGAGGGTGTTCTATATTTGCAGAACGCATAGTGTGTAGACAAAAGGTGCCCATAAAGGGTCTGATCTGGCCCCTTAACTTACTCTGCCTTTGCAGCCTTAAAATTCGATAGCAGCATCGTGACTTATTGTCCTGAGTAAAATAGAACGCGTGTATTGTGATTCACATCATTCTTTTTTCTCCAGAACACAGAATACCTAAGGTGGACCTTCAGTTACGGACTTTGGTCGCCGATAGAGGTTCCATAAGGGGAGTGCTTTATGAAATTGAAGAAACGCTATTTGCCTTTCTGTGGGTTGGTCGTCGCTGGGATCGCAACGACGGTGCTTTTTCAAAACTGTTCTAATCCAGAGTTCGCTGCAATGAATGAGCTGGCTTCTGCAAAGGTGGAAGAAATTGTACCACCAGTCAGAGTTGAAAATGACACCTATAATGTGGGTGCTGCGCCGGCTTCAGTCACGCATAAGCAACAAGAACAAGAAGATATTATTACACCTCGTTTGGTTCTTTCGGCCGCGCCGAATGGGCCTGCGCAATCTATCTTTAAGCCTGGGCAGACAGTTTATGCCCGGGCTTATGGGTTGGGTGCAAACAAAGCAAATTTGATTTTACTTATGGCAGAGACTGTTGATTGCCCACCAGGAAGTGCGGCAGAATACCAGGCTGCGCTTGCAGGTCGTTACTCGGCTTCGTATTCGGATCATTGCCTTGGTGTGGCTTACAAAGATCCGGAACGACCGGATCTTCCGGAAGATAAAAAGACCTCTTATGCGTTTTCTCGCTATAAGAATATGGTCTATAAGCCAGCGAACAGAACTTGGAACTTTGAGATGAAATTTGCCTATGATATGGCACTGAAGGTTCAACTTCATGATGCCACCGCACGAAGTTTAAAGGTTTTTGTGCCCCCAGGTCAGGGAGTGCGGATTGCGACTGTAGAAAATACGGTGGTTATTCGCAGTGATGAACCACAGATACTTCTGACTGCAAAGCGACTTGCAGCTCCAGATAGCGACACATATGGGCAGACGGCAGAGGTCTTTGACTATAAAGTGCCGACCGCCACAGCGTGGCTGGTTCCTGGAACCTTGTTCAACTTCCTTGTAACGAAGATTCCTGCTAATGGCATTCTGACATATTGTACCGAGATTGCAGGCACGAATGATTGTCAGAGCAGGTCCAATTGGGTTTATAGCAGTGAAGGTTCCACCATCACCCAGAATGGCTTGTCGCAGACCGTGACGCTGACAAAGTTACCTCAGATGTCAGCGGAATACTACTGCTCCCACTACACTCTTAGATTTCCCATCAATACAACCGTCAATTTTTACGTGGAAGAAACCGTATCCGGCATAAAACTCCAAAGGTCAATTCCCTTTGGGCGGCCGATTGCGAATTGCACCCCTTCGGCGACAAGTATCTATTCTCCAAGTGGTCCAGTCAGTTTCGGGCGCAAGTAAAAAGAATAAAGTGGAAAGTAAAAAACCAGGGGAAACCCTGGTTTTTTAGTATGAACTGGAGTTGGCGACTACTCGCTGTTGCTCGGGCGTAGCATCCGTCGACTGGAAATCCAAAAGGAATTTCAGCCTTGTTTTTGAAGCTTTCAAAGAGCTGATCTGCTGTTTTTGGGAAATAACCGAGACGTCCACTTTACGTGTTGTATCGAAGGCATCTGGAATGGACAACGAGGCCGCTAGGACGAAGTTTATCAAGACTACATTCAGCTTTTAAAGACTGAAGAAAAATTCACGGCAAAGCAAAAAGATATTTTTATTCAGGCAGGGATGTCCGCATTGGATCGAATGCTGCAAATGTACAACGGGAATCCTGCAAATATTCAGTCTGACTTGAATATTGCATTGAAAATCAATAAAGGGAATCTGGAGGCCTTGGAAGGCCTTCTGAAAGACAGTATTATTGCTAATATCGCAACGCTGAGAAGAGTGCGAGACGGGCGAACCGGGAAAATGAGTACAATTGTGGACTCTTCTCGGCGTCTACTGTTGGATCTACTGAAAGATGATTGGGATCTGATCACCAATCCGACATCGACTTTGGGTTTCTATATGTACTATTCCAAACATGCGGATCGCTACCCAATGACAAGCGCGGGGGTGATGTCGCCACAGAGCGAATTTGACGAATCTTCGTACTTACATGCCCAGTTGTGTGTGCAGGCCCTGGCGTTCAATGATCAAAGAGCATTAAGCAATATTTGTAAAGGCGCGATTCTGAAGTCGCCATTTAAAGGTATTACAGGTTACGATATGTCCTACGATCAAATATTGGTACGGCACTTGAACGATAGTAGCATGAGTAAGAACCGTCAAATATCTTTGAATCATTCGGATCGCATTTGTGCTTTCCGTTCCTTCAACCGCAAAAGTATGGTGCTGTTTATGTCGATTAATAAGAAGTAGCTGACAGAATCCAAGCTGGCCCCTCACCGTGTGGCAGCCAGCCTCCTGGTCGGTCTTTTTCGTCGTACACCCTAGATTTGGGGGCGGAAGCCCTTGCGGGGACCCTACTTTTTCCTCGAGTACGCGGCAATTCTGCCTTTAGCCGGCATCTGCGCCACTTCAAAACCCAGTATTCTTCGTGTGGAGTATTCCACCATCAATGTCACCGAAAGTGGCTTGCACTTGGTGCGCTCAAAGGTCTCCAAATCATCAAACTCAACCTCACACTCGGGGCGAACTTTCCGCACGATGGTTTTGCGGTTGATTTTCAGAACACGGGCGATTTCACGCCGGTCAGCAGATCGCGGATGAGTCTGGCTTGAGGTGAGGGGCAGGCCACAGAAGAGGTGGCCAGTTTCTTGGTTGGAAAGGCTATTCTAGGAAAATCAGAATAGCTATGAGCTTTCATCTTCAACTTAATGTTCTATTTGGCACAGAACC
>NZ_JBJKJI010000011.1:0-5348 GCF_056175685.1 Bdellovibrio sp. MYbb2
TCGTCAGATTTCGGGCATAAAAAAACCCGGATTACTTTCGTAACCCGGGTTCAAGTAAAATAGAGCTGGCGTCGTGCTACTCTCCCACATTGTCACCAATGCAATACCATCGCCGCAAGAGGACTTAACTTCTGAGTTCGGAATGGGATCAGGTGTGGCCCCTCTGCTATAAACACCAGCAAAGCGTTTATTAATCAAAGTGGTTAGCTTCTTACACTAACCTTTTCGTTCTTTGCAACTTACTTCCAATCCAAATGGAGAAGTTACTTTCTTTTTATCATTACAACTGAATGATTGATTTAATTGATTTTTAGCGAGTCGCTGTTAGTTCCACATTTCACTCTCTTACTTATTCAGAGAGCTAGTCTCTCGTTCCAATTAAGGAAGTCTCTGAGACGAAATCTTCGTTAGATAAATCTAAGAAGAATGTTTTTTAAAAAAGCCTCACGACCTATTAGTACTGATCAGCTCAATACATTGCTGTACTTACACCTTCAGCCTATCAACCTCGTAGTCTCCAAGGGGTCTTTAGGGGGCCGAAGCCCCAGTGAGATCTAATCTTGTAGTTTGCTTCCCGCTTAGATGCTTTCAGCGGTTATCAATTCCGAACATAGCTACCCTGCATTGCTCTTGGCAGAACAACAGGAACACCAGAGGTTCGTCCATCCCGGTCCTCTCGTACTAAGGACAGGTCTACTCAAATCTCATACGCCCACAGAAGATAAGGACCAAACTGTCTCACGACGTTCTGAACCCAGCTCGCGTACCACTTTAATTAGCGAACAGCTAAACCCTTGGGACCTGCTCCAGCCCCAGGATGTGATGAGCCGACATCGAGGTGCCAAACTCCATCGTCGATATGGACTCTTGGATGGAATAAGCCTGTTATCCCCGGAGTACCTTTTATCCGTTGAGCGATGGCCCTTCCACGCGGGACCACCGGATCACTTTGGCCTGCTTTCGCACCTGCTCGACTTGTAGGTCTCGCAGTCAAGCCCCCTTATGCCAATGCACTCGACGCCTGGTTTCCAATCAGGCTGAGGGGACCATCGCGCGCCTCCGTTACTTTTTGGGAGGCGACCGCCCCAGTCAAACTGCCCACCAGACAGTGTCCCTCTGCTCGTAAAGAGCAGCAGGTTAGATTTCAAAGGTGCCAAGGGTGGTATTTCAAGGTTGACTCCACAATGGCTAGCGCCACTGCTTCAAAGTCTCCCACCTATCCTACACATGCCAACTCTAAAATCACTGCCAAGCTACAGTAAAGGTTCACGGGGTCTTTCCGTCTTTCTGCGGGTACTCGGCATTTTCACCGAGAATTCAATTTCGCGAGGCATTTGGTCGAGACACCGGAGAAGTCGTTACGCCATTCGTGCAGGTCGGAACTTACCCGACAAGGAATTTCGCTACCTTAGGACCGTTATAGTTACGGCCGCCGTTTACTGGGGCTTCGATTCTCAGCTTCGCTTACGCTAACTAATCCTCTTAACCTTCCAGCACCGGGCAGGCGTCAGTATGTATACTTCGTCTTGAGACTTTGCACATACCTGTGTTTTTGATAAACAGTCGCTACTCCCATTTCTCTGCGACCCGAAAAAGCTTGGGGAGTAAATCCTTACACTCTCGCGGGCACACCTTTTCCCGAAGTTACGGTGTTAAGTTGCCGAGTTCCTTGACCAAAATTCACCCCATCGCCTTAGGATATTCACCCCACTCACCTGAGTCGGTTTACGGTACGAGCTAATAAAACTAAACTTACGAAACTTTTCTTGGATACATGGCTTTTCACACTTCCGGGACAAGTCCCTCGCATTCACACCTCAGAGTTAAGACCAGCGGATTTGCCTACTGATCCTCCTACATGCTTACACCTCAATCCAATAAGAGGCTGTGATATCCTATACCGTCATTCCTTAAGCGCGATTTATTAGGTAACGGAATATTAACCGTTTTGCCATCGATTACGCCACTTGGCCTCATCTTAGGTCTCGACTAACCCTGGGAAGATTATCTTTACCCAGGAATCCTTGAGTTTTCGGCGCCCGGGTTTTTCACCCGAGTTCAACGCTACTTATGTCAGCATGATCACTTCTAGTTCGTCCAGCTGTCCTACCGGTCAACCTTCATCCTACACTAGAACGCTCCCCTACCACTAAAATATAAAATATCTTAATCCAAAGCTTCGGTAACACGCTTAGCCCCGTTGTATCTTCCGCGCAGAGTCACTAGACTAGTGAGCTATTACGCTTTCTTTAAAGGATTGCTGCTTCTAAGCCAACCTCCTAGTTGTCAAAGTAACTCCACAACGTTCTCCACTGAGCGTGCATTTAGGGACCTTAGCTGTTGGTCTGGGCTCTTTCCCTCTCGACTCATGACCTTATCACCCTGAGTCTGCCTGCCAGGGAACATATCAATGGCATTCGGAGTTTATTTGGGTTTGGTAATCCGGTAAAGACCCCTAGCCCATTCAGTGCTCTACCTCCATGATATTTTTTACCTGACGCTATACCTAAATATATTTCGGGGAGAACCAGCTATCACCCAGTTTGATTGGCCTTTCACCCCTAATCACAGATCATCAAAAGAGTTTTCAACCTCAACTTGTTCGGTCCTCCACGAGGTGTTACCCTCGCTTCAACCTGTCCATGATTAGATCACCGGGTTTCGGGTCTATGCCTGCATACTAAATCGCCCTATTCAGACTCGCTTTCGCTACGGCTCCACCTACAACGGCTTAACCTCGCATGCAAACATAACTCGCTGACTCATTATGCAAAAGGTACGCTATCGACCACTTAAGGGTCTCTAACTGCTTGTAGACTTACGGTTTCAGGTTCTATTTCACTCCCCTCTCGGGGTTCTTTTCACCTTTCCCTCACGGTACTTGTTCACTATCGGTCACTAAGGAATATTTAGCCTTATGAGGTGGTCCTCACAGATTCCCACGAAATTTCACGTGTTTCGTGGTACTCGGGATGCCGCTAGGGCCTTCGAAGCTTTCGAGTACGGGGCTATCACCCTATCTTGCCAGACTTTCCAGACTGTTACTCTAACTTCTCCGGTCCCACATTGCGGTCCCACGACCCCTCATTCAAATTAATGAATAAGGTTTAGGCTGTTCCCCGTTCGCTCGCCACTACTGGGGGAATCTCGGAATTGATTTCTCTTCCTGAGGGTACTGAGATGTTTCACTTCCCCTCGTTCGCTTCAAACAACTATGTATTCATTGAGTGATACCATAAATGGTGGGTTTCCCCATTCGGAAATCTCCGGATCAAAGTGTGTGTGCCACTCCCCGAAGCTTATCGCAGCTTACCACGTCCTTCATCGCTTCTTAGTGCCAAAGGCATCCACCGTAAGCCCTTTGTAGCTTAAAAAAATGGAACTAACCTCGCTAAAAATCAACTAAATCAATCTATTCAATTGTCAAAGAACGAAAACCGTTCAGCAAAACTCTAACTTACACCGCATTCCAGTTATTAGAACTTGGTGGGCCTGGGAAGACTCGAACTTCCGACCCCACGCTTATCAAGCGTGTGCTCTAACCAACTGAGCTACAGGCCCGTTAGGCTTCACTCTCTCAAAACTAAACAGCTAGATAGATTTTTGGGACTCACTTACTCGGGAAGAGTAAGTTGACCTAAGATTGGGTCATTTTAACTTATCAAGAACAAGTCTTGATGAAGATTGACCGGATAATCCTTAGAAAGGAGGTGATCCAGCCGCAGGTTCCCCTACGGCTACCTTGTTACGACTTCACCCCAATCATCGACCATACCTTGGGCGCCTGCCTCCTTGCGGTTAGCGCAGCGACTTCTGGTACAGCCAACTTTCATGGTGTGACGGGCGGTGTGTACAAGGCCCGGGAACGTATTCACCGCGGCATTCTGATCCGCGATTACTAGCGATTCCAACTTCATGATCTCGAGTTGCAGAGATCAATCTGAACTTAGATAGCTTTTAAGCGATTTGCTCTACCTCGCGGCTTAGCTTCGCTCTGTGACTACCATTGTAGCACGTGTGTAGCCCTAGGCATAAGGGCCATGAGGACTTGACGTCATCCCCACCTTCCTCCGGTTTAACACCGGCAGTCCATCTAGAGTGCCCAACTGAATGCTGGCAACTAAATGCAGGGGTTGCGCTCGTTGCGGGACTTAACCCAACATCTCACGACACGAGCTGACGACAGCCATGCAGCACCTGTGTACCGACCCTTGCGGGCGACGACATTTCTGCCAGTCTTCCAGTACATGTCAAGCCTAGGTAAGGTTCTTCGCGTTGCATCGAATTAAACCACATGCTCCACCGCTTGTGCGGGCCCCCGTCAATTTCTTTGAGTTTTAATCTTGCGACCGTACTCCCCAGGCGGGATACTTAACGCGTTAGCTTCGTCACTGAAGGGGTCAATACCTCCAACAACAAGTATCCATCGTTTACGGCGTGGACTACCAGGGTATCTAATCCTGTTTGATCCCCACGCTTTCGGATCTCAGTGTCAGTGTTCGGCCAGTTACCCGCCTTCGCCTCCGGTATTCCTGTTGATATCTACGTATTTCACCACTACACCAACAATTCTAGTAACCTCTCCGACACTCAAGCTTCGCAGTATCAAATGCACTTCCAGGGTTGAGCCCTGGGCTTTCACATCTGACTTACAAAGCCACCTACATCCGCTTTACGCCCAATAATTCCGAACAACGCTAGGATCCCTCGTCTTACCGCGGCTGCTGGCACGAAGTTAGCCGATCCTTTCTTACAGGGTACATTCATTGTGTTATTCCCCTGCGACAGAGCTTTACGACCCGAAGGCCTTCATCACTCACGCGGCGTCGCTGCATCAGAGTTTCCTCCATTGTGCAATATTCCCTACTGCTGCCTCCCGTAGGAGTCTGGACCGTGTCTCAGTTCCAGTGTGACTGATCATCCTCTCAGACCAGTTAAAGATCGTCGCCTTGGTGAGCCGTTACCTCACCAACTAGCTAATCTTACGCGGACTCATCTTAGAGCGAAAAACCTTTGACCCCTAGAGCCGCAGCTCCTGTGGTCTTATGCGGTATTAGCTAATCTTTCGACTAGTTATCCCCCACTCTAAGGCAGATTATCCACGCGTTCCTCACCCGTGCGCCACTAGGTATTGCTACCCCGTTCGACTTGCATGTATTAGGCACGCCGCCAGCGTTTGTTCTGAGCCAGAATCAAACTCTCCAGTTTAAATTCTGTTTAGAAGCAAACAGCTAGCTTTTACGCTATTGTTTGTTCGAATATTTTTTGAAATTGTGAATACCAATTACTCGGTATTCAAAGAGCCCAAAAATCTATTTTATCTAGCTATTCAGTTTTCAAAGAGCGAA
>NZ_JBJKJI010000012.1:0-1493 GCF_056175685.1 Bdellovibrio sp. MYbb2
ATTTTGTCTGCCAAAGGACGTCGTCCATACATCGCAAGATTTCCGATCAGGATATTATCGATTTCATCATGATCTTCAAGGAAGTAACCGTGACCTCGGAAATCAAAGCAAACGTTATTCTGTACAAGGGCACGCTGTGTGCCATGCACTGTGATACAACGTTGGAAAGAACGATGGACACTGGAGTTTCTGATAAATTGACCATAGACGTCGCCTGCCATGTGCCAATGGAATGGATAGCGTGCCATAACACCGGCCTGCCCCATTCTGGAAAATTCAACACCATCAATAAATGCGCTACCACCCGGCATGACCATCATGTGGCCGCCGATACCATTCTGATCACTGATAGCCCCATTGGACTCATCACCGATAATCTTGATATTACGGGTAAGATTTGCAACCTCAGCCCGTTGATCTAGTTGAACCGGCCCTTCTTTTCCCTGGAAGGTCTGCATAACACCCCAGTGAGTGTGCTGCAGAGCACGGGACAGTTTCAACGTTCGACCATCAGAAACTGCCGATAGTGTGATCTTCTCTGCTTCATGAGGATTGTAGCCGGTAGGACCAATTACGATTTCATCACCAGCCTGCCAGCCTCGAGCTATATCGCTATCCAGCTGCAAAGTTGTAGATCCCGCAGAAGCGGTTGCTCCAAGGCGGGTCCATTTTACCTTGCTATCAGTACCGAACATGCGAATCATACCGCCGCGATTTACCAAAAGTCCCCGACGGGCGGCATTGGTTGCACCGCTATCTTTTAACGCAATAGTAAGCTTTCCTGCGAAACGGTTTGACTCTGCAGATCCACACTCAAAAGTTCCATTGACATAAATGGTTGCCGCACGAATTCGATAGTCTGTTGTATATTGATTTGAACACGCTAAGGTACCATTGATTGTCAAAACATTGACGTCAATATTAGAGTTAATGACAACGGTATCACCGGCATTGATAGTCAAATCTCCACCGCTGACTTGCATATCCGACAGCGCCACGGCCTTAGAAGCCATATTTAGGACAGAGACTTTTCTTTCATTATTTTGCAGAATTTGGTTTATCTTCTTCTTCGCCGTAGCCGCCGCTGCTCCGGCAGAATCCGCACCGGATGAAACATTCGTTTTAGTCCCTTGGCTAGCAGCTCCACTAACCGCTGTCATACTATTGGAACATGAAATTAAACTCAGTCCAAGCCCACAAAGAGCGACGTTTTTACATATGTTGAGCATAGTTACCTCTTCTTGCCTAATGAAATATAGAAACTCATTACCTATCGGGTGTACGAGCCTGGACATAAAGATGTGACAAGCTCTAATTCGGAACTAAGATCCATATGTTGTTCTGTTATCAACAAAACAATATTGCCTAACCTAATTGGATGCCGCGGCACCGCGGTGGTAACAACCACCGCCCACATTCACCCAACCTGGCATTGCACTTGTACACTCACAGGCAAATTCAGTTCTTTTCCCACCTTCACCAAAGAATACGTA
>NZ_JBJKJI010000012.1:1586-4836 GCF_056175685.1 Bdellovibrio sp. MYbb2
CTCACAGGCAAATTCAGTTCTTTTCCCACCTTCACCAAAGAATCCTGTGTTTTTACAAGAAGGTGCCTGAGGAGAGCTCACACTGTTTGTAGGTGTGAACAACAATTTATGTCGAGAACCGTCAGCCGCAATAATCGCCGTGTAATAATAGCCCATTGGGAATCCTCGGCCCGTCACATTCGATCTGTGAACAAAGACATCCTCATTCTTTCGATAAGACGCTGCCCCCCAAGCCTTCGTTAATAAAACGAAATCACTGTCGCGCGTGCAGCCGCCATTCTCGACAATCCCAGTACAAGCTCGAGCTGTTTCTCCCGCTCCATATATTTCCTGGTCAAATCCAGTGACAAAGCCGTCTTTAGCCTGCGAGCGATCCACAAGACGAACTTGTCTCGGCCCAGAAGGCGGATTGGGTGTTGGCCCGGGTGTAGGATTCGGTGTTGGTGCAGGCGTCGAACCAGTCGCCTTTCTATGGTAGCACCCTCCCCCAACATCCACCCAACCGGACAATACACCTGTACATTCACAAGCAAATTCCATTCTAGCATTGCCCTCACCAAAGAAGCCGTTTTTTTTACAGCTCAAGTCAGACGGGCTGCTGGCCGGAAGTGAGGCTTCAATGGCGTTGAACCAACGCAAAGACATTTCTCTTTGGCCGTTATAGTTAAAGTGGATACAGGAGGCAGAATCACGATATCCCTGTTGCAGATCATCGGACTCGGGCCCTTGGAAAACATTGTTTTTACCCCAAAGGGACTGCTGTGCTTCTCTTAAGATTTGGGAACTATATTCCGAGCGCGGATAACGACGAAGACCGATACATCCTTCGTTAACGCGGTCTGGACCAAAAGTAGTGCGCGCGACAATCCATTTGATGTTTATTCCCACCTGATTGTCCAGACTTGTTTTCAAGTGCGAGAACCGATTTACGTAATGAGATGCTGCACAGGTCTGAACATTTTGAGCCGTGCAATCCACAGTCAGATCCGATTCCCCCTGATGCCACAATATCATGGCAAAGCCTCCACTTTTTTCTTGTAGGTACTTAGCCGCGAAGAGCAAGCGGTCATAAAGATGATAGTCAATGAAGTCGTTATTCACGTTAGCTCCCGTTCTATAGGGAGCAGCCCCCGGCAACCAAGAAGAAAGATCAGTACCCCCGACCGCGGTATTTAAGAATGCAACAGGGATATTGTGTTTTTGCGCTAAATGATCACCGAGCTCTGGCCACGTCGACCCCTGGCCTTTGCCATTATTCAGATATCGAGTGGGATCTGCCGAGGCAAATGGCAATGGATCTACCGCGGGCGACCAAAGCTGTGCTTCTGGATCATTCATAACTACTAAAGGATTTTTGGCTGTAACTCGTACCTCCGCGTGCCCAGCCGCATTGGACTGTCCGGCAATAAGATAGATATCTCCGACGCCAAATTGTGCCACTTCTGATTTATAAGAACGATTATTTACTTCGTCGACCTGAGTTAGCTCTAAGGAATACCATCCGCCGGCAACAAGGCCCAAAGGAATAGTCACTTCACTTGCAGAATTGGTCGTAACATAGCTTTTATTCAGTCGAACATCGGAACCCGAGCGGATCACGACAGTAGCATATTTAATACTGCTGGAAGCCTTTCTAAAACGCAGCGGCACAACTGCCGCGTTCATCATCTGGCTGCCTTCGTACATCACAGATTTTTTTCTTTGGAAGACCTGCTTTTGACGAATACTCAAAATTGCATCTGTAGCCGTATTTTTTGAATAGGACTTATCTTGGTAAGGAACCGTCGGTTCAATAGACTGACTGCTAAGAGCTTTAACGCCCTCTAATTGGTGCACAACTTGCTTTAATGAAAGCTCTTCCTGTGCATAAAGACCACCAGTGCAATTCTGGAATGCAGGCAAAACTGCCAAAGACAAAGCAAAAATAGAGAACAATCTTTGATATTTTTTAAAAACCATATCACTCCCCTACCAGTTAATACCTATCGGGTTGATACAGCTGGACCTAAAACCATTATCGTTCTGAAAGAAATAAGACACCCCCGTAGACAAATAGATATTCTAAATTCATCAGAATACATCTTTATTTGAGTTTATTCAGCTTGTTCCATTTCGCGCCGATCCACACAGACATGGCATTACAATTACTATTTATTGCATTTCTGGCTCTTGCATCTTCATCAACAATTCCCGATGCGTTTAACAGTACAGGTGTCGTGGATGTATCCGTTATTTCTGCGCAGCAAGCAGATCAGCTATTTTCAGAAATTAAGGCCAACACGAATATTCCTTTCGGATATCCAGTCGACGGATGCTATGCCCGAGCAACAGCGATGGCCCTGATAGCCGAGAAAGAAAAAATAGAAATGGGTAAAGTCTGGGCCACTGGATTCCTTCGTGTAAAAACGGACAATCCCAAATTTCCAGATGTGGAATGGGGATATCACGTGGCGCCAGTCGTTTACGTAAAAGAAAACGGCAAAAAAGAAAAGCTCATGGTATTTGATCCTTCTCTTTTCGATAAGCCCGTGACAGTAGACGATTGGACCGGCAAGATGAAGGCCGACGGAAGCCCCAAGGCACAGGTTCAGAAAGTCTATTATGGTGCCCGCTATCAGTACGGCCCCCTTGGAAGCGAAGGAAAAAAGTATGCGTGGCATACAGCCGATCTCAGGCACGCTCTTCATACCTTGAAAAAGTATACGACCGTTTTGGCAAAGATAAACAAAGGGACAGCTAAAAGCCAATCTGTCCAGGCAAAAGGAGCGAGATAATGAAGCGTCTATCTATCTTACTAGTTATGATTTTAGGAGTTCAAACAATGCCTGCTCACGCTGGCGCAAAAGTATTTTCCGGATATAAAAGAAGTCCTACAACCCAAACTTCAGATCTTATTGGTCCCGTAACTGACTATATTGTCACCGACCATGAATTTAAAATTTTAATTGGTATAAATGCTGCTTTCTATAGTTTCCCAAAAGACTCAGATTCTGAGGTGCTGAAACGACTACTAGAAAAAAGTAAAAATTCAAAGACGGCGCTAAAAATCAGCGTCGACCCTATCTCCCGCCAAATTTTTACTATTCAAGCCGGGGAATAGCCCCTACTTTCTTTTTACCTAGGTCCGAAGCTGACTGAGCCACCTGAAAATCGGCGACCAAAGTCCATATTTGAAAGCCCCTTAGCAACCCCATACCTTTCTAAGGGTCTTTGAAGATGATTCCAGTGCTGTCGCCTCCCTCAGACGAGT
>NZ_JBJKJI010000013.1:0-4765 GCF_056175685.1 Bdellovibrio sp. MYbb2
ACTCCGGAATTCGCGGCGGTCACACTCGATGGGGCTGTGCCTCCAAAAGAAGCACTCCCCCAACTCACTACACTCCCATCGGACTTTAATGCTGCAAAGGCTGAACCAGTGCTGAATATTTCCCTGACTTTGTATTGTGGTTTCAGAAATGATCTGCTCGCCCCTTGAAAGTTCCCCGCAGCATCTACCAAGGTGGCTACAATTTCGATTTCCTCGGCAGTTATGCTGCTTAAATCAAAGTCGGCTGTCCAGGCCCCTGCTGTGCAAGTAACTGTTGCTTTTGCGACTGGAACAAACGCAATGGTTCGTCCATTCTCGCTACAAAGTCCTGTCGCCACAAAGTTTGCCTCATCTAACATCACTGAATCTGCACCGGGTGTATTAAAGCTTAATGTTGGCGCTGTATTGTCCACGGTCGCGTCACTTGCAACCGCAGATGCCAGTGATTGGTTACCAGATAAATCTTGGGCTGTGTTTGCTGCTAACTGAATATTTAAACTTCCATTCCCTGTGCAACCTGTCACTGTCACACTTCTTGTGTTGGCACCCGTTGTTGCAACAACGGGTGTTCCACAGCCTGCCGTAGCGGTTCCACCTTTAGCTACATCTGCTGCACTTAAAGTAATGCTGTCAGCACCTGCGTAAGTCACTGTCCAAACAAAACTTGTTGTGCTGTTACCTATAGCGGGACTTGGGCCTGTGATCACAAGTGTTGGATCTGTATTATCCACCGTCACGCTGCCACCTGTAGCTGAGGCCGCTAAATTATTAGCATTGTCATTTGCGGAACCGACATTGATGCCGATGCTTAAACTTCCATTACCTGTGCAACCTGTCACTTCCACTTTTCGTTCTGTGGCACTTTGGTTGACAACACTTGCCGTACAACCAGCTGTGGCCCCACTTAAAGTCAGATAGGTTGCCTTCGTCGAATCATCTAATAAAATGGTGCCAGCACCTGAGTAACTGATAAGCCATTCGAAAGTCGCCGTGCTGTTTCCTTGAGCTGGTGTTGGCGTTGCTATAGCTAGCGTAGGAGCTGCATTATCCACAGTTGCTGTTGATCCAGCACTTGCAGCAGAGGCTTGGTTGCCAAGAACGTCTTGCGCTGTATTTGATGACAGACTAAATCCCACAGATCCATTGCCTGTGCAGTTTGCAACAGTGATGGTTTTAACTTGGGGATCTGCGGTGTTGCTAACTGTGGGCGCTCCGCAGCTTGCAGCAGCTGCACCTGTTAACGTGATATTGCCTGGTGCTAGCGTGATGTTTGCGGCATCTGCTGCGTAAGTCACTGTCCAAACAAAACTTGTACTTTGATTACCTAAAGCTGGCGTTGGGCCTGCAATACTTAAATTTGGGCCTGTGTTATCAATGGTCACTGCTGTTGAAGTGTTTTGTGCTGGGGCTTGGTTATTAGCTGCGTCTGCTGCTGTATTTGCTGCGATTTGGATTCTAGCTGTGCCATCGCCTGTACATCCGGTCACGGTTACAGATCTTTGATGCGCACCTGTCACTGCCACCACAGCAGTGCAGTTACTTGTTGCTGTGCCGACAAAACTAATATCTGCATTTGATAAAGTAATAACGCTTTCGCCGGTATAATCCACCGTCCAGACAAAGTCCGTTGAACTATTGCCACTTGTTGGGGTGGGATCATTGATAGTTAAGCTAGGAGCTGTGTTATCGACTGTGGCATTGCTTGAAACAGCAGAAGCTAATGATTGATTGCCTGCTAAGTCTTGCGCAGTGTTTGCTGCAAGTTGGATGTTTAAACTTCCATTCCCTGTACAACCTGTCACTGTCACACTTCTTGTGTTGGCGCCTGTTGTTGTAATAACGGGAGCCCCACAACCTATCGTAGCAGTTCCACCTAAAGTCACACTTGCGGCATTTAAAGTGATGCTGTCAGCACCCGTATAACTCACAGTCCACTCAAAGTTTGCTGTGCTGTTGCCAGTTGTTGGATTAGGCCCTGTGATTGCAAGTGTAGGAGCTATGTTATCAACTGTGGCACTACTTGAAATCGCAGAAGCTAATGACTGATTGCCTGCTAGGTCTTGAGCTGTATTTGCATCCAGCTGAATATTCAAGCTGCCATTCCCGCTACATCCAGTCACCGCTACGGTGGTGGTTGTGGCGTTAATATTAGTAACTGTGGGTGTTCCACATCCTGCTGTTGCTGTGCCACCTAAATTTATATCGGTGCCTGTTAATGAAATGACGTCAGCACCTGCGTACGTCACAGTCCATACAAAACTTGCCGTGCTGTTTCCGTTTGCTGGCACAGGGCCTGTGATCGCAAGCGTCGGTCTTGTTCTATCTATATTAAAAGTCAGTGTGTTAGATGCTGTGCTATCGTTGTCATAGGCGTCTTTAGCGACATTGGCTAGGACTTGCACTGTGACTGGTGTGGCCTCAGACATGGCCGTTAAATCAAAGCTATAGCTTGCGCCACTTCCGGTGAAGTTTGCAATCGTGGCATTGCTCACTGTAATATCTGAAGAACTAAACGTCGTTGTGCTGCTTGAAAAAGTCACCGTCACAGGGATGCTTGTTGCATTCGTGTGGGTGTTTACTACTGAGGCCAGGTTCACAGTGAAAGCCGAGTTATCAATCGTAGCAGTCGAAGCAGAAGTTTCTGCATTAGCTAAGTTGCCTGCTAAATCACTTGCTGTATTTGCTGCAACGGCAATTCCTAAGCTTCCGGCATTTGTACAACCCGTGACTTCCACAAATCGCTGTACCAAGCCCCCTGGATTATCAATACTTATGCTACATCCCGCTGTCCCGGCGGCGCCCACCAATGTGATGTTGGACGTAGAAAGCGAGATACTATCGGCACCTGTATAATTTAAGGGCCATCTGAATGTGGTACTGCTATTGCCCAGCGCCGGTGTCACCGTTCCAATAGCTAAAATGGGAGCCATATTATCCACATTGGCAAAATTTGCTGAACTATCGCCAAAAGCTTGATTTCCCAAAGCATCTTGCGCCGAATTAGCTGCGATATTTATCTTAACCGTACCATTACCTTGACAGTTGTCTACAATCACAGTTCTCGAAGGACCCGACCCGCTGACATTTGTGGCACAGCCATTTACTGTTCCGGTTGTCATTAACGATATATGAGCTGCACTTAAGGTGATCGACGTGTGGTTGGCATAAGCCACCGTCCATTCAAAACTTGTTGAACTGTTTCCATTTGCAGGTGTAGGCCCTGCTATAGAAAGTGTAGGAGCCAAGTTATCCACTGTCGCATTGCCGGAAGGACCTGCAGCCGGAGCCAAGTTACCCGCAGTATCAATAGCGGAAGTGGCCGCAATAGAAATATTTAAGCTTCCATCCCCTTCACAGTTCGTCACGGTCACAGTTCTTTGAGTATTTCCACTGCCAGTGACGTTGACAGAACAATTTGACGAAGGGTTCGATCCTACCGCGCCACCCAAAGTAATATCAGAGCTTGATAAAACAATACTAGAAGCACCCGCATAGTTCACAGTCCAAACAAAGCTGGTTGCCTTATTGCCAAGCACTGGCGCGGGACCCACAATAGCCAATGTAGGAACAATCCTATCCACATCAAAGCTTAAAACATTCGATGCTAAATTCAATGTATTCAGGGAGTTTACGACCACACCACTGGGCAACTGCAAGGTCACTGCTCCATCAGCGGCTGGAATCAAATTCAAAGTATAACTAGATCCATTTCCGGCAAGCCCTGACACACTTCCATTCGTCACAATAAAGTCAGACTCTTCCAGATCCGTAACTGCAACAGTTCCAAAATCCACATCTACTTCAATACTGGATACATTTGTGGGGCTGGAAACCAACGTGCTTAAAACAGGTACTGGGATATTCACATCATAAACAATAGAAAACTTATTCGATGCAAAACTTGAATTGCCTGCAACATCTACGGTCGCACCTGGCGGAAGCTCCAACTCAATGATTCCCGACGCTGTCGGCACTAAAGTAAGGCTATAAGAAGAACCAAAGCCTGTCAGACCCGTGATACTGGCAAGACCATTGATTGCAAAATCACTGACCTCAAGGCCTGTCACTGGTTCGCTAAATACCACTGAAACAGGAATACTTGCTGATACTGTGGGACTGACAACTGCCGATGAAATTTGAACCGTAGGACGCACACTATCCACCACCCACTGCAACACACTTGTTGAAGTGCTTTTCTTCGGGAATTCCGCCGAGCTGGCATTTATCCCATCCTCAGATGGAACAGACAGACTTTGTGTCGGGAAATAGACTTGAACAATCCCATCACCATTTGCCGTAATTATGAAAGAATAAGCTTTCCCTGATCCAGAAAGTCCCGACAAGGTCCCGCCAGTTACCTGAATATCTGCTTCATTAATATCAAAAATGTCTTCACCAAAAGTCAGACTAACAGGAATGGAACTCGAGTTCGTGGAACTAGGCACAGATGAATTTAGCTCAACAAGAATTAGGTTACGAACAGACTTCAAATCTAAAATACTAGCATCAAGGCTGCAGCCCGTTAATACGAACAGCATAACCGAAAAAAGCCATAAGCCTTTGACCTTAAAAACGTTGACGATGTCATGTGCTACTAAATTCATAATTCAACCTTCGTAAAAACGTCCCGCCTGTACTTTCCTTTTACGTTATCGTCATTTCTTACGGGCTTCTAAACTTCGGAGTTGGGTTCTGTGCCAAATAGAACATTAAGTTGAAGATGAAAGCTCATAGCTATTCTGATTTTCCTAGAATAGCCTTTCCA
>NZ_JBJKJI010000014.1:0-2477 GCF_056175685.1 Bdellovibrio sp. MYbb2
GGTTCTGTGCCAAATAGAACATTAAGTTGAAGATGAAAGCTCATAGCTATTCTGATTTTCCTAGAATAGCCTTTCCACATAAAGTTCCCAATGAAGAATCTTATTGTTCTGAAACTGGCCCCTCACTGTGTGGCGGTCGGACTCCTGTTATGCTCCAAAGCATAAATCGCAATATGCCCGGCCAACCACGGCCCCTCGCCCGCCTAATACAGTTGCGTGCGTCACTTTCGGAAAGAACTTCTTGCGGGGACCGTACTTTTCCTCGAGTACGCGGCAATTCTGCCTTTTACCGGCATCTGCGCCATTCGGCTTTTAGTGGATTCTGAAAAGCTTTTCTCGCAGCGAACACACCAGAATCTGGTCAGCGTTTTCCGATAGTACCGGCCAAGTCAGCGAATTGTCCGATTGGCGTCTTTAGGGTCTCTTTGGAGGTGGCAATGAGGGCACTTTAGTTTCATGCCTGTGGGTAAAAGCAATTAGTTGGCCTGGCTTGAAGTGAGGAGCAGACCACAGAAGAGGGGGCCAGTTTATAAAGAACAACTCCTCTAACGCACGCAGCGCACGCCATCAATGGCGCCCGGCGAGCTCCCACCCTGACCATCGCTTAGTCTCATATAAGGTGGGTAAGACATTCCTCCACCAAAAGGTGAATTCGGTCGAATATACAAATAACTTGTTGTTGCACCAGCAATACCGACAAAAAGAAACGCCTCTTCTAAACTTGGCATCCTCCAGTCAGAATAGGTTGTAGCATCACACCCCTCATCGCTTGATGTTCTTGCACAAGGCGCTATCAATGTTCGACAGTAGTTTACTGCATTAACAAGGTCACTGGGACTTGCCATAGCTGATATCATTGTAGGGATAGCACTTGGCCCCACTGCTGCATCAACATACGCCTTAGTCGCGGCGTCAGTCGGTGCAGTGGGTGTAGCTACCCCAGCAATTTTTCCGTTAACTTTTAGGTCTCCGTTGACATCCAATTTCGCTCCAGGGCTCGTGGTACCAATACCAATGTTACCAGTTGATTGAACAGTCATACGGATCGTCGGCGTCGTATTACCTACACTGGTAGTTTTAAAATACATATTCGCAGCAACACCAAGCGCTTGCACGCCTACTTGGTTCACACTGATTGAGGCACCAGACTTCAAATTTGTGTTGTCGCGACCGTAAAACTGAAGTATCCCCAGCTCATCTGCATTTTGAGTCGCAGCATAGTTACGATGTTTCCAAAAGCTAAGAGAAGGGGCATTGCTATCATTCATATCACGTTCAAAAACCATGTCTCCCCTCGTATGAAGTGAACCGTTGACATCAAGGGTGTACTGAGGATTCGTTATACCAATACCCACATTCCCACTGGCGTAGTTGATGCCTCCAGTGGCTGCGGTCCAGTATTTAGCACTTGCTGGCAGTCTTGCATCAGCAATAACGCCAGTTGCATCAGCAGAACTAAGATCAATGGAAGACTTCGTAGCTAATCCCCCCAACCCACTCACCTGAGTCTGAGATACCGCGATATTCTGACAAGCAAAAGAGTCTGACAATGAAGACCAGGTAAGGGTTTGTTGGGTACTGCAACTTGCCGTGGTAAATTGAGTTGCACCCGTTACACTGGACATCAAATCATTCACACCCACAATAGCCCAAGCCGGATTGGCTCCGCCCCCTTTGGTCTGCAGAAATTGCCCAGAAGTACCGGGAGCCAACACGGTCCACGCTGAACCATTACGATACAAAACACTTCCCTGGGCTGCTGCCCCCGGTAATGTGTCCAAAACATCAGAAACAGAAGATGCCACCGGTGCAGCGGCACCCCCCGTAATATTTGCTAAAATTGTTTTTGAGGCAATATCTGTCAACCCTACGGATACGGCACCGCTACTGCCTCCGCCGGTAATCCCGGCCCCTGGGTTGACCTGCGTGATCGTCCCGTTAGTGCTGCTGACACTAGCGACAGTATCCCAAGTCGTCCCATTGTCGCGATAGATAGTTCCAGCTTGGACGTCGATATAAAGACGACCATCCATGCCGGCAGCAGGCTTTCCGGCCGTGTCACCGGACTGAATACTTGTAATTACGTTTCCAGTCCCAACGCCCGCATTTTGGACAGCGTCGATAATGCCATATCCTGAAATTGTAGTAGGTTTACCAGTTGTGATTTTGGAAAAATTCAAATTCGGAATGTCAGTTTCGGCCAAAGCCAACTGTGAGCTAGGCACTTTCCCCGATCCGTTAAGAGTCGCCAGTCCATTGACTTGCGCTTTTTGCGCCGTAATACGTGCATCTGCTGCCGTGGTAAAATCAGAAATGTCAGAACTTGATAAGGTCACAGCTCCGCTTCTGCCAGCCACACTGCTCACTGCTCCTATTACAGTGGCCCAGGTTCCATCACCCCGAAGATAGGTCGTATTATTTGCTGCGCCAGAAGGACTCATGACTGCTAGCGATCCAAGCCCTAAATTTACTCTGGC
>NZ_JBJKJI010000015.1:0-1882 GCF_056175685.1 Bdellovibrio sp. MYbb2
CAAAGGCATAGTCATTGCCGAATATCTTCACTACTCCGGAATTCGCGGCTGTCACACTCGATGGGGCTGTGCCTCCATAAGACGCATCCCCCCAACTCACTACACTGCCATCGGATTTTAACGCGGCAAATGCTCCACTAGTGCTGAATATCCGCACTACTCCGGAGTTCGCGGCGGTCACACTCGATGGGGCTGTGCCTCCACTAGAAGCATACCCCCAACTCACTACACTCCCATCGGACTTTAATGCTGCAAAGGCAAAGTCAGTGCTGAATATCTGCACTACTCCGGAGTTCGCGGCGGTCACACTCGATGGGGCTGTGCCTCCATAAGACGCATCCCCCCAACTCACTACACTCCCATCGGTTTTTAACGCGGCAAAGGCATAGCCATTGCTGAATATCTGCACTACTCCGGAATTCGCGGCTGTCACACTCGATGGGGCTGTGCCTCCACTAGACGCATCTCCCCAACTCACTACACTGCCATCGGACTTTAATGCTGCAAAGGCTGAACCAGTGCTGAATATCCGCACTACTCCGGAATTCGCGGCGGTCACACTTGATGGGGCTGCGCCTCCATAAGACGCTTCCCCCCAACTCACAACACTCCCATCGGATTTTAACGCGGCAAAGGCAGAATAAGTGCCAACTGCATTCACTGTACTTGCTTTTGTTCCGGCAAGTTTTGTGGCGACAGAGGAACTGTCTCCTCCGTTCGCAGGATCCCCCCAGGTTACGACACTCCCATCGGACTTTAACGCGGCAAAGGCATAAATATTACCAAATATACTCACGACTTGCGAATTCGCGGCGGTCACACTGGATGGGGCTGTGCCTCCATAAGACGCATCCCCCCAACTCACTACACTCCCATCGGTTTTTAACGCGGCAAAGGCCAAGTAATTGCCGAATATCTTCACTACTCCGGAATTCGCGGCTGTCACACTCGATGGGGCTGTGCCTCCATAAGACGCATACCCCCAACTCACTACACTCCCATCGGACTTTAATGCTGCAAAGGCTCCACTAGTGCTGAATATCTGCACTACTCCGGAATTCGCGGCTGTCACACTCGATGGGGCTGTGCCTCCATAAGACGCATCCCCCCAACTCACTACACTGCCATCGGTTTTTAACGCGGCAAAGGCATAACTATTACCAAATATACTCACGACTTGCGAATTCGCGGCGGTCACACTGGATGGGGCTGTGCCTCCATAAGACGCATCCCCCCAACTCACTACACTGCCATCGGTTTTTAACGCGGCAAATGCGTAATAAGTGTTAAAGACCTTCACTACTCCGGAATTCGCGGCTGTCACACTCGATGGGGCTGTTCCTCCATAAGACGCATACCCCCAACTCACTACACTCCCATCGGACTTTAATGCTGCAAAGGCTGAACCAGTGCTGAATATCTGCACTACTCCGGAATTCGCGACAGTCACACTCGATGGGGCTGTTCCTCCATAAGACGCATGCCCCCAACTCACGACACTACCATCGGATTTTAATGCGGCAAACGCATAGTAATTGCTGAATATCTGCACTACTCCGGAATTCGCGACAGTCACACTCGATGGGGCTGTGCCTCCAGTAGACGCTTGCCCCCAACTCACTACACTGCCATCGGACTTTAAAGCTGCAAAGGCTGAATCAGTGCTGAATATCTTCACTACTCCGGAATTCGCGGCTGTCACACTCGATGGGGCTGTGCCTCCATAAGACGCATCCCCCCAACTCACAACACTGCCATCGGATTTTAATGCTGCAAAGGCTGAACCAGTGCTGAATATCTTCACTACTCCGGAATTCGCGGCGGTCACACTCGATGGGGCTGTGCCTCCAAAAGAAGCACTCCCCCAACTCACTACACTCCC
>NZ_JBJKJI010000016.1:0-1756 GCF_056175685.1 Bdellovibrio sp. MYbb2
CAAAGGCATAGTCATTGCCGAATATCTTCACTACTCCGGAATTCGCGGCTGTCACACTCGATGGGGCTGTGCCTCCAGTAGACGCTTGCCCCCAACTCACGACACTACCATCGGATTTTAATGCGGCAAAGGCATAGCCAGTGCTGAATATCTGCACTACTCCGGAATTCGCGGCTGTCACACTCGATGGGGCTGTGCCTCCAAAAGACGCATCCCCCCAACTCACAACACTCCCATCGGATTTTAACGCGGCAAATGCTCCACTAGTATTGAATATCTTCACTACTCCGGAATTCGCGGCTGTCACACTCGATGGGGCTGTGCCTCCACTAGACGCATCTCCCCAACTCACAACACTCCCATCGGATTTTAACGCGGCAAATGCTCCACTAGTATTGAATATCTTCACTACTCCGGAATTCGCGGCTGTCACACTCGATGGGGCTGTTCCTCCATAAGACGCATGCCCCCAACTCACAACACTCCCATCGGATTTTAACGCGGCAAAGGCATAATAACTGCCAACTGCATTCACTGTACTTGCTTTTGTTCCGGCAAGTTTTGTGGCGACAGAGGAACTGTCTCCTCCGTTCGCAGGATCCCCCCAGGTTATGACACTGCCATCGGATTTTAACGCGGCAAAGGCATAAATATTACCAAATATACTCACGACTTGCGAATTCGCGGCGGTCACACTGGATGGGGCTGTGCCTCCATAAGACGCATGTCCCCAACTCACTACACTCCCATCGGATTTTAACGCGGCAAATGCATAATCAGTGCTGAATATCTTCACTACTCCGGAATTCGCGGCGGTCACACTGGATGGGGCTGTGCCTCCATAAGACGCATGCCCCCAACTCACTACACTGCCATCGGACTTTAATGCTGCAAAGGCTGAACCAGTGCTGAATATCTTCACTACTCCGGAATTCGCGACAGTCACACTCGATGGGGCTGTGCCTCCATTAGAAGCATACCCCCAACTCACTACACTCCCATCGGATTTTAACGCGGCAAAGGCATAGCCAGTGCTGAATATCTGCACCACTCCGGAATTCGCGGCTGTCACACTTGATGGGGCTGTTCCTCCATAAGACGCATCCCCCCAGCTCACAACACTGCCATCGGACTTTAAAGCTGCAAAGGCATAAGCAGTGTTAAAGACCTTCACTACTCCGGAATTCGCGGCGGTCACACTCGATGGGGCTGTGCCTCCATTAGAAGCATGCCCCCAGCTCACAACACTGCCATCGGACTTTAAAGCTGCAAAGGCATAAGGAGTGTTAAAGACCTTCACTACTCCGGAATTCGCGGCGGTCACACTTGATGGGGCTGTACCTCCATTAGACGCTTCCCCCCAACTCACTACACTCCCATCGGATTTTAACGCGGCAAAGGCAGAGTAAGTGCTGAATATCTGCGCTACTTCGGAGTTCGCGGCGGTCACACTGGATGGGGCTGTGCCTCCATAAGAAGCACTCCCCCAACTCACTACACTCCCATCGGATTTTAACGCGGCAAAGGCATAGCCAGTGCTGAATATCCGCACTACTCCGGAATTCGCGGCGGTCACACTTGATGGGGCTGTGCCTCCATTAGAAGCATACCCCCAACTCACTACACTCCCATCGGATTTTAACGCGGCAAAGGCATAGTAATTGCCGAATATCTGCACCACTCCGGAATTCGCGGCGGTCACACTCGATGGGGCTGTGCCTCCAAAAGAAGCACTCCCCCAACTCACTACACTCCC
>NZ_JBJKJI010000017.1:0-1281 GCF_056175685.1 Bdellovibrio sp. MYbb2
TGGAGTGAACCCCGATTTTTTGGACACAGTTAAAAGTTCACGGACTCCTTGTACTCGACTGGGCTCTTCATGCCAAGTGCTGAGTGCGGAGCGACGTTGTTATAATCTGCAAACCATTGCGGCAATAGCTTAAGAACCGTTTCTGCACTATCGCAGTCTGCTTGATAGACGTAATCTCTTTTGATTGTTTTAACAAAAGCTTCAGCCATACCATTTGATTCTGGGCTGTAGGCTCTGGTGTAACAACAATGAAGATTTAGTTCACGCCCAAGATCTTTCACCGATTTCGCTCGGTAAATTGATCCTCGATCTGACAACCACTGAATTTCACGGGAACATCGTAACGACTCCCCAAATCTCGCTTCTACCGCCTTAACCATCAGCTCTTCGATGTCGTCAGCCGACAGAGGTTCTGTTCTAGCGACATAGGCAAAGGCTTCGCGGTCGCAGCAGTCCAAAGCAAATGCCACAAAAACTTTCTCGCCGTTAAAACAACGGATTTCCATTCCATCTGAGCACCAGCGCAGATTCGGGAACATGGTCATAACAACGCCGGTATGTGGTCGCTTCGGCTGCGGCATTGTTTGTGGCAACGAAAGACCATTCATTCGCATGATTCTCTGAACACGCTTACGATTGATTTTATTGCGCCCGGCAAGAGCCCTCTGGCGATTCACCATTGTGGTGACTCGGCGATAGCCGTAAGTGGCTCTGAGTGCTATTACGGCTTTGATTTCTTCTAAAATGATTTGATCGTCTGATTTTTGATAAAAGCGAGGCATTCCAATTTCCTCCTGAGAAACTGGTTCGTAGTAAAGTGAACTTCGACTGACGTCGAAGATTTCTGCGATGTCGGTTACTTCATACCGATTAAGCGCTTTGACTTCTTTGGCGGTTGAAGTGCTTTTAAAATCGCTTTTTTTTGAACAATCTCAAGACCATCTTTGAGGATGTCGTTCTTGATCGTCAAATCACCAACTTTGGCTTTGAGAGTCTGATTCTCAGCTTTGAGTTTGTCATTTTCCTCAATGATTTTTTGGATATATTCAGGACTGATTGGTGATTCTGTTTTCTTGTGGTTCATTTGCCTCTTCCAACTATAGAGAGTGATAGCATGAACCCCGTATTTCCTGGCAAGCACTGGGATGGAAATTCCCTGTGAATAGTGCTCTTTGATGATTAATTGCTTCTTTTCCTGTGTAAATAATTTCCGTCTGTTAGACGTTACTTCCATAAAGACCCCCTGGGCTGGGTGTCCAAATCAAATCGGGGTCAGGAACA
>NZ_JBJKJI010000018.1:0-590 GCF_056175685.1 Bdellovibrio sp. MYbb2
GTTGGGGGTATGCGTCTTATGGAGGCACAGCCCCATCGAGTGTGACAGCCGCGAATTCCGGAGTAGTGAAGATATTCAGCAATTACTATGCGTTTGCTGCATTAAAATCCGATGGGAGTGTTGTGAGTTGGGGGAGTGCTTCTAATGGAGGCACAGCCCCATCAAGTGTGACCGCCGCGAACTCCGGAGTAGTGAAGATATTCGGCACTGATACTGCCTTTGCCGCGTTAAAATCCGATGGGAGTGTTGTGAGTTGGGGGAGTGCTTCTAATGGAGGCACAGCCCCATCCAGTGTGACCGCCGCGAATTCCGGAGTAGTGCAGATATTCAGCACTGATACTGCCTTTGCCGCGTTAAAATCCGATGGGAGTGTAGTGAGTTGGGGGGATGCGTCTAATGGAGGCACAGCCCCATCAAGTGTGACCTCCGCGAATTCCGGAGTAGCGCAGATATTCAGCATTAGTGGAGCATTTGCCGCGTTAAAATCCGATGGCAGTGTCGTAACTTGGGGTTACTCGTCTGAGGGAGGCGACAGCACTGGAATCATCTTCAAAGACCCTTAGAAAGGTATGGGGTTGCTAAGGGGCTTT
>NZ_JBJKJI010000019.1:0-583 GCF_056175685.1 Bdellovibrio sp. MYbb2
TCGGTGATCCAAATGCATCAACTTTACCCGGAAAAAATCCTTCCCCTGTTTTATCCATTGCTGAAGTGATGAACAATAAAGCAACGCGTACCGGTCTCAAGTGCGTTGATAGCCAAAACAATATTGTGGCAACAAATCAGAGCTATATCCCATCTAACGTAGATCGACGTGTTTTGCGCTTGCGTATGAATATCCAAGGCGAAGACGTGGCGGCGGATTTTAATATGCGGGCCGTTGGGTTTGCAGTGAATTCCGAGATGCTTAACAGTAAGTCCGACACGGACTTTATCAATGTAAACGTATCTAATGGCGTTGATCAGAATAGCCTGGAAAGCATCTTCCAAAGATATACTAAGCTGGATGCCATTTTGAACGGCTTCAATAGTGGTGGGACGACCGCGGGAATTAATATTACCGGAAATGCCAGCACCGCAACAACAGCGACCAATGTGTCCGGAATCGTAGCCCTTGCAAACGGGGGTACCGGAGCCAGTGACGCTGCTGGCGCCAGAGTAAATTTAGGGCTTGGATCGCTAGCAGTCATGAGTCCTTCTGGCGCAGCAAATAATACGACCTATCTTCG